>JBOFFX010000001.1:0-159555 GCA_051648825.1 Spirochaetia bacterium
ATCACTAGTCAAAATATTTTTTAAGAAATTTGACAAGTTAGCTGAATCATCATTGATTCAGACCCCTCACCAAGCGTATCTCTCTCCCCTTCCCTAACTGTCCAATAAAACAAAAATCAAGCGCTTCACACGCCCAACAGGAGAATCATATAATATCCAACTCTCACATGTCAACTATTTTTTTAAAAAATATTAGTAAGGCTCTCATTTTTTGGATATTCTTCTAATTCTGCCATCCCAATATCTCTATGAAAAAAATATTCACTTATGATATAATCTGAAATCTATGAAATTAATCACAATGCCTATAGGTTTTGTTGCTACTACTCTAGGAACTGTCACATTGGGTAATATCTACGGCTTATTGGGCTACACATGGTTACGGCACATACTGAACTCTTTTGGCATAGCCATTGCTTTGCTCATGTTGGCTAAATTGGTCATCCATCATACCCAATGCAGAGAAGAATATAAAAACCCAGTACTTGCTAGTTTATACCCAGTATTCTGCATGTTAATGATGCTTGTGAGTGCTTTCTTGTTCTATTATCAACCACAATTTGCAAAAAGCCTGTGGTTTGCAAGTATCGGCTTGCATGCCCTATTCATCCTCCTTTTCACATACAAGCATCTCATTAGGGGCTTTAAATATGAAACATTCATCCCTACTTGGTTTGTCACATATTTTGGAATCTTAGTTGCAGGAGTGGTAGGAAAACCCTTTAATGAACCTACCTTGATTCAATGTTTAGTTTATTATGGACTTAGTGCATTATTGATCTTGTATTGTCCCATTCTTATACGTGTTTTTAGACATGGAATTCCCCATGCATTTTGCCATTCTAGGGGAATTTTTCTCGCACCCCCTTCACTCATCCTTCTCTCTAGTCTCAATGCATTTCCCAGCGTGAATTCTTTCTTGATTATAGCACTTTACAGTATCATTATGGGTGCATTTTTGCATACTTGCATCTATATTCCCAGCCATTTTTCTAGATTTTTTACTCCTGTTTTTGCTGGAATCACATTTCCCATGGCCATTGCAACATTGGCAGCAATAAAGACCTCTGAATTTTTTGCAGATAAATATCCACAATTTTCTTCTATTGTTTTTCAAGTTTCAGGCGTGCAATTGTTCTTGACTACAGCATTTATCTGTGTTGTTTTGTTCCAATTTTTTAAGACATTTTCTAGTCAAAAAGGTTTATCAAAATAATGAAAATTACGATTTGTATCATGACACTGGGAACACGTGGAGACGTGCAACCATACCTAGCGCTCGCCATTGGTTTGCAAAATGCGGGATTTGCTGTCAAATTTATTACATCCAATAATTTTAAAAACCTTGTGCAACAATATATGATTCCATTTTATGGCTTGGATATTGATATAGAGGCGATTGCCAAATCTGAAGAAGGCAATGATGTGATCAAGATGAAGTTTTCTAGTATAAAAAAAATCTGGAAAAAAATGATACAACAAATGGTAGATAGCTGGGATGCCTGCTTAGAATATGCCACAGACGCAGATATATTGATCGCACACCCCAAAATCTTAACTGCCTTTGATATTGCAGAAAAATTACGCCTACCTCTTTTTATGGCACACCCAGCGCCCTTAATAGTACCAATAAAAGAACTAACCTACCCTCTGTTTCCCGCATGCTCTTGTGGCTTGATTAATCAACTTTCCTATTTTCCCAATGTATTGATGATTTTGCCATTTAAAAAAAGAATTAATACCTGGCGCAAAAACAAACTAGAGCTAGCAAAACGCAAACAAACCTGGCCAACTCTCATTAATGGAGAAACAATTCCAACACTCTATGCTTTTAGTCACCATTTTTTTCCAAAAATTAAAAAATGGCCAGAACTTGTATATGTGACGGGCACGTGGAATCTATCGACAAAAAAAGAAGTATTGTCCCCAGAAATCCAGAGATTTTTAAATTCTGGTCCAGCCCCATTATGTGTGACATTTGGTAGTATGCCCATGAAAAATCCAGCTCGTTTTTTTCAAAATCTTGTACAGGTTACACAAGAATTAAATATGCGTGTTATTTTTATTGCTGGTTGGAGTGGGATTCAATCATCTCATCAGGATCATATTTTGGTAATAGACGAGGCCCCACATCATTTGCTCTTTCCTGAGGTCTGTGCAGTAATGCATCATGGAGGTGCAGGGACAACAGCGGCGACACTTTTGGCAAAAAAACCTATGATCATCTCTCCATTTATTGCAGACCAACCATTTTGGGCACGACAAATGCAGAATTTAGGTACTTGCATTGCAATTTTGTCAGAAAAAAAATGCACACGCTATGCACTCAAGAAAGCTTTTGGAGAAATAATAAGTCATAAAATTTATACAAAAAAAGCACAAGAATTGGGCCAATTACTACACCAAGAAAATGGAATTGAGACAACCGTCGATATTATGATGAAATTTGCCGCAAGCAAAAGAGGGGCCTAAGCCCCTCTTTTGCTTACTTTTTGGCTAAATACTTTCTAATATCTACAGCTACCGCTGTGATAATGATAATGCCTTTGATGATTTGTTGCCAGTAGGTAGATACACCCAAAACAACTAATCCATTATTGAGTACCTCAAAAATGAAAACACCGGTAAGGATACCCGCAATGGTACCAACACCACCATAAGTTGAGACACCACCAATCACACAGGCTGCAATCGCATCTAGCTCATAACCATTGGCTGTGTTGTTTGTAGCACTACCAGTGCGTGCAGCAAGCATTGCCCCTGCCAAGCCATATAATAATCCTGCTGTTGCATACACCATAATGAGGTTTTTACTAACGCTGACACCCGCTACATTTGCTGCATCAGGATTTCCCCCAATTGCATAGAGGTTTTTTCCAAAGACAGTTTTATTGAGCATAAACCAATATGCGGCAACAACCAACAAGGCAATAATGACCAACCAGGGCAAAATCGGCCCATTAAAACTCAATTCTGTAAAATCATTTCTTAAACCCCCAATAGGTTGAGCACCAAGTGGTGGCTTATCAATATAAATACTTGCAAAACCATAGACTGCAACCATCGCCCCCAGTGTAGCAATAAATGGAGGAACTTTGAGAAAGGCAATCACAGTTCCATTAAAAATTCCCACAAGTAAACCCACAAACATAGCAGCCAAAATAGGTGCGATAAGAGGAAGTGCTGGCAATGCCTGATACATCTTATTGGCATAGTCAGGGCGTTGTATCAAACTCGCAGCAATACAAGCAGCCAAGCCAACTGTACGCCCAGCAGAAAGATCTACACCACGTGTAATCAAGATTCCACCTGCACCCAGTGCAATAACAATCCTCACAGAAGAAATAATGAGAATATTCATCAGGTTATTAGCACTCAAAAAATTGGGCTTGGAAATTCCTATTCCGGCAATTAACACTAAAAGGACTAAAAGTATTGTATTTTTTGAAATAAACCCTTTTATACTAAAATCTGCAAGCTTGCGCCTGATATCTAGACTTTCCACCACATAACCTCCTCCATTGGATTGAATACAAATCTGTTAGTTTAAAACTGAGCCGCCAGAGACATAACCGACTCTTGCGTTGCAGTTTTTGCATTCACAGTGCCCGTCACACGTCCAGCACACATGACCATTACGCGGTGTGACATACCTATTAATTCTGGCATTTCACTAGAAATCATGATGATAGATTTACCCTTGAGTAAAAATTCTTTCATCAATACATAAATCTCATGCTTGGCTCCCACATCTATTCCGCGTGTGGGCTCATCCAGGATGAGTACATCTGGGTGCAACATCAACCATCTACCCAGAAGAACCTTTTGCTGATTTCCTCCAGAAAGATTGCGTATTAATGTCTTAGAGGTTGGTGTTTTCACACGCAAATCCGAGACATATCGATCAACAATCTCTTGCATAGATTTTTCTGGCACAACAGACAGCGGGTTGTTATGCGCAGCTACATCCGCAATAATCATATTGTCATAGACAGAAAGGACCGGAAAAATCCCTGTGGATCTTCGTTCTTCTGTTAAAAATGCTAACCCTGCAAGCTTGGCATCCACAGGCGAGTTAATGTCAACCCTTTTGCCATGCATATAGATTTCGCCTTCACTATGAGCACGTATACCAAAAAGTGCCTCCATCAGCTCTGTGCGCTGTGCGCCAACAAGGCCACCTAGTCCCAATATCTCACCTTTCCTCAAAGAGAAAGTGACTTTTTGAAATGACTTTGGATTGATACTAGAAAAGTCTTTGACCTCAAGGACAATCTCTTGATTGACTGCAGAAGGCAGTTCTGGGTACATTTCCGTAATATTTCGCCCCACCATCAGCTGAATGATTTTTTGACTTGTCAAATCACTAGCAAGATAGGTTCCAATGTATTGCCCATCACGCATAATAGAAACGTCATCGGAAATACGCAGGATTTCATCCATTTTATGTGAAATATATATGATTGCAACACCTTGTGAGCGCAGTTGATTAATCACCCTGAAAAGCTGTTCTATTTCCTCATCTGAAAGTGATGAAGTGGGCTCATCAAAAATAATAACTTTAGCATTGAGCGAAACAGCCGTCGCAATGGCTACCATTTGCATCTGAGATGGACTGAGTGTTCCCATCTGTATGCGTGGATCCAAAGTCATCCCGATTTCCTCAAATAATGATTTTGTTTTGATTACCAGTTTTTTCTCATCAATAAAACCACAAACAGATTGATAACGCCCAACCCAGATATTTTCCATAATGCTGCGCCAAGGAATGGGTTGAAGCTCCTGCTGCACCATTGAAATTCCAGCATCCATGGCTTGGCGCGAGTTTTGAAAAGATACAGGCTTCCCTTCTAGTAAAATCTTTCCTCGATCAGCCTTATATAGACCAAAAAGGCACTTCATTAGGGTCGATTTCCCTGCACCATTCTCGCCCATCAATGCATGGATCCGACCAGCCTTAAACTCAAAATTCACAGCATCTAATGCCTTGACCCCAGGAAATTCTTTTGTGAGGTTTTCAACCCTCAAGACGGGTGGATTGTCCATTTTTACTTCCTCCCATTTTAAAGAAAAGTGGGGGTACAGTCACGCATGCAAACACCCCCACCATATGCTAAAATTTACTTCTGAAGAAAGTTTCTATAATTCTCTTTAGTCACCTTGCGATAAGGTACCCAAACATAACGTCCAGATCCTGTACCATCAGCGCCAGTCAAAGCTGCAGAAACTCCATTTGCTGGGTCTTCACCATTAACCAAAGCCACGGCCACATTCAAAGCATCTGTGCCTTGGCTCACTGCATCATTGAGCACGGTACCCAAAAGTGTCCCATTTTCGATAGCATCCAACCCTGGGGCTGTGGCATCAATACCAATCACAGGCATAAATTTGCCATTGGGAGTAAAATAACCAGCCTGCTTTAATGCTTCGATGGCACCCAATGCCATGTCATCATTATTAGCTAATACAGCCTCGATTCTGCCAGGGAATGCTGCAAGCATTGCCGCCATCTTCTCTTGTGCACGTCCACGGTCCCACATTCCTGTGTCACGCATCAGTTCTTGCCCTGCCAAACCACCACTTGCACGACTTGAAGCAAAAGTGTCTGTATAAGCCTGTGTGCGCAAAACAGCATCCTGATGGCCAGGCTCACCTGTCAAAACAACATACTGTACCACACCATCACCATTGAGGTCTGCACCCTTATTTGCATTGAAGTAGTCAATGAGGATTTCTGTGCTCATTACACCAGAGTCTGCAGCCTTTGCACCCACATAGTAGACACGTTCCCAACTCTCAATGTCAGAAACTTCGGGCTCACGATTAATAAAGACAATTGGTACATCCCTACTTCTTGCCTTAGAAATCAACACTGCAGCAGCGGTACGATCTACAGGATTGACAATAAGTGCATCTACACCCTGTGTCAAAAAGTTATCAACCAAGTCATTCTGCGTAGCCTGCTGATTCTGACTATCTTGTGTCAAAACCATAGCCCTTCCTTCTGCGGCACCCTCAACAGCACGACGCACACCAGACATAAATGTATCATCATATTTGTAGACAGCAAAACCAATTGATGCACGACTACCCCTTGCCTTACCGGCACTATTACCACAAGCAATCAAAGCGAGGGCAACAAAAGTCACTACTAGCATTTTTTTAGCCATAATAAAATTTCCTCCATTTAACAGAAAAATAAGAAACTGACTCAAAGCTGAAATATAGAAAAAATCCCTATATTCTTGAAAAGCGTATCATACACCAAAAGGATCTGTCAACAAAATAATCTTCCAATATTCTCTTCCTAATTCAGAGATTGACAAATTTATCTTCAAAATGTATACTCGCAGTAGTTCCCTTGGGGTTTCTACTTTTTAATTTCAACTGGCCACCGTTTAGTAAATCATTACAAATCCAGAAAACGGCCAAGTCATAAAGGAGTGATTGAATTTATGTCAAAAGCACACCGTGGAAAAGGATTGCTTGATCGTGTTTCAAAAGGACGCGGAACATGTCCCGCATGCAAAAGAACCGGCATTAAAA
Organism: Spirochaetia bacterium; assembly: GCA_051648825.1. GTDB lineage: Bacteria > Spirochaetota > Spirochaetia > WRBN01 > WRBN01 > JAHHUI01. Next base: position 6,547 of record JBOFFX010000001.1, read on the forward strand.
TTATCCATGAAGTTTCCGTTCAGGAAAAATCTCATAGCGTATGTAAAGAGTGTAGCAAAGGCATTCAAAAGGGAAAAATTTCTCTTTAGTTTTAAATCTTTGACGATCTTGCGTTATGCATCGTAATCTGTAATTGTGAAAAACAGTAGATGTCTTAAAATATTCTCTTGAGATGGGGGGCCGTTTAAACTTGTCTTCTGCACCTTATTTGCCTTTAGGCATCATTGCTTGCCCTGGTGGTAAATTCTTTGCCCAACAACTGGTCGAAGAAATTGAAAAAATAGAACTTTTACATTTTGAGCAACGCACATGTGCCATTGCTGAGTCTTATTCGCTGGAACCCAAAGACATCTCTCGCCGTTTTAATCTGGTGCGCGATCTCCTCTCTGGAGAGCGTATTGCAACTCCTTCTGAAGTAGAGCGATACCGTACTCCTAAATTTCTTGTGGAAGCAAAATTTACACGCTTTGCCAATGGTGAGGTTAAAACAGAAATCCTCGATGGAATTCGATCGCGTGACGTATACATTGTCCAAGATATTTATACAAATACAGATACCCATTTTGAAGGAAGTCCCGATGCGCTATATGGTGTTAATGATCACCTGATGACCTTGATGACCACGGTAGATGCTGTGCGCAGTTGTTCGCCTGGTCGCATCACCTGCATTCTGCCAGCCTATCCCTATGCCAGACAACACAAGCGTAAGGGGCGCGAAGGTCTAACTGCTGCCCTCATTGGTTCACAGCTAGAATCTATGGGCGTAGATCGTATCCTAACACTAGATGTTCACTCGCGCGATATTGACAATGCTTTTACAAAATTACAGCTTGTCAGCTTGCATGCTAGCTACGAAATTTTGCGTTGTATGGTAAAAATCCTCGATCACAAAAAAGAAGACATGGTCGTGGTCGCTCCAGATACGGGTGCCGTAGATCGTAATAAATATTATGCGAACAGCCTGGGTTGCCCACTGGCCATGCTCTACAAAGAAAGAGACTATAGTGTGGTAAGTACAAGTGCACAACAGTCCAATATCAGTTTGCTACGCTTATTGGGGAATGTAGAGGGAAAAACGGTCTTTTTAGCTGATGATATGCTAGGCACTGGCGGCACATTAATTAAGGCACTGCGCGAGCTAAAAAATCAGGGTGCAGGCAAAATCATTATTGGCATCAGTCTTCCTCTGTGCACAGGAGACTCTATAGAAAGGTTAGAGGAAGCCTATCGAGAAGGATCTTTTTACCGCCTTATTTCGACAAATGCAGTAGGAAATACACAGGATCTATTTGATCGAGAGTGGTATATTTGTGCTGATGTGGGACATCTTTTTGCCCAGGCAATTGCAATACTACACCATGATGGTAGTTTGAGTCCACTTTTGGACAACAAGCAACAGATTCAAATGCTTTTAAATAAAAATGACTAGGCCTTGTGAATTTGTCTGTTCTATTGACATTGGTACAACTAGTCTAAAAATTGGTCTTTTTTCTGCACAGGGAACATTGGTTTCGTTCAAAAAAATTGAATACCCCCGCCATTCAATTGACTGGCAAGACCTCTCTTTTTTCTCACTTTTTGACCAGCAAGATTTAGATTGTATACACACGATTGCTATTAGTGCCCAATCACCAAGTATTGTCCCTATTCTCAAAAATGGCAGACCTGGTACACCTATCTTCTATTATGAACTAGAAAAAAATTTGCCAATTGATAACCCAATGTCTGTTTTTTTACCCAAAGTGGCGTATCATAAAAAAGCATATTTAGCTGAATATCTACAAACATCTAAATATGTGAATCTGGGTGACTATTTGGTATACCTACTGACAGGCCAAATGGTGACCTCTCTGCCGCAAAAACTATATGAGAGTACCGTCTGGACTCCCCAAGAAATCTTACAATATGAACTAGATTTAGACAAATTTGGCCCTATCGTATACTGGCCAGAGCTTGTAGGCATGACAAAAATAGGACTGCCCTGCCAGCCACAAGTGCGGGTACTTGCCAGTAATTATGATTTTCTGTCTGCAATTTTGGGGCTAGATGCTATGCATATGAACATAGCCACCGATCGCGGAGGGGGAAGCATGGGATTAAATTTTTTCTTTACAAAAGAACACCTCTTGCATGTGCAACATGAATGCCCACTGCCGCAATTGAAATGGAGCATTTACCCCCATCTTAAAAAAGATGCATTCAATGCTGGACTTATCTTTCCCGACTTTGACGATTTTCTTTCACTGATAAAAAAGAAACTATATATAGCAAGAAACTACACCCTTGAAGAGCTACTTATTCCTATCCTGAACCCACTAATTGAACAAAAAGAAGTGCTTGACATACCACTGACTAGCCCCTCCTTTATACAATTGTGGCAACAAAGTACACAGACTACTGATTTAAAAAAGGTACAAGACGTTTTTATACAATATGCACAAATTCTCAAACTTGCACTACAAAAATGGCCATTGGGCCCTATCAAAGAAGTGCGTGCTAGTGGTGGACCCAATGAGTCAGCAATCCTCACACATTTTAAAGCTGTGAAAACCGGTATCCCCTGGAAGACTAGTGATGTTGTATATGCAGAGCTACTGGGCAATTTTTATGCCACACAGATGCCCTAAAGTGAGCGCTTATTTCCTTGCTATTTTCATTTTTTTTGGTTATAATCGCTGTGATGTCCACAGAAAGTGCTATTTTTGTACAAGCTAGACTAGACTCTTCACGACTACCAGGCAAAGCACTCTTGCCCTTAGATCAGCACACAAGCATGTTAGCTTGTGTGCTAAAAAATCTCTATGGATGTGCGCAAGAGCATCTACTATTATGCCCACCAGATGCCGTGCAAGCCTTTTACCCTATTGCAAAATCCTCTGGATACAAAGTGATAGAAGGACCCAAAGAAGATGTACTAGGACGCTTTGCCTTGGCACAAAAAAAGGTGCAGGCACAGTGGATTATCCGTGCCACAGCTGACAACCCGGTTGTTCCATATCAACTTGCCCAATCTCTGCTGAACTATGCTCAAAAACAAAATGCCCACTATGCTTGTTTTCAAGAAACACCCCATGGTGCGGGTGTGCAGGTCATCACTGGTGATGCATTGCTGATCGCAGATAAAGAATGTGAAAACTCACAAGAAAGAGAGCATGTATGCCCATATATCACACGCCAAAGAGATCGTTTCAAGATTTGTGAGCCCAAAGTTGCCCAAAGATGGCGCGAACCAGATTTGCGGGCAACAGTAGACACCCCAGAAGACTATGAATATATAAAAAAATTTTATCAATGGAAGGCTGATAAAAATCAAGATATTTTAGAAAATTTTATTGTATGGGCAAATCTGATACACAATGTGAAAGTAGGGTAAAATAAATGGCAGAAAAAACAAGAAATCCACACATTTTATGTGTCGTCAATGTGGCTAAAGATGTGGGGACTGGGCATATCATGCGCATCATGCGATTGATTGAAAAACTAGGAAAATACGCATTCATTTATCCTAACCATATCCAAGAGAATTCATTGGGTGCAATTACTGCACTACAAATACCAGAAAGCCGTATTTGTCATCATCCAGAAAATGAGGGGCCATGGGATTTGATCATCCTAGATAACTATCAAACTAGCACTGAAGAAGCTATCTATTGGATGCATCTGGGACGTGTTGTCTCTTTGGATGAAGGGGGTAGCGCTAGGCAGGTCATTCCCTACCTCATTGATTCTTTACCCACACTACCCACCAGTGGTGAGCCTAATGAATTTGATACAGGATATTTGTCTCTTCCACGTTTTTCTGGAGAACGTAAAAATCCACCACAAAAGATACTTGTCACTTTTGGCGGTGTAGACCAAGCCCACCTTACAGAGAAAGTGGGCCTGATGCTGGATAGCTTTTCCCTACCATCCAATCGCTGGCAAGTAGCAAAAGGTGCGTTTTTTGAGAGGACATTTGCTTGGCCTGGGGTCAAAATTCTTAATGCACCCAATATTCAAGAAATCTTGCCAGAATATGATTTGGTCATTACGCACTTTGGCCTGACGGCTTTTGAGGCAGTCGCCTCTGGTGCCAATGTGGTGTTATTTAACCCTACAGCCTATCATGAAAAACTATCACAAATTGCAGGATTTCCATCTTTGGGCATAGAAGAAATCAATAAACGCACAGAGCAGCAATTTCATCAATATTTGCAAGGACTGCCCACTAACTCTAGTTGGAAACACCATGTAGTTGTCAACCTAGAAAAAGACCTCTCAGAAAAATTACTCTCTTTGGCGGGACCTGCGGGTGGATGCCCCGCTTGTCCCAAAGAAATAGCTAGATTTGGCCATGTCATTTTTCGCAATAATCAAAAAAGCTACGTAGAGTGTCCTAGTTGTGGAATTATCTATCAAGAACCTTTTATGCAAATAAATATAGAATATAATGAGGATTATTTTCTTAAAGACTATGAAGAACAATATGGGCGCACATATTTAGATGATTTTAACCATATTTGTCATATCTCTGTACCACGCGTCAAACGTATACTCAGGCATTTGAAGACGGGTGAGAAAAACCTCCTAGAAGTTGGCTGTGCTTATGGTGCATTTCTCAAAGTTGCCAGTGATTATGGATTTAATGTACGTGGAATGGAAATAAATAAAGAATCCGCTGAATATGTACGCACACAACTGAAACTGCCTGTCACTCAGGTCAATTTTCCAGAGGATGTGACACATGGAGATTCTAAATTTGATGTGGTAGCATTATGGTATGTATTGGAGCATTTTAAAGACCTAGATACCGCAATGCAAAAAATTAGTGAGCTAGTCAAAAATGCTGGCATATTTGCCTTTTCTACTCCTTTGGGCGATGGAATGACTGCAACCTTGAACCCCAAAAAATTCTATAAAGAAAGTCCCTCTGATCATCATACCATTTTTACACGTAAAAATGTGAAAAAGATCTTAGCAAAGTATGGCTTTAAAGTGGTGCATATAGAGGTGACTGGTGTGCATCCAGAGCGTAAAAATATTAAAATCCTTCCAGGGAAAAGTCTCTACAGATTCTATCAATGGTGGTACAAAAAGAAAAAAATGGGTGACACATTTGAAGTGTATGCGGTTAAGAAGGAGCGGTAACTGATGCCATATCTAATGATTTTGGGTGCAGGAACTATGCAAATCCCAGCAATCATTGCGGCAAAAGAGCTGGGTCTAAAAGTTATTGTTGCAGATGGATCTACCCAAGCACCTGCTATCTCTATGTGCGATGAATTTGTGCATATTGATCTCAAAGACCATCAAAAGCTGGCCCGTTATGCAAAACAATTTCAAGTATCACACACACTGTCTGGGGTCTTTACTGCAGGAACAGACTTTTCGGCTAGTGTGGCCTATATTGCACAGGCCTGTCAACTTCCCGGCCATTCCTATGAGTCAACACTACGCGCAACAAATAAGCAACTCATGCGTGAATGCTTTTTAAAACATCATATCCCTAGCCCACAATTTTTAGCAATCAACACTCATACCCCCTTTGACTCGATTATGGCATATATTTTGGAATGGTCTGAGCAAAAATTTCCAAAATTGGTTGTCAAGCCTATTGATAATATGGGTGCCAGAGGTGTCATTTTTGTAGAAAACATCAATGCTCTACCACAAGCTATTGAACATGCTTTGTCATATTCTCCTTGTGGAAATGCCTTGATAGAAGAATTTATTGATGGTCCTGAAATTAGCATTGATGCACTTGTTTTTAATGGAAAAATTGTTCCCTGCGGTATTGCTGATCGGCATATTTTCTACCCTCCCTATTTTATTGAAATGGGACATACATTACCTAGTACACAGCCGCAAAATATTATTGAAGAAGTGATTAGTGTGTTCAGTGCAGCGATACGTGCAATGGGACTCACACATGGAGCGGCAAAGGGTGATATTAAGATCAGTTCTGATGGAGTCAAAATTGGTGAAATTGCTGCACGCCTCTCCGGGGGATATATGTCTGGCTGGACATTCCCCTATGCCAGTGGGATTAACTTAACAAAAAATGCTATTCAACTAGCCATTGGCCAACAACCAGAAACCCTCACATCAAAACCATTGAGAAAATTCAGTGCAGAATGGTCATTTATCTCAATACCCGGTCTTATTGCAGAGGTTTTATATCAAGATGAAGCGAGAACTATTCCACATATTGTTGAATGTTTTGTACGTGTAAAAAAGGGACAAAGAGTCTACTTTCCAGAAAATAATGTACAAAAATGTGGGAACTTTATTGCCTGTCATAGTCATCAAAACATAGCAAAAAATGCGGTGTTTACTGCTGTGAAGACAATCGTCTTACGCCTAGAACCCCATGATGATGCTACTAAAAAGTTTCTATTTGAATCTACATGGCCCGGTGCATCATGTATTGAAGGGTGCGATTTTAATGGTCTAACGACCGATGAAATAAAACAACGATTTGCACTGATCACTGGTGCAAATTGGCAAGAGTGCATAGACTTTGATTCTGCACGTTTTGACACTGCATTACGACGTGGTGGATTGCAAGGAGCACTCTGGTTTTATGATACCTATATAGTGAAGGATTAAATATGATTGAGATTGTTCATCTATCCAAATCATTCGGGGATCTTCTGGTTCTCAAAAATGTTTCTTTGAATATTCAAAAAGGTCAATCTGTCTCTATTATTGGACCCTCTGGATCTGGCAAAAGCACGCTCTTGAGGTGTATCAATCTTATTGAAACACCAGAGTTGGGACATATTATTATTGATGGTATTTCTTCAAAAAAAAAGAGTGAATTTCAACAAGTTGTGCACAGAAATGTTGGAATGGTTTTTCAGTCATTTAACCTTTTTCCACATAAAAATGTGATAGAAAACCTGACACTTGCACCCCATCTGATCAAAAAAAATGCTCTAAAAGATCTAGAAAATCAAGCTATGGAATTATTAGAGCGCGTAGGATTAACAGAGAAAAAACTTGCCTACCCACAGATGCTTTCTGGTGGACAAAAGCAACGTGTGGCGATTGCTAGAGCCCTGATGATGAAACCTCAAGTGATGCTTTTTGATGAACCCACAAGCTCGCTAGATCCAGAGATGGTCTGTGAAGTACTAGATGTAATGAGAGAATTACACAAAGAAGGAATGACAATGATTATTGTTAGTCATGAAATGTCATTTGTACGTGAATGCAGTGAAAATGTGGTATTTATGGACCAGGGTGAAATTGTAGAGCAAAGTCACCCTCGTACATTATTCGAATCACCAGTACAAGAAAGAACACAAAATTTTTTAAGTAAAGTTTTATAGTTTTAAGATTTTTTGCTAAAAGAGGTCCTCTAAAATGCTGCGTTTCATTTATAATCAATTCTTCTTATTCTTATTTCTATTTATATCGATAGCAAATATTTTTGGTCAAAAAAATATATCAACTGTGCCAAAACTAGAGGATATATTAGAATCAAATATCACAAAAATACTCAGAAATGAAGGGCATGTATTTCAATATGGGCATGCAGGACTAGAATATATTAAAGGATTTAAAGACCCTCAGCTTATGAGTGACTATGAGGAAATTTACTATGAAACTGCCTCAAATTATACCGTACAAATACTTTACTATATCCCACAAAATTTACTCACACCATTAACAAATCAGCAAATTTATCAGGCTATCACAGATGTCTCCTCCCTCAAAAAATCCTATGTTGTACGTGATGATCGTCGTGATCCATTTATGACAAATGTGCAAGAATTTACATCTTCTCGATTCAGAGAAAAAGCGATTATAGATCACTCAAGCACACTAAAAGAAGTCCCTATTTTCACAGAAAAATATCTGAGAGCAAAGGATACGCGTTTTGGTACAATTGAGTATAATGTTGCCTATCGTTATACCATGGGTAGATTTATGATTATTATGAAAAATATCGACCCTATCAACTATCTCTTTTATAAAATTGCAGACCCAAATCAGTTTACAACAGTCATAACTATACAGCCTGTTCAAGGTGGATTATTATATTGTGTACAAGCATTTTCTAGTGTAAAAAATCTCAAAACTGTCGAAAAAAAGATTGACCTTCGTACATTTTTTTCTCGGCGACTAGAGGGTATTAAGGGCTGGTTTTTTCGCCAAGTATATGGAATAGAAGTCAAACAGGGGGTTTTTCCTGTGTCTGTTAAACTAGACGACTAAATTATGATGTTTAATATTCTACTTGTTGATGATGAAATTAATATTATAGAAGGGCTTGAGCGTGCATTTAAGATCAAAAAAAACTATCACGTATATCTGGCCTATGATGGAAACCAAGCGATTGAAGTTCTTAAAAAACAAGCCATCGACCTGGTGATAACAGATCTAAATCTGCCAGATAAAAATGGCCAAGAAGTCCTTCAAGCTGCCTTGAAAATAGACCCTGCTATGCCTGTCATTCTCTTCACTGGCTATGGCACCATTGAAAATGCCGTAAAGGCCATGCAAATGGGTGCCTATGATTTTTTGACTAAACCCATTGATTTGACCTATCTTTTTTCGATGGTAGAAAGAGCCCTACTAGGAAAAAATATCCACCAAAAATTACGTGAACTTTTGGCCTCTGAATATAAAACAAGCTTTCGTAATTTTTTTGGGCACTCTGCAGTGATGCAACCCGTATGTGATATTTTAAGCCAAGCTGCACCATCAAAGGCCAATGTTCTGATTCTAGGAGAAAGTGGTGTAGGCAAAGAACTTGCTGCAGAAGCGCTACACTTGCTTTCTCCTCGCAAAGATAAACCTCTCATTAGAGTACACTGCGCCTCACTTTCAGAATCACTGCTAGAAAGTGAGTTGTTTGGCCATGAAAAAGGTGCTTTTACTGGTGCCTCTCATCAAAAAAAGGGTCGATTTGAGCTCGCTGATGGAGGAGATATTTTTTTGGATGAAATTGGTGAAATTAACCCACATATCCAAACAAAGCTTTTGCGTGTGATCCAAGAACGTTGCTTTGAACGTGTAGGGGGTGAACAACCTATTCATGTAGATATTCGTATTATTACAGCCACCAATCGTGACTTAAAAAAAGAAGTAGCATCTGGCAGATTCAGGGAAGATCTCTATTATCGCCTTAATGTTATTGAAGTGAATCTTCCCCCTTTGCGTGAGCGTTACACAGATATTCCAGAACTTGCTGCACATTTTCTCAAAGAATTTGCCCAAGAAAATCAAAAAGAAATTACGGGTTTTACCCCTCAAACACTCTCTACATTAACAAATTATCAATGGCCTGGCAATGTACGTGAACTACGCAATTGTATTGAAAGTGCTGTTGTCATGTCCAAGAATCATCTTATTGATATCCATGATTTACCTGCCTCTATTGTGCCAAAAGTAGTAGTGGAAGAAAAAAACATTACCCTCCCATTGGGATTGAGCCTAGAGAAAATAGAAGAAGAGTATATTCACGCAACCCTAGAACAAGTATCATACAATAAAAGCCAAGCTGCCCAAATACTGGGCATCAGTCGCAAAACTTTACAAAGGAAATTAGGAGAAATCCATGATATACAAGAAGAATAATGAAGATATCCCTGCAGGATCTCATGCTGTCGTCGCTATGTCTGGGGGGGTAGACTCCTCTGTATGTGCAGCGCTACTTTTGGAAAAAGGAGTCAAAGTCACTGGGGTAACAATGAATCAAAAACCCCAAGGCCAAGACCAAGACATTGCTGATGCAAAGTCTGTATGTGCACTTTTGGGAATAGAGCATCATGTGGTTAACCTGGTTCAAGAATATGCAAGTTTTTTGATGCGGGAAGTTCAAGATGTTTATGCACGCGGTGAAACGCCCAATCCCTGTGTTGTATGCAATCAACAAATTAAATTTGGAATGTTTTTTCAAAAACTTCTTGAAAATTCTGAGCTTTTCCCCAATGATACATATATTGCTAGTGGCCACTATGCCCGTATTGTGCTAGATACACAAGGTGATTATCATGTGGCTAAAGGAATTTTTAAAGAAAAAGATCAAAGCTACTTCTTATACCGTTTAAGCCAAAAACAGCTCTCACGGGTACGTTTTCCTTTGGGAGAAATGATTAAACCAGATGTACGAAAATTGGCAGAAAAATTTCAGTTACCCACACGTAATAAACCCGATAGTCAAGATTTTTGTCTTGGAAAAGTAGATCTCAGACCCAAAGAGTCTAGCAAAGTCGATATCTATCACCAGGATGGCACCTTTTTGACTGCTGGGGATGCCATTGCCAAATATACTATTGGCCAGCGTCGTGGACTAGGAATTTCTGGTGGTGATCCACTGTTTGTTTTAACTATTGATAAGGCTCAAAATCGTATTATAGTGGGTCCTGAACAGGGGCTATATCATAAAGAATGTACTCTAAAAAATATAATTTTTGCCCCACATCAAGTATTTCCTGTGCAAGCACAAGTACGTATTAGATCGATGGGGAAAGACTGTCCAGCCTCTTTAAAGGAGCAAACACCTGGTACAATTAATATTGTATTTGATGAACCACAACGTGCTATTACTCCTGGACAATCAGCAGTGGTGTATATGAATGATGTGGTCCTAGGTGGTGGATTTATTGATAAAGTTGAATAGTATGCTTAGAGATATTGGCGAGTTTCAGTATTGCCAATAATAGCAAAAAGCTCTACATGGGGAAGAATCGGACTCTTTGTCACTTTTTTAAGTAGAATTTCTTCTACCTGAAACATGCCCACACTCGTATTCATTTCTACTGTGATACGAATGGGCTTATTCAAACCCTTCTCTATACTCACCTTTTCAATCTGATCAGCAGAGTATTTGTGAATATCGCCCAATCTTGCTTCATTGCTATCACCATGAAGTAAAAGTGGAATACGCGCCCTGCCTTTTTCCATATCAGAGCCATCAGCCACCAGAACAACACCTGCCTCACGAGAGTGAATATCGATAGTAGCCATATGCCCCAAAATCCCCTCTATCGCCAGGCTTCGGATAATATAGCGTTGAGGATTGTCAGGATAAACAATATCTAAAAATCGATTGATGATAGGATAGTCTATCACTAGCGCTGTTTGTTCATGAATAGCACGTGTGAGTGTCATACCAGAATCATGCAAAAAACTTGCCAAAACTACCGCAGAAAGGCTATCTTCATAGCAACCAATACTCTCTTCTTCCAGATTAGTTTTGATACCCGCATCTTTCAAAAGTTCCATAATCAGTACTGCATTATAGGTGACTTGGCGCATATGTACAGGACCATGATCATTAAATCCCAAACGTCTGATTGAGACAGTATTGGCATACTCTTGCAAAATATGTGCTTCCTCATCATGAATAATGAGATCTGCTAACATCTTGGCAGTAGGATATGGTTCAAGTAGTGTGAGTATTTTTTGATTCAATAATTCTTCTTTTAGCGCCATAATTTTATCCTATAGATCACAGACTTTAGTATCATTATAAATTTTTTGCCATTCTTGAATCAGGTTAAGCGCTTGGATAGGTGTTAATTCATTGACGGCACATTCAGATATGGCCTCTAGAATTTTTTTTATGCTCGAATCTTGTTGTATCTCTGGCAAAACTATAGGCTCAAATTCCCCGCTACTAGCCTGTGGGGGTGGGGCCAAACCATGTGATTTTTGACTTAATAATTGTTTTAAATATTTTTCTGCCTGCAACAAAATTTGATTTGGAATCCCTGCTAAGCGTGCAACATGAATCCCGTAGCTTTGTTTGGCTGCACCTCTTTGTACTTGTTTGAGGAAAAAAATTTGATCTCGCTCCTCTAGTACTGCCAAAGAATAGTTATGTATTTGGGGGTTTTCTAATCGTGTCAGCTCATGATAGTGTGTAGCAAAAAGTAAATAGGCGCACAAATTTGTCGCCAAGTTTTCTAATACTGCACGTGCAATGGCTAAACCATCATCACTACCAGTTCCACGTCCCACCTCATCCATGATCACAAAACTATATTCGGTAGCATAATGTAAAATTCTTGCAGTCTCTGTCATTTCCAAAAGAAAAGTAGACTCACCTTTAGCCAAATTATCTCCCGATCCAATACGACAAAAAATACGATCAACTTGACCAATCTCTGCCTCCTCTGCAGGCACATAAGATCCCAATGACGCCATAAAAATAATGAGTGCATTTTGGCGTAAATATGTTGATTTCCCTGCCATATTAGGCCCGGTAATTAATAAACAATGCTCATCTGTATTCATAGTTAAATCATTGGGAACAAACTCTGATGCTGCCACCATACGCTCAACCACCGGGTGCCGTGCCCGCTTAATTTTTATTGTTTTTCCTTGTACAATTTGTGGTTTGCAATAACGATATTTATGTGCTAAATATGAAAATGTAGTCACCACATCACAGAGTGCCAATCGATGGGCCAGATCAAAGAGTAATGTCATATATGATTGGACCTTGGCCAGCAATACAAGAAAAATTGATCGCTCTAGCTCAATGATTTTATCTTTGGCCATTGCTACATCAGATTGAAAACGCATAAGTTGATCTGTTGTATAGCGCTCACCACTCATCATAGACTGGCGATGAATAAATCGGCTAGGCAATTGCATCGCTTGGGTTTTATTAATCTCAAAATAGTATCCTACGACACGATTTTCTTTTAATCGCAAAGGCAATCCTGTAGCTGTACGCTCTTCTTTCAGATACTCATCAATCATGCTCAAACCCGAATGTGCAAGTTTTTGATAGTAGTCCAATTCTTCATGACAGCCAGCCCGGATCATCTTACCCTCACTCATAGATGTACTGGGATTATCTAGGAGTGTTGAAGAAATACTAATTCCCAGTTCGTGTAATTGAGAAAGCTCATTCTCATCTATTTTTAGAATAGTAGGCAAAACCTTGTGCACCGCAATAATATGGTGCAAGGAGATTCCCAATGAAATAACATCTTTTGCATGCGCACGATCCATAGAGATCCGGCCAGATAAACGTGCAATATCATGTACTTTTTCTAGTTCCTCTCGCACTTGGGTTACTAAATCTGGCGTATGATAACAGGTAGTAACTAGATCTAGGCGACTATTAATAGCATGCATATCTGAAAGTGGCTCATTCATCCAAGTGCGCAATAGTCGTGCACCAGGCGCGGTAAGTGTTTCATTGAGCAAAAAATACAAAGATGTTCTTTGGTCCTGATTTTGGCCTTCAAATAGCTCTAAATTTTTGCGTGATTCTTGATCTAGTAAAAGTCCATGACCTATTTTGAGTTTTTTTAAAGATTGAATATGTAGCAGTGGGTGGCGGGTATTATCTTCCAAGTATGAGAGCAATGCTCCAGCTGTGGCTAAAGCAACATCTGACTCTGAAAATCCAAATCCTTTCAGATTGAGCACACCAAAATGCTGGGCAACTTTCTTATAGGCATTTTCCTCATCAAAAAACCAATCAGCAAATGTTGTCACAAGGATTTTTTTGGCATTGAACAAGTCGGTGAGGGCTGGTTCTATCAACGATTCCTGAATGAGCATTTCTTTTGGGTTCAAAATATCCAACTGATCTGGGAGCCATTGCAACCAAGGATCTGTGTGCCCCATGGCCACAAATTCTCCAGTAGAAATATCAATATAGGAGAAAGAAAAATACCCAGAACGCAACGCTAAACAAGTCAAAAATTGGCTTTGGCTATCTTGCAATATTGCACTACTCAAAGTAGATCCTGGAGTTATAACCTCAACAACATCTCGCCGCGCCAATCCTTTTTCTGGGATAGACACCTGTTCACAAATAGCAACTTTTTTACCCAAATCCAGCATATTTTGAAGATATGTCTCACGTGTATGATGAGGAACCCCACACATAGCATAACCATGGCGAGATGTAAGAGTGAGCCCCAAGGCACGACTTGCCCAGTGAGCATCCTCATCAAACATTTCATAAAAATCACCCAAACGAAAAAAAATAATGGCATCACGGTACTTCTTTCGCAAATCAAAATATTGCTGCATTAGTGGTGTGACTACACGGCGATCATTACTCATGATGCTATAGACTAGGACATGCGACTTAATTGTGCAATAATTTCATTAGTAATATCCACCTTATCTGTCCAGTAGATCAAATCACCACTAGTAGAAGCAAGAATAATGGTATAGCCCCTAGTCCTCGCTACAGCACTCACCGCACGTGAAACCATTTCCTGCAAGGCTACATCATTGCGTGTATCTTTTTGAATTTTCTTCATCTGATTTGTTGCATTTTGATGAAAGGTCTTTGCCTCAGTTTCCTTTCTACGAATTACTGTTGCAAGCTCATCAGCCAAAATTGTATTACCACTATTAATTGCTGTGACACGTTCTTCTTTGAGTGCCTGAATCTCATCACGCTTAGCCATAATCTCTGTATTCAATTGCTCACGCATGCGGTCAGTTTCTTTAGCCCCACTATCTCCAGACCTTGCCGCATCATAAACTCTTTTAAGATCAACAACACCAATTCTGGGTATCACATTAGCACCAGCTTGTGCAAAAATCCCCATATTTAGGCAAAAACCATAAACAAAACACATTAGTAAAAATAACCCTTTTGTTCCTAGCTTCATCCAGTTTATTCTCCTTTTTATCTCTGACTCTCTTTATTAATTAGAAAAAATATTTTTTTGTTAGTACATATCCACTGAAAAGACAATGGCAATGTCTAAGCCTGCATCTTTGAATGTTGCATTGCGTTCTGGACTCCAATTGATCCATTCTTTACTACCAGGTTCATTAAACCTAAATCGCTTGACCAGGTAAATTCCCATAGGGAAACTGGGAATTCCTACACGCAATCCTGTAGCAATAGACCCGTAAAAGAAATTATACCAGTTTGATGGGGTTCCTAATGACTTTTCATCATCCCACAAGAAAACAAAATCTACAAATGTATCCCAGTATAGCAATGTACGGAAAATATCCATGCTGAACTGCACGCGTGATTCCCAAAGTACACGTCCATCAGGATCACTATAGTCAGACCAACCAGGCCCAATAAACATCCCATCAAGGACAAAATAATTACGCTTCGCATTGCGGATGCCCATACCAAATTGGTCGCCCAACCAAGAAAATGCCGTATGAAATTTGAAATGCCAATCCATACTCCACGCATTTTCATCATTACTAAAACGAATCTTAGGAAAAGCATAATGATAGTCAAGCCGTGTTTGAGATTGCAAATAAGTCCTATTGCCACCCAAAACACCACCAGCCAAATAAAACCGCTGAGAAAGAATAAATCCATTTTGGGGGTTGCTAGGATTATCACGTGCATCCCATGCAACCTTGAGCCACAACCCATCATTAAACACCCATCGATCTAAACCATCGCGTATTTCCTTATAGGCAGGGCGAAATGCAGCAGCATCATAGGAGATAAAGTCAAAACCAATTTCAAAACCAGTATTAAATCGCAAAAAACCATATGGCAATGGATGCACATATCCTGTCATGATACTTCCCACAAAACGATGGGAAAAATAGTTCATAGAAAAGGCATCATCAAATCCATAATACTCATAATCTCTCATCAATCCCAAATCTCGGATCTCATCCGCTGTTGGGTCAGTTCTACCGGTGGTAGGGTCAATAAAATATTGTCCGGCATTTGCCCCAGATGTATAGACATAGGCACCCGTATATGGGTCTGGAATATCTTCTGTATCAAACGTAGGAAACATGATGTCCTGTGGCGTAGAGAATCTATTAAACTCATATGCTATGCTACCACCGAGCCCCCAACGCGTATTATTAATGCGTGGATCATAAAAACTCACACGCACACTGGCTTGATCTTGATTAGCCTGAGCCTCTATGCGCGTATCATACCCATATCCCAAAAAGTTAGACTCTGAAAGTGTGAGCATACCAGAGACGGGAAAACTCTCATAGCTACCCCCAATAGTCAGTCCAAACATCACCTGTGCGGTTTTTCCCTCTTCTACAGTGAAGGACAGCCCAACTAATCCAGGCAAACTACCTGGGGTAACATTGGGTGTGACACTGGCAAAGTAGCCTGTAGACATAAGGTTTTTATATGATTGTAAAAAATTTTCATATGAATAGACATCCCCGGTTTTGATATCCATCTCTCGCATAATAACATGGTCTTTGGTTTTTGTATTTCCAGAAATTGAAATCCCCTCAACATAGGCTCTATCAAACTCTGTAATATTAAAATTAAATACAATCTCCTTTGTCTCATTATTGCGATCTTCTTTCACGTCATAGCTATTATAAATATATCCATCATTAAGGTACAAGGATTGTAATCCCTCAACAAAAGCTCTCTCTACAGCAGTACGATCAACAACATCTCCTTGTTTAAAACTATTAAAAAAGATGCTTAACTCCTGTGTATCAAAAACCTTATTTCCTGAGATATTGATCCCACCATATTTCCACTCATCCCCTTCATCAATAACATAGACCATCTTGATATAAATGACACGGTCTTTTTCGCTGGTTGTACGCTCTACCCGCACATCTGTGACTTTCGCATCTACAAACCCCTGACTTGCATAATAGGCGACCAAGGCTTCACGATCCACACTAATACTATCTGCATTAAAAAAACCCTTTTTAGCAAAACCCCTCTTTTCTTGGCTCAGGCGTTTTTCAAGATCTTTAATTTTTCCCTTATTTTTAGGATCGGCAGTCAGCTTCTGTACACCTTCAAAGGCCAGTTCATCAACAATTTCTGGCATACCCTCGTTTACTGCTACATTAATCGTGACAAATCCGGTATTACTTGTGGTTTGACTAATTTTTATTTCTGCCTTCAAATATCCCTTTTTGACATAGGCTTCTTTGAGTTTAGTCTCTGAATCACGCAGGCTAATCTCACTAAAGGGCTCACCCTTTTTTATATTCATCTCAGACATCACATTGATCAATTGTGCGCCTTGGATTTTGATATCTCCCACAATGGGATTCTCTTTGACCACTGCTGAAAGTATCACACTATTACCAGTGATGGTATCTACATAAATTTGTACTTCACTAAAGTAGCCACTGACTTCCAGCCTGCGTTGAATTGCATCAGGCATGACTGGGTCAAGTTTTTTTCCACGAAAACCTGTCACCAAGGTGGTCGCTTTTCTTAGGGGCAAGTTGACCAACCCTTCAAACTTGATCTCTTTGACAAACTTACCAAAAGGATCTTCTTGTCCAAAAGTATATGCAGGGCTAAAAAGAAAGATGAAAACAAGTGAAGCAAAAAATAAATAATGAAAACGATTAAAAGAAGTCATAGACAGGGCCTACTAGATGTATCTTAAGATGGAGGACTAGAGAGTTGTTCATAGAGATCTTTCCAATCTCTGAAGGCAAATGTACGTGAGAAAGTGAGTGTGACTTCAGGCCGAAACTTCCATTGGCCGTTTGCAGAGGAAACATCTCTACTATTTTGCATAGGATTGAACGCCCAGTCAACTAGGAAGAAGGGTGTATTTATCTGAAAATCAACATAAAAATTAACTTTTAACTGACTTGCATCTGCATAACGCGAAAGTGTGCTCATTTCCTCTAGATCTATTTTAGATTGAAAAAATAAATTCTTATCAATATATGTTCCGAAGTAAATCGATGTCCCATCTAAATAGCGCGCAAAACTATCTACATTATTACTAAAACTGGTAGGATTTACACTATATGTGTTTGCCAGTTTGTCTATAGCAAAATTACTAATAAAATCTGTTTTCACAGTCACTGTGTCAATAAACGGAATAAAACGTACAGCACTCTCTACCATACGAGAAACCGTACCCCCCAAAGAGTCTGTTCCTGTGCGCACAATTTGTTCAAAAGCCCCTAGTGAACTCTCTGAATTTAAACCATCTCTGTCTCGATCCCGCTCATCATACAATGCCTGAGGGTAGCTAGTATCAATGGCACCTGCAGTAAAGGGATTATTGATGGTACTATTGCTTGTTTCACTAGAATTCCAAGAAGTATTTGCCCCCAGTGTTGCCATAATCTGCTCTTGTGGCATACTAGGACTAGAGACAAATTGTGGATTGTAGCGATCTAGCACATGATTACGAAAGTGCATTGTGATCACACGGTTAGTCACGGTGTCTACACGATAATCTGCCTTGAGATCCAAATAAGGGTTAAATTGTGTTGTGCGATCAAAAAGTATTGTCCCGCCATTTTGAATCAAAAATTTATTGCCAAAATAGTTGATTTCACCTCGATTAATTTTTAAAGTACCCTGTAAATAATAGGCCTTTTCTCCCCCTACTACCACATCCATAAATAGATCAACATATTCACCGGGATTGAGTGTTGCTTGAATTATTGGCAGTGACATACTGGGTGCATAAAATGTAAAATCTCGCCCTGCAACCAGCGTAAAACGATCCTCTTGAGTCTCATCACGCTGATTGGTATATGACTGAAAGTCTTCCTCCTCTATCCTCACCACATTAAAAATAGAAATTTCTCCCTGTTGCTCAATACCGGGTGCTTGATAAGTCATATCTCGTCCAGAAAGGACATTATAACCTGGTGGAGAGACCTTATAGACAACATATTCATCTTGCTTTTCTGTTGTACTAATAAATTTTGTTAAACTTGCTAAACTCCCTTGTGCTGTAGGAAATTCCAACCGGCCAGAAAGATACCCTGTGCGTGCATCCCCCTCAAACTGTGTCCAACCAATCACACGTCCACGAAATTTTACATAGTTGTTAATATCAAAATCAAATGTTGCCCCACGTGTACCAGCAATATCTACATGTGCAATATAACGAAAGGATTGCAACCCCAAATTCGCGCCTGCATTGAGCGTCATCTTTGTGCCCTGAGGCAGATTAAATACCCAATCAATAATCTGTAACTGGCTATTTTTTACTTGAATCTGATGGTCCAATTTAAATTTATTTCCAGGAGAAAATGCGCTTCTCAACTGCCCATTCAAATTGATATGACCATTAATACTCTGTGTGCTATCAACAAAAAATTGTGCATCAAATTGTCCATTAGTAAAGCCTAATATACGCTGATTTGTTTTTTTACGTATCAATAATGGGTTAAGCGTATTGAGTAGGCCAGAAAATTCCTCCACCTCTACAAAAAACTGATCACTGGATAAATTGCCATGTGTCAAAAGGCGCAGTGTAGTACGTGGATCATCAAAAAACATGTCGAATACTTGGCTATTTAAATCATAGGAAAAATCTAGCTTTGCACTATTTTTACTGCGCATATTAAGCATCGTCCCATTGCGTTCAATATCTATCACATATTCTGGCAAAAATACTGATTCATTAGCCATGATACCCTGATTCTGCAAAACCATCTTAAAATCATCTTTAAAAATCCTGCCAAAAGATCCAAGTCCTACATAATTTTTTGGTAAAATTGATGCTGTCAAACCTGTTTTTATGCTCCCATTCACATCCTCAATCTGTGTGCCGACCTCGATCCCACCAGTAGAAAAATTACCCAAAAAGACTGGCCCCAAAAATCGCCATTTTCCATACTGAATATGGTTGCCAAGGATAGAAATTCCTTGCTCACTGAGCGTCATGCCTGTGTCCACCACAATATGCAGATTTTTAAAGAACCCATCAAAAGAAAAATACCCATCTAGTTTAAACTCACTATTTTCAAAGTCTAAGTTAAAATTAGTTGAGAGCAACCCCTCTAATCCTTGTAGACCAAAACGCTCTACAGGTAGGCGATAGATAGAAAAGTCTGCCTGCCAAAAATCATCATAATATAACTGTAGTAAATAGTTTTCTCCATTCTCTCCGCTCAAATTTAAAATTCCATCGAACTGCATCTCTCCATCTGTATTATAGATACGGTACCCCATTTGACCATTCAAGCGAGAGTATTGATCTTCAAAACTAATTGTCTCGAATTTACCCATTTGTTTGCCTAGCTGAATATTGCGTACATCCAGCATCGATTCTTCATCCTCTAGCACAAGTTTTGGAATATTAAAATCAAAACTCTCTTTCCAGTTGCCCTTGGCCAAGACTGAGAGTTTTTTGTTTTTTTCATTATGCACACCTATAGGAAATTCTATCAAATCAACATCGATATATTTTTCATCAAATTGTATTTTAAAAAAACCATAATTTCCATTCATCTCTAGCCCCGTACTAGAAAGATGCCCAGCAATAGGATAGTCATTGTCCAAGACACTCAACAAGCCATTAAATTCTGAAGACCCACGCTGCATATCAAATGTGAGTCGAGTCAAAAACTGATCCCAAATAAACATTAAATTGGAAATATGAACCTCATTATTATTTACTGTGAATGAGCTAGAAACCAAGCGTTGATCATTTTGCTTAAACTCTATTTGCCGGCCATCAAGAAAAAAATTCCCTCCCTCATTGATCAAAGACAAATCCCAATTCATAGACCATTTGGCAAAAAAACCAGGCAATAATCCTACTCGCGCAAATTCCAGTAATGGAAATTCCTGCACATCCATAGAGACACTTGTTCTTCCCAGATCACCCAAAAAGCGTCCCTCTATACCTAGGCTTCTGCCAGTAGGATTTGTAAATTCTAGATGACCCGCATAGTCTATACTTTTTTCTTGCATGATCTTTGCAGATAGACTTCCCAATGATTCATTGTTAAATGTGAATTCTTGTGTAGTTAAAAGTAATTGATTTTTTTGTGTTTTTGCATCAAGAAAAAGATTTAGTGGTTTATCCTTAACCATTGTAGAAAAAAGAAAAGACCCATCTGGAAACCTGGTGCGAAAATCCCAATCGCCCGTATAATTGAAACGACTTTGATCTTTTGCAATAAAGAATTTCTTTACCTCTGCAGCCAAATTATTGCCCGAAACATCAATATCTAGTGTATAGTCATGATTATTATACTTTGTCTTAAAAAGCCCCGTTGATTCATAATATGTGATATTGAGATCTGGATAATAGAGCACAGATGCACCGCCATTCCAATATGAAGAAAACTCATGCAATTGCACATTCTCACGTTTGTGAGAAACAATAAAATTGCTCATATCTAATGCCTGTGTAGCAAACCCGGCATACAAAGAACGCTCTTTAAGATCTACTTTAAATGATATATCCAGTGGGATCGAATCTGTCACCTTACTGACTGTCAAAGACTGATCTTGCCAGAGTGCTCGAAAACTCAAATCTTGTTTAAGAATAAATAGTGATGAGGGGGGGCTAATACTAAAAGTTAAATCACCCAAGTTGCCCCCAGAATAAAGGTTCCCACGTAATTTCAGTTGGAATGGATCTTGAAAAAAATCTACCAATCCAGGAGAAAAATCTGCCTGTAGACTGATAAGGAATTCTTCTTTTTTTCGTTTGAGTGAAGCATACAAATCTGTAATTTTTGTTGTGCCCCATAATGCCTCAATTTCTAAATTGACACGTTTCAGCTGAATATTTAATGCAGTAATTTTTTGGCTATCTACCATTACACTGTGCAACCCACTAAAAATATCTAGCCCCAAATTTTCTAGCTGATCAGAGAGTTTTTTATTTGTATAAAGGGGCAGCGTATTCTGTGTAGGAATATTGGGGTCCAAATCTTTGTCTGCGGCAATTTTAATATCTACATCACTAATTTCTACAAAATTTACTAAATTGAGTGCCTTGGAATAAAACAACAACTTCCACCAGGCCACATAAAGGCGAATGCGTCGTACTTCCAAAGACTCCCCCTTGCGTTGCAAGGATAAATTATCAATTTGTAAATAGTGAAAAAAATTAATATTCATACGATCATAGGCAACAGAAAAACCATAGGTTTCTTCGATCTCTACAATCAAATCTGTACTCAGCTTAACCAACCCCTTTCGTACTTGATGATTGACATAGATAGCACTAGAGCCCAAAAGCAAGGCTAAAATAACTAGAGAGATCCAAAAAATCCGTGTTTGCATCTGCTTTTCTATCATCAACTACCTTAGCCCTTAAAGTTAAGAACAATTGTTCCCACTTCGGTGCCACGTCCAAATGGTGTCACATCATTGAAAAGAACTTGCAAAAATACCAATCTCAAGCGCTGGTCTAATTGACCGTTACCTGTACCAGGAAAAATAATTTTTGCATCCTCTACCGTACCATCAGACAAAATATTGACCTGTATTCTAACCGCTTTACTTTTAGATGTAAATGCCTGCTCAGATAAAAATCCCAAATCAGGATTGACCAACAAAACCCGTTTTGATAAATATAAATTCATCAGGGTTTCTCCCAACCATTGCCCCTCACTATTGCCATCAAGAATCTGTGCAAGCTCTGCACCAATGACTGCCTCATTATTGAGTATATCTTCTTCTATTTGACTCTCATTATTATTTTGATCATAGATATTGAGATCTTGCAATTCCCTCTCAATGGGAGTTGCTATTTGTGGATTTTCATCTTCTTGAACAAATAATGGTGTAGAAGGGGCCATAGCACGTGGTGTTGTACGTATGGGTGGTGTTGCCCTTGTTGCTATAGGAGGATCGGCTGTGGCTAAGGGATTGTACTGCAACTCTTTATAGCGAGCTACTACTGCAGCCAGGCGTGCTTGCTGTGCATAGCTTTCTGCTAAATCCTCAATTTCTGTTATCTCTACAGAGAGTGGTTCTTCCCCTGGTTGCCAAATTTCTAATGTAATAGTAGGCGCTATATAGTCAAAAGACACGGGCATAAAGAATAGTATCAAAAATAGCAACCCATGTAAGGCAATAGAGAGAAAAAAACTGACCCCCAGCCGGTCACGCTTTCTTTTTTCATAGGCACTGACCCTGAAAGGTGTACGTGGGTCTATGGGATGTTTTTTGCGGGGCCTGGACTTCAATGCTTTATATTTTCTCCACACCAAGACTGATTGCTGTCGCGCCTGCCTCCTTAATTTGATCCATCACCGCGACCATCTGTTTGTAGCTCAATTCTTCTGAAGCTAGAAGCAGTACTTGTTTTGTTTTGGCTATTTCAAAACTATTACTAAGCTTTTGAGAAAGTTCATTTTGCTCAACATCTTCGCCATTAATCTTGAGTCCCCAAGAAGTCATTGAGACAACAATACGGCTTAAAGGCACTGTATTATCTGGATTACCTGCTTTGGGTATATGCACATCAAAACTCTGTACCCCTTCAAAGTTCACATTAAAAAGAAAAAATAAAAGGACTAGAAAAATAATATCCAACAAAGGTGCAATAAGGATCCCTTGATTTCTCTCTAGTCTGGTGCCTAATCTACGGCTTAAGCTTTCCCTTTCCATTAAAGAGAAGCCCCTTTTGTAGAAAGAATTTCAGAAATCAGCGACTCTAGTCTGCCTGCTCTACGTACAATAGATTCCGTAAAAATATGATGAAAGAATAAGCTAGGAATCGCCACCATCAGGCCAGTTGCTGTTGTCAAAAGTGCCTGACCAATGCCCCCAGCCAAAATATATGGATCACTGGCTCTGGCTTGTTCCATTGCACTAAAAACTGCAATCATCCCCAATACAGTGCCTAAAAGTCCCAATAGTGTTGCAATATTTGCACTAATTGCCAAAAATGCAATGCGTTGCTCTAAAAGTGCTAATCGATTGCGTGCAATGACATGTAATCTCACATTCAATAAATCATCCAAAATAAAACGATTGTTAATCGCATATCTTAATAGTGCACTCTCTGGAGATGCGCTATTCATTAATGAGTCTAGTGCAATGTCATTTTTGCCCTGTGTATAAAGTGTCCCAGCACGACGCATTAAATTCACATCTTCTCGCACAAGAAAAAAGTAAATTCCACGTTCAATAATAATAGAAACACTGATGAGTGAAAGAACTATAAGGGGAAATAATGTCCCCAGGTTATCAACAATAATCGACCACATGCTACCAATATCGGATATAAGGAGCCTGGTTTAGAGAAAAAAATACCCCCCCCTGGAAAGAGGGGCGATAACTAATGCCTTACAAGGAAAAATTCTTTCAATCCTAGCTTGAGTAAATTCTCCCTGACAAGTCCAAGTTCATCATCACGGAAAGCACCAATGAGTAAGCGATAAAAACGTACACCATTTTGGGTTGTAGGAACAATTTTTACATCAAACCATTTATCTACTAGTGTGAACACACGCACCAGCGACTGTTGCTGTGAAAAATATCCCAACTGCATATACAACCCAGATGGGATAGGTGTCACTGTTTTGGCTCTCAATCGACTACGCAGTGCAGGATCCACATTCTCATATGGTTCTTCATATGTCGGATGCATAACGGGGGCGGGCATCACCACAGGCTCAGGAACTGGTTCTGGCTTTGTCTTCACAACGCCCACATTCACATCAATCTCTAACTTTTGTGGCTCTTCTTCAACTTCTTTCTTCTGGGGTCGCTTCGAGCTGGAAGGACGGCGTTTGCCTTCTACCTCATCCACAACATCATCAAATCCCACTCTTTCATCTGGGGGCCTCACATCCGCAGGCTCTAACGAATATTCCAACTCACCCGATCCAAACATCTTATAATCATATTCTTCTACAGTCGACTTGCGATACCGTGCAGAGGCTGGTGGCTGTGCTGGTGGCTCTGGCTCTTTTTTTGGCTCTGGCTCTTTTTTTGGCTCTGGCTGTGGAGGGTACTGATTCTGTGGAGGGTACTGATTCTGTGGAGGGTACTGATTCTGTGGAGGGTACTGATTCTGTGGAGGGTACTGATTCTGTGGAGGGTACTGGTTCTGTG
Source organism: Spirochaetia bacterium (assembly GCA_051648825.1). Classification (GTDB taxonomy): domain Bacteria; phylum Spirochaetota; class Spirochaetia; order WRBN01; family WRBN01; genus JAHHUI01. The sequence goes on from JBOFFX010000001.1 coordinate 31,244, forward strand.
GAGGGTACTGATTCTGTGGAGGGTACTGGTTCTGTGGAGGGTACTGGTTCTGTGGAGGCGTACTATCCTGCCCAGGCGTGGGCCAAGATGGTAATGGAGGAGGCAAAGGGGGTAGGTTATCTGTCCAACGGACACTACTATTATTTGTAACAAGAAATAGCTCACTACGCACACCAAAATGATCAGCACCTCGTGGTGAGAGAACAATTTCACTGGATCTGAGTCGACCACGACTAGGAATCTGTTTTACAATCAAGATTTGGCCTGTCACACGGCGCTGGCCTGCAGTCACAAGCTCCGGTCTTGTCAAAGAGACAATACGACCGGGGGGTAAATCCGACATGCCAAAAAACAATCCATCCCCTTCTGTACGTCCATTATACTCACTAGGAAAATCACTTGCTTTTCCACGTGTCACATGGATCTCTTGTGCAAATAAAGAGATAGGTATAATGAGTAGCAGTGTAAGAATATAGACTCTTAGATTCACGCGCTTTTCCTTCTTAAAGTTAAAATGCTACAACTTCCCTTCCAGGCCCATCACAAATTCTCTGCCAAATTTGAAGTAGCCCTGTGAAACATTCTTAGGTTTTTCTGCCTCAGGCATCGCAGAAACTGCTTCACGAATATTGACCTCTTTTTCAGTCACCAAAACACCGTCTGTACGGTATGCCTTAGCTGCAAACAATCCATCTTTGAGAATTTGCCAAATAATGACAAAACGTGCTCCCAAATTTCTTGCAACATACAAGCCAGTTTCAAGGTCATAGGGATTGGGGTCCCTCAGGTCAAAACAAATTAACCCTATTTCATATCCCCCATCTAGCAACCCCTCTTCCATCGCATCATACATTTCCATTGCCACAGGCAATCCTTCTGATGCTGGAACAATTCCAAAAAATAAAACTTGTGCATAGATCATTGATGGGAAAAAAATCAAAATTAGCAAAAACAAAAAAACTTTTATCCGCATCAATTAGTCAGCTCCACACATTCCTAATCGGATAGGCTCTAAATAAACTTCAATTTGCTACCCAAAAAAATAAAGCCCCTATCACAGGGGCTATCCTCCAATTCCAATGGTGGTTCTAGTATAGCCCTGTCATTTTCACTGTTAAACCCAAACTAATAAGAATATCACTGGACTCTATATATCCATTAAATGCATTGGGGTATTTAGAAAATTTGAATCCATCATGTGTAGAAAAATATAGTGGATATGCCGCAGCCAGTGACAAATCTACCATACTGCCCAATCCAAAACGAAACCCCGTACCAATATTGATACTTTGCATCCTTAAGAGTTTAATTGAATCAATGACTTCATAATATGCTTGATCCTTAAGTGTTGTATTACGATACATCGCACCAAATCCCCATGTCACATACTCACCAAAATTAAAGTCAAATCCAATCCCACCACCAAAACTATAGGTGATTCTGTCTTTATGAAAACTCATGCTGCTACCAGTATCATAAAATAAATTGAAATCAACATGCCCTGTCATCTGGATCACAGCTACATCATTAATATTAAATCCAATACCTAACTCTGCACGTGAGGCCCCAGGCTTAACAGCAAATCCATCCCCCACTCTCAGCCCCAATTCTGTACTAGGGCGTGTGCCAGCACCAGTGTAGTCACTCTTGCCTTCAAAAGATGTAATAATGGGTCCCCCGGTATCAACATTCAAAGAAATGGCCATCCATGGCAAAGGCGTAATGAGTGCCCCCGCTTTGATGGAACCACCAATGCCAATAGAGTTATAACTATAATTTTCTATTCCAGCCAGCACATCAAAAACAGTCTTACTTAGCTGATTATGGCTCATTAGTTGCCCAGCAAAACTCATTGCAAAAATATCGCTAAAGGCAAATGCGGCACCAAATGCGACCTGATAGTTAAAATAATTTTCTGTATAATTGGTGAGAGATGTCCCCAATGTTGGGGTATTTTTGGGCACCCCCTTGATCTGCAAGCCATCTCTGAGTGTGGGCAAAATCGTCATGTAAAAAACAGATCCCGCACGCTTGTACATAAATCCAAATTCAGCAGAGGGTGGTGGTAGATACAAAGCAGATGTATAAACATCACTGCCCGCATTAAATTTGATAGACCGCTTGGAAAGCCCTACATCCGCACCCACATGGATATATAGTCCATCTGGCATACGTACAGTCCCCGCAGGGTTAAAAAACATTGAGTCTGCAGTACCAATAGATGCAGACCGGTTGAGTGTTCGAAGGTAGTCGGCATGCGAAAATCCAACCACTGCACTCAACTGTTTAGCCGATAATAAAACCAGTAAACACATTAACGTCAGTGCTCTTTTTTTCATATTCTCATCCCCCATCTTTCACATAGCCTTCATGAATTTTAGTCTGATGATTCTACATATATTTGTAGAGTTTTTCTAGGGCAACTTATCAATAGCCGCACCAGAAACATCACCAAGCCCTGTATTCATACTCTTTAAAAATGCTTCATTTGTTTTTGTCTTGCGCATTTTTTCAATGATAAGCTCTGTCATTGCTATATCGTCCATAGGGTTTAATACCTTGCGCAAAACCCACAGTTTATTTAATTCATCACTACTTAATAAAAGTTCTTCTTTGCGTGTGCCAGAACGCTTAATATTCATGGCAGGGAATAAGCGCTTGTCTGCCAATTTGCGATCCAAGACTACTTCCATATTACCTGTACCTTTAAACTCTTCAAAAATTACCTCATCCATACGGCTTCCTGTCTCGATGAGCGCAGTAGCAATGATTGTCAAACTACCACCACCTTCTATATTACGTGCGGCACCAAAAAACCGTTTGGGACGATGCAATGCATTACTGTCTACACCACCAGAGAGAATTTTTCCACTAGCGGGAACAGTTTGATTGTATGCACGGGCCAAACGAGTGATAGAGTCCAAAAGGATAACCACATCCTTGCCATGCTCTACCAGGCGACGACTCTTCTCTAATACCATTTCTGCCACTTGCACATGCCGACTAGCCTGCTCGTCAAATGTGCTACTGATAACCTCACCCTTCACATTCCGCTTCATATCAGTGACTTCTTCTGGTCTCTCGTCAATAAGCAAAACCATCAGGTAACATTCGGGATGATTTTCTGCAATTGCATTGATAATTTTTTGCATCAATACCGTTTTTCCTGTGCGAGGGGGTGCCACAATGAGTGCACGTTGACCTTTTCCTATGGGCGAAAACAAGTTAATCACACGCGTGGAAAGATCTGGTGTGCTGCTCTCTAGGTTAAGTCGGCTATCGGGAAACAGTGGTGTAAGGTTTTCAAAGGGAATACGATTTTGTGCAACTTCCAATGGATCAAAATTGACAGTTTCTACACGCTGCATTGCAACAAATCGCTCTCCATCTTTTGGACTACGCGTCTGACCATAGACTGTATCACCCGTCTTCAGGTTAAATAATCGAATTTGGTTGGGACTAATGTAGATATCATCATGCCCAGGAAGATAGCTGTTCTGCGGGCTACGCAAAAACCCATACCCATCAGGCAAAATTTCTAGGCTGCCATAGGCAAAAATTACACCCCCAATTTCTGTATGTAGCTTGAGTATACTAAAAATGAGTTCCTGCTTTTTCATACTCAACATCGCCTCATGGCTGAGCCCAAGCTTTTCTGCAGTCTCTCTGAGATCCGGCATAGGCATCGCCCACAAGTCATTAATGCTAATGCGTGGAGCATCATCGGGTGGAGGGGGGCTATTTTGTGCTGTATTCAAGTTAAAATTAGCCCTATTAGACCCCTTTCCATTGCCATTATTGCGTGTCACAACACGACGCCCACGCCGTGCTACGCTAGCACCAGAGGAAGTAGGCATTTCTTCTCGCACATTTCTTTCTGGTTGCACATCTTCTGGCACACCCGTACCAACCTCACTCGACAGGTTGAGTTCTGATTCTTTTTCTTTTTGCATAAATGAGTGCTCTCTTTACTTTTAATATAGTCTTTTTTAAGATTCTTTATTTATTTAAAATGCTAATTCTTTGCATTTGCGGACACTTTTGATTTTTGGATATCACTTATGTCCCCTGAGTCATAATTTGAAAATGGAATTTGAGGGATAATCAATGGAAAGATAGAATATGAATGAAATTCAACCTCGAAACACGAGCCTGAGAGGATTCGAACCTCCGACCTTTAGATCCGCAATCTAATGCTCTATCCAGCTGAGCTACAGGCTCAAAATCTAACATACAGGGCACAAACCCATGAACACTATATCAGTCAAAATATTTTTATGTCAATCTATTTTCACAAAATACTCTCTTAATTTTATTTCTTATAATTAATCTTTACCACTTTATGAAAACCTTATGATAAAATAGTCTATACGTATATGGAGGCATATTCTATGGGGATATTTAAGGCTTATGATATTAGGGGAATTTTTGGATCTGAGTTGACTCCAGAACTCACCTACAAAATTGGCTATTGTTTGATAGATCTACTAGATATAGATACTGTGGTAGTTGGGCGTGATGCACGCATTTCTTCTGACATTCTAGCTGAACAGCTATTTGCAGGCATCACAGATGCTGGCGCCCATGTTGTGAATTTGGGGCAAACAACCACCCCAGCCCTGTACTACTATGCTGGAATAACAAATGCCAAAGCGAGTGTCCAAATCACCGCTAGCCACAACCCCAAAGACTATAATGGCATGAAAATCTCAAAAGAAAACCTTATCTCGCTGGGGGGAGACACAGGGGATATTCAAAGACTTGAAATACTTGTTAATCAACTACAATTACCAGTAACGTCCCAAAAAAAAGGCACAATTACTACTAAAGATATAGAAGATGAATATATCGAATACCTTTCTAGATATCTAGTTAATCTCACTGGTTTAAAAATTGGCATTGATATGTCTAATGGTATGGCTGCACTTTATATTCCAAAACTCTTGGAAAAATGTGGTGCCCAAATCTACTATATTTGCCAAGAGATTGATGGAAGATTTCCCTGCCATGAACCAAACCCCCTCATAGAAGAAAATTGCACAAAAATTAAAAATCTCGTCAAAGAAAAACAGCTAGACTTGGGCCTTATCTTTGATGGGGATGCTGATCGTGTGATGTTGGTAGATGAAAAAGCCCAATTCATCCGCCCTGATTTAACCATTGCTATCATTGCCTCATTACTAGTCAAAACTCCAGATGTTAACGTTGTTGTTGACATTCGTAGTAGCCGATCTGTGAGTGAATACCTGCAACAATTGGGAGCCAACCCCGTGATGTGGCGCGTTGGGCATGCCTATGCTATTCAAAAAGTGGCAGAAGTTGCAGCTATTTTTGGAGGAGAACTTGCAGGTCACTATTATTTTCGTGACTTCTTTCACTGTGATTCAGGTATTATTGCGGCCCTACTGGTCCTGCAACATCAAGCCCAACTTAAAAAAGAAGGTCAAAAACTTTCTCATTTTATTGCTAAAATTGACACCTATGCTAACTCTGGCGAGCTCAACTTTATCATTGATGATAAAGCCACTGCTATCCAAAAAGTCATTGAATTCACACAGTCTCTAGAACCCCCTCAACAGCTACTTGATTTTGACGGCTATCGATTCGATTATAAAGATTGGTGGTTTAATATTCGCCCCAGCAATACAGAACCCTATTTGCGCTTGATTGTTGAAGCAAAAAATGAGACTATACTCAAGACAATGGTAGAAAAAATTATATCTATTTTGACACCCTATATATCTGAAGAAAAAAGAGGACCTTAATACACTATGGATAACTTTGAAAATCTGGATGAAATCTTGGATGAAATGACTGATATGGATGAGATAGAACTAGAAAATGATCTCATAGATCCCACTGAAGGTGGGGAAGAAGATTTTGACGAGTTATGCGAATAAACTAGTCACATTTGGCATAGTGTTCTCCAATATTTCTTGCTTCCCATGGGTAGTGAATCCAGTGATCATCGACTTCTCTGCCAGCATAGTAGCGCACTTGGGCAGGAATACTTGCGACTTTCTCTTTGCGTTTGTTGTGCAAAACTGCAATGGCCAGACTCCCCAGCATATCTCTTTCCAAAAGTCTTTTTGCGCAAAATGCTAAAGTACTCCTAGTGTCATCTACTTCATCAATCAAAAGTACACGCTTTCCTCTCAAGGCGGTTTCATCTGCACTCAGCCACTGAATAATTTGTGGCTCACGCGCAACCTTTGTATTTGTTTCATCATTATAATGCATCACTGTGACAGAAAAAATCGGACAATCTAGATAAATCTTAAGTATGCGTGATGGAATATAGCCACCAGACCCAATAGCTACCATGCAATCAAAAACCATCCCATCAGCCTTCATTTTCTCAGCCAGATCGGCCAAACTCTGATGCACCTGTTCATAAGAAATATACTCTGCTACACTCATTTTTTGATACTAGTCTATACGCCATTCATTGTCAAGTTTGATTAGTGTATTATAAAATGTACTTCTTAAGATCATGTTTCTCTCGCTGTTTTTCAAAACGTGTATCAATATAGCTTTCATCAATTGTGATAGTTTGACCCACATGATCTGCGGCATGAAAACTTAAATCTTCTAAAAGCGTCTCTAGCACAGCATGCAAACGCCGTGTACCAATATTTTCCTGATTACTATTGAGTTCTGCAGCAATCAGTGCCAATTTTTTGATCGCTTCATCTTTAAAGACCAAATGTACATTCTCTGTTTTCATCAATTCTGTATATTGGCGAATAAGTGCATTTTGCGGTTGTGTAAGAATCTTTTCAAACATTTCTGCGCTCATCTCTTCCAGCTCCACCTGCACAGGAAAACGTCCCTGCAATTCTGGCAAAAGGTCGCTAGGTTTACTCACATGAAATGCCCCCGCTGCAATAAAGAGAATATGCTGGGTGTCCACCACACCATACTTGGTATTCACAGTAGTGCCCTCGATAATGGGCAAGATATCTCTCTGGACTCCCTCACGAGAAATATCTGGGCCATGACCTCCCCCTTTGCCACTACGTGTAGCAATTTTGTCAATTTCGTCAATAAAGATAATACCTCCACGCTCCGTCCGCTCACGTGCGATATCTTGTACACTCTCTATATCCATCAATTTATCACGCTCTTCCATCAATAAGATCTCTTTCGCCTGCTTGACACTGACATTGCGTTGTTTTGATCGACTAAAGAGTTGACCAATACCCCCTGGAGGGTTAGAAGATCCGTGACGTTCCATTGGTTCTATCCCAATAACATCAATGGCACCACCCAGAAACCCCTCAAAAGGGTTCACCTGACTTGTCACTTCCACCTTTCTCTCATCCAGTTCTCCTGCACGCAACATTATACGAAATTTCTCTCGAACATTCTCTTGTTGTGCATTCTGGTCACTGCTTTGCGGGGGGGTATTTTCATCTATATGACTGGGACTCAAAAAGGAAGGCTTGGGTAAAAGTAAATCCAAAATACGCTCTTCTACCTGTTGCTGTGCCTCATCTTTCACAGATTCCATCATCTCAGCCTTGACCATAGCCACAGCATTAGAAATCAGATCCCGCACCATACTCTCAGCATCACGCCCCACATACCCCACTTCAGTGAATTTAGACGCTTCAACTTTCAAAAATGGTGCACCGCTCAACTTGGTAAGACGACGGGCAATTTCTGTTTTTCCCACGCCCGTGGGACCGATCATAATAATATTTTTAGGAATGACCTCATCGCGGATATCATCAGGAAGCTGACTACGCCGAAAACGGTTGCGCAATGCCACTGCCACAGCCCGTTTTGCTTTGTTTTGGCCGATAATATATTTGTCTAGCTCAGCAACAATTTCCTTGGGTGTCATTTTTTCAAGATTAATGAGCATCATGCTAACTCCTCAACGGTCAAATGCTCGTTGGTAAACACACATAGTCGTGCAGCAATTTGTAGACTTTTTTTTGCAACTTCTGCTGCAGAAAGTGATGTATCCTCTAGATAAGCCAGGGCCGCCGCATAAGCAAAATTCCCCCCAGACCCAATAGCCATCGCATCACATTCGGGTTCAATCACATCACCACTACCACTTATGAGAAATGTTTTTTCTTTGTTTGCCACTAATAGCATCGCTTCGAGTTTTCGCAAGCGCTGATCTGTGCGCCATTCACGCGCGACTTCTACAGAAGCACGGGCAATATCAAACTGCTTTTCTTTCATCTTATTCTCAAAAAGCTCTTCTAATGTGAAAGCATCAGCGGTTGAACCAGCAAACCCACACAAAACGCGCCCATCAAAGAGGCGCCTCACTTTGCAAGCATTGCCCTTCATCACTACACTTTGCCCCATCGTGACCTGGCCATCTCCTGCCATAGCTAGCTGGCCATTTTTGCGCACTACCAAGATTGTTGTTGCATGAAACTGTATATCCATTTCCTTTGATACTAATGTCAATCAAACATACTTGTCAATATTGTTTTTCTCTATCTAGGTGTGTTAAATTAAACATAGTTGGTAAATAATGTCAGAAAAACAGATGTATGAAACACTCTCTTATTCTCGCAAAGAATTTCAGAAAATTTTTGCGCAAGACTATGACAAGGGCCCTTATCACAGCCAAGCATTTTTTTCAACCATTTATCGCCAAGGCCACACCAATATTGTCAATAGCCCAGCTTTTGTCCCTGTCCCGCATTTGGCAAATCAGCTGCAAACACGCTTCCCCCTTATCTTGGCCAAACCAAAAAATATTTTAGAAGATGAGGGGCATATCAAATTTTCATTATATTTTGCAGATGGGCTTTTTGCAGAGACAGTCATTTTAAAAATGAAAACCTATCATACACTGTGCCTCTCTAGCCAGGCGGGATGCCGGTGGGGTTGCACCTTCTGTCAAACAGGAAAATTGGGCCTGCAGGGGCAACTCTCTTGTGCACAAATTATGATGCAAATACTCACAGCCAAATTTCACTTCGGTATCAATATCAAAAATATTGTTTTTATGGGAATGGGCGAATCCTTGGATAACTTTGAAGAGGTCTTACAGTCTATCCACATAATGACCGACCCCTATGGGTTGGGCATTGGGGCAGCCAATATTACAATTTCAACAGTTGGTAGTCTAGAAAATTTGACTAAATTTGAACAACTTACACATTGGAAACTACCAAAAGGTGAAAAAGGTCCAGATGGTAGCTTTTCCCCCCCCTATCGTAATATTAAACTTGCTGTCAGCCTCAATGCGACTAATGATGCTACACGCGATCAAATCATGCCAATCAATCGTGTCTATCCTATGCAGGTGCTCAAGAAGGCATTAAAAGACATCCCTATTCGCAGAAAATACCATGACTTATTTATTGAATACGTTTTGATCCCAGGAGTCAACGATTCTTGCAAAAATGTTCAAGAACTAATCTCTTATCTCAAAGATTTACCCTGTGTTGTTAATTTGATCCCCTATCACCCACACCCAGGATCACACTGGAGATCTCCCACAGATCAAGAGTTGCAAGATTTTTTACTAGCCTTGGTGCAATCTGGACAAGTATGCCGCATGCGTCACAGCAAGGGAGAAAAAATGGCAGCCGCTTGCGGTCAATTGGGCCTCACCTCCTCGCCTACCAACAGTTGACCTCATCTACAACTTAGGATAAACTCACAAGTATGTGTTATCACATTATGCACAGAGGTGTATGCAACTAAAAATGCAGGAGGTTTGTTATGCAGATACTAAATAGTATTATTGGATTTTTGAATACGGTGCTCTGGGACTACTCACTTATCTATATCTTAATTGCTGTGGGTTTGTACTTCACATTCAAAACAAAAGCCGTACAAGTTAGGCTTCTGGGGGAAATGCTACGTATTTTGCCAGATGGATTAAGGAAAGAAGATCAGAAGAAACCTGGCATTTCTAGTTTTCAAGCTTTGGCTGTGAGTATTGCCAGCCGCGTGGGGACAGGAAATCTTGCTGGTGTTGCTATTGCAATCACAGTCGGTGGTCCTGGGGCAGTCTTTTGGATGTGGGTGGTCGCATTGATCGGCGGTGCAAGTGCGTGTATAGAAAGTACTTTGGCTCAGATCTACAAAGAGAAAGATACATCTCAAAATGATCCTCATTATTTTGTGGGTGGACCTTCCTACTACATCACCAAAGGATTAAAAAACCGCCCTTTGGGTGTTGCCTTTTCTATCCTTATGATTGTCACCTTTGCCTTTGTCTTTAATATGGTCCAGGCTAATACTATTGGTTTGGCATTTAGTACAATTCTCCCATTTGGAGATGCTGCGCTTAACCTGAAAATTGTAGCCGTTGGACTTGCAGTCTTAACAGCATGGGCGTTACTAGGTGGTGGCACACGTGTAGCCAAGATCTCTAGCTGGCTTGTACCTATTATGGCATTCTTCTATATCATTATTGCTAGTATTGTGGTTTTACTGAATATCCAATATTTGCCTGGTATCCTCAAAAGCATTTTCAGTGAAGCCTTTAACATCAAGACCAGTCTTCCTGGAGGACTTATGGGCGCAGTCGTGGCATCAGGAGTCAGACGTGGACTATTTTCTAACGAAGCGGGTATGGGTAGTGCACCTTATGCTGCTGCCTCTGCCAATGTTTCTCACCCCGTTAAGCAAGGTCTTTTACAGGCACTGAGTGTGTTTATTGATACGCTAGTTGTCTGTAGTGCCACAGCATTCATTGTGTTGCAGGCCAACCTTCAAACAGATTTGCAGGGCATCCAGCTGACACAAGCAGCACTTTCTGTCTATATGGGAAAAATTGGCCCTGCATTTATTGCTATTGCGATCTTCTTCTTTGCTTATAGCTCTATTATTGGAAACTATTTCTATGGAGAAAGTAGCATCAAATTTTTGGGTGCAAAAAAATCTGGCCTGCTGATGTTTAGAATTGCTGTCATTGGTTTAGTCTTTACAGGCACATTGATGAAGATGGGATTGGTCTGGGACCTTGCAGATGTTTTCATGGGAATTTTGGCATTGGTCAACCTCTTTTCTATTCTATGCCTTGGCAATGTGGCATTCAAGGCTATCAAGGACTATGAAAAGAAAAGAAAGGCTGGACTGCCTTTAGACTTCAAAGCGAGTGATATTGGGATGGAGGGCAAACTCGACGCTTGGTAGTTAACCACCAATGCGTTTGCCAGTCATTTGATAAACTTGAATAAAGATGGCCGAGACAACCTCCCAGTATTCTGGGGGGATTTCTTGGCCTATTTCTATATTAGCATGCAGCGCACGTGCCAGGGGTTTGTTCTCTACAATAGGGACACCTGATGTGCGCGCCAATTCTTTGATTCTTTGTGCAACCAAATCCTGCCCTTTGGCTGTAAGCTTGGGAGCACGTGCCCCTGCGCTATATTCGAGTGCCACAGCAAAATGTGTTGGGTTAGTCACAATCACATCGGCTTTTGGCACATTACGCATCATTGTTGTACGCAAATATTCAAGCATACGAGATCGCATGCGGCTTTTGAGTAATGGGTTGCCTTCCTGCTCTTTTTGTTCATCACGAATCTCTTGTTTGGTCATTTTTAATTGCTCAAGAAACTGTTTTTTCTGGAATAAATAATCTACCATTGCCAATACAAAAAATAAAATAGTGGCCTGCATCGCTAAAAAAAGAACCCACAATGCCAAATGTTTGCTACTCATCTCTAAAGGAGTAAAAGGCATACTAATAAGCTTTGGCAGTGCAATTTGTATAGTTAAAAATGCCATCCCCGCAATCAAAATGACCTTGGTTAAACTTTTTCCTAGATTAAAAAACGCCTCCACCCCAAAAATAGATTTGGATAAATATTTCCCTAAATTGGGTACAATTTTAGTAAAATCTGGGACAAGTGGTTTTGTACTAAAAACAAAACCCACCTGCACAAGCATTGTTAAGCTAGAGGCAACAAAACATACAATCAAAATAGGTAATGTGAGCCTAGTATAGTAGCTAAAAAGTTTGCGAATATCTACAGTCTCTGGCCTGATAATGCTAGCATTAGAAAGTACAGATGTTTTTGTAAAAAAATAACGAATCATATCTGTGACAACTTCGATGATATATGAAGAAAGAAAAGCTAATGTGATGAGTGTAACAAACATCACAACAGCTGGCGCCAATTCTGCACTCTTGGCTACACGCCCATCTTGTCTGGCCTTTCGGATTTTTGACTCTGTGGGGGTTTCTGTACGGCCCTCATCCTCAGCAGAGGCAAAATGCTGTAGTGAAAACCACCCATCAGAAGAAAAAATTTCATATTTTTTTTGCCATTCTAGATTTTCTTGCAACACCAAACGCCTTCCTAATTCTTAAATAATCTAAACAAAGCAGGAAATTGTTCCCACATAGTAGTCAAAAGTGACTCAAAAGCATTAAGAATATTAGGCAACGCAAAGACGATCAAGAGATAGCCAATTCCTAATTGCAAAGGGAATCCTAACATCATTAAATTCATTTGTGGGGCAGCTTTATTTAATAAACCCATGACTACCGTCACTAAAAATAGTGTGCTAATCAATGGCATCGCAATAACAATGGCCTGGCCAAAAAGACCTGCAATACTTTTTGTAAAAAATCCCGCTAAACCTTCTGGTTGCCACAAAAGGTCTGGAGCAATAATACTTTGAAAACTGGCCTGCAAACCTGCCAGGAAAACTTTTTGTAATCCAAAAGAAGAAAAGAAAACCATAAAAGCCATTAGGTTAAAAAATTGTGCCATGACGGGCAATTCAATTTGTGAGACTGGGTCAAACATTTCACTCGCCGCCAATCCCATTTGCAGAGAAAATAACTGGCCTGAACTATGCATTACGCTGAAAACAATGCTGACAAAAAAACCCTGTATCAACCCAAGCATCACCTCTGCAAGCAGATAAAATACATAGGCACCACCACCAGCAATAATAGGATAACCTGCAGCGACAACCACAGGTGCAATGACAGCCGTAGTAAAGAATGCCAAGCCTGCACGGCCAGCAAAAGGAATGCCACTAGATGTGATGACTGGCAAAACCTCAATTAGCGCGATACAGCGCGCAAAAACAAGGAAAAACACCAAAATATCATGGTTAAAAAAACTGCCCATCGATGATTACATCCTAGCCAGAGAGCTCTGGAATGATTTGAAAAATCTGGCGGGTATAGTTAGCAAGTAAATTGAACATCCATGCTCCAAAATAAAAAAGTGTAAGAAAAATTGCTAAAAGTTTTGGTACAAAAGTCAGTGTTTGTTCTTGAAGACTTGTTGTTGCTTGAAAAATAGAAAGGACTAATCCTACAACCAAGCTAATCAAAAGAATAGGTGAAGAAAGTAATAGAATCTGAATAATTGCAGAATGAAATAGGCTAGTAACAGCTTGCGTATCCATACTTTTACCCTCCTTTTAGATCAAAATTTACCTAAACCCTGCAACTAGTTGCTGTACAATGAGTGTCCACCCATCTACAAGCCAAAATAGAATAAGTTTAAATGGCATCGAAACCATGACGGGAGGCAACATAATCATTCCCATGGCCATCAAGATACTCGAAACAACCATATCAATAATCAAAAATGGAATATAAATATAGACACCAATCTTAAAGGCCACAGAAAGCTCATGCAAAATAAATGCAGGAATGAGTACATAAGTAGGCACATCTGCAAGTGATTGGGGTGCTGGCAGACCACGCATGCGCATAAATAGTCGGATATTTTCAGGACTCTGTTGCATTTGTTTATACATAAAAATACGAATAGGCGATTCTGCTTCACTTACCATTTGTTGTGTGGTAATCTGCCCCTCAGCCATAGGCCTTAAACTTTTTTCATACACATCACTCAAAGTAGGCCACATGATAAACAATGTAAGGAAAAGAGCTAATCCATTGAGTACTTGAGTAGGCGGTGCTTGTTGCAATCCAATCGCTCTTTTCACAAAATCTAGAACAATAGAAACGCGTAGAAAACTTGTCATGAGTACAGCAAAAGAGGGTGCAAGTGTTAATATTGCCAAAAGCAAAAGCATCTGCACACTAAAGGCAATCTCTTGCCCATTCCTGGGTTGACGCACATCTAAATTGATAAGCGGAATAGGGATAGTACCCCCAGGCAAGGGACTGGGTGCCAAGTAATTAGGCTGTGGTGTAGGAATAATAGGCTGAGGTTGTGTTTGTGGTTGTTCTTGTGCAGAAATCAATACTGGAAATGTGAGTATAAAGAAGAGTATAAACAAAAAATGACGGCGCATCATTAGGCTTGTGTGCTCCCCTGTGAATCTTTTTTATCATCCAAAAGCTGCCTAAGACGATCAGCATGTTGATCTGTATTTAATACCGTTTTGACCCCTGGATCAGCACCATTAATAGCCAATTTTGTGCGTAACAACTGTGCAAATCCCTGCGGGTTGGCTTGTTGCCTAGTCAACTCTAGTTTCAACTGATCAATGGCATCCTTGTCTGTGATCTCACTGATTAGGTTAACAGAATCACCCACACCCAAAAGGTATAAACTATCAGCGACTTCTATAATATGTACACTGGCTTGACCTTTGAGTGTTTGACTAGCCATGACTTTAATCACGCTACTTTGTTGTATTTCTTGACCAGAAAGTTTTCTTAAAAAACGCAAGAAAAAATATGCAAGGGCCAAAACAAGCGCTAGAACAAAGAATGCACGCACACCCGCACCAAATGAGACAAGCGCACTTTGTCTGGGTGGGGCCAATGGATCCTGCATCACAGTAGCAGGATCTGTGCCTAACAAAAACTGCGTCTCATCCAAGGGCTGTTCAATAGGTGCAGGTGTTGCATCAGGTGTCTGTGCAAAGAGCGCCAAAGCATCTGGACCAAGAAAAAAAGATGAGAACAAAGAGAACCAGATAAAAATAAAAAGAACTGGCCTCGCCAACATCAGTAAATTCTCTTAGCCCCTGCGGTCTGTAATCTTATCAACATTAGAGACAATTTCTGTGACACGCACACCAAAGTTTTCATCAATGACTACTACTTCACCCCTAGCAATAAGGTTGTGATTAACCAAAATATCGACAGGCTCGCCAGCAAGCTTGTCCAACTCAATAATGGTTCCCTCGCCCATGCCAAGGATATCCTTGACCTGCCAGCGTGTACGCCCCAGTTCAACAGTAAGCTCCATGCTTACGTCCATCAACAAACTAATATTTTGGGCTTCTGCAGAAGACTCCATTGGTGTAAGATTTGGCAATTTGACCCCCTTCACACTTGGTGTGGTTGAATAAACAGATGATGACATAGTACTGCCTCCAATACTTGCATTAGAATCTTTAGAAGATGCACCGATCACCATATCAGATGCATTATTCAATCCTGCAGCTGGATTTACCGAAACTGCCTCAAAAGACTTCACGACAAGAGAATCTAAGATCTCATAAAGCGGAAAATCTTTACCATCATAAGTCACGACATACTTAACAACAATAAAATTGCCAGAAGGCATACGGCTAAGCCCCTTCTCAACAATCTGTGCATCTGGTGTGCCCAACTCTACCTCACGACCAAGTGAAGTAGAGAGTGCATTGGCAAAGGACTGCCCCACCTGCTGAAAAAATTCCGAAAGGGCCATCAAAATGACCCCCTCTACAGCGTCAATACTTTCCCCAGCAATGCCAGCACCCAAGGGTAATATATCCATCTCGTCAGCTAAGAAAAAATGTCCCCCAGAAATACCAGAATTAAAACTCAAAGAAAGATCTAGGATTTTTTGTGAAAATAGCGCAAGTGCACTTTCTTTGTTACTGGTAAAAACCTCTTCTAACACAACAGAAACAGTATCGCTCATCATGCTAGATGCAGAACTTTGTAAAAAACCAGGAATCCCCGTACAGTGCTTCTTTATATTGGCGAGTTGTTGATCACTAAAAGAAACCGCCTCTGCACTACCTGCGGGACTTCCACCAACAGATAATAACGCATTAATTTCATCCTGGGAAAGGGCACCACCACTCATCATAAGATTTTATTCTTCTCCCTTGCCAACAAGCTCTTCAAATTCTTCAATATATAGCTCTTCTAGTTTTTTGGTAATTTGAATAGATATATTACGTCCCATCAAACCAGGTCTACACTCAAATTTCGGTCGGTTACCAATTTTTAAAGTCATGGGGTCTGACTGTTTTTTGCTGGGAAATCGAACCAAATCTCCAACTTTCAGATTGATCACATCACGTGTAGAAACTGAAACAGCACCAACTTCTGCCACCAGACTCACAGTAATACGGCTAAGTTTTTCTCTTAAAATATTTAAATTTTCTGTAGTAAACCCACGTCTAACACTGGAGTACCAGTATTGTGCGCTCAACTTACCAATAATAGGTTCAATGGTCAAATATGGTATACATAGGTTCATCATCCCCTCTACACCCTCAACTTTCATCTCCATAGTTACAAGAATAGCCATTTCTGTAGGTGGCACAATTTGTGCAAACTGGGGATTAGTTTCAATCTGACTTAAACGCGCGCGCAACTCAATCACCTGGCTCCAGGCCTCTTTCATATTGCCCAAAAGGTAAATAACAATACCATCAAGCACTGCTGTTTCAATTTCTGTAAGTTCGCGATTAATTTTTGCTGCCTGGCCAGTCCCTCCAAAGAGGCGATCAATGATAGAAAATGTGATAGAGGGATCAATCTCTAAAACTGCAGAGCCTTTGAGTGGCTCCATATTGATGACGGCCAAAGTTGTAGGATTAGGGATAGATCGAATAAATTCTTCATAGGTCAGCTGGTCAACACTTGCCACATGCACATGCACCAATGAGCGCATCTGTGCAGAAAGACTCGT
Organism: Spirochaetia bacterium; assembly: GCA_051648825.1. Taxonomy (GTDB): domain Bacteria; phylum Spirochaetota; class Spirochaetia; order WRBN01; family WRBN01; genus JAHHUI01. The sequence goes on from JBOFFX010000001.1 coordinate 48,037, forward strand.
ACTAGCCAGACGAGAAAATGTCTCATGCATGATAGAAACCGTACGAATCTGCTCTTTACTAAACCTATCGGGTCTCTTAAAGTCATAGATCTTAACGTTTGGGCGCTTTCGTGTTTGAGAGGGTGAGTGAGAAGACTCAACAGCCGCATCCTCTCCACCTGTTGCAATTGTCGTAAGCAGTTGATCGATCTCATCCTGCGAAAGAACTTCCGTCATATTTCCTCTTCCTTAAATAGCTTTACAAAAAAAAGCTTTCTTTTGAGAGTATCGGCAACCTCATAAAGGTGTTAAGATTTTTCTTGTAAAATCTCTTAATTAACATCCAAACGCAAGAAAAGAACCTCTTCTACTGCACCCGTTTTTAGAAACTCATTTATCCTTTGCAAAAGTTCAACCTTGAGTTGATCCTCTTTTTCTGGACTCAAATCTCTCCAAGAGCGTATACTAAAAAAGCTACGCAACAAATCCTGTAACTCCAAAGAGCGTCGTGCAATCTCTGGATCAATAGACTTGCCTTTTTCTGAAAATCCAAATGCAAGAATAATATCATAGACATAGCTGCCTGGGTCATTAGTTCTGCCTGTCAAAGCAATCTCTGGAGTATAGAGGTAGTTCATCTCTACTCGTTTTGGAATACGTGATTGCGTATGACGCAACCAAGCGGGTCTGCCAACGTAGGTCTTCGCTGTTGTTGTCACAATTCCAACAAGAATAGCTGCCGCAGACAAGAATGCAATAAAGACAAAAAAACTCAAAACAGAATTACCTAGTATTCCCCCAGGCCTAGAGAGTCCTTTGGGAGCCGCTGCATCTGTCTCATCATTGAGAGGATCTAATATATCACCCATTGCAACCTCTTTTCTCTTAAGACGAGTTTTAGTCTACCAAAAAATCGGGAAAAAGAACATCCCTGACTTTGCCTTGGCTAAAAATTCGATTAATACGTTCTTTTAGCTCAACTTTTAAACCATCTTGGTACTCTGGCAACAAAGCTTCTGCTGTTTTAGAGCTAAAAAAACTTCTCATCAAGTCTTGCAACTGACTTTGTCTTTTGGCAATTTCTGCTGAGGTTTTTGTATCCCCCATCTCATATCCCAAAGCCACAGAGATTTGGAAAGTATGAGGATCCACATCACTGGTTCTTCCACGCACATTCACAGGTGCTGTATAATCATAATTCATAGCAGTATCATATGTGGGTGAATTGCTGATAATATCCGCACTCATCTGACTGTCCATCATAATGACTGTAAAAATACTAACCAAAACAACGAAGACAATGGCACCAATAGCAGCGGCCACCATGACCAAAATACGAACTAGTACATTTCCCCCAGCAGCACTTTTTTCTGGGGTCTTTTTGCTTCCCTCTGCATCAGACATACACTTTATCCTCTCTTAGTTCTTAATTAATAATCTACCATATAATCTGTAAAATATATCTCTTGAATATACTCTCCACTCAAGAGCGTATTTAGCCATTCTTTTAGCTCTCTTTTGAGAGTATTTTCAGTCTCCCCATCCAACTGGCTATTGAGCTGACTCGAAAAATAAGTACGGATTTGGTCCTGAATCATCGAACGCTGTGACTCCAAAAATGGTCCCACAACCTTTTCTTCTTTTTCATTATATGCCAAAACAACCCCTATCTGAAATATAAAACTCTCTGGAGGCACTGCCTTGCCTCGAATCACAATGGCCTCCGTGTATCCATAGGAGGGTGCCTTATTGGGATTCGCTGCATCCAGTTGCCTCATAATACGGTTGTACTTTATTTTTTGCATAAAATATACTGTATAAAAACTGGTGACGCCCAAAACACTTAAGGCCATGATGATAAGAAAAATTATCAGTACACCCTTAAAGTAACTGAGTATTTTTGCGATATCTAGGCCTTTATTGAGTGCCTTTGCCGCAGAATTTCTTCCCTCAGACTCGTTGTCTTCTCTATCTAAATTTTCAGCAGTTCCAGCCAAGGACAACCTCCCACCCGATCACGGCTCTTTATAGATGCCCATCGACAAGCATCACAATCTCAATACGGCGGTTCATTGCCGCTGCCTCTGGTGTATTTCCTTGTGCTACAGGTTTGGTATCAGCAAGTCCTGTCACTTGAAAATTTTGATCAGAGCTTAGTCCATAGTCCGAAAGCGCGTGCAGTGTATTGATAGCTCTGATAGAAGAGAGCTCCCAATTGCTAGGCCACCTGGCAGGGTCTGGAATTGCTGTATTTGTATGCCCTTCGATACGAAAGGTTTGTTCTGCAACTTCTGGACTATTCAAAAAAATGACTAATCGCTGCAATGTTTCTCTTGTATTATCTAGATCAACCTCCGCACTATCAGGACGAAAAAATGCATCCCCTACCAACGAAATCACTAACCCTCTTTCTGGATCAAATGTAATATTTTGAATAGTATTTATTGTTTCTGGCTGAACAAGTGCCTGTGCCTTTCTTAGTGCCTCTTCCAAATTCTTAGCGCGTTTACTAGCGGGCAAACTTGTCACATCCGCACCCATTTGGGCCAATTTTCCCTGGTTAAATGTCATACCACCAGTGAGTGGTCCCAAACCACCAAAAGCATTGAGCACCAAACGAATACGGCTGTCATCTTTGGTAGGCTCACCCATCATAATGACAAAAAAACAAAGCATCAGGGTAACCATATCAGAGTAAGTAACGATCCACAACATTGTATTGGGCTTTGCCTTTTCCTTACCGTTGTCATCTTCATCAGACATTTCAACCACCCCTTTGTCTATTTAACATCATAACCTTTTTAAAAAAAATCTCACTATCGAGCATCGTCACGCGCAACTGGTCTATCCTTAGGTGGCAAGAAACCATACAATTTCTGCTCCAAAATACGTGGATTATCTCCAGATTGGATAGAAAGCACACCCTCTAGCATAATCATACGCACGATTACTTCTTGCTCATGACGCTCAAGCAATTTTGTAAAGACAGGCACACAATACATGTTGGCCAACATAGAACCATAGAGTGTTGTAATCAAGGCTAAAGCCATACCACGCCCAATTGAAGATGTATCAGAAAGGTTCGCTAACATTCCAATCATTCCACAAACCGTACCGATCATACCAAAGGCAGGACCCAGGGCAGACCAATTCAAGAAAAGGTTGGAACCCTGCGAATGACGATCAGCCATTTTATCTAACTCAACCTTTAGAATTCTTTGTATAATAATAGGATCCGTACCATCAACAACCAAACGCAAACCTGTGGCCAAAAATTGATCATCGACCTCACGCACTGCATCATCCAGGCTCAACAGCCCTTCTTTTCTGGCACTCTCAGAAAATCCAACTAAACGCGCAATCACTTCTTGCAAACTGATGTTCTCTTTGCGAAAAACCTTTTTCATATATGCAGGTATTTGCTTGACCACTGCCATATCACTGGCAAAGATCAAGGAGCCAAAAGATCCTACAATAACTAAAAGAAGAGATGCCAAATCCCAAAATAGACGCAGTGGGTTTCCACTAGCGATGAGAGAAGCAAAAAACATTCCAAATGAAATCAGTACGCCTAATAAACTCGCGGGATCCATATTATCCTCTCTTTATTCCTCATTTTCGCAGTGTACAAGACTGCGTCTATACTCCATTATTTTTTTGTAGACGGTCGAGTAGTCCTCAGCAACGACAATAACCTTCCCAGACATCAAAATAATGGTTGTATCGGGATGGCACTCAATTGTTTCTATCATATGGGGATTAAGAAAGATTTCTCGTCTCAATTTCCCCTGTATTGTTAGTTTAATCAATAGAATGCCACCCTATAAAGACTGGGGGCCAGGCCCCCGTCTAAACTAAAATCTTATAAAACTAACGTTTAAGTTGCAATAACTCTTGCAACATTGTATCACTCGTCTGAATGCCCTTACTATTTGCTTGGAATCCACGCTGTGTCACAATCATATCGACAAACTCTGCAGAAAGGTCTACATTAGACATTTCCAAAACACCCGCTTGGATACTTCCCTTATTAGCAGAACCTGCAGGGTCAATCATTGCATCACCAGAGTTTGTTGTCTGTGCAAAATTGGTCTCCCCTACTTTATCCAATCCACCAGGGTTTGTAAAGGTTGCTAATGCCATCTGTGCTACTTCTTTGCGCTGACCATTAGTATAAATACCAATCACACGTCCTGCAGCATCAATTTGATAGTCGGCCATATAACCCATGTTATAACCATCCTGGAACCAACTCTTTGTGGTGCTAGGAGATGCAAACTGAGTTGTAGAATTATCATACAAACCTACTGTTCCAATCTCAATGTTAAATGTTCTATTTTCTGGGTTGCCATCGGCATCCAGGGTAGAATCAGGCACATTATAGGAAACAGTCAAGTTTAAAGTTCCTGCATCCACCGTATTGCCATCTGTATCTGTGATACTGGCAATCGCACCATTGTTATCAAAATTTAAGGTAAACTGTGTACCCTCTCCCACCTGACCATTCACACCCACAGCCAACCCTGTAGGATTTTCATCCTCTTCTGTAGCATTTAGCGTCACATTAGATGTCCACTGGTTTGCAGTACCATCCACACGTGTGAACTCCATACGCAAAGTATGTGTATTGCCCATGCCATCATAAATCTCTTTACTCACAACATATGTATTCTGACGCACATAGTCCTCACCAGAATCTTCATTAATTGGTGGGGTATTCTTGTCCAAGTTACACATTAAACGTACAGTTTCTGTTCCACGTGCAGGGTCCTTGCTATTCAAAGGAACAACAATATCACCCAAGTCCATAGAATTGTTAATGATCTGCTGACCATTGATTGTCTCTGCAATCCAGCCCTGTACTCTCATTCCATTTGCAGGATTAACAAGGAACCCCTCGCCATCCACATTAAAAGCTCCAGCACGTGTATACAAGTCTGTTCCGCCTTTTCTAAGAACGAAAAATCCATCACCCTGCACAGCCACATCGCTACGTACACCAGTGCTTTGCAAAGCGCCTTGTGTATGAATTGTGTCAATTGCTGCTACAGTCATACCAAGACCCACTTGCTTGGGGTTCACACCACCAAGATCCTCGGTAGGGCGTGTAGCTCCTTGCAAATTTTGATAAATCATATCTTGAAAATTCACTCTATTCTTCTTAAACCCAATTGTATTCACATTTGCAACGTTATTACCCACAACGTCCATACGTGTCTGGTGATTTTGCAATCCAGCAACACCAGAATATAGTGATCTCATCATAAAGAATTTTCCCCCTCAATAACATTCTCAACATTTTGACTTACAACAGGACTTGCGGTTCTCACTACAGGTGCATGTGCACGATCAGAAACCGAGACCATTTGATCCACTCCAAAATACTCACCATTAACCTTAATCAAACCATCACGTGGATTCACAGAATCAACATTTCCACTACGCATTTTTCCATCATCACCCATCACTTCTACATGGCGACCCAAAAAGCTCAATGCATTGCTACGCTCTTGTGCTGCCACAAGTGTTGTATTCAACTTTTCAAGACCATCGGCCATATTCTTTGTTTGCTCCAAAGAACTAAACTGTGCCATCTGTGCAATAAATTCTTTATCTTCCATAGGTTTAAGGGGATCTTGATAGCGCAACTGTGTGATCAGAAGCTTTAAAAAATCTTCCTTTCCTAGTTCCTGTTGCCCACCTTTGCGCTCTGCACGCAATGCTGTATTATAGCTCTCTACATATTGCTTGGTTTTGGCCAATTCATCTTCAGACATTCTCAATGGCTGCGGGGCCATTAAATTACCTAAATCCATATTCGAAAATCTCCTATGCCTTCATATCTACTAATGTACTACGATAAGTTTCAGCCTTTGGTGCACTTTGCACTTGATCAAAAGCTCGATTCCCCTCACGATATCTATCGGAGTAAAATGGACCCTCCTTTTGATCATCTTGAGAAAAGTTTTGCCCCTGCATATTTCGCTGGTCGATAGAAACCTCAAGTTGCCCCATATTCAACCCACTATTACGCATTCTTTCACGCAAATCAGACATATTCTCATCAAATGCAGCTTTCACTTCCGCACTTTCGACCACAATACGACCCAACACACGATTATCTTCCATACTCAGGTTAATTTTGACTGTTCCCAGATGCTCGGGCTTGAGTGTCATGCGGATTTCCCCTGCACCCTGCTCACGCAAAATAAATTGTGCACGCTGAACAATCTGTGTATTGCCTGTTTCCTGCAATGCTTCTCTGATCAGTACGGTAGGTGCTAGCGCTTTTTGCTCTGCAGATATCCCCACCCTCTTGTCTGCAACAATAATCACAGGATCACTTTGTGTATTTGACTGCTGGCTAGCCTTAATATCTCTAAGATCAACTTTCTCAAAAGAGGATTTCTTCTCATCAAAAAGACTCACCCTTTCTTGCACAGATTCATGTTGTATTTCTTGCAATGTAGTTTCTAGTGAAACCTGTGGACCCTCTAGTTGTTCACTTTTAAGTGCCACTTGCTCAACAAAATTAGATTCTTGCTGACTTTGATTCTTATCAGTTTTTACATTTTTTGACTCAAACTTTCCAGCATCTTTGATCATGCTCGCCAGTGTAATACTCTGATTGTCTTCAGTATCCTGGCCTTCAGCAAAAAGTGCTCCCAAGTCTAAACTAGCATCCTCTTGCTCTAAGTCTTCCTTGGTTGCAAGTTTTTTTAGCTGTTCCTTGCTCTGCACATTCAAATTTTTACTCATTAGAGCGCGTGATGCATCCAAAACACTCTTTCTTGAATCCTTAAGCGACTTGGAAGGGGCTATGGCCTCTTCATTTACTAATAGTTTGAATGTGTTTTTCTTCTTTAAAACACTCTCTTTAGCTAAATCAGCACTATTTTTCTCACTTTCCTTGGCTACAGTGCGTGACTGAGAATCCTCACTTTCACCACGTTGAGATTGGTCTTTGACCATACTTGCAAAGTCTTTTTGACCTTGATCTTCTTGCTTTGCCTCTATTTTTTCATGTCGTTGAATATTCTCGGCAGTACGTGAGTCTGTTCTTTGCTCAATAGACTGTTGTTGCACCGGCTGCTCAACAGGCCTTCTCTCTACGGGCTGATTTGCGGTAAACGCAGGAATGATATTCATAAAACCTATACTCCCCCCTTATTTAATCTAAGTGACAGACATCTTCCTAATAATTGCTGCAGATCGCGCAGGAGGCATCATTTGGAGCCAAACAGGAACCAATGACACTTCATTTCTTTCTTTAGCAATAGAATTAACCATATTTAAGACACTGATAACATTGGGATCTTCCATGTTCAGCAAAATTTCAATGGCTTTGTCTGGGGGCATATTTGTCAGACTTTCTGCAGTCGTCCTCAATCCTCCCCCTATATTCTCGTACAGTTGAACAGCTTTCCTTATATTTTCTTCTTTGGAAAATAGCTCTTTTTCTTTGGCATCTAATTCTGTTGTTCTTCTGTCTAAAAGCGCCTGATTATCAGCAATTTGCAGTTCTTGCTGTTTTAATACCGCTTCCCATGCAGCCAGACGTTGTTGCTCTGCCCTTTGTCGATCGTACTCGATAAGCTGCGGATCACCAATACTACTTGCATTGTCTGTAGGTCCCAGGCCGATAGAACGACTAATTCCTGCGAAAGCGCCACCCATTTGAAAAAAACCGGCACGACTTGCAAGAAAAAAACCCAAGAAAACAAGCATGGCAATTAACACTAATAATATAAGGACGCGGACAATCACGCCACGGATTGAGTATCCACCTGACATTTTTTACTCTCCATTAGAAATCCTCGGAGTATTTGTTTGCCAATAAAACATCATCCAAGACTTTCTCAGTGTATCGGCGTTTTTTTAACTTATAAGCATTTAATTCTTTTTCTTTTAACAGTTCAATTGCACGATGACTACGTTTTTGCTCTATATAGCGTTGTTGTACAACTTTTTTTGATTCTTCTACTATCAAAAGTTCTTTTTTATGTGATTCTGCACGCTGCTTGAGTGCTTGGCGATAAATTTCTGCCTGACGCAAATCCCCCATCTGTGTGCGCTGTGTTGTATAGATCATTAATGAGTCTCGTGCATTATCTTGACAAGACTGTATCTCATCAATGAGATGCTGACATTTTTGATTTTCAATTGCAAGAAGTTTTTCTGCAGAATCCAACAACTGCCGACGATAGCCAAGTAAATTTTCTAAACGAAATTCAAATTTTTTCATATATCAGAAACCCGCTATCCACCAATAATAATCTGCTCTAGTGCACGATTGGTTTGCTCAATAGTCGAATTCTGGTACACATCCTGCCTAAAGAATTCTTCAAGCAACTCTCTTTTGTTGATAGCCTCATCCACAAGCGGATCACTACCCCTCACATAGGCACCAACTTTCAGCAAATCACTAGCATCTCGATAGGCTGCCAACATACTTCTCATATACGAGATCTTAGATTGCAACTCTTTTCCCTGTATTTTTGGGGCCAAACGACTGACACTTTTCAATACATCAATTGCAGGATAATGCGCCCTTTCCGCCAATTCTCTAGCCAGAATAATATGTCCATCCAAAATACCACGCACTGCATCACTGATGGGCTCTTCAATATCATCACCTTCGACCAAAACCGTATATACTCCAGTAATTGATCCCCTGCCAGTATTCCCCGATCGCTCCAAAATTTTTGGCAATTGACTAAAAACACTCGGTGTATAACCCCGTACTGTGGGAGGCTCCCCATTGGCAAGTCCAATCTCTCTTTGTCCCATTGCAAAACGCGTGACTGAGTCAAACAAAAACATCACATCATTTCCAAGATCCCTAAAATATTCAGCAATAGTACAGGCCAAATAGGCACCACGCACACGGGAAAGCGGTGTTTTATCGCTAGTAGAAACAATTAATACAGACCTCTTGAGGCCCTCTGGTCCCAATTCGTTGTCAATAAATTCGCGCACTTCACGACCACGCTCACCAATAAGGGTAATCACATTAATATCTGCAGAAGTATTGCGTGCCACCATGCCCATCAGTGTACTCTTTCCTACTCCAGAACCAGAAAAGATTCCAATGCGCTGACCTTTTCCCAATGGCATCATTGAGTCAATTGCACGCACACCCGTTTGAATCTGTTCTGAAATAGGTTCTCTTTCTAATGCCTTGGGACTCTCTTGAAAAATTGAAACTAATCGCTCTGGATAAATAGGTCCTTTGCCATCAATAGGCTGACCCAATCCATCTATCACACGACCCAAAAGCGAGGGCCCTACAGGTGCCATCAACGTGCTACCCAAGCCTACAACACGATCCCCAACCTCAATGCTGGCACCATCTTCATAGGGCATCAAGTTATTTCGATGACCCTTAAGTCCGATTGCCTCAACAAGAAATGGCTTGCCAAAACTTGGATGCACACGCCCTATCTCACCAACAAACATATGTGGACCATAAGACTCCAAAAGAAGACCACGTGCTTTCTCAATGCGCCCAACAGAACGGATGGGATCAAAACCACTCAGATGATCGAAATATTTATTCAAAGAGGCTTCAACATCCAGCCCCCTAGCATCTTCTTTAGCCATCAGAATACCTCTCCCTCAAGTTGAAAACTTAGAGCTTAGAGTCATCCAAGGAGTTAGGACGCACACTGATAGGTAAAAGATCCCGAATCCGACTCTCAATCTCATTGAGCTGACTGGAAATACGCGCATCAATCTCACCAAATTCTGTTTCAATCACACAACCACCAGGCTCAACAGTACTATCCTCTGCCAAAGTCAATTTACCATTACCCTCGATAGCGCGCACAAATGTCGTTGTATGCTCAGTTGCAAATTCCAAATCTGTCAAGTTGACGCGGATAATCAAATCACTGCGACTCTTGAGCCGTTGCAATGCCTGAAGAATGTTATTAATAACAACATTCTTCTGATTCTCACTAAGAACCTTCACCACCCGCCTGACAACAAGAATAGCCAACTCTACAACTTGACCCTCTAGCGCCTCTAGAATATCTTTACGCTTATCTAATGTTCGATCAATAATTGTGTGCAAGCGCCCAATCAAACGCTCTGCTTCTGCATAACCCTCTTGATATCCAGCCTCTTTACCATCTTTATACCCAGCATCACGGGTAGCCTGACGAATACGCTCTGCCTCATCATTAGCCGATTGGATTGCATCATTCTTGATTTTATCAATCTCAGATTCTACCTTTTTCTTTTCTTCGGCCAATTCATCACGCATACTCTCTGCTTCTTGCTGAGCAGTATCAATTACTTCATTTGCACGATCTTCACCACGTTTAAGGATATCATTAACCTCTTTGTTGGCCGCTTCAATCATGCCCTGTTTTTCAACAGCCCAATTGCGCTTAAATTCTTCAGCCTCTTCCCTGAGTTCTGCAGCTGTAGGCCCAACATAGGAATCCTCTCCGTCAATCACCTCTCCAAAAACAACGGCACCACCAGCACCAATATGTGTAGGCCCAAAATAGGGTGCAGAAAGCATTTCTGGCTCTTCAGCCTGAAGAACATCAACTGGTTCAAAAATATTTTTAGCCATACACAATCTCACCTTTTTTTATAGAATTAAATACAATCAACACACCCTGATATTAAACGAGAATATCTCCCTCTTCCTCATTGCGCGCAATAACAATTTCACCCTGCTCTTCAAGCTTGCGAATCACAGAAACAATTTTTTGCTGAGCCTCTTCCACATCTTTACGACGTGTAGGCCCAAGATAACTCATATCTTCCTTTAATAGTGCTGCCGCACGCTTACTCATATTACGGAAAATCTTTTCCTGCACATCACTATCCACAGCTTTCAAAGCCTTAGCTAGTTCCTGATCATCCACGTTGCGCAACACTTTCTGAATTGCTCTATCATCCAAAAGAACAATATCCTCAAAGACAAACATTCGCTTCTTAATCTCTTCGGCCAAGTCTGGATCTTCTTCATCTAGCGCTTCAATAATATTTTTTTCCGTGGTTCTATCAACCAAGTTCAAAATGTCAACAATGACCTGAACACCACCAGCCGCTGTATAATCTTCACTACTAAGACTAGACAATTTCTTCTCTAAGACACGCTCAACCTCACGTATAACTTCCGGACTTGTTCTATCCATAGTGGCAATACGTCGTGCCACATCACTTTGCTTATCCTCTGGCAACTGCCCCAAGATAAGGCTTGCCTTTTGTGGATCCAAATAAGCCAAAATAAGAGCAATCGTTTGGGGATGCTCTTGCTGTATAAAATTCAGCAAATGTGCAGGATCTGTGCGGCGAATAAAATCAAACGGCCTTGTCTTCAAACTAGAAGTCAACCGATTAATAATATCTAAAGCCTTTTGGCTACCAACAGACTTTTCTAAGAGCTCACGCGCATAGTCAATACCGCCAGTCATAATAAAGTCCTGAGCAATCATCAGCTCCTTGAACTCCTCCAAAATGACATCACGTATGCCTGACTCAATCTTTTCCAATCGCGCAATCTCAAAGGTCAACTTCTCAACCTCGTCTTCCCTTAAATGCTTAAAGACTTCAGCGGAAAGCTCACTCCCCAGAGTCACAAGGAAAATGGCAGCTTTCTGGCGACCACTAAAATCCTGCCTTCTCTTTGAGCCTTCCTTTTTAGATGAACGCTGCTGTGAATCCCTTTCTGTACTCAACTTAATTTTCCCCGCAATTCATATATTACCCGCAAAATGGGTCCTTAAATTTATTGTTCATCACTCAACCAAGTACGAATCAACTGAGCCACATCCTGAGGACGCTCTCTGGCCAAATTCATTGCATGCTCCTGCAACTCGTTATGACGCACATCAGAACTCACATCTGGATCCAACTGATCCACTTCCAGACTTCTCAATGCAGCCTCGCGCATAGCCTGATGTTGACGCGCCAACTCTTCCTCGCGCAAACGTCTTCTTCTCTCACGCTCCTTGGCAATAAGTTGTGCAACCACAATAATACCAGTGAGCACAAGAAGCCCCAAAAAGCCCCAAAGCATAAACATTCCCATCATTAATTCACGCTGATAGGCTGCATCTTCTAGCGCAAATTGTGCACTACGATCAAACTGAATTTCCTCAACTGTCACCTGATCTCCACGTGAAGCATCATACCCAACAGCTGCACGCACCAAGCCACGAATTTTCTCTACATCAGCAGGCGTCACAGGAATATAATTCCTCTTGATACTACCATCTGTATTCACCAATTTCTTGCCATCTGCATCATACTCGGCAATCCAATTACCATCAATAGCAACAGACACCGAAATGCGTTCGCGCTTCCAGGGAGTCTGTACAATCTGACTATCGGCCTGATTGTACACAAAATTCTCTGTCGCAGTCTGCTGATTATAAGTCCCTGTTGCACTTTGCAAGTCCTGATAAGCAGGGGGTGTTTGCCCCTCTTGCCCAGGAGGCCCCTCAGGATTAAAACCAGAACCCTTAAATTCAACACTACTACTTTGTCTTCCCGCCAAAATATTAGGCGTAATTTCTAACTCAGAATAAGGCGTAAGCGGATTATCTGGCACCAATGTGATAGGACGGATCTCCCTGTCAGACTTTGTCACAGCATCTGTATTCACCTGATACTCTACATTAATAACACGTACCCGACCCGCAGAAACTACAGCAGAAAGCGCCTCTTTAATCTTCTGATAATACCCAGTTTCCTGCTTGCGTTTTTGCTCAAGCTCTACATTCACACGATCTAACTGCGTTTGCACATCTAGCATAGAAAAATCATTTAACAAAATACCATTTTTATCAGTAATTGTAATATTTTCAGCCTTTAACTCTGGAACAGCAAATTGTACAAGCTTCACAATCCCCTGAATCTTCTTCTGATTAGTTGTAATATCACTGGCAGGACGTGGCAAAATCACAATACTCGCCGTGACAGGCTGCTTATCTTCAGCAAACAACTGATCTTTAGGAAATGCAATAGTTACATTCGCACTATCTACATCATCTAGACTCTCCAAGTGCATAGCCAATTGCTTTGTCAAAGACCGCTGCAGGTTCACACTTTGCTCCAACTGCGTGGTTGTCCAGCGTTGCACATCAAACAAATTCCAAGGATCCACCTGCCCAGGAGTCAATCCCTCCCGCACAAGTATCGCACGCGCCTTACGCGCAATCTTTTCATTTTCAACATAAAACTCTTGTCCATCAGGACTCAACGTATAGGGAACCCCAGCACTATCAAGGGATGTTGTCACGCGATTGCGCAATTCTTCATCTGCAATCTTGCTACCAAAGACACGAATATGGACAGGTGTCGCATTAAAGGATACGAGTGCACCAATGCCCGCAAAAACAGCCAGCAATACCCCAAGGAATATTACCTTTTGCATCCCAGTCCATTTTTTCCAGGATTCCGTAACTCTTACTTTGGCTTTTTCAAAAAAATCTTTCATCCCACGCTCCCTCACGAAAGAACTGACTCAATCAAACATCTTAAAAAGGCCAAAAGCCTATCTTTGACTCAATATTTCCCTAAAACTTGTGATTGTTCTATCAATCACAGACTTCGCTATAGACAAACTCATATTCGCCTTGGCCATTGCCGTGGTCACCTCATGTGCTTGCACGCTAGATGGATCAGAAATCACTTTCTCAGAAAGATAGCTAGCATCCAGCTGTGCGCGGTTTGCCACATCCAGCCCCTTGATTAGCATACTTCCAAAATCCATATTTGTAGAGTCAGCCTGAGAAACAGGACTTCCCCCTATCGTAGCACCAAATCCATCAAAATGCAAGGGATTCGCCTTATTCACTGGCATCCGCCGATTAAACTCCATCATATTTGGAACGGGCAATCCCAATGTTGGCTCATTTATCCAAATCTTCATTATCTCACTCCCTCACGCCTTTGCTAGCGCGCAATCTCTAGTGCTTTCATGAATGAATTTTTTGCACTTTCTATCAGTGTCACATTCGCTTCATATGCACGACTGGCAGAAATCAAGTCTACCATCTCATCCACAATCTTCACATTGGGCATTTCCACATAGTCTTTGCGAGGCCCCTCCATAATGCGATCTGGGTGAGTAGGATCATACTTGAGCACAGGCATCGACTGATCTTTTTCTAGTTTCACCACTCGCACGCCCTTGCCCGTACCATTGTATAATGATTCTGGCAAAAATGGACTCTTCCAATATGGCTGATCCACCATGGGACGCACTATCACACGACTGCGCTGAAACGGACCACCCTCTGGTGTTCTTGTTGTTTCAGCATTTGCAATATTGTTACCAATAACATCCATGCGTAGACGTTCCACGGAAAGCGCCGAACTGGCAATATTAATTGATGAAAACATACTTTAACCTACTCCTTGTTATTTGGTAACCATGTTAATTTGGTTAAACTGAAATCTTGTTAATTCTGTGAGCATTGCATACGTCAGTCCATTCTTTGCAGATTCCGATGTCTCTCTTTCCAGATCCACATTGTTCCCATTATTCTTTACCGTAGAAAGATGATCCAATACCGCGCGGGGGTGCACACTATCCCAAGTCACTGGGGTAGGAAAATCAAAGTGTCCAGGGGCTGTTTTTTTCGCCTTCATCAAGCCATCCTTTACCTTCTCGAAATCCAAGGATCTCTTTAGTTCCGCCTCAAAATTGATGTCTGTTCTTTTAAAATTTGGCGTCTGTGCATTTGCAATATTATTGCTAATCACCTGTGAACGCAAACGATTCACATCCATGCCTCTTTCCAAAAGTCCCAGTGTACGACCAAAGCTTGTATTCTCAAAAATCACAATCAACCCTCCTAAAAACAACCCAAAGGATGGGACGGACCCCTCACCCATCAAAATTCGGCAGTTTTTTATGCCTGGTTTAGCTTTTTCTGACCAACTTATTCCCTCTCTCATCATAGGGGATCTTTCACACAAAAAACAAGAAAATTCTTCCCAAATATAGTTATAAAATCGAAATTCCTACCCTTCAGATTAAAACTCTCTCTTGCCGAGAATAAAAAACAGCTATGTTCACATGGAAAAAACAACCTACTCAAGATCAGTTGTTGCTTGGAAAAAAATTTCAAATTACCGCACAAACTAGTACCCAGGAAGTTTTTTTTGCGCTCCAGGATATTTTTGTGCTCTTTGGTCTTGTCTCTCATATCGATGGTTCTATTAATGATCATGAAACTTATATAGTGAGTCAATATGCTACACTTGTCTTGCACTTGCCACAAAATCGTATAGATTATGCACTTTCTTGCTACTACAATGCTAGCACTATTGGGACCTCTATCACCCACATTAGCCGCTGTATTTTCAAAAAATTTAAAAGAGATGCCCTGTTCCTCCTAGATCTCTATGATTGGGTTGAACGTATCGCGATGTGCGATGGACAAATTTGTGTGGCAGAAAAAGATGCACTACAAAAACTCCATCATATTTTCAAACTCAAAAAGACATCTGCAGCCAAAGAACGTGACCCATATCTACTTTTGGGTTGCACACAAGATACCCCAGTAGAAGAAATCAAAAAGGCCTATCGGCAAAAAATCGCACAATATCATCCAGACACCATCATGGCTATCCAACCATCACATGAGTTTATGGAACATAATATGGGCCGGTTTCAACGCATCAAAACCGCATATGAATCTATCAAAAAGGCCAAAAGATTCTAACTCAAACTCCTGCGCATCATTGCCTGTCGTCTGTGCCGATCCATGCCCAGTTCTAGCAGCGATTCTAGCAACACATTTATGGGCTTTCCACTCGCTTGCCACATTTGTGGATACATACTAATGCTGGTAAATCCTGGCAGTGTGTTTACTTCGTTAAGAATCCACTCTTTTTCATCTTTAAGAAAAAAGTCTACACGTGCCATTCCTTCACACCCTAACACCTTATACACCTGTGATGCTATGTACTGCCCTTCCTCCATCACTGATTTGTCTAATATAGCTGGCAAGCTAATCCGACTATTACCCAGCACATATTTCCCCTCATAACTATAAAATCCCTCTCCAGGAGTAATCTCTCCAGGCAAGCTCACGCTCACCTCATTATTGCCTAGTACGGCAAATTCAATCTCTCTTCCCTGAATGCAGGTTTCTACCAAGGCTTTACGATCCAAAGAAAAAACCTCTCTCAAAGCGCTCTCTAGCTCTGCCTGACTCCTGATTATTCCAGAGCCGACAGACGACCCCAGTGCATTTGGTTTGAGAAAAGGTGTGGAGCTTTGCAGTTCTTCACTCAATTGAGCATAATTGTATGCATCTATTTTGTCTGCATGAATCACCCTCCAGTCCGCCACACGGATCTTGGCCTCACGCAAAATTCGTTTTGTCAGATCCTTGTCCATTGCACATGCACTAGCGCACACATCACAGCCTACAAAAGGCACGTCCAAGCTCTGTAAAAAACCCTGCAAACGTCCATCCTCTCCATATGTACCATGCACAATAGGAAAAACTATTTCAACCTCTCCCATTGTCTGGTTTTTTTCATTTTTTATCTGGACAGATCCATTTTCTTTATATAAAAAAACTCGCTCATACGCCGTTGTAATTAACGGCACTTGATGGCCTTGTATCTGGTCAAAAAAATTCTCTCCTATACATCTCCACTCGCCCTTTTTGTCAATCCCTACTGCAAAAACATGATGATTGTTCTTTTTTAAACCCTCAAAAATTGTTGCAGCCGATCGAATAGATACTTCATGCTCTACTGATTTTCCACCAAAAACTAATAAGACCTTCACCCCATTGCTCCCTTAAACTACCCCTAAAAACGACGTATAGTTTGACTTCTATCTGGCCCTACAGACACAGTACGAATGCCGACACCTATCTGGGCCTCTACAAACAACACATACGCTTTTGCCGCCTGTGGCAATGCATCAAAACTTTTCACCTGCGCAATATCCTCTTGCCATCCCTCCAGCTGTGTATACACCGGAATCGCCCTTGCATAATCATCCACATTGGCTAGTACCCGATCTGTTTCTTTGCCATCAATTGTATACCCTGTGGCAATTTTTATTCTCTGAAAACCAGAAAGTACATCTAATTTCATCATTGCCAATTCTGTAAAATCATTTATCATTGCCGCATACTTGAGTGCAGGCAAATCTAGCCATCCCGTGCGCCGAGAACGTCCCGTAGTTGAACCAAATTCGGCACCAATTCGACGAATATCTTCACCTACACTATCATCAAGCTCCGTGGGAAATGGCCCAGATCCTACACGTGTACAATATGCCTTAAAGACTCCTATTCGATTTTTTATACTACCCATACCCATTCCCGTGCCCACACATGCACTTGCCGTGGTAGGCGAACTAGATGTCACAAATGGGTAGCTGCCGTGGTCTATATCCAGCATCAAGGCCTGCGCACCTTCACACAAAATGTTTTTTTCTGCTTTCACAGCATCTTGCAAAATATAAGTTGTGTCAACAATCCGATGTTGCAACTTTTTTGCATAACCCACATATGTATCATAAATTTGCTGCGGATCCAGTGCTTGCCCTGCATAGATTTTTTCAATGACCTGATTCTTTTCTTCTACATTGAAAAAAACTTTCTCCTTTAGTGTTTTTATATCTTTCAAATCTGCCACACGCAATCCACTGCGTTCATATTTATCTACATAAGCCGGGCCAATCCCACGGCATGTTGTGCCAATCTTTGCATCACCCAGCCGCTCTTCACGCAAGCGATCTAGCACAATATGATACGGCATAATCATGTGCGCACGATCGCTGATAAAAATATGGCTAGAACTCATTCCCCCATCTTCAAGTCTCGCAATTTCCTCTAGCAAAACTCCCGGGTCAATGAGCATTCCCGCTGCCAACAAACACTGCGCATGAGGATGACAAACACCTGAGGGCAAAAGATGAAAAATATATTTTTTATTATTAATAACAATTGTATGCCCTGCATTATTTCCACCTTGATAACGCACTACATAATCTAAATCATGAGAAAGAAGATCAACAAGTTTCCCCTTCCCCTCATCTCCCCATTGCATTCCACACAAGACAGTCACTGGCACCTACACACCCTCCGATCCTATTTTTTTAGGATAAAAAACATATCGCTCAAAAGCGCTAATGATAGCAAAAATAAAATAAAACTCAAACCTATATATTGATACACACGCATACCCTGTTGTGTCAAATACTTTTTTCTTATCGCCTCAATCGAATATAACACCAATAAACCTCCATCCAAAAGGGGAATAGGCAATAGATTCATAATTCCCAGCGCAACACTAATAAAGCCCAATAACGTAAAAATATTATATAAAGACCAACGCTTTTTGCCCCCACTATCTGTGGCGATCGAGGACTTGGCTACCTCTCCAATCAAATATGTATTTTGCACAGGCCCAGAGAGTGCACGCATAGGATTCATCCCATGAAAAAGGTTAGAAAGTCCCCAAGTATATAAGCGTACAGATCTCAAAAATTCACCACTACCATGACTCCATACTTGCATAC
Organism: Spirochaetia bacterium; assembly: GCA_051648825.1. GTDB lineage: Bacteria > Spirochaetota > Spirochaetia > WRBN01 > WRBN01 > JAHHUI01. The sequence continues at coordinate 66,539 of JBOFFX010000001.1, forward strand.
CTTGGCTTCCTTCAATCATGCCAATCTGACTCTGCCCCAGCACAACACCAATGGTTAGACGCTGCATTGATTCATGAATGGCAGGAGTCACCTCAATATCCAAGCTATCATCCCCCCTTTGAATTTGGAAAAGCAACGATCCCTGACTCTTACGTATCAGTGTTGAAAGTTCTGCTGTATTATCTATTTTTTCACCAGAAACACTCATGACCAAATCCCCAGACTCTAACCCTGCCGCCTGTGCAGGGCTTCCCTCTATCACAGTATTAATAAGAGGGTCATACCAAGGAAAAATGGGCAAATAACCCCTGCCGTCTGGCAAAAGAATCGGGGTAGCCTTGACTTGAAATTCCTGTGTATCACGCACAATATCAAAGGTGATTTCACGTCTGGCGGACAATGCAATTGTCGTAAAAACCTCATCAAATCGACTCACACTTTTTCCATTTACACTCTTAATGATATCCGCATCCTTAAACTCATAAATAGCAGGATCCAAATCACTAAGAGAAGGGGGGAAATAATCCGTTTGTAAAACAATTTTTGGGGGTGTAAAGTCCACCATATGGGGCAAGGGCGCTGCAAGAATAAAAAACACCCAGCCTCCCAAGAAGCTGAATAACGGGCCACCAATCACTGCAAGTGCACGTCGCCAGACCGCACCATAATACATATCTCCAGGGTTGGGCACCTGCCCATCAACGAGAGTTTCTCCTCGCATCTTGCAATATCCGCCCAGGGGGAAAATTGAAATTGCATATTCAACCTCACCTATTTGTTTCTTCCAGATTTTTGGTCCAAAACCCAGACAAAATACATCCACCTTAATTCCTGCAAGTCTGGCAAAAACAAAATGCCCCAGCTCATGAATTGTAATAAGGATTAATAATCCCAAAATGCCAAAAATCATGCTTAAAAACACATGTATCTCCTTATCTCATTTATACAGAAGTACAGACTCATAAACCTTTTGATGCAGTGAAAAAATTTCATTTTTTGTAAAAGATGGCAGCATATTATATTGTTCAGAGATGGCTTTTTCTACATAAACAGGAATCTCTGTAAAACGTATTTTTTTTTCTTCAAATAACTGTACTGCTGCCTCATTGGATGCATTATATATCGCAGGATATGGATCGCCCCTTTTACATACCTCATATGCTAAGTCAATCATCCCCATGAGGTTTGCATTAATTGATTCAAACGTCATTTGCAACATTTGTGAAAAATCCAACTCAACCTGAGGCACAGCCAATATCTGTGGATACAAAAGCGCATTTTGTATTGGCAACTCCATCGTGGGTGCGCTCATGTGTGCATGTAGTGCACCATCTTGAGTCTGTATCATTGCATGGACCAAGCTTTGGGGGTGTACAACCACGCTGATATTTTCTAGAGGAATAGCAAAAAGTCGATACGCCTCAATAATCTCTAGTCCTTTATTTGCCATAGATGCTGAATCAATGGATATTTTTCTCCCCATATTCCACGTGGGATGTGTTGCTGCCTGATCAGGGCTCACATTTTCTAGTGCATTGGGACCAAAGTTACGGAAAGGGCCACCACTGGCTGTGAGGATCAGTTTTTTTACCCTTGATGCAGGCATATGCTCTATCAAAGAAAATAATGCCCAATGTTCACTATCTACAGGGATGATTTTTTTTTGCATCTTTTTTGCCAGCTCTAGCAATAATGCACCACCAATGACCAATGTTTCTTTATTTGCCAAAGCAAGGTCTTTGCCAGACTCTAATGCCCAAAAACTAGAAAAAAAACCCGCAGACCCACAGATGCCATTAAGCACGATATGCGCAGATGTCTCTTTGATAAGTTTTTCTAGACTACTCTCTCCATGGGCAAATAGTCCTAATTTTTGCGCCTCTTGAGCATCCAAATTTGCACTACTGATGCACCGTGCATTAGGGAATTCAGCTGTCAAACCCTCTAGCATAGAAAGCGAGTGATGTACGTGCAAGCCCACTATATCCAAATGATGTGGGTAACGACGACATACCCGTAAGGCATTTTGGCCAATTGTTCCACTGGCCCCCAAGATAATGACTTTACGCACTCATAGATTCCTAGGTCTAGTTTAGATAAACAACATAAAATAGTAGTACACTGGTGCTACAAACATTAATGAGTCAAAACTATCAAGCACGCCACCACGCCCCATAAAAAAATTGCCAGAATCCTTCATGTCAACACTACGCTTGAGAAGCGACTCAAACAAATCTCCAATAATGCCAGCAATTCCACAACAGAACCCCATGCCGATCACATAGATAAGACCACGTTGTCCAAAAGCCTCTGGCAAAATCCAATAATAAACAACAAGCACACTTGCCGCCGAAGCGAGAATTCCACCAACAAATCCAATAAGGCTCTTTTTGGGGCTCACAGCAACAATGCCACGTGTATTGGTGATTTTTCCAAATATTAACCCCACAAAATAGGCCATTGTATCATTGAGCATTGTAATTAAAAAAAACATCGCAAAGACTACCACTGGATAATTTAAAGTAGGAAGCATGATCATAAAAGAGAAGAACAACCCTGGGTAAACAATAGCAAATAACCGTGAGCTCAAGCGAGATATAATGCCCGGAGCACTACGTTCTGAATAGATAAAAACTTCGCACGTAAAAATCGTTAGGATTGCAAGTAATATTAAGAATACATAAAATGAGCTATTTTGAGGAAACTGTTGAAAAAGAATTGTAAAAAATGGAATCATTCCTCCATAACATGCAAAAGGCCAACGCACGAGTGTTGGTTCCTTGCGTTGTAAAATAGTCCCCATCTCAAAACCCGATATTATACTAAACATTAAGAGCAAAAGGCGCCCCAAAAAGTGATCTCCCCCGGGGATTATCAAAACGCCCAAGACCACAACAGGTACCCAAATCACTGCATTGAGAATCCGTAAAATTAAGTTTTTAATCTTTTTATTCATCCCTTAGTATCCTCCAAATCTCCGACTTCTTTGTGTATACATGTCAATAGCATTCTCAAAATCTTTCTCAGAAAAATCAGGCCAGAGTTTTTGAGAAAAATAAAATTCTGCATAACTAGCCTGCCAAATCATAAAGTTAGAAAGTCGTTGCTCTCCTGCTGTACGTATGACAAGATCTAGTGCAGGAAGCGCTGGCCTATCTAGGTGTTTCTCAAATTCCTCTCTAGAAAATGGCACATTTGCCTTGCAAATACGCTCTGCAGCACGCAAAATCTCATCACATCCACCATAATTAATCAGTAAATTTACCGTTAATCCCTCTTCAAAAGAAGCCGTATCGGCTTCAACACCACTAATTGCTTGTTGTACGACATCTGGCAACCCTGTCAAATCGCCAGAATGGACAACACGAATTGATTTTTTTTGGTAAAATTCATACTCTGAACGCAAATGCTGGGTCACCAAGCTCATTAAAAAGCCTACTTCTTGCTGCGTACGTTTCCAATTTTCTGTAGAAAAAACATACAATGAAATATATTTAATCCCCATTTTTGAGGCACAGGCAACAATTTTTTTTGTTGTCTTCAATCCTTCCAAATGCCCCTGCGTACGAGACTGCCCCCTGTGTGTAGCCCAACGACCATTGCCATCCATAATAATACCAACGTGCACAGGCATTTTGTCTTTCATTGGCGATTAAATCTCCATAATCTCTTTTTCCTTTTCCTCCAGCAATGACTCTATTTTTTTCATGTAAATATCTGTAATTTTCTGAATTTCTGAAGAAAACATCTTTTCCTCATCCTCAGTCGCCCCATCTTTCTTAACTTCTTCAAGGATATCTCTGCGTAAATTCCTGAGTGAAACACGATGCTTTTCTGTTTCAGTTTTTGCCTGTTTTACTAAGTCCTTACGACGCTCTTCTGTCAGTGGTGGCATGAGAATGCGGATAACCTTACCATCATTACTAGGATTCAGAGACAAGTTACTCGTCATGATGGCCTTTTCTATGAGTGGCAAAGATTCCTTATCCCAGGGTTGTATGAGAATGGCGCGCGCTTCTGGAGTACTAATATTCGCCACCTGATTAATAGGTGTTTGTGTCCCGTAATAATCAACACAAATCCGATCAAAAAGCGCAGGGCTAGCTTTGCCACTACGGATCTGGTTAAAAACATCTTTCAAGCTATCAAGTGCTTTTTGCATTCTTTCTTCTGCATGCACCTTATATACACTATCCAATTTTTCATCCTCATTTATTAATGCGTTAATGATAACCACTGCCCCAAAAGATGTCAATACAAACAAAAAAACCACCCAAAAGGGTGGTTTTAAGTATAAACTTTTTCTTAAAACTACTGGCCTGCAGGTGCAGGGGCAGCGGGTTCATTTGAATTTCTGCGTGAAGGATTAGCAATAATGCCATCAGCAGGATAAGTATTAGGTGTAGACTGATCCTGGAGTTTCTTCTTCTCAAATTCAAGAACTTGTCTCTCACCAAATCTCTGCATCTCCAAGCGATATCTTGTCTGCTCACGTGCAGTAAGAATACCCCAGACAGCTTCATCATCAATATCCACAGCAGCAGTATCATCAACAGATTTGTCATATGTCACTGTTACATCACTGATATAGGCAATGAAATCACCGCCAATACTTCCACCATTGCGATAAAACTTGAATCCAACCAAGCGAATCACAGGCACCGTAAATGGATACATTGGCATCTTGCCCAAAGTCAAGTTGCGCACATCGTATACATAATTGGGGTTTGTCCATGTCAAAGTCTTCCAACCCTGGAAATCTAGACGACCCATAGGAATCTCTCTAATTTTGCCCTCTGGATCCTGGATAACCAAGTTAAGTGTATGTGGAAAGTCTAGGCCACGTACATTAAGAGAAATACTCTTCATAGAGCCAACATTCTTAATAACACCCTTCCCGTTAAACTTACCCATGCTGCCGGCAGTTCCAGCCTCAGCACCATCTGCAGGAGCATTGCTTGGAATCGAAAACGGAGGCATTACTGTTGCATTAGCATTGTTTGGACCCTGTGGATAGACAAGGCGAATACCCATAACTGTTTTCCCCAACTCATTGGACACCACAGGGGTAATCTTTGTCAAACGCTCATTCAAGATTGCACGCGCAGAATGATTATAAGAGACACGCCAGTTTGCAATAAACAAAGACGTCTTCATCTCTGCACGCTCTTCTGCACTCACGCTTGCAGGTGCTTCACCACCAAAATCCATCGCAGTTGCTGCATTCTGACCACCACCATCATCAATCAAGTCATTGAAATCAATCAAGACGCTGGTTTCTGCAAAAGCAACGCTGGCAATAAAAAACATGACTATACCAAAATTAAATAGTTGTTTCATTAACCACACTCCTTATAAATGTTAACCCTAGTTAATACTCACCCAAAAGGTGGTAACTACGGTAGTATAACAGTCTGAATCGAAAAGTGTCAACGAAAAAATAAACCTTAATCGAACATATTTTTAAAAAATATTAATATTTTTTAAAAATAATTCCCATATTAATGTTTATTTAAAAAACTGTCGAGAATGAGCACTCTCTCACTCTTATTTAACAGGAATCCCATTCAGAAATACCTGTATATCTTGATAGAAGGGGAAATTCATTTTTACAGATTTTTTCATCAACAACAACTCATCCTTCTTTATAAGAAAATCCAACTCATTACTCTTAAGGCTGATATAGAGATTTCTTTTCTGACTCTGCACAACATCCACCTCTACTTTCCCCTCAAAATATGGCTGAAAAAAAACAACAGGCGGGCGAGCCAACAGGACCTTCAAATAATCAGAAACAGCATCTACGCTACGCATCTTGCGGCGCGGAAACTCCATCTTGATTGAACCGCGACCCTTTTCTACTAGCTTCGAATACACTAGGACACGCGGAGTGCGTACCTTGCCATTAGTAAAAAACATTGCCAGTGAGGCTGCACAAGTTGTAATAACAAGAAATAGGAGGATAATCCGCACTAATTTGATCATTGTTCAAAGTACTCCAAAAATTTTCTAATTCCATTGTAAAGCAAGTCTGCCAGTGTTTTCAAGTGGGCAGGTTCTGCTAATCGCTGCGCCTCTTCAGGATGCGTCACAAAACCCACTTCTACCAAAACTGCTGCCATTTGTGCATTGCGTACAACAAACCACCCTTCTCTACGAATTCCTCTGTTTTTAGTCATATGTCCTAAACCCTTGTCCATAGCCTGCAATAAAAACTCTGCTAAACGCTTACTCTCTGCCAAATATTCCTCTTGCACCACCTTATCTAGCACTGTGCGTAAATTTCGATTTTGAATCGCATTATGTGAAGTAATTTTTCGCTCAAATGTATCAGGCAAATACCACACCTCAAACCCCTGTACATTATTCGCATTGCGTGGTGTAGCATTCGCATGAATAGAAATATAAATTTCTGCCTGCCCGGGCCCCAGTTTCTGCTGATTTGCCATTTCCACACGATCCTCAAGCGTGGGATAAATATCCGTACGCCGTGTCATTAAAATCTTGCGATTTGGGAAGGCCTTTTTAAGCTTGGCTTCCAACTCCAAACTAATCGTCAGCGTGATATCTTTCTCTCTGACTGTTAGATCTCCATGCCGCCCAATCGCGCCAGAGTCTTTGCCCCCATGCCCTGGATCTATAAGAATGACTTCTACACGATGTCCGCTGCCCGTACCAGTAGATGCTGTTCTTTTTCTAGAGGTTTGATTCACAAATGCTAAATAGTTTTCAGAAAGTGGATCTTTAAGGTAACTAGTGATCATATCTGCTGTTCTTTTATCAAAAAAAACCACACTTTTGTTCAAAAAAACTTTTCCGTTAACCAGTCGTGTGCCCAAAACAACTTCCTTATTCTGGGTAGAAAAGGTAACTCGATATCCACGGTGCATTAGGTATCCGCGTGAAAGTGCACTATCCCAATAGAGTGTCGCACCTGTCTCACGCATCACTGCTGCCAAACTACGATCAGAGGCATAGATGTTCACAAATGGAATGATGAGCAATATATAAATAAAGAGGCGTCTTTTAATCACGCAATAACCCTCTCAATGATATAACCCCAACACACCCATTTTGCCTCTTCTATTTTTGCAAATTAGGATCGTATTGATATATACCCCCACTTGGTCCAGAACGACGAATAAACTGTATATAGCGTGTATTCACGATTTCAGGGGTAGCTTCCGCACTGCCCAAAAAGTGCAAAACAGCCTCAGGATGTGCAACCAACTTCCAGTTGCCTACTAAACCCTCAGCGACTGTATCATATTTATCAAAATAGCGCAAAATTGTTGAACGCACATCAATATTTGTATCAAAAAAAGTACCACTACGTATAATAGGCGCAAAGAATGGATGAGATTTCAACCATACACCATTGGCCACAAGCAAAAATTGATCTGCATCACGCACCAAACTCTCCCCCTGCCTCAAGTTGACAATCCGCCTAGCATTGGGCACAACCACCTGCATTCCTCGGTATCGACTAGGCTGGCGAATATCTACCTGATAACTTAGCCCATCTATCATCGCAAACTGACTGGTGGGAAATTGCCTATTGATAAAATATTGTGGATTAGTCTCTTCTTCTTTTGTGCGAATATAGGCCTGACTTACCCATTCCAAATAATCACGCACATCCTTGCCTGTCACCTGCAAGGCCACCAACGTACCTGCCATTTGATAAAAATTAATTAAATCATTAATTTTAACCCTTCCAGCAGGCAACCTCACAGAACCGCCACTTGTTCCTGCATCATACAAGAATGGCGGAGAAAGGGAGATAACCGTCATACCCTCTTTGTTTTGTGGCATATTTGAACGCATATAGTTTATTTGTGCTTCATTGAGTAGGGACTCTACTTCACTATCTTCAATCATAGCAAAGTCATTTGTCATTGTTCTTTCTAAGTTAGCAATCACCCGCTCACCTACTTCACGTATTGCACTGTGATCACGCTCAAGAATTTTGTCAAAAGTTGCATCTCGCTGTGTTGATTGTTCTACCCCAGATGTTTCATTGAACAGCGTCCAATTTCTCCCATCATAGCTCACTTTGAATGCAGCAGTTGCAACACCTAGCCCCAAGGTTGGCACAGCTGTCACATGCACCCCGTTGATAATATCACTAAAACCATCATGCCCTGATGGTACATCAAACCCCACAACAATCAGATTAACCCCTGGCAAGGTTGTCAGCGGTGTCACCTGCTCCTTGATAGCATCAATATTTAACTCATCCCACACTCCAAGATGAACATTGAGCGCTAAAATTGTTAGCCCTTCTTCCTCCAGATTTGCACCAATTTTACGCATCTCAGAGAGCATGTCGTTTGTCACAAATTCTGCACTATTTGATGCAGAATTTTCACTGGATATCAGTCCGACTACTCCTATTTTGAGGGGTGGAGCCCTGCGTGCCCCCCGAAATCCTCTTTCTAGCACAAGATAGGGCAAAAAAGCACGCTCACCTGTTTCTCTTTGATAGATATTTGCACTAAAGAATGGTACCCCCTGTGCAGATTCCAATTCTTTGAGGGTTTTCATTCCATAGCTCAGCTCATGGTAGCTAAGCCCCAACCCGTTATACTTGAGATGCTCTACAGCACGCAAAACAGGATGCTTTGGGATAGAAATTTCTAATGCTTTTTGCCTGTCTACTGCATAGTTAAGTAGAAAATTACCACTGTATGCGCCCCCCAAATCCAAAAGAAATAAACCACCAGATTCGGATCTCAGTCGATTTAAAAGGGCAGAAACACGACTGATTCCACCTTTGGGGTATTCTCGGTCTGCAAGATAATCATAACCCATAGGGTCTGCATGCAAGTCTGCTGTCACAACTAAATCAATTTTAAGATCAAGATTTGTGTCAGTCAATCCAGAGTTAACAACAACCAAAATCATCAAACAAGAGATAAGGACCAAAATCCAGGTAATATTCCTGTTCATACAGAGAGTATAACCTCCAAAATAGGGTTATCTGGCATTATAGCTTGAAATCATCAAATTTATCAATGCAATTACTCCATTATTCATAATGATTTTGTAGAAAGGTGCATAGATTCGATCATTTTTTCATTCTATCCTTGCATAAAAAGCAATTTGACTCTATTATCAAAAAATATATGGGACGTGATCTCCTACCAAATGAAAGCCGTACTGGCCTGAGTTTTTTCCTGCGCTCTTTGCTTGTTGTGGGGCAACTCTTGATTCTTGCCTTTCTCTACGCTATGATCGAATTTTTAGGAAAAAAATACCTTCTTATCTCTAGCATCACGCTCATTCCTTGCCTGCTACTAGTCTGGCACATAGAACGCACGCTCTCTATAGATGAAAAAATACGCAAACCAGTTGCTAGTCAACGCATGCCCATCCTCACTTTTGTTCGCTTAGTTATTTTGAGTGCAGGCCTACTTGTCAGCATAAAAGCTTTGGCCCAACTCTTTAGTTTGGACTTCTAGGCGTCGAAGAATTTTGAAGGGAGTTCCTATTGTTCGTTATTCGCAGTTATCAAGATGATGATTTTGATCCACTATTAGAAATGCACGCAGAAACCGTGCGTGCCATTACCTCGCGCGAATTTTCCCCACAGCAACTTGATGCATGGGCAACAAAAACTCCCGCAGATATCACCTCTTGGCGGCAGGCGCTCAGCAGTAGTTATACCGTGGTTGCGGAAAGCCAAGCTCGCCTGGTTGGCATGGCCAATCTCTTTATTGATCAAGGTTATGTTGATCGCCTGTATGTACACAAAGATTTTCAACGCAAAGGTATCGCTCACGCGCTATATATGAGTATTGAAGAAGAGGCCATCAAATCTTCGATCCCTGCCTTGACTGTAGAAGCTGCAGCCAGTTCTCGGCCTTTTTTTGAAAAAATGGGGTTTACAGTAATTTCAGAATACCAAAAAAAGCTAAAAAATACATCTATCCTCAACTATGTGATGACAAAAACACTCCCTACAAAAGAATAGATTGCTAGTGATGGTCCATATTTTCATAGCGTGCATATTTTGGCACAAAGGCCAACTTGAGGACCCCCACCGGTCCGTTGCGCTGCTTGGCCAGAATGAGCTTTGTCTCAATAATATCATGAGAATGTTCTTCAGATGAACGCTCTCTATGCAAAAACATCACAACATCTGCATCTTGCTCGATCGCACCAGTTTCTCTCAAATCAGCAAGGTTTGGTTCCTTTCCCTCTGCATCGCGGCGCAACTGACTCAAAATAACCACAGGAATACTCAGCTCACGCGCCAATGCCTTGATACTACGGCTGACTAGTGCCATTTGTTCATAACGCGGAATCCCTTGATTATCAACAGTGATAAGGCCTAGATAGTCAATAAAAAGCACCTTAATATCCAAGTTGGCCTTCATTTTTCTTGCTTGGCTACGCAAATCTACTAGACGAATATTGGGTGTATCATCAATACAAATAGGGGCCTCATACAGTCGCCCCGCTGCATCGCCCAATGCACCCCACTCTGCTGCTGTCAATAATGAGGGATTACGTAATTTTTTAGAATTAATCCTAGCTTGGCTGGCAAAAAGCCGTTCATATAAATGCTTAGCTGGCATTTCTAGGCTAAAAAATCCACATGACATTCCCTGTCTGACAGCAATATTATCCAATATCGAGAGTGCCAAGGCTGTCTTTCCCACACTTGGACGTGCACCAATGACAATCATTTCAGAGTCTTGCAACCCAGATAAAAGCCCATCTAATTCAATGAGCTCTGTAGGAACACCTGTATACAAACTTTTAGAATTCTTGCGCTCCTCCAGAGAGAGCATTACTTGTTTGACCAAAGATTTAGATTCGTGATACGAACTGGACTGCTGACTTTGGTTTAGGGCAAAAATATCTTGTTCTGCTTTTTCTAAAACAGCCTCTGCAGTCTTGCTGCGATCCATTGATTCTCGCTTGATGAGATCACCAAAATCAACCAACTTGCGACGCAGCGCATGTTCATAAATGATACGTGTATATTCTTCAGTATGTGCGGTAGAGGGAGGGGAAGATGTGAGTTGTGCCAAATAACCCATACCGCCCACTCTTTCTAAAAGATCCTGTGCCCTCAACTCATCCGCCACAGTGATCGCATCAACATTAGCCCCACGATCTAAGAGCGCAAGAATAGCCCGAAACACATGTTGATGTGCTGGCTTATAAAAATCCTCTGCGCCAATGTAGCGCTGAATATAGTCAAGTGTGACCTGCTTGAAAGACAAAAGAAGGGTGCCCAAAAGTGCACCCTCAGCCTCCATATCAGATGGTGGTTCATATCTGTCCATCCTAAAAAACTACGCCTCTGTTGTCGCTGTTTCCTGCGCAACAATATTGAGCTGAAGCGTTGCTGACTCATTTTCATAGAGTTTAATCTTCACAGGATAATTACCTAACAACTTGATGCTATGTGCAGAAAGATCAATTTTCTTACGTTCGACCATGATGCCCTTTTTGGCCAATTCTTCTACAATAATAGCAGAAGTCACCGCACCAAAAATCTTACCCTTCTCACCTGCGGCTACAGTAATGATCAAAGGATCTGCTTCAATTTTTTCTTTGTGAGAATAGGCTTCCTTACGCTTCTCTTCACGGCGTTTTTCGATGTGATGGCGGCGCTTTTCTAAGTCATTGAGTGCTGCACGATTGCAAAAAACAGCAAATCCCTGTGGAATCAAAAAATTACGGGCATACCCATCAGCTACATCTTTAATGTCACCTTCTTCGCCCAGGTTTTGAATATCTTTTCTTAGTACAATTTTCATTGATAGTTCTCCTTTATTCACCTGCGCACATTAATTGCCAACAAATGGCAATAGAGCTAAATGACGTGCACGCTTAATCCCTGTTGAGATGGCTCTTTGGTGGCGTGCACAAGCGCCCGTAATACGTGCAGGCAAAATCTTGCCACGTTCAGTGATATAACGCCCTAAGATCTCTACATCCTTGTAGTCAACTTCATTGCGATTTACACAAAAACGGCAGACCTTTTTTCTAAAAAACTTTGGACGTCCAGGCCTCTTTTCTTTATCATCACCATTAAAATCACCCTGGCCCATATCATCTTTACTTAAATTTAAACGAACATTCATTATTGTTTTCTCCGTATTATGATTACATCAGTGTATTCATGCTTTATATTTTAGAAGGGAATATCATCCTCAAAGTCATCCGCAGGAGCCCCAGCCTCAACTGGCGCACTGTTTTTTGCAGGCTGTGTATGATTAGGGGCACTAGAGCGCATAGGTGCGCCCTCTCCACCATTTGATGTTCCTTGTCCTAATAACATAATATTGTTAGCAAGAATATAGACACGTGAGCGTGTTTGCCCTTCACTTTCCCAGCGATCCTGCCTGAGCTCTCCATTGACAGCTACAGGTCTCCCCTTCAGCAAATAGCTTTGTAAGGCCTCGCCCTGTTTTCCAAAAAGTGTAATATCAAAATAGTTTGCCTCATCACTCCACTCTCCAGCTGCATCACGCTTGCGACTATTGACAGCAATGCTAAAGCGCAAAATTGCCAAACCACCTGCTGTGTATTTCAGTTCTGAATCCCGCGTCAAGCGCCCAGCAACAGCGACAGTATTCAAATCTGCCATTTACGCCTGCGCCTCCACAGGAGCTGTGGGTCTACTTTGTGCACGCTGGCGTGGTTGACGGGGAGGCTTAACGGGCCGTGATTCTTTGCGAACAACCAAATACCTCATCAACTGTGTCTGTAGCTTCATTTGCTCGTCTAACTTGACCAGTGCGTCTGTAGGAAATTTCATCGTAAACAAATAATAATGTCCCCGTGTTTCCTTTCCCAGCATATAGGCGAGTTCTTTATCCCCTATATCATCTTCTTTTTCTATCTCCGCACCCAGGCCCTTCAATTTTGTTTTCACGGCCTCTAGCCCTTCAGCAAAACGGTTTTCCTTGGTACTGAAGACACACATCATTTCGTAAATCTTCATATGAGTTCTCTATCTCCTCCTTTCGGACATTCTAGGCCCCTTGACAAACATGCTGACAAAGAGCAAAGAGGGTTTTGGTTAATATTAGAACATTGACCATACTTGCGTCAATAGCTATATTTATGATAGACTGCCCCCCCAAGTTTATGAAAAAGAGACTTCGACCCATCAATTTAACGACCGCTTTATCCTGTGCATTCCCATTGTTAATACTCTTATCATGTGCGCCCAAAACTCCCCCACGTTTTGAAATTGCTGTGGCCAGCGAGATGTCTGCCACACCCTTCTTTATCCTGGCTTCTATCAGCAAGAAAATTACATGGTCTGTGCGTGTTATAGAAGATGAAGAAACACGCATAGAGTTACTCAAAGATGGCGAGGTACAAGCCATTGAATATGATGTGGTAGGGCTTTACAAACACAATATCAGTGATGAAAATTCTCCACTCGTTGGTATCTTGCCTATTAATACCTCATATAACCTAGTAGGACAACCGGGCATGACCACCCTTGCATTAAGCCGAAAAGAGGCAATTGTAGGGGTAGACTATCAAGAAGTCCGATCGTTTTTGCTATATCACTGGTTGCAAGGAGCAGCAAGGAATGAAGAAATGCTCGCGACAGACGATTTGCGCCGCAAGCGCCTGCTAGAGGAGTCACTTTCTGCGATCATTGTTGGAGAACCTACAATTTCTCAACTGATACAAGAGGGTTATCCCGTACTCTCAAGTACCCATATGACGGGCTTGGGTGTGGGCACACTCGCCTGCTTTCGCAATGTAGACCCACAGTTAATCAAAAATGCACTTCTAGATTATCAACAAATGCTTAACCAGTTTGAATTTATCAAAAAATCACCAGAACGCTTTTTGATGAAATCTGTGCCAAACTTCAAGCCTGAATGGCTATTTTATCTACCCCAGTCTATCTACTTTTCCCCCCAGCTTTTTGAAGAGGTTGATACATGGATTCGCCTGAACAATCCAACCATTAGCCCTATTCCTTATCATCGCATGTTTTGGACGACCAAAGAATAAGAAAGTACTCAAACTATTGTGCAAGGAACAACCCCATGAAAATCCCCAAAAAAACTACCCATATTCTGTCTTTATCTTTTATTTTCTTTTTGAGCATCCCCCGTCTATTGAATGCACAGCCTGCGCCCCTGACCGTAGGGCTTGGCTATGTGCCCCATGTGCAATTTGCACCTTTTTACCTGGCTATAGAGCGAGGCTATTTTGCCAAAGAAAATCTTCATATTACCCTGCAGTATACAGACTCTACAGATGCGCTGACTATGCTAGATCAAGCTAAAATTGACCTGGCACTCGTCGATAGCGATCAGCTTATTTTGGCACGAGCAAATGAACTACGTGTTTTTGCATTGTTTCAATATTATGAAAAACTACCGCTCTCTGTTTTTGCTACAAATTCTAGCATACAAAACCCACATGATTTGATTGGTAAAAAAATTGGCGTTCCTGATCTCTTTGGTACATCACACCTGGGACTACTTTTATTCCTTAAACAGTACAATCTCTCAAATCGTGTAGAAATCGTGCGTACAGGATATCAGCAGATTCCCCTATTGCAAACAAAACGCATTGATGCCGCTATAGGCTATACCAACAATGAACCACTATTTTTACAACAAGAAGGCCGGTTTGTCAAAGAGTGGAAATTAGCCGAAATTGGGCTTGATTTTCCTGGTGCAGTGATTGCCAGCAACACTAAAAATCTCCCCCAAAAAGCCGGTATACTCGCTGCATTCAAACGCGCATTGCATCAAGCCATCGATGATATTAAGGCAAATCCAGAATCTACATTCCCAGAAATCACACGTACATTGCAAATTTCTGCATCACAATACCCCCTGGCTATCGCTACACTCAAATCAACTGCGACTTTGCTTACCTCACAGATCAATCCTCAAGCAGATACATATCGTCAGGCGATACAAACTATGCAACAATTGGGTATCCTAAAAATAACCCCAGATGTGAATGGGTTGGTTTTGCCACAACGCAACTAAACTATAATCCTAATTTCTTGTTGAGTATCTGAATCACTTCTTTGGGCGCCATCGCTGAAAGATCCACACCCAGGGCTGCCATCTCCTTGAGCGAGCTAGAGCGCAAGACGGAATATTTGCTAGATGTGGGCAAAAAAAGTGTCTCAACTTCATGGCTAATTTGATAATTAAGTGTCGCCAGCTCAAACTCATATGCAAAATCTGAGAGGGGGCGTATCCCACGAATAATCACATGAATATTGTTTTGCTTGGCATAGTTAACAATGAGCCCACTCCAAGAGACAACACAAACATTGGGATGCACACTGCAATATTGTTTCATCAAATCACAACGTTCCTCTTTGCTAAAAAAAGAGGTTTTGTGTGGGTTTGTCGAAACAAGCACATGTACCTTGTCAAAAATCCGGCTGGTTCGCTCAACAATGTCCAGATGGCCATAGGTGGGAGGATCAAAACTACCTGGAAAAATTGCATAGCTTTCTGACATGTGCTGTGGAGCATATAAAAAATGCCAAAAAAATGCAAGACTTGATCAAATCATCTCCATTAAGAGGGTACTTGAGTAAAACACATCCTGTGGCTACAATAAGCCGTCATAATTCTTCAAAAGTATTAAAGAGAGGTCCCCAGATGGCAGAGGCAATTACCCCTAGAGAAAAAGACTATTCGCAGTGGTACGTAGACATTGTCTCCAATGCAAAATTGGCCGACTATTCACCAGTCAAAGGGTGCATGGTGATCCGCCCACGTGGTTATGCCATCTGGGAGCGCATGCAGCGTATCCTAGACGATCTCTTCAAAGAAACAGGAGTAGAAAACGCCTACTTTCCTATGCTGATCCCCCAGTCTTTTTTAGAAAAAGAAAAAGAACACGTAGATGGCTTTGCCCCAGAAGTTGCAGTCGTGACGCATGCTGGTGGTAGCGAGCTTGAAGAACCCTTGATCCTGCGTCCCACCAGTGAGACAATGATTTGGAGTATGTATAAAAAATGGATACATAGCTGGAGGGATCTGCCTTTAGCCCTGAATCAATGGGCCAATGTGATTCGTTGGGAAAAAAGAACTCGCCTATTTTTGCGCACCACAGAATTTTTGTGGCAGGAAGGCCACACCGCACATGCCAGTGCCCAAGAGGCACAAGATCGTACCTTACAAATGCTCGAAGTCTATCGTCATTTTGCACAAGAATACCTGGCCATGCCTGTTGTCACAGGGCTCAAATCTGAAAGCGAAAAGTTTGCAGGAGCCCAGCAAACCTATTCTATTGAAGCAATGATGCAAGACAAAAAAGCATTACAAGCGGGAACCAGCCATAATTTGGGCCAAAATTTTGGCGACTCTTTTGAAGTGCGCTATCAAAATAAAGAAGGCAAGCTAGAAAGTGTCTGGGCCACAAGCTGGGGTGTCTCTACCCGCCTTATTGGTGGACTGATCATGACACATTCTGATGATCGCGGCCTAGTATTACCCCCCAAAATTGCCCCCATCCAAGTAGCCATCATTCCTATTTTTCGTGCTAACAACAAAGATAAAGTCTTTGACTTTATCCAAACACTCATCCAGCAATTAAAAAACGATGGGCTAAAAGTATTTTTTGATGATGATGAGAGTAAAACTCCTGGTTTCAAATTTGCTGAGTGTGAACTCTCTGGCACACCCATCCGCCTAGAAATAGGTGAGCGTGATATCGATGCAGGGCATGTGATTCTTGTGCGCCGCGATACCCTGGAAAAACAAACTGTTGCCGTCTCGGATATCCCACAGACAATCCAAAAACAACTCCTGGTTATGCAGAATGAGATGTATCAAAAAGCACTCAAATTTCGTGAAGAACAAACTAGGGAACTCTCTAGCTATGATGAAATGAAAGACTACTTTAATATACAAGATGGTGGATTTGTAGAGGGATTTTGGTGTGGGTCAACTGCCTGTGAAGAACGTGTGAAAACACAGACAAAAGCCACCATTCGCAATTTACCCCTTCATCTAAATATTGAACCCCAAGAGGGGGCCTGCCTGGTATGTGGTCAAAAATCCACTCAAAAAGCCCTGTGGGGACGTTCCTACTAAATGCTCATTGTGCTAGAAGGCCTAGATGGTATAGGAAAAACAACACAGGTTAAACACCTGATAACCTATTTTAAAAAACAGGGCCGAGATTGTGAATTTCTTCATTTTCCTCGTATTGATACCCCACCTTTTGGCCCATTGATACAACAATACCTGCAAGGCACCTTTGGTCCGCTCAAAGATATACATCCCTATCTTTCTGCATCGCTATATGCCAGTGATCAATATTTGGCATTTCGTGATATCCTGGATCATACAGAACAAAAAATCCTCTTCTTAGATCGCTATTACTATAGCAATTTGGCCTATCAAAGTGCACGCCTACCAAAAGAGGAACAGGCTACCTTTATGCAATGGCTCGAAGAAGTAATTGATAGCTTTCACCTGCCAGAGCCAGACTTAGCTTTGTATTTACACGGATCTTCTCAGAAATTTCGCAGGGAAAACCTGAAAAAAAGATCTACTCAAGACTTGCATGAAATAGACCAAGACTATCAATATACGGTACACAAAAAATACCTAGAAATATGCAAGATCCAATGGAAAAATCTACATGCTTATGACTGCACAGGCCACAATAGCGAAGTAAAAGATATTCAGAGTATTCATAATGATCTCATAAAGTTACTAGAGAAAAAAATCCCCAGATAGAGAAAAAATCTCATCATGTGGGTTTTTATCTCTTGTGATAAGTAGAAAAATATCCCATAATCGTAGGTGCTATGGGAAAGGTAATTGTCTTTGCAAATCAAAAAGGTGGTGTGGGAAAAACAACCACGGTTGTCAGCATCGGTGGGTTCTTGGCCGAAATGGGGAAGAAAGTCCTCTTGGTGGATTTTGATCCTCAGGCTAATTTGTCTAGTGCAGTGGGCCATACAAAAAACCCAGAAGGAATCTATGAGCTCCTGTTCTCAAAACGTGATATCCATGAATTCATCAAATCTACCCCCCAGCCAAATATGTCTATCATCCCTACCAATATACATCTCTCTAGTGCAGGACCTGAGCTCTTTGAAATGGCTGATAGGGAATTTGTGCTGCGTACCATATTGACCCCACTCAAAGAAGAATTTGATTTTATCCTGATTGACTGCCCCCCTAGCCTCGATTTGCTCACTATCAATGGCATTGCCGCTGCAGACTATATCATAGTCCCCTTGCAAAGCGAATTTTTTGCACTACAGGGTTTTTTAAACATGCTATTTAACACTATCACGCGTATCCAAAAAAATCTGAACCCTAACCTCAAGCTGATGGGCATTGTTTTCACAATGTTTGACAGTCGTACCAGATTGGGTATCGAGGTAATCGAAAAAACAACTCAGAGCATTAAAAATCGTGCATTCTTTTTTAAAACAGTCATCCCTCGTAATATCAAACTCGCTGAAGCCCCTAGCCATGGATTACCCATCAATCTGTATGATGCAAACTCATTGGGTGCTGAACGCTACAAATTGTTAACACAGGAGGTCATTGACCGTGCAAAAGAAGCATAAACGTCTGGGCAGTGGTATTGATGCCCTCCTGGGAACCCTCGAGATGGATGAATCAGAAAATCATTCAGGCATCAAACAAATAGATATTAGTAAAATTGTTGCCAACGAAAATCAACCAAGACAATATTTTAATACTGAAAAACTTGGTGAATTAGCTAACTCTATCCGCATGCAGGGTGTCCTACAGCCTATTATCGTGGAAGAATATGGTGAAGAATTTCGTATCGTTGCTGGGGAGCGACGCTTTCGTGCATCACGATTGGCTGGACTCAAAGAAGTCCCTGTCATAATTCGCAACCTCAGTGATGAAGATCGAATCATCGTGGCATTGCTAGAGAATATCCAACGTGAAAACATTTCTCCACTCGAAGAGGCCACAGCGTATAAAGACCTCATGGAAGTAGCCGATTTGACACAACAAGAATTGGCAGATAAACTGGGTAAAAATCGCAGTACTGTGGCTAATCTTTTGCGTCTATTGAATTTGCCATCACATATGCAAGGTGCAATTAACAAGGGAGAACTCACAGCAGGACATGCACGTGCCTTGCTCTCAATCACAGAGAGGGACCAGCAAGAAAAAGTTTTTCAAGAGATTACCCAAAATAAAACCTCTGTGCGCCATGTAGAAAATCGTGTACAAAATATTGCCAAAACGCAGGCACCTGAAACAAAAAATAATCGTTATGCAGCAATAGAAACATGCATTAAAGAAAAAATAGACTTGCCAGTAAAAATTAAACCCAAGGCAAAAGGATGTGTATTAGAGGTAGTATTTCACACTGATAGTGACCTTAAACTCCTATTAAATATGCTCAATATTAATACAAATACCCATGAGTAACATACTGCCTCCAAAATCATATGAAAACCATTTGCTCGATGAAGACTTCATCCTCTTCAGTGACTTAATATATCGCCAAGCAGGTATCAAATTTACACAATCCAATCGGATCACGCTAGAGGGAAGAATCCTTGAACGCATGCGTAATCTTGAACTGGCAACGATAGAAGAATATTATAATCTGATTAACTTTGATGAGCATGAAAACAAACTCTTTCTTAGCTCTGTCACTACTAATTTGACGCGTTTTTTTCGTACACCTGCACATTTTGAAGCACTAGAAAAAATGATCCTCCCTATACTTTTGTCAGAAAAGAAGAGTGAATTAGGTGCAAAAAAATATATTAATATTTGGTCTGCGGGATGCTCCACTGGAGAAGAAGCCTATAGCCTGGCGATACATCTTCTTGAGCATTTACCCCCTGATACACCCTTTCAGATTCTTGCCACAGATATCAGTCTTAACTGCCTTTATACTGCACATGAAGGATTATACTCAGAAGAAAAATGCCAGGATATTCCTGGCGACCTCTTGAGTAAGTATTTTATCCAACAAGCCAATGGCTATTTAATAAAACAACATGTCAAAAAATATGTGATTTTTGACTATGGAAATTTAATCCTCAATCCACATTACAAACGCTTTGATATCATTTTTTGTCGTAATGTCCTCATTTATTTTGACCAAAATTCTCAAAGAAAAGTTATTGATAATATTTGTCATTCTATGGCATCACATTCCTATCTCATTTTGGGGCACACAGAATCCCTAGAAAGTATCTATCAACCATTTCCACCTCGCATGAAAAAAACAGAATATATTACAGTATATGAGAGAGCTATTCACAATGAAAAAGATTAGTGTTCTTATTGTTGACGATTCTGCACTCATGCGTAATTTAGTCACAAAAATTATTAACAATGATCCAGGCCTTACTGTCATTGGTACAGCCATGAATGGAAAAATTGCACTACAAAAGCTTGAGGAGTTGAAGCCCGATGTTATCACATTGGATCTAGAAATGCCAGAGCTGAACGGGATTGGATTTTTGAAAGAACTTGGTAGGCGCAAAATAGATATGCCTATTATTGTACTTTCTTCGCTAGCAAAAAAAGGTGCAAGGATTACCATGCAAGCACTGGATTTGGGTGCATGTGATTTTATTACAAAGCCATCTGGTGCAATAAGCTTAGATATCAATGAAATTTCAAAACAACTGTGTGAAAAGATTTATGCCTATTTTTCACACCATGCAAAAAAACAGGGCCTAGCACTTTTGGGGAAAAAAGAAGAAGAACGGCCTATTTTTGACCCTAAAAATACTCAAAAAGAGGAAGAATGGCCTCACTATAATACAACAGAAATCCCTATTAAAAAAAATATCACCCCAAAAATCGTATGTATAGGGGCATCTACAGGTGGACCATTTGCTATTAAGTCATTTTTATCAGAGATCCCTGGCGACTTTCCTATTCCTATTGTTATTGTTCAACATATGCCCAAGGATTTTACAGCCGCATTTGCAGAAAGCCTCAATGAAATTTGTACTTTACAAGTCAGCGAAGCCACAGAAGGCATGATGGTCATCCCAGGAAAAGTCATCATTGCACCAGGAAATCTACACATGACGATAGAAGATCGTAATATCGCACGCGTCATTCGCCTCTCTAGTGAGGTGCCACGCAATGGTCACAGACCTAGTGTTGATGTACTCTTTGAAAGTATAGCTAAAATCTATGGAGATTCAGTAATTGCCATTTTGATGACAGGAATGGGCGATGATGGAGCCAAAGAATTGGGGACTCTTTTCCGGGCAGGTGCAACAACGATTGGACAAAATCAACTTTCTTGCGTTGTCTATGGCATGCCAAAAATTGCTGCAGAACACGGATATGTGCAATACTTACTTCCGCTAGAAGAAATCCCAGCAAAAGTTATTTCACTCGCCATCAGTCACTAACTTTTTCTATTTCTGCAACAGCGCTGACTGCCAAGAAACGAATCTCTTTGGCACCTGCAACCCTCACTGCACGAATAGCTTCTCTCATTGTTGCCCCAGTTGTCAAGATATCATCAATAAGGAGTACTTTCTCTGCGGCATATCCCTTATAATACATTTGATTCTTTAAATTAGACTGTCGTTGGTTATAGTCTAATGTTTTTTGTAGTTTTTTTGCATGGCTAAAAAGGCCGTTTTGTACTGAGGCTTGATAAAAAAAGTTCAGCTCATTGGCAATCAGTTGCATGCTACCAAATGATTGTTTGCTAGAAGGAATAGCCACAACAGCAAACCCAGCCTTTTGTGCATCACAAAAAAAATGTGAACGAGAAATTAAAAACGCAAATAGTCTTTTCAAGTTAAAATTGTGATCTATTTTGTAGTGAAGGATTAGCTCCCTGATCATTTTTTCATAAGGAAACAGTGCGTATATATGCTGAATATCTGGTGCTGTTAACTGGCACAGAGAGCACTGCGATTGTGATCCCAGAATTGGGCGAGAACAAGTGCTGCAATAATACTGATACGGTGGGGTAAATGCATCTAATTGTATATAGCAATTGTGACAAATACCCAAGGGGCCAGCCAAAGACTCTGAACACATGGGGCAAAAAGTTGGCAATAAAAAATCAACACCCTGGCGCCAAAAACACAATAAAGACACGATTTATGTAAAATCTTCGAGAATAAGATCATAGCCACCACCACTTGGGTTATAGACCCAGCGTAATGTCTTGACAACAACCTCCCCATCTTTGCCCAATACCACCTCATGCAAACCAATTTTTAGCCTTGTTTTTCCTGCATTAGCTGTCCACAATCGAAAAGTTGAATTCATACTACGCTGGAATTTTTCCCCCTCTTGATAATAGCGTTCTTGAGACTCTCTCCCATCCAAAAGATAACGAAAATTTGAATTTCCGGTAAAGAGGATGTTAATTTCAATGCGAATCGGGCTACGCATACTCAAAATAACACGGCGTTGACCAGCATAAATATCTCCAGCACCCATAGCCATCAGATTGTCTGGTAGTATTTCAGGCTGTATTTGTGATTGAGTAGTGGCAGTCCTTCTTTGTTGTTGATTTCTATCTATAGAGAATTTATTGAGCTTTTGTGCTTGTATGCTAATTGCATTCCCATTTTCCAAGCCCACATCTAGGACTTTGAAAACAAAATTGGCCTGGTTACTACCACCCAGAGAAAAAAATTTCTCTTCCCCCAAACTGATAGAAAATGTGGTGACCGTTGGCTCATCGTTATATTGTTGCTCCAACTCTGTCACACTGCCCACCATTTTGATTGGGGTGAAACGATATTCATTTGCACCGCCAAAGGTCAGAATGATACTATCTCCGATTCTTAACACACCAGAATAGTCTTGCTCATCCACACTATAGACTTTTTCCTTACTCTGATTTACTTCTTCTTCATAGGCAATTCTTTGCAAACGTTCTTGGTATTTTTTTTGAATATAGGGGATCACAAAAAAAGCTGTCGCCATGGCGACAACTAGGCTCAAAGATAACCCCCAAACCCATGTGGGCATCCTAAATTTTTCTTTGCTCATCAGTTCATGCATAGGTATGGGTGATTCTGCAAGTTTGTAATTCTCGTAAAGAGAAAGCACCTGTTCATGAGAAACACCTAAGTAATCTGCATAAGTTTTTAAAAAACCCATCAAATATGGCTCCCCAGGGAATTTATCGAATTCATCATTCTCCAATGCTTGAATATAATTGAGTGAAATATTTGTCTCTCCTGCTGCACGTTGCAGGCTATACCCCTTTTTTTCTCTCAAATCACGCAAAAATGCCCCTGGTGTTTTCATTTATTAAGAGCCCTCTTGATAACCAAAAATAAAGTCTGGGTAACGGTTAACGCGGCTTGTGTCATCTAGTTCAATTGTAAAAATTGTCTTAGGAATATTAGAATCTAGTGTAATACCTGTAAAATCAAATTGAATATTTTCAAAAAGACTTGTCACTCCAGAAACACGGCGGATCAATAACGTTTGTGGATTGATTGAAATCTCTAAACTACGAAAGCCCTCACTATTCACACGCCAGCGCAATTGCAGTTTGATCACCATTTCTGCAGATCCTGGGGCCAATGGTTGGGGATTGGCATTGTTGACATAACTCACAGAATAGTTTTTTTGTAAAACTTCTAAGCCACGCCCCACACCAATACCTGCCATATCCTCACTGGTTTTGCCACTCAGACGTTGTTCCATGATGACTTCATACTCTGGCAGATATAGTTGCAAATGATTTTCTGTGATTAGCAATACCTGGCGTTGTGGTACCCGATACTCAATTTTGAGACGATCCGGGGCCACATAATACAAAGTTCCATTTTGTGAGACTCCCTGCTTGAACATAAAAACATTGGCACGATAGTCTTTAATTTTAGCATAACCATCAGAGACTCTCTTAAGAAAAGCATCGGCTGTTTCCTGCCCTCTTTGTGCAGACAAAGAAGATGTGAGCATCCCCATCATTATTAACACACATACAAATATAGTTTTTTTCATTACTCCACCTTACCAAAAACCATCACAAATGTGTGGCTCATTTTTTTTAGAAATTTGCACTTATGATTGTGCCAATAACTGTGTTTTAAGTTGCGTCATACGCGCAAGACCCTCTTGTGCACCCAAAAGCCGCAAAGACCCAAAAAGTGGGGGAGAAACAGTGCTGCCTGTCAATGCAACACGCACAGGTTGCAAAAATGCTCCAACTTTAATCTGCATTGCTTCTGCTTTTTGGCGGCACATTTGCTCCAATTCTTCATCACTCTGATTTTCCATACCCTCAAAAATTTCAATCGCCATATCAAGAATTTTGAGCGTTGTTTGCAGATCGGTTTTTTTGGGGATCGCTACCTGAACATCATAGTCTTTGGGCTTAATAAATAAAAATTTTAGCAAATCACCTACATCAGAAAGATAGTGCAAACGCTCCTGAATCAAAGGAACAGCTTGTTTGAAAATTTGCACATCCTTTGCACTAAGAGAATCTTGCAGGTATCCTGCCTGCAGAACAAATGGCATCATCAAATCAAAAAGTTCCTGCGGGGTCAGTTTTCTGAGATAGTGACCATTAAACCAATCTAATTTTTTATAGTCAAATACGGCAGGGGCTTTGTTGAGCCTCTCCAGACGAAAAAATTTACACAAGTCTTGTAGTGAAAAAAACTCAGTACTATCATCTAGTGACCACCCAAGCAAACTAATATAGTTGACAATAGCCTGGGGCAAATAACCTTTTGCACGAAAATCTTTGACACTGGTAGCCCCGTGACGTTTGCTGAGTTTTTGCCCATCTTGGCCCATCACCATAGGCAGATGACATAACTTTGGCATATCCCAACCAAGCGCCTGATATAAAAGCGCATGCAAAGGTGCACTGGGCAGCCACTCTTGTGCACGCAATACATGCGTGATTTGCATGAGGTGATCATCAACAATATTGGCCAAATGATATGTAGGTAATCCATCGGATTTCATCAGAATGGGATCGGGGTTAATATCTTTGCATTCACGCGTAACATCACCGAGCAATTCATCATGCACAGTGACTGCCCCATCCTCTGGTATCTTGAAACGCACCACGGGGTGTGCACATTCTGCGGCAAATTTTTTGCGCTCTTCATCCGTCAAATGACGACAATGGCGATCGTAGCCTGGTGCCATACCATTGGCTTCTTGAATTTTGCGAATACGCTCAAGGCGGGCTGCACTGCAATAGCAGTGATAGGCATGCCCCTTGTCGATTAATTCTTGGGTATATTTTTTGTAGAGATCGCTGCGCTGGCTTTGAATATAGGGGCCATATTTGCCCCCCTGCTCTGGTCCCTCATCACACACAATTCCTAGCCAATCTAGTGTTTGATATAGGTCTTGTAGTGCTTCATCAAAATAACGTGTTTGATCTGTATCCTCTACACGCAAAATAAATGCACCACCATGAGCCCTGGCAAAAAAGTAATTGAATAATGCCGTTCTGGCACCACCTATATGCTGATATCCAGTGGGAGAGGGGGCATAACGGACTCGAACACTCATGAAATTTGTATACTCCTCTCATTGTTTTAAAAACAACATCCCACATTTTATCAATTTTTTGATAAAATCACAATGGGAAAAATCAAACATCATCATGAATTTTTTACTTCAACAAGACGAAAAAGAGTCCGAAGATCATCCCATATTTCTCCTTGATCTTCTTGATCTTTCTCTGAGGATAAAATAGGATCACAATGATGCAACGTTTAGCGCTCTTTCTCTTGATTATCTCATCTGTGATTGTTGCCTCTTACTTTGGGTTTGGCCTCTCTTCATACCGTGTGCTAGAAAACTCCATGACCCCTGGCATCCAAGAGGGTGATTTGATTATTGTAGATAAAATCTTTTGGAAGTTGCGAGAACCCAAAATGAACTCTATGCTCACAGTCTATAACAAGGGAAATCCCATTATCAAACGTGCGGTCCTGGTAGGAGAACAAAATATCAAAATAGACAAAGACTATGGCATTTATCTTAATGGTGACTACTTGCCACTGAACCCCTCTGTCAACTGGTTAATCAAAGATGGATATCTTTATATTCCAAAAAATGACTACTTTTTATTAGGAGATAATTTGAACAATAGTCTAGACTCACGCCACTATGGCCTTGTGCATAGAGAACATGTCATAGGGCATGTGCTAGGAGTCATCCACCGTGGAAATTAATCCTGATTCTTACCAAGTCTATGCACCAACAAAAGAAGAAAAACGCGTAAGTCTTTTGGCCAAAATGAAGGCCAAAGATTTTGTTTTGGTTATGTGTATCCTCATTTTCACACTCTTTGTAGCAGGCAGATTGGTCATTTTAGGCACAAAAGAGCATATATCGCATATCCGGCCAAAACTTCCAACAGTCGAGCGCGGCTCTATCTATGATCGCAATGGGTATCTGCTAGCTGAGGAATTGGAAACATTTACTATCGATCTGTGGTTGCCAGACCTGCAAGCGCTACGACCCAGCGAAGACCCAGAAACTGCTGCACAACGCATTAAAAAAACAGCCGAATCCCTGGCGCCCATCCTCTTGTGGCCTGCTGAGGAATTTCATGAAAGAATCACTCAAACAACGGGTGCCAGAAATATTAATTTGATGCGTAAAACAAACATTGAAATCCGTGATCAAATCTTGGCCGTAGCTAGAGACAACGATATTCGTGGCCTGCGCATTCTCTCTGACCAAAGCCGAATCTACCCCCAAGGTGCTGTGGCGGCCAACCTCATTGGCTATGTCAACTTGGACAACCAGGGTGGTGATGGGCTAGAATACTCTTATGAGCGTGTACTTGCCCCCTCTGGTTTTGATCAGTTTTTTCGTGATCGTGTCACGGGCTCTTCTATCGAACTGACCATTGATGTACCCTTACAATCTATCCTAGAGCGCAAAATGATTCGTGCAGTAGCAGACAATAAGGCCTCCTCTGCAATTGCCATTGTCGCAGATGCCAAAACTGCAGATATTTTGGCCTATGCCAGCGTACCCACCTACGACCCCAATTACTATAATCTAGCCTCTCCAGATCAAAGACTCAATCGCCCCGCTGTGCAAACCTATGAACCAGGGAGTGTTTTCAAAATCTTTACAATTGCCTCTGTTATGGATAGTGGTGGAGTTTCTCCTAGTGATCGTTTTTTTTGTCCAGGATTTTATCGTATAGACCCACCTAATGGCGAGCCCATCATCATCAAGTGCACAGGTGTGCATGGCGAACAAAATGTAACACAGGTGATGTCTAATAGTTGCAATGCAGGAACTGCGGCTATTGGCATGCGTATTTCTTCACGAGAATTCTATAATCGTCTGCGCAAATTTGGGTTTGGCACCAAAACTAATATTCATGTGCCAGGAGAAACCAGCGGGATTCTCTCAGAACCAAAAAACTGGTCTATTCGCAGCAAGCCTACGATTGCCATTGGGCAAGAAGTGGGTGTGCAAGCATTACAAATTGTGCAGGCTGCCACAGCCATCACCAATAGTGGTGTGATGCTCAAACCACGCATCGTGCGTCGTGTAGTTGATAGTAGCGGTAAAGTGACCCAAGAGTATCCCAGGCAAATGGTTGCTGAAGTCTTGTCCCCTGCAGTGGCTAACTCTGTTTTGGCTATGCTAGAGTTTGGTGTAGATGAAGGGATTGCACGCCGCATGCGTGTGCCAGGCTTTCGTATTGGGGCAAAAACAGGAACAAGCCAAACATACGATCCACGTACAGGCCGCTATAGTACTACTAATTATATTGCCAGTACATTGGCAATTTTCCCTATTCAGGATCCACAATATATTGTGTATGTCAGCATCTACAATCCGCAGGGAAAAAGTTACTTTGGTGCTAATATCGTTGCCCCCCTCATTGGTGAAATTGCACGTGAAATGATCCCTTTGTATGGGCTGCCATCCTCGGGCATTTTTACACTACGTGCCAGAAGCCAGAACCCTACACCCTCGCCTGTGAATACAGAAAAAACCCAAGTCAAGTATCTACCTAATTTTGTAGGAATGACACCTAACCAATTGGACAAATTTTTTAAAGTTAATAAATATCTTCCCTATCATATTGTGGGAGAAGGAAAAGTCGTCCTTGAACAATTTCCCCCTGCAGGCACATTAGTGACCCCCAATATCACTGTACGACTAGAGATGAAAGAGGATTAGGTTAATGTGCGTCTTTGATCGCAACATTCAAGCACTATGTACTCGATACCCACAGGTGCAATGGAAACAAACATTGTCAAATCTGTGCCAAAGCCTACCCACGGGCATCACCATTACGCCTAGTCGTACACGAGAAATTCCCACCATGACGAGCTTTGACCAAGGGGTTCATTCTTCATATAACCCCATCGCTGAAGCACAGAAGATTCTTGCAGGAATCCCTGACGACTGCGAATCTTATACTCTGATTGGCCTGGGGCTTGGCTATTTAGCGCTGGAATTTATACAAACCCGCCCACAAAAAGTACTTATTCTGATTGAACCAGACATCCCACTTTTTGCCCAACTTTTACTACATATAGACTTCACTTCTGTTATTATGCACAAAGAGGCACACTTCTTCTTTTCTAATGATAAAAATGACCTTTTACAATTTTTACGCAAACTCAATGTCTATAGTGGACGCATCATTGCCAATCGTGTTTTATCATTACGTTTGCCCCAGATTTATGAAACATTACACAAAGAAATTCACTTATATTTTTTGAGAAAAAGCGTTAACTTTAAAACAATCCAAGAGCAAGGTGAACTGTGGATTCGTAGCCTATGTTGCAACCTAGAACACTTTGCCACAACACCAGGCATTAGCCAATTAAAAAATAAATTTGAAGGATTTCCTGCCCTCCTTATCGCTGCGGGCCCCAGCCTTGATACATTGTGGCCCCATGTCAAAGCCGTGCAATCGCGCTGTGTCTTGATTTGTGTAGATACTGCACTGCGTGTCTTACTGCAGCATGATATTCATCCAGATTTTGTCATTTCTGTAGATAGCCAATATTGGAACAGCCGCCACCTCGACAATTGCTACAGCCCCCACACCGTCTTTATTGCCGACCCCAGTCTCTATCCCTCTATTCTACGAAAAAAAGAACGTTTTCATTTTTTTCTTACTAGCTCACTCTTCCCTATAGGGCGCTATTTGGAGCAAGAAACTGAGCAAAAGGGGGAATTAGTTTCTGGAGGATCTGTCTCTACAAGTGCTTTTGATTTTGCACGACAAATAGGCATCAGTGAACTATGGATGATTGGACTAGATTTAGCCTTTCCCGATGGAAAAACACATGCACATGGTGCACGTTTTGAACAATGGGCAATAGATGATGGCACCCGATTAGCCCCTGCAGAAAATTTTTTTGTGGTGCAAAGCTATGGAACTTATCCTCAATATTATGAGGGAAATAAACGCCCCCAAGTCCTCACAGACAAAAGGATGGAGGTCTATCGGCTGTGGTTTGAGGACCAGGCCCACAGCTTGCGTTGTTTTAATCTCTCTGATGGGGTGAGTATTGCGAATATCCCAGCCGGCAATTGGCAACACATCATGCAATTACCCATACAGCGTACAGCAATTGACAAAAAAATGGCTCAGATTCATACCATTGAGATTGCAACCGATATACTGCAAGAAAAACTCAACCAAGCCATCAAAAAAATTCAAAAAGATTTGACTCAAATGCAAGAATTATGTCATCAGGGAGAAAAAGAAACTCAAAATCTTTTGCGACGATTTGCTAAAAAGCAGGATATAAATATGTGTATAAAAAAACTAGAGACTATCGACACACAGTTGGCTCAAAGCCAAAGCAAAGAAGCCTTGGCCTTTCTCTTAGAACCATTTTTTCAACAATTTCAAGTAAGTCAAAGAGAGGCCAAGAACCCTATAGATAGTATAAAAAAGAGTTGCCAGCTCTATAGAGAACTCGCAACAAGTGCGCGTTTTTATGAGGAACTATTTAAAAATTCTTCATCTTCATGACGCTCATCTTCTTGGGGAATCACATGAAAATTCTTCCATGTGCCGGCATGATAGCGTAGCCCTAGCAAAACAAGAAGAACTAAGACAAATAAAACAATCACTGCGTATAAAGCCACAGGATTGCCCCAAAATTCAGTAATCAACCATGCAGGTAGCACCATTGTCAAAGGAATTAAAATGATATAAGAAATCATGACAAACATGGTATCCCCTAGCGACTTGAGCGAATGTAAATATACATTCAAAATCGCATCAATCACCAGCCATGCGGCAGAAACCATCAACATGGGATAAAAAAACTTCTGGATTTCTATCATTTTATCTAGCTCTTGACTGCCACTAAATGGTTTGATCATCAAATCAGGAAAGAAGACCATTCCCATCGTCAATATTGCACTAAACCCTATACTCATTAACATTGTTTTTTTGATTGTAACAGGAATATTATGTAGTCGTCCCGCGCCACGCTCTTGTCCCACCATGATACCACAACCTGTGGCAATATTGACAATAGGCAAATAGGAAAATAGCTGCAGACTCAAAACCATGCTTGCTGCTGCAGTAGGTGCCCAGCCTAGTTTTCCCATATATAACATCACCACACTGAACCCCATTGTATCAACAGCCAGTTGAATCGCCGCAGGAGATCCAAAATAGAGCAAGCGCTTAAATACATCTGTATCCCATTGTGGTTTGAGCAAATTTCTGGCCTTACCCACAGGTGAGTATCCCTCAACCAAAAGAATTGCAACAGAAATTAATAGTGTGACCACTGCACCCAAGAGGGTGGCAAGTCCTGCACCTGTGATTCCCATAGCAGGCAAGCCCAGTCCTCCAAAAATAAACCACCAATCTAGAGCAATATTGGTGATATTACCACCAATAGCGGCCCACATGGCTACGGTGGTGCGCCCAGTGCCAGAAAAATAGCCACCAATCGCGGCAGAAAAAAATCCCACCATATGCGTGCCCAGCATAAAATTCATATAGATACTTTCATATCCAATCAAGTTTTCATCATGCCCAAAAAGATGGAAAATAACACGACTAAAGGGCATGAATAAAAAAATCATGACACAGGCAAAAAGTGAGAAGAAAATGACCTGCCACATGGGCAGTTTTAGTTTTTGCTCTTGACCAGCACCATAATACTGTGCCACCATCGAGCTGGTAAACCAAGCAATACCATTGAAGACTGCACCAATGGTAAATGCCACAGAAAATGCGGGAGTAATCGCAGCAAATTGCTCAATGTCATACAGGCTCATAAAAATGCGGTCAACCATCGCCATGATTGTTGTGACAAGTCCTTGTATCATCAGTGGCATCGAGATGGCTAAAAGCCTGCGATAACTGGTGCGCTCTTTGTCACTCATCAAATTTGGGTTGTTTTGGACCTGTGCCATATTGTGATAAAACCTCCTGGTGTAAACCGACAAATAGTACACACAAGCATGTGTTGATGTCAATATTGAGGATAATAAAAAATCTTTGTTCTGCAGTCATTTTGTATTATCTTTGTTGAAGGAGAGAAATTAAGATGATTCCCTATGATCAACAGATGGCTTTGTGGGCCAGCTATGGATCCTCAAAAATTTATGAGCAACTCAAGCCCGTGCTTTGTGTTGTCTTATACCTCTTGTTCTCTCAAGTTTTTATCTTTAATGAAAGTTTGGAGTCTATCTCATCTCTAGTACTGGGTACGCTCTCAATCCTACTGGGGCTTTCGCTATTTTTAGAATCTGTACGCCTATGTGTCATGCCACTCGCAGAAATGGCAGGCTTTTACCTAAGGACACTCTTTCCTGTATTTGTAATTGTTTTTGTGGCGATCATCCTGGGATCTATTGCAACAATTGCTGAGCCTGCTGTGGCTATTTTTCAACAAACAGAAAGTAGTTTTATGCCAGATAGCCCCTCATTGGCTGCACGCATCATTCAGTCACATCGCAGCATTTTGGCCTACGCCATCGCCATCGGGCTGGGGACAGCAGCAGGCTTAGGCATCCTTACCACATCATTGCAGTGGCCACTAAAATATGTGCTCTGTGTGCTTATTGTTATAGCACTAGGTCTTTCAGTTTTTGCCTTTTTGAACAAAGAAACCCAGGACTTGGTAGCTTTGGCATGGGATGCTGGTGGTGTAGCCACAGGCCCTATCACCGTATCTTTTATCATCTCCTTTGGCATGGGGGTCAATCGTGGTGCACCCAAGCAGGGATCTGGACTGGGCATTATTGCACTGGCCTCTTTGTTGCCTGTGATTTTCATGCTTGTCTTTGGCCTGCTATTTTATTATTTTCATACCTCTATTCCTGCAAGTATCTCTTCACTCTTTACAACTATCCTACCAAAAGATATCCCTATCATACCTAGTGAAGATTCGACAAAGTTGACATTTTTTATCGCGCTTAAAAATGCTTTACAAAGCACTCTGCCCATTATTCTCTCATTGGCCACGCTCATCTTTTTAATTCTTCGAAAAAAACTACCTTTTCCTGATGAGAAGATTCTGGGTCTTCTCTTTTTGATTTTTGGCAGCATGACCTTCACATTGGGTATTGAAAAAGGGCTTCTGCCACTGGGAGAAAAAATTGGCCATAGTGCAAGTCTTATTATTATGCCTAGCGAAAAGAATCTTTCTAATGCTGTGCTCATGACTAATTTCCAATTGGAAAACCTACAAAATGGTTATGATACGCAAGCGCGTCCTATACAATTTTTTCATATGATAGACAAATCAAACCCACGCAAAAGTAAAATGATAGAATTTTTGCCACAATACTATGATGCCCAAGAAAATACATACCTCTTTATTCCCTCATCTTCAAAAAATCATGTATCTAAGGCCTATAACCGCCTACAAGGATACCTTATTATCCTTATTTTTAGCCTCATTTTGGGGATTGCTGTTACTGCACTAGAGCCCACACTCATCACATTTGCCAAAACCATAGAAGAAGCAACTGTTGGAACAATGCCCTCTTCATTTTTGATCAAGATGACGGCCACAGGGGCAGGACTAGGATTGACTATGGGTATATTGCGACTCTTGATGAAAATCCCTTTTACCCCCGTCATTTGCCTCACATATTGTCTGCTCTTAGTCCTCACATTGATCTCTAAAAATGAGGCCGTAGAAATTGCTTGGGATGCGGCTGGAGCAACTACGGGGCCGATCACGATCCCATTGGTTATCGCACTGCAAATGGGGCTAGGAAAAGCAACAATGGCTACAGATATTTTTGGCACCATCGCGCTCACTTGTGCTTTTCCTGCAATTTTAATGCTCATTCATGGGCAATATGTTCAAGCTAAAGAACGCAAACGCCTACTTGAGAGTTTGCCATTATGAGAAGTAGGCCTATGATCAAAGTTACACTTTCTGTGAGTTATTTACTGTGTGAACAAGTCCGCCAGTTATTGGCCAAATTCTCTATTCCTCTCACATTTTGGCAATATGCACGCCATAATGTACTTAATTTTAAAACATTAGGGGCAAAGTTTTTTGGCAAGCCCACACTTGTAAATGAAAGACTAGAAGTCTTTACTATCTATTTGCCTCCTGCGCTTGAACATTCATTTTATCAACAAATTATCCATAGCCTAGATCTGATCTCTACTGGCCGAGGCAGTATTTATAGCCAACATGTGCAAGTCTACTCACATCTCAATCTCAGCTTCAAAGCCATTCCATTTGCCGAGGATTCTGTTGATCAATTTTTGAGTACAAAAACGCATGGAATTAGCAT
The DNA here is from genome assembly GCA_051648825.1 of Spirochaetia bacterium. Lineage (GTDB taxonomy): Bacteria > Spirochaetota > Spirochaetia > WRBN01 > WRBN01 > JAHHUI01. The sequence goes on from JBOFFX010000001.1 coordinate 100,234, forward strand.
GATAGTGGGCCGAGGTGAAGCTGAGCATATCTCCTATAGCGTACTAAAAAATGGCTATCTCTCACCACAAATCTCATATGCAGATGGCATGGGTATTCGCAATAAGATGGGCCTAGTACGTATTACTATTCCCCAACAAAAAGAAATCTTGGACCTCACTACCTATTATCAAGATACCGCGTTGGTCATCCAGCTACTCAAAGTGGCAGGCCGCCTAGACCTACCAGGCAAGGGCCTCATTTATCACTACCCAATCAATTTTGCTAGAGTGGATACAAAAACTCAGTTAGCGACAGATTTTGACATGGCATCCAAAGAACAAATTATTACAGCCATAGACAGGCTGATGACAAATATTGACTGGAGACGCAAAACCCCCACTAGTACCCATCATGAAGATAAAGCCCATACAAATCATGAGTTGTTATGTATGATTATCTACACTCCATACAAAACGGGAGAAAAAATCATTCATGGTGCAATGCACGCAGGGCTGGGGGGGGCAACAATGGCACTACAACATAGCCTGGTATACGAAAATGAGACAATGCGCACAGATATAGACTATGATATGTGTATTATGATTATGCCAAATAAAATGCTACACCCCATGATGGAAGAAATAGGCAACAACCCCAGCATAGAACATGCCTGGATAGAAACTTATCCCATTAGAATAGACTAAAAAAATAAAATTAATAAACTTTTTCGTAGTCTGGTTTTCCATCATGGTTGGTATCTTTCACAATTTTTTCAATATAGACACCATTGCGAAAGTGAATCCAAATATCAATATTACCATCATAGTTAGAGTCTAACTCTTGTCTGAGTCTCAAACCCTGTGCGTCATAATAATAAAATGTGTCCAAAACCCCATCATCATTGCTATCCATCGCCTCATAAGATTTTAACCTAGAGACTGGATGATATTTGACTACATAACCCTTCACTGTGTTCTGACTCACGTTGTCTGCTTGATTTGAATTCGCTGAAAGAGAAGCCAATACAAAAATAAATAAAAATACTCTTAAACCCTTCATCTTACCTATTCCTTAAAATTATTTTATAAACTTTGAATAAGAGTAACGGCAAAATAATAGACTTTTTATACACCTCTTGGTATAATATATAATATAAACAATGACAAAACATCAAATCACGCATGGCGTTTACTATCTTGATGCAAGTGAAGCAGGGATAAGAATCCTTTGTGGCTGTCCTATGGACAGTGTCAAACGCCTGATGCGGGCAGGTTTTATCCAGCCTATTGAAGATGACAAATGGGAATGGCAAAGTGGTCCCAACTGTATCCTCCTCTCAGATATCTCATTTCAAAATGGAGAATTGTGCAACCTAACGGAATTCCCCATCATGCATATGCTATACAAACAAGGCATGGGCATTCCCCAACACCCAGGCTTTGGATCAAAACCCACCATTATAGGTATTCCAGAGCAGATCCGTGGACAAATTGAATATTTGGAGCGTGGCGTTAATGGATTGACGGCAAATGAAATCAAAAATGATCCCCTTACCGATGATGAAACAAAAAAAATTCTTCTCGCATTCAAAAGTCGTTTCAAGTTTGGATCACAATCCTCTAGTAGTGAGTTTATTGAATTTCAAGAAATTAAAACAAATGAAGAACCCTATGAACTGGCTCCAGATTTCTATATTGTGCGATTGGGCCTCAATGTGTACCTCTTTCAATATAAAGATCAAGAGGAAATTATCGACTTAACTATCACAGAAAATCAAAGCTATGGTGTGCCATACAATCTTGATTTTCATCCCACAACTAGGCGCGACTTTTCTGTCATTCACAATGGAGAGGGCAACGGATGGGATATGGATCGCCCCTGTATGGCATCGGTACTATGTGCAGCAGGGCAATATTATCTCATTGATGCAGGGCCCAATATATTAGAAGGTCTACACAAATTGGGCATTGGCCTAAATGAAGTGGTAGGACTTTTTCAAACACATGCCCATGATGATCATTTTGCAGGATTGACAAGTATCTTACGCAGTGAACATCGTATCAAATTTTATGCTACACCTATCGTACGTCGCTCTGTGGTTAAAAAACTCTCGGCATTGATGAGTTTTGATGAAAATAACTTTGCGCACTTCTTTGAAATTTGCGATCTCAGACCCCAAATATGGTCTAGTCTCAATGGTTTTGAGGTTTTGCCTGTGATGAGCCCACATCCGCTAGAAACAAACATTTTTTACTTCAGAAAAAAAGTTGCACAGGGCTACCGTAGCTATGGGCATCTTGCTGATGTCATTAGCCATCGGGTTCACACGTCTTTTTTAGAAGTGGAAGATGAATTTCAAAATACCCTCAAAGAAAACTATAAGCATATTTGGAAATACTATTACCTACCCGTCAATATCAAAAAAATTGATGCCAATAGTGGCCTTATTCATGGTGATCCAGAAGATTACATCCAAGATAATTCTGGCAAAATTATCTTAAGCCACATCACCGGCTCTTTGCCTATAGAGCAACAGACCATGGGTAGCACCACCGTTTTTGGCTCAGAAGATTTACTCATTCAAGCCAGCAAAGATTATTTGTGTGAAATTGCTGATCATTACCTCAGTGAATATTTTCCTCAAACTAATCTTACTCAGCGTACACCTATTCTCTCTCAACGACGTATTCTCATCAGTGCAGGCACAGTAATTTTGCACGATGGAAAAACTCCAGAATATGTCTATATGATTCTCTCTGGCCTCGTCAAATGGATTTCCCACGACAAAACTCAAGTCAAAATATTGGATGTGGGATCTCTTCTTTCAGAAGAGGATGTCATTGCAGAACAAGCTAGCTTTGGGACTTATATCGCACAAAGCTATATTAAAACTATCCGTATCCCTGCAAATTTTTACAAAGAATTTGTGAATAACCACACTAGCATTTCTCAGTATACAAGAAAATTAAAAGAACGCAGACTCTTACAAGATAATCAACTATTTCGTAATATTAATAGCCGGAAAATCCTCAACTTGGTCCTAGAGCAAGCCCAATTTGAGGAGTATCAAGAAAATGAAGACCTGCACCATGCAAAACCTGACTGTGTTGCCCTCATCATCAAGGGAATGGCGGGTGTTTTTTATAAATCAATGCTTGTAGAAACCCTCTCTGAAGACAGCTTTTATGGACAAAATATTTTCTTGAAAATTGTTAGCTCTAATGACTTTTTTATTACTGCACTCTCACCAGTCATGATCATGCATGTGCCCACACAAATCTTTTTGGATACACCCATATTATTGTGGGCATTGTTAGAAGCGGGAGACAATCTTTCTAAGCTGATTAGCCAGACTATCCGTGTGCTAGAAACCACCGACCAAAATATGAATCTTACACTTAAGGATTAATCAAGAAGATTTTCTACATCTGCACCTAGTTGTCCACAAGCCGCAGCAACATTGGCCCCACGCTGATAACGGCGAACTATATGAATGCCCTGGTGATGCAAATGATCTGTGAATGTCTGAATTTCTTGCTGATTGGGGCGTCGATACGAAAGCCCAGGCACCGGATTCCAGGGAATGAGGTTAAACATATAGTCCAGTCCCTGAACAAACTCTGAAATTAATCTTGCATCCTGGGGGCGATCATTATACCCTGCTAGTAATGCAGCCTCCAAAGTAATGCGTTGCTGTGTATACTGTTGATATTCAATGAGAGATTTTTTGATTTCCCATAGGGGATTAGCTTTGGCTGTATACATGAGTTTTTCACGCAGACCTTGATCTGCTGTAACCAAAGAAAAAGCTAATCGTACTGGCAATTGCTCCTCTATCAAGCGTCGAATCCCCGCTACCAAGCCACATGTGCTAATTGTAAATCTACGCAAACTCATCCCAAGCCCATCAGGAGCATGCAGCAATCGAATACTTTTAATCACCTCATTGAGGTTGTTTAAGGGCTCACCCATTCCCATATAGACCACATTATCTATAGTCCCATAAAGCTTTTGCAAATGCAAAATTTGCTCAACAATTTCCCCTGCTTCCAGATTGCGCAGTAATCCCAGTAGCCCTGTTTTGCAAAATGTGCATCCCATGGCACAACCTACCTGACAGCTCACGCATGCAGTCTTTCGACCATTTTTATCGACCAACAATACAGTCTCTACATGCTTACCATCTACAAGTCTCAAAACAAGTTTTGTATCTTGGTTGTCTTGGTATTTCTTGACAAAGCGACTAGAAATCAATGGATAAAGATTAGCACATCGCTGGCGCAAGTCCTTGGGAAAAACACTCACATCCTGCCAATCCATAGCACCATGATAGATGGCATGAAATAGCTGTGTTGAACGATAAGCAGGTGAAAGACCCAAAACGTCAGCCATTTCTTGCTTTGTACATGATGTAATAATAAAATTAGGGCCAATTGCCATAGTTTTTTCTAAGAGATAAGATCAAGTACGCTCTGCAAAACAATTTCCCTTTTGGGTTGAGCGTTAATATTGATCAGAAGGCCCTTTTCTTGATAATAGTCAACTAATGGGGCTGTACTTGTTTGATAAATGATCAACCGCTTTTGAATAGCCTGTGGTTGATCATCAACACGTGTGATCAGTTTACCTGCACATTGATCACAAATTCCCTGCTGCTTTGGTGGCAAATGATGAATATGATACCCCACACCACATTTTTCACACACAAGACGTCCAGAGAGTCGATTAATAACTTCCTCTTCTGGTAATACAAAATTGACCACATAAGAGACTTCTGAAAAACTTGCAAAGGCCTCCACTTGTGGCAGTGTGCGTGGATAACCATCCAAAATATAACCATTGGCCAAATCTGGATGCATAAGACGATCCTTCACCAAGGCATTTGTTACATCATCGGGCACATATTCTCCACTGGCTAAAATTGCCTCGACTTTAAGTCCCAATTCTGTTTTATTTTGTACATTGTAACGGAAAATATCCCCCGTAGAAATATGTATCATCCCCGTCTTTTCAGCCAGCAAAGTTGCAATCGTTCCCTTGCCAGCCCCAGGTGGGCCCAAAAAAACTAGATGGATAGGCATTACTTACTCCTTCACCAAGACATAACGAATATGCCTTAAACTCGGATCGCGCACATAGCGCAAATGGCACACATTATTAGAGCAAATCTTTTGCGCCTTATTCTGCACAATAAATGGGTTGCCACACATATTACACACAGAATAGTTTGTTGCACAAGCAGGGCAGCAATAAGAGTCTTCTACCAGTTCGCTCACCATAATATACGTCCCACATGTTTGACAAGCAACTTGCTGATCTAGCGCTGTAGCACGTTTCTTTACTGTAGAGGAATATCGCTCATTATCCAAGAGCCTTGCACGCAAAGCCTTCAAAAATGCTTCGCTATTTCTAGGGGCCTTCGTATCAGAAAGATCATCTGTGAGTAATTCAGATGATGTATGCAATCGCTTGGCAGATAAAACAGGCGACTTAACCTCAGGCGCTGGTTTTGGCTTTTTTTGTGTAGGCAACTTTAGTGTGGGCGCTTGCTCATCACGGGCAAGGACACGGTCCAGCATTGCATCGGTCACAGGTTTCTGCCTAATATGCTTGGCAGCCTTTTCCTCATCATCTTTAGTCAAGACATCACCTTGCCAATTATCTAGAAGACGATCAAAATCCTCAAACTCTTCCCCTCCTTGGGTTTGTGCAGCAGGAGTGGGTGCAACTTTTGAGACTGTAGGTGGTGCAACAGGAGTGGGTGCAACAGGAGTGGGTGCAGCTTTTACTGGTGCAGCAGGCACCTTTGCCGTACTAACTTTCCTCACGCGTGGGCGTTCCAAAAGCGCAAGTGCAGATCCACGATCTTGGTCTGAAAATGCAGAGAGACGTTTTGCAGCAAAAAGCTTTTGTAAAAATTTGAAGAACACGGCCACTCTATACTACTACAAAACAAACCCTGTGCCAAGTCTATTTAAAAAAATATAACTGCCTTTCATTTCTGATTTTTTTCTAAACAGATTGACAAAGACCAGTCATTCAAGTCATACTCATTTCTATATCGCAGGGTAGAGCAGTTGGCAGCTCGTCGGGCTCATAACCCGAAGGTCGGAGGTTCGAGTCCTTCCCCTGCTACTTTAATTTTCAACAATATTGTAATAAGGATCATCGCTCATTAATGACAACGATATCTCCAGGCAAAAGAAAGGCCATTGTTTTTTTGTTCTATACCTTCTTACTACTTATGTTTTTGGCCGCACCTTTGCGCAACTTGCACCCTCTGGTAAAAGAATTTCATAAAGTTTATGGTTTTGCTGCACTGTGTATGCTTTGTATTTTACATCTAATTTCTGTCAAAAAAATCTTTTTAAATCGTCTGAAAAAACAACAAAAAACTCTCATTGACAAAATGAAAATTGGTTCAGCCATGGGCCTAGGTCTTATGATGATACTGATGATTCTTGCTGCCTATACCCGCAAAATTTGGGCAATAGAGCTTGCCGATGGAAGAATTATTGAACCTATTCGAGATTTCCATACAATGTATGGCCCTGCAATTTTTGCTATCATGCTGATTTTACATGTCTATGCAATGACACGCAATGTCAGCCCTCATGACGCTGCTAAAACTCTTGTTCGCAAAGATTACAAAGGATTCTTTCCTGTTTTTATCACTTCATTCATTATTGTTTCGGGCATTGCGATGCGCTCTATCATTGTACAAAACATTGCACGTCGCCTGGGCGAATAAAATAATTCATTGACTTCTTGTTCATTCTTAAGAAAAAAAAAACACCCTCCCACTTTCTTTGAATGGCTTAGTAAAACCCATAATCTCTTTCGCCCCATCTCTACTACACCATCCCTAGATGCACAGCTCATCCTTTGCTTTGCCCTTGGTATTTCTCGCACAAAGCTCTTGGCCGAACATCAAGATCAACGCATTGCTAATCCACATGCACTTTTGCGTGCCAACCACTTGCGCCGCTTGCGCGCCCAGGGCTACCCCATTGCATACCTTCTGGGATTTCAAGAATTTTTTGGCTATCGTTTTATTGTTTGTCCTGGCCTACTCATTCCACGCGCCGATAGTGAATGTTTGATTGAAGTTCTCTGCACTGACCTGGAAAAAACACAGGCATATCGTATGCGTGATGTGGGAACAGGCCCCGGCACACTGGGGCTAACCTTGGCACTCTGCTTTCCCAATGCCCAAGTCGTTTGCAGTGATATCAGCCGTATCAGTCAAAAAATTTTTGAAAAAAATCGCCAAATGCTCAATGTAGGTAATGCCCAGTTTAAGAAAGAAGATTTACTTTCTTGCTCATGTGATAGTTATGATATTATTGTCGCAAATTTACCTTACTTAACACCTGCAGAAACACAACAAAAAAAATCAAAAGAAAGATGGAAAGAACCGGCCCTGGCTCTCAATGGAAAGGGTAAAGATGGTTTAGTTCTTATCAAAAAACTGATTCAACAGGCTCAGGGTCGTTGTCAGGCGATATATTTGGAGGCAGACCCAAGACAGATGCCTGCAATTGCAGTGTGCCTTTTACGCCATGAGTTTACAAAAATTTCAACCTACCCAGACCTCACCGGCCAAACTCGTATCATTGTGGGCAAGTACTAAATTTTTTTATTTGCGAGTTTTTTTATTTGTCATACGATTCATTGATGTTTTCATTGCTTCACTAGAAATCCTCACAACCTGTTCAGCCTCTAGTATTGCTGAGAGCTTAATATTTTTACCTTCTTGATTCATTGAGAAAACATCAAGAAGATCGCCAAATCCGGTATAATAGGACTTATACCATTCTAGCATTGATTTTAAACGTGGAATAAATCCTGCAGCTACACTAGGTGTGTCAAAGACAAATTCAATCTCAATCCGATAAGTGCGTGCTTCTATAGGTGTCATACTCATCAATAATCGATGAGGGGGCAAATCTGAAAATGCACTATTGTCTTTGGCAAATGCGCGATCTCCACGTGGAAAATAGAGCACAAAAGCATTTTCATCAATCCCTTGTATCACAAATGCTGGCAAAACACTCTCACGTGCCAAAGTGGGTGCCCGATAGGCTTCACTGAGACTTGAAGTTGTCATATAAAGGATATTGGAGAGGGGCAAGCCAATTTCCAAATTCATTTCATAGTGTCGATAGCCAGCAATTTCTGGTTCTAGGCTCAACCACTCGGGATGCATGCCTAACAAACCATCCAAAAGTGCCTTGGGAAAAGAGCCAAAAATCAGTGAATATGTAGAGTTGTTGAGATGGTAGGAGAACACACGTTCCGTCCTGCCAACGATCATCTGCATTTGCATGCGCTGGCCAGAAGGCATTTGTTTGACTATTTCTCTCATCAGTGGACGAATAGTTTTGAGATCCACAAAGCTATAATAGTCTGCCCCAGGACGAAAAAAATATTTTTGATTAAAAAGTGTACGCTCTGTTTTTTCCTCTATCTTTTTTGGTGAACTCGCACATGCTAAAAGTAAAATACTAATAAAAACAACACCCAAATACCCATAGTATTTTTTATTCATCACGAGAACTCCTTTCCTTCAAGATCCAGCTTTGGCTTCGTTTTGTTTAATAGTGCTGTCAGCCTAATAACAAGACTACTAGGTAGGATACGGCTAAGTATTATCATAACATTGATAGCACCCCCATGTATCGCCATAACCCTCTTTTTACAAATTGCATGATAGGTGAACTGTGCAATGTCCTGTGCTGTTGTCACTTTTTTCTTAAGAATACGACTGCTACCGGCTTTTGCAACCTGCCCAAATTCTGTTTTGACAGGACCCGGACACACTATCGTCACACCCAAGCCATAGGGGCTCACCTCATAGTTGAGTGCACGAGAAAAGGAGGTAACATAGGCCTTGGTTGCGTAGTAATTTGCCATCAAAGGACCTGCAAAAAATGATGCAGCAGATGAGATTTGTACAATACGCCCATGTTTTTGTGCCAGCATCTGTGGCAAAAAGAGCTTGCTCAGTGTGACTAAAGCGGTAATATTAACCTGTACCATCTCTTGAGCAATAGACAATGGCTCATCTTTAAACTCACCGTTATGGCCAAAACCAGCATTATTGACAAGCAAATCTAAGATAATCTTTTTACTTTCACAAAATTCAAAAACACCTATGACTTGAGAATTTTCTCGCAAGTCTGCAATGCAAATTTCGCTGTGATTTTGCAATAATTGTTGCAGTTCTTTGAGCCGATCGGCCCTGCGGGCGACAAGCACTGTTTGATAGCCTTTTTCATCGAGTTTTTTGGCAATCGCATAGCCAATACCAGAGGATGCTCCGGTAATCAAAGCCCAAGGCTTTGTTTCTGAAGTTGCCATATTTATCCCCTCTTATTTTTTTACCTTCACAAATTTTGCGCTGATCATCTCTTTTGGCTTGATGCGTACACCCTGTGCCTGCACCCCTTTAATTAGGTAGGAATCTACACGGAAAACTTCTTCCTTAATGAGGCTTTTTTGTGCAAACTCTGGAGAGATCGCCATCTCGTTGCCCAAGCAGAATGCGAGCAATTTTGTACCTTCTGGCAAAATATGACTATACATCTTGTTAGTTAAAAACTGTGTAATTTTAAAACGTTTAATATATCCAAAATTATTAGCGGGGTCCAAATACACTATATTAAAAATAACTTTTTCTAATTCGTCTTTATCAGCCAGTGCAATATAAAATGCGCCTTTTCCTACAAACATCTTGGTAGGCACCTCATATACCTGATAGGTCATATCTTCACGCAACACCAAAACACGATCATAGATAGAGACTTCGCTAATAATTTCACCACTACTCACTTCATAGCCCAAATACCCCGTTGCCTTGTCAAAACGTAGTTTAAGATTTCTCAAGGCTGCCTCACGCACATCCACACGTTTAAAATTGGCCAAGCTAGTACGACGAGGAAATTGATCACGGTACTTTGTCAGTGTCTCATCTAGATAGTCACATGCATAAGCCACCATATCGCTGAGTGCTTTGTTAATGGCTTTAATCCGCTTTTGCATCTCTGTCAGTTCTTTGCGATTTTTTTCAATATCAAAAAGGCTGATACGCCGAATAGGCAATGTGAGTAAGTGCTCAATATCTTGATCCTGTATTGGCAACTCAAATTCCTTTCCACCAAAAGGCGTCAATCCATCTTTGACAGCGCCAACAATAGCGGGGCTAGTTTTTAATTCTTCGATCATTTTATAGATACGTTCTTCTATAAAGATACGTTCGAGTGTGCGACGACGTACTTTGGCCAAAAGTTCATTTTTTTCAAATGTCAATTCTCTCTTCAATAAATCGCATAAATGTTGGGCATGATATTGAATCACCTGCGTGATGGGCAAGACTTTGGGTTTGCGATCTTTGATCATTAAACAATTGACAGTGATCGAGCTCTCGCAGGATGTAAAAGCATAAAGCGCATCCTCTACATCTTTGGCATAGACACCACGGGGCAACTCTATTTCAATCTCCACATGCTCGGTGGTAAAGTCGTTGATACTCCCAATTTTTAGTTTACCCTTTTTTGCTGCATCCTCAATAGACTGGATCAGACTTTCCACTGTTGCACCAAAAGGCAATTCTGTGATGAGTATTTTTTTGCTATCACTGAGGTCCAGTTTGGCGCGTGTGGTAATGCGCCCCAATCCATCTTGATATTGAGAGACATCTACAAACCCTGCTGTAGGAAAGTCTGGATATAGAGCAAATTCTTCCCCAGCCAAACACTTGCGCACTGCATCCAGCACCTCTGCGGTATTGTGAGGCAAAATACGCGTAGACATGCCCACGGCAATTCCCTCTGCACCCAAAATTAAAATCAGGGGGATTTTGCACGGCAAGACAACGGGCTCTTTCATTTTGCCATCATAGCTGGGAGTAAAATCTGTGAGATTATCATTAAAAAGAATCTCTTTGGCAAAAGGCAAGAGCGAGCATTCGATATAACGTGCAGCAGCAGGGGGATCCCCTGTAAAGATATTGCCAAAATTTCCTTGCTTAGAGATAAAGAGCTCTCGGTTTGCCAAATTAACCAGCGCCTCATAAATGCTTGAATCTCCATGGGGATGCAGAAACATGGTCTGGCCCACCACTGCAGCTACTTTATGAAAGGTGCCATCATCCATTTTATGTAATGTATACAAAATGCGCCTTTGGACAGGCTTAAGTCCGTCTTCAATATCTGGAATGGCACGATCTTTAATCACATAGGAGGCGTACTCGAGGAAATTTCTATCAAAAATATCTTTTATATGCGCCATAGTTGCCTACAAGTATAATCATAGTTCACAAAAACGAACAGCCCCCATACTCATCAATAAACCCATGACTCATACAGGGGGTCTTCGCCATACATATCTGTATACAACCACACCATGCGATCATAAAACCACAAGTGTGCCATTACTTGAATCACAGTAGCGAGCACAATCTGTGTCAATTTGAGATCTATGAGTGCAAATGCCAAAAAAACTGCATTAATCAGCATCAGTGTGCTCAGTGCATAGATTGCCACAAAATGATGTGCTGGGATTCTTGGCATGGGGCTTTCTGTGTCTTTTCTATCATAACGATGAAACCAGATGCGTTCACCAAAAACAGCATAGCTGGCCCAGCAGCGCGTAGTTTTTGGTACAGAAAAAATGCGTGGGTTCAACCATAACCACAAAATAGCCAAGACGACGGCTCCCCATGAATAGATCCCCCACCACTGGCGGCTATAAATTGCCAAAACCAGCAATGGCAAACAACTTAAACTTGTCCACACACTCCAGGGGTTGGCATGGTGACGCCAGTGATTTTCATCATCACTAATGAAAAAATAACCCGTGACACGGTCCCATAACCGCTGGAAAATATGGTGCCGAACAGCCACATCCCCCTCGTGAACACGCGTGAGTTCGCTTGATATATCGGACATATCTGCTTGTGCAGGATGGGTACTATCAGGTTCCTGCTGGAGAGGCGTTATTTCTTGGGGTGTTTGGATGAGGGGTTTTGTCTTTTTTTTGGACTTCTGATCAGAAGTATTGCACACAAGAACATGTGAGGGTGCTTCTGTTTCTACCTCAGCAAGTGTTTCAGATGCACGTGAAGTGCGGTTGTTCTCAATAGATACCTTGTGCGATGCCCTGGAATTTTTTTTTCTCCCAGAACGACGTGTTGTTTTCTTTTTTGCCATGTCTACCAGATTTTAGCACAATTGAAAAATTTCTGCTAGTAGAATCAGACTTTATCAGTGCACATCAAGTTGTTTGAATTGTGAGTATTGATGATTTACATTGATTTTAGTGCGATATTTTGAATCTTGCCTCAAGAAAAAAGGTCTCAAAATCATGTCTATTGTCCTTCTGGCTATTCTGGAGAGAAAAAATAAGCCCAATCATAAATAAAGTCAAATAAAATATCATTTTTTTAATATAAATATATAAAAATACTACAAAATAGTTTGACACAGATTCCCTTTATTCTGTAGAATCAAATCCGTGTCAACAAGAAATAGGTATGTCATATGCTAGGGAAGATTCAACAAACATTTTCTGATATAGGCCGTAGCTTGGCAGGAAAGTCTCGTATCACACAGAGCAACATTGAGGATGCGGTAGAGCAAATCAAGTCAGCCCTGGTGGATGCAGATGTCAATCTGCGTGTGGTGCGTCGATTTGTCAATTCCACTGCCGAAGAAGCAAAGGGTGAACATGTCTTGCGAGGGGTTAACCCTGCGCAGCAATTTACCAAAATTATTTATGACAAATTGGTGCATTTTTTGGGGGATGAAAATCAGGCATTAGCATTGCGTGGCCCTGATGTAGTGAGTCCTGTTATTCTTTTTGGTTTGCAGGGGGCTGGAAAGACGACGACTGCGGCCAAGCTGGCGCTTCACCTCAAGGCACAGGGGCGCAAACCGATGATTGCTGCTTGTGATTTTAGCCGGCCTGCGGCTGTGCAACAATTGCAAATTTTGGCACAAAAAATTGATGTACCTGTTTTTGTGGATGAAAAAAGGGGTGTGCTAGAGTCTGCAAAGAAAGCAATGGCTTTGGCAAAAAAAGAGCAATATGATACACTGATCATCGATAGTGCTGGGCGTATGCAGCTTGATGACAATCTGATGAAAGAATTGGAAAGCTTGAATAAGGCAATCCCCTCTGTAGAACGCCTATTTGTGGCTGATAGTATGACTGGTCAAAGTGCTGTGAATATCGTTAAGGTTTTTAATGAGCGCATTGGTATCACCGGCGTGATTTTGACTAAGTTTGATTCTGATACACGTGGTGGTGCAGCACTCAGCTTGAAAACTGTCACAGGACAGCCAGTCAAGTTTATTGGAACAGGTGAAAAGCTAGAAAATTTTGAGGTATTTCATCCCGATCGCATTGCCAGTCGTATTTTGGGCATGGGTGATATCCTGAGTCTGGTAGAAAAAGCCCAGCAAGTTGTGGATGAAAAAGAAGCGATGCAAATGCAAGCAAAGCTAATGTCTGCCAACTTTACACTGGTCGACTATCTAGAGCAAATGCGGTCGTTTAAAAAAATGGGAAAAGCAGGAGATTTGGCAAAGATGTTGCCAGGAGTGAGCGAGAAGGATATTGAAGCAAATTTTAATGAAAAACAAATAGCGCATGAGGAAGCAATGATTCTAAGTATGACAAAAAGGGAGCGAGAAAATCCCATGATACTTAATCCCTCACGGCGCAAGCGTATCGCAGCAGGGTCAGGGATGACCCCTGTGGATCTCAATCGCTTTTTAAACCGTTTTGAAAAAACAAAACTGCAAATGAAGAAGTTAAGTAAAAATAAAAATGCTCAAGCGCAATTAATGAAAAGCCTTGGGGTATAGGAGTAAGAAAGTGGTTAAAATTCGTCTCAAACGTATTGGCACAGCCAAAAGGCCGTATTATCGTATCGTTGCTGTAGATTCCCGCAAGCCCCGTGATGGTGCTGTCTTGGAAGAACTAGGTTATTATCGCCCAGTGGAAAAGGATGAGTTTAAAGTAGATGCTGCACAGGTCAAAACATGGATAGAGCGTGGCGCACAAATGACTGATACGGTCAAAAACCTTTTTCGCAGAAACAAGGTGATGGCAAGTTAAAAATATAAATCTAGTAACTATAGTTAAGGAGAACTAACTTAAAGTGGAAAAGGAACTCGTCGAATATGTTGTGAACTCTCTGGTACAGGAGCCTGACCAAGTCCAGGTGAATGTGATAGAGGGTGAGAAATCAACAATCTTGGAACTCAGGGTGGCAGAGGCCGATCTGGGCAAGGTGATTGGTAGACATGGGCGCATTGCAAAAGCAATCCGTACACTTTTAGCAGCAAGTGCATCCCGTAATGGGCGGCGTGTGACACTCGAGATCCTTGACTAAATCTCTGGCTATTGGCAAACTCACCAAGCCATTTGGATTGAAAGGTGCGATTAAGGTTCGCAGTTTTTCAGGGGAGTTTGATCATTTTTTTTCACTAGAAAAAAAGGAAGTCGAATTGCGTCATCAAGACCAGATCCTGCGCACACGCATAGAGTCTGTGCAGGTGAAGGGTGATGCACTTGTCATAATTTTTAATGGGTATTGTACGCCAGAGCATGTAGGCGAAATCCGTGGATACGAAATTTTTGTTCCCCGCGATCTGGCAACACCACTGAAAGAGGGGGAGTATTATCTCTCAGATTTGATAGGTAGTACTCTCCTATTTCAGGGCCAAAGCATTGGTATTATCCGCCATTTTTTTGAAGCTGCACAGATTGTATTAGAAGTTGAACGTATTGCAGCTGATCCCCTATATATCCCATTTTTAAAAGTTTTTATTGGGGATATTGATTTAAAAAATCAAACAGTAGAACTCTTGGACGATCGATTACTATAAATGCAGTTTACAACCTTCTCTCTCTTTCCCCAGATTCTTGACCAATATTGCCAGTCCTCTATTATGGGTCGTGCCATCAAAAAAGGTGTGCTTTCTTGCAATCACATCAACTTTCGTGATTTTGCCACAGACCGGCACAAGACTTGCGATGATTCCCCTTATGGGGGCGGAGCAGGGGTGGTCATCAAGGCTGAGCCGTTGGCAGCAGCTATAGAGGCACACAAAAAAGAGGGTTGGCATATTGTATTTCCTAGCCCCAGTGGAAAATTGTTTACCCAACAAACAGCCAAAAGATTGGCAACTCATCCACATATTGCCTTTATTGCCGGACGTTATGAGGGTATTGATCAGCGCATTATTGATCTGTATGTGGATGAGGAGATTTCTATTGGAGATTATGTCTTATCTTCTGGGGAACTGGGATGCTTGGTCATAATGGATGCAGTGATGCGCCTATTAGATGGGGCTATTTCACCAGAAAGCCTTGAGGAAGAAAGCTTTGAAAATGGACTCCTGGAGTATCCACATTATACAAAGCCTGAGATTTTTGCAAACTTGAGGGTGCCTGAGGTATTGCTTTCTGGGCACCACAAAAAGATAAAAGAATGGCGAGATGCGAAAAGATTAGAGAAGACTCTTGCCAATCGTCGTGAAATTATGCAAAATAGTAAACTAGATCTGTAGTTTAATTGTTAATGACAGTGGAGAAGGAGCAAAAAGTGGATTTGATGAGAAAGGTTGAGGGCGCTCAACTGAAGGAAAATGCTGATCGTTTTCATATTGGTGATACCGTGAAGGTGCATTTTAAGATTGTGGAAGGTAAAACTGAGCGTATTCAGATTTATGAAGGAACAGTGATTGCTCGAAACAATGGAGGTCTACGCGAGACCTTTACCGTACGCAAGTTGTCCTTTGGTGTGGGTGTTGAAAAGATTTTCCCATTGCACAGCCCTCGTTTAGAAAAAGTAGAAATGGTGCGTCGTGGCCGTGTGCGCAGAGCTAAGCTCTACTACTTGCGTGATCGTGTTGGAAAGGCAACGCGTGTGAGACAATTGGTTGCACGCCGTGGTCAAAAACTCAAAGATTAAAGTTTTACTCTTATTAAAGTCAAACAAGGCCTATGGATCGTTGTGAAAACTCTGGCGACTACAGGCCTAGAAATACAAAGAAAGTCGGTTTTTGGGGCGAAAGTCTTGCCTGTGATTACCTGATACAACGTGGTCAGAAAATTATAGAAAGAAACTTTAAGAGTCCTTATGGTGAAGTCGATATAGTAGTGGAGCATGAGAGAGTGCTCATCTTTGTAGAGGTGAAGACCTGGCAGACTTATGGCATATCAGATTTAGAGTATTCTATTTCAGCAGTCAAAAGACGTCGAATCATCCAAACCTCACTATATTTTCTAGAAAAAAATATGGGTTATGAAGATCATTCTCTTCGTTACGACGTATGCTTGCTGACAGGGACGTCAGGTGTCTATTATATCGAAAACGCATTTGAGGGAGACGGAACTCCAATATGATTCGCATAGCCAAGCCGACTGATCCGCGTAAAATTGCGGATTTAAAGGTGAAGATACATAACACTCGCTATTTACAGTCAGCAGTCTCTGGCATTGCCAGTATGTTGACACGTGGGCTACTAGAGTGGAATGGCATGGAATTGGATGATGAAGGAAACCGAGAGCAATAAATCTCCCACAATAAAAAGATCACGATCAGGACGCAATCGTTGGTCCTCGCGTCGATCAAAAAACAATGATCGCAAAAGGCGCGAGGGACCATCACTCACCATCACACGCCCAGGAAGGCAAAAGCCACTGGTGCTGGGGCGGTCAGCTTATAGACCAGAAAAAAAATCTCCACGTATTGCATACCAGCCAGTATGCCCTATTTGTGAGAAAAAAATTCTTTCCTCCTCCTCTATTGTAGAAAACCCTGGTACAGGCGATCCTTCACATTTTGAGTGTGTGTTGCAAAGCCTCAAGAATAATCACCCCCTAGAAAAAGATCAGCGACTTGCCTATTTGGGTTCTGGGGTCTTTGCTGTCATTGAGCAAGAACACCCGGGTAGAAAAAATTCACCTTTCAAAATTATCGAATATGTTCACAATGGTCAAAAACCATCAGAAACACCATGGAAGGCTGATATTAGTATCACTCCACGCTATGTGATTCATGTAGAAAAAACGACACTTCAAATGAAAGAGGAGATGGCAGAACTAGAAAAAATGTCCATCAAACCCACTGAAAATTCTGATTTTTTGATGCTAGAGCAGGATAATTAAATACCCCCTGTGGAATCTGCTCTAAATACGGCTCAATCACTACGGCATTTTCTCAAAAAACGATTTCAAGAACGGCGTAAATGGGCAATATTACAACAACGAGAAAACTATCGCATATTCAACTATGATCAAAATGCCCCACTCTTTATTGATTTTTATGGTGGAAAATATTTGCACGTCAGCGTACAAGAACACCCACTTTATGATCCTCCCACAATACGTGATATTGTTCATGAAGCAACGGGTATTGCAAGGGCACAAATTTTTCTTAAAGTACGTGAGCGACTATGTGAGAAAGAACAATATACGCGACAAGATAGCACTTCTGCAATTTTTTGGGTGGAAGAAGAAAGTCTACACATCAAAGTTAATCTTAGTGACTATATTGACACGGGTTTTTTTTTGGATCATCGCATTGCACGAGAGACAATTCGTGCCTCATGTTTTGACCAAAATGTACTTAATCTATTCTGCTATACGGGCACATTTTCCCTTTTTGCTGCAATTGGTGGGGCAAAGAAAGTCACCAGTATAGACATCTCTTCTCCCTACTTGCAATGGGCCAAGGAAAATTTTGATGCCAATCAGATTAACAGCCCCGCCTATGAATTTTTGCAACAAGATGTGCTAGAATATTTGGCACAACCTATTAAGGAAAAATACCATATCATCATCTTGGACCCCCCTGTTTTTTCTAATAGTCGTAAAATGAAAACAGACCTGAATATTGAACGTGATCATCCATTTTTGATCAATGCATGTCTAGAGCGTGTACATAGCACTGGATATGTATTTTTTTCTACACCCTTGACAACTCTACGCCTAAAAAATGAGAAAATTGCTGGCTTGGTAGAAGAAATTACAAAAAAAACAATTGATTTAGACTTTAAGGGGAAACCCCCACACAAAACATGGCTGATATATCCAGAAAAAGGGCGAAAAAAGTCATCACGAAAGTAAGGAAAATCCATTCAAATTCTTGACCATAAAGACAGGATCGGATACAATCTTACGGAAATGTCTAATTCATTATTGATCGTAGGAAAAGAAAGCTATATTTGCTACAAAATTTGTGAACGCCTGTCTACTGAAGGGCGTGAGGTTGTCACGCTAGGATACGATGCGTCTAAATATGCAAAGACAATCGCATGGAATCGTCGCAGTTATATTTCTACAAAAACAGCCTCGCGAGAGCTTTTGCGCACAACAGGGATACCCTCTGAAATTTTTATTGTCTTTGGGGCCAAATATGAAGAGATTTTCCCTAGCCTAAGCACACATAAAATCGATGAAATTATCGATGGTGAGGTTAAATCAACTGTACACCTGATTCAAGAATTGTATCGCAAAATAATAGAGGAAGAGGCAGATACCTCCATATATTTCATTTCTAGCCGCCCAGACGATCCCAGACAGCAGCTCTCACATGCAGTCAGTTTAGCCATCAAAGGGTACTGTCAGGCGGTAATGCATAGTGATACGCCCCTGTATACAATGGGGTTTGAGTTGCAGAATAATGATGAGGATGGCTTTGTTGACTATATCCTAAAGATGACCAGTGAACATTCTGAGAAAAAAAGAAATGCGTGGTTATCTTTCCCTAAGCCTGGACTTTTTTCTGGCCGACACTAGAATTCAATGAACTTTAATTGAAAAGGATGAGAATCATGCCCCTATCTTATCGTCTGCTTATCAGCATAATTGCGGGATGCACATTGGGGATATTTGTGCCTCTCCAAAGTCTGCCATTCTCTGGGTTTTGGGGATTGGGTGCAAGCTTTTCTCTTGTAATGTGGAGATACCTGGCATTTCCATTCTTGTTTTTTGGCCTGATTATGGCTGTAGCCCAGCTAAAAAGGGAAAAACGTTTATTATTGATGCTTTCCATTAATTCTGGGTTAATTGTGTTTTGTTCTTTTGTGATGGCTGTTTTAGGTACACTGCTTGCTATCATCTTGCCTATCAAGCGTATTCCTGCACAATTTGAAAAAATTGCCGCAGAAACACCAGTCCATTTGCAAGGAATCTTTGATTCGCTCTTTCCTGCAAATGCCTTTAATATTTTTAGTCTAAATAGCCTGCTGCCAATGGCGATTTTGGCAATCATTATTGGCATCAACTTGGACTTTGATCGTGAAGTAGCTGAACCATCATATAACCTAGCAGACTCACTTTCACGTATTTTTTATCATATTTTTGAATTTACAATCCAATTTTCATGGTTGCCGATGTTCTTTTTGAGCGTACATACGAGCATGTCGTTGAAGGCACAGGATCTTGTATATTATCAAAGTTTTTTCTGGACAATGACAATTAGCCTGATTGTATGTGTGATTGTATTGGTGGTATTGCTCTCATATTTTTTGACAACCTACAAAAACCCTGCCAGCTGGATGCGCCGAAATTTTAGCTATATCTTGATTTCATTGTTTTCTCCCAACATACAGCTTAATGCATGTACTTCTAGCTATATGTCACACACCGTAGAACGAATAAAAAGAGACCTTGGGGGTCTCACATCTCCACTTTTTGCACTATTTTCTCGTATAGGGTCAGTATTTGTTTGTAGTATGGCTATGATTACAATTGTACGTTCTTACTCAAGTTTAAGCCTAAATTTTGGGCAAATTTTTATGATCTTTGTATATGCATTTTTGGCCTCTTTCCTTGTAAGTCACCGACCAGAGGGTGCATTATTTGTGATGCTACCACTTGCCTGTATGTTCTATGGGAGGCCATTAACATCAGGCTCACATATTCTTGAGCCAATCATGTTGCACATTACTTTGGTAGCCTCATTTGTCGATAGTATGATGATTGGGTTTGCTCATTATTTCATTTCCAATCTTAAAAGTATGGAAAAGAAATCACCATTACAAAAGAAGAAACAATGAGCCCAAAAGAAAAAAAATCCGATATAAAACCCATTGTGGGGGGACATACCTGTGAATCCTGATTTTAGCCTTATCCTTGATATTTTGCTCAATAAGACAGTCATCATTGGATATATTGTATTTTTGATTGTCCTCTTCATTATTCGTATTATCACATTTTTGCCAGGAGAAGAAAACAGTGGTGCTGATGCTATTATGCCACAGTCAACAACTGTGCTAGTCAACGATGGGCAAGAGGATGATGAAATGGAAGAAGATGATGATATGATAGATGAAGATGAAGATGAAGATGGTGTGATAGATGAAGATGATTAAATCATCTTCATCTACAATAGCCTAATCTCTGCGGCCTCCGCCAAAGATTCTTAACAGAAATAAAAATAGGTTGATAAAATCTAGATACAAAATCAAAGCCCCCATGATAGAAAGCTTGACGAAATTGACCTCATCAATATTTTCACTCATTTCTTTGCTCATACGAGAAATTTTTTGTGTATCATATGCAGTAAGCCCCGCAAAAGCAAAAACACCAATGAATGAAATGATGTAGTGCATACCAGTACTACGAAAAAAGAAATTGATCAGGGTGGCAATAAGAATACCCCACACAGCCATCATACAAAATTTGCCAATAGGTGAAAGATCTTGTTTGGAGAAAGCACCCCAAAGACTCATGACAAGGAACATGCTACTGGCTGTTAAAAATGTCTTAATTAAAATATAGGTGGGATAAAATAAAAATATAGAAAAAAGTAGTACTCCCTGGATAATAGTGAAGGCTACATAGCTAAAAACAGCACTCTTCATAGACATTTTTTGTAAACGAAAAGAAAGGTTCATGGCCAAAGCCACTGTACCAACAGAAAGTCCTATCATCAAAAAAAAGGCATTTTGCCCCATCAGCATTGCACGAATAGAGGGTGTTGCTGCTGAAAAATAGGCAACACTGGTTGTCAGCCCCAAGCCCAAAGCCATCCATAGATAAACATTGCGCCACAAGCTACGTTCAAAAAGCCGCTCCCTGACGGCTGTGTCATCACTTGTGAGTGTGTACCCCTTATTATATTGCATAATTTTCCTCCAGAATTTTATAATTCATCATAACTTTTTACAAAAGTTGAACGTTTCAAATCTAAAATCTTTTTATAATTTTGGGCGGTATTTTTATACTTGAATTGCTCAACAAATTCGCTACTGGACCACCCTGAAAGATCCTCGTCTGTGAGCAAAAAGTAGTAGTCTATCCAGATTTTGCGAGAAGGGTCAAAAAGTGTGCGCACTTGGGTAATTTTGACAATATCGCCAACTCTCAAAGTGGTGACCTGGTTGGCCTTATCTCCCAACTTATCTGTCAGGCGCAGATAGGGGGTACTAATGACCCCATATCCCCCGCCCACAATAGAAATAGGTGTTTCAGGCATGGGTAAAAATTTGGTTCTTTTGTAACAAGAAAAAACCGAAAACAAAATAACAATCAAACCCAGTCTTTTCATGGATACAAATGTATATGGAAAAGGTTATTGCGTCAAGCTAGATTCTTTGCTAGAAGAAGCAGATATTGACACAATACATTGCTTATAATATATTGATGGGGTTGACCTCCCGTCATTTTTTTAAAAAAGTCAAAATTTTTTTGCAAGGGGAATAATAAATACTATGTCTAGAACGTGCAATTTTTGCCAAAAATCAACTATCTTTGGAAATATGGTTCCTCGTAAAGGAAAAAGTAAAAAACAAGGTGGAAATGGTGAGCATATTGTGCGTCGCACAGCACGCACTTTTAAAGCCAATATCTTTCGTGTACGCACAGTAGAAAATGGCGTGGTGAAGATGGTCAAGGTTTGCTCACGTTGCTTGAAGGCTGGAAAAATACAAAAAGCCTAGTCTTAAAACATAAAAAAGATGCACAGCACACACTTTGGCTGTGCCTTATTTTTTGGATAATATTTAGAAGCTAAAACTACAATGCAATAAAAGAATAAGGAGATGAAGCGTGTTACAAATCCGTAAGCTGGGACTTATTTTTTTGTTGTGTGTCTTTTCCTTCACTGGTTGTCTCATCTCCTTTCCTTCAAAAACCTTGAACACTGGCCTTGTGCCATCTTCTTCAAAAGCATTACTACTGCGCATTAGTGGCCCGTTGATAGAAAACGAAAATACGAATCTCTCCTTGTCTTTTAAATCAAACATCAATGAGAGTGGCACCCTTGTGCGTCAATTGTTGACAACACTCGAACATGCCAACGAAGATAAAAATATCGAAGTGATCCTCTTGAGCCTGAGTAAAATGAAAGCCAGTAGTATGCCTGCTGTAGTAGAGTTGCAACAAGCTTTGCAACGTAGTAAAAAAGCAGGCAAAGTGATCTATGCCTATAGCGAAAGCTATACAATGTCTAGTTTTTTACTTGCTAGTGTAGCAGACAAGATTTGGATGGATCCATTTGGGGATGTGGCACTGGATGGGTTAGCCGTAAGCATGCCATTTTTTCGCCGTGCGATGGAAAAATATGGGCTGAGAGCCTATGTTGCACGTGTGGGAAGGTATAAAAGCGCGATAGAGCCTTTCACCCTGTATGAAATGAGTAATGATGTGCAGTCTGAAATGATGGGGATTTTGGCAAACCAGTGGGACAATTATCTAGAGCTTGTTTCACTAGGAAATCGTTTTACTCGTGCGCAAGTCGCAAGTTATTCTGAAAATAGACCGCAACTTTTTGCTGCAGCCAATGGTGATGGTGCAAAACTGGCAATGCAACAAAAACTTATAGATCATATAGGGACCAGCCAAGATTTTCGTGAAGGACTCAAAGAAATTGGCTATGATGGATGGACAGAACATACCGCATATTTATCAGAAGTTTCGCAAAAAAATAGCCAAAAAAGAAAAATCAATACACCTTATGTCACGGTGATTTATGCAATAGGTGCCATTACGCGCAATGGTCAAGAGCCCACAGATATTAATGCTGAAGCATTGGCTCAACAGATTTATACTGTAAGGAATAACCCTAAAACAAAGGCACTTGTCATTCGTGTAGACTCTCCTGGCGGGGAAGTCTTTGCCAGTGAAATCATTGCGCGCGAAATTGCGCAAGCCAGTGAAAAAATGCCTGTCATCATTTCGATGGGGGGAGTCGCTGCCTCTGGGGCCTATTGGTTTAGCCTTGCTGGAACAGAGCTATGGGCAGAGAAAACTTCTATCACGGGATCAATTGGGGTATTTTCACTCTTGGTCAATGCCTCCAACCTACTTAATACACATGGGATTACCTATCAAGAACTAAAAACACATACACAGGCAGGTAGGATTTCGCCAATGGGATCAGCACCCAATGCTGAGCAAATGAAGATGACACAAGAAAGTGTAGAATTTATATATGGTAAATTTTTGCAACGCCTAGTTGATGCCAAAAGATTCCAAACTCTTGCTCAAGCAGATGCGGTGGGCCAAGGAAGAGTCTATACAGGAAGTCAAGCTTTAGCGGTAGGATTGGTCGATAGATTAGGAAGTTTGGAGGATGCACTCAAGAGAGCGGCCGAACTTGCCGAACTACCAGAGTATACAGTTGTGGTTTATAGCCCGCAGCAGAGTTTACTCTCTCGCATGATCAGGCTGATTAGGAGTCAGACTGCCTCTATGTTTACCAGGAATATCTTTGATATTCCCATAGGTGAAGGTATTGACCTGGAGAGTAATAAGACATACGCAATGAATAGTTTTGTCGTGATATTGCCCTGACCCATCTTGACAAAATCAGTCAGTGTTTGTATTGTCCTTTTTAACATTTTGGAATCAAGATTTCCCGGTTGTGTAATGGTAGCACCACAGACTCTGAATCTGTTTGTGGGGGTTCGAGTCCTCCCCGGGAAGTTTAGCTGGTCCCTTCGTCTAGTGGTTAGGACATGAGATTCTCATTCTTAAAACACGGGTTCGACTCCCGTAGGGACTGTCTGATTTGGACTACTGTTTTTGATGGGAGTGAGTGATGCAATCAACTATTTTTGATCAGGCTGTCGCTTCTTTGACCAATGAAGAACGCGCTGAGATGCTCAAGCGTATCACTGGAGAAGCAAACTACCAAGAAGAACTCGCCCTTAATGTGCCTGAGGAAAAAGTCCTTGATGCTAATCAACTCATTGAGGCCAAGGACCCACTCAATTGGTGGGAAAAACTCAAATTATTTTTCCTCACGTTTTTTTTTCGTGAAGATCCCGAACGTTCTTTAGAAGTTTTGCTACTGACAAAAAGTAAAACTGATGTCAGCTACAAAGCACCTGGATATGTAGATTTTAATTCACGCAAATTCTTGGCTAAATTTGGCAAACAGCTAGAACAAATGACCATGGCGTTAGAAGTTTTTAGACGACCCCTCAGTGATGCCCTAGGTGAGCATAGGCAAGAATTTTATGCATTACTGGGTGCGGAGGAATCTCCTGTTTTGCAAGCAGAACTTGCCCGCAACTCTAACCCAAATGCAATATTAGAACTACACCCCAATACAGATAATGCCACATTACGTAGCATGATTGAGCGTAGTTGTGATGATATTCTGCGAGAAATTGGTAATAGCAGTCGGCAGAGTATCCGTTTATTAACACGCACACTTATTCACCTAGAACGCCTAGTCAACTTCAACTTTGATAAATGTCTTGCACTATACTCAAAAGATGGGACTTGTTCATTTGATCTACTGGTAAAGTCTTTGGAAAAACTCGATGATATTCTCTACTCTTTTACAATGCGGCCCCCTGTACGGTTACTTCAGCTCCTCTTTACATTCAGCTATCATGCACAGCGTGTTAATCCTAATGAAATGGATTCAAGACTTGCAGATGATCTCAAACGTGCATCAGAAGCCATGGCATTAGTCACAGAATTTAACCGATACCCCCTAACAAAAACCATCAAAGTTATTAAGGGGGATTTCTTTTACCATCCAAACTCACTTACTGGTGGTGAAGACTGGTTCAACTTATATAAAAAATTCTGGCGCAACAGAATAGAACTCTCTTATCGATTCTTTATCTCAAAAAGAAAAATGGATCAGCTCCTAGATCGCGCCTGCGAGGTTTTAACCATTACAGAAATCCCTGCAGTGCCTGTCTATAGCAGTGGCCATTGGCCTGAGACTTTTGCACCTATTTATCCTACAACATTTAGCCTTTTATCCTATTTTTATCAAAATATGCATAAAAAAATCTGTGAAAAAGTAATCCGTCCTGTCCTAGATGCTGGGACTTTCTACCGCAGAGAAAACCGTATAGAGCTCTTTGAGGCCAACGCAACACTCTTCACTATTGCTGAGGAAGTTGACTTATTCCTCCGCTCTTTGGATGTAGATGGTGAAGTGGGAAATATTTTTGTCACACAAGAAAACAATCCCAAACAATTGGAAACTGTGACCACCATTGCCTCACGCAGTGCTACGGCCTTTATTCACAACACTGTAGAAACCTTGCGAGTTGTGAGTCTTGTGCTGCAAGGTGTTATCCAAGAAAATTCGGATCAACAATATGGTACTATTTCCAATATGGCTGATTTAGACATTCGTTTCCCAGAATTGCGTATGGATCTGGGTCGTTACACCTATATTATCAATCAAATGTGGGTCATTATGACTGATTTGCGTGATGTAGAGGAACGCCTTTCACATATTGAAAGTGCCTCTAAGTCAAAAGTATTGGATCAGGGTGAGGCGACTAGTGGTACGGATGACTCAGAGATAACTACTGAGAATCCCAATGATTCAGATACCTAAACTGTGCTTATTTCCTGCCATAAAAATAGTGCACAAGAATGGGGGCCAAAATGTTTTTATCTAAAATCAAGCAAGAAATTCTTGCTTCTACAACACAGACCATTCTAGAAATTTTCCCTCAGACTGCAGTGACAGATCAAATCGTTATTGAGTCTCCCAAGGAT
This sequence comes from Spirochaetia bacterium, assembly GCA_051648825.1. Lineage (GTDB taxonomy): Bacteria > Spirochaetota > Spirochaetia > WRBN01 > WRBN01 > JAHHUI01. Next base: position 126,216 of record JBOFFX010000001.1, read on the forward strand.
TATAAATTGGGGGATATTGCTATCCCTCTCTTTCCTCTTATTAAAGAGCAAAAACTCTCACCAAAAGATCTAGCGGAAAAGCTTTCTCTTGCCCTAGAAAAAAACCTCTCGGCCCAAAAAATCCATTTTGTTGGTGCATACTTAAATATCTTCCTCGACCGTTCACACGTTCTTTCTCAGATTTTATGCGAGTGTATTGCACAGGGATCAGATTTTTATACATCAAGGGTACTATCTGGGCAAAGAATTATGCTAGAGTTTTCTGCCCCAAATACAAACAAGCCATTGCACCTCGGCCATATGCGTAACAATTGTTTAGGTGAAAGCCTCAGTCGTATACTCAAAAAAACTGGGGCAGATGTCTTTAAGGTGAATATTATTAATGATCGTGGTGTGCATATTTGCAAAAGTATGCTTGCTTATGAAAAATTTGGCCAGGGAAAAACTCCAGAATCAGCAGGCATCAAAAGTGACCATTTTGTTGGAGATTTTTATGTCAAATATAATGAGTGGGAAAAAGAAGATCCCAGCATAGAAATTGAACCCCAAAAAATGCTGGTAGGCTGGGAGGGTGGCGATTCATCTATCCTCTCACTATGGAAGAAAATGAATGATTGGGCTATCAATGGTATTCATCAAACATACCAAAGAACTGGTATTTCCTTTGATAAACTTTATTTTGAAAGCCTCACATATAAACTAGGTCGAGATATTATCATCGAAGGTCTTGAGCGTCATATCTTTTTTCGTGCAGATGATAACTCTGTACGCCTAGACTTAACAGAGATCAGCCATCGTGATGAAGAAGACGAGCCACAAGACAAAGTCTTTCTCCGTAGTGACGGAACAACTGTCTATATTAGTCAAGATCTGGGTACAGCCGTAGAACGCCATAAAGACTATCCATTTGATCGACTTATTTATGTTGTGGCCAATGAGCAACAAAGGCATTTTCAAGTACTTTTTTATGCATTAAAAAAACTTGGCTACGCATGGGCAAAAAACCTCTATCATCTTTCCTATGGAATGGTAAACCTACCAGATGGAAAAATGAAAAGCCGCGAAGGTACCGTTGTTGATGCAGATAAACTCATTGACACACTGAGTCAAATGGCAAAAGAAGAAATTGATGCTAAACAACGTGGTGATACTGTAGATCATGATGCAGCAGAAAAAATTGCGATTGGAGCCATCCACTACTATCTACTCCAGGTCTCTGCACCAAAAGATATGGTTTTTAATGCAAAAGAATCTTTGAGCTTTAATGGAAATACAGGGCCTTATCTACAATACACCATTGCCCGCGCCAACTCTCTTCTGTGCAAAGATATGGCCCAAACTGCCCTCAAGCAAGATTTTAACCCACAAATACTCATACATGATGAAGAGTGGTTGCTTATAAAATCTCTAGACGAAGTGCATGATGTTATTATTGCAGCCGCATTAGAATATGCCCCATATCTGTTGATAAACAAGCTTTATGATATCGCAAAATTATTTAATAAATACTATCACGATATCCCCATTCTTTCAGAGGAAAATACTCAAATTGTTACTGCTCGTTGCCAACTAGTCTCTGCTGTCAATATATGTTTGCGTACTGGACTAGATTTATTAAATATTCCTATATTAGAGCATATGTGATGCTAAAATTGTATAAAAAAGAAGGCCTTTATGCTAGAAGAAAATAAAGAAACACTTGTTATTGCAAGTAAGATTAAAACATATATTAAAACCGTCAGTGACATGAAATGCTCTACACGTTTTATTGAAATTTTGTCATCTAAAGTAAAAGATATTTGTGATGAAGCCATCAAGAATGCCCGTAATGACCAGCGAAAAACTGTTTTGGATAAGGATTTGTAGAATCAATGAGGCATCTTTTTGACTCTCAACTTTAAAAATGTTGCTTTCTTAAAAAGTCTCCCCCACTACCATCTTTTACCACAAGATGATGCATATGAAATTGCCTTCGCAGGGCGTAGTAATGCGGGAAAATCTACGCTTATTAATACCTTGTGTGAAAATAAGTCACTGACAAAAACTTCTGGTACTCCTGGAAAAACACGTGATATTAACCTATTTTCCATCATGGATAAAAAAAAACAGGTGCATGCACGATTGGTTGATTTACCTGGTTATGGATATGCCAAAGTTGGCAAAAAAATGCAACAAATGTGGCAAAAAGAGCTCTCAGATTATCTCACTAAACGAGAAAATCTGAAGATCCTTATTCTGATCATGGATGCCAGGCACCCCCTGACGGAGCTTGATGATCTTTTGGTAAAGATGATTAGTCATCGTTCTATACAACAAATTTTAGTTTTTAATAAAATAGACAAGCTCAAACAAAGTCAAAAGTTTCATATACAAAAAATACTCAAAGAAACCATATACCATATCCCCAACTGCCATGCGGTTTTACATTCATCGACAAAAAATTTGGGAACAAAAGAGCTCAGGCTGCAAATTTCTAGTCTTTTTGATGTACTAAAGGAAAACTCTTCAAACTAAAGAACTGATTCTCTTTCGGCAATATCAAAAGCAATTAGTTTCCATTTATGATCTATTTTTTCAAAAAAATAGTAATGTTCTATTCCCCAAAAACCTTCCCAATAATGCCAATTTTTGAGAGGATCTGGGGCTTTATCTCTTGATCTTACACTTAGCATGCCACGTTCGCCATCAAAGAGTGTAATTTTTCCAGAATTCAGGCAGTAGAGATTTTCAAATTTTACTTCTGCAAAAGCATATGTGGCAAAAAGTTCACTAAAAAATTCGTACTGCATATCTTTAGTCATAGAAGAAGAATAGTGAGGAAAATCAAGTGTGTCTGCGGTCACAGTGAGAATTAAAGGAATATTTGCATTGAGAAGCCCATGTATATAGCGTTGAAAAAGGATTCTGATCGATGGCCTGATTAGTCCAGGCAAATCTCCATCAAGGGAAAAATTTCTCCGATTTACTAATAAGTCATTAGGGGTCTTTGTCTGGCAATCTGTCATAGGATCTTTTTCTTCTTCCAACAAATATTCTAATGCCTCTTCATATCCCCGATTAGAGGATGATAGAAATAAAAATGAACATAAGAAGGAAAAAATAATACATCGATATACTGCTCTTTTTATCTTATTCATGTATTTTATCCCAATAATCATAAAATCTGGGTGGAGGTGGTGCAACAAAAACTCTTGGTGTGTTTTCACTCGGAAGTTGTATCCTCAATTTCCATGCATGCAACATTAACATCGTCCCATCATGGGTACTGTGTGGAAAATAAATCGGATCCCCTAAAATAGGAAACCCCAAAGCTTTTGCATGTACCCTGAGTTGATGTGTGCGTCCTGTATGTGGTTTAAATAACACAAGTCCAAAATGGTTTCTATTTTTGAGGATGCTATATTTTGTTAACGCATGCCTCCCCCTTGAGGGCTCTGTCCCACAACTAAATTTTTTACGATCATGGGATGATCGGAATATATAATTGCGTATCTCGCCATGATATGGATGACCTTGCGTATTTGCACATAGCGCCAAGTACCTTTTTTTTGTACTTCGATTTTGAAATTGACTAGATAAAAAATCATGTGTATGGGCATTTTTTGCACAAATTATCACTCCAGAAGTGTCTTTATCTAGGCGATGGACAATCCCTGTACGTGTTGAGTTATTAGATTCAGTTGCACAATGTCCTAGTCGAAAAGCTAGTGCATTGGCCAATGTTCCTGTGTGCTGCCCCGCACCCGGATGCACCACCAATCCCTGTGGTTTATTGATGACCCAGACATCCTTATCTTCCCACAAAATGTCTAATGGCAAATCTTCTGGTAAAAATTCTTGCTGTATATGTTGCCAAGAGATCTCAATCCTCTGACCATTAAAAACTTTGTATCCCCACTTTACCGGTTTGTTATCAACACATACATCAACATTGAGTGCATGCAACTGGCTTCGAGAATGGATGCCCCATAGTTCTGAAACATAACGATCACAACGCATGGGGGGCAATCCTTTAAGATCGACAAACCCTTCCTTTGTGTGTTTCATAAAAATTAATCCTTTTTTTTGCGCTGACCCTGCACAACGGCATTAATAATTAAATCAACAAACCCTACCGTCAATGCTAGACTCGATCCTGTGAGCAACGCAAACCCTGTTTGTTGAGAAATTGTCCAACCAGGAGGCGGATATAAATAAATGAGTGAAGAGAGTCCTACCGTGACAGGCAATGTCCCCACACTGACAATAAGAAAGCGCAAAAATCCTTTTAAGGCAGGATGCATTTGCTTTTTAAGATGATCTTGATGATGCGGAGAATCAACAATCCAAGGAGCAGAAGCCGGAATAGCCTGAAAATTTTCACCATAACCAATGGTAATATTATCATGAGGAGATAAATCCTGATCAAAGGCAACCACAGGCCAAGCCGAAAATATCAAAAAAATACAACCTACAATTTTTTTAAAAAAACTACTCGGTTCCACGCCTTTTTCCACTCACCATTCTCTGCAATTCACTCAGGTTCTTGACAACAATACGGTCTGGAAAAATGTCCACACGACCTTTTTCTCCATATACCTTCAATGCTTTACGTGCAGAATCTACACTGATACCTGCCCAGTTAGCAATGGCATCTGTGTTAGTTGGCAAAAGGCGCTCACCATTGGCACCCTCTGGTTGCGACTCTGAAAGCATAATTAGTACATCTGCCACACGCGTTGGAATATCTGTGAGTTTGAGAATGGCCGATTGACGTTTGAGATTGTAAATTCTTTTGGCAAAAAGACGCAACAATTGCATACGCAAGCTAGGTACCATCGAGACTATTTGAGAAAAATTCTCATTATTGAAGGCATAGGCCACACAATCTTCTACAACCACAGCAGTGGCTGTTCTGGGGGCATTACTAAGTAATGCCATCTCCCCAAAAAAGTCTCCCGCCTGTAAAAATCCAATAGTTTTTTCTATCTCACCTACGACTTTAAAAAGCCGCACTTCACCCTGTTGCACCATATAGCACTGATCGCCAATTTCATATTCACAGAAGACTACATCCCCTGCTTTGAAGTTAACCAAAAAACGCTCTAGTCCAGGAAGCTCTGCAATTGTACTCATTATCCTAAATTCTCCGGTTTAATAGAATTACGCAATGGTGAATCAGCAGGCAAAATTAATAACAATTTCTCATAGAGCATTTTGGACCGCACTTTATCACCTTGTTTTTCATAACAACTTGCTAATTGATACATTGCATCAGTAAATTTTTCATACTTTGGATAGCGTTGCATGAGCTGACCAAATTGTTCAATAGCCTCCTCAATCTTATTCAAATTGACAAAAGCCATGCCCGAATAATACATGCTAGGTGGTATATAGCTCTGATAGTCACTACTATCCTGTTCCCTCAAAACACGTGAAAATTTGAGCAAACAAGGCGCATATTTTTCTTGCTGAAACAATGCCAGTGCTTCTTTGTATGCAGTCTCAGCTTCTGTAATAACAGTGGTTGCCTGATCTGCGGCTGTTGATTTAAATGACATTTTATTGCTAGAGTCGTATGCAGTGCCAATTTTTGTCTCAGCTTCTGCAATACGCTCTTTACATATCTTGACATACTGACCATCTGGATACTGCTCTAGATATCGCTCCATAGCCATGATAGCTTGACTATAGTAACGGCCCCTAAAAAAGTAGCTGGCCACATTGAAAAATCCTTCTTCTGGTGGAGTCTGCTCCAAAAGAACCTTATTAGAGAGTAACTCAATGACACGCCTATGTGCTTCTGTCATTTCTAGTGAAAAAATACGTAAAATACGAAACACCAGCTCATTGTTGCTCTGTGTCATCTGATCAAACTCATCTGAACTAAAGGCAATAACTTCGCTAGGAGTCACACATACGGCCGTTTCATCTTGAGGGACCTGGCCCAAAAAAGCCTGGGCACCAAAAAAGCCACCAGGAACAACAAAATTTTGTTTTGACGATGCAGTTGCATCACTGCCAGGAGAAACCACTTCTTCCGTACTAACTGCAACCTTTCCACTCTTAAGGATATAGAAAAAATCTGTCCTATCTCCTTTAAAGTAAACAACAGAGTTTGTTGCGTATCTGAGTGCTTTTGGCATATGCCCTCCCCGATGATATTTCCTAGACAAACAATGTGCCTTTTTGGGTTAAATCTTTAAACAAAACCTTTGCTAGTGTATGCGATTTTCATAGCAAAGGTCAAGCGAATCTCGTATTCCAAAACCCACTCCCACATCATCGGTTGACAATCTCTAATTTTTGATGAACTATATCAAAATACACTCCACCTTCAAAACAGGAGAAATAATATTATGTCAAAATCTGTCTATGTTGTGGGGATACTCACAGAAAATGGGTTGTGCCCAACAAAAAATGATCTACAATTGCCCAATGTTATCCGTGGGTTAGTCTATATCCAAGATAACCAACAAATATATACCATGCTAGGTGAAAAAGAAATGCAACTAGCAATGGAAAATTATTATTTACTAGAAGATGGGCGTGATATTGCTGTATATACTAGCAAAAAAGATATGCATGCCAAAATCTTGCCCAATACTCCTCCAGATGTCGTCTATACAGCACGTATCTTTGGCCCAGAAGAACAAAAGAACCCGCTCCTGGATCTGCCTTTTTATTGCATCAGCTGTGCAAATGGAACGCTACAGCTTTGCCAAAAAATTGCCAAATCCTAACGCCCCTTGCGCATCTTGCTTAAATACCCCGCAGTCTTCGAGTACTTGAACAAAGGTCTCTCCTATTGCAGCATTAATCTGGGCATCAATATTTGTTTTGTTGACTTCTTGACTGCCTAGTCGCTGCTCAACCCAGGCTTTATGTGGCAAAAGCTCTGGTGCACTGAGCGCGTGTGAGGCATTGGCCAAGAATAGTGCCTCCTTGATCGCCTGCATTTCTGCTAGTAGCCGCCCGGGCAAAACAGCCAAACCCATCACTTCAATGAGCCCAATATTTTCTTTTTTGATGTGGTGATGCTGTGCATGTGGATGAAATAAACCCAAAGGATGTTCTGTGGTTGTACGATTATTTCTTAATACCAAATCAATTTCATAGTATCGCTCACGATAGCGAGCAATAGGGGTAATCGTATTGTGTGGTGTCTGATTGGTATAGGCCAATACATCACATTCGGGTGCACTAAATTCTCGCCAAATACCCAAGATATGTGTACTCGCCTGAATGAGCTCCTCGATATTTTGACTACGCAATCTTAATGTTGTCAAAGGCCAATATAGGTGTGAAATTTCTACATTTGTGTATCCAGGGATATGATCCAAATGAATTTCTTTTGCATTTTCTATACAAAATGTATGCCGGCCAGACTGAAAATGGTCATGATTGAGTATTGATCCCCCCACAATAGGTAAATCTGCATTTGACCCAATAAAATAGTGTGGAAATATCTTCAAAAAATCAAATAAACATGCAAAGGTTTTTTCATTGATCACCATAGGCCGATGTTGCCCAGAAAGCACAATCGCATGTTCTTGATAATAAATATATGGCGAATACTGTAAGTACCATTCCTCATGTTGTAAATTTAGTTCGATCAGACGCAAATTTTGACGCGCAGGGTGATCTAGTCGACCCGCATAACCTTCATTGCTGGGACATAGCATACAGGCAGGATAGACATAATCATTGCGTTGTTGATCTTTGAGCGCAGCAATATCACGGGGGTCTTTTTCTGGTTTAGATAAGTTAATTGTGATCTCTAAATTGCCATAGCAACTCTCATACACCCACTTGCGATCCTTGGCAATGCGTGTGCTTCGAATATAGTGTGTATCTTGGCTAAACTGATAAAATCGATCTGTAGCTAGATGAGGATCCTGCTTATAGTCCTGCCAAAACTGTTTGTTGACTTGTGTAGTATGTGGCAAAAGAACTCCAATCAATTTAGTATCAAAAAGATCTCGGCGTGCAGCAGTGCCTTCGATAACCTGGCGATCAATGGCATCTTGGACCAATGGTTCTAGCAATACATCCACATGTGATATTTTTTCAACACTTCTACAAATCTCTGGCAATTCTTGGGCTGTGGGCACAATAAAGTGGTCTCTTTGTAGCACCTCTAATAGGCGATTACACATCAGTGTCCTATCTTTGGATCCAAACCAACCATGCAAAAGTCCAAACTCCACCAAAGCAACAATACACTGATCAACATTCATCTTGTGCTCTCCTTTTAGTATTTTCTCTCCTGCTCCCATCTCCAAGCTGAACTAATAATCTGGTCAAGTGTATAGAGAGGCCTCCAGCCTAACACATCTTGGGCTTTTTGTGCGTCAGCAATCAAAATAGAGGGATCGCCTTCTCGCCGAGGGCCTAAAGTGATAGGAATGTTTTTTCCTGTGACTTTTTGTGCACTCTGGATAATCTGTTTGACAGAATACCCACTGCCGCTGCCTAAATTATAGTTATTGCTTTGTTGTGTTTTTATGCTGTGTTCTAACGCCAAAAGATGCGCAGAAGCCAAATCATATACATGTACGTAGTCACGAATACAGGTACCATCGGGAGTAGCATAATCATCACCAAATACCGTGATTGCTGGTGCGCTGCCCACTGCCGCCATTAAAACCTTGGGGATGAGATGTGTCTCAGGAACATGACTTTCACCTATCAGGCCCTGTTCATCACTGCCCGCAGCATTAAAATATCTCAAAATCACACTTTTTAATCCATAGGCTTTTTCATAGTCTTTGAGAATTTTCTCCACCATAAATTTGCTGTTGCCATAGGGGTTTATGGGCTGCTGAGGATGTTGTTCATTAATTTTTTCTGCCTGTGGCTCGCCAAATGTAGCGGCCGTAGAGCTAAAGACGAAATACCCCATTTTTGCTTCTATCAATGCATCCAAAAGGGACAAAACTTTGGCCACATTGTTGTGATAGTAGCGACTAGGATCCTCTACAGATTCACCAACTTCGATGAATGCCGCAAAATGCATCACCGCCTCTATATTTTCCTGTGCGCATACCTCTATCACTTTTTGTTTATCACCCAAATCACCTTGATACAGTGGTACCCCCAAAATCTGTGCAACCTGAGCATAACCCTTTTCTAGGCTGTCAAAAATGACCGGGTAATGGCCATTTTTTTTTAAATAGGCCACAGTATGTGAACCAATATACCCTGCACCACCAATTACCAAAATATTCATGATTTATCTCCCAAATTCACCATTATTTATCATAAAACTGTATTTGAAATGTGGTTGAAGATTGCCAGTTTTGGCTTGCTAAAATCTTTGGTGAAGAAATCTCTGGAAAGTTGATCGCATTGGGCATATGTTGGGTTTCTAGACAAATCCCAAGCTGAGGGCATGCCTTATGTCCATTAAACAACACTTCTTCACTATTCAAAAAATTGCTTGTATAAAAAACTGCATAAGGCATATCCGTTTTGATCGACAAACCCAGCCCACTTGCTGCATGACTCACATGAATGGGATCGTCGCCCAAAAGTTTGAACGGGTGATCATATCCGCCATGCGCGTATTTTATTTGTGGATATGACGTATCTATTCCATTGCCTATCATGCGTGCCTGGCGAAAATCAAATGGTGTACCTCCCACATCTGCCAGCTCACCATTGACCATGCCTGTTTCATCCAAAAGGCCATACTTGTCTGCAGGAATCAAGAGTTTATGCCCCAGTGCATCCACATGCCAATCTTTACTCAGATTAAAATAACTATGCTGAGTCAAATCGCACAGTGTGTCTTGATCACTACATCCAGCATAACAAATCATGAGTGTTTTTTCATCAATAAGTTGATAATTCACACGTACATCCAGGTTTCCAGGATATTGCTCTTCTCCATCTGGACTGTGATAGGTAAGCACTAGCTTTTGATCATGATGGGTTTGACACTGCCAAAATCGGTGGCTAAACCCCCTATTGCCACCATGCAAATGATGGCTTCCATTATTGCACTCTAGCTGACATTTTTGACCATCCAAATGAAAACGCCCTGCGCCAATACGCCCCGCCACACGGCCAATAACCGCACCTAAATAGGGGCTATTAATCCGATAGTTCTCCACATCCTCATAGCCGAGACAAATATCTTGCCACTGCCCTTGGTTCAGTACACGCCAGCGACGAATAATGGCACCCAGATTAAGAACTTCTATCTCCATCAGTGGCGATTTTAACCAATAACTGTGTATCTCTTGGCTGCTATCAGCTGACACGGTGCACCCCTTGCTCTGGACTGGCAATATAAAACTCTGCTTTCAATTGCAAGGCTTCTTCGTATTTTTTTCCCACATTTGCAATCAATTCATTTATGGCATCTTTGTGGACCAGCGCAATAGCACATCCAGAAAATCCTGCACCCGTCATTCTGGCACCCAATACACCCTTTTGCTCTCTGGCACAAGCCACCAATAAATCTAAATTGCCACCACTCACCTCATAGTCATCGCGCAAAGAATCGTGCGAGGCATTCATGAGCTGTCCAAAGGTTTTTAAATCTCCATATTGCAGTGCTGTCACCCCTTGTATCACACGCTCATTTTCACTGATCACGTGACGGGCTCTTTTGTACCAAACATCATTTTGGATTTTAGATTTTTGTGCAACCAAATCATCCATGGTCAGCTCACATAAGTGCCTAATAGGATAAATTTTTTGTAACACATCCTGTGCGCACTCACACTCTTCTCGCCTTTCATTATACTTTGAATCTGCCAAAGAGCGTGGTTTATTGCTATTCATGATGACCAATCGATACTCACCTAATTCAAGTGGGATTTCATCATAAGCCAAGGTGCTACAATCCAACAATAATGCACGCTCTTTGGTGGCTGTGGCAATCACAAATTGATCCATAATACCACAGTGTACACCCACATATTTATTCTCTACTTCTTGGGCCAACAGTGCAATATCTGTGCGCGAAAGTTGCAAATGCCCATAGTCGACTAAGAGGTATGCAATGAGTACCTCTACAGAAGCGGACGAAGAAAGTCCCGCCCCATGAGGCAATGTGCCATGCATCAAAATGTCATAACCTTGATCAAAGAGGGTATTTTCTTTTCGAAACAATGCAAATACACCCTTGGGGTAGTTGGCCCATCCATGCTCTTTTTTATAGTTCAAATCATCTAGCGAAAAAGTCATCACGCCATCTTGTGTAAAATTAGTGGAGTATAGCCGTAATTCTCGGGTAGTATTTTTTGCTACACACGCATATGTCCCCTCGCCAATGGCACATGGCAAAACACGCCCACCATTATAGTCGATATGCTCACCAATCAAGTTGACACGCCCTGGGGAAAAGTAGGTATGTTCTGGGGCTTGACCAAAAAGATCACGAAAAGAATTTTGCATTTTTGTTAGCATAGCGTTATCTCCCTTCTTAGACAATGATTTTATGACATTCTCACATGACTTAGTGCTGATGTCAATATTGATTTTCATATCTAAGATAGCTTTTGACACAAAGGATCATTTGATGTACACTCACCTCATATGCATCAAGGACTGCCACGACTACTAATTTTGGGACGCCCCAATGTTGGCAAGTCTACCCTCTTTAACCGATTGCTCAAAAAAAAGGTTGCTATCACGGCGGCTATTTCTGGCGTCACACGCGATGTGATTGAGCACCATTGTCGACTAGGTAATGGACAAGAAGTCATCTTACTAGATTCTGCAGGGTGTCGCCCAGATACGGCTGACTTTTTGGAAAACCTGGCAAAAATGAAATCTCTTGAGGCTATTCAAAGTGCGGATCTTATATTACTGGTACTCGAAGGCCACGCTATTGTCAGCGAAGACTATTCACTGGTGGATGAACTGCGCAAAATTTCAAAACCTATCCTGCTGGTGGCCAACAAATGCGACAGCCCAGAAAAAGATCATGTGCTTGGTGATCTGTGGGGGTTAGGCTTTGGCCAACCTATCTGCATCTCTGCAGAGCACAATCGTAATATTCATGGACTAGAAAACCTTATTAAGTCCCACTTGCCAGAAAAAACTCAGCCCACACAGGCCCATGATCCACCATTAAGAATTGCTATACTAGGGCGCCCCAATGCAGGAAAAAGCAGTCTGGCTAATTGTCTGTGCAAAAAAGACAACTCACTTGTTTCTCAAGTCAGTGGTACCACACGGGACACCGTGACTGCATACTTTGAAGAGGCAGGCCAAATCTTTGAAATTCTAGATACCGCAGGGTTGCGACGTGCAAGTAAAGTCAATGAATCGCTGGAGTTTTATGCCACAAGGCGCACCGATCAAGCTATTGAACAATGTGATGTGGCACTCTTGCTCGTTGATATAGAGCAAGGCCTCGCCGATCAAGATAAAAAAATTGCAGATAAGATTGTCTTGCATCACAAGCCATTGCTTTTCGTACTCTCAAAAAGCGATCTTAAACAAAACTTTTCCAAGAGTGTGAATTCTATGCGGGGGAAAAACGATATACTTAAGCAAGATGTGGAGCTTTTGCGCTTTCACTTCCCTGTTTTGGCCCATGTTCCTGTGATTACTGTATCTTCGATGCAGCCACAGACCATGCCTGCGCTGATCAAGGCGATTCGCAATCTGCATAGTGAAGCAGGGCGCATGGTAGATGAACATGAACTAAACGATGCACTGCGTGACTGGTCTTTAGATCAGCCACATCCACGCAGAAGAGGCAAACGCCCCGTCGTATGCAAAAGTCTGCGCCAAGTGGCTGTGCATCCACCTAAGTTTATTCTTAGAGCATATGGAGAGGTTGAGGATGGTTATGTACGCTATATTACAAAAAACCTACGTAAAGAATTTAAATTCCCCCATGTCCCGCTCATCATTGATGTGCAACAACCCCGCTAGAATAGTCTGCCTAGCGTTGGCCATGTTTGTCATGGTGGGTCCGCAACTTTTTGCTCAACAAGGCTATCAATCAGAGACTCAGTTGCTCTCTGGTGCGCGCCTAGCAGAAAATTATGAAGTACGCCAGCAGCTAGAAAAAATCCTCTTGCTACAGGATTTTGAAGAAACAAAAACACCCACTGGGTTCTTTCGCCAAAAATCATCCCCATATGCTGTTTCTCTGAGTGTATACAAAGCTTCTTTGACATATTTTATCCAATTTATCAACAATGTTCCCTATGCTGATGATCGATTGGCCCGTACCCAGCGCTATACACGCGGTAGCTATCTTTTTGAAAAAAGCCTCACCACCAATGAATTTGTGAGTGTTAAAATCTTTATCCAAGATAATCAAGATACCTATATTCTCATCAAACCCCAAGATGCCTATCGTTCACGCATGAGCCTGGTTATCTATGGTCAAGAATTCTATACGAATGTCCCCGTGCCTATGGGTATGCGTGCTGTGAGCATCAGCCCACTAGCCAAACTCATGGGTGTGACACGTTATCAAATTGACTGGGATTCTATCTTCCAACCATCTGCCTATCCAGAGTGGCAAGAGACACGCTGGATGATCAATCAAGCCCGCCCCCACCTCAAAACTGTGGGCTTCAATAATGACGGGGCCCTAAACGCCAATGGTGAATTGGTTTTTATCGAGACTCAAGAATTGCAGCCCGATCAAGGACCACGTGGACTCAATTGCTCTGGCTTTGTCAAATGGATCATCGATGGACTGTATCAACCATTGAGTGAATTTGGCACACTTTTACCTATCGCCCCACTCAAAGTTGAGGGTGAACGCCAAGTAGAAAATCGATGGAATGAACAGTACAACAGTCGCAGAGATCCTTACTTTGGCCTAGATTGGGTCAGAAATCTTGCTTATCTTTTGCGTCGCACACAACGACCAGAAGCATTGGTCAATTTGTATTCTGAAGATGTGCGAAATGCCAATTTTACTCCCTTTTATAAGGATATAGGATATCCACTGGAAAAAGTGGAATCTGTCTTGTATGAGCTGGCGATTAAAAATCCAGGCCAGTTCTTTCTGGGCTCCATCAGCACTGAATTTGGTAGAAATCCCGTATTACGCCAGCATCGCCATGTGGCAGCATTTTTTCCTTATTTTGATGATTACGGTAATTTTAGAATCTCAATACTGGACGTAGGAGAAGAAAAAAAACCAAAGCAAATGATCAAAGATTTCCCTACTGGGTTTGTCTACTTTATCCGTGTTGCTACATCTCGCAATTTCAAACTGCCCGTTGTTCCTACCCAACCAGGCACGCCCTTGCATATTGCAGAAAACCTGCAAGATATTGAGAGTGACTACATCATGGTACATACAAGATCTCATGAAGGACCTTTGCGCTAAGCCTACCAAATATGACGCATCACCCTATGAAAACCCAATTACAAGCCCTCAGTCGCCCGATTTCCATGTTGTGCGACCACCTAGTTAAAAATGGGGTGCGTTATGTTTTTGTTGCTGGTAGCTCTGGCAGTGGCAAGTCTGTTCTTGCCAGTCGCCTAGAGCTTGAACTGCGTGCTAGAGGAGAATCAGCCTTGATGATCCCACTTGATGCTTTTTATAAATCTTTTACAGAAATCCCTGACCTAGACAAAGCAGGATCTAAAGATTGGGATCATCCTGATGCTTTGAATGTGAAAAAAATTCATGAATTTTTGCACACTCTTTCAAGCAATGGATGTGCTACGCTTCCATATTATTCTTTTGAATTGAATACCCCCTTGCCTGATGGCAAAGTCTTGCATGTCCTAGAAAAGACTATTTTCATCATCGAGGGACTGCATGCCTTTAACCCCAAAGTTGTACCTATTGATGAAAGGGCAAACCACCTCAAGATCTATGTAGATACATTATTGCCACAAAGCCCCGAATTTTTTGACTTTAAACTCTTTCGTACGATTGTACGTGACTATGAACTACGTGGACGCCCACTGGCACAGACCTTGCGACGATGGAAATATGCAGCGGCAGCATTAGACTTGTGGATCACACCATTGGTCAATACGCAAGACCCCCATTTGCGCTTTTTCAATTCTTTTACTCTTGAGGAATACCAAAGTCTGCGACCTCGGGCACTTACACTGCTTATTGATGCACTTTTGCAAGCCAAAGCTGACTACATGGAACATACACCAGCCGAATCTTCTACCTTGCCATATCTGGGCACTATTGCTCACTTGCTGAGAATTTGCACTACACTAGATTTATCAACCTAACACTGTCACAGCTACGACCATATTAGCTTCATAGCTGATCGAGACCCAACTCTGGGAGACACATTGTTTTTCTAATAATACTTTCATACTTTCTTCAAAAATCCATACAGGGTATCCTTGAGAAGTGTGGAGCATACAATGGGCCATCTGTATATCAAATATCCCCATACCCAAAGCCTTGGCCAAGCTTTCTTTGGCTGCCCAACGCGCAGATAAATAAGCACTTTTTTGTATTTCTCCTGTTTTGTCCTTCATCGCTTCCAACTCTTTGGGATGAAATATTTTTTGTAGAAATTTTTCATCTTCCAGTTTGTCAAAAAACCGATCTTGTTGACACAAATCAATGCCTAAACCTCGTATCATAGTGCTTCCCACACAAGATAAAGCTGGGTAATTTTTTCCTCCAATTCGGCCAATTCTCTATTCACACTTTTGACCCTTTCTCCTTGTCTATACACCTCTGGCTGACCTAAAAGGGCCTTCAGTTCTTCTTTTTTTTGCTCGTGTTCTGCAATTTCTTCCAAGAGCTGATTCTGCTCACGCTCACGCTTTTTTGCCTGGGCTGACTCGCGTTTTTTTTCTTGACGCGCCAGCTGATTGTCTAGTGGAGCCGTTATTTTAGGTGCAGTTTCCAAAAAATGATTCACCTCTCCGCTTTTGTTGATTTGACTTATGGCATAGGCATAGTCTCCAGGGAAATAGCGTGGTTTCTGCTGCACCAGCAAGACATGGTCTGCAAGTTTTTCAATAAAATACCGATCATGGCTGACAAAAACAAGCGTACCTGTATATGCCTTGAGTGCTGCCAGAAGTGCATCTTTACTTGCTAAGTCTAGGTGATTGGTTGGTTCATCCAAGAGTAAAAGATTAAATGGCTTAAGAAAGATTTTTAGCAAAAGTAAGCGTGCTTTTTCTCCTCCAGAGAGGCCTGCAATTGGTTTGTGCACATCATCACCCATAAAAAGAAATGTACCCAACAGATTGCGGATTTCCGGTTGTTTAGAGACTGGGGTACTGTGCTCTACTTCTTCTAACACCGTTTGACAAGTCAAAGGTGCATGTACTTCTTCAGAAAAATAGCCCACTTTAACCCCTGTTCCCAGCTTCAAAAACCCAGAAAACTCAGCATCTTTTCCAGCTAAAATTCGCATAAGCGTTGATTTTCCCGCTCCATTCTCTCCAATTAAGACAACTTTTTCTCCTTTGTTGACCAACATTGTGAGGTCTGAAAAAATAGGGCGCGTCTGATAAATCTTGGAAATGTTTTCTATATAAAGGACCCTCTCACCACAAGGAGGCGGAGCAGGAATCACAAATGCCAATTCTTTGAGATTTTCTGGAATCTTAATCAATTGTATTTTTTCCAGCTCTTTAATACGGCTTTGCACCAAGCTGGCCTTACTAGGATTGGCACGAAAACGTGAGACAAACTGTTCTATTTCAAGAATACGCTCATCTTGTTTTTTCTTTTGATTCATCAAAGTCTGTAGATCTTGTTGCCGTTTGACCTCATACTGGCTATAGGATCCTTGATAATATTTGATACGTCCACAAAAGATCTCATAAGTCTCTTTGGTTGTTTGATCCAAAAAATAACGATCATGACTGACCAGCAAATAACCACCAGGATAACGCTTGAGCCAGTCTATCAACCAGGCTGTGGCTTCCATATCTAGATAGTTAGAGGGCTCATCCAAAAGTAAAAAATCAATCTGACTCAGTAAAATCTGCGCCAAAGCGGCCCGCATCCTCCAACCACTGGATAGCGTACCCAAACGTTGATCAAACTGCTGCGGATGAAACCCTAGCCCCCGCAACGTGGCATCAATTTTAGCTCTACGTTCATAAAAGCCCTGTGCGACTAATGTATCGTGCAAGTCTGCACGATCCAAAAGTGCCTGTGGTGTATGCAGTTGATCCAAATAAGCAATACGATCTTCTATAGCAAAACCCGCCTCATACGCCCGCTGGGCCTGATCAAAGACACTCGCATCCAAGTCCACAGGAGTCGACTGTGACATATAACCAATAAAATAATCACTAGGCAGAGTCAAAACACCCGTATCAGGAGCTTGCCTACCGGCCAAAACCCGCATTAACGTGGTCTTTCCAGCACCATTGACCCCGGCAAGTGCGGCTTTTGTTTTGCCATTCAAGCACATGTCCACCTTGTCCAAAAGAACACGATCGCCATAGGCTAAACTGATGGAAGTTGCTGTAATATTAGACATAAAAAAAGACCACTATGAACGACGTAGATAGCGTAGCTCAGCTGGCAGAACAACATTATTGCCATACATATCTTCACCATAACCATGCTCTGCAAGGATTTGAATGTCTTGCAAAACTCGCTTATCTCCTTCAAATGTCACAGAAGAATCTATCTGCACATCAATTTTTCCCACTGCAATATAACGCACCAAAATACGCTTTAAAAAATCAAAACATGTCTCATTTTCCATATCTGATACATCTGAAAAACTGAAGTCTGTATCATAAACAACTAGCTGTTTTTTTTCAAACATATCCAAAATAATATTACGCGCAATAATGCGCCGTTTTTCTATGCCAATTGTTGTCTCTGAATGCTCTTGCAAGAGGGCATTTTGGCCCAAAAAGTTCAGCATCTGTCGCCGTTTTTGTGCATTAAGTTCTTCATTGGCACGAAATAATTCTAGGGGCATTTTTGCATCATAACTAATATCATCCAATTTCATAATCACATCACTACCATAGTGAGAGACAATTTTAGCTATCAAAGTCGAAGGGCGCACATGAAAACCACGATAATTGGGTACTTTGACACTGATAGACCCTGGTTCAGCATATTGTTTGAGCATGTCCTGACACAGGCTACGTGCCACTTTGCGAAAACGATCCGCATATGTGAGTGCATAATGTACCAGGCTGTTCAAGCGATCCAATCCATCAGGAATATCTAGTGATTTGATCAAGCAAGACGCCACCTTTTGGTGCACATGCCGTTGATAATAGTGCACGCCCAATGTGGCGACTTCTAGCAGTTTGTAGATGAGACTGATGTGGTTATACAAGAGCGAAATATTTGGGTTTTGTGTATTGATATCACTGCCATAGACAAAAGTATCATACATAGACTGCATGTTGTGAAAGTGTGTCTGAATCAATCGCACATCTTCTGAAGAAAGTGTTTCTGGTACCAATTCTGACAAGCATGGTGTGCCATCAGGATTCATATAGGCATCAAAAATATTATTGCGCTCAGAAAGTTGCAAGAACTTTGTCGCAAGTGCAATCACTGTGAGTGAGGGTTTGGACTCATGCCGCACATGGCGTGTCAATGGCAAGGTGAGTGCTCTTTTTGTGATATTTGAAATGCCCGCATGTGCCACAGAAACCAGTGGCATTTCTCTATAGATATTGTGTCGTTGTGCTTCTGCCACAGCGTAGTTGCACCCAGATATGAGGAACTCGCGCATTGTTTGCAAAATTTGTTGTGTGTCTGTGACAAATTCACCCTCCACTTCCAAAAGTTTTCTCTCGGCTGTGGTTTCTTCTATAGACAATAAAATATGTGAAATTTCGCTAAAATTTTTGAGAAATGCTACCACTCGTCGATATGAATACCAATAGCGATTTCCTTGTGCATTTGCCGCATCCAAGAAGGATTCTACCCCTGCACTTTCTACCATCAAATAGTCCAAAAGTGAACGATCTATGGAATTAAGCTCCATCTGGCAGCTCACCACAGATTGCACATATTCAAGCATACGTGCAGAGCAAGACTTCATGACCTTTTGAAACTCACGCTCAGAAGTGTGTCTGCGTTGAAATAATGAACGAATAATATTCACTACAGAACCCCTCTGTGTACTACTCAAAAGATTTATTAGGCCATAACTTCCACCTTAGATTATCTTTTTTCAGTATTTTTTTTCAATAGGCAAAGCTAAAAATTCTTTGAAAATTAGGGCAACTTTTTCACAGAATCTAGCAGGCCCAGGCCCCGTGCCTCCTCTATGCCTAGCTCTGGCCCAATGACCATGCAAGATCCCTGATCTTTAAAAGTGCTCGCTAATATCGCCATAGCCTGGTTCAAATCTTGCACAGACACCTGCAAAAGTACATCTCTAATCCTTTGTCTGTGCGCATCACTAATGCCCAAAATCTTTCTGCGCATTGCTATGTTGAGTTTTTCCTCGATGGCTGTGGGTCTAATTTCTCTCCCTATCAAACTAATCAATGCCTGATCAAGTTGATTACTACTCATAGATAATGGTGTGTGTAATATTTTTTCATATACCCGCAGTGTTTGCACCACATGAGGATCACGATAGCTACTCATAATAAAGACACGATCAAGCCCGGCAAAATGTGCCTGCGCACCATAGGCACCACCCTTCATACGGATTTGTTCCCATAGTGGTCCAGACCCCAGATAGTGAGCCAGCAGTTGTTGCCAAGCCCCTTCTTTTGAGCCATAGGAAGCAGACATCATTCCTATCCCCACGAAATTGACTTGACTTGCAGAAATATAACCATAATTTTGTCTGTTTGCATGCTGTATTTGGTGAAGCAAATCTGAGGGGTGGATCCCCTCTGGCAAGGCACTGATCGCCATGCAGGCCTGTGCTTTGGCATCATCAAGAGCCTGTGCATCTGTAGCCACACATACACTGAGGGCCTGTCTTGTGAAAATCTTGCTATGCAACACCTGGCATTTAGCTATCACATCTTGCACAACATCTGTATTAGTCTTTGCCTTTTCGATGATATCAGCCAAAAAAAATAGCTGGGCCAATCCATGCCACTGCTCATCTACATACCCACTAGCACTATAGTTTTGGGCCAATCCTAAACTGACAAAACTCGAACCAGATTGTACCGCATAGCTCTTCACATCATTATAAAATTCAAAAAGAATTTCTTTAATCCTTGATGGCTCATCATAGTCTGGAGTGAGCAAACTTTTCATCAAGACATCCAAACTGGATTGTCTTTGCATAGGCAAGGCTTTGAGCGTGACAATAAGGTGAATTTTCAAAGTGCCATCTAGCGCCATTCCACTATCTAGACCAAAAGAAAATGATGCCGTTGATCGCACTATTTCTCGACTGGCCTGATCATAGGGAACCCCCTGCCAACCAATGCCACTGATGATGCGTGTGAGTAATGGCAAATAGATATATTCGTCGGTTTCCAACTGATTCAGTGAAAACGCAAATTTGGAGTAGTATATACCTTGTGCCAAAGCAGGGACACATAGCACAGAAAATCCCTGCTCAGAAGTACTTGATTCGTGCTCAATAGGCACTACCTGTGTGGGAATATCTGTACGCGAAAGCATGGGCACCACATGATCTAAGTCTTCGCCTTCTTGGTAGGATCGTAGTTTTTCCTCTTGCACTGCCAATTGTGATTTCTCTTCTTCACTCATGCTAGCAAAAATCTGCGCAAGTTGGGCTTCCTCTTTTTCGCTATTTTGCTGAAATAGCTCAAAATTAGGCTCTACTACTAATACACTGGAACTAGGATTGTCTAAAAGCTGAGATTGGATCATCTTTTCAAAAAAACCCTGCTTCTTTGCCTGATCTCTGAATATCGCAAAACCATCCTGAAAGAATAAACTCTCCAAAGGGTTTTGATCAGATTGCCACACACGATATAGTCGACGTGCCAAACGCAAGCCCACCGATCCACTGCGTAACTCTCTGCGACTAAACTCCACGGCAGAAAGAGCTGCCTCGACATCTTGCACAGGAATGCCAACCTTCACAATATCTTTTAACGCTTGATCCACCAATGGTTCAACCTTATCTATATTTTCTGCCGGCACTTGGCGTAATGCAGCACTGAACATTGCCTGGGGAAAGTCAAAAGACATCCCACTGATAGGGGAAACATCCTCGCCTAAATGGCTGTTTTGCAAAGCAAAATAAAATGGGGCCCCACTCGAGCCTAAGAGAAGATGACTTAGGGTTTCTAAGGCATAGAGATTTTTTTGATCGGCAATAGGTTGCAGGCGCCAATTGACTGCCACTGTGGCCAATTCAGAGGCACCTGGGCTGGCGGGAAATTGTTCTTTAACATAAATACGTTTGAGAAAAGGGTTTTCTAGATTTGTATACACATGCCCTTCTTGTGCTGAAAATTTTGACAAGAACTGGATGTCTAAGAAATCAAGTTTTTTTTGCAAGTCAATATTGCCATACAAAAAAATACGTGCGTGACTAGGATGATAATGCTGCTTGTGAAATTTCTTTAGCTCATTCCAGGTGATAGCTGGAATATCTGCAGGATCTCCGCCAGAATCAAAACGGTAGCAAGTATGGGGAAACAAAGATCGTGTCACACTATCTGCGGCAAAATTTTCATGACTTGAATATACACCCTTCATTTCATTAAACACTACCCCGGCATGCTGCAGAGCGCTATTGGAGATTGTGAGACGATGGCCTTCTTGCCAAAAAGCTTCTTCTTTGAGTAATGGAAAAAAAACAGCATCACCATACACACTCATGAGGTTAAAAAAATCCTTTTCTACAGGACTTGCGGCAGGATATAATGTGCGATCTGGATATGTCATGGCATTGAGAAAACTTTGCATACTACCACGCAAAAGCAGTAAAAATGGGTCTTTTACTTGATAGTGTTGACTGCCACACAAAACCGTATGCTCTAGAATATGTGCTGTGCCATGGCTATTGCTAGGAGGGGTAGAAAATCCAAAACAAAAGAAGTTCTCTGCATCCTGATTTTGCACAGCAATCACTTGTGCCCCAGTTTTTTCGTGTAAAAAATGATGCACCTGGCCATCATATTCCTCAATATTACGCACTTCTTTTAATTTATAGTTCTTCATCCTAGTGGCTAGCATCGGCAACTAGTACAAATAATCATTAGCAAGAACCATCTCTTGACGACACAGTATCTATTGCATATAATTGGCATGTGCGGATATCTATATTTTTTCGCGTCCTTCTTGGAACTATGCTCTTTTCTCTCTTTACTCCAGTTTTTGGAGTCACCAAGCCCTCCTACGATGGGCTCACCCAAGAAACCTTGTACTATCTGCGCAAGTCTTATGAAGATTTAGCTGTGTACTTTGACGCAAAGGGACAAAAAGAGCGCGCAAAAGAAATGCGCCAACGTGCCAACGATATTCCAATCTCGCAAGAAATTATGCAAAATCCGCCAAAGAATACTGCCATGATACGCTCTGCACCTTCTTTGCCAAAAATCAACACCGCCCCTAGTGAAAAACGTATCAGTTCTTTGCCATTTGCACAAAATCATCCTGTTGCAGGTCCTGCCATTTATCAAATGCTACAAAATATGAAAAAGCCACTCGTTGATGAAAGTGAAAAATATGCAAACTACCTGGTCAACCGCTATCTACTCTCGCTCATTGCCAAAGACCTCGAGACAACATTAGATGTCTTTGATGCTTCTGCAGCATTGCCGGGATACGAGAAGTTATTTTCTCAAAATGAACTCAAAGACCTATATGCTGAAATTTTTGCAACCTACCAGCTCGAAACTTTGGACATTGACGATTTTTATCAACTAGATATTCCCCCACAATTTCGCCCTATCAACGACGCAGATGTGGAGTATATTTTGTATGCGCAAGATCGTGCACCTGCAGCCTTGGCTGGAACCAAATTTTGGGCCAACTTTTTTGGCAATGTGCACCTGTATCGGTTCAAAAGGCAGGAGGATACATGGAAACTGGTAGGAATACGCATACTGCCACTCGAATAATATTGGGAGAAAATTTCCATGCCTCTTCTTGACCAAATCCATAGTCCTAGTGACCTCAAGACACTCTCTGTGCAGGATCTGGGCGCACTAGCCGAAGAAATTCGTCAATTTTTAGTCTTACACGTGAGCCAAACGGGTGGACATTTGGCAAGTAATTTGGGTGTTGTAGAATTGACTCTTGCGTTGCATTATGTATTTGAAAGCCCAAAGGACAAACTTATTTTTGACGTGGGTCATCAGTCCTATATACACAAAATTTTGACTGGGCGCAAAGATTTATTTGTCAATTTGCGCAAAAAAGATGGCATGTCTGGTTTCACACGTCGCTATGAAAGTGCCCATGATATCCTGAATACGGGACACGCCTCTAATAGTATCTCTTTTGGGCTGGGATTACTCACAGCTCAAGAAATAAAAAATGAAAACCATAAGGTGATCTGCGTGATTGGTGATGGTGGCCTGACAGGAGGGATGGCCCTGGCAGGGCTCAATAATGCAGGAAAAATGGGCAAAAACCTCATTGTCGTTGTCAATGATAACCAAATGTCTATTAGCAAGAATGTGGGCGCATTGCATGACTACCTGAGCCGACTGACCGCGACAAAATCCTATCATCGCATTCGTCGTATCGTGGATCATTTTTTGCCAAAAATCCCCTTTATTGGAGGATGGCTATACCTGGTTGTGCTGCGTATCAAACGCAGCATCAAGGGGATGTTCTTTAAGCAAACACTTTTTTCAGACCTAGGGTTTGAATATGTAGGACCCATTCATGGTCATCATCTCAAAGACTTGATTACCGTATTGCAAAATGCTGCAGCGATCGACCGCCCTGTCGTCGTGCATACAGTGACACAAAAGGGCCATGGATATGCCCCCGCCATCAAAGAGCCCCGCCTGTATCATGGAGTGATTCCTTTTGATGCACAAGTGGGAATCAAAAAAGAAGCCACATCTACAAAGCGCAGTTTCACTAGTGTAATCACAGAAACCCTCTTGGAACTAGGAAAAAAGGACCAAAAAATTGTTGCTGTGACGGCAGCCATGCCTGACGGCACAGGACTCTCACTCTTTGCAAAGATGTATCCAGATCGTTTTTTTGATACGGGTATTGCAGAAGAACATGCCGTGACATTTGCTGCGGGTATGGCCGCTGCAGGCCTCAAACCAATCGTTGCTATTTATAGCACATTTATGCAAAGAGCAGTGGATCAGGTGATTCATGATGTAGCAATGCAGGGAAACCTGCGTATCGTCTTTATTCTGGATCGTGCAGGACTCGTACCAGGAGATGGAGAAAACCATCAAGGAGTATACGATTTGGCGATTTTTCGTAGTATCCCCAACCTGAATATCTTGGCACCGGCCACAGGTAATGAACTACATAATATGATTGCCTGGGCATTGCGCCAAAAACGTTCGTCATTGATTCGTTATCCTAAAGAGAGTCTGCCCCCAGAAGAAATTGCCTGCGAAGAACCAATTCAAATGGGATGTGGAGTCTTTGTGCGAGAGGAAAAAAAGGCCAAGATCTTAATTATTTCTGTAGGAGGAATACTCTCAGAAGTCTTATTAGCCGCAGACAGTCTCAAAGAAACCCATAAAATTGCTACAGATATCTATAATCTACGTTTTATCTCGCCATGCCCAGAAGCAAATCTACAAGATCACCTCAGGCGATACAATGCAGTATTAGTGATAGAAGAAGCCACAAAAAATGGCGGAATTGGTGAGGCTATTGCGGGTATGTGTGTACAAATGCGCCAAGCGATTCTTTTTGAACATATGGGTGTGGGATCAGAATTTATCAAAACAGGTGATCGTACACAGCTATTAAAAATGGCAGGCTTGAGCAAAAATCATATTGTCAAAAATGTACTAAAAATTCATAAAGAGTCGCGTGTAAGGCAATTTGCAACAAAAATTGCAGAAGGAAAGATACTTTCTTAGAAGATCTATCTATATTTTGGGCCTACAGGCCGTACATATAGGTACTAGATCTTTCTTGTGGACTATTGCCTAGATGCACAAGTCTCATTATGATTGTAGTTGATCCATTGTGGTCTGTGATAGTTTATCAGATAGCTACCATGTATTTTAAGAAAGATATTGTTGAGAGGAAAGCACAAAATGGAGTTTTTTTCTGAGAATTTACAGTCTGATAGTGGCTTGCTTGAGGGGACAGATCTGACCAGTGGCATGGACAATGGCAAACTTGATGATCAAAGCCTTTCTCAATTGGCTTTAAGTATTTGGGGCTCTTTTGGAACAAATTTTATTGTTGAAAAAGAAAAAACAGCAAAAAATAAAGTGACAGCGATTGAAGAAGAGGAATCTCTGAATCGTGTTGCAGATGTTATCAGCAGTATTGCGACATTAGAAAATATCCAAACTGATCTCATTAAAACCATCGGGGATGCAGGAGATTTGGGAAGTTCTGTGCTTAAAGAAGTCAAAGACCTGCGCGACTTTATTGCACACATTAGTGACTCTGTCAAAAATATTAACGATATTGCTGAACGTGTGCACGTACTTTCACTCAATGCTGCGATTGAAGCGGCACGTGCTGGTGAAAGAGGAAAAGGGTTTGCTGTGGTTTCTAGTGAAATTCGTAGCCTTGCAGGCTCCACTGCCCAGCGTGTTGATGAAATTAGTGAGTATATCCGTCAATCTGCCTCTGCGGTAGAAAAGGTTGTTACAGGCATTCAATCAACAGTCAGTAATGTCACCTCAACCCATCAACAATTGGCAGGCTCTACTGAAAAAATTAAGTCAATGGAAACCATCACAACAAGAGCCAAAGAAGATATGAAAAAGAGCCAAGTGATTGGCCTGATAGAAAATCTACGTGATGAACATGGCCTCTTGCGTGTGCAAGCATACCAATCATTGCTCAAAAATTTGCCCCTTTCTGAGGAAAAAATTCCTAATGCACACAACTGTGCACTAGGACGCTGGTACAAAGAAAACAAAGGTATCTCTGCATTCTCAGATCTCGCTATTTACCAAAAGCTAGAAGCGCCACATGAACTTTTTCATGTCAGCATCGATCAAATCCGTGAAGCTATTAGTAACAATGATATTTCTGGTATTACCAAGGGGATTGAAGCCTTGGAATCTGCAAATAAAGAAATCTCTGAAATTCTTGCGGATGTGATTAAAAGTATCCGCTAGGAAAGGGGACTGCTTATGACTGCCACTGATCCACAAATACTCTCTACTTCTCAGATCATCCTGCGTGATGTGTTGGCGGTACGCCCTGGTGAAACTGCACTCATCATCACAAACCTTGATGGAGATGTCTACGAAATTGCTTTGGCACTTTACCGTGCATTACTAGAAGCAAAAGTCATGACCAGTTTAATCATTCAGCCTGAAAAGACAAGCATGGATTTTTGTGAAGATGCAGTAGCGATGGCTATTCGTAGTAACCCTGATATCTTAATTAGCCTAAGTACCAATAAAATGGGCAAAGATTTGCAAGCACTCAAAAGCCCTTATATTGTCAATAAAAAGTCCATAGATAGTCATTTTCAATATCTCTTGGCCACCAAGAAATCTCGTGGATTTTGGTCTCCTGGCATCACCTGCCAGATGTTTACCCAAGCAGTCCCTATCGACTATGTCAAAATGAGCACACTCTGTGATGAAATAAAAACACAATTGGATCATGCTATTTTTATGCATATACAAACCCCCGCAGGCACCGATTTGTATGTAGATATTTCTGAACGAACAGCCTTTGTTGATGATGGCAATTTCTCTAGACCTGGGGAAGCGGGAAACCTACCTGCAGGAGAAGCATTTATCAGTCCCACACTTTACAAAGCCTATGGAAAAATTGTTTTTGACGGATCCTTAGCTCTCAAAGATAAAACTCTTATCCCCACTACTCCCGTAACTCTAGAGGTCAAAGATGGTTTGGTCTCTCATATTCAAGGTGGAAATGAGGCTCAAGCATTAATCAAGACTATCGAACATGGTGAAAAACTGGCCATCCAACTAGAAAAAGAAGGCAAGCTTAAACCTGGGGATGGCACTTTATATGCAAAAAATGCACGACACTTAGGAGAAATTGGTATCGGGGTGAACCCTGCTGCCAAAGTGATTGGCAATATGCTCATTGATGAAAAAGCTCTGAACACCTGCCATATTGCCATTGGATCTAATTATGATGATGATGGGCCTTCACTCATCCATCAAGACTGTGTCTGCCTCAACCCAACCATCACGCTAACCTATCCAGACAGAACAACACGGCCTCTCACCATTTCCTAGTTATTTTCTAGTACTGCACGAATGCGGCGCACACCACGGCTAGAGGACTGCTCTTTTTGTATCTTAAATTGACCTAATTCACCTGTCCTGTGAACATGGGGACCACCACATAGTTCTATAGAAAAGTTATCAATAAAATAAACTTTGACTTCCTCATCATACTTCCCCTCAAACATAGCCTGAGCTCCAAGTTTTTTTGCCTCTTCTAGCTTCATTGTTTTCATTGTCACCGCAATATTCTGCGCAATCTTTTCATTAACCAAGTTTTCCACAGTTTCAACCTCTTCCTTGGTCATTGGTTCTGCATGTGCAAAATCAAAACGCATACGTTCTGCAGTGATATTGCTCCCCTGTTGGCATACATGATCACCAAGCACTTTTCGCAAGGCAGCATTAAGCAGATGTGTTGCTGTATGATAGCGTGTAGACATGACACTATTATCTGCAAGCCCACCCTTAAAGCCCTTTTCGGCCCCTTGCTTGCTCAACTCCTGATGTTTGGCAAATGCTTGATCAAACTCTTCTTTGTTCACACTCAGTCCCGCTTCTACAGCTAGCTCCTGTGTGAGTTCTAGGGGAAAGCCAAAAGTATCATACAGGCGGAAAGCTACACGCCCACTGACGATTTTTTGGGGGTTCTTTAGTAACCCAGGCAAAAGTTTTTCAAATTCTTTTTCTCCCTGTTGCAATGTCTTCCCAAAAAGTTCTTCCTCAATTTGTAATTCTGAAAAAATATGATCTTTTTTATTCTCCAGTTCTGGATATGGCTGGATATACATAGAAATAACAACCTGCGAAAGTGTGCCCAAAAAAGGTCCTTCAAGTCCTAATTTGCGGCCCATACGCACAGCACGACGAATGAGTCGGCGCAAAATATAGCCCTGTCCCACATTGCTGGGGCGAATTATTTTTTCATCACCCAAAATCATTGTTGCAGTTTTGACATGATCGGCAATCACACGAAATGCCATTGATACAGGGGTATTATCATGGGGATAATCTATGCTAGAAAGTGCGGAAATTTTTGTCAGCAAGGGGATAAAAAGTTCTGTCTCATACACACTTTTTTTTCCCTGCAATAAAGCAAGAACACGTTCTACACCCATTCCCGTATCAATATTTTTAGACTCTAGCGGCACATAGCTTCCATCCTCAAGTTTATTGTACTGCATAAAAACATCATTCCAAAATTCAATATATTTGCCACAGCTACACCCTGGTGCACACTGGGATCCACAAGCATTTTTGTGTGTATCCAAAAACATCTCACTATCAGGACCACAAGGGCCTGTTTTGCCCGCAGGACCCCACCAATTATCCTCACGCCCCAATGCAAAAATATGATCCTCAGGTACACCACATGCCTGCCAAAGATCTTGGGATTGTGTATCACGCGGAACTCCAGCATCACCTGCAAAAATAGTGATATACACATCCTGTATCTTTAATCCCAAATATTTGGGACTAGTGATAAATTCATAAGAATAGGGAATCATCTCTTCTTTAAAATAGTCCCCCAAGCTCCAATTTCCCAGCATCTCAAAAAAAGTCAAATGATGCGCATCTCCTACGCTTTCTATATCTCCAGTACGAATACACTTTTGTACATTGACCAAGCGTGTACCTGAGGGATGCGGTGTTCCCAAAAGATATGGCACCAAAGGATGCATGCCAGCGGTAGTAAAAAGTACTGTAGGGTCATTTTCTGGCACTACAGATCGCCCAGAAATCTCCCTGTGGCCTTTTGAAAGAAAAAAATCAATAAACATTGTTCTTAATTTTTGTGCATTTATCATAAATCTTATTATAGAAAAAAAATCAATCTACGCCTAGAAGGATTGTTCAATGATTGTTCAAGACTTATAATCAAGGGCCACAGCGGGAAATGATGTTTAGGTTCATATTGACATTAGTGCTATTTATACCAGGCAGTTTCTTGCTTAATAAAAATTACTCTTGAAAGTGATATGCTTTAGTTTTCTAACCTCAGAGATTTTATTTCTCAATATACAGGTGAAGCCCTTTCCATCGAACAAGTACAAGCTATTAATAAGTATATTGTAGAAAATATGACCAATTTTGGGGTGTAGTAATTGTTCAAAATGTCGGTATACCTATAGGGTGTAAATTACACCAGATATAATGAGTTTATGTATTTAGCACCTAGATGAACAGATTGAGTTTATTAAGAAAATTTTCGATATTAAAAAGCACGAGGGGAAAAATGTGGTTTTATATTAAAAAATTGATTTGTTTTACTATATTAACTTTAGCGCTACAAAATATTTTTGCAAGTAATGCAGGCTATAACCTGATAAAACATGCAAAGAAATATCTGGGTACACCCTATTTGTTTACAGGGACAACGCGTGCGGGTATGGACTGTTCTGGCCTTGTCTATACAGCAGCAAAAGAAAGTAGCCAACTCAACTTACCTCGCACTTCTGGTGGTATACACTCTATTGCCAAAAAGATTCCAACTGAAGATTTAGTTCCAGGGGACTTAGTTTTTTTTAAAACAACAAAAAGTGGTAGGGTGAGTCATGTGGGAATTTATCTGGGGGGCAAAGAGTTTATACATTCTGCCAGTGATGGTCCACATACAGGAGTCCTCATTTCTAGTCTTGATGAACCTTATTGGAAAAAAGCCTATTTTAGTGCAGGTACACTTTTTGATGATCATTAAACATCCCTGAGTGGAAGTCTTATCAGGGCTTGCCATCTGTGTCTGCTTCCTTCTATAATAAGCATCGGAAAAAGGGAGAAACTATCATGATTGATCTAAGAACTTTACGTGAAAATGTCCACCTCATGCAAGAAAATATTGCTGATCGCAATGTTGAAGCCAATGCACAATTCACACTAGAGTTGTATGAGCAAAAAAATAAAGTCTTGGCAGAACTAGAAGACTTGCGAAAAAACCGTAATGAAAATGCCCAAATGGTAAAATCTTGTGCTCCAGAGGATCGTCATCACCTCATTGAACAGGGCAAACTACTTAAAGATTCTATCTCCAACTTAGAACAAACACTCCATGACCTCACCGATCGTCTTTTTGCAGAATCCATGAAACTTCCTAATTACGCCCATCCAGATTCTCCCAAGGGTATGGAGGATGAGCATAATGTACAATTACACAAAGTTGGCACTCCTACAACTTTTGACTTCCCCCCCAAAGATCATGTGCAACTAGCAGAGAGCCTTAACTTAGTCGATTTTGAAGCGGGGGCCAGAGTCAGTGGAGCTAAATTCTACTTTTTAAAAAATCAGGGCGTCCTTTTGGAATGGGCCCTGGTCCGCTATGCTATGGACAAACTTGTTAAACATGGATTTGAACTATATCAAACTCCTGATATTGCACGTGAAGAAATCCTCATCGGCATTGGTTTTCAACCTCGTGGAAATGAAAGTAATACCTACCTACTAGAAGGGACAGGTTCATGCCTGGTAGGCACCGCTGAAATCACCCTGGGTGGCTACTATGCAGATCAAATTATTGACCTGAGCCAGGGGCCGCTGCTCTTGGGAGGCGTCTCCCACTGTTTCCGTCGAGAGGCTGGATCTGCGGGACAATTTAGCAAAGGGCTCTATCGTGTGCATCAATTTACCAAAGTCGAAATGTTTGTCTTTTGCCATCCCCAAGAAAGTGATCATTGGCATGAAAAACTGCGCGAAATTGAAGAAGAAATCTTTACAGACCTAGGGATCCCCTATCGCGTTGTCGACATCTGTCGTGGGACACTGGGAGGACCTGCCTACCGCAAATACGACCTGGAAGCTTGGATGCCCGGTCGTGGAGATCTAGGTGAATATGGAGAGATCACAAGCACATCTAACTGTACCGATTTTCAGGCGCGTCGCCTCAATATCCGCTTTAAAGATGGGGATGGTAAAAATAAAGTTGCCCACACTCTTAATGGCACAGCCATTGCTGTCTCGCGAGCACTGGTAGCAATTTTAGAAAATTATCAACAAAAAGATGGCTCAATCCTCATGCCTGTAGCCTTACAGCCATATCTAGGATTTGAGCGTATCGCTGCTAAAAAGTAATATATGCTGCGCCCAGAAGCCCAACTCTCTTTAAATATCCTAGATATTATTGGTGCCTTTGCTTTTTCTATTAGTGGTGCCCTTTCTGCAATTAAAAGCAGAATGGACTATTTTGGCATATTTTTGCTCGCCTGTGTCACCACATTTGGGGGTGGGGTGATCCGTGACCTCCTCTTGGGCACCCCTCCTCGTGCACTCTTTGCCACCCCACACTATCTGCTTATCTGTATCTTTTGCACAATTTTGGTCATGATTGTGGCCAGTCATCATATTGAAACTTATATGCCCCTCATTCTTATTTTTGATGCCATTGGACTTGCTGTCTTTTCTGCATCGGGCACATTAGAGGGAATCAAAGCCCATGCTCCTTGGTATACGGCTATTATCATGGCAGTGCTCACAGGCTGTGGTGGGGGTGTTTTACGTGATATTTTGCGTTCAGAAAAGCCTGTCATTCTCTATAGTGATTTTTATGCTGGACTTTCGATGCTGGGCTCATTAATTTTATTAGTGATATATCATGGTTTTGGACAAAAAACAGAATGGGGCGTCACTGCCTGCTGCATCTTTATCTTTGTCATGCGCATGTTAATCCTCTACCCGCCCAAAAGAAAAAATAGCCATGGGTAGGCATTTATTTTTTATCTGTTTTCAAGTAAAATCAAGAAAAGTTTTATTAAAAAACTAAGGAGAATATCATGTTTAAACTCATAGATTTACCCTATGCACTAGATGCATTGCAACCATATATGTCTGCAGAAACGCTTGAGTATCACCATGGAAAGCACCATGCAGCCTATGTCAACTTTGTCAACGATTTCATCACAAAAGATGTATCCTTTACCAACAAAAGCCTGGAGGATCTGATCAAAATCTCTAGCGCAGACTCCAAGCTCACAGGACTCTTTAACAATGCTGCCCAGATTTTTAACCACAATGAATTTTGGCAGATGATGAAAAAGAGTGATGCCCCCAAGCTTCCTGCGAGTGTGGAGACTCAGATCAAAACAGACTTTGGATCATTTGATGCCTTTAAAGAAATCTTTATTGCTGAGGGAAAGGCACAGTTTGGTTCTGGCTGGGTCTGGGTAGTGATGCACAATGGTCACCT
This sequence comes from Spirochaetia bacterium, assembly GCA_051648825.1. Taxonomy (GTDB): domain Bacteria; phylum Spirochaetota; class Spirochaetia; order WRBN01; family WRBN01; genus JAHHUI01. The sequence continues at coordinate 158,569 of JBOFFX010000001.1, forward strand.
AGAGGTGCGCAAATACCCTAATGGTGGAAATCCTGTACCCGATGGCTTGCCCGTGGTCTTGGGTTGTGATGTGTGGGAGCATAGCTACTACATTGACTATCGTAACCGTCGCCCAGACTATTTGACCGCATTTATGGATCATCTGGTCAACTGGGAATATGTCGAGCACAAGCTCTCAGAAGCTAAAAAATAATGACTAAGGGCCCTTAATGGGCCCTCTTTTTATGATTTTAGTGTCTCTATCTCTCCATTCACTTTAATTTTGATACTTTCCATCCCATGTATTCCATCTTCATTGGTCACACGACAAACAATCACATATGTACCAGGCTTGAATTGATGGCTCATCTTTCCTTCATCTTCTTTTTTGCCATAAACTTGTTCCGTTTTAAATTTATTATCTTGATAGTCAAAATCCCATTGATATTGTAAAGTTGCTTGATCACTTGTTGCCTCAAAAGAAATATTCCAGGCTTTTCCTATGTGCTCTTGGTGTGTAATTTTTATTTCTACCCTGGGGTTTGTAGAGAGCTCGATAATATCTGCCACCTTCACCAGTTCAATGATCGTATTATCTGTATTTTTGAGTCGGGCCACTTCTTCAACAGCACCTTTTCCAAAAGAAAATGCAATAATCCTGCCAATAGGTTTTTGTTCACTCACATTTTTCTCATACAGCTTGCTATCAAATCGTTTGCATGCAGAAGCAAAGTTATCTATCACATTACGGCCAATATTATCAGAGCGTTTGACCTGGACGGGCATTTTGCCAATCACCCCATCCATGCCCATATCGCCACGTTGCTTGGTATTGGCAATGCCCCCACTTTTTTCTACGATAAATTTTTCAAACTCAAATGCATCTAAAAAACGAATTTTGTTATAGTCATATTTCTGTGTGACCACACTAAATGGCCCAGTAAAACTATTGCCTTTGTTTCCCAATCGAGCCTCAGACACGCTGATCGCCACAGGACTGGCATCGAT
>JBOFFX010000002.1:0-1447 GCA_051648825.1 Spirochaetia bacterium
AACCAACCCAACCAACCCCTCACCAAAACCAGTCATTTCAACAACCCCAACCAACCCCTCACCAAAACCAAACCACCCCAACTAATACGCCAATCAACTCCTCAGCCCGTCAAAAAAAGAGACGATCTTTATTTTCACTAGCCTAAAAAATCCATACTATTTATTCTATTGCCCCCAAAAAGCTCGTCACTAAAATCACACTTCACCAAAAGAGAAACAAATGCTCAATACACTTTTTCACGACATAAAAACTCTAGACATAGAACAAGGAGGCAAAGAATGGCTTGCTCTGCGTAAGGCTCGCCTAACTAGTACAGACGTCACAACAATAGTCTTAGAAGCCTTCTTTAATACAAAAGATGCCCGCGTAACAAGAGGCACTCTCTTTAAAGACAAAGTGGAAGGAAAAAAGATAGACATTTTCCTTGCAGAGAAGTTCCGACGAGGAAAAGTGGCAGAAGCTATCATCCTTGGCAAAATGAGACACTCACAGCTTCTGACAAACTTTGACGAGTCGCCAGTCTATGCCAACTCCATTGTTTCAGTCTCTCCTGACGCAACAGGAAAGAGGCTAAAAGACGGAATTCATGAGCCTTTTGTATATGAAATAAAGTGGACTGACAACCCTCACACAGTCTTTTATCCAATTCAAAGCAAAAACATGAATAATTACTACTTTAAAAAGTATTGCACACAACTTTTTTACCATGTTCTTGCCTATACCAATCTCCATTCCCTTGAAAAGCCATGCGACGGAGTCCTTCTCTTTAGCTTTGAAGACCCCAACAGTGATGACATTGTCTACAAATCTGTCACTATACCAGCCTATGATCAAGACGGCACCCCTAACATCTGGATCCGTGCTCTCTGCGCATCAGAAGAAGAACTCATTCACGCTGCAACCTGCTTTAGCAAAGGAATTGATCCATATGAAGTCCCTGGAATGCTCCCAGAATACATTAAGGTGCGCATACAAGAATACATTGTAGCCCGCCGAGAAAAAGACCTATCCAGTATGAAAAAAGATGCAGCTGCAGCAGACATTTTGGCATACATGCATGAGCACAACATAAAAAAACTTCCCTTCATGGATGATATCGGAATTGATATGTCTATTGACTTAAGAAGCAAAATAAAAAAAGAATATGTACTCAATGAATCCCTTGCAAAAGAAGAAGAATACGTGTATAATACGTACATAAATGACATAACATTTACATCAGAGCGCCTCTCCAAACTACAGGAAGCTCTACATGAAAGATTCTATGACGTTTTGTATAACAAAAAAGAATACATCACTTTAGTAGCAGAAAAAGATAAGAGAGAATAAGTAGCATAACAAGATAAGATCATAACAAGATAAGATCATAACAAGATAAGATAATAACAAGATAAGATCATAACAAGATAAGAGCATAACAAATATGAACATAATCCCTAAGGCATG
>JBOFFX010000003.1:0-1762 GCA_051648825.1 Spirochaetia bacterium
AGCCCCAGTACTGTTTTCTAACTTGGTAGTGAAGGTACTCTGCAAAAGCCTCTGCTAGGCGATCGCCTAATACTTTAATCATAATAGCATTATATTCGTCGCCCTTTTCTTTGAAGCGATTTGCAAGTTCATCCACTTCCATCCCGCATGTCACCACAAATCCCCCTACGTAATCCATCTTGCCACACTCTTTTGGTGCTACAAAATCCGCCAGTGACAAGCACTTGCCCCTAGCATCTGCCTTTTGTTGTCTAAAAGTATAGAAGGTAGTCTGAACCGCTTTACCTGCCTCATCTTGATAAACAACAATATCTTCCCCTACACTTTGGGCTGGGAAAATCCCATAGACTCCTCTTGGCGTGACCCCTTCTTGTTCCATGTAATCTAGCATCTCATGGGCTTCTGCAAAGAGCTTTCTTGCCTCTTCTCCATAAGTTTCATCTTGCAAAATCTTAGGATAGACACATTTCATATCCCATGCCACGAAGAAGAAACTCCAGTCAATATATTCTCTGAGTTTTGCCACTGTCACGTCTTCTACTACATGAACCCCTAATTGGTTTGGTACTGTGATTTCTATCGTATCCCAAGGAAGGCTCATTGCCTTTGTTTGGCACGTTTCATAAGGTAATAACGGGATCTTGGCATCTAAGTAGCGGTTCTTGATTGTTTCGTATTCTGCTTTCGTCTCTTTCACAAAAGCTTCTTTCCCTACTGGATCCATGAGTTTCTTAACCACTTCCACCGCTTTTGACGCATCTAAGGAATGAACCACTGGGCCTGAGTAGTGTGGGGCAATCTTAACTGCTGTATGGGTCTTGGATGTGGTAGCTCCGCCAATCAGGAGCGGCATGGTGAATCCTTGTTTTTCCATCTCTGCAGCCACATGACTCATCTCATCTAAAGAGGGGGTGATCAGACCACTGAGTCCAATCATATCGACCTTTTCTTTTTTTGCAATTTCTAAAATTTGCTCACACGGAACCATGATTCCAAGATCAATAATCTCATAGTTATTGCAGGCCAGTACGATGCTGACGATATTTTTCCCAATATCATGAACATCTCCTTTGACTGTAGCTAATAGTATTTTTCCTGCTTTGCTACTACCTGTCTCTGCGTTGTGTTCCATATATGGGAGTAGTTCCCCTACTGCTTTTTTCATCACTCTTGCACTTTTAACTACCTGTGGTAGGAACATCTTCCCATCCCCAAAGAGGTCCCCTACGATTTTCATCCCATCCATCAGTGGCCCTTCGATGATCTCCAAAGGTTTTTCATAGACACTTCTTGCTTCCTCTACATCTTGTGCAATATAATCGCCAATCCCTTTGACAAGCCCATGAGTAAGACGTTCATGGCATGGCTTTTCACGCCACTCTAGTTTGCTTTTCTCATCCACTTGGCTGCTTTGCCCTTTGCACTTTTCTGCAAGTTCCATGAGTTTTTCACTGGCACCTTTGTAGCGATTAAGGACCACATCTTCTACTACAGCTACCAACTCTTTATCGATCTCATCATAGATCTGAATCATACCAGGATTGACAATCCCCATATCCATACCCTGATGAATGGCATGATATAAAAAGACAGAGTGCATCGCTTCACGCACCTGATTGTTCCCTCTAAAGGCAAAAGATAAGTTACTCACACCACCGCTTACTTTTGCAAAAGGCAGATTGTCTTTGATCCACTTGGTGGCATGAATAAAATCTACGCCATAGTTATCATGTTCTTCGATCCCAGTTGCAATCGCCAGTAT
>JBOFFX010000004.1:0-1324 GCA_051648825.1 Spirochaetia bacterium
GAGAGCTAGATTTTGCTGGTAAATCTTTGATACCTTGACGAGACAAAATCAATCCTGTTGGCACTTTATTGTTTTCCATAGCCATTTTCCAAGCTACATTAGTTTCTGCAGAGTCGGCAGGACGTAATGCAATAAAACATGGATCACCGCTATGATTTTTTAATTTTTCTAACAAACGAATTTGTGCTTCTTGCTCAATTGGTTGGTGCGTTGGGCCATCTTCTCCTACTCTAAAGGCATCATGTGTCCAAACATATTTTACAGGTAATTCTTGAATAGCACTCAAACGAATAGCTGGTTTCATATAATCAGAAAACACAAAAAATGTTGCTACTACTGGAATTACACCTCCGTGCAATGCAATTCCGTTGGCAATACACGCCATTGTTAATTCTGCTACACCAGCTTGCAAAAATGCTCCCGAGAAATCATTCTTTTTCAAAGCATGAGTTTTGCTCAAAAACCCGTCTGTCTTGTCACTATTGGACAAATCTGCAGAAGAAACAATCATGTTTTCAACATTTTGAGCCAAATAACCCAACACATTTGCAGATGCTGCTCTAGAAGCCAAACCTGGTTTGTTAATTACAGATTCAAAATCCAATGCTGGTAATTTACCAGAGAAGAAACCATCTAATTTGCTTGCTAAAGCCTCATTAGCTACTTTCCAATTTTCAATTTCTACTTTTTTAGTGGCTGCTTGCGCTGCCTTTTTTGCTAAAAGTGTAGTATAAAACTCCTCTACATCATTGAATTTTGCAAAAGGGTCTTCTGTGTTGGCACCAAGATTTTTTAATGTAGCATTAAAATCAGCACCCGTATGACCAATAGGTTGCCCGTGCAATTCACAATGGCCTTCCCACATTGCGCCAGATTCTGTAACACAACCTTTACCCATTATTGTTTTACCAATAATTAAGGTAGGTTTTTCTTGTTCTTGGTTAGCAATAGTCAATGCATTTCTAATAGCATCGTGATCGTGACCATCAATTGTGATTACTTTCCAACCCCAAGCTTCATATTTTTTAGCAGTATCTTCAGAAGTTACTTCGTCTGTCATTGTTGAAAGTTGCACATCATTAGAGTCATAAAACATAATAAAATTATTCAACCCTAAATGCCCTGCGATTCTACCTGCACCCTGAGAAATTTCTTCTTGCACCCCTCCGTCTGAAATAAAACCATATACTTTATGATTCATCCAATCTCCAAAACGAGCCGCCAAAAACTTGGCTGCAATAGCTGCACCCACTCCCATAGTGTGTCCTTGACCTAAGGGTCCAGAAGTGTTTTCAATTCCTCTTAACACATCTACTTCTGGGTG
>JBOFFX010000005.1:0-3646 GCA_051648825.1 Spirochaetia bacterium
CTTCGAGGAAGAAAGACATTTTATTATCATTTCTAACAACTTTAGTAGATATTACTATTTGATTAGAGTTGACCACAATATCAGCATTTTTTTGATCAAGGATAATACTACCTTTCCCCGAAACACAATCTACAGCCCACCTTTCACCAGCATTTGTACAGAAGGAGAAAAATGCAAAAATAAAAATGCAAAATTTAAAATTCATTTATCATCCAAAACACTTTTTTAAAACGACGCTTTCACACCATGCTCTATTGAAATTCTTTAACAATAAATAGTCATCAAGAATGCGATGAGCGAAAAATAAAGAAAGTGCACACTAAAGTAGCTCCCAAGAGAAACTGCATTTTAAATATTGCTTCTAGCCATAATTAGAATATTACTGAGCATCAAATTAAAAATGATGTTACTTACTGCACATCCAGCTTCAGTTATGCCCTACACCATAGCCATTTGATTTTATTCGTTCGGACTTCATCCACCCCTCAGTTGTCATGCCATTTTTTCCAAAGTAAACAACATAATAAAAGTCATTATATTCCATGTACGCATCAATCCGCTCCTTGAAAACAATAAATTTGCTCGTTTTACACTTATCATCAGGCGCAGAGTAAAAATAACTTCTACCTTTGCTTGAAACTGTATAACTTGATTCGGCACTATTTATTCTTTCAGCTTCAACTTGACCAGCTGAATCTTTTTTTCACAAAAGTTGTCTATTTCACCAGATAAGAGCACACCACAAAAAAACCACAAAATAAGACTTTTCATGCCACCCATATATTAGCTTTCGTGATACTATTTAATACTTATGAGCTATCTAACAACCTTTAATTTTGAGTCCATGAGCCCACTTGACAGAGGCCTTCCCATACAAATAAAAAGCGATATTACTTGTTATTAAAAAAAGACTAGCTCGACCACTTACACTATACTAAAAATATTCATGCGTTCTAAATTTAGATAAAACCTTAGTTTTAATGCTCATATGTATATATTTCATGAATGACTGTGAGCTTTGATACCCAAAAGGGTATAACTACAAACTCAGCTCCTGTAAAACTTTTTTGAAATTTTTTTCCTTATTTAACTTAAAGCAAAGTACCAATGAAAAAATGTTCCACAACTCAGATCCTTATTTGTGAGCTTGACCGCACTCTGCCCCACAATCAATTGCTTCAGGGAAAGTAAATTTACAGATAAAACATATGCTTCATTTTCAAAAAAAGTATATGCCTTATCAACTATTACAGTTTCTTAAGTGTATTGGAATCAAAGTTATAGTACACAACCATATCTGAAGCACTTTCCTCATCAGACGGCGTACTGCTTAAACTCGTCCCATATATAATTAACAGACTACTATCTGGTTTAAAATCAAGATCAAAAGAACTCCCATCATATGCATCTGGCAATCCCGTCACAACACGCCCAGTTTTTAAATCCAAAATCTCTCCGCATATAGCCCCTCCACCACAGCCGAATGTATACAAATAAAAATGCCCAGAGAAATTTGCCTTTTTATGAGATGCTGAAATACGCAGAGTATCAACACTAACATTGCCACTCTGGGGCTCAACTAAAGCATGATTAACTCCATCATATACAGTGCCAACATTATATTCACTAAATGTTGGTGTCTTTGAAAAGACGCTAAACGATAATAAAAACAGACAGAAAAAAATCGCTTTATTGCATTTCATATTTAGATTCCTCTAATACTTCCACCATCTTATCTGGCATTATATGAGCAACATTCAGGCCATCGCCAGAATAATATGACTCACCTTCAAAACGAGCAAACCTCCTCTTTTTAATAGGTTTTCCATCCTTATCTCTCATAATCTTACCATTTTCATCTCGCATTAATTTAGGGCTAATTTCCTTACCCTTCCTAACACCCGCAGAAGCAAACTCCATAGACCATGCATAGATTGCATCTTCAACACTCCCAGAACCTTCCAAATAATCTATAAACTTTTTCCTTTTTACTCTTATTATGTACTCATCAAATATCCTATCTTGAGTTTCCTCGTCAAATTTTAAGGATATATCAAGTGATAAATACATAATTGCATCTTTAAGAGTGTTTGGTATTATTTGATATCTCCCAGCAGCAAAAACCTCTCTTTCCTTTTGCTTCTGCATGAGTTCATTAAGAGTTAATGATGTAAGATCTGTTTTATAAAAAGATTTTAATTTAGGCGTAGTTTTATTATAGGCGCTGTAATCATTATTAGATTCAACACTGGCTAGAAAATTAGCAAAACTAGTATGCGCCCAACGGTAACGTTGAGAGCGTATTTTATTTTGTATAATAGCTAATGGGTGCAGATGCCATACATGCTTTCTAAATTTCAATTTGGCCGCACTCTGCATCCACTCCAGTTTATCGATACGCTGTTTCTCATGGTCAACCAATAAATCAAAATCAGGTAGGCCTATCTTGGTCATAAGTTTATCTAGCCATAGATAACTACTGGCTGATGATTTTTCATACCACTCACTGGGATGCTTGACAATTAACTTTTGAAGTTGCCCTGCATTACCACTATTTTGTAGAGCGACCTGTATCTCTTTACTACTCAGTTCACCATTTTTGTCGGTATCGAAACTCTTTACCAATTCGGTAAAGAAGGTGGATGGCGCATCGGGATCCAGATAGCCATCAGAGCCTGAACCATCGACCTTTTTAAAGCCGACCTTCAGCCAGTCATGCTGACTCAATAACTCAACTTGCTCTTTCTTGGCATATTTATCTGCAGAAACGCAGACCCACTCCTGCTTTGCTGCATCCTTTTCCTGTTTGGGTGATTCAACCAGCACTTCCTGACTTTTGTCCTTGGTTGCTACCCACTTGGATTTACCCCCCTCACTCTTCTTCTCATGAAGGATCAAATCGGCAGGCACTTTGGCATAGGTAGCGCCACCTTTCGTTCCCGCCTTGTTGACTAGAACATCGTCCAGACGGGGATCCTGGGTGAACACCTCAAGATGTACCTGATGCTTGCTTTGCTTGCCCCCAATCAGGGAGCCCGGCGTTTCCACCAGACCGAGGTAGCCAATGGTCTCACCCGCCGCGATCGGCACGGGAGATGGCAACACGTATAATTCGCCGAGATGGGAGGGTGTACGGGTATTGACCTTGATAAATTCATCTTCGACGCACACCCAAGCCATGCCACAACTACCAGCAGTACCACCTGCACTTGGTGTCACATATTCGCATCTGGCCATCTTGCGTGCCTTGTCACCGATCCAATGAAACTCGAGTTGGTGGGCATCATACTGCAACTTGGTGCCGGCAGGCAGAGAAACTCTTTTGTCTCCCGCCATTAGACGACCTGTAGGCCCATTGAGAACAGGATCCGAACGACCAATCATATTAGTCAGCAGCTCAGCTTCTATTTGGTCAAATAGCCAGTTTGGAACATTGGGCTTGATAAAGGTCACGGCATCTGGGCTATTGGCGATCCAGACTGAACTTCCTTCACTGACCAATACACCAGCCTTTTCAGCCTCTTTTATCTGGGCATTGGACAGCTTGCTCTTGATCTTTACCTTGATGAAATCATACTCCTTGCCCCCAACACTCCCCTTTTTGGGGGGAATGCTGCTATCCATCTCCAGTTCGGTATCCTTAGGC
>JBOFFX010000006.1:0-1029 GCA_051648825.1 Spirochaetia bacterium
CTACTCACCCAACGTGTGGCACACGTAAACTGATGGCAAATATCGCGATGTGTGCTGAATGAGACTTCTTGAACGTGATTTCATAGCGATAAACATCTCATGTCCCCCGCGTCTGTGTATTGACGCTTAATGTTTCCAATTGAAAGCAATGTAGGTCCTAGTTCATTGATATAGCGAAACCAAGAGAGGTATATTTGGCGTCTTCACAGTGACGCTGTTCTGCAGTTTTTGACGCCTTGGGAGTGAGAATGGGTTGAGTGCAACAGTTCAGTGCAAGAGTTTCAAATATAGATTTGAGGGGTCCTGGTTACGGCCCTGGTTAGGCCTGAGTTTTCTTTTACACAGTGTTGACCAGCAGGCGTCACCAGCATTGGGTCTTTCAAGCTCTTCGAAACTGTGAATAATTTTGCAAAGCAAAGCAAACTGGTTCATCTGGTTCAATGCTTCGAAAAGGTTTGTTTCTCCCATCATCACTGGCAATCATCTCTTCTACCATAGCACTCAGATCCCATCTGCAGTTACGCTTGGTCATGTGACACACTAAAACCCGCGTTATCCTAATGGACAACATGGCCCCGCAAAGGCACTGGCTATGGCGAAGGGAGGCGATTGTCGATTGAATAATGATAAAATATCAGTCTGCTCTTTGCACAAAGGTTTTGTACAGAAGACTTACAATAAAGCACACCAGTCAAATATGATTCTATAATTGTGATTTTTTTATTATTTTTTTTTGGCTTGTTTTGAAGTTTGGCCGTATAAATCACCATTTACAGTGTGGGTATTTTGTGTGAGCTGTACTGGTATTCTCTACATTATAGGGACATTTTTTTGGCCCCCATGAGGAGAACAGCTAATAAATCATACAGAACATTTTTTTTTTTAGAAATGTTTTTAGAGCTTGAAGCAACGCAGTTTGAGAAAAGTGTCTTGAATTACACAAACTCTCAATCTGTTTCATGATATCAACAGTTTGGTTGTCTTATACTTCCATCATTTTACCCACAAAAAAAAATGCCCATTTCTGTT
>JBOFFX010000007.1:0-55809 GCA_051648825.1 Spirochaetia bacterium
AGAGACTGTAAGGTTATGCACAATTTTGCCAAGTAATATGGCAGAAAACGCTAAATATTGACACATTTTTCAACATCACAACAAATAGCCTAATCACGCAGTTGGCTTATTTTTCTTCTTAATCCTAGTACCGCCTATACGCAAGGCCACATTTGCCAAGCTCATGTAAAATAGAACACACTTTTATTTTACATGGGGAGTATCTATGGCATCTTTTATTCAAAATCTCGACAAAGAAACCGCCGATGGCAATTTTTTTGCGATGGCAGATCAGCCACGCAGCATGCGCGAATGGGTGCAGGAAGTGCGCAAAGTTCGCCAGCTGGATCATGGAAAAATCAGTGATGGTATGCTGGAGGCAAAGTTAAAGAGTTTTGCAAATGCCAAGCGTGACTTTGAGCCTGCACGCAGTCAAAACAAGGGGCTCCCCACGGGCGTTTACAAGTGTATGTTTGTGGGGGTATGGAATGGTGACTATAGTTTGTATCGCAACGTGAGTGAGGAGTTTAACAAGCTACTGAATGCTGCGGTGCAGACCACGCGCAGTGAAGTTAGTCAATTTAAAAAGGATCTTGTTATTGGAGGAGTATTTGCTTCAACTATCAATATTACATGGCCTATGACACTGCTTTCTTTTATTCTAATATCAATTAGGGGTATTGCCCAAGGAATAAGATGGGCATTGAGAATTAAAGACTATGGCCAATGGGACTATAAACGAAATCCCTCCACATCCTTTGGTAAGGCCAATAGTCATCGCAGTAGTTATTCCCTATTTTTCTACTACTCCCCACCCAATGGGAAGGCCTACAAGCATGCTAAAAATACGAAGAATATTATGCGCTTTGATGACCCTGGCAATCTCATCTATGCAGCCACAGGAGCTGAGATTTGTTACCTTCTAGCTGATGATGAATCTAAAAAAGTATTCCTAAAGGGTGCTGCAGAGTCCTACGCAGCAGGCGAAGGCAGTCATATGGTTTCCAAAATGGTTGATGGCCTAGGAAAGGGTTGGGAAGCGGGAGCTTTTGATACCTCAAACCTTGATGTAGCCCTCTTTGATGGTGCACACGATATTGCTGTTATCAACTGGGGCTATGATGCCTATGCTGATGGCACGCTCAAGAATATCATGACACCGCTCGATTTTCGTAAGGCACTCAAGTTTTTACAAAAGAAGGATACTTAATGAACAGCAAAGCTTGTAATTGGCGCAAAGGGATGACACAGAGTATTGAAGCAAGCAGTATAGGCCTACTTTTTTGTCAGTTGGGTGTCTGTGGATTTAGCACAGGTATATTATTAGGATTGGGGGAAGGTACCTATGTTGATTGGAAAGAACGTATTCTTATCTATTTATTTTCTTTATGGTTTGTGAGTAATGCTCTAGTAATCTTAATTTTCGCTTGCATTTTAGACAAAAAGCCTTTGAAGGGTTATGCTACTCTCTTTCCATTTTTACGTAGAGTAGACAAAATACAAATTGAACCGATATTGAGTTGCTATAATATACAGCAAATACCTAATTTGCAAATGAAAATTATTTGGATCTACAGCTTTGCGGTAATTTTTTTCATACTCAGCAATACCGCACTAGCCATACTATATAAAGATAATTGGCAGACATTTTTGCGTGTATTTCTTTTCTTAGGTGGTGGGGCTACGCTCCCCATCCTCGTGTATTGTGCGCAGTTTCTCTTTCGTCCACGGCCTCGGCTACGATTTATCTCTAGCCTATTCCTGTTGCCCGCATGTGTATTGTGGGTATGGGTTTTGTTCAGCCTCACACGTCCATAATACTAATGAATGTATACGCTTAGGTATAATGGACAAATGTGTATATTGTCGTTAATCAATATCGGTCAATGAGTATGTGAAAGTGCCTAAAAGGTTGACTGTTTGACTGATATCGGTTACTGTGTGCTGGTAAACACGTTAAATTGGATATTATCTAAAAATTAAGGAAATACTGGATCTTTTCTCCCATGAAGTACACCCTTTATTTTAACTATTCTGTGGGCGACGAATTTGAAGCTGAACCACGTGAAATATACGAAAATTTGCACCAATTTATAGAAGGATTCTTTCTTGAACATAGACTTCATCCTCAATTTGAAGAAGGACAAAAAAGCACAAATTGGGTTGTGGAAGTAGAGGGGGAAGACGCACGTGTGGCTGAGGCTTTTGGCCCTGCTGTGCGTGCTTTTATCGAAGTGCTTGTTGAGCCATATTCTGGATACAAATGGATGGCAGGCAATTATACAGAGTCGGCCAATAGAGATTTCATCTATATTTTGTATGATATTGATCACAATGATAAAGTCTGCATCACATTTGTGCCCATAACAATGGCTGAGGAAATAGAAGATGGCAGCATACTCCCCGGCACTTGTCAATAACATCAAAAAAAGATAACTATCGTGCCTTGATTTGTGCCAGTTCTTTGATGCACACTTGCTCTGATTGTATAGGTTTACTCCCTTTCTGTGTGATACGATGATGCTCAACAAATTCCAATGCAGACTTGGTACAAGGCCTATATTCATTTAATGCATATTTATGAGATGGATGCCAATAAAATGCGCCTGGGTGATGTGTTCTCATGGGTGTCTGTGTGGTATAGAGTCTATGCCATTTTTGGCACTGTGTAAAATAAAATGGTTGCAAAACAACATATGTGCACCAGGGTGATCCCTGCGTGATTTTTTGCAAATTTTCTGTGACTTTTTTTGTTGTGGTATGTTCCCAATAACTATGATAATACTCAACTCCTTGCCAATAAGTGATAAATAACAAAATACGTTCTTTATGTATTTTCTTAAAAATATCAAAAGCAAAACATCCTCTGATCTGTTTTGTGTGCTGTGTAAATTCAAGAATCATATTGTGATAGTCCTCCCCCGAGACAGAATTTTTAATTGTATATTTTTGTGTTACTAAATACACTTACTCCCTCCTTTGCTGATTTTCAGCCGAAAAAAAAATTTTACTCCTACAGATGTGTTGCCAGGACTAAAGATAAGTAAGAAGATTTCTATTGGCAATTAAATAGATTGATTTATTTATCCGATAATCTTTCCTTAAAAAAAATCTTGAAAATGAACCTTTCTATCACTATTTTTTTTTTAACCCTTGACCCTGATATTGCACATCTTATAAAATGGGGTATTATTTTTTTGGAGGTTCTATGATCAAAAATATACTTCTGAATAGACATACAGACTTATCAATTAAAGAAAAAATTTCTTACATTGTGCCCATGCTCTGTTGCTCACTCTTGATGGCTCTGGGTGGGCGTATGTCATTTATTTTACCATTGAGTCCTGTTCCTGTCACATTACAACCTCTTGCTTTAATTATCAGTTGTTTTCTTTGGGGCAAAAAAATCGCAGTGGCGGGTGTTCTCGCCTATTATGCTCAAGGATTGATGGGGCTGCCTGTTTTTTCTTTGGGAACATCAGGGATTTGGCCATTTTTATCACCTACTGGGGGCTATTTGCTTGGATTCTTGCCCGCTGCCTATATTATTGGCATGTGTGCAGATTTGGGATGGGGCAAAAACCCATTACTTGCAGGACTAGCTGTTTTATTGGGAAAAGTGATGATCTATAGTTGTGGACTCTTTTTCCTTGCACAGATTCTTCCTTCTCAGCAATTACTCAATGCAGGACTTTACCCATTTTTACCTGCAGCACTCTTTCAAGTAGCCTGTACTGCAATTCTGGTCCCCACAATCATGACAATGAGCAAAAAAAAATCACAAAAAAAGTAAGCCATACGTAGGGCTAAGAGAGAAAACCCTTATCCCTTCTCTATATTTTGCCGATCATCTCTGTTGAGATGAGAATAAAACGTTTATTGCTACTCCTAATATGCATGCTTTTAGCACCTTCTTTGCTTGTTGCAGAAGTTGTCTACCCTGCTGCACCAGAGACATTGGCCTTGCATGGACACATTGCCTCTGCGACCAAAAAATCTCTTCCCGTATTCACTGGTGGATTCTTGGTCTTACCCTATCGTGGTGATCAATCTCCCTATCGATTTGTTGGCATTGCTTTTGACTATGAAAATTATTCTCGTATTCATGCCTTTGTGCGCAACAAAAAAGGAACTTTTGTATTTTATGGCAAAATCCCAGAAGGCATCACAGAGTTTCGTTATCGACTGGTGGTGGATAGTGTATGGCAACATGACTCTGGCAACCCTGATATAGAAATGGATCATATGGGAATAAAAATCTCACGCTTTGTTGTTGAATCCAAAGATGACCCCCTGCGTGAAAAATTAGGCCCACAGTTTAACCGTGATGGAAGCATCGACTTTCTATTGCGCGGACAAGCGGGTGTTTACTCATTTATTTTGGGCAATTTTAACCAATGGGATCCATTTATGACTCCCATGAAAGAAATCTCCCCTGGTTTATACAAAGTCACTCTACGTTTGCGTCCTGGGCGATACTACTATAATTTCCTCTTTAATGGTCAGCGAATCCGTGATCCTAATAATTTCTTTCAGGGAATGGGATCTGGGGGAGAATTAGTGAGTGTATTGGATGTGCCTGTGAACACTGCCGAAGCAGGCACCATTGTCACTGCATCGAATCGATCAAAATAACTGCATCTATAGTTTCTGGTCATGAATCATGTTTTGCTAACACCTAAAGAAATTAATGATGGGAGTATCCCACTCTATGACCCACGTGCCCTGCATATATTGAATGTGTTGCGCATTAAGTTAGATGAAGAGTTTCGTGTGGGGGTATTAAACCATAGTAGGGGGAAAGCCAAGATTACTGCTTGCGACTATGCGCGCTTGCAATTTTGTTATACGCCAGAACTCGCTGCCGATACACTCTATCCCATCACACTGATTATCGGTGCGACCAGGCCTAGTGTTATGCAACGCATTTTGCGTGATGTCACAGCATTTGGGGTAGAAAAAATTATTATTTTTCATACACAAAATAGTGAAAAAAGCTACCTGCATAGTCACCTATGGAAAAATGAATATTATCAAAAATATATTGATGCAGGATTATGTTTGGCCAAATCTGTGCGGCGTCCCAATGTGCATGTATGTTTTAGTCTAGAAAAAGCCCTACAAGAGGTGAACACTCCTACGCGTATATTGGCTGATGACAAAGCTGAACAAGGCCTAGGGGCACTTACGATCTCTTGTCCTTTAAGCCTTGCTGTGGGACCTGAACGTGGTTTTACAGCAGGAGAAATTACGACCTTTCAGGATGCAGGATTTCTTTGTGGCCATTTAGGACAGCGTATTATTCGTGCAGAAACAGCATGTTTTGTTGCGCTTTCTCTAGCTGCACAAAATGCTGGCATTTTTTAAAAAGATGCCTCTTTATTTTTCTTTTTTAACATATGAATATATTGTAAAAAAATAGGATCATTTTGTTTTTTTTCAAAATTTTCTATTGCCAAATCACGCATTTCAATAAAAAGTGCCCCATCTATTTCTAAATTGGCTAAAAGAAATCGTGCAGCCCCAGATTGCCGGAACCCTGCAAATTCTCCTGGCCCCCTCAGTCGCAAATCCTCTTGTGCAATGATAAATCCATCACTATTCTCATACAAAATTTTCATTCTTTGTTTACCTTCTTCAGAGAGCTCATCATAGACAAAAAAACAATAGCTTTGTAAATTTGAACGTCCCACACGGCCGCGCAACTGGTGCAATGCCGCCAAGCCAAATCTTTGGGCCGATTCGATCACCATGACCGTGGCATTGGCAATATCCACCCCTACTTCTACAATGCTAGTTGCCACCAAAACCTGCAAATATCCCTGTGCAAACTGTGCCATGATCTTGCGTTTTTCTTCTTCATCCAAGCGTGCATGAATTAGCCCAACTTTATACTGTTGAAAAACCTCATTAGACAACACTTCATAAACGGCTTGGGCACTTTTAAGATCGCTTTGTTCACTCTCTTGAATCAATGGATATACATAATAGGCCTGATGTCCCGCTTGCAATTGACCAAGCACAACTGCATGTACCTTTTGAATATTAGCAGATTGAACTAAATGTGTGCGCACAGGCAATCGTCCCTGTGGGTATTGTGAGAGTTGAGAAATTTCTAAATCCCCAAAAATAGAAAGTGCCAATGTCCTTGGAATAGGTGTTGCGCTCATCAAAAGTAAATCTGCATTTTCAC
Source organism: Spirochaetia bacterium (assembly GCA_051648825.1). GTDB lineage: Bacteria > Spirochaetota > Spirochaetia > WRBN01 > WRBN01 > JAHHUI01. Next base: position 6,173 of record JBOFFX010000007.1, read on the forward strand.
CCTTAGCTAGAAGCTTTTCACGTTGACCCACACCAAATCGATGTTGCTCATCGATAATAATCAATGACAAATTTGCATAGTGCACATCCCCACTAAAAAGTGCATGTGTGCCTACCACAAAATGAATCTGTGCATTGGCCAAATGATGCAAAACTTGCTTACGTTGTTGGTTGCGAATATTACTGGTCAGAAATGCTACATGAATTCCCAGCGGCTCGAGTAACTTAGCGGCATTTTCTGCATGTTGACGTGCCAAAAGTTCGGTAGGAGCCATCAAAGCCACTTGTTTTCTTTCTTCTAGCAAAGGGCAAGCTGCCAAAAATGCCACCAGAGTCTTGCCTGTCCCTACATCACCTTGCAATAGGCGTCGCATTGGGTATTCTTTGCCCAAATCTTGAAAAATCTCTTCAATGACCTGATCTTGATCAGCGGTCAGTGAGAACGGCAATCGCAGTTTAGCCGCTTGAAAAAACTGTCGTGAGAGTCCACTTGCGGTGCGTTTCTTTTGATGAATAATACTGCGTTTCCAACACATTGCCAGTTGAAATGTATAGAGTTCTTCTTTTAGTAAAATCTCTCGTGATTGGTCATAATTCTTCCAATTTTTTGGAAAATGTAAGTCATAGAGCAAATGTTTTTTATTTTGATATTCCCCATTTTCTCTGCACATTGACTCTGGCAAAATAAGCTGTAAATCACCTGGACATAGTTCAAATGATTGTTGCACCATTTTGCGGATTTTATTTTGTTTCAATGTTCCAGAAAGTCCATAAACAGGAATAATTTTTAAAAAATTTTCAGGGTTGTTGCTATGTATTTCTACCTCAAAACTGCTGCATTGGATCTCATTGTATTTGTATTGAAATTGGCCATAAATAAAATATTTTTGCCCAATGACTAATGTATTTTGTAAAAAATTACGCCCAAAACAGACCAATACAGCACGAGCGCTCTCATCGCCGACAATCACTTTAAGGACTCTATCACCACGTAGTTGCAAAAACTCATGCTCCAGAACTTCTACAATACATGTTGATGATTTATGGTCAATAACCTGTGCGAGGGGAATGATTGTGGCCCGATCTTCATAACCCAGTGGAAAGTATAAAATAAGATCCCCAATATTATAAACACCCAAATTTGCGAAAGCTTTTTGAGATTCCTCACCCAATCCTTTGAGACGATCAATGGGCAGTGTCAAATCCTCAATCAGCATAAATACTAAATAGGAAGATTGCTTAGTAGACCGCTGAGTATGCTCACCAATGGTGAGGCCACTAAAAGAATTGCGGTGTTGAGCAATACAACCAAGGTAAGAGCCAAACGGTAGTCAATAACTCTATTACGAGAAAAAATGGCAGCAACCATTGCCACAGACATTGTGATAAGCATATCTAAAACCTGGGTAAACATATTAGACATTCTGGGTAAAATCAACCCAAAAAAGAGCCTAATTCCTGCTAATATCGCAAAAAGTCCCAAGACAAAAGAAAATACTGACCAAATTCCATTAACCAAGAATGACAGCATAAACCCCACCGTGACTTGGCCAAATTGCTGCATGCGCAAAATCATCACCTCTAGCAAATTCAGAAAAAGAAGCCCATAGAGAGGTGCCAGAGAAACATAACCCAGCTGAGCAAAAGGAAGCCGCCTAAAAAGTGCAAAGTAAGGTTCAACAAGCCCTGCCAGTACACGCATAATAGGCGTAGCACGCAATCCAGGCAACCAACTAGAGAGGATATAGACAATAATGACAATGTTGTAGACAGACAAAAAATTTTGTATAATCTGAAAAAATAAATCCATATAACGCTCCCTAGCCCTTGACTAATTCTATTGCAAGTTGACAGGCTTTTTCTAATGTATTCAGACTTAACCACTCTTTGCGACTATGCATATTGTGCCCACCAGTAAAAATATTGGGACACACAACACCCATGGAAGTCAACCGGGCCCCATCTGTCCCCCCACGAATAGGCTCCACAATGGGATGAATATCTAATACCTCCATTGCCAAAAAGAGTCTTTCTAGCACCACTTTATTTTCCTGCACAGCCTCACTCATATTTTGATAGGATAGATGTGGGTGCAAATCAACTTTTCCTCCAGGAAAAGCATGCTCTACGGCTTTAGCATAGGCCACAAGTGCCTGTAATCGACGCTCTACCTGAATCTTATTATGGTCTCTGACCATCACATTCAGGGTAGATTTTTCTGTGCCACCGTGTGCAGATTCTGGCCAATAACAACCGTAATAACCATCCGTAGCCTCTGGACTTTCAGATCGAGGAATCATTGAAACAAAGGCACTCAACATAGATAAACTATTGACCATAATACCCCGGGCCGTACCAGGATGAATAGCAACTCCAGTAAAATCAACCTTCACAGTATAGGCATAATAACATTCGTAGTTGACCTCGCCCAAGGCACCCCCATCGATGGTGTAGGCGATTTTTGCATGCAATTCTTTGATGGGAAAATGACTCATGCCATCACCCCCCTCTTCATCTGGAGTAAAGACAGCTTCCACGTCTCCACGAGGAATTTCTGGATGCATACTAAAATACTTGAGCATACTCATGATAGCAGCAACACCAGCTTTATCATCTGCCCCCAAAAGTGTGCGACCATCACTGGTGACTAATGTATCACCAATATGCGATTGTAAAATAGGATCGTCATAGGGGTTAATGACCACCCCATCTTCGAGTGTGAGGGGAGTCCCCTGATAATCAGTGTGCACGCGAGGCATCACCCCTTCTGCTGGCACATCATGTGCCACATCCAAATGTGCCATTAGTGCAATAGGGGTAATATCTGGACGTGTCCCCTTGAGTCTGGCAATAAGAAATCCCTTTTCATCTGAATAAAAAGGAATCCCCATATCTGAGATTTCTTGTGCTAGCATACGTACAAAATCTAGTTGTTTGGGATTGGTGGGGCAACGCTTGCCCACATACTCTGGCATGACTTGCGTGTCAAGCTGCACATACCGCAAAAATCTCTCTAACAAATCTGCTTTCAAATCCATATATGATCCCCCCCTATTCTTGCATGTTCAATAGATGATGCCGGAGAAAAAATTGATATAATGACTCGAGTCGACCCAGCTCAATTTCATCTGCAAATCGGTTACTTTGTTCTGTAATTTCTTGCCAATCTTCTTTGTCAAAAATAGCCTCTTCAAAACCAAAGGCCTCTGTTTGTGTAAATAAATCAATGAGTTGTATCAATTTATGATGATCCTCATTAAAAAAATCGAAGAGTTCTTGAGCCATGGCAGAAGGAAGATCTATGCAACGTAAAAAAAAATCACAAATAGTCTGATGGAAAGGAAATTGCGGATCCTTTTCAAAATGCTTTTTTGCACGTTCTAGTTGAGTTTCAAAATAGTGGGCGCTATGCACGTGAACACCTCCCAGGATAGTCAAACAAAACCCGCGACGCCGTTTCACTATGCCAATTATCTGTGCCGTTTGATAAACGGTGGCTACCGCAGACAGGTCCTAATTTAAAATTAGGAAAAAACCTTATCAATGATGGGTAACCAAAAGATTGAACTTGAGCAAAAAAATTCACATAGTGTCGCACGTAGCAGGCAAATTTACTTTAACGCTCTTTCAAAAATTAGGACCGCCGCAGCGTTCTATCTAACAAATCTCCTAACTGAGACAAAACATCACTAGCCTTGTCATACTCGTCATACTCGGGCACAATTTGTGGCTCACTCACACTGAAACTAGGGCCAGGGACATTCGCATCATACTGGCGGTTTTTCAAACGCATATTTTCATCAGAAAGAAACACCGCAGCCATGATAGCCACAGAAAGGGGATCGCGCAAACCTAGCGAAATTTTGATATCCTGTATCGTAGATTCCACATTTTGAACAAGTTTCTTGATATAGATCAAATCTTCTTCTGTACGAATAGAAATGGATGCCCCCAATAACTCAATCGTGTACCGATTCTCCCTCATCCTAGAAAATATCCATCTTCCTTTCGTCACCCTGTGACGGATCAGCGCCATCGAGTTCTGCTTCTTCAGCTACAGGATCGTGCAAGAGTCCTGACAAAACTGCTTCCTCGTTGGAAGGCTGTGTTGAAGACCCCCCAGGAGAACCAACAGTCGCAATGGGATCTGTAGATGTGGGAGGCTCATGAGAGACACTATCAAGGCGATCAATGGCACCCATGAGGCCTTTTGCAAGCACCTCTTGTGCACCAGAAAGTGCCAAGGATCTGCGCTCGGACTCTTGCAGATGGTATTCGAGCCTCTGATTTTCCTCAAGAAGTCGTCGATTTTCAGCAAAAAGGCGTGCATTTTCATGACGCAGGGACTCTATGAGTGCAATGACCTTGCGGACTCTCTCATCCAATTGCTCTACTTGTTCTAATGTGACCATAACACCACCTACTCTATACTACCCTAGGGTTTTTTTGACCTGATCAACAACAGCAAGAAAGGCAGGTTTGTCCTCCATTGCCATATTGGAAAGCGCCTTGCGATTCAGCTGAATATTTGCCTTGTTTAATCCCTCAATAAAACGTGAATATGTAAGGCCCTCTTCGCGGCATGCAGCAGAAATACGCGCAATCCACAGTGCACGAAACTCTCTTTTTTTCGTGCGTCTATCACGAAAAGCATACTTTCCACTTTTCATGACCTGCGTTTTGGCTACACGGTATAATTTGCTACGTGTACCCCAGTATCCCTTGGCCTTTTTGAGAATTTTTTTTCTTCTATCTTTCAAACGAGACCCGTCTATGGCTCTTGGCATCCTCTCTCTCCTTACTTGTTACACTGATGGTCGTTTACTTGCTATAAGGGACAAGCATTTTGACTTTTTTCACTACACTGGGTGTTCCTACAACCGTCATTTTACGCAAATGGCGCTTTCTTTTGGAAGACTTTTTGGTTAAGATATGCCTCATTCCCTGCCCTCTAAACTTGACCTTTTTTCCAGTCCCTGTCAAGAAGTAGCGACTTGCTGCACTCTTGCGTGTCTTGACCTTTGCTTTTGATTTTACTTTTCCCTTTGCCATATCTTCCTATCCTCTATTGTCACGCATTTTGTTAAAAACAAAGTCCTGTGCGTGCTTTTTATTTGCTTTTATTTTTTGGGGCAATAGACATTGACATCATACGCCCTTCCATCAACGGAGGTTTCTCTACCACAAAAACTCCCTCTCCCAATAACTCCTGCACTCGCTCTAGCACCACTGCACCCAGCTCTACGTGCGCCATTTGGCGCCCACGAAACCTCACAGAGACTTTAACCTTGTTTCCTTCGGCCAAAAACTCACGCACATGCTTGGTTTTAAATTCCAAATCATGCTCGTCAATGCCCATCTGCATGCGCACTTCTTTTTGCTTGACCTGTTTTTGGTTTTTACGGGTCTCACGGTTCTTTTTTTCAAGCTCAAATTTAAACTTACCAAAATCAACAATACGACAAACAGGGGGTTGGCCCTGAGGTGCAATCTCAACCAAGTCAAGGCCCTGCTCCTCTGCCATTTTTAATGCCTCTAGAGTAGAAACAACACCCAGCTGCTCCCCTTCTTCTCCCAATAGACGCACCTCTGCAACACGAATCATTCCGTTTATACGAAAATCTTTACCCGCCAAACTTCCCCCTCGTGGTTTACCAGCTTCATAAATCTTGGTAAACAAAAAAAGCTCCCCGCAGTATATGCGATATTTCAAGAAACGTAAAGAGGGCTCATAACTTTTTTGTACACATCATTGAGCCAAAATTACTGCCTTCAAAGAGCTAAAATAAATGCCAAGATCGCCAGCACCAGCTGCACAAGTGCAAAAATCTTCAAATTGCTGCGCAACCAAAAGACTGCCTCTTGACCTATCCATCGTTGTAGTTTTAAGATCGGCAAAGCCAACAAAATTCCACAAAAAATAAACCACAAACTTCCAATAAGCAAAAATGCCCGATCTAGGACCCATCCTATTGCAGCAGCTTCCCCCATAATAGAGATCACCAAAAATAGATTAACCAACACCAAGACTAGGGCTGCTTTTTGCACCAGCAAACGTTCCATCTTGTGTGGAAAAAATACGACCAAAATACCCAGTGCCATAAAAATGCCAGGAAACAACATGCTTGTCAGTCCTTAAAGATGCGTGGCACACGTGATGCCACAGATGTTAAAATCTCATACGAGATCGTTCCTAATGCTTGTGCAAGATGATCTGCACTCAGGCGCTGTTCTTCATCTCCAAACAACACGACTTTGTCATATAGTTGCACATGTGTTTGTGGGCCCAAATCCACCATCATTTGATCCATACAAATAGATCCCACCACTGGATATAGTTGCCCCCCTATGAGGACTTGAGCTTTGTCACCAAGGCCCCGCCTATATCCATCTGCATATCCCACACCCAAGGTCGCAATCCATGTTTCGCACTTTGTGATATACCGGCCACCATAAGAAATAGGGGTGCCAGCAGCGACTTTCTTCATAAACACTACACGTGTCACAAATTCCATCACCGGCAAAACTAGCAGTTTTTCTCTTTCGATGCCACACAGGGGGCTATAGCCATACAGCAACAGTCCTGGCCTTACCATATCATAATGTGCATCTTTATACTCTATTACAGCAGCAGAGTTAGCCAAATGAAAACAAATGTTTTTATCTTGAATCTGCTGTGTAATATTTTCAAACTCGCTTATTTGTGCCAGTGAAGATTCACGTACGTGCTCATCTGCACGCGCCATGTGAGAGGTAATGCCCACAAGATTTAATGATGAAAAAGTGCGCACATAATCTACCATTTTTTGCACATCAACAGGGGGGCACCCAATGCGACCCATGCCTGTGTCTACACCAATTTGGATCGAAACAACACGCTTCATTGATTGGCCTGCAGCCGCCCAATCTGCGACTTCTTGCATGCTACTAACAAGGGGAATCAGTGCATACTCAATGGCGGCGACTCTTTCTTCTGGCAGGCACATTCCCAAGAGATAAATCGCCTGATCGTAACCGGCACGGCGTAGCATGGCCCCTTCTATCAGGCACGCCACACCAAAAGCCTGTACGCCCTCGCTATGCAACACGCTGGCTACACCCTCTAGCCCATGCCCATAAGCATTGGCCTTGACCACAGCACAAATTTTGACGCCTACTGGCAAATATGTCTTGATTTGTTGATAATTCTTACGCAGATTTTTGCAATGAATCACGGCTTGTGTCGCCCGCAAATCTGATATATCGGCCATCCAAGAGTCTTTCACCGCTCCATAATACCATATATTTTGAAGCCTTGACTAGCAATACTATGCTACACAAGCCAAATTTCCTTGACTTAGGTTGTTGTTTTGCCTTAGAATCTGCAACTATGTCATACAAGAAACAAAAAAAAGAACTCCATGAAAAAAACCTACAAATCAAGTTAAAACCCTGGCGGGGAATCCCTGCAAAAACTTATGTACCCATTCTCTTTTTGGCAACATTTTTCGTTTTGGCATTGTTTCTCTTTTTATACCCGGGCCTGCACTTTTATGGGGCCAAAGTCACATTTAAAACATTGCCACCCGGGATTGCTGTGTATGTAGACAATCAGCTTATAGGGGCCACTCCTGTTTCTGCCAAACTCAAAGCTGGAGAGCGAAAAATACGACTTGAAAAAACCTCTTTGGATGTGCAAGAATCCACACTCAAGGTGAATGGTCGCCTATTTTTTAGCCTGTTTTTTCCCAAAAAACAGCTTTATACAAGCCATATCAGCATGGACAGTATTCCTGTGCTATTTTCTTATCTCTTTGAACGCTACTACGAAGCAAGCGAATGGTATAGCTTGAGCAGTGACACGCGTTTTCCACGCCCATATGTGATCAAGGAAACGGTCGATGCACTGATTTCTGTCTGGCCCGACTTGCAAGAGCGTACACATGTGATTGCCCAATGGCTAACAGCCACACGTGACTTGATTCAGGATGAGGAATCTTGGCAAGAAATTACACAATCTTGGCGCCAAATATTAAAAAACGACAAAGAATTTCCCCTGCACAGCGATCTGCGTACTATGCTAGAATATCAAACATTCTCCGCCTATCAACAAGCAGGCTTCACAATGGGGAATGAGGCAAAGGTTCTGCCAACTGCGGCCCTTTCTCGTAGCACATTCTTTGTAGAAGGCTTATCATTTCAAGCTGCTCCAGGGGGGGTAGTTGAGCTGGGCAAAGAAGGAGAAAATTCCCAATTTCTTCCCAATAAAGTTTTTATTTCTCCTTTCTACTATATGAATGGCTACCTTACCCGTGCAGACTATACGCGTATCACCAAAAATACACTAGATGACCAAGGCGTATTTGCTACAAATCTCACATTTTCTCAAACACGCCCACTCATAGGGACTATCAATAATGCCCTCAAGCGCCAGGGCATGGGTGATTTTGTTGCTGAACTACCCAGTGAAGCGCAGTGGCAATATTTGGCCGAAACCCAGCGCATCAAGGCAATGTTTTTTGAATGGACACGCGATAATTACGTTGTGTATCGCAACCTATATCACAGGGGGAGTGGAGATTTCTTTCAACCCTATTGGATGCGAGACAAAGTCATCCGTGGGCAATCTATTTTTTCTGGTGATCTGCCCCTGTGGTACCGTGCAGGGTTTCCTGCGGATCAGGGATCGGACTATATCGCCGTGCGCCTGATCATCGTACCAGTAGCCAATAATGCAAGTGAGTACTGATGGGCAAAAAGAAACGAAAAGGTAGCGATAGCGTTGCAGAAAACCGAAAGGCCTATTTTCACTATGAAGTACTAGAAACGCTCGAATGTGGCATCGAGTTGGGTGGCACAGAAGTCAAAAGTATTCGCTGTGGCCATGTCAACTTTGTGGATGCCTTTGTAGAAATTCGCAACCACCAATTATTCTTAGTCAAGTTTCAGATCTCCCCTTATGCATTTGGCAATTTATTCAACCACATTAGCGATCGGCCCAGGCGATTATTAGCTCACAAACAGGAAATTTCTAAGCTCTGGAAAAAGGTTAAAGAAAAAGGTCATACAATTGTACCATTGCGTGTATATTTCAAAAACCAGTTTGTAAAGGTAGAAATCGGGCTATGTCGTGGAAAAAAACTCTATGATAAGCGAGAAACTATCAAAGAGCGTGATGCAGATCGCCAAAACCAGCGTGAAGTAAGAAATCTGACAAAGGCATAAGTAACTTGACAAATTTATTTTGATATGTCAAAATCCTGCCATGTCTGTTGAAATTGTCAGTATCGGGTCCTACCTGCCCAAGCGTGTGATGACTAATGATGAATGGTCACAATATTGTGATACAAATGACGAGTGGATTGTCTCTCACACGGGAATCAAAACCAGGCATATCGCCGCAGAGGATGAAGCCACTGCCAGCATGGGGGCCCAGGCCGCCAAAGAAGCCATAGAAAAAGCTAATATCCACCCAGACCAAATCAATTTGGTTATTGTGGCCACTGTATCTCCAGACTACCTAGGATTTCCTGCCAGTGCCAACCTGGTACAAAAAATTCTCAATATTCCCTCTTCTGCGGCAGCATTTGATCTGCATGCAGCATGCACAGGGTTTGTCTATGCACTGAGCACGGCGCAGGCATTTTTGAGTTCTTCCAGAGATATGGAATATGCACTAGTTATTGCCTCTGAGACTCTCTCGCGTATTATGAACTGGAAAGATCGCTCTACAGCTATTCTTTTTGGTGATGGTGCGGCGGCCATGTTGCTCAAAAAAAGTAACACAAAAAATTCTATTCTAGATACTGTATTGCACTCTGATGGCAATGCCCAGGCATTGGTACGACCAAAGGGGGGATCTTTTTGCAAAGAGTTTTCTGATGTAGAAGAAACCTATATACAAATGGATGGTCGCTCTGTCTATAATTTTGCTGTGCATAGCCTGGGAGAGGTCATTGATGAAATCCTAGAGCGCAATCAGTTAAGCATTGACGATATTGGATGGATTGTGCCACATCAGGCCAACTACCGTATTATTGAAGCCATGTGTTTGCGACGCAAATGGCCACTTGAGAAATTCTTTATGAATCTAGAACATATGGGAAATACCAGTGCCGCCAGCATTCCACTGGCGTTGGCAGAGATGGAAAATAAAAAAATGCTTAAAACTGGCCAAAAAATTATTATGGCGGGTTTTGGTGGCGGACTGACATGGGGGGCAACACTAGTTGAGTGGTGAAACAAAGAAAAAGGCGGCGGTGCTGTTTCCTGGCCAGGGAGCCCAATATGTGGGAATGGCTAAGGATCTTTTTGATCAATATCAATGTGTGAAAGATCTTTTCCAAAAAACCTCACAGATTATAGGCATGGACTCTCAAAAGTTGCTCTTTGAGAGTGATGATGAAACTTTGCGGAAAACAGAAAATACACAAGTGGCGATCACATTAGCAAATCTGAGTGCATTTTTTGCACTCAAAGAAGAAGGTTTAGGTAGCCAACAAATGGCTGCTGTGGCTGGCTTCAGCTTGGGGGAATATTCGGCACTCGTTGCATCTGAGGTTATTTCTGCAGAAACATGCATGAGCCTGGTACATCAGCGGGGGCAAATCATGCAAGCTCAAGGTGAAAAAATTATCGCAGAACGTGGTGAAGTTGGCATGGCTGCTGTGGTGGGCTTGAGTCCTGAATCGGTAGAAAGTGTGCTCAAAATTGTGGGCAGAGATGATGTCTTTTGTGCTAACTACAACAGTCCTACACAAATGGTGATTTCTGGCATGGCAGAAGGTATTGATGCGGTAGAAGCATCCCTTAAAGAAGCGGGCGCACGGCGTGTACTCAGACTCAAAGTCTCAGGTCCATTCCATACGCCATTGCTAGAGCCTGCTGGCGAAGCATTCTCTGCGCTGCTCTCTAGTTGCAACTTTCAAACACCTACTTGTGCGCTCTTTAGTAATGTGAGTGGGGATGTGGTCAAATCTGGTGAGCAAGCAAAAGAGTTATTAAGTAAGCAAATTTTTCATCCAGTCGCATGGATTTCTATAGAAGAAAAAATAAAGTCTCTCTTGGCAGAGGACTACTTGGTCATTGAAAGTGGGCCTGGCAGTGTGCTGTGTGGACTATGGAAAGGAATGGGCTTTGATCAGGCATATCCTGCAGGAAAGCATGAAGAAATTATCCAGGCCTGTTCATTGCTGTAATTAGGAAATAAGGAGTAAGAGAATGTTATTAAAAGATAAGGTTGCATTTATCACAGGTGGTTCACGTGGTATTGGCTATGAAATTGCTAAAACATTTTTGAATGAAGGCGCCCATGTATATTATACAGAGATTGTAGACACGCCTGTGACAAAAGAATTAGAAGAATTGGCCAAAAAAAATGGCTCAAAAGTCGCGTGTCTGACCTCTAACGTAAGTGTAGAACAAGACTGTATAGATGTCATTAAGAAGGTGCACGAAATGGCAGGGCGTTTGGACATTGTCATCAATAATGCGGGAATTACCAAAGATGGCTTGATTTTTCGTATGAAAAGTGAAGATTGGAATGCTGTGCTAAATATTAACCTGACAGGGGCCTTCTATATTTGCCGCGAGGCCTCTAACATCATGATCAAACAACGTACAGGTAGCATCATCAATATGGCCTCCATTGTGGGAGAAATTGGTAATGCGGGGCAAACTAACTATTCTGCAAGTAAAGCAGGACTCATTGGATTTTCTAAAAGCCTGGCAAGAGAGGTTGCCACACGCGGTGTACGCGTGAATGCGATTGCCCCTGGATTTATCCAAACAGCAATGACAGATGCACTGAATGAAGAACAAAAAGACGCTTTGCTCAAAAATGTCCCCCTTGGGTGCATGGGGCAAGCCCAAGATATTGCAAATGCAGCATTATTCTTAGCAAGCCATCTTTCTGGCTATATCACAGGACAAGTAATGAATGTGAATGGTGGAATGCATATGGGTGGAAACTAATCTACCAGGGCATTATCAAAAAGGGAGAATTCGAAAATGGAAAAACGACGAATTGTAGTGACGGGAATGGGTGCTTTGAGCAGCCTGGGAAAAACACTGCAGAGTACATGGGATGGACTCAAAGAGGGAAAATGTGGCATTGGGCCTATCACACTCTTTGATATAGAAAACCATGGTGTCAAAATTGCCGCAGAGGTCAAGGGATTTAACCCTGGCGACTATATGTCGGATAAAGAATACAGAAAAATGGCCCGCTTTACCGCCTTTGCATGTGCTGCAGCCAAAATGGCAGTAGAAGATGCCAAGTTGACACCCGATCAATTTGACCCAAAGCGTGTAGCCACAATTTTGGGTGTGGGCATTGGTGGTCTTGATGAGATTGAGAATGGCGATAAAGTCATGTATACACGTGGACCCATGGGTGTACACCCACTGCTGATCCCACGCCTCATCTCTAATGAAGCACCAGGCAATGTGGCCATGATGTTTAACTTTCAGGGCCCATGTTTGTGCATCACTACTGCCTGTGCGAGTGGGACAGACGCCATTGTCTGTGCAGGTGACGCAATCCGTAGTGGACGTGCTGATGTGGTAATCACCGGTGGTGTAGAAGCTGCAGTCACAGGGCTCTCTCTTGCAGGATTCACACGTTTGACAGCACTGACAACAGCCTTTAATGATGATCCTCAAAGAGCCAGCCGTCCTTTTGACAAAGATCGTTCTGGATTTGTGATGGGGGAAGGTGCAGGGATTTTGGTACTTGAAGAGTATGAACACGCCAAGCGCCGTGGTGCAAATATCATTTGTGAATATGCTGGAGGTAGCATGACCTGTGATGCCTATCATTTGACCAGCCCCGCACCTGATGCACGTGGTGCCATTGAGGCCTTCCAGTTATGCCTGAAGGATGCAGGAATGAAACCCCAAGATGTTGACTACATCAATGCACACGGCACAAGTACACCTGTGAATGACCCTGCAGAAACCTATGCCATTAAGCATGTCTTCGGGGATCATGCACGTAAACTCAAAATCAGTAGTACAAAAAGTATGATGGGGCATACCCTAGGCGCGGCAGGTGGGCTAGAGGCCATTGTGAGCATCATGGCAATGAAGGACAGCTTTGTTCCACCCACCATCAATCTAGACACCCCCGATCCTGATTGTGATCTTGACTATACACCCCACAAGGGTGTCAAGGCTAATCTAGATGTCGTGATGAGTGATAGTTTGGGCTTTGGTGGGCACAATAGCGTTGTATGTTTTAAGAAGTTTAAGGAGTAACATAAATGACAGATATTGAAAAACTCATTCCGCATCGCAAACCCTTTTTATATGTTGATCACCTCATTTCTTGTGACAAAGATGGAGCTGTGGGTGAAAAAACCTATGGCGCTGATGAATACTTTTTTGCTGGGCATTTTCCTGAATATGCAGTTGTCCCTGGTGTCATTTTGGTTGAAAGTATGGCCCAATGTGGTGGTGCCGCAGCACGTGAAGCAGGATTTATTAAGGGTGAGGATTTATTTTTCTTGGCTACCATCGAGAATGCAAAATTCCGTCGCCAGGTGCGTCCTGGAGAAAAAGCACGTTTTGAGATTATCAATACACGTGTGGGTGGCCCGATGATCAGGCAAAGTGGCAAAGTTTTGATTGGTGATGAAGTTGCCTGTGAGGCTAGCTGGATGTGCTTGGTTGGACCTGCAAAAAAATAAGGCCATTCATTCATTTTTTTTGTATGCCAGAATCCTCATTGTTGGGATTTTGGGCTGTGTGTTGCTCTCTGCGAGTTCCCTCTATATTGCCCTACGTCTAGGTGCATTGCCCTGGACATTATTTTTTGCGGCATTGATGAGTTTTACATTTTTGCGACAACCAGAAACAGGACGTATGGCACGCATCAATTTTGCGCATACGATGATGAGTGCAGGGTCCATGGTTGCAGGTGCAATTGCGTTTGTTTTACCTGCCATTTCTTTATTGGGCATGCGTACGCAGATGTCCTCATTGGTTATTACCACTGTGTTGGGCCTCATCATGGGATTGATTTCCTGTTGGTATTTACGCAGTTTTTGCTTAGATTACCTGCAACTAGACTATCCTATTGGTCAGGCTGTTTATCAAACATTACATGCATATCAACACCCAACAAAAGAAAGCTTTGCACTTTTTGGAAGTGGTATATTTGCTGGAATTTTTACATTCTTGCGCGATGGACTAGGCTATTTACCCCAAACATTCTTGTGGGGAAAAATCAGTCTATCCCCGATGGCTTTTGCACTGGGATATCTGATGAAAGCTGGAGCACTATGGTGGGGTGGCACAGCGATCACTGTGCATGCAATTTTTTCCCCTATTCTTTCAAATATGATAACACAACAGAGTCATTGGTCTATGGATCAAATATGGAAAAGCCTCAGCCTGGGTATGTTGATCAGTGGTGGAATAATGTGTATTGTCAAAAACCTACATAAACATCGCCAGCTTTTGTATACTACACTGCGACTTTTTTTTCTAAAAAAACTTATAAGTAAACCATCTATATTTTTTATGGTGGGGCTCACCGTTCTAGCATTTTTTGCAGCACTTTTTACCCCCCTCACATTACCACAAAGTCTCCTACTCATCCCCCTGATTCTCATCACAAATTTAATTTCAATGATCTTGTGTGGGCAAACAGGCATTAACCCACTGGAAACTTTTGGCATCATGATATTTTTGGCCCTGAGTCTTTTTATCAAAGTCTTTCCTATACAGGGTATTCTTATTATTTTGTGCACCGCAATTGCGAGTGGATTGTGTGGCGATTTGATGAATGATTTTCAAGTAGGCCGTTTGAGCAAAACTCCCCCAAAGATCATGTTTATAGGTGAAATGATTGGGGCTTTTGTGGGTTTGGCATTGTGCTTATGGCTATTTTTTATCTTTGAAAAAAGCATGGGACCCTGGGGCAGCACACAGTTGCCTATCCCCCAAGCTACAGCAATTGCAACAATTATTAATGGATGGGTTATTCACGAAATTTTTATGATAGGGCTGATTATTGGTACAGGAGTGGGACTCTTTACCTACGGACTACTCATTGCACTAGGCATTTATTTGCCCTTAATGATTAGCATCCCTGTGGGTCTAGGTGGGTTATTTTTTGCAATAACAAATAAAAAACTAGCCCAAGAAAAAGGCACAAACATGGCAGGAGGGTTGCTGGTAGGAGAAGGACTAAGTGCTACAGTATTAGCCATTGTGCACACGTTTAAGACACAGTCCCTCTAATCCTTATCTTCTTCATTGTAGAAAGACCACGCTTGAGGGGTGAATCGGGCTTTTTTAGCTCAGAACTGCCACGTGTAATTTTGCAAAGACTCACGCCCAAACGGCGCGCAATTTCTCTTTGTACAATGCCCTGATCTAGCATATCAATGAGTGCCAAACGATTAGAAATATCAAAAAGTTCTTGCCCACTAAAAAGTTGGCGAAAGAAGCTAAAAGCCTCTTCTTCAGAGGCTGTGTAGCGTATAGCCAAAATAAATTCTCTGATCCACTTTTCAACATCTTTTTCTGTCAACAACTCGGGTGCTTTTTCATTTTTTCTACTCATAAACGATCTTATTGTAGTGCGGTATATACAAAAAGTCAAATTAAAGAATTTAGAAAATACATAATTTTTGACAAAAAGAATGGCGATGTGCGGGGCAAAGCCCAATTCTTTGTACTATCTTGCGATGTAGTGCTGTCCCATAACCTTTGTGTTGACCAAAACAATACTCAGGGTATAGGGTATCAAGTTTTTGCATATAGCGATCACGCAAGCATTTTGCCAAAATAGAGGCCGCCATGATACATGGATACAAAGTATCGCCTTGCACGATTGTTTGAGTTTGGGTTGGCAGATGAGGATCTTGGTTGCCATCTACATATGCAAGATCGACATTTTGGTGTAGCGTTGCATATGCACGTCGCATTGCCAGATGGCTAGCTTGCAAAATATTGAAGTGATCAATCTCTGCAACACTGGCCCAACCTACCCCCCATTTGGCGAGTTTAAGAATAGAATCACAGGCATTTTCTCTTTTATATGGTGTCATTTTTTTTGAATCATTGAGAATACCTGTAGGAAAATCATCACTCAAAATCACTGCAGCAGCACACACTGGTCCAGCGAGTGGACCGCGGCCTGCCTCATCCAATCCACAAATCATCCAGGGGCAATCTCTCGCATTTTTGCCAAGAGTTTTTCTATTTGTGCTGGCCCAATAGTGAGCGGCATTAATTTGCCATTGACGGTTACCGCATATTGACGCCGATTATAGGCCAAAAATCCTACATTTCTAAGAGTTTTCCCACTTTTGTCATAAAATGTCAAATCCCACACAGGACGACCTAGACGCTCTTTGATGTCGCGTTCCCTCTCATATGCCAAAGAGACTAGCGGTTCATACAAGCTTTGAAAGGCTACTTCTGAAACAACTCTTCCATTAAATCGATAGTGCACCTGTATTTGATCAGCATCTATATTTTTTGATTTTTTGACCTTGATCTCAGTAGGCTGCCCATCCAATAGATCTTCAGTCATTTGTCCCCAAAATTTTTCATTTTTGCTCAAAAGCGAAAATGAGGAAACATCCTGAATTGGAACAAGTGCGACAAATTTATTGACCAAACTGAATGCTGAAAGATGTGTAAGTGGTTGCACATAGGATTTGGGAATGACAAATATTGCATTTTCATCACCCAAACGTGCATAATAATCGCCTTGAGAATTTTGTTTGCCAATTTTTAGCAGCAAAACAACCCCCGCCATATCTTGAATCTCCAAACTAATTACAGGAGTCAAAAGTCCATACTCCCGCCAATCTTCTATCCCCATCTGTAGGCTGCGTTTATCCAAAGGCCGCATAGCCCATAAATTCCACAATTGAGCAAAAGCCTGTGTACTGACACTCATTTTAGCATATTGACTAGGCTCACTAAATTGAAATTTAGTCAAAAAATCACCTTTTTCACTACTATGTATTTTGATATTACCACTGGGTGATTGAATATACACCTGTTGTAAATTGACCCAGTCTATTGGAGGAATTTGCAAATCTCCATAAGATTGAATATCTTGAAAAAAAAGATCACCAATATTGCCATCCAAAAGATATACCTGTGGATTGCCCTCCATTTGTAGGTAATACAATCTACGAGTGGGGACTTTGTTGCCTATGAGAATACGCACTTGACGTCTATTTCTCAGTGTGATTTGTACTGTTGTTTGTGCTTTTTCCAACCCATATTTTGCTAGATCTAGTTGTGCATTGAGTAGCTGCTGCACCTCCAAATTGCTCATGGCCTCTAGTAGTGTATTCATTCGATCTTGATCTAGTTTGAATGTTTGATCCTTGATATACCACGTATTGCGAATTTTTTGAAAATCAACTTCTCTGTTTTCCTCAAAAATTTGTACCCGACTCATCTGAGCTACAGGCAATCTTAATACGAGTTCCTTGGGTTGCTCTATCTGTGCCTGTACTTTTTCTTTGGTAGCAAAAGACCAACGCACAGTTTTTACTGTCATTGTTAACAAAATAATAAAAGATCCCCATTTCAAAAGTCTTATGACACTTTTTGAAAGCCGTTTTGTAAAAAAATTTTGAACTAATGTTATCAAGCGATACTCCTACATCAAGCGGCGCCGTTTCCACACAGCAAATCCTGCTACAAAGATGAGGATCGGTATGAGCATGATAAATAAAAAGCCCAAGAGGACAAATTGACTCGCAGAAATTTGTAAAGGCATGCTAGAGAGACTTTTACTTGTAATATTAAGTGTTTGTACATCCTGTGTCAGCCAATTGACCCCATTGAGATAGAAGCCTGAGATATGAGGAAAACTACTCATCAGATTCAAATCTCCTGTACTCAAAAAAATCCTCGTTTGTGGGATAGCTTGTACATCTCCATATTGTTTTGTGATGGCATAAGCAAGCTCAATTTCTTGATTTTCTATGATTCTCACTAATTCTCCATTAGCGTTGCGATCAAAAACAACACCCTGATCAGAACTTTTTAAGAGTGGAAAAATCCTTAAATCTAGATCATGTACATTGGCCCGTTGAAATCCCACTGCCTGCCCCACTACAAGAAATTGACCTAGGCCCAAAAAGTCTTTGGTAATCTCAAAAGTTTGTGGTTGTGCCAAAAAATATAGTGGATTGGCTTTCATGTTGGGAATGAGGCGATCTTCATTTTTTTCTGCCACAAACCCTTGCACATTAATACCATAGTCAAAGAGTAGTCTATTAATATTAGGCTGTGTTTTTCCTGTAAAAACTTGATGTAGCCAGATACGCCCACCCCCTTCGATATAGGCCGAGAGTTGCGCAATATCATTGGTAGAAAAATCAATTTTTGGTGCCAAAATGATCAGCGCATCTGCATCTTTGGGAATATCTTTGAGATTGAGCGCCAAGTCTTCAATCTGATAGTTAGCCTGTAGAAAAGACTGCCCAAAATCTACGCCTGTGCTTTCTATCAAGGCTTGCATCAATGTTTCTTCATGCCCACTCACTGTATAGATTTTGGGCATTTTTCCTGTATTCACATAAAGAATTGCATGACTGACAGGTGGCTCAACATTAAAACTGACACGTTTTTTTCCATAAAACCCTGCCCAACTTTCAAATGGAATCAGACGCTGAAAATTATCATTGGCCACAATAATACTGCCATGGCCCATTTGTGGCAAATTTTGGACATCCCCTACTAATAGATCTGGATAAACGATGGGATCAATGACACGATACTCTATATAATGACTGAGCTGTTGATAGCGCTGCAAAAAATTGTCAACTTGTAAAAAAATCTCATCAAGCCCATATTCTTTTTCTATAGCATCTTGCCACACTAGCGAAATACTGATCTTTTGATCCAACGTTTGTAGCATTGCTTTACTAGATTCTGAAAGTGTATAAAGCTTGGTTTTGGTCATATCCAGTTCACCAGGTAATTGTTCAAAAATGAGCACCAATAGAATAAATGCTGCAAATGCCAATGAAATGATTGTCGTAGAGAGCAATCCATATCGACTCTGGGGGGTGCGCAAGCCTTTTTGGATATAGGCCCAAAATATATATGATTTTTTTTCTAATTCTTTTGCCATTTTCAGTCGCTACTCCAACGTTGTTTTTCCAGTTTCCAAATTGTTAAATACATCATCCACCCCATCAACCCTAGAAAATACGCAACATCACCCCAGCGAATAATCCCCATCAAGAAACGCATATAGCGCTTGGGAAAAGAAATCCACTCCAAAGCCACCGATATCCAATTTTTAAAAAAATCTGGATAAAAAAAGTATACACACAAATATATTAGATTTAACACCAACATCATTGATATGGCATAACGCCACATATGTGTTTGATGATAGATAAAACCACAAAAAGCCACAATCAACATATATGTAGCTATCAAACCTACAGAGCTTGTCTTGGGTAAACCTTCTAGCAAAAACTGTGAAAACCACAAGCAAAAAAGTGCCCCAAATGTGCCTATAGCTGCTATCATTTGATTAGTCGTCAATGCAGATACCCATGTGCCCACTGTGATATAAAGGCATCCCAAAAGTATATATCCCCCTAGTGCACACAGCGTGATAGGCCAATCTAAACTACCATAAATTTCAATAGTAATTAGGTAGGGAATTATGGCCACAATACTCAAAAAAAATACCACTCCTGCAGCCTTTACTTTGGCAAAGACAATCTCCCATAGGGCCACAGGTGCACTGAGTAAAAGCTGATCTGTGTGATGACGACGCTCTTCAGCAAATAATCGCATAGTTAAAAGTGGAGTTGTAAAAATTAAAGAAATCTGCATTAACTGAAAAAAAATATTCAGATCTGCATTCATCACAGCCAAATTCCCAATGGTAAAAAGCAACCCACTGATAAGAGCAGAAATACCTAGATAGACATAGCCCAAGGGGCTTTTAAAAAAATGTGCCAGTTCTTTATAAAAAATCGCGAACACTGGAATCTCCTAATGTTTTGTTAAATGTAAAAAAATCTCTTCTAAATTCATTAAGGTTTTATTCATCGAAAGAATAGGCCAATGATGCTGTGCCAGCTTAAAAAAAATAGCCTCTCTGGGGTCTTGATTCTGGTGCATACGCAGCTGAATATTAACAATGCCAGGAGATGTATTTTGTGGTTGTATTTGGCACTCCATCACCCCTTCTATCAGGCGCAACTCATCCAAAAGCGCCTGTATTTCTTGTGTGCGCACACTCAGGTAGAGCTGCTCGGATTGATTCATACTTTCTAGAATATCTTTTGCTGGGGCATTGGCCACAACTTTACCTTCATTAATGACCAAAAGATGATCACACAATGTCTCTAGTTCAGAGAGAATATGGCTAGAAATGATAAAAGTATGCTGGCCTTTTTTGCTAGAAATAAAGCGCCGGAAATCTAAGACTTGCCTGGGGTCCAATCCTGCGGTTGGCTCATCCAGAATAATGAGAGGGGGCGCACCACAAAATGCCTGGGCTATACCAATACGTTGGCGATATCCCTTAGAAAGATTCTTGATCAAACGATCGCGCACATCACTAAGATCTAGGGCTAAATAAAGCTTTTCACGCTCTTCTTCTGCCTGGGCTTGAGGTACCTTTTTTAATTTTGCCACAAAACTGAAATACTCGTCTACAAGCATATCATCATACAAAGGTGGATGTTCTGGCAGATAACCAATTTTTTTGCGTACTTCAAGGGGTTCTTCTAGCAAGTCCATTCCATCAATGAATACTGTGCCGTGGGTGGGGGCAATATAACCTGCCAAGATATTCATACTAGTGCTCTTTCCTGCACCATTTGCACCCAAAAAACCAACAATGTCACCTGATTTGAGTTCAAAACTCACATTTTTTAGTGCCAAATGTTGACCATAAGATTTGCACAACTGATCTACCTCAACCATACAAATATCCCCCCTAACTCTTTATCTCTCTATTATAGACAAAATCTCTCTTCGGTTATAGCAATGGAGCAGACAAATAGTCAAGTCTTACTACCTAAAAAGACTTGTCTTGCTGGCAAATAACTCCTATACTTAAGATCCTGTCAATTGTTGTTGAAATGATTGCAGGAATGAGGAGACAATCAGTGCTAAATGAATTAAAAACCCACAATCGCGTAAACCTGGCAACAACATGTTTAACTATTATTACACTCATACTGTTTTTTACGATGATGAAGATTCTCTCTAGCTTGTTTATTCAGGTCTTTTTAGCCATTTTGCTAGCATTTTTGCTACACCCGGTGGTAGATACTTGTGTGCGTCACCGTATTCCCAAATGGCTCACTATTTCCTTCTTAATCACCATCACTTTTGCATTGATGACATTATTTTTACTCCTACTAATTAATAATCTGCGTGAATTTGTGATGGATCTGAATATGATCCTTCCTGGTGTGGGGCGATCTTTGGATGCATTGTATGCAAAGCTGAACCTACCACCACAAGTTTCAAGCGTGTTTTCTGTCTCTACGATTCTCAGGCAAGTGGGCCAGCTTTCCTCTTCCTACATATTCAAGCTGGCCAATTCTAGCTTTGCCTTTATCAGTAATGCATTCTTTGTTTCGTTGCTAACAGCATTTTTACTCTTAGAAATGCAAAATTTTTACTACAAATTTGCCACAGCATTTGACTCTGATCTCTCTGCACGATTTTCACGCATTGGGCATGAGGTGACTTCTAGCATGCAGCGATATCTAAGTATTAAGACTTTTGTTTCAGCATTAACAGGCATCACCATCTATGTGTGTATTTTGATTTCTGGTGCCAGCTATGCCTCAATGTGGGGACTCCTAGGTTTTGCGTTCAATTTTATCCCCGTCATAGGATCTACTGTCATTATGCTATTGACGATGCTGATGGCTGTGATTCAATTGAACCAATCCCCATTAGCCATGTGGTTTTTGCTAATCAGCATGCCTGGAATACAGCTACTATATGGACAGATTTTGGACCCAAGACTACAGGGCAATAGCCTCAATATCAGCCCATTTATTGTATTGATTGGTATTTTATTCTGGGGGTGGATGTGGGGAATTCCTGGGGTGTTTTTGAGTGTGCCGATGATGGTTTTCTTAAAAATACTCGTAGCAAATTTTGGCCCATACCAACACCTGGGCAAGCTGATGGAAGTAGGCACCCCACCCAAAGACTGGAATCATAAGGACAGTGTATGACACCCAAACTCGCAATTTTTGATTTTGATGGGACACTCGTGGATAGTGAGCCAAATTATGGACTGTGCACAGATACGCTATTTGCGCAACTCTCTATCCAAATGACTGCAGAAAAGCGCAAGCAGTTTATTGGGATCTCTACAGAGAATTTTTCACAAATACTCGTCAAGGATTTCAATCTTAAACTAAGTGTACAAGAATTGGTAGGGTTAAATGACAAGATCTATATGGATATTGCACGCAAAAATACACCCGTCTTTCCTGCTATGTTTGACCTATTGCAAAGGTTAAATAAAGTGGGGATAGTCTGTGCAATAGCAAGTGGATCTTCACTGGTAGTGCTGGAAGAACTTATTGATCAGTGTGGATTGCGGCCATATATTCAGGCCGTATTTTCTGCTGAACAAGTCAAAAATGGCAAACCTGCCCCAGACATTTTTTTGCATACAGCAAATGAGTTGGGGTTTTTGCAATGTGATTCATTGGTATTTGAAGACAGCATCCCTGGTGTATTTGCCGCACATCAGGCGCATATGCAGGTTGTGGCAGTACCACCAGAAGCTGAATTTGCACACCCTGTTTTTCAAAGCGCATGGCTGACATACCCTGGTCCACAGCTCTTGAGTGTCAAATCACTAATGAGTGCAATGAAGCTGCCATATTGATAAACAATGAAAAAATACTTAGCGAATCATAATGGGTTGGGCTCGATCGCGTGGTTTATTTTCCTTTTCATTAGCAAAAACCAGACTAGGGGCCACACTCTCAGCAAGTTGCCCAAAACGCTCTAGGGCATTGATATCATTACCCGCCTGTGCATATTGTTTAAGTAAAAAATCAACCAGATATAATTGCAAATCATAATTGCGATCTGGGTGTGCAATTTTGAGTTCATACAGAGATTTTGTCATACGAATGAGTGTTTTCGCGGCCTGTGTAGTACTCAACTCTAGCATTTTATTTTGTATCTGGTTGTTTTTGTCTGGCTCAATAGCCACAACTTCGCTAAAGTCAAAAACCGTATTATGGCGACTCACACTGGCCGCCTCTGTTGGCATATATAGTTCAAATTGATAAATGGCACGTGGTGCTTCACCACGAATATTCAACAATAATTGGCCAAATTGATTGACACTATAATCCGCATTAGGATTCCTAATTTTGAATTCTGGTGCTAGTTTATATCCATCGTTATTAATAAGGACTCCCTCATCATTAGGCATAAACGTGCCATTACGTGTATAATACGCATTTCCATCATCATCATGCACTTTGAAAAAACCTTGGCCTTTGATAGCAAAGTCAAATGAACTAGGGCTAGGAATCAACTGTCCTTGTTTTTTGTAGTAATCCGCGTATTCTTCGCTACCAGTATCCATCGCTTCTGGGGGCAATGCCTTGTAGCCAGGACGTGCAACATCAACCAAGTCTCCCACATATCCATCAAAAAAATCCTCTACGGTCAATGATTTATCCTGTGGATTCAAATTGGATCTCCAAGCAAAATTACCAGCTTGATTGGTAGAAGATTGTCGATTCAATCGAGAGACCGATGCAGGCGATTGTGCATTGGTTGTGGGCGCTTGAGCCTCTTGTGCCATCAAAGGCAGGGCCATCCCTATCATCAATAAGATCCGTAAACGCGCACTCATCATGCCAAGATTATCGGAAAAACTCTAAAAAAACAAGTGACTAAATTTTAAGTCATATTTTTTCGATAGGAAGTAATATGAGCGAGCAAGATTTGATTTGGATCGAAAAAAGTAAAAAGCTCATTGCAAAATGTGCTGTTTTTGATATTTACTCCTCACTTTGCCAATCAAAAGATGGGATGGAGTGTGATTTTTTTTGGATCAATGCCCCAGACTGGGTCACAGTAGTTCCCATCCTCAAAATAGCAGACAACCAGGAAGAATTTCTGATGGTTAAGCAATTTCGCCATGGCAGCAAACAGCTCTATACAGAATTTCCTGCAGGAATCATGGACCCTGGAGAAAAACCAGAAGAAGCCGCACTGCGTGAATTACAAGAAGAAACAGGCTATACAGGCCGGCTCACCCTCATTGGTAAAGTCAATCCAAATCCTGCTTTGTTTAATAATACCAAATATACTTTTTTGGCCGAAGATCTTGTCCCACATGAGGCAGGACAATGCCTGGATGAGACAGAAAAATTACTCATCCAAAAAATGAATACAAAAGAGGTAGGGCGCTATGTAGGCATTGCACCAGAGTTTAGCCATGCGATGACTGTTCAGGCTTATTTCTTCTTTTTACGCCATCGCCAACAACTTATATACTAGCCAAGGAGCTCTCCAAATATGAAAAATACCTGGAATCTGAAAAGGGAACCCTTTTGTCTTTTTTTCAATTGGGTGTCTAAATACCTATGGAAGCCAGGCCAGGAACTTAGTAAAGGGATGCTAAAAAGCATTTTCATCACACCATATCATGGATGTTTTTTAGCTATTTTTTCTGCTATTTTACTCACGCTGACTCTGCCAAATCCAATCTTCCCTATGGGTGCAGGATTTTTAGGGGTTTTTGCACTCACTCCACTTTTTGTTGCGATCTATCAATCAACCAAAAGTCGCCATGCTATTTTGTATGCCTTTCTTTTTGGACTCACAAACTCGCTGTTATCTAATTTTTGGCTATTTTTTTATAAAGGTTTTGCCTGGGTCACCCTCGGTGGTGCAAGTATTGGTGTAGGCCTATTATGCATGTCCACCGCAGGGTATCTTTTTGCCCTACGCAAACAACCCCAACTCTACAGGCCTTTTTTGGTGGCCATGGCCTGGGCGTTTTATGAGACAGGCAAATCCAATGGATTTTTAGGGTTTCCCTGGGGACTGATTGCCTATTCTACACACAGCTGGCTTCCTTTCATTCAAATTGTTGATATCTTTGGCATAGTGGGTATGTCCTTTGCCATGGCATTCTTCAATGCATTTCTAGCAGAATGGATCATCATGTGGCCACGCACTTCCCCCCAAGTCTTTATCAAACATCTTCAATTTTTACTGTATATGATAGTATTATTTCTCAGCTATGGATTTGTCCAGCTTTCCGAAAAATCTGCCCCATCTACAGAAAAAATAAAACTCTTGTTAGTACAACAAAATAATGACCCCTGGGCAGCTGAGGACAATAGTTTATATTTGTATCAACAAATTGTTGAGCGCAGCCTTTTGCGTTTTGGTTCAGATTTTGACCTAATTGTGGGCAGTGAGGGGATTCTGCCCTATCCCTATGAAAAAGACCTACTATTTTATGAAATGATGCCAAATGAAAATTATTCATTTAACGCCTTTATCCAAAATATCCAAAGTCATCAAATCATAGGAAGCCCGCTCTCTTATTCTTCTGAAGAAGAACAAAACGGTGTCATTTTTTTAGACCCTGGTGGTCAATTGCTTGATATTTATGCCAAGCGACAATTAGTCCCTTTTGCTGAGTACAATCCTCTTCTGCAAAACCCACTGGGCTACTGGTTCTTTGACACAGTCATTGGCTATCCATTCTCTTGGGTCAAAGGAACCTCTAATACTATCTTTTCATTAGACCTTAAAAATGATCGCCAGATACTTTTTGGGGTCCCCATTTGCTATGAAGATGCTTTTGGTTGGGTCCCTCGAGCATTGACATTTGCTGGCGCCCAGATATTTGTGAATGTGACAAATAATAGCTGGTCCAAAACAATTTCTGCCCAAAACCAACACCTGGTTGCTGCACGCTATCGCAGTATCGAAAATCGACGACCCCTGGTGCGTGCGACCACGAGTGGAGTCACAGCCTATATTGACATCCATGGGCGTATTGTCGAGGAATTACCACAGTTTGTCTCTGCTAGCATGCGTATAGAAGTGCCCATACCAGCCAAAAATAGGCTTACGATCTATACACTAGCAGGAGATTGGATGGCTTGGGCCTTTGTCATCTTTGTGCATAGCTACCTGCTTTGGCATACCTATTTTTTTTATCAGCGTGCTAGTTGGAAACTACCCCACTTACTTAAGCTTGGACTTTATGATGCAAAATTAGCTGCAAAATAGCAATATCAGACTGTCTCACCCCAGAAATACGGCTCGCTTGGCCCATTGTTTGTGGCCTGACTTCAGCAAGTTTTGTACGACTTTCTGTTGATAGATTTGTGACCTTGTCATAATCAAAATCAGGAGGTATTTGTGTCTTTTCATGACGCTTGAGTTTTTGTACTTGCTCTTCTTCAATCTGTTCATACCCAGCATAGCGAATGTCTAAATATAATGTCTTTTGCCATGCAGGGGGCAAATTCTTGAGCTCTGGCACCAGTGCAATTGCATCTTCCAACGCATACTGGGGGTCCTGTAGTTGCTGATAAAGTGTCTTGCCAGCCACACGTCTTTGATGCAACAATTCCTTCACAATATCTAACTTTTGTATCTTTTCATTAAAAAGCGATCGGCGTTCTTCACTATGAAGACCCAGTTCTACACCCCTCTGAAAAAGGCGTCGATCTGCGCTATCGTGCCGCAATCGCATACGGTATTCTGCACGGCTAGCAAACATGCGATAGGGCTCTTTGGTACCTTTTGTCACCAAATCATCAATAAGTACTGCCAAATATGCATCAAAACGATTAATAATAAATTCCGGCTCTTTTTTTATCTTTAATGCAGCATTGACACCTGCCCAAAAACCCTGCCCTGCTGCCTCTTCATAGCCACTGCTACCATTGACCTGTCCTGCAAAGTAGAGTCCTGCAATTTTTTGACTCTCTAGCGTCAAATGATGCTCACGTGCATCCACATAATCATACTCGACTGCATACCCAGGTTTCACAATTTCTGCATGTTCCATGCCAGGGATTTTATGCAAAAATTCTTCCTGCAACTCTTCTGGCAAACCACAATATAACCCATTCAAATAGGCATCATCAGTTTGTGCACTCTCTGGTTCAATAAAAATATGATGGCGATCTCGATTGGGAAATCGCATCACTTTTTCTTCAATACTCGGGCAATAGCGTGGACCATCGGCAAATTCTGTATAAATAGGGGAAAGATCAATATTGTCACGAATCACCTTGTGTGCCTGTTCATTGGTATACACAATATAACAGGGATAACCAGGACGATCCAAGGCACTCTTTTCGCTAGCAAAAGAAAATCCTATCATTGGCTCATCACCTTGCTGTTTTTGCATGGCCTCCAAATCTAAACTACGAAAACGCACACGCGCACTCGTACTAGTGGACAATCTCCCCACGCTCAAACCATACCCACGCAATGCCTGCCCTAGTCCTAGTGCTGCAGGTTCACCAATACGCCCATGGGCAAATGTTTTGCTACCAATCATGATGCGCCCTTCCATAAAAGTTCCAGAACAAATGATCACAGCTTTTGCACGCATTTGGCGCCCACGCTGCAAGACGACACCACAGCAGGTCCGCCCATCTGTATCAAGGATAAGATCGATAACAGTTTCTTGATAAATGGAAAGATTTTTTTCTTGATCCAAACTTAGACGTGCTAATGTAGCATACTGATACTTGTCAATTTGCGCACGTGGAGACTGTGCAGCGCCACCACGACTCTCATTGAGCATACGATACTGCAACATAGCTCCATCTGCCAAATGTGCCATCTGTCCACCCAGTGCGTCTATTTCTCGTACAATATTACCCTTGGCCAAGCCACCCACGGCAGGATTGCAGCTGATACGACCAATACTTTCTATAGTTTGTGTAATAAGCACAGTTTTGATGCCTAAACGAGAAAGAACCAGGCTTGCCTCAATTCCCGCATGCCCTGCGCCAATGACAATTGCTTCATAATCCATAATATTATCATAGACAGAAAAACCGGTATTTGCAAGAAGGCTATAAACTAAAAATTGAGCGCTTGCAACAATGGCAAACCCAGATCTTTTTGAGAAACCAGTCGTTTTTCTTGAGAAATAGGCCAGTTAATCTTCAACTGAGGATCATCATAAAAAACTCCACCATCAGATTCTCTATGATAAAAATTATCGCATTTATAAAAAAAAACTGCCTGATCGCTGAGCGTGGCAAATCCATGAGCAAAGCCCCTGGGTATGTATAGCATTGTATGGTTTTCTTGTGTCAATTCTAAACCAAAAGATTGCCCAAACGTGGGTGATTTTGGTCGCAGATCTACAGCCACATCATAAACAGCCCCCTGGATAACACGTACCAATTTGGCCTGTGCCCATATACCTGTTTGAAAATGCAACCCCCGAATTGTGCCATAGGAAGAAAGAGACTCATTGTCTTGAACAAAAGATCCTGTGATTCCTGCTTGTATAAAGCGTTCTTGCTGATAGCTCTCAAAAAAGTAGCCACGTTCATCTTTGTGTAACTGAGGTTGTAAAATCAGTAGTCCCTCTATGGGTGTTTGTGTGATAATCATAGACTAAGGTTTCATTTTCCTAAAATATTTGAAAAAAAACGGATAAAGCAAAAAACGCCCAATCTTGCGAATAATTTTTCTTAGAAAGAATGCAAGTACATAAGCATATTCATGTAGGCTTAATTTCCAGCGATATGGAATAAGTAAAGCCATATCCATATCTTCGCTAGATATGGATAAGATATTATTTTCTTGCGAAAGTGAGAGATTACACAATATGGTTTGATAGTTGCTAAATCTCAAAATATGTTGCCACAAATAGGCAACAGGATACTCACTGTGATGCTCGATATAGCGTAGTGTTTTGGGGATATCGGAAAGTCGCCCATGGCAAAAATAGTCTACATATTCTGGGTTTGTGAATGCACGTCGCTTGAGCAACGGACAGTGCTGCACAGAAATGAGCCGATAGGGGGCAAAAAAAACATGATCACGGCCTGATTTGACCTGAAAAGCACTGGCCCAATGAAAGCCATTTTTAGCAAAAAATTCTGTTATTTTTTGTTCATTCAGCTTGACCGCCTCTTCATAATTGTGAATGTGTGGCAGATTTTTCCAGTATTCACCAAAAAAACGTGAACGTAGGATGCGTCGGTGAAAAACCATAAAATATGTATCAATATGACGGCCACACAGACGCTTCTCTGTGCGCACAATATCAATACCTATCACACTAGATGTCATGCCCCAAAAATCTATATCTTTGCGACTTTCCATACGAGAAAATGCTTCGTTAAAGGGAAATATCGGACCAAAACATGTATCATTCATCAAAACCAATGCATCCAAACTCTTTCTCTCTTTCACATCCAGTGCATCAATGCCCGCTTTGTATCCCCAGGCATCCAGGCCCTCGTTGGGGCGCACAATCACCTGCTCTGCCAGTGCTTGCACACATGCATATGACTCCTCATTGAGCAGACCATTGGCCACAAATATGATGGGGCCAATTTCTGTTCTCACACATTGCAACAAGTAAAGGAGGTAGTTGTCGACAATTCCACTTTTGTCATAAAAAACAAAAATGACTTTCCGCTTCATTTGTTTCGCATTCTATCGTTGTCCACAAGATATTGTCAAGGCAAAGAACCTTGATATTCTACTTTGTTTTTGATATATTTGAAGACATATTTTCAGGATAAAGGAATCATTGTTCTATGCCTACATACGAATACGAATGTCGTGCTTGTGCACATAAGTTTGAATTGCAACAATCGATGAAAGATGACCCTATCACACAATGCCCCTCGTGCAAAAAGGACCAAGCTCGGCGGCTTTTCTCTCATACAGGCATTGTTTTTAAAGGGGCAGGATTTTATGTCAATGACAAAAAATCCTCCTCCTGTGGTCATGCAGGGTGTGCTAGTGGTTCTTGCCAAGGGTCCTCTTGATGAAAGTCTTGGATGAATTTGTCAATGCATTTTCACGCCTACCTGGCATTGGTCGCAAAACAGCACAACGCTTGGCCTATCATTTTTTGCAAGTGGATCAAAACGTGGCCAATAGTTATACAGATCATATTCATCGCCTGCGTGCAGCGACTATTCACTGCATCACATGTGGGTGCTATAGTGAGCAAGAAACTTGTCCTTTCTGCAATAATACTAGCCGCGAACATCATATTTTATGTGTAGTTGCATGGCCTCAAGATGCTGCCAATATAGAGGCTAGCCGTGCATACAAAGGGGTTTATCATGTACTCTCTGGTGTCATTTCACCCCTAGAGGGTGTGGGTCCTGAAGACTTGTGTTTTGAGTTATTGCAACAAAGAATTGAGGAGGAAAAAATCCAAGAAGTCATCATTGCCACAAACCTCAGTCCAGAGGGGGATGCTACAGCATTGTATATTCAGCGACTCTTGCAAAATTTCCCTGTCAAAATTAGCCGGATTGCCAGCGGATTACCAGTGGGCAGTGAACTAGAGTACGCGGATCAACAAACACTAGGCCGTAGTCTGCGTGGGCGTACGCCACTTTAAATTATTATTTTGAGTCAGCAGGCTTGAGCATATATGCCGTGTTGCTCAAATGCCACTGATTTTCTCTTTCTCTAATATTAGCCAAGACTGTTGTTTGATTGCGCTCATCTGGCACAATAGCAAACCACTTGCCTGCACTAGGATTTTGTGAGTGGTATAAAAATATCAAATCAAATCTCAAATTGCTACGGTCTAACTCTTGTTGGCTTTGTGCAAAGCGGTAGCGATTATAACGTTTGCCCATCCCTGCAATTTTTCCATCATCATAAAAAATAATACTTGTACGAGTCAGCATCGAATAATATTTTCCCGCTATCATCGCCTCATTGAGCATCCTCTCATAGGTATCTTCAGGATCCCGGGGTTTGCGATAGGCAATATTATCCCTGCGCTGGCCCATATCCCACACAAACTCATTACCTCTAAATATGAAGTTAAATGTCCTTTGCCCTACTCTCACATTGACTTCACCCACTTTCTTTTTCATACCTAGTGTAGCGGGGGCCTCACGACCATTGGTCAAAGTCACAGTCAGCTCTCCCTTAAAAATCTCAATAGCAGCTACAGGTGGAAAAAATCCCACATCTAGCATACTGGATTTTTTTTGTACATCACGTAAAAAGCCCACCGGCAACCAACGTCCCTCCATCTTGGCCAACAGAGCATCAGATACTTCACCAGTTTTTACATCACTGGTTAATGCACGCTCTTTGCTACTAGGAAAAATCTGTGAATCCGAAGCACCTTGACGTGTCTCTAGATCGCGCATTACCTCTAGCGTTGTCTCTTTTTCTTCACTCTTTGGTACCGATTTCTTCTTCTTAGCAGGCGGGGAGGGGGTTGGCTCTTCCTGCCTCAATTCTGGTGGCACCACCAAGCTTGGCTGGGGTGCAGGGCTTTGCTCAATCACAGCACGCTGAATACTAGAACAAGCCACAAGTAGAATTAAAAAGACTTGGTAAATGATAATATATATGCTTCTAGATATTCTTATCAAGCTCATTCTTGGCAAAGATCCTGCATCCAACCATAGGGGTCTTTTTCTTTGCCAAACTGAATATTTCTGAGTTTGCCACCCAAAAGGTTTGTTACCTCTCCAGCCTGCCCCTCTTTTCCAAATTTGCGGACTTTGTTGTTATGCTCTATTGCAGAAACCCCAATCACGCCCCCACCAGTACCACAGACAAAACACTCTGTGCCATCTGCCATGACTTCATCTATAGGAAGCAGTCTCTCAGAAACACTCAGCCCCATATCCTTTGCCAATGTAAGCACACTATTACGTGTGATACCAGCCAAAATAGTATCACCCAACTCTGGCGTCACCAGCTCTTTACCATGCAAAACACACATAAAATTTGTGGCACTAGATTCTTCTACATATTTTTTATGTGCATGATCCAAAAATAATGCATCTGTATAACCTTTCAACTGAGCTTCCTTGCGGCCCAGGGCAGACATGGTATAGTTTGCTGCAGACTTGATCCAACCAATACCACCCTTTGCTGCACGATGGTGATCACTGACTAAAAGTGTAACAGTTTTAGATCCAAAAAATGAGCCCAAAGGCAAGCAAAAAACCATGATGGTGGGTTTTTCACTACTCGCAGGTGTCAGATTGCTTTCTGCTATCACAAATGGGCGAATATACATGCTCGTAGCACCAAAAAAATCACGCGATTCAGTAGTCGCATCATAACGTGGATAAAATCCTATTTTGACATTTTTTGTCACAGTCTTTCTGATAGCTTGATTGATTTTTTGCCAACCAGGATGTGGAATATATAGTCCATCAAGAGATCGTTGAAATCGTTTGGCATTTTCTTCACTGCGAAAAATCTTGACACTTCCATCTGCCTGAGGAAAAGCTTTAGCACCCTCAAATGCACTGATACTATAGTGCAATGATCCTGAAATGATAGGAATATCTAGGTAATTGCGTTCTTTTGATTGTTGGTATAGCTGGGTCAAGTCCAATGCTTGCTCAGCATCATAACTGGCATGTGGATGCTCTGTATAACACTCGATCCATTCACTACCTGTATACTTGGCATCGTAAATAACTGGATAGACACCCGAATGACGTGGCTGCATACTCAACTCCTCTACAATTTTTTTATCCACCTCAAGTCTCTTAATTATAGCGCTAATTTTGGATATCAGTCTAGCATCTAAATTGAAATTTTGGCAGCACTATTTGTGTATGATTTTTGCATGAGCAGGGATGAAAGTGTATCTGGTGGCCCATAGCATGAAAAAAGATAGCTCTCTTGTGTAAAAGTGCTAAGAATCTGTGTCCAAACTTGCTCTTTTGCATGACCCCCACACTGGCTCAAAATATCTAAAGGCCCAATAAATAAACAATCTCCATAGCCCAGCACACGCCCACCAAGGGAAGAAAAATCCCATACATGCAAACGCCCCCAGCAAGTTGAAATCCACTGCCTTTCGATATGTGCATCATAGTCATGCATCTGTGGGTTATAAATTGAAATAAGAAGTTTTCTCCACTGTATATCTCTCCATCGCGTGGTCAAGATCACATCTTTGACCCAGTAGTCATGTGATTTTAAAAATTGGTAAAATCCCAAGTCAAAAGAAATCGGATCCAAAAGTATCACATCCTTTGTTTGTGTATCACACAAAATATAGCTATTGTAGCCATCCTTTGTGCTATAAGTCTTAATTTTTGTCAAAAAAACACTCATTTATTCTATTCCTCTTCACTCTTATGAACGCACATATGGCTTGCCCAAAGATGCAGGTCCACGTGCTTTTTTTGTCACAAAAACAAGCACAAACAATGAGGCAATATAAGGGAGTGTTGCTAGCAAATGTGGTGAAATATCTAGTGAAAAAATGGCACTGCCCAAAAAAACAGATAATGCACTCAAAAATCCAAATAATAAACAACTCATCAAAATGCCTATAGGGTGCCATTGTCCAAAAATAATCGCTGCCAATGCAATAAACCCCTGCCCAGAAATCACAG
Organism: Spirochaetia bacterium; assembly: GCA_051648825.1. GTDB lineage: Bacteria > Spirochaetota > Spirochaetia > WRBN01 > WRBN01 > JAHHUI01. The sequence goes on from JBOFFX010000007.1 coordinate 39,744, forward strand.
AGGGTCGAAACCCAGAAACCACAGCTAGTGTGATACTTGCCCCTCCCAGCCCCACCAAAAAGCCAGAAAACAAGAGGCTAAAAAATCGCACACGATACACGTCAATGCCCACAGTTTGTGTTGCCTCAGGATGCTCTCCTGTCGCACGCACATGCAAGCCCAAACGTGTATGGTACAAAATAAACCACACTATCAAAGTCACCAAAAAAGCAATATAGACCACTGCATAAAAATTCACAAAATTACTGAGCACACTTGTCGCATTGTTTGTAAAAAATTGACTCAGGGGGCGGGGCATTTTATGCTCTAGGGGAATACTCGGTGTTGAGACCGATCCATCAAAGATTAGTCTGTTTAAAAAAATCACAGTCCCAGGTGCCAAAAAGTTAATAGCAATGCCTGCAATAATTTGATCTGCACGTAAATACACCGTAGCAAATGCATACAGTGCTGCAAAAATCATCGCACCCAATCCCGCACACAAAAATGCCAACCACGGATTTTGTGTCCACAACGCCACCACAACCCCAGACCACGCGCCTGCTGTCATCAGCCCCTCTAGCCCAATATTTGTCACACCAGAATTTTCATTGATAGCACCACCGAGTGCCGTAAAAATCAATGGTGTGGCAGAGGATAATGTGAGACTGAATAAAAGTGAAATTGCCGCAAGAATGCTCATTTTTCCACCCCCTTTTTAGACCGCTTTTTGTGTATTTTTTCTTTAATATTATTCATCACATATTTGAGTACTGCACTAATGGCGATAAAATAGACAATGAGTCCAATAATAATTCCAACCAGCTCTCCTGGTGTGCTGATAGCGGTAAGTTTTCCTGCACCATATTTTAATGATCCATAAAATAATGCAGCAAAAAATACTCCAATAGGCTCTCCCATCCCTATCAATGCCACAGCAATCCCATCAAAGCCATGGCCATCAGAAGTTGAATTGACTACTGTATGTTTTGTTACGCCCATGATTTGTACAGCACCACCAAGCCCCGCTAAGGCTCCAGAAATCGCCATTGTCATCATTTGAATCCAGCGCATAGGCATTCCTGCCGCCCTTGATGCATCTGCATTGAATCCCACCGCTCGCATCTTGTAGCCATAGGTGGTTTTGTGTATAAGGTGGTGCAAAATAAACACACAAATAAGTCCAATGAGCATCCCCCAGTTTACCCTGGTCGATCTCCCCAAGAGGGAGGCCAAAAAATCAAATTGCAGCGATGCACTATGTGCTATGTCTCTTGAAACTTCTGAATCTGGGCGTACTACTGCACTAGAAAGTGTAAAAAAATTACACAAATATAATGCAACCCAATTGAGCATAATCGTAACAACAACCTCATGTACACTGTGATATACCTTTAAATATCCAGCAATACTTGACCACAATCCCCCCGCAAAAGCTGCAGTCAAAAGCGCCAAAGGCACATGAATAATAGGTGACAAATCAAAAAATATTCCCACAGCCACAGCTGCAATAGTGCCCACAATAAACTGCCCATCTGCACCAATGTTGAACATTCCAGCCTTGAATGCAATAGCAACAGAGAGTCCTGTAAAAATCATGGGAGTGGCATAAATAAGTCCCCATGCTACAAATTGTGGCCGTGCAAAGATTCCACGAAAAAACTGTGCATACACAACAAGGGGATTCTGCCCTGCAATGAACAATATGATGGCACCCAATAAAAAACTAAAAAAGATTGCGAGTCCTATCAGGCTCAAATTCTCGAGTGTGCGTGGCCAGTGTCTATTTCTTTTTATCATCAACACCCCCCTCCTGCCATCAAAAATCCCAATTTTTGCTCATCTGCATCTTTGCCAATCAATTCCCCTACAATCTGACCACGATACATAACTAAAATCCGATCTGAAAGGCTCAAAACCTCTTGCATCTCATACGAAATAAGAAGAATCGCCTTGTTTTGTGCACGTTGCTTCAAGAGTGCCTTTTGCACAAACTCAATTGCCCCAACATCCAATCCACGGCTAGGATTCACTGCCAAAAGCACATGCGCAGCACTGCTAACTTCGCGCGCAATGATAACTTTTTGTTGATTGCCTCCAGAAAGCTCTTTTACCAATGCAGTCTGCCCACTGGCACTGCGTATATCAAAGTCTTTTATCATTGTTTTGGCATGCAGTTCTATTGCTGATTCATCAATCATTCCCTTGTGTGCATATTCTTGGGAAATACTTTTAATAACCAGATTTTCACCAATAGAAAATTCCATCACAAGGCCATATTTTTGCCTATCTGCAGGAATATTGGCCAATCCCGCCTTCATCATTGCACCCACACATCCTGGGGTATCAAAAACATGATCCCCCATACGGATCTCTCCAGAATCAAATCCGGCCAAACCCGGCAGAATCTGAGCCAGTTCAGAGAGCCCATTGTCCTGCACGCCAATCATCCCCACAATTTCTCCACAACGTACACTCAGGTTCACATCCTTCAAAATTTGTACCTTGCGATAGTCTGATGCACACAAATTCACCACTTGCAGTGCTATCTCACCTGCTGTTTGTTGTGGTTTTTCTATTTGTAGAGAGACACTACGCCCGACCATTTTATTTGCCAATTCTTGGATACTGACTCCCCCCACATCAAAACAATCTATACGCTGGCCATGCCGTATGACTGTACATCGATCTGCCATACGCTGGATCTCTTGCAATTTGTGTGTCACCAAGATCACAGCTAAGCCATTGTTGCGAAAATCTGTGAGAACATGAAACAATCCCTGAATTTCATCTGGGGTCAATGCTGCGGTAGGCTCATCGAGAATGAGGATTTTTGCACCCATATATAAGGCTTTCAAGATCTCTACACGTTGTTGAATATTGACAGATAAGTGGTTGATTTTTGCATCCAGATCCACGTGCAAATTATATTTATTCTGCAATGCTATCAGATGTGTGCGTGCCTTGGCATAATCTATTTGCCCCCAGGCCTTTACCGGTTCATGCCCCATAATGATGTTTTCTAAAACACTAAAATGTTGCACTAGCATAAAATGCTGATGCACCATCCCTACCCCATGCGACATTGCATCATTGGGGCTAGAAAGGTGCACCTTTTTGCCAAAAAGAAAAATCTCCCCAGCATTCAGGCTCTTTAGCCCATACAAAATAGACATCAAAGTCGTTTTCCCAGAACCATTTTCTCCCAACAAAGCATGGATCTCTCCAGATCTCACATCAAAATCAATATTGTCATTGGCTAAAAAATGACCATAACGCTTGACAATTTTTTTCATTTCCACAGCGTTGATAGTTTCCAAGAATGACCTCCTTTCCAAGGGCTTTTTATTCTATAGATAAATTTAAAAAGAGGTCTGTAATAGACCTCTTTTTAAATTATATTAGGGAGTCAATTTGTACCCCATTGCCAAAAATTGTTCTTTGTTTGTGGGAACCTCAATTTCTCCTGTCACAATTTGGCGATGAAACTCATTAATTTCTTCGATAACTTTCTCATCAGCAACCAATTTGGAATTAATGGGGGCTAGGCCCACTGCCTCGTCAATGAGTCCCAAATTGTGGGTGCCTGCTTCAAAATTGCCACGCACAAATTCTTGAGAAACACTGCTCATTGCACTATCCACACGCTTGAGCACAGATGTGAGCATCTGATCTGGTGCCAGATAAGACTGGTCTCGGTCGACCCCAATCACATAGATATTACGCTCACGTGCGAGTTCAATTGCACCATTGCCAGCATCACCGGCTACAGGAAATAGTAGATCCACCCCCTGCTCTATCATCGTTTGTGCAATTGCCTTGCCTTTATTAGAATCTGTAAAACTCGCCGTATATTGTGTGTACACTTGTATATCAGGGTTTGCACGTGCAACTCCCGCACGAAATCCAAATTCAAAATCATTAATAATGGGTGTCTCAAACCCCCCAATAAAGCCAAGCTTACCCGTCTTTGTCATCGAACCCGCCAGGTATCCGGCCAAAAATGCCGCCTCTTGGACACGAAATACCACAGCTACCACATTGGGCAAAACCGGCTCAAAACTGAAATCAATAATCCCAAATTTATTTTCTGGATATACGGCACTTGCCTCACTGATAGCAGGTGCCAACTTGTAGCCAATCCCCCATGCTAAATGTGCACCATTATCTACAGCATTTTGCAGAAATGGGGCATAGTCTGCCTCACTTTTACTCTCATAGTAATTCACTCTCACAGAGCCATTCTTTTTTTTCAGTGCTGTCAAGCCCTCCCACGCGGCCTGATTAAATGATTGATCATTGACACCCCCAGCATCAGTGACCATGCTGACCATCATGCCATCGCCCTGTCCTGCACTACAAGCTAGCATAGAAAATATCATTCCTGCAGCAAAAAAAATACCACTTACCCTTTTCATCTCTCCCCCCTTTTATTTTAAAAAATCCTTTACTACTAATGCTTCTATTTTCGCCTCATTCGTACATTTTTTGCAAGCCTTTCCATCTCCTCTTTATCTAAAAGAATAGGAATCTCTCCTAAAATAATACGCGGCATTAAGTTTTCTACCTTTTTTAATACCTCATTCCCCAAGTCTAGAGATGGGTTTTTGATAAATGACACCATGCCATCTGCCAAGCCATAGCGCACAACTTTGCTCACAGGAGATCGCTCATCTAAGACACTATTAGAGATATAAAATGTTGCAAGATCCACATGCCGAAATACATATCCCAAATAATTTTTTGACCATAGGTTTGCTTCTGAATCATGACGATTGCCAGAAATAACATAAAAATTTTTCTCACTCGCTAGATTTAAGAGCCGCTCACTCATATTTCCCAATATAGAAAATATAAGATCTGCCCCTTTGTCTGTGAGCTCTTGCGTCATCGCATACACAAATTGCTCTCCCACAAAAACTGGCACATCTTCATAAATTATTTCAATCTGAGGATTTACCGCCAACACCCCAGCAATAAATCCTAGTATCATCGTTTTTTGGTATGAAGTGGGACTTTGTGTAATCACTGCAATCCTTTTTTTACGTGTAGCATGTGCAGCGACATAGCCGGCCACATAACCAGCTTCTTGCATCTGAAATTCTACCACAACCACATTGTCAGGTATTTCTTTTGGGATATCTACCTCATCTAAAAATGCAAATTTTTGATGCGGGTGCCGCCTCATAATTCCTTGAAATGCGCCTGTATTCAGAAACGGAAAACCAAACCAGATCAAGCTGGTTCTTGCCTCTATCTCTTTCTCAATCAAAGCAATCTCACGATTGGATCTTGCTGTATTATCGTGATAAAAAATGTCTGAATACCGAAAGTCTTTGAGATTTTGCAATCCCTTCCAGCCCTCTTGGCTTTCTGGAGATTGATAATCACCAAAAAGTACAAAGCGCCCCTCAGGCAATTTTTTATTGTCATGGCATGAAAGAAATCCCCAAAATATGCCTATCGCTATCCACAACAATATGTGTTTTTTGTTACTGGTTTTATCAGCCATTCTCTCACGCATCACAAGTTGTATGCAGTCCTAACTTTCTTAAACCTGTCGCATCCCCAGGACTTGGTGGATAAGTCAAATGCAAATGACAACCCTTGAGCGATGAAAGATGCTGCATCACCTGGCGAATCTTTTCATTATTGACACTTGCACTTGCCAGTGCAATGAGCATTTCTTCTAGGTCTAAACTCATACGTTGATCTCGAAACAAGTCTCTCTTGAGAAAAGAAATCTGCTCCAAAATCTCCTCTGGCAAAAGATACTGTTCATCTTTAATGCCAGAGAGTGTTTTCACAGCATTAAGAATCAATGCACTCGCCGCATGTAGCCAAGAGCTATTTTTTCCCGTAATAATACGCCCGTCTGGCAACTCTAGCGCTCCCGCACAATACACACCCTTGTCACCCTTGTTTGACTGTTCTTTTGCATTTTGTACAGCAGCCCTGGCAATAGGAACAACTCTACGTGACTCAGGCCGAATCTCCAGTGTAAACAATAGTTGCTCCAAATGTCGCAATGCCTGCGGATTGCATTGCCCCATTGCCACCTCATAGGCATAACTGAAATAACGAAAAACAACTTCTTGGCAACAAGCCTCACAGACTTTCTCACCATCAACAATGCCATCCTTGATTCTATTGACCCCCATATCTGTGGGACTACAATAAAAAGACGGTGAGCCAGTGAGTTTTTCCAAAAGTGATTTTAATACAGGAAATGCATCAATGTCTCGGTTATAATTGATACATACCTCGTTATATGCCTGGAAATGGAACGGATCGATCATATTGCGATCCAATAGCTCTGCAGTTGCTGCTTCATAGGCAATATTCAATGGATGATTCAGGGGTAGGTTCCACACAGGAAAACTCTCAAATTTAGCATATCCTACCTTTTGTTTGCGCTGATGTTCGTGATAGAGCTGGCCCAAACATGTGCCCAGTTTGCCACTACCTGGCCCAGGGGCCGCTACCAATACAATGGGGCGTGTTGTTTCTATATACGGATTCATGCCTAGCCCCTGCGGGCTAACAATACGATCCACATCATGCGGATAGCCATCGATTTCTTGGTGAAATGTGACTACGTATCCTCGACTGGTCAAAGATTTTGCAAAATTATTGGCCACAGATTCGTGTTTGTATCGTGTAATGACAACATTTTTGACATAAATACCCAACGTTGATAGACGTGAGAGAAGATCCAGTGTATACACATCATATGCCAGGCCAAATCCTCCACGCACTTTGCGCGAGGCAATATCACCCGCATAAATACACACGACAACCTCTAAATCATCCCCAAGACTTTTCATGATTTGGACTTTGTTGTCTGATTGATAGCCAGGAAGCACGCGTGCAGCGTGCTGGTCATCAATAAGCTTTCCCCCACACTCTACATATAGGCGATCAAAACGTGAAACACGCTCTTTTATGGCAGCGGTTTGGTGCTCTAAATACAGTTGGTTGTCAAATCCAAAGGTCTTCATTATAGGTCTTCATAGTATCATCTTCGACTACACATGTCTAGCACTCTCTGGAAAATCTTTATGTGTTTTTTTGCGTAATTTTCTACATTAATTGTTTTTTTTAGTATTGTATACACATACACTCTTGCCAGTTTGTTTGTTGTCCGATTATAATCATAAATTATGGAACAGTGGAAAACAATTGCATCATTATTTGCTGACTTACCTCTTGGATCAATAGTCTGTGCCCATGGGTGGGTGCGCAGTGTGCGCGATGGAAAAAATGTCGCCTTTATCACACTCAATGACGGATCCTGCTTTGCAAGTTTGCAGGCTGTCGCCGATAAAAGCACCCTGGGTGAAGATATTGTCCAAGGCATCAACACGGGGGCAAGCGTGCGCATTGAGGGCACACTGGTGAAGAGTGAGGGTGGTGGGCAAAGTATTGAGCTGAGCGCCACCAAGATCACACTTTTGGGTGGGTCAGACAATACCTACCCATTACAAAAAAAATCCCACACACTGGAATTCTTGCGCGAAATCCCTCATTTGCGTGGCAGAACAAATACACTGGGTGCCCTCATGCGATTGCGATCTCAAGTGAGTTTTGCCATACACAAATTTTTTCATCAGCATCAATTTCACTATATTCATACCCCCATCATCACTGGTAGTGATTGTGAGGGAGCGGGCGAAATGTTTCAAGTCACAACACTGCCTATCGAAAAACAATCAAGCAAAGCCGTTGACTATCACAAAGACTTTTTTGGAAAAAAAACACATCTGACTGTCTCAGGACAGCTCAATGTTGAAGCATATTGCCAAGCACTGGGTCGTGTTTATACCTTTGGCCCCACTTTTCGGGCAGAAAACTCCAATACACCGCGCCACCTTTCAGAATTTTGGATGATAGAGCCAGAGATGGCCTTTTGTGACCTAGAGGGCAATATTGCACTTGCACATGCGATGCTGATCTATCTGGTTGAATATGTCTTGCAACATGGCCAGCAAGATCTCGCATTCTTTGACAAAATGATGCGTCCAGGACTTCTCGAGGAGCTAAAAACCTTTACGACGAGTCCACTTTCATGCATGACATATGACGAGGCCATTGCCCATCTAGAAAAAAGTGGCAAAACATTCGAATACCCCTGTTATTGGGGAGTTGATCTCAAGAGCGAACATGAGCGCTATTTGTGTGAAGAAGTCATCAAGGGGCCCCTAGCCATTACCGACTACCCCAAAGAAATCAAAAGTTTTTACATGAAGCTCTCCCCCGATCAGCGCACCGTACGTTGTGTCGATATTATTGTCCCTGGCATCGGAGAAATCATTGGTGGGAGCCAAAGAGAAGATGTCTATGAAATATTGGCATCACGTATGCAAGGGATGGGGCTCTCTACAGAAGAATACCAGTGGTACCTAGATTTGCGTCGATATGGATCGGTGCCACACAGTGGTTTTGGCTTGGGCCTAGAGCGGTTTTTGATGTATATCACAGGCATCAGCAATATTCGTGATACCATCCCCTATCCACGTGCACCACACCTGTGTGACTGCTAGAGAAGGACCTCTAATTTAATGTACGAATAGCCTCACATGCATACTCGATATCCTGTGCATCCACATCCATATGTGTGACAAAGCGAATTGTCTTATGTGCAGTAGCCAAACAACGCACTCCTGCTGCCTCCAAACGTGCAGCAATCTCTTTAGCCTCCACTTTTGTTTGCACAAAAAGAATATTCGTCTGTGCCTGTGCGCCTGACTCAAAGATATGACTGGCATGCTGTGTGGCCTGTGCTAATTTTTGTGCATGTGCATGATCATTCTTGATAAGCTCAATATGGTTCTTGAGCGCATATAATCCCGCTGCAGCCAAAATCCCACATTGTCGCATACCCCCACCAAGCATTTTTCTCCATCGGCGAGCATCTGCAATATGCTGTTTTGTGCCACATAGTACAGACCCCACGGGTGCGCCAAGGCCCTTAGACAAACAGAACGTGATTGTTTCACCATAAGAGGCAATTTTTTTCACACTCATGCCACTGGCCACACTCGCATTAAAAACACGTGCTCCATCAATATGAATAGGTAGTCTATGTGCCTTTGCAAAGCATTTGACACTCTCTAGGTCAGATTCTGACCACACTGTACCCCCAGCAAAATTATGTGTATTTTCTATGGCAATCAGGCCTGTTCTTTCCTCCATATAGGAGTTGCAAGGATGATGCACTTTTGCCAAATCTTGTTCATTAAAAATCCCTTGTGCTGTATGAATCACAACAGGCTTGGCTCCCACAATAGCAGAAATTCCAGAAAGCTCATAGTGATAGATATGTGCCCCTGCATCCATAATTACTTCCTCACCACGTTTGACACTAGTCAAGAGTGCCAGCAAATTGCCCATGGTGCCACTTGTCACAAAAATTGCCGCCTCTTTGCCTGTCAGTTGCATGGCATACTGCTCCAGTTCATACACGCATGGATCTTCTCCATACACATCATCTCCCACTGGTGCCACAGAAATGACTTCTCTCATTTCTTTTGTAGGTTTTGTTACTGTATCACTACGCAAATCAACAACTTTTTTCATCTTCACCCTCCTGCGCCTCTCTTTTAAAAAATGCCCCACCATCGCACAATTTGTTGCACCCAGTATTCTGTATAAATAGAAAAATAGCTGACAATGGCATTGGGAATGATTAATAGTGTCACAAAAATAAACAAAATAAAAAATATGCCATACATGGCAATTGAGGATCGAAATCTCTCAAAACCTGGTCCACGTAAAAAACTCAGCCATAAATACCCCCCATCCAAAGGTGGAATAGGAATGAGGTTGAACAACGCAATAAACAAGTTGATACGTATACCAATCAAGCTATAGGTCATGATAATGTGATAAAACCAACCCCACCCAGAGATCCACTGGGCAGACCATAGTACAAAGGGCCAAAAAATGAGCGCAAAAATAAGGTTGATAAATGGTCCTGCCATTGCCACTAAAATCTCGCCCAAAACAGGAAAACGAAACCTGCCTGAGTCAACAGAGACAGGTCTGGCCACCACAAAAAGGCCCCCAATCATGCCACTGATCAGCAAAAAAAGCAAGCTATTAGTATCAAAATGCTTAAGTGGATTAAATGTTAGTCGCCCATCGTCCTTGGCAGAAAAATCCCCCAGCCAAGTCGCGACCAAAGCATGGGCAAGCTCATGGAAAACAACAGCAATCAAAATTAATGGCACATAAAAAATTAGTTGCTGTAAAAAAGATGCCATAGATGTCATAAATAGTGATATTCCTTTGTTTTCGAGCTATTTTGAGCATATCTGGTCCACATCATTGTGTCAAGGCAACACATCTTCTCCTCTTATTCTTATTGACACACTCTTATTCTGTTAATTATATTGCTCAACATGATAAAGGTTAAAATACTCCCTTGTGCCATACTCTTATCTTTTCTACTGAGTTGCTCCTTCAGCCCACCCAAAAAATTGCGCCTTATCTATGTCAATGATACCCATGGCCGCTATGATGCGAGTATAGTCCCCTCTATTGATAAAAAATCATCCGTAGGGGGACTAGCTACACTGGGTGGATTTTTGGCAATACAAAGAAAAATCATGCCAGATTTAATCCTTTTGGATGCAGGTAATGCCATTTTTGGGACCCCCCTCGCATATTTGACACAGGGAGAGTCCTCTATTGATCTGCTTAACACACTGGGGTTTGATGCAATCAACCTGGGATCTGCAGAATTTGCGTATGGCATTGACAATCTGAAAGAGCGTATCGAAGTCGCCAATTTTCCTGTTCTAAATGCAAATATTATTACAAAGAAATCCAAAGAACCTCTTTTGGAGACCCCCTTCACCATTATTGAAAGAAATGGTGTACGTGTGGGCATCATTGGTGTACAGGGTGGCAAAAATTTTTATCTCAATGCACGACCCTACACCACAGATTTGTATACCACAGAAGATGAAAATACCATCTTGCAATATTGGATTGATGAAATACGTGAAGATGTAGACTTGGTTGTTGTCCTTGCGCATCAGGGATTTACTGGCATGCGCACTAGTGGACCATTTTTTCAATATGAAAATTTGCTTTACAAAGATCAAAAAATGGCCCAAGAAGTGCGGGGTATCGATATTTTGGTACAGGGCAATTCTCGTATTGCTATTCAAAAACCTATCAAGGTGGGTCAAACCCTTATTGTCTCGGCAGGGGCTCATAGCTATTTTGCAGGTGTACTCGACCTTTCTATCGATACAAATAGAAAAAAAATCCTTCGATACAAAAACAATATTTATCCTATGATCACGCAGCTGTATCCCCCATTGGCCAAAACACAAGAACGTATTGAATTCTGGAAAAAGAGATTTGAGTCGGCACTTGCGCATCCCATAGGACAAACCACTGCCCCTATTGGGCGCCGATTTTATTGTTCTTCAGCATTAGGAAACTTAGTTGCTGATGCTGTATTTGCATCGACAAAGGGTGCAGATTTTGCCCTAGTCAGTGCGGCCATTTTAGAGGAAGATTTACCCCAGGGCCCTATCTCCTACGCAGACCTACTTTCCAGCCTGCCTCTGCCTTACAATATTGTACAAATACGCCTCTCTGGAAAAGAAATTTTGCAAACTTTTAAGACTGTTGCCACACTCCGGTATGGTATACTGCAAGTCAGTGATAATGTGAAAGCCGTTTTGGACTATCAGGGGATAGATCAAAGCGTACAGTCATTATTGATCAATGACAAACCCATCAATCCAGACAAAATTTATACCATCAATGTCACATCATTTGGAGCCGAAGGCGGTGGTGGATTTATCTCTCAACCCATCAACTATTCAATTATCCCTTTAACTATTCAAGAAGCAATACAACAATATCTTGCTGCATTTGAGACCTATAGCCCTATCGAAGATGCACGCATTCAAATAGTGAATGTCCCCAATCCTGCCAGGCAGTATCCACATGCTTATGCTCCATTAAACTATTGAGGTGGCCGCGCAATTTTTGCCCGCATCAATTCTTGTGAAATTTTTTCCTCTCGTCCACAAAAGGGCACAGAGATAACTTGTACCTGTGTTGACTTTAGCATTGTTTTGAGCTTCTCTACATCTTCCACATCACCCTCATTCATCCCATAATGCACAGGAACGGCTATTTTTGCCTTCACATCCATAATCACATCCACAACCTCTTGCAAGCTTAAAAAAGTCAATTTTTGACCTAGTGATAAAAAAACCACATCTGCCTCAATCTCCTTAAATTCTGGCACACGCTCTGTATCACTGGCAATAAAAGTCCTCACTTTTCCATCATCAAAAAGGAGGCTAATCCAACCTTTTTCCTTGGGATGCAGCCATGCTTGTATAATGCCGTATGCCGGAAAAGCCCTACATTTTACACTACCAATATTCACACTATCCCCCACATCAAATGGCAAAACATCTCCAGAAAAAATATCCTTCACAGCCTGTATGCAGCTAGTGGGGGCATAGACTTTAGTCTTGTGTGGATCTGCTACCTTGGCCAAGTCATGCTCATCCAAATGATCAAAATGCTCATGCGTGATAAAAATAATATCTACAAAATCATATTTTCGATCGGGCAGATTAAATGGGTCGATCCACAGATGTTGGTCATCAATACTTAGGTGGAGAGAATTTTGCCCATTCCACTCTCTGCATTGGATTTTTCCCAATTTTCCATCCAGTTCTTTCACGATCAATACTCCTGGTCTAAAAACCCTTCTTTAATAGTCTCATCTCAAAAATGTTCTCAAGAATGTACTATATTTTGAGTAGATTAATCAAGGTTATTCCAAGAAAAATTGTTGTCCCAAATCTGGGGCCATTGCCACAAATGTTGCCCGAATCTTTCTATATGCAAAATGTTCAAAAGTATCATTTTTTTTGCGCATGGCATATACGGTGTGGTCATAATTCACATCGATAGCAAAGACACCAACGCTGAAATGTGCCAATATATACCCCTCTTTTTTGCTAAAGTCAAAAACTAACTGATCTCCGAGAGGACTAATATGCCAACGCGCATTTATTTTGGTCAAGTGTGGCCACTGTGCTATCAAGTCTTGTGCGTTGCGTTGATTCTTACTTACGGCCATATAAAGGCTGCCATCAGGATTAAATTTCAGCAATGCACAGCGCATCCTCTGCATGCGTTTTTTCTCATCCATCACCCATACCGTGCCCGTATTCGCAAAAAGAGCCACTAATTTTTCTTTTGAATAATCAGCCTCGCCTGGCACAAGTCTTTGATTCTCCAAATAAACACTGCCATCCCATTCATAATCAAATCTTCCACCCAAACTGACCATCCCCTGACTCATATAAAAGACACCCTGATCATAACGCCATGTTTGCCCAGAGATTCCCAGTGCTTCATTTTCATTTTGCCGCATCCATACACTGCCATCTCTAGCAAAAACAACAACATATGCTGACCCACCCTCTTCATAACCTGGCATCACAAACCAATGTGGATACAAAATCTGATCTAAATCAATATTTTTAATTGTATTGGGTACAACATATGGGCCAAGAATCACTGACTCTCTAGAACAAGAAAAAAAAATTATACATACAAAAACACCCATATGATGCGCCAAATAGCGCCAAAAATCACTGTTTTTGCTCATAAATCATGCTCCTGTATTGATGTGTTCTATATCTCTATAAACTACGGAAAACTTCTTGCAGACTAACGACTAACAAGAAATCTGTCAAGAAGCACTGATCTATGACACTCGTATTTCAATAAAAACTACGCCCCCAGGACTCATGTACATTTTTTAATAGCCTATTCATTATAAATACTGTGTGAAAAATTCTCTTATATGATCTACGGCTTCGTTCACATATGCTTCATCATCATACATCTCAAAATGATTGGCACCCTCAATGATCAATAACTCTTTGGGAGAATGTATGCGTGCATAGGCCTGCTCACTTTGCCAACGAGTACCAGCCTTGCTACCAACAATAAAAAGTATGGGCTGGGTCAATAAAATATCTATATTGTCAAAAGCACTAAAAGCTATGATATTGGCAAAGGAAATAAATGGAAATACTCCTGTATAATTAGGATGATACCCTCTAGGTGTTTGGTAATAGTCATAAGAAGACTGCTGCTCTTCAGTTAAATCTTCAACATTTTTACTTGCAGCCCAGCTAGTATATAGTGGTTTTTCTCCACGACTTTCTAGTATGCGTTGTTGTGCTACTTTGTCTAATATCTGAAGAGCCCCATCAATAGAAGCCTGCCCATCCCATCCCTTTCGAAATGTATCACCGATATCTGCAGTACTAATACCCACTACAGCCTTAATACGCTTATCAGTTTGAGCTGTATTGATAGAATACCCACCTCCAGCACAAATACCTACAGCTCCTATGCGTGATATATCTACATAAGATTGATCTGCAAAAAAATCTATCGCACGACGAATATCTTCCACTCTTTGTGCAGGATCTTCAAGGCCTCTTGGTTCTCCTTGGCTCTCGCCATAATAGCTTGCATCAAAAGCTAATGAAACATACCCTAGTTCAGCCATTTTTCGCGCATAAATACCTGCTGTTTGCTCTTTTACGCTGCTCGCTGGATGACTAATCACAATAGCAGGGTATTTTTTCTTTATATCAAAATTTTGGGGTAAGTAAAGATCCCCGGCAAGCTGTAATGCCCCATTTTTAAATCTTATCGTTTTTTTTTCAACACCATTTGATTCTGTATTTGAACCAGCACAAGCTATAAAGAAAAAAGCCGTGCATATAAAAACTCCCCTCTTTATCGTCATTATCACTTTGCTATTTTTATCCATCATTCCCTTCTCCAATACTGTCTATGATTATCATAGACAGTTATTATATGGTCCATCAATTTGGTTAAATTTTTTACTCACATTGCGGTATAGGCTATAGTCACCATTCCATACCCCCCCACAAACATACACTTGTAAACGCCCGTGGGGAGTCCCTTATTTTGACTGATCTGGCATCGCAAAAAAATTGCCATCAGCGGTTTATTTGTCGAGATTTTGAATAAGTGCAGGATAATCAATATCGATCAATGAGTCAACTTTTTGGGGAGTTTCACATACACATTGACTGATATCGATGAACGACAGTGTACACATTTGTCCATGATGCCCAGAGGAACGTGCACAATATATGAGGATGGGGAGCGTAGCCCCGCCACCTAAGAAAAGAAATACACGCAAAAATGTCTGCCAATTATCTTTATATAGTATGGCTAGTGCGGTATTGCTGAGTATGAAAAAAATTACCGCAAAGCTGTAGATAAAGCAAATAGTTTTTATAGTTTTAGATTCTACAGGAGGGGCCCATATTTGCACTCTATCCACACAAAGTAATATAGGCATGGACAATGAAGGATTGATAAAGGAAAAAACCGCAAAAAAGGCAACAATCCCATCAAAAAAACTTTTGTTATCCCACTTCATAAACCCATATGCAAAGACCCCAATAGATCCTGATATGAGTGCACCGAGGATAATAATAAACATCTCAATAATCCAGACACACGACCTTTGGTAAAAATTCTCCCCAGAAACTTACACTATCTTTGCCTAGCATACCCCACCATTCTGCTAATGACAAGTCCCCGTTAGATTCTCATAACCACGGCTGTGTCATTTGCTCATCATTCATAGATTTTATAGCCACTAATTTTTTGGTATTTATACTAGGTTCTTTTTTACCAAATTGACCCGTTGAATGGAGAGCATACCATTCAGCTCCCCCTTTGAGAATTTGCTTTTGTAAGTGATGATTATCTAATACCCATAAAATTTCAGTACCTGTCGCGGTATAGATGAGGTTGGCAGGGTCGTCAAAACATAAGATATTCTTCATATTTTTGCCATGAGTATAACTCTTGCTACCGTAACCTGCATAGTAGAAAAAGCGAGAATACTCGCTAGGGCTTCGAGGGACTCTACCAAAGGGGTTGCCCCTTTTATTCTTAAAATCCCACTCTCCGTGGGTTCTAACGCGATTCATCCATTTTGTGCCTGCAAAAATATATTTGACTCATTTCCTGGTTA
>JBOFFX010000008.1:0-1638 GCA_051648825.1 Spirochaetia bacterium
TTTCTATTTCAGATAAATGCTGTTCTTCTGAACTTTCTATTTATCAAAGAAACCTGAAAAAAATCTATTCTTTTCAACATAATAATAAATGTTTTTTTTGAGCGGCAAATCAGAATATTAGAATGATTTCTGAAGGATCATGTGACACTGAAGACTGGAGTAATGACACTAAAAAATCAGCTTTGGAATAAATTATATTTTAAAATATATTCAAATTCACTAGGCTTCACTTGGACAGTGTGTGTGGTTCTGTTGTTATGGTGTGAGCACCTTCTAATATGCTGACTTATTTTTAGGTATGTGAACTTAACACTACGTGTACTAACCGACTGCCGTTATGCCGTAGGCAGCTTTCAGAGTTTTTGTTTTGTTTGGGAAAAGTGAACAGGAAAAATGGTCGCGTGACATGCACTTTCCCGTAGGAATACTGAGCGTTAGATCACACTAGGTAGGGAGTGTGCGCCACCCTTAGTATTTATGTTTTGGTAACTAGAGTAGGGTATTTAGGGCGTCGAATACATTGAAGAATTCGGCTTATTTTCTGCATTTTTCTTTTGTTAGCTAGATTAGAGGAACAGGGGGCAGCTTATGGGAACCTTTTGGTTTTGTTTGGTTCAAGTTGCTGCCGCTCATGTGCCTTTTCCCGTATGTTGATTTATTTTCTTTATTTCTCTTTTCTTTTTTTCTCTCCTCTCACAATTTGCGTCTGTAAATAGTGCACACACGGTAACTATTGGCTACGGCTCTGTGAAAATAAACCCTTAATTGCATTGATTCTTTCTGTATCCCTGGTCATTACTGCCTATATTCTTTCCATCAGCAATAATGCTTTTCTAAATGTTGCGTTCTAACACTTAGACCTCTCAAGTTAGTAACAATGCAGAAGAAATGCAGTCTCTTGGAAATGCAGAGAGCAGTCCAATGGCAGGCTTTCTTCAGCCTTCCTTGAGTTTTGTGTTGTCCTGGTTCAACTGGCTAAAATGGGGAAAAAATAAATGAACCATGATTATATGACAAGCAATTTGAGTCAGGGAATCAGGGATCTTTTCTTCAGTCCACTTACGAGAGTTACAGCAAGTTGCCCAGACCAATATAGCGGCGGCGTTGATGTATGATCCAGCGGCCAATGAGGTGTCTAGGTATTTTATATGTCTATGGATGAGGCGGGCGCAGAAGTATTTCAGCAAGCTATTTGGGTTTTTAAAGAAAATTACCATTGGGAACAAGTAACATCTTTGGCCTCATCCCTTGAGCGAGTTGTGATCGAGGCAGAGGGCTCAGCCTCCACCATGTTGCCAGATACACTTATTAAAAAAGATTATGGATTTGTTTTTTCCACTTATGTGACAATTTAGGAAGTGAATAAAGTGGGAGGTTGCAGGTTAGGGTCAGCAATATCTTTATATTATTTCCAAGATTTGAACTATTTGTGGTTTATTTCTTTAGATTTTTTATTTTTTTTTGTAGCAATATCTGGCAACACTGCATCGACAGCATTTAAAGGCAGGGTAAGTGATTTCTGGTAGCCAATGTTGATATTTGAAATCACCAAAACAAACACGCCCCTACCCCAAAAGGGGCTTGCCCCTATTTTGATAGCTCTGCCCCACACATACGTACGCAACCCAGGCAACGATT
>JBOFFX010000009.1:0-1264 GCA_051648825.1 Spirochaetia bacterium
ATCTCTCAGGGACAGAAATCCATCTCTGCTGACAGAATTCAGCTCGTTAGAAATCTGAAACTGTACACAACAAGCAGCCGAGACTGCTCATTGATCACAAAGCCCCTCTCTCTACTGTTCTGAACTGGACTGATGAGGCTATGATGCATTTCAAGACTGAAACAAGTCATCTATCTATCCAATCTATTGGATACACCTCTGGTTGGGTGTGGTGGGGGTGATGCAGGTTGATGGGTCGTGTTAAAAACCATCAGACGGTGTATATATTGTGTGGCTACGCAATTGTATGCCTGGATGGTAACGTAATTGAAGCATATGCATTAGACTATAACTGCACACAAGCAGCTTACGCATGCAGGCTAGCAGAAGGGAAAGAGGTGAACATTTACACAGACTCAAAATACGCATACACGACTTTGCTAAAACATGGGCACAAAGACATTTCAAAACCGCAGATGGAAAGCCCATAGCACATGCTAATTTGGTCAGTGATCTATTAGAAGCAGTACAACTACCCTCTAAAGTGGCCATAGTGAAGGTCAAGGGACATTCTGTGGGAGATGATGAAATTGCAATTGGAAATGCTGATGAAGCACCAAAACAAGCTGCATTGAGTGGAATAAAGGCTCCCTAAACCATATCTGAAGTGCCGCAGATAGCGATGATGCCTCAAGTGTCAATTCCTAAAGATTTTGACATAAAATTTGTTCAGAGTCAGCCAACTGAAGCTGTCAGGGTAGAATTGCACTTCCTAAATTAATAGTGATATCTCTAATAAGACATAACTACGGGCTTTGGCATAACTGTGCTGCCAAGTGATTCAAGTAATTAATAAGCTCTACTGCATAGCTGATGTGCATAAAACTACAAAGACTATCTTAAATTCGTGTCTAACCTGCGCTAAAATGAATCCTCACAGAAGTGCACAACATCATGCACTGCCTTTCCCAGAGGCACCTTTCCAAAATCTGCAAATGTGACCCGTGCTGGCAAAATGAGTCAGAATGCGCACAGGCAAATTTTGAGCTACAGGCAAAAAAAAACTGAACAATGTCGATTTTGGTCGAATTTGAGGTTTTTCACAAAAATGAGCTCATTAAGCCCTCGTCTAGTGATCCCAATGCTCCAAATAGTAATTAAACATCTAAAATGATCTTTATTTGTACATTTTCTGAGAGGAGTACCTTTTCTGCGCTCGCTTCTTGCGCTAACTGTCACCTGAAGCACCCGCATAAATATGACACCAACGGCACGCGACCACGAT
>JBOFFX010000010.1:0-7572 GCA_051648825.1 Spirochaetia bacterium
AAATCAATGGGATACTATCTGAGGTTTTCCCCAAAAAAGTTTTGCCAAAATAGGGGCGCATGGTGGCCGCTTGTGCAAAGGATTGTTCTAGACACAGACTCAAGAAAAAAGCCAAAATCATTAGATATTTAAATTTCATAGAAGACTCCATTATTTATTATTGATCATTATATCAATTTTATTAAGAAGATATGTGGCCATCTGCTTATTCAGTGCGCCCGCTTCACATAGGGTTTGAATTAATTGCGCATTATAGCGTAATACAAGAAGAATTTCACTGGGACTTTGTTGATCCAATTGATCAAAATATTGTCTGAAATGGGGTGTCTGTGCTGGTTCTGATGCTAGCATCTCTAAGATATTGGCATCTTGAGTGTGAGTTTTTTTTGTGGGGAGAGGAAGGGCTTGGGGTTTCATCGCATTCTCTATTTGCAAGAGTAATGATTTTTTTGCCTCTCTGGATGCGGCGATCATCTGATCACCTTGATTGATAGAATATTCGCCCAAGAGAACTTTTTCTCGAACATCTGTGAGGGAGGTTTGTACAATATTAAGATATTTTTGAGCAGTTCTTGCAGAGACATTGAGAAGCTGTGCCACGAATTCCTTTTTGTGTCCGCTGGCTTGTTTTTTTGATCCTATACGTTCTATCCAGTGTATTAAAAATTGTAGCCTATCAGATTCTGTGAGGTTGCGCCTGTGAAACTGTAAAGAAAAAATATAGTTTTGGACTTGCTCTTGTGTTTCAAACTCCAAAAACTCAACAGGCACATGTGAGATTCCAGACAAACGTGCGGCTTCTAGACGGGTATGACCATCAATGACAATGTGGTGATCTTGCCACAAGAGAATGGGATGATGGGGATCAAAACCGTTCTCTTGCATGCTGTGACAGATGGCATGAAGTACAGTATCTTTGATGGGGAAAATATTACGAAAATCAGGCAAAACAATGAGAGACTCAATGGGTAAAATGTGTGAAGATTCAGCGGTGTGTGATTCTAATTCACGAATACGTTTTTGTAGGGCAACTTTAGAATCTTGCCCATCAAGTTCACGTTTTTCTGGGTGTTTATTGATCATCAGTTTGGCCATAATTAAAACTCCTTTGGAATATTTTTGATATGTGTAATTTCTTGGCATAAAGCGGCAATGGCGGTGAAGAGTTTTTCTTTTGATTTTGAGAGAGAAATAGGACTCGCTGTATCGATGGCTTTTTGTAGGAGTGTAGTTTCTGGGATACGTGTTTGAAGTAGATGCATATCAAATGCACTCTCAAAAAGCTGTAGATATTGATTGATCTCTGTTTCTGGGTTCTCAGATTTTGGAGCTTTAAAACGGTTAATAAGCAGTGACCAATTTTTTGTATTTCCTAGTTCTAGGTGAATTTGATCTTTATAAAATATTGCTGATTTCCAATCAAATTGTGAAAGACAAGCAGGTGTCAATATGTGATCACTGGCATAAACAGCATTGAGGACAATATTATCAAATGTGGGTGCAGTATCAATAAGACAAAAATCATAGTTTTGAATTTGTGGCAACATACGTGCAAGGGTTTGTACTTGTAAAGCACGTAGTTTGACCAGATGAAAAGAAGACGGGATAATGTCCAAATTGGCTTTGATAGGGATAATTTGTGATGATAAATCTTCGCAAGAAAAGGCCTTGGCCATATTGTGTTGATCGCCAATTTGCGGGTCATTAAGAAAATAAAAGCTTAAGCTATTTTGTAAATCCAAATCAATACATAAGACTCTTTTTCCTGCTGCGGCCAAAAAATTGGCACACAAAATACATAAAGATGATTTGCCGACCCCCCCCTTGATAGCAGAAAAAGAAATGGTTTTCAAAAATGACACCCTCCTGTTTTTTATGCTTTGTGCAACATTGCACAAAGGGATGTTCAGTGATATAGATTACTCACATAAATATAGGCGAAATAAAATAACATTATCACGGAGAAAGTTTTTGAGCATGGCAAAAAATTCTTCCTTTTGAACCACCCCTTCTATGCAGCCAAGATATGGCAAATAGACATCAGAGATTTCATATGTATGGGCAAACCAGGCAATATTTTTGAGAGCTTTTCGAATGACCGCCGAGCTGATTTGACCTTTTTCATGTGGAATGGTCACCACACTAAGAATATGAATTTCAAAGCCGCTAAATACATCAAAAAATTGGCACAAGTGTGGTGTGTCACAGCTGAGTTCTTCGTTTAAGGAAACTTCAAGATATTGTTGATAATAGGTGGGAAATATGGTTCCCAATCGATTTTCTAAGAGTGTTTCATCCAAGGGGTGTGCAGGCACAGCATTAATGATCATCGAAGAATGGTTGTGAATAAATTCTCGCGTGCAGGCAAGATCTTGTGTTAGGAAAGTCGGCTGATCAGAGACAATCATACCCCCATATTGTAGCATACATTTGTGCTTTGTGCAAAGTTGCACAAAGGATTATTTAGATTTTTGTGTGCGTAAAGACAGCCCCACATCTTGAGCACGCTGGTTATTAAATACACAGCTAAGACCGCGCAGCGCAATATTGCCACGATAGATATCTGTACCCATTTGTGTATAGTTTTTTAAAAAATCTATCCTGGCATAATTCCAAAAGATCTTCTCTAAAACCGTGCCTTGTTTTTTCCCAAAAACCTGCTCATAATTATGAGCAAAATCATCCTCTAGTGGGCGTAAAAATTGCATTGTTGCTGTGGCAATGTGTGTATAGTCTAGATGTGGATCTAGCATAAACCATTGGCACAGACTATGCAGGCGTGGGACTTTCCATGCACTCTCTTGCGTCCTGCGTGTGATTTCGCGTGAAATTTCAGCCATTTGAGGAGACAGGGCATACAAATGGCCCAAGGTGTTGTCTCCCAGCTGTGGCCAGTCTTTGATGCGCATTTTAGAGGAGATGACCTCTTGTTGAGTCGCGGCAATAATAGGACGTTGATAATACTGATAATAATAATAATTAATGGCACAAGAGGTATTAAGAAATGCGGGCATTTGATTTTTTTTACTAGACTTTAAACATGCGGCAAAACATTCACGCAGAGTGTTGTAAAACATCTGGGAAAATGTTCCCCCACAATATTGCAAAATATAGGCTGAATCACCGGCTAACCAGGCATCTGACAAACTCGCAATAGTGGGAAAAGAAAGGTTTTTAAGCCAGATTTCTAAATAGGTGCGCACTCCATCAGACTGGCGAGAAAAATAGCTATTATCATCAAGGAGTTTTTTAAGAATTTTCTGTTCTCCCTGCATAGCCGCTGTGGCACAAATAATTTTCATTGCCCGATCATGCTCAACAGTATATGTGGGTAATTCTTGCAATGTGGTTTGAGAAAATACTTGCATTTGATTAAAATACTTTTTGATACTACGCGGCTCATATAATTGAATCACTTGTGGCATATCTGGATCCAAACTGGCCCAAACATCAGAGAAAATTTCCATCATGTCTTTGGTGTCTGGATATTGCAAAAGGGGATTCTTTTTTTCTAAAACACCCAAATATTTCAGTAATAATTTTTCTGCCAGCCGGCGTGTCATTCCAGGCAAATACACCCGATAGGGGCTGAGTTTGTCAAAGAGTCCCTCTGAAATAGCATGATCCTTGAGATGTTGCATATCCAATGAGAGTAACCACCAAATATGCAGACCCTCCCCCGTACGTGAGTGGACACGGTCAAATGACTCAATAATCATATAAAGTGCATCCAAATAACTTTGTTGTTCTGTGGCACGCAGGCGATCAATATTCTCTACAAAGATGATCATTTTTTTTTCTGGAACAGCCAAAAGCTCTTCACATACACGTTCAAGCCTGTGATGGCTAAGATATCCATTTTCTAGAGGATCTTCATATTGAATATAATTTTTTGCCAAAGATGGCATCACAATTTCTCTAATGCGCACAGAAAAAAAAGATCCTATAGCCAACATCCCCAGCACAGCCAATTGCCACACAGCAAAGCTGAGATCTGCTAATGTGCGTGCATAATTCCACATAATAAAAAGACTGCCGTATAAAAGTAGTGAATAAGCAATATCTGGCCCGAAATCTGTTTTGATGCGTTGCTGTGTGATTTGTTTTAATAACCTGTGTAATTTGCGTTGTAAATGCTGCTGATGCAACCATTGCTTTGTGATTTTTTTTAAATCTTGCCAGGCATTTTTTTTAAAAATCAAAGGCCAAAATTCCCGCCAACTTTTGACCTGTAAATCTTTTCTTTCCTCTTCAAGCAAAGAGTGCACAATTGTAGAAAAAATAACAGGAACCCCTTGTTGTCCTGCAGTGAGCCAAGCATCAAGCTGGATAAAAAAATAGCCTTGATGCAGTTCTTTCTCTTTAAGGGTTTTCAGTACAGAGCTTTTTCCAGAGCCCTCCTTTCCATCCAAAAGAATAATCTTTCTTCCCATATGCCCTTTGTGATGAATGAATGATTTGATCTTAGCAATGACCTCCTCATGAGGCATTGCTTTATCATCAATGATGATTGGATCAACATTTTGGAAACTAGAACTTTTTGCCATTGTATTATCCCTTCAAACGTCACTCTTGTAAAAGCCACGGCTGTGTAGGCTCTAGTGCATTTTTTTTTTCTTTTAATTCATCTTGCATACGTGCATACTCCTTTTTGTATTCGGCAATCACATCCTCACAGCATGCATCTTTGTAGATAAAATTACGCTCGACTGTACTAAATCCACAAGAATCTAGGCGATGAATTAAAAGCATTAAGTTCTCACTTTTTTCTTGAATCTCTTGTATTTCCATACGCAATTTTTTTTGTATATCATTGTTGTTTTTTTGTTTTTTGACATAGGACTGATATTCTTGAGGCATGGTAAAATTCTCTAAGAGCGCCTTTTTCATCCAAGCCAGCGGAGATTTAATTTTTTCTATTTGTCCATCAAGTATATTAATTTTTTCATGCATATAGTCTTGGTCATATTCTTTATTTAAGAGTATGATCTCCTTTTTTGAAAAACCAATTTTTTCTAATTTTTCTCTTAAAATATCTGCAGCCTGTATATCATGTTCAATAGCACATTGATTATGTTGGATATCAAAAATGATACGTGCTGTTTTTCTACCATCTTTCATCGCATCATAAGATAAAAAGAGATCACTAAATTGATTAATCTCTGCAAGAGAGGGGTCAATGACATAGCGTTTAAATGCTGCAAATGAATGGTATTTCTCATCAAGGGAAAGAATATTTTTGAGATAGTCAATCTCAAATTCCCTTTTACCAATTTTTTCATATTGTTTGCAAAGCTCATAAATACGTAGGGAGTAATTTTTTTTAAATTTGATGACATTTCCTAAAACATAAGAAGTATAATGGCTTTTGAGTCCTAATAAAAATTCTTGAATATCCTGATGAAATTGAATTTCAATATAATTTTGTCCTATACGACCATGGGCTTTTGTGATGAAAGAATAGGTAGTCCATTCTTTTTGTGTTTCAATTTTAATCACAGATTGATGCAATCGCTCAACCGCTTCACGCACATATTCATAATGAGAACTATGGTTAGTCCCCAAAACATCGCGAATATTAATCTTATACATTTTTAAAGAGGCATCAGTGGGACGAATTTGGACTAATGCCAAAAGAATGATTCGCTGTTGTAAGGCAGAGTAGTCACTTTTTGCTTCAATGAGTTTATTAGATTTGACAATCTTATAATTGTGAAAAGATAGAAAATGGTTGTCTGGGAGATTTTGCACGTTTATTTTTCTCAACTTTTTATTAATATAAGGCATTTATGGGCCTTTCACAACCATTTTCTATCTTTTCGCAACCATTTTCTATCTTTTCGCAACCATTTTCTATCTTTTCGCAACCATTTTCTATCTTTTCGCAACCATTTTCTATCTTTTCGATGATCTAAATCCTTATATTATAAGAAATTATACCTTCCGAAAACAATTAAAACAATTAAAAATAAGAAAACACTAAAAAGACCCTTATTTTTGTTTAAGTGTTTTTTTTTGCAAATAAAAACCCCCTCCAAAAAAAGAAGGGGGTTAAAGGTTAAAAAATAAGGATTTAGAGATTTGTCCAAGATGTTGCATCTTCTATTTCAAATGCAGACAAAACTTCCCCAGAATTCATCACCAATTTACCTGTCCACATACCCTCATCATCGGCTTGAAAGAATACTGTTGCCGCTGTACGTGCATCAAAAACTTTAGATGCTTCATTGTATAACCAGGTACCCCAAGACGTATGTGAAGGCTCATTTTGATCAATTTTGATATAAATGGCACGACTTTCTGTAAATACCACAGAAGGCACCACACTAGACGCGCTAACTTTCCATTCAAAATTCAAAATTCTATCAAGAGCCAGGCCTGTGGCTACAGTACCATCTACAGAAATGGTCACAGGATCACGCATTGGCACATTCTCTTCTGTCCCATTGTTTGTCCCATCTCCAGCTTCAGTTCCTGTAGATGAAGATGACGCACCTGATGGTGCACTACATGCAACAAAAACAGCACTAATCATTAAATAGATGATTAATATAGAAAAAAATTTTTTCATTGATTATTCCTCCTAGAATAATAAAGTCCTCTATCAGAGGGGATTGAATTATATGGATTATTTAAAAAAAATGTCAATATGAAATAAGCTCTTTTTTATTTATGAATGAATTGATTAGTGAGTTTTTCTCCATTTTCTAGGCTAAAACCCCCATTCCATACAGCAAATTCTTCCTGATCAAAGCGAATTTTGCTTGTATTTTTTATTTTAAATTCTTTTAAATTTTGATGATATTCCCATTGGCCAATCGCTGTAAATGGTGCATCTGGTTGTATTTGTAGATAGATTAACCCATCGATACGAAAGACCACCATGAGATCTTTCTTTTTGTGACTGCGCCAAATAATGGGTTCAATAATAGCATCAAGATTGATACCTAAAGCCAAACTTCCCTCGTCCATGATACTTGTATCATTCAGGAATTCTGTTGCAAAACTCTGTTCTTCTTCTTCCACGAATGTTCTCATTTGTGGATCAAATGTATTTTTTTGTCGTATTTTTTGTGCATTCTGACAGCCTAAAATCATGATGAAACATACACAAGTGAGTATGAAATTTTTCAAAATTAAGTGTATCATATGTGGTCTGTACAGTCTTTATCTTTGGACAAGGACAATCCCCCGTTCTTGCATTTTTTTTTCTAGACTCTGTTTTGTTAATGTGACCTGAGAGTTATGTTCTTGCAGGTCATTATCTAGGACAGAAAAAAAGAGTGATTTTTCGTCACGTACTTTAAACCCATAGTAATGCTCATGTGCACCGTGTCCGGCTTTATAGATATTGATGCCAAAGATTTCTTTGAAAAAGTGGAGTTGGCCTCCACTGGCAGTTTGGACGAGCGCACCATTATGATTAAAAACAAAAATCAATGGGATACTATCTGAGGTTTTCCCCAAAAAAGTTTTGCCAAAATAGGGGCGCATGGTGGCCGCTTGTGCAAAGGATTGTTCTAGACACAGACTCAAGAAAAAAGCCAAAATCATTAGATATTTAAATTTCAT
>JBOFFX010000011.1:0-1722 GCA_051648825.1 Spirochaetia bacterium
TCTCTGTGCAGCTCTGATGCTTGCATGTACTTGGGGTTAGAGCCAACCTCATTGCGAATCATCTGCTCTCTAGCCTTATCCAGGGCCTTGATTTGACCGCTAAACTCAAGCTTATAGAGAAGGTCTCTTGATTGCTCAACATTGCCAGCCGAGTTCATCGCAAGCAAAAAGTCAGCAGCCACATCATGATCACTATGCAAGTAGGTTTCATGATTAAAAAGTGCATTGCTGAGTATTACGTTGGCTGCGCTCCTGTTACCTCTGCTTTCTTCTGCTTTTGCAGAAATGATTGCCCGATAAACCTGTATCATTACATCATGAGGGAACTTCTTTGCCCCCATGTTGATAATGTCATTTGCCTCATCAATCGGGTTTCTTCCCTTTCTTATGCCCATCAGAGAGGCAAGATCCTCATTCTTCTTCCTGATGACATTAGCAAGATTGATGTACAGCATTGGCGTCTCATTTCTACTTGATGACGCAATCTGCAAGGCCCGCTTGTAGGTTGAAATGGATTTGTCATGCATTCCAAGCTCCATGCTGATCGCAGCACAGGAGATCAAAGTGTCAAAATCATTTGGATCAAGTTTCCTTGCCTGCTCGTAAGCAGACAGCGCCTTCTCTTTTTCACCAATGACATTGTGACACTTTCCTAGAAGCTGGTATGGCTTTGCAGAGTATCCACATACATCAACATACTCCTTCGCTTCAACCAGGGCATCATTATGGTTTCCTTGCTCATAGAGCGCATTAATTAGTGCAATCCTAACCCATTCTGCATTCCGCTTTTGCAGGACAGCCCTGCTGATTTTTTCGACTGACTCATAATTGGAAAAGTGCTGATAGATCTCTGTCAGCTTCCTGGTCGCCCAGTACCCGATAAGGTCATCTCTTTCCATCAAATCTTCACACTGAGCTGATGCAACACCAGTTTCCTTGTCACAAAGTGATTTGCGAATGTCGATAGTGGCAAGATAGTTCTCGCAACCACGCAAGATATGGGTTCTAAGCACCTTCATTGAGTAAGGATGAAGGATTAGCTCCTCTGGCCCTTCTGCCATGGCAGCAGAAAGCATAGAGCGGCTATTCTCATTGCATGTGTAGATGATTGAGTACATGTCTCGCTGGCTTGATGGCAAGCTCTGGATAAGGCTAAGACCAGTATCTTTATCCTTTATGCCCCAATCGGCAATGATAAGCTCATACTGGCTCCTTTCAAGGAGCTTTAATGAAAAGCCGAGATCGGTCTCTATGCGAACACTATTGATCCCCAGGTTATAAAGTGTCCTGCGAATGAAATGAGCATAAAGCTGATGCCTCTCAATAATGAGGCATCTGAACTTACCAAGCTGTAAACGACAGTCCATTAGAGACCTCATTGTTGAATGAATTATATATCAACATAATATATAGATGATGGTATCAAAAGTCAAGTATCTAACTTATTTAATAAACATATTATTGCATTTAATAAATACCTGTTTTACCATGTGATTAATAAGAACAATAATAAGGCATGTAGATATGACGCCAAGGAAGCCAGAAAAAATCAGCATCATGCTAAATGCTGTTGAAAAAATTGGTATCAACAATCTTCTATCTGATGAAAACCTCAAGTTTGATTTTCGTCTAGGAAAGAATTCGCTTGGTCATCCTATTTGCATCGCCAAGTCAGAAATCAACCTGGATAAGTTGCCAGTTGAGGTTTTTGCATTCATGGTT
>JBOFFX010000012.1:0-1453 GCA_051648825.1 Spirochaetia bacterium
CTTATCTTTTAATGCACACGTCTGATCAATGCATTGTTTTTACGTCCATGAATACGTGGAAGTTTGTGATAAACATCGGCGCATTTTCTTTGACGTAGGAGTGGTGTCATATTTCTTAGGGGAATATTTTCAGCCCTACCCCTTGACACTCTGTTTCAAGGGGCGAGGGGAAGGGGTATAAAATATAATTTGGATTGGGCCTTAGTGTCTTAGCAAATGTGAAAAACTGTAAAACAGGTGGAGCTTGTGATGACCATTGCAGAGTTTGGGTTTGAATTGGCTGAGATTGAGGAATGAATGGAGGACAGGGATTTGTGAAGTTGGAATCTTGAGGTTCTCCTACTATATCAGCACTACGCTGGGAATTAATTGGCTTGAAATTTGCTTCAACTTGATCAACTTGACATACTTTTCATTGAGCCCTCGCAACATTTAGCATTTTAATTTCTTCTAAACCTTCGACATGTATCTTGTGTTGCTTGTTGCCTAGCCAGGTCCTCAGATTCGAATTACTCCAAACACTGCCTGCTTTCAACCTCTAGCCTTTGAAGTTCTGCTATTTCCCTATCCTGTTCCTCCAACACAGCCAAAGTTCTTGAGATGCAGCCGCTTCAGCCACAGCCTCATTTCTTTTTGCAGAGTGAAAACTAGAGTGAGCTGAACTACATTTTGATCGCTGAGACAATGATCTTGATACAGAGCTTGTGGAGGCTTAGATCGATCCCACATCAGGCCAAGGTTCTTTCTCCTCATCTGGTGCACATCCTTCAAGGTGTCTTTGTGCTCTTCGAATATTGAATTCTGAAAGAGATATGCAAGTGTCAACTCTGCGTCGCAGATCTGTTTCAGGAGTTTGCACTTGATATAACTCTTCATAGACAACCTTTACTTCAGAACAGGCATTTTCTATGTTCTCAATTAGCTCATTTAATTAATCTTGGGAGGCCTCATCAGACAATATTTATTTGCTTATTCTCACATGAGACTTCCACTTCTCATAGATGATTCTGTATTACCGCTGTAGAGCTTTTATCCTTTTTTCTTGAAGTTGTCTTCCCTTTTCAGTTAGGGTTCGAGTTCTCTCACTTCTTCGCAGCTTTTCTACTTCTGCAGATTCAGGGTTTCTAACTTCAGGCTGAGCAGGTGATTTAGCATTTTCTTGGCAAAAAAGATTAATGCATAAAGTAATGTATAGAATTTAATATATGAATGTAGCCACTAAGGCCCAATCCCAATTCTATTTTATAGCCTTTCCCATAGCCCTCCGCCTACCCCTTGAAACAGAGTGTCAAGGGGTAGGGGTAAAAATATTACCCTAAGAATTGGGACACCACTACTATACCATCACACGTCATCATATGTCGTCTAGCGCCTACAAAACACACACCTACTGTGTACTGGTGTGCTCGTGTGCATTAGAGCCTTACCGTTCTATATTAATGCACTGTTTACT
>JBOFFX010000013.1:0-1230 GCA_051648825.1 Spirochaetia bacterium
CAAATTTTGGGGGGCATTTTCATGTGTATAAAGTAACACCACAACCATGAATTTTTATCTTGCATTTGTCATTTATTTTCCTTTGTGATGAGTTTTAATGATCTGTTTCTTTCTATTTTTTAGCCAAATATATCACATCGCACTCATTATTTTACTCTGTCTGGACTGTTATTTTATTAGCTTTGTGGTGGTTGACTTGGATTCTATTGTAAATACATCGTCTAAATAATATATGATCCTGATGTCTTTTTTTTTTTTTGTATATTCCATCTCAGTCTTTCATACAAAGGCAATAATTTACTCTGTGCCTACAGCAACTTTTCTTTTTGGCTAACCAGTGTGAGTGTCACTGAGATGTTGATATGGCCATTTTTCAAATCGTCATATCGCCAGTCCGTGAGATCGCCGATAGACGATATTATCGTGCATGGGTGGGTGAGGGCAAGAGAGAGACTCCCTGTACTTGTCATAGGCTATTTGGTGTTTTAAACCACGTGAGAGAGAGCCTATGGAAGCACCGCTAATCTAAATAATATACTTTCAAACATGTTAGTTTATCAGTATGTTATTGGTGCTTCTCTCTGTCTCACGCACGTGCGGTTTAAAACACCAAATAGTTATGAAATAGCCTATGACAAGTACAGAGAGTCTCTCTCTTGCCCCACCCACACATGCACGATAATATTGTGTATCGGTGATCTCACAGGCTGGTGATATGACGATATGAAAGATGACCATATCGCCCAACACTACAGTGAAGTTGTTTCAGCCTTGATCGCTGTGGCCAGAACAGACATGGGTGAGACTGGTTGTAAACAGGTTGACAGACAGGTGGCGACCCAGCGCATGATTTGTACCAAGAAATGAGAATTGTGCCTCTGCAGCCAAGGTAGTCCAAGGACGACTGGATTGTGAGGGGAGTGTATGGTGAAGACACGTATGACTTCTGTATGGAGGATTCCAACTTGCAGTTTGATGTCGGTGGTGGTGCTTTGAACATGACCAGCTCCCAGGGGGTGCCCATCTAGTGCCGCCACTGCCAAAGGTGATTTACAGGGGATTTGCAGTATCTCATATTGGCAATCTAGATTCTCATCAATAAAACTCCCTGCTGCACCAGAATCAACTAGGACTTTGGTAACAATTGTGGTTGTAGAAAATGTTCTTTTTACAGGTACTTCGATACAGGAGGTAGAATAATTGGAAAAAACAGACATACTCACCCTAGGA
>JBOFFX010000014.1:0-1278 GCA_051648825.1 Spirochaetia bacterium
GCGATGGAAATA
Organism: Spirochaetia bacterium; assembly: GCA_051648825.1. Classification (GTDB taxonomy): domain Bacteria; phylum Spirochaetota; class Spirochaetia; order WRBN01; family WRBN01; genus JAHHUI01. The sequence continues at coordinate 13 of JBOFFX010000014.1, forward strand.
GAAATGGAAATGGAAAACCACGACCAATCTCAGCCCCAAAGGGGTGTAAGCCATCAGCCCATGGTGTAAGCCATGGGAAATGGGAATGGCGATGGAATGGCGATGGAAATAGAAATGGAAATGGAAAACCACGACCAATCTCAGCCCCAAAGGGGTGTAATCAATCAGCCCATGGTGTAAGCCATGGGAAATGGGGATGGGAATGGCGATGGGGATGGGAATGGCGATGGAAATAGGCCATTGAAACAACAACATATTATCCAAAGAGTTACACCCCGTTGGGGCTGAATTAAATATAATACCCCTCATTCCTAGCCCTGACAGGCTAGGCTAACAGATTACACCCCGTTGGGGCTAAGACATCGTACACCTACGGTGTGAATATTCCGAAAACAAACAACAATAATAAGACAAACAATATGTACCCTAATCTGTTAACCATAAACAACATACAACTAACAAAACATACTATATGCCACATTCTATTGCTAAGAATTACGTACATATCATCTTCAGCACAAAAAACAGATACCCATTTATTGATGATAACATAAGAGAGAGACTATTTAATTATATTGGTGGAATATGCAAGAACCTTGATTGCCAACCACTAAAAGTGGGAGGATACAAAGACCATGTACACATACTATGCCTATTATCACAGAAAATAGCATTAACAAAGCTCATCACAGAGATTAAATCCTTCTCATCTATGTGGGTGAAAGATCAGGGCAGTGAATACACCAAATTCTATTGGCAAACAGGATATGGATGTTTCTCAGTAAACCCAACACAAGTTGATATTGTAATTAATTACATCAGTAACCAAGTAGAACATCACAAAGTCAAATCATTTCAGGATGAGCATCTTGCATTTCTACATAAATACAAGATAAAATGCGATGAAAAATATTTGTGGGACTAATTGCTAACATAATAAAACAACCAATCTCAGCCCCAAAGGGGTGTGAGCAATCAGCCCATGGTTTGAGCCATGGGAACGGCGATGGGAATGGCCATGGAAATGGAAATGGAAATGTAAAACAAAAAAACTACGACCAATCTCAGCCCCAAAGGGGTGTAATCAATCAGCCCATGGTGTAAGCCATGGGAAATGGGGATACGGGATGGGAATGGCGATGGAAATAGGAATGGAAATGGAAAACTACGACCAATCTCAGCCCCAAAGGGGTGTAATCAATCAGCCCATGGTGTAAGCCATGGGAAATGGGGATACGGGATGGGAATGGCGATGGAAATAGGAAT
>JBOFFX010000015.1:0-1895 GCA_051648825.1 Spirochaetia bacterium
CCGCCGCAGACGGCACATCCCTGTGCCGGCTGCGTCTGCGCCATCATCCCTGATGGCGCTCCTGACCTTGCCCCTTCCCCTCGGCGGATTGGAGGGGGAGGCCAATACCGTGCCTACTCTTGGTCTCTTGCGAGGCGATTTAACTCTCAATAAAAGGACATCTATCTTGTACCGTTGAATAATGTGATTTGGCGAGAGCCCCAGAGTTTCAAGTTTTATACTCTAACAAGACTCATTAGTGGCTCAAAAGAATACATCGCAGGTCGCCTTCCTGATGCCTCTTCAATTGTATGGAGTATTCCGTGATCTATTAGTGCCCTTGTAAATCTTGCTGCAGTAGCAGAGGGGATTCCGCTATTTGATGTAAATTTATTATTTCTGAAGACGGGATTAGTAAATACATAATCAAGAGCAGTCACACTCCATTTTGAAGAAAGAATACCTGCAAACCTCACTTTCATTTCCTCATATAAAATTCTTATGTTTTCTGCGATAGCTAAATTCCTGATAGCTTGTTTTTCTATAGCATCTAAGAAAAATGAGCACCACTCATCCCAGTCTCCATTTTCTGATACACGCCTCATGGTATCAATGTATTGATCTTTATTTTCCTCAAAGTATCCACTTACATAAAAGTGTGGAGCAGATATTATCCCTGACTTCCATAGCATCAATGTTATTAGCATCCTGCCTATTCTTCCATTACCATCTTTAAAAGGGTGTAATGCCTCAAATTCAATATGACTCATCGCAGCTTTGACCAGCGCTGGATCGTTACTTTTCCCAATATATTCAAAAAGTGCATCTAACCCATCTTGTAGATTTTCTGGTCTGATTGGTACAAATAATATTTTCCTTTTATACCTGTCTGCAAGATAGTTTTGTTCTATTTTGAATTCACCTGGAGATTTTGTTGCTCCTCGCCCAAATGATAGTAAACGCTGATGAATACCTTTTATCAGTGATTGAGAAATAGGGTATCCATCAATCATTGCTCCTTGAGCGGCCTTTAATGCTCTTTGGTAGAGAATCGTTTCAATTACCTCTGATCTTACATTTGTTGATCCGGTGTTTTCATTGTCATAATCAGCCTCATACTTAAGGATCTCATCCATGGTACTAACTGTACCTTCCATTCTTGATGAGATCACCGCCTCTTGATTTCTTAAAGGAGCAAGTAAGATCTCACTGTTATGCATGTTTTTTAACATTTGATCATAACGGGCAATTGCATCTGTGGCCTTTAGTAAAGGTTCGATGAATTTTTCATAGTGCAAATTTTTCGGGGGAAATTGGTCATAGTGATATTGGATGGCCCCCTCCATGCTGAGCTCCATAGGAATCTCCATTTTGATGTTAAAAATTTCTTAAAAATGAATGCCAAATCTATTTGAACATACTATACATAGGATTTTGTTTGTCAAATGATGAGTAATCTGAGAGCCAAATGCTTTCTCTACTGTGACATGTACGACAATGGGTTTAGGCTCTCAATTTTCATTAAGTATGAGAAGCAAATCTTGTTGTGGTGATGTGATGCATGGCAACGGAGCTAGATTGTCATTTTTTGTTTAATGTGAGAAACAAACCTTTTTGTGGTGATGTGATGCACGACTATGGGGATAGGCTCTCAACTTGGCCTAGATATGAGGGACAAGTCCTGTTGTGGTGACGTGATGCACGACTATGGGGTTAGCCCCTCAACTTGGCCTAGATATGAGGGACAAGTCCTGTTGTGGTGATGTAATGCACGACTATAGGGCTAGACCCTCAACTTGGCCTAGATATGAGGGACAAGTCCTGTTGTGGTGATGTAATGCACGACTATAGGGCTAGACCCTCACCTTGGCCTAGATATGAGGGACAAGTCCTGTTGTGGTGATGTAATGCACGAC
>JBOFFX010000016.1:0-1121 GCA_051648825.1 Spirochaetia bacterium
TTATGCTTTTCATAGCGATTTTTTTGATCATCAGGGGAACAAAAACAGCTTGGATCCTTAAAAATTCCATGGCAAAAATCACACTGATGATATAAAACGGACTTAACAACTATTTGATTGGTAGGCTGAGAGCAAAAAAAGTGAGAAATACGGGATACAGACCCAGCCCAATTTTTTCACCTAAAAACCCAAAAAGTGGCGGCATAAAAGTTGCTCCTGTGTATGCACATGCCATTTGAATGCCCATAAGGACAGAGGATTTATCACTGCCAAAATTCTCTGGCGTTGCATGAAGCAAACTGGGATAAATAGGGGCACACCCGAGTCCAAGAATAATTAATCCTGCAAGTAAAAAATAATCATTTGGCAAAAACAATAAAACTAAGCCAACGCAGACAAAACCAAGCCCCAAGCGAATCATTCTACGATTTCCCAATGCGTCAGAAATAAAGCCTGACAAAAAGCGTCCACCTGTAATGCCAAAATAAAACAAAGACGTCCATGTAGCAGCTTTTTGCACATCAATACCACGATTTAAAACCATGTACGTACTTGCCCAAAACCCTGCACAAATTTCCAGTGTACAATAAGAAAAAAAGGCTATTAAAATTGATTTTGCCCCTGACAGAGCAAGTATCTCTTTTAGGGGAATTGTTTTATGCTCTGTAATTTGTGCTTCATGTTCATTTTTTTTAATTTTCCACAAGGGAAGCGTACATAACAAGACAACAGCCAACGCAATTTGCATAAATCCAATTATTTGATAGCCAGTATTCCACAAAAAATTATGAGCCAAGCACAATCCCATAATATACGGACCAAGTGTTGCTCCAATCCCCCAAAAACAATGCAACCAACTCATATGACGTGATTTATAATGCAAGGCAACAAAATTATTTAAAGCAACATCAACGCTTCCTGCTCCTATTCCATACGGAATTGCCCAAAGACAAAGCATCCAAAAGTCCGATGAAAATGAAAAGCCCATAAGAGCAACAGAGGTTAAAGTGACGCTCAGGAGAGTTGTTATGCCTGTTCCAAAAAAGGCAATAACTTTGCTAGAAAAAAAACTTGAAATAATAGTACCGCTTGCAATAATCATGCTGATAAGCCCTGCACTC
>JBOFFX010000017.1:0-1015 GCA_051648825.1 Spirochaetia bacterium
AGTGCCACTAGCGAATTCTAGTGCAGTTGCAAGGGTGCGAGTGCCACTAGCGAATTCTAGTGCAGTTGCAAGTGATAATCTTAATCAGTGCCTCTAGCGAATTCTAGAGCAGTTTAGTTGTCATTAACTTTAAAATTATAAACATTATCTGAACTAAAAGATCGAAGAACTTCATTTACAAACAACGCCAAATTTCAAATATATGCAATGCGCTCGCGCCAATGTATCTGAATACACGCTTGCCTAACTTTTGAGAACTCTGTGAGAACCCAAAAGAACTCCAGAATCTCTTTCTCGGAATCTACGCATATGTACCATAACTATGTCAACACTCCCTCTCAAGTGCCCACTTGACTACCATCCCATTAGTAGTTCTTTAATATTTTCTCAACTATGTCAACACTCCCTCTCAAGTGCCCACTTGACTACCATCCCATTACTTTAATATTTTCTCAATTTTGCTCAGCCTTTGAGTCTTAGTTGCTCCCTAAGGACTTGGCTTGCCTTTCTCCCTCAGGACTTGAGTTAACTTTCTCCCTCAGGACTTGAGTTAACTTTCCCCCTCAGGATTTGAATTATAGTATAATATAAAATGTTCCAGATATCTACTTCATTGGTGTCATCATCCATGACAAGAAAATATCTATAATAATCGTATTTGATGTGTCGATTGCCTGTGAGACACAACCATGTGTCAAATAATATTATGATCAGCTACAATCTCAGAAAGACCATGGGTTTTCGATGACGCGGCGAAGCTTGGAGCTGGATGAAACCAGCCTCTTTGGATTTAGTACAAGCAGGCTTTGCCATGTTGGAGACAAAGTGCCCCCCAAAGGCTTGCAACAGTAAAAAGCACAGTAACATCATAAGAACAGTGGCCTGAAAACCTGCTGAGCCTTGAATACCTAGCACTACTTTGATGGCATTCTCTGCATCAAGCTCTACTTGTGGGCCTGTACACTCCAGTTTGGATAGAGCACCATTTAAACACTGCAGGATATCTTGAAGCCCA
>JBOFFX010000018.1:0-129484 GCA_051648825.1 Spirochaetia bacterium
AGAACGCGGGCCTTGTCCACCATCACGGCGGGGGCGCCTCTCTGCATCAGAACGCGGGCCTTGTCCACCATCACGGCGGGGGCGCCTCTCTGCATCAGGCCGGAACCCTTGCTCACCATCACGGCGGGGGTGCCTCTCTGCATCAGAACGCGGGCCTTGTCCACCATCACGGCGGGGGCGCCTCTCTGCATCAGAACGCGGGCCTTGTCCACCATCACGGCGGGGGCGCCTCTCTGCATCAGGCCGGAACCCTTGCTCACCATCACGGCGGGGGCGCCTCTCTGTATCAGACTGAAACCCTTGCTCACTATCACGGCGGGGGCGCCTATCCCCCCCCTCTGATCCAAACTGGGGCTTTTTGCCCCTTTTTTCGGTATATTCACGTTTTTTTGCAAAAGAATCATGATGATTACGATCTGTGCGTGGATGCTGTGAAGACCCCGCCTTGTGGGGAGCACCAACAGCTGGGTGACTCTTGCGATAGGCACGTAATTCTGACTCTACTTCACCCATCATCACACGCATTTCTTCATCTGGCCATGCGACTGTAATTTTTTTTCCAATGAGTTTTTCTATACTGCCCAAATTATAAACATAACGTTCACAGGCAAAGCTGATAGCTTTGCCTGTGCATCCTGCGCGTGCTGTGCGGCCAATACGGTGCACATAATTTTCTGACTCATTGGGTAAGTCAAAGTTAATGACCCAATCCAAATTAGGCACATGCAAACCCCTGGCAGCAACATCTGTGGCAGCTAGATAAGAGATTTTTCCTGCAATCAAATTATTGACCACACGTGTACGCTTATTCTGCGGCATATTGCCCTCTAATACTCCACATTCCATACCCACTTGACCAAAAAATTTGGCAATTTGTGTGGCACCTATTTTGGTATTGCTAAAAATAATAATATTGCGTGGTTGATACTTGCGAATCAGTCCAAAAAGCAGCTGTAATTTTTCATTGCGGCCCACATGATACACCTCTTGATCTATCGCATCTACTGTAACCTGCTCTGGTTCAATGACAATGTCAAAGGGGTTATTCATATATTGCCAAACCAAATTGCCAACTTTTGTGCTTAATGTCGCACTAAAAAGAAAGCTGGTACGATCTTTGGGTGCGGGCATCTTTTGAATAATAGAAAGGACTTCATTCTGAAACCCCATATCAAACATACGATCTGCCTCATCTACTACAAAGTAACCAACTTGGCCTAGATTCAAAACACCCTGCTTTACAAAATCTTGCAAACGACCGGGGGTTGCAATGATCAAATCTGGACCATCGCGCAGGCTGCGTTCTTGCTTGCCGTACTCAACCCCCCCCAAAATATGAATAATTTTGAGTGGCAAAAATTTGGCCAAAAGATGTGCTTCCTTTTCTACTTGCAAAGCCAATTCTCTGGTAGGGGTCAAGACCAGGCCAAATCGACCCGATCCTTGATTTTGCATCAAAAGTTGGAGAATCGGAACCAAAAAGGCGGCCGTTTTTCCTGTCCCCGTTTGACTTTGCGCATAAATGTCGCGGCCCTCTTGTAGTCCCGCTCTTAATGTAGACTCTTGTACTGGCGTACAATCCACGTATCCCGCCTGATCTAGCCCCTTGATCATATCAGGGTGCAGGGGAAATTCTGTAAACTTCATTTCTTGTCGTACTCGCTCTTTAATTAAATTGATCTAAAAAGTATTAAGATCAATGTAATGATACAGACGCAATCTTTAGAAAAACTTCAGTCATATATACTTCATTACTTTTTTCGATCATTACCTAAAATTAGGATTTACTCTATGAACCTGGGTCCTATTGTCCGTTTTTTTATGCCTAGCGTCAAGACTCTGGCTGGACTTTCGTTTTTGTTCTATGCTAGCATTCATCAATATGAAAGCAAAAAAACTCGTTTCTTTCAATATCAATGGAATACGTGCGGGATTCAGAAAAGGTCTGCGAGAGTGGATCTTGGACTATCAGCCTGACTTTTTGGGCCTACAAGAAACAAAGGCGTGGAGAGAACAACTTAAACCCAGTGAGTTTGAAATCCCTGGTTATCACTTTCTTATCTCCCAACCCTCACGCAAAGGATATAGCGGAGTAGGGGTCTATTGCAAAGAGATTCCTCAAGAAGTAATTTTTGAGTGGATGCAAGAGGAGGCCTTTGATACAGAGGGCCGTGTAGTCTTTGTGCGATTTTCTCAATACGTGGTTCTGAATGTTTATTTTCCCAATGGAGTCTCTAATTCAACCCGCCTAGCATATAAAATGGCTTTTTATGAAAAATTTTTACAAAAAGTCCAGGCATTGCTAGATGCAGGGGAAAAGGTACTCGTCATGGGGGACGTGAATACTGCCCACAAACCTATTGATCTCTCTAGACCAAAAGAAAATGTACGAAATTCGGGATTTTTGCCCCAAGAACGTGATTGGATAGATCGCTTTTTGCAAATAGGAATGATTGACACTTTTCGCCATTTTTATCCAGACAAAGAAGAGGCCTATTCTTGGTGGGATATGAAAACCGCTGCCAGAGAACGCAATGTTGGGTGGCGCATTGATTATGTCTTTGCTTCAAAAAACCTGAAAGATGCACTTGTAAGTGCACAAATCCTCGCCCACGTGCCAGGATCTGATCACTGCCCAGTTGTACTGGAGTTACAATAAAATCTGTCTCTAAAAGATCATTTATTTGTGAACTCTAGTGACTTAATCTGGATACTTTATTATAATCTGCGCATATTACCCAGGGGCCATTGGGACCCCTAAATACAAGGAGTGATAAACTGAATGAAAAAATCCATTTTTTCTATCTTATTGTTAGCTGCAATTTCTATCTTTAGTTGTGCAAATCCTGCCAATAAAGATGCAATCACCGTTGTTTCTCGTGAGGCCTCTAGTGGCACGCGTGGAGCCTTTGACGAAATCGTGGGTGTGAGTGTCAAAAATGGTGATGATATCCAGAATAATCTTTTCAAAGAAGCGCTGATTGTGGGATCTAATGATTCTGCTGTCCTGACTGTCAGCAAGAACCCCCAAGGCATTGGTTATGCCTCTCCTGTGGGCCTTGGAGAAAGTGTAAAAATATTGGAAATTGATGGCATATTGCCCACGATGGAAAATATTGTTACCCAAAAGTATCCCATCTATAGGCCATTTGGGTTTGTTCACACACAAAAATCCCTTGACAATCCTTTGGTAAAAGACTTCTTGTCATTTGTGTTCTCACAGCAAGGCCAACAAATCATCATGGATAATGGGTATGTTCCTGCTGCCAACGCCATTGCAAGTCTGCCTAATTACAATCCAGCGCCCGATACTACTGGAAAAATAGTCCTCAGTGGATCTACTTCTGTACAAAAAATTATACAAAAACTCCAGGAAGCCTATCAACTATTGCAACCAGGAGTACAAATGGAAATCCAATTTTCTGGCAGCGTTTCTGGTATCAAAGATGTGACAGCTGGCAAAGTTGACCTGGGCATGACATCCCGCGATCTCAGAGAAGAAGAAAAAGTTGCACTAGGCAATAATAATCCTCTGAGCATCTTTAATTATGATGCAGTAGCTATCATTGTCAATGCAGAAAATCCTCTTAATGCATTGAGTATGCAAGAAGTTGAGCAAATTTTTATAGGAAATATTCGTACATGGAGCACGCTCTCTCCTGCACAAGATGAGATGAGTCATTCATAGGCGCATGTCATAGGAAAATCCCATGATTGCAAGGATTGGAACATTGTGAAAAGGTTGATGACTTTTATCAAGCAAGACTCTTTTATTGGACCAATCCTTGCCTTTTGTGCATTGTTGTGCACAGTGCCGGTTGTACTGATGTTTGTTTTTATTTTTGCGCAGGCATGGCCTGCATTCAAAGAGATTGGCTTGATAAATTTTGTGACCAACTCTGCCTGGGAACCTAGCAGTTCTCCCGCTAAATTTGGCATTCTTTATATGATTCTTGGATCTGTATGCGTCACAAGCATTGCGATATTGTTGTCGGTGATTGTTGGGTTGCTCTCGAGTATCTACATTGTATTTTTTGCTCGACCTCGTATGGCACACTTCATTAACCAAAGCGTCTCTCTCTTGGCCAGCATTCCTTCTGTCGTCTATGGATTTTGGGCAATGATGACCCTAGTTCCTGCGATTCGTATACTTTTTGGTGGCAATGGCAGTTCTGTCTTAGCTGCTAGCATTATCCTGTCAATCATGATATTGCCTACAATTATTACATTAAGCGTTTCTGCCCTTAAGGCTGTGCCTGCGCAATACCTAGAAGGTGCCTTGGCCCTAGGCAGTATGCCAGAGGAGGCCATCTATAACGTGGTTTTACCTGCGGCTAAACCGGGACTACTGAATGCGTTTATTCTCACACTTGGGCGGGCGATTGGAGAAACCACCGCTGTGGTAATTGTTGCAGGAAATGCAAATATTTTTCCTCAAATACTCAAGCCTGTACGTACTCTCACTGCAAATATCGCACTAGAAATGTCCTATGCTGCTGGACTACACTACCATGCAATTATCGCCAGTGGAGCGGTGCTTTTTTTTATTGTCTTGGCCCTAAATTTTCTAGCAAAAAACATTCGGGGCACGGGAGGATAATGCATGGATAAATCTGGCCCTGCATTTCGTAAGACACTGCGCTATTTACTATTTACCGTACCACCACGTATTGCAATTGCCATTTGTTTGATGGTGGTGGGGCTTATTCTTGGATATATTACAATTAATGGGATGAAAAATCTCAGCTGGGACTTGCTCTTTGGGGCATATTCTAGCGAGAATCCCTCTTTACTAGCCCCTACGGGGGTCACCTTACTACTTGTTATTTTTGTCAGTCTTTTCACATTTCCTATTGGAGTCGCTGCAGCAATTTTTCAAACAGAATTTGGCAAACGCAATAGCCGTTTGATCAAAATTTCCTCTGGTGCGGTAGAGTTGTTGGCAGGATTGCCCTCCATCATTTTTGGACTCTTTGGTAGTTTGTTTTTTGGGCAGATTCTGGGGTTTGGCTATTCTTTGATCTCCGGCGTCCTGACCATGGCTGTGATGACATTGCCTGTCATCATTCGTGTGACAGAAGAATCCATCCTTGCTGTCAATCATGACTATCGAATGGGGAGCTTGGCCCTAGGCGCATCACGCTGGCATACCGTACGAAAAATTATTTTGCCCAATGCCAAGAATGGCATTATTACGGGGTTTTTGCTGAGTCTGGGACGCGTAGTTGGTGAGACTGCCCCACTGATCCTCACACTGGGAACTGCGGCGAGTTTTCCCACAAAACTAACTGACTCTGGCCGAAATTTATCATTACAAATGTATGTTCTGACCCGCGATGGCGGTGAGTTGGGCATGAAAGTCGCCTTTGCCTCCGCATTTTTACTCATTCTCATTGCACTGTTCATTAATTTTTTAGCAAGTTTAGTGACTCAAAAATCAAACAAATAAGGGACAAGGATTTTAATAGATGAATGATATACCCACAGATCAGCCACATGACGCCTCATCCACGAAAATTGACATACAACATTTTAACCTTTTTTATAACGATTTTCAGGCACTGCATAATATCTCATTGCAAGTGCAAAAAAATACTGTTATGGCACTTATCGGGCCCTCTGGATGTGGCAAGTCTACACTTTTGCGTAGTATTAATCGTATGAATGATCTTATTGATGGATGCCGCGTAGAGGGCCAAATTCTAGTTGAAAGCCAGGATGTTTATAAAGAAACAGATATGAGTCATTTACGCAAACGCATTGGCATGGTCTTTCAAAAACCCAATCCTTTTCCAATGAGTATTTATGAAAATATTACCTATGGACCACGCGTACATGGAATCAAGGACAAGGCTATCCTAGATCACATTGTGGAATCTAGCCTAAAGAAAGCGGCCTTATGGGAAGAATTAAAAGGATCGCTAAAAAAAAGTGCACTGCAAATTTCTGGTGGGCAACAACAGCGGCTATGCATTGCCCGCATGATTGCTGTAGAACCAGAAATTTTACTTTTGGATGAACCCACTAGTGCATTAGATCCTATTTCAACAGGAAAAATTGAAGAATTACTGCATGATTTGAAGAAAAAGTATACTATTATGATCGTCACACATAATATGCAACAAGCTGCACGTGTGGCTGATCAAACAGCCTTTTTTCTCTTTGGAAATATGGTTGAAGTGGCAAATTCTGCAGAAATTTTTAATTCACCCAAAGATATGCGCACCGCAGACTACGTGATGGGGCGCTTTGGTTAGAATAACCGCTTTGTGATAGTTTTAAAAGTTCTAATTTGCCTCATCAGATTTTGTGGATGTGTCATTATATACTATGTGTATTATTGCATCTATAAATGGGGGCATTAAGTAAGTTTCGCACCTAAATATGAATGATTTACCTGCCGATCTTTTCAGAGATCTTTCCGCATTTATTAACACCAACGATCGTTTTGGTTTTTTGCGCTATTGGTTGCACAGATGTGGTATCCGTGGCAGAAAAATTGAGCTCAAAGGCCATCAACACCTGCTAATTCGTTTTGACCAGCACCAGTATTCCCCCTATGAAAAAACAAAAGTCTTTGTTGCCCACTATGATCGTGTGCCCGGCACACCTGGGGCCAATGACAATAGCGCAGCCGTATTTCAGCTCCTATGTCATGCGGGCCGACTCTCACAAGAATCTACACATTATAATGTACAAATTCTCTTTACTGATGGAGAAGAATTATTGGGGGGAAATCACCCTAATCAACAAGGCGCATATCAAATTGCAAACTTACTTAGAGAACAGGGTATTCACAACTGCCGATTCTATGTTTTTGATATGTGTGGCATTGGTGATTGTATTGTTATTGGGGGAGCGGGGAGTTTGCTTTTACAACAAGCACGTTCTGATGGACTAATTTCTGCTAACTTCTATAATGCAGCTATACAGGAGTTACAATTTACTGCCTCAAAAATTCGTGAATTTCAAGGACGCCCTGCCGACTGGATCTATAGCTCATTTTCTGATGATTTGGGACTATTATTAGGTGGATACCCTGCATCTTGCATCTCTGTATTACCCACAGAAGAGGCGGCTACCGCCCACTCTAACTGGAAACAGGTAACACAAAATGAAACAGCAATGCTCAGTCTAAAAAGGGGTTATTTGAACCCCGCTTTTCAAAAGGTGATTCATGCTATGCTGCCTCAAACCTGGCAAACCTGGCACTCTCCAGAGGATCGTATTGATCTTTTGGAACGACGTTCCTTTGTCTTGATGGAAAATTTTCTTACTTTTTTGACAAAAATGACCTAGCTGACTTTCTGTAATCGCTAGACATTCTTTAGTGATTTTGTTATGATCAATACGTTGATTATTTTGTAGAAAAAAGAGGGTCTTTTATGGGAATTATTGTGATGCAGGAAATTAAACCTGGAGTTTCTTTTATACTAGATGGCCAGCCATTTTTGACACTCAAAAGTGAGTTTTCAAAATCTGGAAGAAATGCTGCAGTCATGAAATTAAAAATTCGCAACCTTCTTAATGGTCAAATCATTGAAAGTGTATACAAGGCCGCAGATAAGGTTGAAGAAATTGTGCTAGATCTGCGCCCAATGCAATTTTCCTACAAAGAAGGAAATGCCTATATTTTTATGGATAACGAAACATTTGATCAGGTGGAGGTTATTGAAAGCGACCTTGGGGATGTGGTTAATTATCTTGTAGATAACATGGAAATGGAAATTGGCTTTTATGAAAATCGTGCGGTGGATGTGCGTATTCCTATGAGTGTCGAACGCACTATTATCGAAACAGAGCCAGGCCTCAAAGGAGATACGTCTGGAAGATCGCTCAAGCGTGCCAAAATTGAAACAGGCTATGAGTTGATGGTGCCCCTTTTTTGTGAAATTGGTACAAAAATTAAAATTGACACACGTTCTGGGGAATATCAGGAGCGCGTCAAATAAAAGGTAATTGACGCTGTGATATAAAATGTTTATATTTAGTGTTGGCCTTTTGGCCAAAAGAAAAATCTAAGATTGAGTTTGAGTGTGAGAGGTAAAAAATATGACCATCAAGCCATTGGCTGACCGTGTATTGGTAAAAGTCGAATTGTCTGAGAAAAAAACAGCAAGTGGGTTGTTTATTCCTGATACTGCACAAGAAAAGACACAAACGGGTGTTGTTGTTTCTATTGGTGATGATAAAGAGCTCATCAAAGTTTCTGTTGGTGAAAAAATCATGTTTAATAAGTATGCAGGAACTGGCATCAAGATTGACTCTGTTGATCACTTGATTTTGGAGTCTAAAGACATTATTGCTGTGATTAATTAAGCCCATTCTTGCCAATTTGCACCCCCCTTTATCACCAGATGGGGGGTTCTTTTTTGAGTTCTAGGATATCATTTATCATGGGTCTTTACAAACAAGAACATTTCCTATAAACTTGGCTTTGTTTTGGCGCCATACCCAAGTGGTAAGGGAGAGGTCTGCAAAACCTTTATGCATGGGTTCGAATCCCATTGGCGCCTGTATTTAAAATATCCTATTTTAATGAAATTAACAGCAGGTTTATTATCAGTAAAACACCCCCGCACCTCATTTTATTAACATTTTTGGCTATATGTTTCTTTGCCACGGGGGGTGTACTTGTCAAATTAAGCAGCCTGCCTCCTATTGCGACAGCATTTTATAGAATTCTTTTCTCTTTTCCAATTTTGCTCCTATTTCTCAAAAAGTCAGATTTTTATGCCATAGACAAAAAGTCTGCAATTTTTATGCTCATTGCTGGCGCATTTTTGGGATTTGACTTATTATTTTTTAATATTTCTTTTCATTTAACAACTATGGCCAATGCCAATCTTTTGGGAAATTTGACACCCATTACGGTGATTCCCCTCTCTTATCTTCTCTACAAAAACCGCCCCTCTTCTCTATTCATTTTGGGATTAATTATCACCTTGACAGGTCTTCTCGTATTAATGATGGGGAAAGTTGATACAAATGTGCAGAATTTTCATGGTGATTTTTTTGCTTTTATTACATCAATTTTCTATGGATTTTTTCTTTTGATGATTTCTGCAATCGCCAAAAACTACCGTGCCCTGTTGCTCACATTTTTTAGCGGAATTGGTGCAGTGAGTGTACTTTTTTTTGCCATGATCTTTGTTGAAGGGTTTCATTTTCCCAGCACACTACAGTCGGCGGGGATTTTGGTCTGTCTCGCCTTGATTTCTCAAGTCCTTGGCCAGGGGATTTTGAGCCATTGTCTGACAAAAATAGATATTAACCTTGCCTCAGTCTTGGTGCTGATTCAACCAGTCATTGCAGCAATATATGGATATTTTATCTTCAAAGAACATCTCAGCTTACAAGAAATTGTAGGAATTTTCATTGTGTTAACAGGAATTTTCTTTGCAAAAAGAGGCAATGAAACAGGCAGAAAATTAGTCTTGCCTAATGAGTAAACCGCTCCAAGTCTTTGGCACTCTCCAGAGTATTTAGTGCTTCTGCATACTGACTGGGAGACTGTACTTTTAGTGCATCCATATCCATGAGGACCACACGATAGTCTCCACCCTGTGGGGAGGCAAGAATGAAAGTGCTCCCCTCTAAGACTGCCGCAAATTTAGCCTTGGTCGAAAGCAGCTTGACTTGCGTAGGAGAAGATTTCATTTGTGGTAATTTTTTGGCAAAATTAATGCCCTCTTCTTCTGTTCTAAACTGATAAAATGCCTGTAAAATACGCCTATTTTTTGTCATCACAATATAACCTTCTGTGACCCATGTCCCCAAAATTGTTTTTCCAAATGATTCAATACGTATATTACCATTCTCTAACATTTTGTATTTGCCACCCATTTCCCCAAGCTTTGTCAGTGTGGCCTGTTGGTTTTCTGCAGGAAGATAAAGAGTATTTGTATTTGCAGAAGGGCGCGGACCATCATAATAATTTGCATCAATCGTTTTGATCAGATCTCTTTCCTGCGCGCTACTGTGCGAAGAAAAAAGATTGCGATCAATAATACTGATTAAAAAAGATCCTGATTGGGGACTTGCATTTACTATATAGCGATCGTTATATGCACCGCCATAACCATCCATAAAGGGGACTGGCAAGGGAGCCAATTCTTGCAATGCTTGTCTTTGACTTGCCATATTTGCAAAGAAGTAGCCAATAATCATGATTCGTTTTTGCCTATCCAAAGACAGTAGTATCTGGGTGGGTGCTGCATCATTGATAGTGCTAGAAAAATCTGTAATCAAAATAATATTCGTTTCTTGGGGAACTATTTTTGCTTGAGCCCTGAGTAACATTGGCATAATATCTTCAAATTTTTGGCCAAACTGAATGGAGATGTTGGTTGTGGATACATGATTTTGCCCTGTAATATATAACGTGCCAATACAGCCACTCATCAAAAAAAATAGCACAATCCGTCTCATAAAAATACCTCCCCGATTCGATTTGTTTATTCATATTATCAGATAGGGAGTGCTTTGTCTCTTAAAATAGCGTTAAAACATCAGAGAACACAAAATAAAACTTTGATCATGCTTGAAAAGCCAACCTGCTTCCAGTACAATCAAATGTCTATGAATACAAAATCCCTTCTACCCTCTAAAGCCCCAAGACATTGGTTATCTTCCCTTATTATTGTCCTATGTGCACAAACACTTGCAATTATTGGGTTTTCTGCAAGCATGCCGATTATTCCCTTCTATATTCAAAGCGAATTTGGCATTACAGACCCGGACAAAGTAAAAATCTGGAATGGATTATTGAATGGGGTACCGACCTTAATGCTTGCTATTTTTGCACCCATTTGGGGTGCACTAGGTGATCGCAAAGGGCGAAAATTTATGCTTTTACGTGCGATGTTGGGTGGTGGATTTTCTATAGCCCTGATGTTTTTTGCTCAAAATATTTACCAATTATTTTTCTTGCGTGTGGTACAGGGCGCCACAACAGGGAGCATTGCAGCAGCTAATGTATTGGTGCTGAGTATTGTCCCTCTGCAGCATTCTGCAATTTCACTTGCTGTCTTGCAAATCGGTATCTTTGTGGGAATGGCTGTGGGCCCCTTTTTTGGTGGGTGGATTTTTGACATTGCTGGGGGGAAAGCCAATTTTTTACTCAGTGCATTATTGCTCTTTACTGCTGCTATGAGTATCTTATTCTTGATCAAAGAACCCCCATTGGTCAAAGAAAAAAATCCAAAAAAAATTCAGCTGATTCCAGATTTTTCCATTCTCCAAAAAAATCCCCTTCTCAATTTCTTGATCATTTCGATGTTCTTTAGCCAAATTGCGATTTCACTAGTAAATACACAACTGAGTCTTTTTGTTGCCGAAATAAACACAGACCCTGCACGCATTGGGACTGTTGTGGGAATGGTAATTGCCACTGCAGCGCTTACGGGCTCTCTTGGGGCCTTAATTTTTGGATATTTAAGCAAGAAATTACCCTTGGAGATTTGTTTTTTTGCAAGTTTGGCGGGTGCAGCACTCTGCTATTTACCACAAGCTTTTAGCCGGACTTGGGAATTTCTTCTTGTCACACACATGGTAGATGCGCTATTTTTGGGCGGAGTCATGCCTATTTTTAATGTAATTCTAAATATTCTTGCTCCAGAAAAAAATAAGGGTGCAATTTTTGGCCTCTCTAGCTCTATCAGCTTTATCGGCGCTTCATTGGGGCCTTTTTTTGGATCTTCTGTTGCAATTTCTTTGGGAATGCTGGGCAATAGGGCTATTTTTATCCTTGGCAGTGGTATTCTTTTTGTCATTTTATTTATAGGGGTACGCAAAAAGGAGTATTGGGCAGCATTAAATACACAAATGAAAGAAAAAATGACGCTAAGTAATGCCCCCATATCAGAGGATTTAGATCCAGAAGAACTACTGGGTAACCCCTAGTTTTTGGCTGCCCTATCTGCATTAAATAGAATTTTTGGGCACGTTTGATCAAATGGGCATGCACCACAATGTGGATGTGTAGGCCGACATATATGCTGGCCAAAAGGTACAATGAGAGAATTAAGTGGGATCCAGTATTCCTTAGGAACAATATCACAAAGCACCTGTTCTGTTTCATCTGGGGTTTTTGTTTGCATCCAGCCCAACCGCTGGCTAATACGATGTACATGAATGTCTACACAAATAGCAGGAATTCCATAGCCACGACTGAGGACAAAGTTAGCTGTTTTTAACCCTACTCCTGGTAGAGACAGTAGCGCCTCTTTTGTTTTTGGTGGTTCCCCTGCATATTCAGCTATCAAGATTTGGGCGATTTTTTTTAACTGGGTGGCTTTTCTTTGATAAAATCCACATGGATAAATATATGAAGCAATTTGCTGATCAGAAAAATTAAGCAAATTATCTGGTGGCCCCACAGCAGCAGCCAAGCGTTGATAGGCAGCCTGGCTCACCTCATCCTTTGTACGCAAAGAAAGAATACAATAGTTGAGCCATTCCCAGGCATTTTGTGGTAAATATAACCCAAACCCCTCACCCTTAAAGTCTAATCCTAGAGTTTGAATCCTCTCCAAAACATACACGGGTGTCAGCCCATGGTGGTGCTTTTTCTTATCCATCACTATCCATAGCGTCTATAAATACTTCTTCACTCGCTATTGTCTCTTTTGCATAAGTTGTCTGCCAATCATATGCTTTCCAAAAAATTTTGACATTTTTATCTATCTTAAACAAAAATGCATTGCTATTAACCACCCAGCCATATGGTTGCCCCACCAGGTGTTTGAGTACCACAGAGGGGGTTTCATTTTTCCATAAAACCTCACCCTTGGCTGTAGAAATCTCTTGTATATAAAAATAGTTGCTAGGCCACCATAAAAACCAAATGGGCAAGGGATGCACTTCGAGTAGTTTGATACGCAGCTCTTGTGTTCCGGCAGGGATATTTAAATCTAGTGAGAGTGTTTTTCTTTGGGTTTTTGCTCCCGCATATAGCAAATAGCGATTTTCTTGCGTGCGCGGTTCACCATTCATCAGGGGTATGCCATGATGAATGTCTGGATCTACATAAATCCAGTTTTTTTCGAGATCTGCACCCACAAGACTAAAAATAAATAGCACAGCAATGACAGGTATCGCAAAAATATGGGGGTAAACATTGAACAAAAAAATACTCGCAAAAATTGTCAAACAAAAATATCCTGCCAAACTTAATGTGAATGGTTCCACAAAATACAGTAAAAATACGGCCAAAAGAGACACAATAGCAAATGCAAACCAATAAAAAACACGTCGAATTTTCAAGCGTTCATATAGTGCCGGCATCGATGTGCGCGAGGGTTTTTTAAAGACCCAAGAAAGAAATTTGCCTGTCCCAAACCCCAGACAAAAAAGCCATAAATACGGATTTGTCAAATAGTTCAACTTTTTTAACCCCTAGGATTTTTTTGCCTATTAGCATGCATGCAACAGGTTTCTACCTTTTTTGATCGGCATGTAAAATACTATATAAGTAGGATCCATACTGACTTTTTTCAAATTTTTTACAAGCTTCATCTAGCATCTGCGCACTCATCCATCCATTGCGATAGCATATTTCTTCTATACATGCCATTTTAATGCCTTGACTACGCTCAATAGAACACACAAAATTTGCTGCATCTAACAAACTATCAGGGTTGCCTGTATCAAACCATGCAATACCACGGCCAAAAATTTCTATCGACAATTTCTTATCCTTGGCATAAGCATTGTTGAGTGTTGTGATTTCTAGCTCACCACGCGCAGATGGTTCAAGCTGTTTTGCCCGTTGTACCACCGTATTATCATAAAAATACAACCCCGGTACTGCATATGGAGAAGGGGGATTGCTGGGTTTTTCTTCTATACAAAAAATCTCTCCCTGTTCATCAAAATCAGCAACTCCATACTCATGTGGACGTGGCACAGCATATCCAAAAACCTTTGCTCCCTCACCGGCCTTCTTCATATCTTCGATTGTCTTTTTTAAAATACCCGTCAACCCATGTCCGTAAAAAATATTATCTCCTAATATGAGTGCAACTGGGTCTTTTTCAATAAAATCTTCACCCAACAAAAAGGCTTCAGCAATGCCATTGGGTGCTGTTTGTTGCACATAGGAAATCTTGATTCCCCACTGTGCCCCCGTCCCCAAGAGGACCTGGTAAAACGCTAGGTGCTGTGCAGAAGAAATAACAAGAATCTCTTTGATCCCAGAAAGAAGCGCCAAGGATAAGGGATAATATATCATAGGTTTGTCATAAACAGGAAGGATTTGCTTGGATAAAGCCAGCGTACATGGCCCCAAACGTGTGCCCATTCCCCCCGCAAGAATTATACATTTCACCACCAGAATCTAGCATGGAAATATCACATAAATCAAGGCTTGTTATGCCAAACGCAAACAACAAACTAAAAGCAATGCATTTTCACTTTTACGTGTAATCTGTACGCTCTCATCCCCACTAAAATGTAATAAGTCACCTTGCATCAACCTAAAGGGTGTTTTTTTTTCGCTAGATGCGCGTATGGCACTTACTTCACCAGTGTAGCACAAAACCAAATACTCATCACCCATACTTCCTAGTTGCAGACTTTCTACATTATCTATGAGTTGATGTCTTGAAAAACGGATCAAGTCATCCACATAACACTCCCCTAATTGTTTGGAGGGTGTGATACATGGTGTTAACTCTTGGGTCTGGGGCACAATAAAATAAAGAAATGGATTTTCCTCTGCTATTCCCCATATCGAGAATTCATCCTCTCCACCCATTTCAAAGACATCCCCAGGCATAGCACGGTAATCATCTGTTTCGTTAACAACAACATTTAGCTGCCCGTCACTGGGTACAATAAAAACATTGTACCCACCTTGCTGGTGTTTGGGCAGTCTTTTTCCCTCTTTAAGTCGGAGTTTCACAACCTTCGTATATTCTCCCTGATATAGTGTACCAATCATGGGATGTGGCATAATTTTAAAAATACTCATGTCCTGATGCTAGCATGAATTTATGTAAAGAAAAAGCCCCCATATATGAGTGGCTATCAACCAAAATTAAACAACTTCATTGTTGAGTGTGGGACGCTTTGTCAATGCCAAAATTGCAGGAATCAGCATCATTGTAAAGGCTGTAGAAATGAGTAATCCCCCCGAAACTGCAATGCCCAAAGGCTGGATCATATTACTACCATCGCCAAGGGCCAATGCCAAGGGCAACATTCCCAAAATAGTCGTCAAAACAGAGGTCAAAATAGGAATAACACGCAATAAACATGACTCAAAAATCGCATCTTCCTTGTTCATTGACTGTGGCATTTTGAGATAGAAATCTATGATCATAATAGAGTTGTTGACAGCGATGCCACCCAAAAGGATAATGCCCAAGACCGAGTTGATAGACAGGCTAGATCTTCCCAAAAAAAGTGCCACAGCCGCACCTGCTACACCCAGTGGCAATGTGCTAGAAATAATGAGCGGTAGTCGATAACTATTAAATTGAACCGCCAAAATTAAAAATATAAATATCACAGAAAGTAGCAATGCCACGACCAGGCTATTGATTGCAATACGCAAGTCTTTTTGTGCATCTACTTTGAGAATTTTGTATCCGGGATCCAGGGGGAAATTTGCCAAGACTTGTTTGTCTACCATGCGCTCATAAGACTTAATTGTCATGGGATTAAAGTCTTCTTGGCGAATCATTGCCCGCAAATTATATACCTCTTGTTTGTCTTCTACCAAAATACTAGAAATACCCAGCTGTGGTACTACAGAGAAAAAATGGCTCAGTGGAATGCCTGTATTTTGATAAGAAATAAGTACGTTCATTGTTTCATCTCTGGTTTTGATCGTGGGGTACAAAAATCGAATCCGAATATCATCTCCCTCATGATCCATCTCCAAAGAACGTGGATTGAGTGCAATTTTGGCCGTATCGATAATCGTCCTCTCACTCAAATTGAGATAACTGAGTGTTTCTGGATTCAGCTTGAGGCCCACTTCATTGCTAACCAAAGTTGAAGGATCAGCGGCCACCCACAGATACAAATTCTGTGAAAGATTGGTACGCCGATCTATTTTTGAAGGATCTGTGAGTTGATTAATCTGATCTTGTAATTGCTCCATATACTGCAACACTTTAAAACGATCCGGGCCTGTCACACGCAAGTGTAGTGCATAAATTGTTGGAATGGGCAAGGTTGCTGGATCATATTGTGCTACGCTAAATGTCCAACCATCAGCCCCCAATTCAGCCTCCAGTTTTTCAATTGTTTTTTGTGTGTATTTGCGATTGTCCAGTGTCAAAATATAGTTAGCACGGTTGTTTCCGTTTGTTCCCATAAATGTGGATTGCAAGCTAGGTCCAATAATTTCTTGAATCTGCTGCTCAATAGGATCCAATGCCTCTAGCAAATCCACTAGTTCTGTAAAATCAGAATTGCGCGCAGAAAGACGAATCATACTGCTTTGAGGGGGGGCCAAAAGTTCAATCTTGAGCTGAGAAAACAAAAATAAAGTCAGCAGAAAAAAAAGCCCCAGGCTACTGAGCGTCCAAATTTGGTGCTTTTTTGCATTAGGATGTTTGAGTAACCATGTCAATCCTATTGAATAGTAATGCTTGATCCAGTCTGTTGTGAAAGCTGAAATAGCTTCAATTTTTTGTGTAAGTAGATTAAATTTAAACAAAAACTGTGCCCATAAAAGATTTGTTTTAGTGGATTTTTTTTGTTTTTTAGTGACCACATCTTTGTGCCCCTGCTGTGGACTAGCACTACGAAATAGATAGTAGTAGAGCAATGGAATAATAGTGAGGGCCGTCATCAAGCTTGTGATGAGTGAAAATACTACAACTTTTGCCAAATCTCCCAATAACGCATTGGCCAATGCCGCAGTAAAAGCAAGGGGTAAAAAGACACAAATACTTGTTAATAAACTCGCAATAACAGAGAGTCTGACCTCTTTCACACTATCAATGACTAACTGAAATAGTGCCTTTTGTTTGTTTTTTTGCTTTTTTCTATCTGTGATATAGTGCCGATGTAGGTTTTCTACAATCACAACCGCCGCATCTACTGTCATACCCACAGACAGTGCCATACCAGAAAGAGAAATCAGGTTAATAGACACATTAAATGCCTTCATTAAAACAAAGGAATAAATCAGGGAAAGAGGTAGTGAAACAATCACTATAAGAGCATTTTTAAACACACCCAAGAATAGCAGCGTCACAATCACTGCCAAAAGCGCCCCTTGCACAATAGATGTGACTACACCTTTTAGCGCTTCATTAATAAAAAAAGCCGGATCCTCAACAATCTCTAGTGATACATCTTGGGTAAACGCAGACAAAGACCTGCGTAATTCTTTTTGCATATCCGAAGACATTGTACGAATATTACCATCAGGCTGAGGAGTCGAACCAATAATCACCGCTGTTTCTCCATTGACACGATAAACACGACTAGGAATACTCTTTTTGATGCGTACTTCAGCAATGTCTTTGAGACGAATCGTTTGGCTGCCAATCGTAGTGATAATGACGTTCTCTAGTTCATAAATATCCTTGATATCTGCAAGTTGGCGCACAGAATAGACCAGCTGTCGATCTCTGAATGTGCCCACAGAACTGTCTAAATAGCGATCTTCGACAGCATTAATTACGTATTCTGGTGTAATCGCCAAACTCAACATCGTGGCAATATCAAACTCTACTTCTCCAGAAACTTGTTGCACCGGCACAAACCAAATACTCTCTGCATGCCGCACATTACGATTGAGCTCTCCCTCTAGCAAATACTTGGCTTCTTGATACAGTTGCTCACTTGTGAGGGCATTAGAATAGAGTGCTGCAGTAAAATCACTCGTAGATGCATTGATTGTGGTAATTCTTGGAGTTGTAAAGCTATCAATATTGCTATCTGGAAATACTGCCTCTACTCTTGGTGAAATAGCATAGACCTTGTCTTTAGCATCTTGCAAATCATAATTCCAGGGAAATTCTACTTCATAGCTAATAGTATTCATTGCATAACGCGCAGTAATTTTTTCCACATCTTCAATGCCTTCAATCAAATTATCTAAGTCATTGCTAAAACGTGTATACAAGTCTGCGGCTGTTTGTCCCGATCCATAAACTGTGATAGAAAGTGTGGGCTTACTAACCTGCGGATAAAAAGCAATGGGAATTCTAGAAAAACTGACAATGCCCAAAACAAAAAATATGACAATAAAAACAACCGCTGCACGCCTGCGTTTGAGCAATATTTCTGTGAGATCATTCATGGCTTTCTTTCTCCTGAGGGTGGGGGTGGGGGTGGAGTTCCACCCTCTTTGGCTGTCTGTGCGGCAGCACGTTGTTCAACCAAGTCAACCACATTCACCTTGGTTCCGGGCCGCACATAGCGATTTGTTGCAATGATAATTTTATCCCCCGGTGCTAACCCCTCCTGAATGACAACACGATCGCCATAACTTTTGCCCACACTCACCTGTTGGTATTCTGCAGTGCTATCACGCACCACTCTTACCTGATGCTCACCATAACGGCGAAAGAGGTGCTGCTGTTGTACCGCAATACCAAAATAAGGATCCACATGCAACTCTATTGTCATAAATCGGCCTATCTTAAATTCTGGGTGCACAGGAAATTCCACCTGTACAGGAAAAAGTCCAGTTGCCTCATCTGGTGCAATAGGCACCTGCACAATTTGACCCTTGGTCTCTTCAAGCAATGCCCGCTGCACCTCTAGTTCTTTGAAGAAAATTTCTCCAGTTTCTTTGTTTGGACGCAGACTAATTTTTTGCTCTAGAGACTTTATCTCATCAATAATACTAGCCAAGTAAACATTTTGGCCATTTTTTACTTGATTTGCATGTTGATTGCTGAGAAAAAAATTAAGCTTTTCTGAACTAAGATCTGAAATGACAAGAATCTGCTCATCTTTTGTGACACTGTGCCCCTCTATACCATTAATGAGCGAAACATACCCATCATTCTGCGCAATGACCCACCCAGAGGAGTAATTGGTACCAGGGGAAACTTGTTGAAAACTATAAAGTCGTTGGCCCTTTTTTACATAATCACCTACTTTTACTCCAATGCGCCGTAGTACAGCAGGCACAGGCTGTAAAACAGGATAAGAAGCTTTTGGTTCCAAATAGCCACCATAACGCAAGCGAGAAAATAGCTCCATTTCATTCATCGCATCAATGGTGGCAGTAGGCCAATTAGGGTTGCCAGAATTGGCAGAGTTGCCAGCAGCTGGTGCAGATCTATGCTTACAACCAAAAAAAAGTGCGTTAAATATGAGTGCAAAAATTGCTGCTTTTTTCATGGTTTAGTATCCTCTTTAAAAAAAGAGATTTGCTGGACTACTCCAGACTCTCGCTTTACCCTGAAGAATCATCGCCTCCGGACTCTCTGGGTATTCTTTGATAATTTTTTCCTTAACCTCTTGTGCCTTGCGAGATTCTTGATTCGCCTGATAAAAGCGTGCCAGCGTGTAATAATAGGAGGCACCTGCTACACGATTCAAAAAAGATCTCTCTTGATAAATCAGAGAAAGTCCACGATCCAAATCTCCCAAGTTTGCATAGCTAAGTAACGAGAGGTTGATAGCCGCTAGGCGTAATTCTGTATCACGCGAATTAGAAAGAATGACACGTGCAACAGACAAAGATCTTTCTGCCTCCCCTACCTCTAAAGATAAAAACCCCACACGCAAGTAGAGCTGATAGTCTGGGGGGTAGCTATTTTCAAAAGCAATCTGATAAGCCGCCACCGCTGACTCGTCATTGAGAAAATACTCTTGCAAAAGTCCAATTCTCTCAAAAATTCGCTTACGATCTTCTGTGGTAGTCATTTTTTTATCATAAAGAAGTAGTAAATTCAAACCCTTGCGTGCATCGGGCTCTAGCATGCTGGCACGAATAAGTGTCTGAGCAAATTCATTTTGTGCATCTTTGGTTTCTAGGTATCGCCTATAGGACTGTATCGCTTCTGGATATCGTCCTGCACGCACCATGCGTTCTGCATGCGTCTTCTCTGCATTCCCAGGCAAAAGCCCAGGAATACAAAGATAGAACATCATAAGAATTAATACTTTGACTTGTTTCACCTTTTCACCATTTAGCGGTAGTCTAAGGGCTACTAATTAGGGATCGCAATCTCACTCAGCGTGCTCAGATCTGCTTTGTTAAAGACTACAATTCTATTAGATCCTGTCATATTTGCATAGACGTGATCTTTGTAAACTGTCATAGACGTATCCGTATCTACTGCAGTTGTTCCCTGTACCTCAATTTCAAGATTTTCATTAAAACGTGCAATATAGAGTTTTCTCTGGCTCACGACTATTGCATAAATTTTTCCACCACTGAGCACCACGGGGCTATTCCAATGAATATCCACACCCTTAGCGGTCTCAGTCATAGGTGCCAAGGTGTCTAAAGATAAAATGGTTAAGCTATGTGGGCCAGCATGGTCTGTTTCACGAGAAGTAACAACCAACACACCTCCAGCATACGCAATGTAATTAACACTACAAATATTATTTGCGCTGGAGTTCAATACAGTACCACTTCCTGCATCGATAGCAAAAATGCGGTTATTATAATGCCCAGTAGACTGGCGATTGCTCACGCTCATATAGTAGAATTTATCTGCAACAATTGGCAGTGTGGGCCGATTTTCAAGCTCTTCACGTGCTGTCACTAGCTCATCTGCTACCTGTTGAGGATTGGTCATTGCCTGCTCTGCAACTCTTTCTCTTTCTGTCTGTGGCTGAACCTCTTGTGCCTGTGCCTCCTCAGTGGCTGGGGGGGTGGCCTCATCATCTGTTGTTGTCTGAGCCTCTACTGCAGCCTTGTCTTGTGCCAACTGCTGATCTTCTGTGGCTTTATCTTGGGCCAATTGATCAATTTCTTGCTTGAGTTGCTCTTGTGCCGCCTGCTCTCTTTCTGCCTCAGTTTTTACCTGATCAGCTTCTTCTTGCTTTTGCTGTGCCTGTGCCTGTGCCTGTGCAGCATCAGCCTGTGCAGCCTGTGCCGCTTCTGCCTTTTGCTGTGCATCAGGAGCATTGTTTGCTCTGGCCTCGTCTGCAGCACGTTGTGCAGCATCAGCTTCTGCCTGCTTGGCTTGTGCCTCGCTCTGTGCTGTTGTTGCATCAGTCTCTTTTTCGTCTAAAAGAATTTGCAGCTTTTCCTGATCATCACGGGACTGCTCCTGTGCCCTCTGTGCATCGACTAGCTCCTGCTCTCTGAGCTGTTGCAAACCCTCACGCTCTTCAAGGGCCATGCCCTCTGTATCACGTGCAGAAGCAATAACATCCTGTGTCAACTGTGCCAAAGACACAGTACTGCGGTCTGTCAAAGGAACAATAATACGGCTACGTCCCGCCCATTCTGTATACTGCAGGGACAATCCTGCATTTGTTTCATCCAAAAAATCAAACATCTGAGGCTTGTAGACTGTTCTTAAATAGTCTACATTTCCACGATATGCGGCATTATAGAATGATAAGAAAAATGCCAATGTATCAGCATCTGCTGTGTTATAAGCATACTTGCCTTCTAGATATCCAGCAATGATCTGACGGACATTGCGAATATGGTCAACACGTGCTGAGGGATCAATGGAAATAATCGCTGCAGAATACAACCCGTCCGCATCTTCATTGGTAGCAACAACAACAGAATACTTGTTAGATATTGTATACAAACGATTGTCTTCGTTGTTCAATGTCGCTAATGCACGTCCGATATTACGGATCTGTGCAGCAGTGTTTGTGAATGCAAATGCATTTCCAGAAAAATTCTCAAAAACAATGCTTTGGTTTTCCCTGGCTTTTTCCACTTCTTCTACAGCAACCTCAATTGCCCAAAGAGATACAACTTGCATCATCACCATCAAAAAAATGCCCATCTTCCTTAGTAACATTTTAATTCCCCCAAAATTTTTAATTATACCTTAGTTTAATTTTTACTCATTATCATTTTAAACTTATCTTACACGCATTCTGCGACCACCACTAGCCAAAATAAAAACATACATAAACCCAGAAACTATGACAAAAAGCCAAAACCCATTGTCAAAAACACTATAGGATGTCTCCTCTCTGGCCAAGGGGTACCCCACTTTAATCTGATCTTCTACAGACTCATCCCCGTAAATCACAACACGCCTTTCACTCACTTGATAATAACCAAGCCTTCTGGCTAATAGTTTTTGTGTTTCCTGGTTATTTTCTAGTTGCTTGATACGCTCTGTCAACTGCTTTTGATAGTCCTCCAACAACTGGATGTTTTTGACTAAATTTTCTTCCCTCTCTGTCATTGCACTGAGTTCCAACGTACCAAATGTTCCCACAATTGTGCGCACAGCAAGCACTGCAAAGAGCCCACTATAGATAGCCAATACTAGCAAAGACCAATCCCACCGCACTAGTGCAATTCTCGGCATACTCAAAATCGCCCTTTAGTTATTTACCAGAGACATCAATTTGTCTCAAGAGAAGACCCTCTTAAACAAATACGTAGAATAGTCTTCTAACCACAACAAGAAAGGCGCCCTCCTAATCGATTCTTTGGATGCAAATTCCAGCTGAATTGTTTCTTCTTTGCCCAACACAGAAATATTAATGTGCTCCTTTTTTACCCCTACCCCTGCCTTTAGCGGCGCACAAACAAACCAGTCTAGCCTTTCTATCTCTTTAAGAGAAAATGGCAATTTCCCTTTTTCTACAGTCACATAACGCGGCTTGATCGCATAAAAATCTGCAGATCTTTTTTGTCCACCAAAAACATGCATTTGCGGTGCAATTTTTAATACTGTACTGCCAATTTCTATTGTTTCAAAATGCTCAAACCCATATTCAAATAATCGACGCATATCCTCCTGGCGACGCCGATCTCCTGTTTGCACCCCCGGAGCATTCACCCCCAAAAGCACCCCAATTAATCTTGTCTCACCTCTTTGTGCTGTAGAGACAAGATTATACCCAGATTCGCGAATGTAGCCTGTTTTTAGTCCATCTAACCCATCAAATTTGCCCAAGAGGGGTGTTTTGTTCACAAAAGAATTATGCCACTTGCGCCCCTTCAATGCCCAGTTTTCCCTGCGGGGATACACCATCTGCTCGACTTTGTGCAACTCGCTAAGCGACTGAGGAAAGTCCTGTATATATCGCATGGCTATTACAGAAAACTCTCTGGCTGTTATACTGTTTTTTTCACCAATCCCAGAGGGATCAACAAAGTTCACATTTTCTAAATTCCATGCTTTAGCTTGTCGATTCATTTGCCTGACAAAAGATTGTATATTTCCAGAAAAATTTTCAGCCAATGCCACTGCTGCATCATTGCCAGAGGCAATTGCCAAGCCTAGCATCAAGTCATATAGTGTGGGCCTTTGTCCTGTCTCCAAATACATAATACTAGAGCCTTTTTCTTGATTGCGAAAATCGGCCCGTGTGCTTACCATCATTGGGCTGCCATAGTTAAAACGCCCATCGGCCAAGGCCTGATATGCCAAGTATAATGTCATCACCTTTGTCAGGCTAGCAGGAGGTATGGCGATGTCAGCATCCTTTTCATACAAAATAGTGCCAGTCGTTGCATCGATGAGAATTGCAGAACGTGCATGAAGATCTAGGTCCACGACTTGTGCATTCATCAAAAAAAGCGGAAAAGCTATCAACCACAAAAAGAAGATGGGACTTAAAGAATTGCTCACATTTTTAATTCTAAAAAAAATCACCTCTCTCGTCAAGCAACTATTTGCCTTTGTCCCTTTCTATTGCTATTATAGTTATTAGCTTTATAAAGTAATATATTAGTTTCAGGCATTTTGCCACAATATAATCTCTACTTAGAAAAGAGGACTAATTTTATGATTGATAATGATAATGAATCTGAGACCAAGTCTGTTGATCTTGTGCAAGACTATAGTAATGGGGCTGTAGATGCAGAAATCTCACAAGACATGCTTCCTGCTCCCGCCATTTTGCCTTCTCATCTGACCATCATGCCACTACAGGGGCGGCCTATTTTTCCCGGCATCATGCTACCCGTGATTCTTTCTGGAGAAACTGACCTTTCTGTTATTCAGCATACACAATCCAATGGCGGCTTTTTGGGTCTATTGCTCACAAAAGAACCCAACACAGAAACTACCTCCTTTGCCGATTTACACCAAATAGGAACATTGGCAAAAATCTATAAAACAGTGGAACTGCCCGATGGCAGCCTGAATGTTTTTTTGACCACTTTGCAACGCTTTACCATTTCTGCACCTATTTCTGAAGGTCGCCTTCCCCTTGTTGCGACTATTGATTATCCAGAAGAAATCCTGGGTGCAGAAATTAATGAAATCAAGGGTATGATTCGTAGTATTTTTAGTGAATTACGTAATCTCTCAGAAAAAAGCCCCTTTTTTACCGAGCAAATGCGCCTAGAAATGTTTAATATTGACCAACCAGGAAAAGTGGCAGATATCATTGCATCTATACTTAGTAGCGATCGCCAAACACAACAAGAAATACTAGAAACCCTCAATATTCATGACCGTCTAGAAAAAGTCATTCTTTTGATCAAGCGAGAGCAAGAGCTTACCCGTATTCAGAACAAAGTTAGCAAAGAAATTAATGAACGTGTTGAAAAAATTCAACGTGAACATTTTTTGAGAGAAGAACTCAAGGTCATCAAAAATGAGCTTGGTGAAAATATCGACGCAAAATCTGCAGAAATCCAAAAATTTCGACGTGCAATTGATGCTTTAAATCTGCAAGAAGATACCAAGGAAGCCATAGAAAAAGAATTTGAAAAATTTCAACTTCTTGAGCCCTCCTCTGCAGACTATGGTGTCTCTCGTAACTACCTAGAGACTATTATTAGCTTGCCTTGGAATCAGGACTCAAAAGAAAAAATCAACCTAGAAAAAAGCCAGAAAATTCTTGATGAAGACCACTATGGACTACAGGACCCCAAAGAGCGTATTCTGGAATTTCTGGCCGTGCGCAAACTCAAAAAACATACCAGTGGTGGCATTATCTGCCTTGTGGGCCCCCCGGGTGTGGGAAAAACCAGCATCGGCCAGTCTATTGCTCGTGCCATGGGTCGCAAATTCTTCCGATTTAGTGTGGGAGGTATGCGTGATGAGGCAGAAATCAAAGGCCACCGCAGAACCTATGTGGGTGCCATGCCTGGCAAAATTATTCAAGGCCTAAAAATCTCCAAAACCCTCAATCCGGTCTTTATGATTGATGAAATCGACAAACTGGCCAATAGCTATCACGGAGATCCATCTAGTGCACTCTTAGAAGTACTCGACCCCTCACAAAATTCTAGTTTTCGCGACAATTATCTTGATTTACCCTTTGACCTCTCACATGTCTTTTTTATTGCTACAGCCAATACCTTAGACTCTATCCCTGGCCCCCTGCTCGACCGCATGGAAGTAATTCGCATCCCAGGATATACTGCGCAAGAAAAAGAAGAAATAGCCAAAAAGTATATCATCCCAAAAAGCCTAGAATCCCATGGGCTGTGTGGCGAAAAAGTCATCTACGAAAATGGGACTATTCGTGCAATTGCCAACGGATATACCCGTGAGGCAGGAATGCGAAATTTTGAAAAAATGATCAATCGAATTCACCGTAAAATTGCCAAAAAAATTGCGCTGGATCCCACCACTCATGTTCCAATTTGTATTCAAGAAAGCGCCCTAGAAGACTACTTGAAAAAAGCCCCATTCCCTGATGATGAACTCTTAAAAATTACGAATCCTGGCATGAGTGTGGGCCTTGCGTGGACCTCAATGGGGGGGGACACCCTCATGATAGAAGCCGTGGCTTTGCCCAGTGATAAGGGCCCCATTTTGCAACTAACAGGTCAAATGGGTGATGTCATGAAAGAAAGTGCTCATATCGCCTATACCTGTGCACAGCAAATTGCGAGCCAATGCGGCGCTAGTGATAATTTTTTTGAAAAACATCATATTCATTTGCATATTCCTGCCGGGGCGACACCCAAAGATGGTCCATCTGCAGGCATCACCATGACCACTGCATTGGTAAGTCTGGCTATGGGGGAAAAATTTCCCCCCGGATGGGCCATGACAGGAGAATTAAGCTTGACTGGCAATGTTTTGGCTATTGGTGGACTCAAAGAAAAAAGTATTGCCGCACAGCGTTCAAAAATCACACACATTATCATTCCAAAAAGCAATGAACGTGACCTGCCTGAAATAGGTGAGGCCATCACAAGCCACATCACCTATCATCCTGTAGAAAGAATTGAAGAGGTACTTGCCCTGCTTTTTCCTAAAAAAAATTGCTAGGCATAGTAATGTGCTAAAAAATCTTTTTTGAATGCCAAAAATCGGTTTTGACGAATAGCATCTCGTGCATTTTCTAGAAATTGAGCCATAAAGGTAAGATTGTGCTCTGTTAATAGTGTCAGTGCATTAATCTCACCCGTACGCACCAAGTGACGTATATACGCACGGCTATATCGCTGGCAAGCATGGCAGGGGCAGTCCTCTTGAATCGGGCGCATGTCATGAGTAAATCGCTCAGCCTTCATCACCATCAATCCATGCGGTGTCATTGCAGACCCATTGCGTGCAATACGTGTAGGATATACACAATCAAACATATCTACTCCATGTTCAATTGTCTCTAGAATATAATCAGGAGTCCCAATCCCCATCACATACTTGGGTTTCTCAAATGGCAAAAGTGGTGCTGTAAATGCAATAAAATCGCTAAAAGCACTCTTTTCTTCTCCCACAGACAGTCCCCCAATCGCATAGCCTGGCAAATCGAGTGCTGCCAGTTCTTGCGCACAGATCTCGCGTAATTTATGGTAAAAGTTCCCCTGTACTATGCCAAAGAGCTGCCCTTTTTGTGGCCCTGCCAACCATTGTGTTTGGCATCGTTTTGCCCAGGCAATTGTTGCCATTGTTGCAGAATAAGCCTTTTGTTCACTCAGCTGAGGCGGGGTACATTGATCCAGTGCCATATAAATGTCACTAGCAATGATCTCTTGCGCCTGAATGGTCGATTCGGGTGAAAAAAAATGGTAAGATCCATCTATGTGGCTCCTAAATTTGACGCCCTCATCTGTAAATTTGCGAAAAGGTGCAAGTGAAAAGAACTGAAACCCTCCAGAGTCCGTCAAAAAATTGTAGGGCCACGTACTAAAATCTCTTAGCCCCCCTGCTTTTTTTAACAAATCTAAACCAGGGCGCAAATACAAATGATAGGTATTTCCCAAGATAAGTCGATAACCTAGCTCTTCCATTTTTTGGTGACTAATGCCCCGCATGGCACCCAATGTCCCCACGGGCATAAACACTGGCGTCTCCACAGGCCCCTTGGGCAAATTTAAAACCCCAGTACGGGCCGTGCCATCCGTATGTGTCACTTCAAAAAATGGCTTGTGTTTCATGCTGATGATGCCTCTCTATTTTCATCAGTTTTTTCTATGGTTGCTTCTCTCTCATTTTGGTTGATAAAAGGCGCTGTGTGCTGTTCTAATTGGCCGTCACTAATATAGCGCGCAATGGCACGGGCGTAAGCGTGTGCATATTCGGGTGGATTGTCGCTATATCCAAAAAATGCCATGACCAAATCTCGCTGTGATGACACATACAATCCCTGACTATTAATACCCAGTTTGAGCATATCTCCGTCATCAAAAATCATATCCCACTGATGGGCGCCATAGGTGGGCACGTCTCCTTTTCCAAAACCTACATCACCCTCTTCAAAGTCACCCAACCAATTCACCAGTTCAAAAAAGTATCGCAAATCTGGGCGGTTTTCTTTACTGCTGAGATCACTCCAATACCGATCGCTGATGAGTGGAGAGGGTGAAACCATGTGCCAACTGGGTGTATAAATCATTCCATAACGCCCTAAATCGCGCAGTGTAGAAATCATAAATCCCAACCCACCACTGACGGGCTGACCCTGCCCCATGTTAACCCCAAACATCCCTATGGCAGCATCATGCTCCATCCCCAAATTTGTCCAAAGCCTTTGTGTCAAAAAATCTGCAAACGGCTGATTCAGCACCTTCTCTATGACCATCGTCAAAACCATGGTGTCTGTAGAGGCATAGATAAATTTCTCCCCAGGAGGATTAACGCGGGGTAATAGTCGAAAGGATTTGTATAATTTGGGGCTAAATGCAAGTTTTTGAAAACGAAAATAGGGCAAAAATTGGCCAAAAGTTTGATCTCCACTCAAAACCCCACTGCCCATATTTATTAATGACTTCAATGGCGAACGACCATAGGCTGTTTTCTTATATTCTGGCAGATAGTCTTCAACATTTTTGGAAAGATCAATACGCCCCTCATCTTGCATCGTATACAATGCCCAACCCACCAATGTCTTTGTCAGTGACATCCACCCGTGATACTGAAAGTCTTGCATTTTATTATAGTTTTCATAAATAATCTTGCCCTGATGTATGACCAAAAACCCCTGATTAGAGGATTTGCCAATAAAATCCTCTAGACTCAAAATCCCAAAATGTGGTGTCTTCATCACAATTTTTCCAATCTCAGGATTGAGGCTTTCTTCCAAAGTATTAATTTTGCCCTGGCGATAAATCGGGGTGACATTGATGAATTCTGTCAAATGGGTCAGGGTATACTTATTGTTATGCACAAGAAGATCATTAATATTAAAATCTTTGTGGTAATAAACTTGCTCTTTGTATGTATACATTCCTGTATTTTCTAAGGACTCTGGCCCATCTTCAAAGTGTAAGAATCCACTCAAAAGTATGATGGGCAAAAAGAGAAAACTCCATTGTGTGCCCTTTTTTTTCTTTCCTTTCATCTTGTCTATGTAACAACTCCCTCATGCAAAAAAATAAATCTCTGTCCCTTTTTTAATTATGTCAAAGGTGTATGACTAGCAACTGTTTCTTGCATTTTCCATTCATGCTGGTTGAGATTTCCGTCCACAAAATAGCGCGCAATGGCACGCGCATAGGCATGTGGATACTCTGGGGGACGATCATCATAGCCAAAATATGCTATCACAAGATCTTTGCCAGGAGAGACATAGAGCCCCTGACTATTAAACCCAAATTTAAACATATCCCCATCGGCAAAAATCATATCCCATTGGCTCGCACCATACAAAGGAATATCATCTTTGCCAAAACCCACATCCCCTGGATCAAAGTCTTGTGGATTTGTGCGCAACATGAGATACTTTTCGTTATTGGGCTTGCCAGCAGGGTCTTTAATGTATTGTAAAAATTCATCCGAAACCAAATCTTCTTTAAAAAGATCTTTAGCACTAGGGGTATAGATAAGCCCATAACGCCCCAAATCTCTGAGTGTGGACATCATTAGCCCTGTGCCCCCACCCACGGGGACACCCTGACCCATAGAAATACCAAATACACCTAATAATGCATCATGCTCAGCACCAATTTTAAACCATAAATTGTGGCTCAAAAAATCATTAAATGGCCTATCCGTCACAGCTTCAATCACCATGGTTAATAGCATGGAATTGACCGTAGAATATACATATTCCTTGCCTTGAGTCCCAGTAGACGGAAGAATTTTCATTTGGCTTTGAAATGATGGTGCAAAAAGTGTATTACGAAAACGAATATATGGTGCAAGCCTGTTAAAAAAATCATCATTAGCAAAAATGCCACTACTCATATCAAGTAGATTTCTTAATGTTACCCTGCCATATGCGCTTTTTTTATATTCTGGCAAATAGTCTGCTACTGTCTTAGAAAGGTCTAGTACCCCCTTTGATTCTAAAAACTCAGCCGCCCAGCCTACCAGTGTTTTTGACATAGATAGCCAGCCATGATACTGATAGTCTGCCATTTTGTCATAACGTTCAAAAATAATTTTTCCTTTGTGTATGACCAAAAACCCCTGATTGGATGACTGTGAAATAAAATCACCCAAAGAGAGTGTTCCATAGCGTGGGGTACGCATCACAATATTGGCAATATTGTGATTTTGTTGATATTCAAGATCGGTAATCTGCCCCCGCCGATATACGGGTGCTGTATTCACCAACATACTTAAATGAGTAAATGTGTAGTTTGTATATGCATAAGGAAGGTCATTCAAGTTATAATTTTTGTGATAAAATCGCTGTTCTTGATAGGTGTAGTGCCCAGTATTTTTCA
Organism: Spirochaetia bacterium; assembly: GCA_051648825.1. Lineage (GTDB taxonomy): Bacteria > Spirochaetota > Spirochaetia > WRBN01 > WRBN01 > JAHHUI01. Next base: position 30,167 of record JBOFFX010000018.1, read on the forward strand.
AACTTTCTGGGCCTTTTTCAAAGCGGTGAAAACTGCCCGTGTTCAAAAAAATAGGCAAGAAAAAAAATAAGGTGCGTTTTGACATTCTACCAAATGGTCTCCTTTAGACAAAAATCATTCAAAATTATAGTCAATCTCTTATATTATAGCAAGTGACCATGATGATTGAGATATTTTTGTGCGGCCTTGATATAATAAAAAAACCCCCGAGAATACGGGGGTTTTTGACTACTTTTTCTTTTAGTAAAAAAATTTTACTTAGAAAAATCGAATGCATAACTGACACCAGCAATTGTCTGGAAGACAATCTGTGGATCGTTATTTCTGTTCTTGATTGCAGGAGTAGATGCTCCAGCCAATCCAAATGCACTCAAGCGAAGTTGCGCAAAGAATGACCATCCATCAATGGAGTAAGCGAGTGTGTTGTTCCAACGCAGCTCAAGAGAAGCGAGAGGATCAAACTCAACAGAAGCCCAACCATTCCAGGAGTTTGCATTAAAGCGGACCTGACCACTGGTAGAGAAAGAAAGCCCCTCAATGATGCCAACACTATAGGTAACCCACAGCCCAAAATAGTCAACAACGTAGATAGGTGCACCACCAGCACCAGTCAAAGAATTGCCTGTGTTTCTGTCGGGGTTTCCATACCAGGAGTTTCCTGTGATGAAGATTTCCAAATCTGCACCCACGGCAATAGATCCTGCAGCGCCAAAGGAGTGTCCATAACTTGTGTAGGCACCCAAAAGTCCACGGCTATCTAGCAATACCATGATATAGGGCAATGAAATCCATACGTTTGCACGAATATCACCACTATTGTCTGGGGCATTTCCAATAAAATCCCCATTGCCATCATACGCATTATTGGGGTTTGTCACCCATTTGAGAGTTCCCCCCATTGTGATCCATGGGACACTCTTGAAGTTTTGTGAGTAACGAATACCCATCTCTACTTCACTCCCCTCAAAAAGTTGGTCACGAGACTCAACCCCACTTTTTGTAGGTGCCAGCTGCCCAGAAGTTGCATCAATATAGAACCCTAAGCCGCGGTTTTGTTTCACTTCTTCTTGGGACCAAATCATATTGGTCGCAACAAAGAACAGCACAAGTGTTAAGGATAAAACCTTTTTCATAAGAACCTCCAATGTTTTTTAATATGTAGACATTGTATTACGGGTTTTCAAAATTTGCCAAGTTAAATTTTGAAATATTTTTACACAATTGACTATATTTGTCAAAAATAGACTTTTGGACATAAATTTAGAAAAATACCCACCTTTTAGCCATTAAAATACATCGTTGATATCCATATTTATTTTAAAACTACTGTTCTCCCATATTTTTTGTAGCGTCAGTTGCACCAATGCCTAGAAATTTTTCTTGATCATCTCTAGAATTAGCTACAATGAATCGCCCAGTTTTATTCAAAAAATATCCTATTGCCATGATCTTGGCACTCCTGATTGCCATTATTGGGTACTTCTTTGATGCACACACAGCCAAGCCTTCTGGGCTAGAATTACCTACTCCTGTACAAGGAGATCATCAAGTAGTCCACGGGGACGGATACTCACTTCAATATTCTGAAGCGCATGAACAGGCCCTATGGGTAGCTTATACATTGACCCACAAGAGTGTGCTGGGAACCGCTAAAAGAAAAGATAATTTTCGCACAGATCCACGCATTAAAACAGGATCAGCCTCTCCGGAAGACTACACCAATAGTGGCTACGACAGGGGCCACCTTGCCCCAGCAGCAGACATGAAAGCTTCACAAAAAATGATGGACGAGTCTTTTTATATGTCCAATATCTCTCCTCAAATCCCTGCATTTAACCGTGGCGTATGGGCCAAACTAGAAGCCTGGGCCCGCACTCAAACAAGTGAAAACACCCCTCTCTATATCGTGACAGGGCCCATCCTTGATGCAGAGAAAACATACAAAACCATTGGATCCAACACGGTAGCTGTGCCAGAATATTTTTATAAAGTTATACTAAGAACTATTGATGGCCAATATTCTGGCATTGCATATATTTTGCCAAATCAGGCCCAGGATCACTTTGAATTTTTTGCAACATCTATCAATGAGGTAGAGAGGCGAACTGGCATTGATTTCTTTCCGGGGCTTCCAGATGATATTGAAGAGATTATTGAGGATCAATCACACTAAACCTCATCTTTAAAAAAAATTAAATAAATATATTTGCCAAAAAGACACAACGTGATTAAACTTAATGATGTAGAATTATCATTATCGGGAGAATGTACATATGTCTTTAGAATACATTAAGAAAGAAGTACAAAAGGAAATTGAAGCTGTGAGGGTCTTTATTGAACTCGCTATTTTGGCCCAGCAAGCAGGACATGAGAAAGCTGCTCAGTTTTTTTTGGCAGAGGCAAAAGAAGATTGTGAACATGCATTTTTGTATGCTACAGAGCTAGATAAGCATCATGTGCCCTCCAAGTCAGACAAAAATATTGTAGACATTACAGACACATATCATCAGCTAGAAGCGGGTGCAATTGAACGCATTGAAGCAATGTATAAAGATGCAAAAAACAAAGAAATGGCTTCTCTTGTTCCCTTTATCAATGAGATGATGTCCAAGCATTCTGCAGATTGCTATAGGGCCAAAAAACTATTGCAAAAAATTGAGGTTTTATTTCCTACAGGGGCTTTGTGCGATATTGAGTCCTTATTTGAAGAGGCCACACAAGCAGAATAAGCACTCACTTGTCTTTGGCAATATTGCAGTGATACACACAGCTATAAGGAATGCACAGGGGTGTTTTAAAAATAGGATCCTCAATAATCGTATTATCAATATTGAAAATATGTTTCACATTTTCCTCTGTCATCACCTCTTGTGGGGATCCATGTGCATAGATATTTTGATTGGCCATCGCGATGAGGATATCGCCATATCGTGCGGCCAGGTTCAAATCGTGTAATACCATGATAATCGTGCGATTTTTTTTTCTGTTTAGCAAGTGTAACAAATCTAAAACCTCTATCTGATGTGCAATATCCAAATAGGTGATCGGTTCATCCAACAAAATAACCTCTGTCTCTTGTGCCAAAACCATCGCAATCCATGCCCGCTGGCGTTGTCCACCCGATAGTTCATCCAGTTTTTGATCCCGCATTTGCATCAATCCTGTATCTTTGAGCGCATGCAAGACAATTTCCTCATCTTTTTCTGTCCATTGCTGAAATAAATTTTGATGAGGATAGCGTCCCTGTTTAACCAAGTCTATAATTGTGAGACCCTGGGGGCACTGACACGCCTGTGGTAGAATTGAGAGCTTTTTTGCCAGAGCTTTTGTTTTTATTCTGGCAATATCCTCTCCATCCAAAACAATATGGCCTTTTTCTGGTGTAATCAAGCGTGCAATTGAGCGCAAAAGTGTAGATTTTCCACAGCCATTACTGCCAATCAGCATTGTCATCTTTGCATCTAAAATTTCAATATCTAATGTATCAATGACCTTTTTACTTCCATAAGAAAAAGAGAAATTTTCTACTTTAATCCCCGGCATTGTTTTATCCTTTTTTAGTTCTTAATAAAATATACAAAAAGTATGGGGCTCCCATAAGCGTAGTAAAGACCCCCAACGGGTACTCAAAGGGGGGCAAAATGCCCCTTCCTAGCAAATCGCCTATCACAGTGAGAATTCCTCCTATCACAAAAGACATGGGGAGAATTAGGTTATAGTTATAGGAAATTAATTTACGTGCACAATGTGGCCCAATTAACCCTACAAATCCGACAACTCCCACATAGGACGTTGCCAGTGCACCACACAACACCGCTACCACCAAAAGCAGCATGCGTTCACGCTTGAGATGTCCCCCTAGGCTGATCACCAAATCGTCAGAAAGCGCATGAATCGCTAAAATTTTTGCTGTCCATGGCATACACAATGCCACAAGAAATACCCCTATACCCAACACTTTAATATTTCCCCAACTACTTCCATAGGTGCTGCCTACTGTCCATATATAGAGGCTGGCCCCTGTAAATTCATTTGAAAAAAGCATGCTTGCTGTCACAATAGCACCCAAAAACGTATTAATTGCAATACCAATAAGAATCAGATTTAGGCTCGCTGTATGATTTCTCAAAAAGACTAAAAGAATTGCCAATACCCCCAAGGATCCCATAAAAACAAAAATAGGCAAAAAATAATAGGGAAGAACAGCCGCAAAAAAAAATAAGTAACTGAAGGCCCCCAATGTTCCTCCAGTACTCATTCCCAATATATCAGGAGAGGCGAGAGGATTTTTGATTACAGCCTGTACAATACATCCAGAAACAGAGAGAATGCCCCCACATAAAATAGCTGTAATAATACGTGGAAGTCGCAACTGCCTCACAATGAATGCATTGGATGCACCTGGACTAAAAATGGCCCGCATCACATCTGTAAAGCCCATCTCTACCGATCCAATCATGAGCGAAGAAATTCCCAAGGCCACAAGCAGTAATAGCCCCAACCATAAACACAGTAGATCCCTTTTTGGCAGCCTGCATGAAAAGATCTTATTGCGCACAATTAACATGCGAGCCTCTTTCTTCGTGCCAAATAAAGAAGAAATGGTGCTCCAATCACACTCATGGTCAACCCTATAGGCAAATCAATGTTTAAAGAAATAGCACGAGTAAAGATATCTGCTAGTAATAAAAAAATCGCACCAAAAATTGTAGAAAATGGGACTATCAAGCGATAATTTGGTCCAATAATCCTTTTTGTGAGGTGAGGAATAAGTAGTCCCAAAAAGCCTATAGCCCCCGCCATTGCCACAGACAGGCCTGCAAAAATAATAATGAGGACTGTAAAAATCGATTTCCAAAAAAAGATATTTTGTCCTAGTGTTTTGGCAATATCTCTACCCAAAATAAAAGTATTAATTTGTCCTGATATCAAAATCGTCATAAAAACACAAATCCCCAAAAAAACTAAAATTCCAGAATTTGCTATCTGCTTGTCTACAAAAGAGCCAGTAATCCACATCAAGGCCTCTTGTGGGTCTCCCCCATTTCCAATGATAGCCATAATAGTTAAAGAGGCAATAAAAGAGGTAAAAATTACCCCAACAAGAGTAACTCTGACTGGGTCATTTTTGCATAAATAGCTGGCAAAAAGAATCAATATCGCGGCACATGCACTACCCATAAGTGAAGACACAAAGATCCCCCCGCTTGAGGTTGTGTTTGTGAAAAAGAGGTTGAGAACAATGCCCAAACTTGCTCCTGCATTAATCCCAAATAAACACGGCGAGGCCATGGGGTTGTTCATCAAAGACTGCACCAATACCCCAGAAAGCCCCAAACAAGCACCCACAACAATGGCCATCACAGTTCTGGGAATACGCAGATTTGTAATAATCTGATGCATGCGATTTTCTGCATCAAAAGCAAACATCACCTCACCCAGTGATTGCAATGAGTAGATATTGTGTCCATACAAAATACTTCCTATTGTACTAAGTAATAGCAGGAGCACAGAAAATCCAAATATGGCAGGGGTCTTTATTTTCATTTAGGGTGCTTGTGCCTGTGTTTCTGATAAAAATATAGCCTGTATTTCTTTTAAGACCTCATGTCCAGCCAAAATTCCATACGACTTATTCCATGTATTGCTATCCACCTCATAGAGCTCAATACCCCGGTGATCTAAGCTCCTAAAAAGCAGGCTATCCATATATTTTCCCAAATTTTCATAAGCAGCACTCGAGTTGTCTGAAGAAAAAATAAAATAAAATGCTTGCTGTGCATTCATATCGGGGATCAACTCCTGACTGACTTCGTAGTTAAATTCTTGCGTATCATGATTGGCGGGCCGATTAAATCCCAACTCTTTAATAATAGATGCAGCAAATCCTGCATTGCCATAATAGCGTACAGATTTTGGTGAAAATCGATAAATCGCTGTTGTTTTGTCTAAAATTCCTGCTTTTTTTAGAGCTTTGCTTAATGTTGCAATTTGATTGTCCCAATTCTGCATCACTTGATTTGCTTGACCTTCTCGATTGACGGCCTGGGCCACTGTATAAAAATTTTTCTTCCATTCTCCATAAAAATTTTCCTTGAAAACTGTGGGTGCAATTTGAGAAAGAATGGGGTAAATATTTTCCTGACGAGCTTTGATTCCAATAATGAGATCTGGTTTTAATGTGGCAATTTTTTCCAAGTCTACCTGCCGCTCATCGCCAATAATTTCTACGCCCCGCATTGCCTTCATGATATGCGGATACCAACTCATATCTGGAGTATAGGAAGCTACTGCGGCAATGGGTGTGATGCCCAATGCCAACAATGCCTCTGTTGCCTCCCCCGTCAATGCCACAACCCTTTGTGGTGATTCTGAGATGGTGGTTTCACCCATCACATGCGCAACAACACGTGTATATCCCATTGTTGCATTGCGAGAATTCTGCGCACAAGATAATATAAACAATGCCAATAAAAAAGAAATCAAACGCATTAAGTACCTCTCCTTATATTTTTTATTAAAAATTCAACATAAACCCTATGACAAAGTTGACCCCCTGCTGATCGGTGTCTCCATCAAAATCTGAGTCATATTTGGCATTGAGCAAATTCTTTGCCTCAAAAAACAGCGTGCTTTCAACAGGCGTTTTGGCACTAGGATCCACTTGTATTTTTTGTGCAATCCGTATATCAAATGTCGTTTGTGGACCACTCCTTTTTTGGGTATACACATCGATTGTGGTATTGTAGTCATAGTGATAGGCATTATGAAAATAGTAGCCTGAAAACTTGACTGATGTACCCCAGTCTGCCCTACTCCAGCTCAAAGAACCCGTGAGAATAATGGGTGGGCGATCTTGTAAGTGGGGATTATTGATAAATCTTCCACTCTCATCTACATAGTTACCAGTGATACTTGTTCTGATTTCTCTAGCATTCACCCAGTCAAAATTGAGACTAGGGGTCAATGTCCCAAAATGGTCAATATCAAAGGACCCTGCAATTATTGCACTGACTCCCCAAGTATAAGCACGCCCAATATTAAAGGGGCGTCGCATAGGTAATCCATCAAAAATTTCGCCTGTCTCTCGAAATGCAATCATCCCCCATAAATCATTGCGATAAAGGCTAGCACTCAAAAATAATGCAGGAATAGGAATATACTCTATTGTCCCGCTATATCCCCATGAGCTTTCTGGTCCCAAGTTGGGGTTTCCACCAATGGAATATCCTGAACTTGTGACTGCGCGGTCTTTGCGAAATGTGCGCTCCAGATCAGGGGCCTTAAAGGCATGTCCCACATGTGCCTTGATTGCTACAGTTTTGATAGGCTTGACCACGATGCCTAGTTCTGGAGAAAACGAATGAAGATCTTTTGCCTTCTCCATATTGCCACCATAACCCGTCCCTTCTGTTGCATGCCTGATATTGTATTGGTACCTGGCGCCCAGGGTCACATCCACATCTACCCCCAAACCCCGCAGAGCATAGTCTCCACCAAAAAACAATGCATTATTAAGCTGGTTAAAATGTTTGTTGTCTATAGGATTTTCTTCGGCTTGAGATCGTCTTTGGTACTCAAAGGCAAAGCCCCCTTTGAAAGTGAAATTATCATTAATGCCATAGATTGTCATCAATTCTGTATTGTTAGAGATAAATCGCTCTTTATCAAAATCTCCTGGAGCACGACTAAACATACGATCATTTTCTTCATAATTGATACCAGTACTTGCTATGATATCTAAATTATCTAGAGGGAACACTCTATAAACAATATTTCCAGCTGTATTCCAAGAGGGGTGAAAAAGTGTACTAATGCCTTCATACATCTTCTCCTCATCCATAAATGGAGACATTCTATTGTCATAGGTAAGATTCACAGCAATCTCATGAATATCTGCAAACTCTATCTTTGTGCCACCATACACATTGAAATTGCCATGATCGCGCCGCTCATTCATCACAATAGCTCCAGCTTTTATGGCATAATCAGACACCCAATGATATCCATAATCAAAAGATCCTCCCGTATAAAAACTCGCAGATCCTGTACCATATGAAAAATCCAAAAAGGGTCGCACTCGATAGTTATTTGGAGATGCTTCAAAGTCATGAGAATAGGTGATACCCGTACTTCCCCTAAACCCCTTTTCTTTAGCCCCTCGCTTTGTTTGGATATAAATCACCCCTGCCACCGCATCAGCACCCCAAAGATAGGAACTGGGTCCTTTCACAATTTCTATGCGCTCAATAGAAGAAATGGGCAAATTTCTTAAGGAAACAGATCCATTCATCACACGTTGGCCATCAATAATCACCAGCATATAATCGATACTGAGTCCCCGCAAATAAATCGCAGCACCTTTTTCTGTAGACGTTGTATCTAATGCAGCAATTCCTGCAGAACGCAACACCTCTGCAACACTGCTAGCACCAGTTGCTGCCAAATCTTTTTCATTAATCACAACCACGTCTGCCGCTGTATCAGAAATCCGCTTTGGTGATTTTGTTGCCACTACCTGTAACTCAGCTTTTGTCTCTCCAGCTTCTCCTGTCTCGAGTATTTCTTCTTCAGATTCTGCACTTTGAGCAACCAACGTATGTACCCAGCAGAAATTTAAAGCTATAAATAATAATAAAAATCTCATGCCCCCTCCTTTGTTTATAAAAAGATTGTGATTTTGTTTATTCATCAAGGCGATAGTCAATGACAACTTGCATATCTAATTGATTTTTTTTTGATTCAAAAGGCGGAAAGGGTGCAGATTTTTTCACTGTATCTATGGCTGCTTGGTTCAACAAAGTATAGAGGCTTTCGTCTTTAATATGGATGTTTGCCACACTGCCATCTGGGTAAATTGTAAAAGCGACAAGCACCCTGCCTTCTCTTTCACGCCGCCGTTCTGACTCTGGGTAATATTTATTCGCAGAAAGCTGCGCTATGACTTGCCCTATATATGTTTTTCGAAATTCGACACTGAAACCTATGGTTTGTGGTGCATCAAGGGCTTCTTTGTGGCTTTTTTCTTTGGTCTCCTGTGCGATTGTGGGGGCCGCTTTGTGTTCTATTTTTTTCTTGATTAATTCAATGACATCATCATCTGCAATGAAAACGGGGTATTCCTTGAGTGTAAACTCAAGAAATTGTTGCTGTATTTTTTGAGTTTCAGAGAGAGGAAGATTCGCACTGCTGGATGGCAGAAACATTGTTTTAAGAAATAAAAAAGATATGAAGAGCAAATGCAACAATAGTACAATGAGGATCGCATACAAGACTTGTTGCCGGCTATTGAGTGAGGGCGTGACTAATGGCGACATTTTTAACTCCTGCAAGTTTTAGGGCATCAATCACTTTGACAACATTCTTAAAAACAACCGATTGATCACAAAAAAACATGACGACTAGGTCTGGATTTTGGGCCACTTCATCTGCAATTTTTTGTTGCATTTGATCAATCGCCAATAAATCTTTGTTCAGAAAAAGGGAAAGATCTTTATCTAGATAAACACTCATTTTGTCATTTTTATTTTTTTCTGTAGATGCAGCAACGGGGAGTTTAATCTTAATAGAAGGCTTAATAAAGCTTGCGCTGACCATAAAAAATACTAATAAGATAAAAATAATATCAATAAGGGGTGTGATATTAATTTCTGTATGTGTATTCGTTGGTGGTTTAAACTGTTTCACAAATTTCGCCTTGATGTGTTGTATCTGTACTATACTGCGACAAGTGGGGCTTTTTTTGTACACCAGCCTGTGTGCTATAAAGAAAGTACTCATGAAGAATGGACACTACTTGTGTCATTTCATTACTACGTTGCTCAACAACTTTTTCAAAAAATCTATAAAAACAAAAAGCAGGTATTGCGACAATCAACCCTGCAGCCGTAGTAATCATGGCTTCCCAAATCCCTGCAGCAAAAGCTGTCACATCAGCCTCTGCGCCCAAACTGGCCATCATTTGGAATGAGGCAATGAGCCCCAATACGGTGCCTAATAAGCCCAACAGGGGTGCAATATGCCCAATTTGAGATAATAACCAAGTGCGTTTTTGCATTTCTTGCATCAAAACCAACCCTTGGCGATCTAATTTTTCATCAAAAACATCATCTTTGAGCGATTTGCACTCTAGATAGACTTTCAAAATACGTATCAACTGAGAATTTTTATACTTTGACAAAAATGGATGGCTCAAAATATTTAGTGGAGCTTTTTCTCTAAGTGCATCTTCGATCACCACAAATATGCGACCAAACATTGTACGGGTGAGAAAAAAATAGAGCCCTCTCTCCACTACAATTACACACATCATCCAGTACAAAACAAATAGCACCCATCCAACTGGACCACCCAAATGAACTAATTCCAAAATCTGATTGACTTTATTCATGGGCATGACTATAGCATAGACACTTTTTTTATGGAATAATTTTTACAAAAAAAGTGTTAAAAAGTGCCAATTTTATGTCCATGGTTAATTCAAGAAGGCCCGAGCAGGGGCCAATAAATCAAGATACAACCATGTGGGGCCTTGGGCAACAGCTTTGAGAAAAAATGTGCATGACTGAGAATTTCTAGGCAATGCAACTTGCCTTAACGCAGACTTCTCGCTGTATTTTAGCAAGAAATTGGGGGGGTGATGGATTGTGAAAAACAATGGAGGTGGCGGGAATTGAACCCGCGTCCTGAAGGCCGACAATTAACCCTCTACAGGCTTAGTCACTCTGTTGAATTTCAATCATGGTGAGGAAGAGCAACCACCTGCCATCATCTACTTTTGGTAATTTTTCATCAGCAATACCCAAACATATCACCAACTAAGTCTTGATTGTCTGTCAAGATACGCACCCTCCCAGACCTAAGCATACGCATCCCGCTAGTTACTTAAAATTAAGCAGCTAGAGCCAAATCGGAAGCGAACTCGAAGCTCACCTCGTCTCTATTCTTGGCATTTAAATTTTTGCGTGGTTTTAAGAGTCGCGCGCTCTGCCTGCCAGCTAATCCTCGAAGATCCCCCAGTCGAAACCAAAAACACCCCCCATTAGACACATAGCACAGCATAGTGTGTTGGCTCAATCTTGTCAATCATAAGCACATTCTGGCTATGGGCCTATTTTGCGCACTCCCACACCCGTCAATATACTTTTCCCCCCAGATCTCGGACACACAATAATTTGTGTGTTAATAATATCGTGCAATGAAGCCACATGCGAAATTATGCCGATTGTTTTTCCCTCTTGGTGCATAAATGACAATGCATCAAGTGTTGACTGCAGAGTTTCTTCATCTAGCGTACCAAACCCCTCGTCCAGGAACAATGTATCAACTTGCACCTGATCACTACTCATCGAAGCAAGCCCCAATGCCAATGCCATGCTAATTAAAAAAGTTTCTCCACCAGAGAGATTGCTCACCGGCCTCACTTCATTTGCCTGATACTGATCAATCACACTGAGTTCCAAAGATGCGCTTGATTGCTGATCTTTTGACTCAACAATCACGCGGCACAAAAGATATCGATCGCTGATTTTTTTTAGTTGTTCATTCGCATGGCCAATCACCTGATCAAAGGTTAAAGATTGTGCAAATTCGCGATATTTTTTCCCATCGCTAGAGCCAATAAGGCTATTGAGTTTGTCCCACCGTGCACATTCTTTTTCTTGCAATTGAATCTGTTTGTACAAATCACCTAGTCCTGATTTATTCTCATTATTTTTTTCTAATTTCAACTTGATAGACTGAATTTCTTCTTGTAAACGCATCAGGGTTTGTTCTGCCTGTGCTATCTCCTCTTTGAGGATTTTCACATCTTTTTCACAAGATTTTTCTTTTTTTTTCTGGGTATATTGTTCTTCAAATGTGGTTATTTTTGTTTGCAAAGCCAGCTTCCTGCCATGAAGATCTTTTGATTTTATTTCGACTTGTACTCTTTCTGCGGCATCCATTCGGCTCATCAAAAATTCTCCCTCATCTGCAAATTTCTGACCTTTTAATGCCTGTAAAAACTCCTCGGTCTTTTCCTGTATTTTACCCCTGTATGCCTCACACTGTACTGTGAACATCTCAATTTCAGTATTAAGCCGTAGGCTAAGATTCTTTTTTTCTTGATAGGCATGATCGCAGGTTTTTTCTTGTTTTTCCAAACTCTTTAGATTGGCCATCAGTGCATCTTCTTGTTGCTGGGGGTCATCTTGCCCATAGCGACCTTCACGTTCCCTTTTTGTCTCATCATAGATTTTTTGTAAATCCTCTAGAGCTTTGGTTTTTTGCTGCAATGTATCACTTTCTGTTTTCAGCTGTTTTTGCAACTCCTCTTCTTTTGCACGGTATGTATTTGTTTTTGACTCAAATTCTGTATTAGTTTTACTGTGATATGCCCATTTTTCTTGACGAATTTCCAGCTCTTTTACATTCAGGTGGCCACTTCCAAATTTAGCATACAAATTGTTGATCTCTTCTTCATATTTAAATATGGCATCCTTCATAGTTGCTGGGGGGTTTAAAAAACCTCTCTCACCACTGGTCTTTTTAGCAATAGGGTGATCACAGGATCCACAAACGGGGCAAGGTTGTCCCTCTCGCAAATCCTGACGAAAATTTTGGAGCACAGCATTTGCCTCTTGCTTTAATGTTTGTAAAGCTGCAATTTTTGCCTTGAGCAGTGGCAATTGACTCTCTAATTTTGCATCATGTGCATACTGTTTCAAATACTGTATACTTGTTCTTACCTGTGATTGTGCACTTTCTTGCTTGGATTTTAAATCATTGCAATCAGATTGAATTTGTTGCACCTTCTGGCTGAGCGTATTTTTTTCTTCCATGGTAGTATCGAGTTTCTGTGCCTGCAGCCGTATAGCATTGTCTGTCTCACGCATCTGAACAAACAACGCCCTTTGTTGACCTTCACTATTTTTTGCAGCCTCATACTGCTTCTCTGCATTGTGCAAATTTTCTTTGAGTATAGGCAGTTCTTTATTAATTTCACTCGCTTTTTCATGTGCTTGCTTTTTTGATTCTTGCGCCTGTTTTTCATCATTACGCAATGTCTCTAGCACGGCATAAATGGGTTCAACTTTGCTGGCCATTTCTGCACGTTGCCATTGATTTTCCTTGGGTGCAAATGCGTTTTTTTCTTCTTCCAATTCCCTCAGTTTTTTAGTATGGCCTTGAATTTCTATTTCTAAAGCATGCAGTGATTCATGCCATTTTATTAATGATTCGTGCTCTTTTTGTTCTTGGCTTTGCTGTTGAAATTCTGCTTCTATACTCTTTAATTTTTTATAATAACTGGCTTCTTCTTCCTCTGGCAGTATGTATAAGTCTTTTTCTTTTTCACACAATGCGACTTTTTCTGTTTGCTCTTTTTTGCTGCGTGCAAAAATCCTTGCAGAAATCTGTGCATAAACCTCTGTGCCTGTGATTTTTTCTAATATTGCTGCCTTCTCGGCATCATTTGCATGCAAGAATTTATCAAATTCCCCTTGTGCCAGCAATACAGATCTGGTAAATCTTTCAAAGTCCATCCCCACCTTTTCAGTCACAACCTTTAGTGTTTCTTTGAGGCCACTTGTCAAAAGTGTCTCTTGTGGAAAAAGTGAAATTTCATGCTTGGCGGGCTGTAGCGATCCTTGTGGGCTTTTTCGTGCACGTTGCTGGCTCCAACAAGACAAAAATTGCTGGCCACCTGCTTCAAACAAAAGTTTGGCATAACACTCGCCTGTATCTCGCGATATGACTTCATTTATGCTTTGATTCAGTGTCTTTTGCCTGGGTGTTCTTTGGTACAGGGCCAAACAAACGGCATCTAAAATTGTACTTTTTCCAGATCCCGTGGGACCCGTCATTGCAAAAATCCCACTAGATATATAGGCTGGATGTGTGAAGTCGATCTCCCATTCTCCATACAAAGAATTTAGATTTTTAAATTGTAATTTCAAGATTTTCATTAGGGGCTAACCTCATCCTCATTGGGATCAATTTCTGCCAATTCACAAAGAACTTGCTCATACAAAAAGAGTAAATCCTCTCTTTCTTCTTGCGAAATATGGCTTGTTGTGGCCTGTGCCAAGCGTCGCAAAAAAACCTCTCTGGGATCTAGGTTTTGTAAAGGCTCGATACTGACGGCTTGTGGCAATCCCCCCTCTTCCTTCTTTCTGTTTCGTAAGACCTTGAGTTGGCTGCCAGCAATGCTCTGTGCGATCTTTTCATTCAGATTTGCTGCAGTACCGAGCTCTATCGATTCAAGATCTAACCATGCCACACTATTGGCCTTTTTCAGTGCAGCGATATCTTCTAGCACCTGATCCAAACGACCAGAAATACGCACCAATGGCTGAAAGCATGGAATCTCTTTTGTGTGAATTTGTGGAACCTTTCCTTCAAACTCTACAATGATGACCCGTTTTGTTTGATTAGCCTCGCCAAAACTCATAGGAATGGGTGACCCACTATAGCGAATATGCGATTGATCATTGACGCATTGTGCACTATGCAAATGCCCCAACGCCACATAGTTGGCACAAGCAGGAAAAGTCTCACTGCCCACTTGCCCTAAGTTTCCTACATACAAATCACGCACTCCATCATCTACTGAGAGCTGCCCACCTGCAGCAAATAGGTGCCCCATCATAATGATGGGAATGGGCGAATACCCTTGTTGTTGATAGGATTTTTCCAGAGATACTGCGAAATCTCCCACCTGCTTATAGTGATTTTTCAGACCCATCAAGATCTTGGTGTTTTTTTCTTCCATACTCTCGCCCATCTCTACTGTACGCAAGTCTTTTTCTCGCAAATAGGGAACGGCACATACAATTGCCTGTGGGGTGCTGTCTTTTTTCAACACAATAACTTCATCCTTGAGATCGTCAGGGGGGGTGCCCACCACATGTATATTCATTGATCTCAACAGTGGCTTAGTCATATCCAACAAAGAGGGCGAATCATGGTTGCCAGAAGTGATCACGATATGATCACAAATTTTAGCTGCATCAGAGAGAAATCGATAATACATTTCTTGAAATGTGCTACTGGGCGTGGTCGTATCAAAAATATCCCCTGCAACAATAAGCATATTGATTTGTTCTTCTTTCAGCACGTTGCGCAACCAATCTAAAAATTGTGCAAATTCTGTATGGCGTTGCTTGCGATATAAGACGCGGCCCAAATGCCAATCCGCTGTATGCAATATTTTTATCACTAAAAAACCCTAATACTGCAGGCCATATCCATAGGGATATAGCAAAGAATCCTGATCAGGTGTCAAAATATTGACTGGCAACTGTCCACGTGGTTTGTTAAAAAGCTTGGGGTAGTTTGGGTGGTGCAAAATGGTGCGAATCGCTGCACGCATGTTGGCCTCTAGTCGATTGCGGCTTGCATTTGTCACATCATAGCCCATGATTCCATAAATTGCGATATAAGCATTCACGTTGTCCAAATAGGCAATATCATAAGGATTGCGGGTAGCAATCACCACCAGCTTTTTATTTTGATCATTGGAATAGTTGATAATTTTTTGTGCCTGTGGCGGTGTTGATGTCAAATTTTCTGTACACATCAGAATGAGGCTGGACTCTTCTATCGCATGCTGAAGTTCATTTGTTAAAGCCCCTGTATAGTCTGTTTTATACGAAATGACTCGCAGTGATGTTTTTTTCATTTTTCGCACAATTTGCTGCATCTCATCACGGATGGTTTCATTTCTGCGATCAGTATTGTTGAGCAAAAGAATTGTTTGTTTTCTTTTTAAAACATAGGGAAGAACTCTCTCGTTCTCTAGCACAGTCACAGACTGATTGGCAATATGGTCTTCAAGCTCTTTGTGCTCCCTTGATCCAATAATACTGCGCGCATTGGCGGTGCTGGGCTGTTTCCAGTTTAATTCCATTTTAAATTTTTGTCGCAAGATGCGGCGTACTGCATGATCAACTTTTGCAGCAAAAACAGGATCTTGTTCCATCTGTACTTCTAGGGCTGTAAAAAATTGGTCAAAGCGTGCAAGATCTGCTGGGCTCCTCACCACAATTGGCATAGTCAAAATATCTGCCCCCGCAGAAATAGCATGCTTGGCCGCCTGAATAGGGGTAAAGAAATTGCGAATCGCCCCCATGTCCAATGCATCTGTAAAAATTAGCCCATCAAATTTTAATTCATTGCGCAACACCCCTGTCAAGATTTTCTGCGAAAGGGTGGCGGGAGCAAAAATCATCTGCCCATCCTTAGTGCGCATTTGCTGACTATCCAATGCTGGTAAAGCCACATGGGCTGTCATGATACCCTGTATCCCTTTTTTAATTCCAGATAAAAATGGTGCTAAATCAATGCGCCGCCAGTCTGCCTGTGTACTCTCAACAATAGGCAAGCCATAATGTGAGTCTGCCATGACATTGCCATGCCCGGGAAAGTGCTTGGCTGTGGCCATCACAGGAAATTGTTCAAGCCCTGCAACATATGACTCTGCCATGCGTGATACTAGCGCTAAATTATCGCTATATGCACGAATGGCAATGACGGGGTTGTTTTGATTGCTATTCACATCAACAACAGGTGCAAAATTAATATTTACCCCTAAGGCCGAAAGTTCCAAACCATGTACTTGTCCAACCTTTTTGGCCAATGATGCATTACGCGTTGCTGCGAGTGCCATATTTCCAGGAAAATCTGTACCCTCTTGCAACCGCGTAACAAATCCACCCTCTTGATCCACCGCCACAAACAAGGGAATTCGTGCAGCCGTCTCTTGTAGGTCATTGACCAAAGAAATGACCTGCTTTGCATCGCCAAGATTTTCCCTGAATAAAATCACCGATCCCAAAGCATATTTTTGGAACAGGGTGGAGAGTGTATTATTAAGTTTTGTTACTGGTCGCAATGCCCCATTGGCACTATTTTTCCACATGCGAATATCCAGCATCAGCATTTGTCCAAGCTTTTCTCTATCAGACATTTCTTGCAAAAGTGTTTCTGCCGCACGCTGGGCATACCGCGCCGCTCTTTGTAGCTCATTGTTTGTTAATCGCCGGGAGTCTTCCCTGGGTTCAGAGAGCGCTGATTTTAAAGGAATTAGAAAGATCAGGCATAAGAGTGTTTTTTTTATCATGTCAATTCTCTATTTTTCATTCTCGGCCATAGCCACAACATCTATGAGAAACAGAATTTAAACTTAAGATTTTTTCATTAAAAAATTGATTTAATGCGGACGCACACATCTCATTCAATGTATAATGGCGAAAAATATGACTAAGGAGCGTATCTATGCGTGTTGTTATTCATCAAAATTATGAACAAATTTCTTTGTGGTTGGCCCAGCATATTGCCAAAAGAATTAATGACTTTAACCCCAGTGCCAGCAAGCCCTTTGTTTTGGGACTCGCGACAGGAAGTTCTCCTATTCGCACATATGAGCACTTGGCAGCGATGAACAAACGTGGCGAAGTCAGCTTTGAACATGTCGTCACATTTAATATGGATGAATATGTGGGGCTTCCTCAGTCTCACCCAGAAAGCTATTATTCCTTTATGTGGAAACATCTTTTTGATCATATCAATATCAAAAAAGAGAATGTCCATATTCTCAATGGCAATGCCAAAGACCTAGAAAAAGAATGTGCAGATTACGAAAAGGCTATACAAAATGCTGGGGGTGTAGAACTATTTATCGGAGGCATTGGCGTAGATGGGCATTTAGCCTTTAATGAACCCGGTACCAGCTTGCACAGCCGTACCCATGTCCAAAAACTTACCCATGAAACACGTCTGGTCAACAGTCGTTTTTTTGACCATGATATTAGTCAGGTGCCCCAAGAGTCTGTGACCGTGGGCGTCGCCACCGTCACAGATAGCCGAGAAGTTTCGCTCATTATTTCTGGACACAACAAGGCGCGTGCCCTGCGCCATACCGTAGAAGAGGGAGTTTCTCACATGTGGACCGCTAGTGCACTACAGTTACACCCCAATGCGATCATTGTCTGTGATGAGGAATCCTGTAGTGAGCTTAAAGTTGGAACATATAAGTATTTTAAAGAAATGGAAAAACTCTAGCACCTATTTTGTCTTGCTATGGATGATACTCAGGATCCTTTTTTACTAGATTTACCTAAAAAAATTTTAGATCACCCGTTCTTGATAGAAGCCTCTGCTGGAACGGGTAAAACTTATGTCCTTACGAGACTCGTCTTTGCATATCTCATTTACAAAAAAGTTCCTATTGAAAAAATTATTGTCATCACATTCACAAATAACGCTACATCAGAGCTGAGAGAACGCCTGCATGCGCTCTCCCAAGAATTTTTGACAGACACTCGCTTTGATCCAATAGTTAAAGCACAGCTTCAGACCTTGGTTGCAGACTTTGATCGCCTCTCTGTGATGACTATCAATGGATTTTTTCAAAAAATCTACCTCAATACCTGTTTAGAAACAGGGTTTAACCCTAGTCTAAAAGTTAGCGCTGATCGTAGCTGGCAAAAAGAAATTGCCCAGGACTACTTTCGTCGGCATGTGCAAGAAATTGAACAAAATCGTAGCCTGCAACTAGGATTGAGCGCATTTTTGGCCTTGATCAAAATAAAATCTCCATACAAAAATCATGTAGAGCAGTATACGCGTAGTTTTCCTGATGGCATATCTTGGCTTGTCGAAAATGTCTTGGAAAAAGAATTCTTAACCAAAGAAAATATCGCCCCCGATGCCATATTTTTTGCACAAGCCTGGGAAAGAGAATTGCATTACAACCAAAGCCAAACCTACCATTCCTATCATGAATTTTTACACGGTGAAAAAAAACATCTAGAATCTCTGGGTCTCAACAAAACTATGGCCCTACAGGCTAGTAGTCTGACTGATGTCTTAATTTTACTCGATAAAACCAAGAAATCTCTCAAAGATATTAAGTCTCCCCTGGCAGAAAAACTCTATCAAGCACTGCAGCCCCTTATTCATGATGAGACTTATGAAAATATTCACTTAGCCTCAATGGCTGCACATTTTTTACGTCATTTTTTTGAAAAATGTCAAATCATCAAAAAAGAAAAGCTTGCTTTATTGGGCAAAATGTCTCATGACTATGCCAATAAAGTCTTGTGTGATTTGTTGATAGAAAATCCTTCTCACGAATTTGCATTAAGCTTAAATCCATCATATCAAGTTGCACTCATTGATGAATTTCAAGATACCAATTCTTTTCAATGGGCACTATTACAACAATTGTTTTCAAAAAAAATAGGCCCCAACCATACCTATGCGCTTATTGGCGATCCCAAACAACTCATTTATTACTTTAGGGGAGCGAATCCACAAACTTACCTGCAGGCAAAAAAGATGATCGATGTAGCGCAGCAATACACCATGAAAAAAAACTATCGATCACATCCTACCGTCCTCAATGGTATCAATATGTGGTTTTCTCAAGTATTTTCCCACACGGACTATGGATACACCCCGGTGGTGGCAGGCCGTGAAGAGATAGAATTTTTAACAGGCCCCGCTTTCAATCTGTATAAAGGTATCACATTTTTAGAAAGTGAAAATACCCCAGAGGCATTGCCCTTGGGCCAAGCAAAAACCCTCTCTTACCAACTCTATATTCACCATATTCTTGCGCTTTTAACAAATCCAGAATATCAGCTCAAAAACCCAAAAACAGGCGAATCTCGACGGGTTCTTGGGTCAGACATTGTGTGCTTGGTACAACAAAAATCCGAGGCAAAAGCACTCAAAATTGCTCTCACTGAGGCCCGTCTACCCTGTGTTCTGCTCCTGAGTGAACACTCTATTTTTGATTCTCAAGAATTTGTGCTTATTTTATTATTTTTAGAAGCATTATCCCGCCCAAACTCCAAAAAAATTCGCCATAAACTTTTGACTTCTGCACTTTTTGGTCTACGACCACCTGACTTGTTGAAAGAAGAAACACAACTGGAATTTTTAGAAAAATTTTATGAAAATTTTCATTCATGGCAACACATGGCCAATACACGCCAATTTTCAAAAATATTTGATCAACTTTTTCGTGAATACGGTTATTTCTCTCGTATTATTCATAGTCCAGATGCAGAAGGTCGCATTGTGAATATGCGGCACTTGGTCAGCCTTGTCTTGCAAGAAGAACGCACTGCCGGTGCCCATAGTGGCGCTGCCTATTTTTATCAAAGGATGAATAAGCTGTGTGAGGAACAAAAAAATGATGAGATGGCGCAAATCCAATTAGAAACAGAAAATCATGCCATTCGTATTTCAAATATCCATCAGGTTAAAGGCCTAGAATACCCTATTGTTTTTGCGTTTTTTGGGTGTAAAAAAGTCTCCCAAAAAAAGAACTTTTTTACACAAAAAGATAGTGCCCCCTTTATTGATTTTAGTTGCAACAAGACTATCGTGGCAATGGATTGGGCCAACCAAGATGAAGAAATCCTACATGCTTTTTATGTTTTAGCTACACGGGCCAAAAGTCACCTCTTTTTTCCACTTTTGCCTATCAATAAAAATTCTTACTATTTACAATGCCTTGCCCATCTAGTTAGTGAGAGCCCTGCTGCGCAAAATATTTTAAAAATCAATCCACATAATGAAAAAATTAACCAAGAAGATGTCTTAACCCTACTGGGTTCTATCCGTGCATTGTGTGCACAAAAAGAAAGCCCCTTTGCACTCAAAAAGATAAATATAGAGACTCATGTCACACCTATAGTAGGAGAGGCCAATGAAATGGATTACTGCCTATCCCTGCCACAGATTCAGACAACGATAGGGTTTCACAATCGAATTATGGCTATCAACAGCTACTCTTCTTTGTGGAAAAATAAGTTCTCTGATGAGGAGGAAGATCATGTGAATGAAATTCATCCTGATATCACCATGATAGAAAACCTGCCACTTTCTACCCTGACAATACCTGGGGGTACCGCACTGGGAAATGCCTTTCATCACATTGTTGAAACTCTGCCATTTCACTATGCCCAACAACCCATCGATCAATTTTGTGCAGATGCCAGAATTGAAAAATTATCAAAAAATAGTATTCAACGATTTATGAACATCACCTATCACCGACAATCGACATTCCTGCATATATTTAAAACAATGCTCTGGAATACTCTCAATGTGCCTATCCCCGCATTAAAAAACACCAAACTCTGCGATATTTCTCTCAATGAAAAAAGACATGAGGTTGAATTTTTGATGCATATGCCAGCTGGGGCACAACTCAAAACACCTCTGCATCATTTTGATGTGAAGAAGGGGTTTTTACGGGGGTTTTTGGATCTGGTTTTTGTTTATGATGGTCTCTATTATGTTCTGGACTGGAAAACCACATCTTTGGGTTATGAACAAAAAAATTATCACAGCACATCTCTTTCTGATGCAATGATTGAGCATGGGTATGATATGCAAGCACGCCTATACCTATATGTACTCACTCAATGTTTATATGGCTCTTTTGGAAAAGAGGGGTACGATAAAATTGGGGGAGCCATTTATCTCTTTAATAGGGGCATTTCCCCCTTGAGTAACGATGGTATTTATTTTTTCAAACCAACCTGCCAAGAGATCTTATCCATCTTTGAATTTGAGAGCACGTGTACGAACATAACTGCTATCTGATTCATCCCACTCTCTGCGTGGAGGAGCAGGATAAATTTCGTCTGCTGTGAGTGCTACAGAACGCATAAATCGACTCGCCTCTTTATAATCAAATGCTCTTTTGAGCAACCCCCGTGTAGGATGATCGTATTCCATCACAATTTGACCCCCAGCACTCAAGCCCCCTACTGTTCCCAAAAAATCCTTATGTATTGTGCGTGCATTATAGAGCCCAGTAATGAGAGTTTCTCCATTCATCTTAGTACCAATAGGGCTCATGTTGATGGCCATTTTGGGGGTGCCATTCAAGATGACCTCAAAATTACAATAGCTCTTAAAATCACTGCGCATTTTTGTGATTTTTGAAGTGAAATGATAGGTGCCTCCACCACGGCCGTTGACAATTTCATCCAAATTCATTTCTCCAAATTTGGGTATTCGTGTCTGTGCAAAATGCACTGTATAGTCAAGATCGCGTAGTGCCTCTACTTCATCTACAGGAACTCGCCAGCCTGTAATCATTTGAGAAAAATTAGATTCGCCATAATAGCGTGTAGCTGTAACATAATAGGCATAACGTCGCAATGGTACCTCAGGAATATTGTGTTTGACATCTATCTTTGTGGGGAGAGGAAATGGTTGGGTTAACTCTTGTAAAAGCTTGAACTCTTGATCTTGAGGATTAGTTTTGTGCATAATTGTAGGATAAATTGCTCGATAAACCCGATACCCAGTGGCCCCAGCAACTGGGGTCCAACTCAGTTTAAGAAACTTGTCCGTGCCTGTACCATTATTCTCTACGGCAAAATTTGTAGGAATAGCCAGGGATGTATCAGTGCCCACATTTGCAATTCCACCACTATGGTCAGCCTGGCCTAGTAGCTGGCGGGAACGTGTGGTGGGAGAAGAGCATCCAATTAAAACTGCTAAAGTTATCATTGATATATTTATGAAACCACTATGTGCTTCGCCCATGTATTAATCTCCGAGTAAAATATGAAGAATCTCATAGGTAAAGATAGTGTATCACGGCACAAAAGACAATTTCTTATTAATATTTTGTGCTAAATTTGCACTTTTTTATCTTTGATAGTTTTTGTAAGATTTGCGGATCGTGCGTACATAGTTGGGATCTGCCTCATCCCACTCTCTGCGTGGTGGTTTTGGCCATACATCATCTGCATTAAATGCAACAGTTTTCATCACTTTTCTGGCTTCTGAAGCATCAAGACTTTTTGTCAGCTTGCCACGACTTGGGTGATCATACTCAATTTTGACAATGCCAGACTGAGTGAACCCTCCTTGAACTGCCTGAAGATTTTCATAAGTAATCTTGGCTGTATACAATCCCGTAGCCTGTATTGTGCCATTCATTTTGATACCCAAAGGACTCAGTGTCACACTGATTCTAGGGCTGCCATGTATTGTTGTCTCAAAGTCAACGTAATAACGAAAATTACTGATGGCTTTTCCAATTTTTGATGAATACTCATAAGATCCACTAGCTCTAGCCAGCACTGTAGTATCTATGTTCATTTCACCAAAATTAGAAATACTAGACTGTGCAAAATGCATGGAATAATCCATATCTTTGAGTGCTTCAATTTCATCAACAGGCATGCGCCAGCCATAAATCATTTGAGAAAAATCAGATTCACCATAGTAGCGCGTAGCTGTGACATAATAGGCATAACGTCGTAATGGCACCTCTGGAATAGGGTGGTTAATACTGATACGAGATGGCAGTGGATACGGTTGTGTAATTTCTTGCAAAAGCTTAAATTCTTTTGGCTGAGGATCCGCCATATGCTCGGATGTTGCATATACCGCACGATAGATTCGATAGCCAGTGGCATCAGAAACAGCATTCCAACTTAGCGTAAGAAACTTTTCATTTGCTGTCATGTGATTGTCTACAAAAAAATCACTAGGAATACCCAGATCTTTGTCTGTCCCCACATTGGCAATGCCACCACTATGATCTGCATTGCCCACCAATGGCCTGCGTCTTGTTGTGGGTGGTCCACAAGACGCCAATATAAATAAAATAAGATACAATATACAACGCATACTTGCTCTTGTCATCCAAAACTCCCCACCCTCCCCTTGTTTCTTTTGAAAGAAACAAGGGGAGGCGCAAAAGTATTAAATATACTTTTGCTATATTATCAATATTGGCAATAAAAAACTAATTTCCTCTTCCCGTCTTCATTTGACGTGTATAAGAGGCATCTGCCTCATTCCACTCAGACTTGTGTGGTGCCGCAATCTTGTCCACAGGATTCATAGCTACGGTCTTCATATGTTGCCTAATTTCTTCAAAATTATACTTTCTTGTCAATGTCCCCTTGGTCGGATGATTATAAGAAATTGTGACCTGTCCATTTTTTGTCAGCCCACCTTCTGCACCCAGCAAGCTATGATAAGTCATCTTCCCTGTATATAGCCCACTAATATTAATATCACCATTCATTGTGACACGCTGAGTAAAGATATTTAAGCTCATTGAGGGGTCACCATTCAAAACCACCTCGAAATCATTGTGATTCTGGAATCGACTCTTCGGGCTGGTATTTGAACGATAAAAATAGTTGCCCCCACCGCGGCCGTGTATTGTAGCCTCTTTATATGCTGCGCCAAAATTAGAAATACTAGTTTGTGCAAAATGCACCGTATAATCAATATCTTTGAGTGCCTCAAGTTGATCTATGGGCACACGATACCCAGTCAAAACCGCAGTACTTTCAGACTCGCCATCATCATTAGCTGCCGTTACCTTATATGCATAGCGCCTCAAAGGCAGGTGGGGAATATTGTGCTGCGTAGTGAGTTTCCCCCCCACAGCACTACTTGCATCAACGGTAGTCAACAGCTTAAATTCTCGTGCAGCTGGCTCAGCCATATGCGATCGTGTTGGATAAACTGCACGATAAACACGATACAGCGTTGCATGGGGTACAGAGTCCCACTCCAGCGTTAAGAACGTCTCGGTTCCAGTCCCATTATTGACTATTTTAAAGTTTGCGGGAGCAACAAGATCCTTACTCCCACCAATGTCATTGCCATCACCATGATCTGCACCGCCGACTTGTCTTCTTACAGAATTACTTGCCATACCACATGAAAATAAAAATACAACAGTCATAAAAACAAGAATACTAGAAGAATATTTTTTTATCATCTTAGAGCTCCTTATCACCTATTCAGGGATGATTCTCTCAAAAGAAACAATGGCGGACTCCCGTACTTCATTCGTGTTTCTTCTGGTAGAAATAACTATATTACAAAAAAACACAATCTGTCAACTACTTTTTTTCTATTCTCCAGTAGCCCGATTCATATGGGCCCAAATCCATCACAAGCTGTGATCCTGTCACATGAATGACTTGTCCTGTTTTAATGTTTTTTAAGCGTATATTATTCTTAAGTTTTGTTGCCCTCAAATATGGCAAGCGGTACTGAACCTGTGTTGGCATCAGATTGAATACTGCCAAAATTTGTTCTCTGCCATCTTCCTTGATGTCAATATAGACGCCATTATTATAGGCCAGATTGCTTTGTTTTCCTCTATACAAACTTGCATTATCTTTTCTTATCTGTAGTGCTGTCTTTATCACCTGCAAGTCTTTTTCATAAAATGTTGCATCCACACCGTTGAGTGCAATAGGCATATACAGGGGTCCAGATACTGAATTCATTAACCCCACAGCTATATCAGAAACAGCTTCTTGCTTAAACGCATAAGAAAAATTTAGCGTTAAAGGCACTAACAAATGCCCTGCTTTTGCATAAAAATTACGCCAATTATACATCTTGGCAATATCAACACCCATAAGTTCTGGCTCGCGCTCTTGCCCCTCATACCCCAATAGCAACCCCAATAGCCCCGCTGCAGAATGATCGTAATAAATCACACCCTCTACCAATTTGCCATTTTGCAATAACGAGGCTGTACTTGCTTCATTGCTTTGAATAAACAACTGCCCTAGTGATTTGCGATCTTTCACCTCGCTCTGAAGCTTCCTGAGTCCTTGTTGGATTTTTTTAATATCTTTACGGTCAAAATAATTCCCCTGACTCAACCATACCCCGTCAATACGTGCTGCAACTCCACTAGAAAGTAAATAGTCTACAACCTTTGCAGAGTCTTGCGCCTCTGTCATAAAAACAGCATACAATCCGCGCCCATGTGCTTGCAATGTCAATTCTGCCCACAAGTCTGTGCCTGCTCCAATAAAAACCACTGTATTAAACCCCAACTCTGAAATCAAATCTAAGCGTGGCAAAATATTTGCAGAGTCTGCATCAATCACAACTGGTGCTATCATCAGCTCATTAGCCGCAGGCAATGACTGATGAGAACAGGCGAGTACACTTAAAACTGTTAATAAAATGATAATTTTTTTCATCGCTGATTTAGACATTACCTATTTTTACTTTTTTTTTCTACGTATTCCACAGATTTTTTTGTTATGCAGTCTATAAATCGAGGCGATAATTGGACTGATGAATCAAAACTTGGTTATTAAATACACTGGCAATGTTGCCCCATATTATGCCTCAAAAGAAGCCAGTGGGGCGGACATTTGTGCTCAACTCAATTCGCCCATCACAATGATGCCCCAAGAATCTGCTTTAATTCCTACAGGATTGGCCATAGAAATTCCCTTCGGCTACGAAGCACAAGTCCGTCCGCGCAGTGGGCTTGCCCTCAAGCATGGCATTACTGTGCTTAACTCACCTGGTACCATTGATAGTGACTATCGTGGAGAAATTAAAATTATCCTTATTAATTTGGGCCCCAAAAAATTCACTATCGAAAATGGTGAACGTATTGCTCAACTCGTAATCGCCCCTGTCGTCCGTGCTGAGTTTCAGCCTGTCACAATACTCAATTCCTCAGATCGTCAGCATGCTGGGTTTGGTAGTACTGGCAAAAAGTGACCCTGGTGCGCTCTTTTATCTACCTACTACTTGCCTCAATGCTTTTTCCTCTGCAATCCTACGGATCCACACTACTAGATATTGCTATGAAAACTCTCACAACAAACCCCTATCGGGCACAAAAAATTTTTTCTGCCATAGACAAATCCCAAATTTTGAACGAAGAAAAAAAACGCCAATACGCATTAGCCGAGAAAGCACTTTTATCATTCAAATTTCCTATACATAAATTAGGTCTCACCACACATGCAATCTCAGCAATGGCACTAGATGGTGATGACTTGTGGGTTGCTGATACACTGGGCACAATTTCTCGCTACACACTCACGAGTGGTGAATATACCCTAATTCGCAAGCCTCAGCAGTCTCAGCCCATGCAAGATGTACACAATATTTTTGTTCAAGAGGACAGAATCTGGATTGCAGGCACTCATTCTCTACTCACATATGATAAAAAGAGTGGTGAAATTTTTAGTTCTATTTTACCAAAAGGGGGCCGCCCTATTAGTCTGGTTTACTATGAAAACCAACTCTTACTTGGTATAGAAAATTTTGGCATCTATACTTGGAATGGAGAGGCCTTTGTTCCCTCTGTCATCAATCGCCCCGAATTTGTGCATATGCGCTCACTTGTGATCCATCAGCAAGCTTTGTGGGCAGCCACAACAACGGGCCTGTATACCAATGAAAATAATCATTGGCAACAGATCTCGGTTTTGGAACAACAGTCTATCACCGCGTTGACTCCCAGCACACAAGGATTATGGGGTGTCAGCCAAAAATCTACACTTTTTCTCCTAGATCAAGATAAGAATTTAGCTATAATAAATACAGATATTAGCATATCTGAAATTCACCTTTTGCCAGAGTGTGTCTTGATTTTGAATGCGCAAAGAGATCGTCTGCAACAACTCAAACTCCCCCTTGAGAAATCTGGGGTAGATTTGCGGGTAGTTTCTATTGAATTTTCCACTCTCAGCGGAATGGCTTTTTCTTCACCGTATCTGATTGTAGGGAGCACCCAAGATGCTGCTTTTTTTATACATCAATCTCTTCTTTGAAAGAGCCTATGCAAAAATCCATGCCTATATCCTGCGCCGATGGTCTTTGCTTAACCGATATATTTTAAAAGAAATCTTTTTTACACAAATCTCCACTCTACTATTTCTTTACTTTGTGCTACTCATTAACAACTTTTTGGTGATGGCAGAAACCCTGCTCTCTTTGAATGTGGGGGTTTTACAAATTATCGGACTCATTGTTTCTCTGACCCCTTCAACACTGGTCTGGGCCCTGCCATTTTCTGGGCTTATTGGATCCTTGTTGGCTATTGGCCGCATGGCCTCAGACAATGAACTATTAGCCGCATCATTTTTGGGGTCTACTTATGCTGAATTTCTTAAACCTTTTATCGCTTATGGCATTATTCTCATGCTTTCGAGTTTTTTTATGATTAATATTATTGCGCCTCAGGCTGATAAGCTTTTTCAAAACATTATGAAAAATATTGCAGAAACAACCCCCAATATTTTGATCGAATCCAATTCTTCACAAAAAATTGGTGATACTGTTGTGATGACTGGCCCTATCAAGAGTGGTAATATTGAAGGTGTCACCATTGTTGACTATGATTCTTTTGGATACAAACGTGTGATTCATGCTAGAAGTGCTCGCATCCAAAGTAACAACAAAGATAAGGGGGCTGGGCGCTCTTTTATGCTAGAGGATGTGCAGGGGATGAGTGCCTCAAAGGATACGCGCATCCTAAACTATCAACTTATTTATGCCGCTTCAGCACAATATGGGGTGAATATTACGCCTGATGAATTGCACAAAATGACCACTGCTACAGGAAAAACAATTAAAAGCACCTTGGAAAATTTGCAAAAAAGTAAAGATGCCTTATTAGCTAACCGCACAATACGTATGGAACAAGCAATGAATTGGTTGGGCAATCTTTCAGACAATTATCTATACTCTATCATTAATGGGGGCCAACGTTCTCAGATTGATGCATTTTATATGCGATACCAAAATAGCCTGCCATCAAAAAAACCAGATATTCGTTATAGAACTAGCTTTGTAGATTTTTATCAGCAGATCTCTTTGCCCATTGCCTGTTTTATTTTTGTTTTTCTTGCATTTTCACTCTCTATCACTAGCCGAAAAACCCAGCAAACCACTATGCTAGGCGTTGGAGTTTTATTTTCTATGGTTTATTGGTTCTCGCTTTATATGACGATTCACCTTGTTATTATTGGTCAGTTTGGCCTTTGGATTGTTGCTGCGGGAGATATGGCATTTTTGCTCATTGCATTAATTCTCTATCTAAAGATAAAAAAATGACGGTATCTTCTCGTTTTATACTCATCAATTTTATCCGGTTCTTTATCGTTGCATGGATGATCCTTGTTTCATTTGTCAGCTTGATAGACCTGCTCAATTCATTTATTAACTACCTCAACTATGGCTTAAGTGTAAAACAAATTCTTTTAGCATTTTTGTATAACATTCCCTCTATTATGTCATTGACTATGCCATTCGCGGGGCTTTTTGCCTCCTCCTATTTATTTGGAAAAATGAATAGTGAGCTAGAGTTATTGGCATTTATGACGTTGGGATATTCGATTAGGCGCCTTATTTTGCCCCAAATTTTGATCGGACTGCTCCTGTGTCTAGGCAATTTTATTCTTAATGAATCCCTCGCCGTACCCACTATGAACAAGCGCCTAAAAATTTTGGAATATATTGAAATGGGACAAAAGCCTTCATTTATTGTTTTCAAGGGCGAAAATAGCGTTTTTTATGCAGAAAGATATATTGAGGCAGAGGAAACTTTTGAAGAAATTATGATTATTATTTTTACAGAAGAACAACATTTATTGCAACGCGTAGATGCACGCTATGCTATCTGGACAGGTGAAAACTGGCAACTCAAAGAAGCCCGCGTGCTCAATATTGACAACACAATAGATGCGGGTCACCTGCAGGATATGGTCTGGGATGGGCAGCCCACTATTGGCGAAATTCATCTAAGTGTCCGCGGGCAGTATAACACAACTATTATTGAAGCCCACCAACAAATTCAGCTACTTAAACAAAATGGCATGTCTTATAGATCCGAGTTATTAAATTTTATTAAACGCTTTATCTCCCCTTTCTCTATGGTACTTTATATCATGACACCGATTCTTTTGCGTGTAAAAAAGAACTCTGGCATTATTCTTTCTACAATGTCACACTTTGCTGTGGCAGCAATCTTTACGGTATTGAATATGATCACGGGCATTTCTGCAAGAAATGGCAACATGGATGTTTTTTATGCTACCATTGCACCTTTTGCCATTGTCAGTGTTTCTATCTTTATATTTTCTTCGTTCAAAGCACTATATGCCGATATCTCAACACTTGCAAATTTGCGCTACAAAAAGGCTTTCTTGCGGTTTAAAAAAATCTTACACTTAGAATAGTTTTTTAATAGTAAATTTGGGGAACAAATTTTGTCACATCTGGCACGGGTACATCTTTTGGCAAGTCTGCTGCTGTTGCACGATGCCAAGTAACTGTAGCGCCTATCCCCGCCCCAATATTGCCAAATAATTTCAGCTCTGTTCCTTCTCGCCACATATCTAGGTTAAACGGACGCCTTCTTCTTGGGTCCAAAATATTCCCACTCACCCATTTGCGCCTTTTTGGATGCCACCTGCTGACCCAAATGACTTCCATTCCCACGGTAAAAGGGTTTCCTGGAATATTGCGGGCCCTGCCTATAGGCTTGTTGTAGGTATCCTTATCTCCTGTATCTGGGTCTATTGTCACAAGGGTGCGCCCATAAATGGTGCCATTATATTCATAAAGATAGGCAATGCCAGCGCGCACCTTGTGATAGTCGTGCATAAACCAATAACCCGTTACATCTTTTCGCTGTGCAGCAATGGCCTCAAATTCTTTTTGTTTTTGCAGGCGTGCAGCCTCTTTTCTCTCTCTCTCTATTGCTTTGGATATTTCTTTCTCATTATTTGCGTGCATAGGAAAAAGTGCGAAACTGGCTCCCATCATCATTAATATCCATTTCTTCATCTAGCTCCTCCAGCTTACTTAATTGTCAAAAAGATTAAATTTGTCTTACTAAGAATTGTTTGTACTGGTTAATAGTATCATTTTTTATTAAGAAAGAAAAGTTGGCCTTGTCCCCCACGGGGGCAAACATAACATAAGGATAAAATTTTCTATTAAAATTCGTTGCATATCTCTAGGGTAATTGGATCTTAATAACCCATCATACACACAGAATTCTCTAAGAAATATATGCAATTGATCCATAGAGTATTTTTTTGTTGCTTTGTGATAAAGCTGAATTTGATGCTTGCCCAATATCATTACTTGCTTTGCTGCAAGATCAATACTGATCCCCGCCTCTAGCAATTCCTTTAATTTCAAGACTTTACGAAATTGCCAAAGAAGTCCAGTTAGCGTCTGCACTCCAATACTCTCTGGACTCATCGCCAAGCGCAACAAACAGTCACAACTTGCAACTAGATCTGTGTTGAGTATATAGAAAAATAAACTATAAACACTTTCTTCTCGGCTATGAATGACAAATGTACTCACATTTTCTTCAGTGATCATTGCCTGGTTTTCAAAAAACCCCGCCAGAGCTTCACATGCGACGCGCAGTTCTTGAGTATTATTTTCTACAAGTACCAAAAGCTTATCTATAGCATCTGGGGCAATCTTGATCCCCTCTTTGGTAAAAAATTCATTAATCCATTCATGTTTGCGATTTTCAAACATTTCCCAAAAAATACGTCGATTTTTGGCAGGAATCACGTGCTCCAGTTTTTTGTGAATTTTGGGCGCTTGATTTTGTGTGGAAAAAAGTACCACCCAAACACTAGAAGACATATGCGTAATTGCTATGAGCAGTTTTTCCATATCTACCGCTTTAAAATCTTCGATATTAGCAATCTGTAAAAACCTGGCAGACTGAAAAAGTCCTGGCGTTTCTATTATATTGATAATTTCATGAATAGCCGCATCATAGGGATAGAATTTATAACGCTCAATAGCAGGATCAGATTTTTGTGCTTGCAGAAATAACGCATCCACAAATTCTTGCTTCTGACCAATTTCTGGACCTAATAGCAGATGGGCATTCTTCTCTTTATTCATAGGATTAAATAAACCCTAAAAAACAAAAAGAAGCAACCACCAAAATTGATTTTAACAATTGGGTGGCTGCTTCTTTTTTATGTTATCTTATGATTTTTGACGCGTAATAATCGCCTTAATTGCATCACTGACTTGTGCTGCGTCGGTACCAACAATCACCTGACAATGCCCTGCAATTTTGTTAACCACACCCATCACCCCCATCGCCTTTAATGCGGCTTCATCCACAGCGCTGTTCTCATTAATATCAACACGCAATCGAGTTGCACATGCATCAACAACCTTAATATTGCTCATGCCACCCAATGCAACAAAGATTTTCTGTGCTCTTTCTTCCATTGCG
Source organism: Spirochaetia bacterium (assembly GCA_051648825.1). Taxonomy (GTDB): domain Bacteria; phylum Spirochaetota; class Spirochaetia; order WRBN01; family WRBN01; genus JAHHUI01. The sequence goes on from JBOFFX010000018.1 coordinate 62,208, forward strand.
ACACTAAATGATGCACCCGCTGCTGCAACTTCCTGTGCATCATCCGTACGGCCCGGGGTCTTAAGATTCCATACGCGAATAGCCAGTGTAAAGAGAACATAGTACAGGACAGCATAAATAGCACCCATGATAATGCCCCACAACAAGTTTCCATACCCACCCAGTGCAGAACCAAAGACTAGCACATCTTTTGTTTGTGCACCATATTTTGCATTTAAGAAAAAGTCGATCAATCCTGCAGAGAAGGTAAATCCTAGTCTGACCTGCAAAATATGCATAATCACCATAGAAAGGCCCGTAAGGACGGCATGGATAATGTACAAGGGGAAAGCCAAGAACATAAACGCATACTCAATAGGCTCTGTCACACCAGTAATAAGGGAGGTGAGTCCCAAAGAAACAAAAATTCCAGACATTGCATTGCGATTTTCTTTTGGAGAAGCCATCAGCATGGCAAAACAAGCCGCAGGCAATCCAAACATCATGACGGGAAAGAATCCTGCCATAAAATACCCCGCTGTTGGATCTCCAGAAAGATATCGTGTGATATCTCCTGTGACCACTTCTCCCGCAGCATTCGTATACTCTCCCAACTGGAACCAAACAATAGTATTAATAATATTGTGCAATCCTAGTGGCAAAAGCATACGGTTAAAGAACCCATAGAAAAAGAGTCCAATATTGCCACTTTTTGTCATCCAAAGGCCAAATGAATCTACTGCATACTGAATCCCTGGCCAAACAAAACTAAAGAGAATTGCTGTTAAGACTGCAACAAAGGCTGTGATAATTGGGACAAACCTTTTTCCTGAAAAAAATGCCAGATAAGGAGGCAATGTAATTCCAGAAAAACGATTATAAAGCATTCCTGCCATCACACCAGCAACAATACCGCCCAGAATGCCAATATTGACCTGTGGTGCAAGTTTTTGCAAGCTACCAGTAAGAACCAAATATCCTACAGCACCAGCAAGGGCCGCAGAACCATGTGAATCTCTGGAAAAACCAATGGCCATTGCCACTGCAAAAATTAACGGGAGATTAGAAAAAATAGCATTAGCGCCGCCCGCTAAAAACTGCCCATAAATACCAAATGCTCCCAGCAAATCGTCTTGTCCAAATCTCAACAACAAACCAGCTACCGGCAAAACAGCAATTGGAAGTTGCACAGATTTTGCTAGCGTGGAGAAAAAATTCCCCAAGGAAAACTTACTCAGAAGTTTTGTTGAACCACCCATCTAAACACCTCTCTTTTTTATTTTTTTATTTTTTTAGATATTTAATTCTCTCTTCACAATCTTACGCACCTCATCTTCTGTACTTGCACGCAATGCACGTAGAGAAACTTCCTTGAGCTGCTTCATTGTATAATTGCGAATTGCCGCCTTTACCTCTGGTAAAGTCTCAGCAGCAGAAGCCAGCTCTGTGACACCTAAGCCTACAAAGAGCAATGCTGTGACAGGGTCACTTGCTGCCGCACCACATACCGCTACGGGCTTGCTGAATTTTTGGGCACCCACACACAAATGATGAATCATAGTCAGTACTGCAGGATTTGCTGCACTCGCCAAAGGTGCCAAACGAGAATTCTCGCGATCCATCGCCATCGTATACTGCGTGAGATCATTTGTGCCCACAGAAAAAAAGTCCACATGAGGGGCAAATTGCTCTGATAGCACACAAACAGCAGGGGTTTCTGCCATAATTCCTACTTGAGGACTTTGCCTGATGCCTAATTTTTGTTTTTCTTCGGCTATAATTTTACTCATCAAATGCACTTCGCTCACCAAAGAAATCATTGGCGTCATAATCCGTAGTCGATCCAAATCCTTGCACCTGAGCAGGGCACGAATCTGCGTACGATAAATCTCTTCGTTGTCTTCAATAATACGCATACCACGAATACCCAACTGCGGGTTGTTTTCCTTTGGAATCTTGACATAAGCCAGCGGTTTGTCTCCGCCTGCATCTAGTAATCGCACAGTGACCATGTGTGTGGTTGCATCCAAAAGTCCCTGATATAAATCGCGCTGTTCATCTTCGGTGGGAGCAGTCTTTTTGCCATAAAACAAAAATTCACTACGCGCCAAACCATATCCTTCTCCCCCACGCTCTGTTGCCTCTTTTGCCTCTTTGATACTTGAGACATTGCCAGTAACTTCAATACGATAGCCGTCTTTTGTTTCACCTCGCTTTCCTGCAGCAGAAAGTGCCAAAGCCTTACGCTGTTCCATCTCTAAAATTTTATGCTGATAGTCTGTACGCTCTTGACTGTTTGCGTTGATAATACAGGTTCCAGAATCTGTGTCTAAAATAGCCACAACGCCTGCAGGTGCCATCATCAATTCATCTGGAGCCTTAAAGAAGGAGGGGATGCCCCTATTTCTGAGCATAATAGAGGCATGAGACGTGGGAGATCCCACTACACTGATCACGCCCTTTATGCGCTTATCAAACCCCGTCACATCACTGGGGGTTAACTCGTAGATAACCACAACACAGCTTTCTGGATACTCTGGGGCTGGCACTTTGCCCAGTAACAAATCTAGGATACGATTATTAATATCCCGCATATCCGCTGCACGCTCTGCCATATAAGCATTACCACTTTGTGCAAAAATTTCGGCCTGCTCTCGCGTCACGCTATTCCACGCAAAGGAGGCACTCTTTCCTGACTCAATCACCTTCATAGAGAGCGTCTCTAATTCTGGATCCATCAAAAAGGCTTTGTGTGCCTCTAAAATCTCGGCGCTCTCATTGTCAACACCCTTCATCTCTGCATCCAAATCTTTGAGTGCTTGTTCCAGTGCCTTCTTAAGTGATTTTTTCTCTACATCTACACCCGCACCATTGGCAGAAATATTGCGCTCCGCTTCCTTGAGTACATAAATCTCGCCCATATTGATGCCTGGGCTAGAGACAGGCAAAGCGAGCCTACTTTCTCCAGAAAAATCTAGCTTAAAAAGCGGTGATGGCGCGGGGGCCTTTTCCGTCTGTCCTGCACTCTTTGCCGATGAGGCAGCTGGCGATGGCACAGAAGAAGCACCTACGTCTTCCCCTAATCCATCCAAGACCGCTTGGTTTAAATCCTTAATAGCCTGTGCATCTGAAGAAATAAATCTCACCCGTGCACCATGGGGAAGCCCCAAGCTCATGATGCCCGTAGAGCTTTTTGCCCCTACAGTTTTTCCTCCTTCTTGCTCCAAAGAAACAGACGCAGAAAAAGCCATCGCCTTTTTTGCCAATGTAGCGGAGGGTCGTGCATGCAAGCCGTGTGGGTTTGGAATAACAATCCAATCCCCCTCTATCATCTGTGTCTGTGCATCACCACCACAATTGCACCCACATGATTCACTCGTTGATTCTGTCAAATTAAAAACAACATCTCCACGCTTAACATCGCCAGATGTTCCAAGACTCACAATAGCATCAGGACGATTCGCCAAAACAACAATCACCATAGATGCGGGAGCATTTTTTCGTACAAAGTCAAAATCGACCTTTAAAATCTTATCTCCCAATCCTACTTTGCGCCCCACTTTGGCTAAGACCTTAAAGCCCTTGCCCTTGAGCGCAACAGTTTCCACCCCCACATGCGTGAGAACATCTACACCCTCTTCTGTCTCTATGATAAACGCATGTCCATTTGCATTTATGTTTTTAATGACACCACTTACAGGTGCATAAATAAAATCCTTTTTTTCTTCATTACTCTCTACGGCAAATCCATCGCCGAGCATTTTTTCAGAGAAAACTGGATCTGGCACATCCTTTATTGCTATCAACTTACCATTTACTGGTGCACACAAAATCATCTTTCATCTCCCCCCTCACCCTGGAACCCCGTCATGATAAAATTCCCTAGAGACATAGTATATGCTTTTTTTCAAGCCTAGCAAGCATTTTTATATAAATTTTATTGGCGTTTTACCCCTAATGCTTTAGGTCAATCCCCAACATCCTGAATATCCGCCATTTTTGTTCTAATTTTGAGAAATCCACGTTCCCCCTCCACCCTCCATTGCAAGCTTCATTTGTGCCAAAGATGTAATTAATGCCCTTCTTTTTGGGTCACTACTTGCAAAATTGACTGCCGCCTGCACCTTGGGCAACATACTGCCTGGAGCAAATTGTTTTTCCTCGATATACCGTTGTGCATCCCCAATGCTCAATTGAGCCAAATCGCGCTGTTGCGGTTTGTTGTAATTGATTGCCACTTGATCTACGGCCGTCAGAATGGCTAGCACATCAAAATTTAGGTTTTCTGCCAATAATGCACTCGCAAAATCCTTATCTATGACTGCTGCTACCCCCCTGACATTCTGTGCCTCTTTGACCACAGGGATCCCGCCTCCGCCACAAGCTATGACGACACAGCCAGCTTGGATCAATGATTGAATAGCCGGCATCTCTTGTATCATTTGCGGACGGGGGGAAGCCACTACTCTGCGCCACCCCCTTCCTGCATCTTCCTTAAAAATCATACTTGCATCCACACTCTTGAGTGCATCTACTTCTGCTACAGAATAAAAAACACCCACAGGCTTGGTTGGATTTAAAAATGCCGAGTCTTCTGAATCAACTACGACCTGCGTCAATAAAGTCACTACAGGCTTTTCAATGCCTCGCTGAGATAATTCGCTCTGCATAGCCTGTTGAATCTGATATCCAATTGCACCTTGCGTCATTGCACCACACACATCTAGAGGCAAAACTGGGGTCTGTGCCTTTGCTGCCTCATTTTGCAATAAAATTCGCCCCACCTGTGGCCCATTTCCATGGCTAATTACGAGTTCGTGGCCTGCCTCTATCATATCTGCCAAATGGGTTGCCGCCACCCTGATCACCTTTAGTTGATTTTCTGCAGTAGGAACGGCACCATCTTCTAGTGCATTGCCCCCCAGTGCTACAAGTATTTTCATGCTATCAATTCCTCTTTTCTTGCATTACCCAAATACTGCCGCAAGCCAAATAATGCCTGCATTAAGTAATACCAACATCCCTAAAAGTTTTCCAGAAAATTTGAGCCACCGATCAAAGGACACGCGTGAAATTGCTAACGCCCCAATCACCACACCAGACGTAGGTGTCATCATGTTAACAATGCCTGAAGCCGCCTGAAATCCCGTAATAACCGCATGCTTTGGTACATTGGCAAAGTCTGAAAGAGGTCCCATAATCGACATCGTCGCTGCCGCCAACCCAGAAGTAGAAGGAATGAGCAAAGACAGCGGAATATACATAATGAATGAAAAAACTGCAAATGCCCCCTTAGACATGCCTGCAAGCTTTGATTCAAACCATGCCAAAATCGTCGCAGTAATTTGTCCATCATTCATCACGACCTGAATACCCCTCGCCACAACCACGACAAATGCTACAGATAGCAAGCTCGCTGCTCCAGAAATAAAGCTCTTAATTAAATCATCCTCTGAAAGTCCATAATAGACACCAATAAGAATCGCCATAATCAAAAATAACCCAGTAATCTCAACAAAATACCAATCACCAAAGGGCAACATATTTTGCCCCAAGAAACTTCCAATAAAAGGTATTTGTTTCAAGGCCTCTGCGCTAGACTCAAAAAAGGTAAACCCAGGAATAATGCTACCCCAAGGCACTAATGAAACAATCATGAGCGTAAAGGTGAGAACAAATAACCCTAGGACAACCGTTTGCTTGTTCGTGATTTGTACCAAATTTGTAGGAATCTTAAATGCATGTTTATTTTCTTCCATCTGATCGGCCACAAGTGATGACTGAGGGTTGGCCTTGACTCGCATTGCATAGCGATAGACATAAAAAATTGCTAGCCCCACACTGCCCACCAAGGATAACAGTCTCCAAATAATGCCTTCACCAAGACCAATGCCCACTGCCTGTGATGCTACGCCCGTAGCAAAGGGATTGACCGTAGACCCCAGAACTCCCGTTCCTGCGCCGAGCATCACTACAGCGAGTGCTGTCATTGTGTCAAACCCCGCGGCCATCAAGATGGGAATGACCAATGGATAAAAGGCTATCGTCTCCTCGGCCATCCCATAAGTGGATCCACCAATGGCAAAGAGTACCATTAATATCCAAATAAGGCGCTTTTCTTTGCCCCGACTATTTTTTACTAATGTAGAAATCCCGCTATTAATTGCACCCGTTTTTTCTACAATGCCTAAAAATCCACCAATTACCAAAATAAATAAAGCAATTTCAATTGCGGGATCCGTCCCCTCTTTGCCCAGCATGCCATAAACAGGTGCCAAGATGACATCCCACAATCCCTGCGGACTTGATTCAACCTGAGTATAACTACCAGGAATAAAGCTCCCATCCTCATTTTTCTCAAATTCCCCAGAAGGAATTATCCAGGTTAACACCGCCATAAGGATAATCCCCAAAATTAATACCGAAAATGCTGAAGGCATTTTAAAAACTTTCATAAAAAACTCCTTTACTATAACAACCTATATCACTAGTCTCCCAGTGTCGCAACCATCACAGCTTTAATAGTATGCAGACGATTCTCTGCTTCATCAAAGACAACACTCGCCTCACTTTCAAAGACATCCTCTGTCACCTCTACGCCATTAAGGCCATATTTTTCATAAATCTTTTTTCCGATCGCCAAATCCAGGTTATGAAAAGCCGGCAAGCAATGCATAAAAATCGCCTTCTCAGCGGCCTTTTTCATTAATGCAGCATTTACTTGATAAGGCTTGAGCATCTCAATACGCTCATCCCACACACTCTCTGGCTCTCCCATAGAGACCCAGACATCTGTATAGACAACCTCTGCGCCCTTCACCCCTTGATCAACGCTATCTGTGACAAGGATGCTGCCCCCACTCTTTTGGGCCAACTTTTCACACTCAGCCATAAGTGGAGCTTCTGGAAAAAGGGCCCTTGGTGCAACAATGCGAAAATCTAGCCCCATAATAGCAGCCCCTTCCATCAAAGAATTTGCCATATTACTGCGACCATCTCCACAATAAGCCATCTTCACGCCCTTTAATCGACCCAAATGCTCCTCTATCGTTAAAAAGTCTGCCAGAATCTGTGTGGGATGTGCAACATCAGTGAGCCCATTCCATACAGGCACACCAGAATATTTTGCCAAATCTTCTACTGCTTTTTGACTAAATCCACGATACTGAATCCCATCATACATGCGCCCCAAAACGCGCGCAGTATCTGCCACTGTTTCTTTTTCTCCAATATGCGATCCACTGGGCCCCAAATAGGTCACATGCGCTCCCTGATCATAAGCCCCCACCTCAAATGCACAACGTGTCCTTGTGGAGTCTTTTTCAAAGATGAGTGCAATATTCTTGCCCCTCATACGCTGCACTTCTGTGCCTGTATATTTGGACCTTTTTAGGTCGCGGGAAAGATCCAGTAAATACCGAATATCCTTTTTTGTAAAATCTAGTAGTCGCAAAAAACTGCGATTTCTCAAATTGTACATACGCTATCCCTCCATTGCTTTCAAAACAACTGTTGTTTATCTTAAAGAATTATTTAGCACTGCTCGCGCGAAAGTGGCATAGACATACAACGCGGGCCACCCCTTCCTCGAGAAAGTTCACTCGAGGGAATGCGGTGCACCTTGATGCCATGATCCTCTAGGAGCGCATTTGTCACATGATTGCGATCATACACAACCACTTCTCCAGGCGCAATGGCTAATGTGTTCGATCCATCATTCCACTGTTCCCTGTCTGAATCCACAGGATCCCCATTTCCACAAGAAATCAGGGTCGCCCTTCTCTCCAAAAGATTGGAAAGAAGCGTATCTAATCCCTCTACTTCTTCTCTGACTTTTAGTCCATAATCACCAGGGGCAGGCGTCAAAACAAATGCACGAATTGCCCGATCAAAATGAGAAAATATACTAAACTTATCATGGTCTACTTGTGTAAAGACCGTATCCAGATGCATAAACGCCCGCTCATCTGGAATATCGATCGCAACTACTTGCTTAAAAGTATTGCCGGGACTAGAAAAAAGATTGCGTGCTACATTTTCAATTGCTACAGCTTGTGTTCGTTGCGAAATACCAATCGCAAGAATATTCTCATTGATGACTAGCTGATCTCCCCCTTCCAAACTGCCTGCAAATGTCCGTTCGTGAAAACGTGGCACATTCTGCGCATACACAGGATGATATTTAAAAATATAATCTAACAATAATGTCTCTCTTTGACGCACACGCGTATGCATTGAATTAATATTCACACCACGCCCAATAGCCGCAAAAGGATCACGCATAAATAACAAATTGGGCATAGGGTCTAAATAAAAAACCCTCTCCGCAAGAATATGATCCGAAAGCGTATGCTTCTGATATGCAGGAAATTCCCCTTTTCGCAGCCCCGCTATCACCTGGTCAACCATTTTTGCTGTAGGCATTTTTAATAAAAAATCTTTGAGTGCATGCGCTAGGACTTTGCTAGAAATATTTGCCTCATGAATAAACTCGCCTACAAAGCTCTCCTTTACTCTTGGGTCTGAGAGTGCCTGGGCGAGAAGATTTTCAACATACAGAACTTCTGTGCCACTTTTCCTGAGTGTGTCTGCAAAGCAATCATGCTCTTCTTGTGCTTTTTTCAAATATGGGGTGTCATCAAAAAGCAACTCTCCCAACATCTTTGGCACCAAATTTTCTAGCTCACGCCCTGGGCGATGCAACAAGACCTTTTTTAATTTGCCAATCTCTGAATACACATGAATCAAATTTTCTCCCATTTGCAACCCCCTCTTTAATTTTTAAAAAATCATACTGAGTTAAAATACTAATACCCCAGCACCCAAAGACACAATCTGTTTTAATAAATTACTCAATAAAAGTGACACAAATTTTTACTTATACTGCTATCATAAAATTATCTTTTGCATTTTGTACAAATCCCCCGATACTTGAAGCCATGAGATGCTCTTCATTTTTTCAAATAAATCGACTCTTTTCTGCCCTCATTTTTTTTACAGCACTCACCGCTTATGGCCAGTCGCTTGTAGAAGCAGACAAAATTTTTGCAAACAAGCGACAATACGATCTTGTCGTAGCGCCCCTAGATGACTACTTTTTTCAAAATTCTGCACTGGCCCCCAACTCTCCCCCGCCACAGGGGCTAAAAGAACGCCTATATCGCGCATTTTGGCAAATTGATGCACGTGGACTTTGGCTGACTCAGCTACAGGGACAAAGAGATAATCAACCCCTGAGCCTCTCTCGCAAACTACCTATTTTTGCCGATTGGCATTCTGGCATCATTGTTGCTCCCACCGGCAAGGAGCTCTTTTTTGATCTTAGCGGCGAACCCACGGCCTTTACTCATTATCAAATCTGGCGCATAAAAAAGGGCACTGTATCTGGTGAAAAAATCCTAAACTATTCTCAATACCAAGAATTTAAACAGCGCCAATTTGACGTATTTAAGCAAACAGCCGCCTATCAAGATGTCATAGACTCATTAAAAGAAATCGGATTAACAGAAAGCCTTGATAACTATATTTTTGAAGAAAATTTAGGATTTTTGGGAACTGATATCGAAATTGACGCATGATATAGGCATTGTTTCACGTGAAACAATGCCTATATCATGCGTCTGCTCATTATGAGCCCTAAGCGCACATTATCTCTGCGATACGAGATGTTTTTTTCTTGAGAAACAAGCACTTTGCCTGGCTGTTTTTTTACTTTTTTCAAGTACTTTACCTGCGTTAGATAAACATCTATCACCTTTTCCTCTTTGCCCTTGCTATAGTTTGCCGCTAGTTCACATGCCATCAGCATAATTTCTTGGGGCAAAACTGCGATATTTTTTTTAACAATCACAAAGATGTATGCCCCGGAAAAATCGCGCACATGTAGCCACCAGTCTCTTCCGCGTGCAAATTTTCGCAAAAGCAACTCATTCTCCCTGGCATTGCGCCCCACACAAAAAATATACTCCTCATAACGAAAAAAGAGTCCCTGTAGGGCAGCTGGCTTTGTGTGCTCTTTTTTCTGCCATTCTTTCTGCTTTAAAAATTCTAGATCACTTTGACGATCCCACAATGCCCCCAGCATATCTTCTTGGGCCGATATATCAATGAGGCGTTCTTGAATTGAATCTTTCTCTTTGTTTAATTTTTTCTTCTTTTCATAGTAGGCCTGTGCATTTTCTATACAGGTCTTCAGTGGATCAATCAAAACTATTTGTCTATCACCCTCAAAATCTACCACCTGCAAAGTTTTTGCCTGTACATCAATCCTATTTTCCAAAGAATCTGCTATCATCAGAAGGTCTGCAATCTTTTTTGCCTCTTCTGCGGACTTTTGATTGTGCATCAACTTTTGCACAAGCTGGCCCCTCTTTAATAATATATCATCCCATTTTGACTGATGCCACTGCAAAAATTCATCCAACGCACTATTACGGACATCATTTTCTTCTCTAAGAAAAAAATAAAGGCGATATAGGCGCTCTCCCAGGCTCCCCCTCCCTTCAATGACCCTGGGTTTAAAGTCTGCTAAAACAGGCCTTTTTTCAGGCATAACATAGGGTTGTCCAGAAAATTCTTGACTTTTGGGCCTACGATAAAATACGTCGACAATTTCCTGACTTTCATCACACAAAAAAATATTGCTACGTGTGCCCCAAAGCCGTACATAAAGAAATTTTTTCTTTTCCAAATGTTTCACGTGAAACACAATAATACGTTCTTTTTCGTATTGATAAACATCTTCTATATATCCACCCTGACACTGCGATCGTAATAGTTGTACAAATCTTAAATCTTTGTTTTTTAAGTTATGATTATCTACTGGAATAGGATAAAGGGCACTACTATACGCACAGAGATCAAAGAAAACGCGCATAACACTCTCGTCTTCTCGAAGAAATGTTAAAACCAAGCTTTTGAAGTCTGGCTGGATCACTTTTTTTAAAAAACTTCTCTTCAACTGTAATTCAGAGAGGACTTTGTCTATTTCTTCATAATTAAGCGGACCTATATCATTCATTTTCCCTGACTATACCCATAGATTTTTTTTAATAATCCCTGAAAGTCCACATCTGTATTTATACTGTGTTTCTTTGGTGGGATTGCAGGTGACTGAACTGAAGAAAACTGTTCGTTTTTTGTATTTTTTTCTATACTTACATGCAATTTTTCTATCCCTAAGCCCCCATAATCCTTTTTTAGTTTTGCCAAAATCTCAGATTTTTTTAAAAGAATTAGTTGCATACTGCTTCCATCTCTGGAGGCAATAAAAATTGTTCCATTTTTAATGTCTATTACCTTGGTTTGCTCAAATAGTTTATCCCCCACAATGCCGACCCACCCACGAAAAATAGTCCCTTTAGTTTCTCCCTTTTTTGAAATATCATTCAAAATGAGTGGTAAAATATTTTTTGGTGTGGAAAATTCTGTGTCTTGTTCGTTCATGGCTCTATTAATTTCCCATTTTTTACTTGATAAATTAGTGGTGATGAAACAGGGATGTGTGCATATTCTTGTGTCAAAAATGTAAAAAATGCTTGATCATATGGTGGTAAATAACTCAGAAATTGTGCCCGTAAATCATGTGTCAGCTCCAAAAATATATCATCTAAGAGTAATATAGGCTTTCTTTGGCTTTGTTGATAAAAAAGTTGTGTGGCTGATGTTTTTAGTGATAATGCCAAAAGTCGCTTTTGACCCAAAGAGAGATAATGTTCTGCATCATTTTCTTGATAAATAAAGGTATAGCGATCTCGATGTGGTCCATGTAGTGTTAACCCTTGTTTCAATTCCTGATCTTTTTTTTGATCAAAAATTTTCAAAATATGATCCTCATCCAATATTTTCCAGTGTGGCTGATACTCTATTAAAATTTCTAATCCAGCAACCTCTTTCATTAATGGAGAAAATAAGGATTTAAATAGTTTAATCATTTTTTGGCGTTCTTGCACCAAAATTAGTCCCATCTTGATTAATTGTTGAGTATAGATAGGAAGTAAATCTAATTGCCTCGTTCTCAGACTTAAATTTCTTTCTTTGAGAATTTTTTTGTATTGGCGCAAGTAATCAATAAATGTTGGATTAATTAAACTTAAAATTTGATCAAAAAAACGTCTGCGTCGTTCCATTGTGCCATCGATAAGTAATAAATCATCGTATAAAAATGGTATACAGGGAAATTGTGCCACCAATTCTTTTCGATCCCGCAATTCTCGCCCATTAAAAATAATACGTTTATGCTTTTTAGCCCAGGATACTCCCAGTTTATCCTGATAGCTTTGATTTTCTTGTGTGAACTCACCAAATAAAACAAAAGCATCCTGCCCTATTTGACATATGGCATCTTCTTTTTGCTCACGAAAGCTCGAAGAAAAAATTAAATAATAAATTGCTTCTATGAAACTCGTCTTACCTTGCCCATTATCTCCACACAACACAATATGACGATCTTGCAAAGAAACTTTTTGCATAAGAAGGTTTCGAAAATTTTCAATCTTAATATAATTTAACACAAACGAAAAAAATAGCCTAATCTAGCTGCATAGGCATCACAACGTGGAGACTCTTCTCTTCTGATGCTGGACGAAGTGTAATCGCATGATTTGCGTCTGTAAACTCAAATATAAATAATGGTGAGTCCATTACCATCAGAGGTTCACGTAAATAGTGGTGATTTAATGCCAATATGACGGCATCTCCTTGATACTGACAAGGAATTTCTTCATGAATTCCCCCCACTTGATTATCTTCTGCTACCATTTCTAGTTTTGCATCAGAAAAATTTAACTGAATTCTACTGGATTTATCATCAGAAAAAATTGCTGTTCTTTTGAGTCCATCAATAAAATCATTTTTATTAAACTCTATTTGATAGGTCTGTGTTTCTGGAATGACTCGCTCAAAACTAGGAAATGCACCATCTATGAGGGTCCCAGAGATTTTTGTATTATCAAACTGCGCAAAAATTGTTTTATCTGAGAGTGACAATGCCAATTCTCCTTCACCACAAGCTAAATCTTTGATGATAGTTAAAAATTTAGGATGAATAATCACCCCAGAGAAATCTGGTATCGACGATTCTGGTTGTGTATGAATAATAGATAACCGCCGTCCATCGGTGGCAACCATAGTCAATTGTTGGTTTTCTTTTTTCAAAAATACACCATTCATAAATATACGTGTTTCATCTTTCGAAACAGAAAAAAATGTTTGATTAATCATTGTAATAAAATCTTTTTGCAAAAGACGAAAATATGTTGTACCCTCAGGCTCTTCTGTCAAAGGAAAACTTTCTGTAGATTGCCAACGTAATTCAATTTTTAGACCTGCTTTATTAAGCGGAACAATACAAAATTTATCATCTTGCACAGAAAATTCAATTTCTGTATTAGGTAAATTTTTGACTATATTAAAAAATTTATCTGCAAAAACTGCAATTTTTCCTTGAGAAAAAACTTTAACTGGTATTTGTGTTTCAAATCTCAATCGTGCATCAGAAGCATGAATTATTAACACGTCATCTTTTGCTTCTAGCACAATATTAGATAAAATTGTAATATTATTCTTAATACTAATAATTTTTTGTGTGGCTGCAAGTTCTTTCATTAACACATCTTTTTGACATACAAATTTAATCATTTATTACCTCATACAAATTTTATAAACAGTTCTTATTAATAATAATATATATTTAGTCATAGTAATAATAAGCTTATTATTAGTGTGCATATCCTACTTAATTCTTTGTATTATAACAATTTAAATAGTGGATAAATAACTAGTAATTTGAATACCTTTATCCACATTATACAAAAAAATTATGGCATATGCCTATAATTTTAAAACTTATCCCATTTATTTTTTCTTTGTACACTCCTTGTCCACATTCATTATATAGGATCTTGATGCTCTCTGACAGATCTAATTAAACTTTGTATCATGGCATCTAGGGTGGGATCGGTCACCTTTAAATCACTAATTTTTTGTAAAGCATGCATAACAGTGGTGTGATCACGTCCCCCAAATTCTAGTCCTATTTCTGTAATAGGAAAATCTGTCATTTCACGACAAATATGCATAGCCAATTGCCTGGGATAAACAATAGATTTATTACGTTTTTTTCCTTTTAAATCATTGAGTGAGACATTAAAATATTCAGAAATAACACGTTGTATACGTGCAATAGAAACAACTGTAGTGGTTTGTGCCCCTGTACTTACTTTTAATCTCTCCTGAGAGAGCTCTAGTGTAACTTCTTTACCTGTAAGATCTGCATAAGCGTGGATATTTGTAATAGCAGATTCTAGGTCACGCACATTTGTTTTGATTGTTTCTGCGATCAACTCAATAACATCATTAGGAAATGATGTATTAAAATCTTGTAATTTCTTTTGAATAATAGCGACTTTTGTTTCAAAATTTGGTGTGTGTAAATCTATCATAACAGCACGCTCAAAACGACTCTTCAGGCGTTCACTAATAGATTTTAGCTCAGAAATAGGTCTATCACAGGTAAAGACAATTTGTTTTTTTCCATCATATAGATCATTAAAAGTATGAAATAATTCTTCTTGAGAGGCTTCTTTTTTCTTAAATGAGTGTATATCATCCATCAACAAAACATCAGCATTTCTATATCTTTGGCGAAAAGCTGTCGCTTTGGCTTGGGAATCGTTAATGCCGCTGATAAATTCTGTATAAAATTGTTCTGCAGTCACGTAGATAATTTTTAATTTTGGATTATGTTCAAAAATATAATTACCAATAGCCTGCAATAAATGCGTTTTTCCTAGGCCGACACCACCATAAATCAGACAAGGATTGTATTTTGTTCCAGGAGACTTTGCAATGGCAAATGTGGCTCTTTGAGCAAACTGATTACTATCACCTGTGACAAAATTTTCAAAAGAGTAGTGATCTCGTAGCCCATCGGGGCGTTTGTAGGCTTTTTTTTGATCTTCAGAATCTATGTTTTTCGCGGTAGATATATTATTTTTTTTTGAATTTTCTTCTAACTTTTCTATTTTTTCACCCAAAATAAATGTGACACGAATGGGGGTGCCTTCCATTTCTGAAACTTGGCGTGCGATTTCTTCTTGATAAAGCTCATTAAAACGATCTTTGTAGTATAAGGAGGGAGTTTTCAACACAAGCTCAGCATTTTTCAAACCAACAACTTGCATACGTGAGAGGCAGGTATTTTCTTCATCTTCAGAGAGAATTCCTTTGATTCGAAGTTGTTTAATGACTTCTTGTAGCATAGAACTATCAAAGAACATAGAGATTGCCAACCCTTTGAAAATAGAATTTTATTGATTTTTTAAAAAAATATCATATGAACACACACAAATAGAGAATGCTTTAGGAGCTAGGCTAAAATAGGGTATGATCAAAAAAAAAAAATTTATGCGGCTAAAAAATTGATAGCCAAACCACTATCATTATGAGAAGATGAACCACAAAAAGCAGTACTACGGTGTACAACCATGTTATACAACTCATGTGTATGATTTCTCCAAAAGTCTACCTGTTTTTGATCATAGACAGGATTAGCATTACTGAGCCTTTCATAAGAGACCTTCTTTTTTTCTAGTTCCCTCACATGAGAAATAGCTTCTGTGGGCAAATCAGAGGTAGCACCCATATTCATACCATGATTGTAGGCATTCAAACGTCGTTTTGTTTCATAAACAGGCTTAGTCTCACGACTAGAAATCCATGAGTTTGTTGAAAAGATATACTTAATAAATGACATTGGTACTCTCCCTCTTTCCCTAGAATCGGATCAATGGTGAGAAAAATATAAGTTTTTATAACAAAAATACAGACTACTCTCAGATTATCCACAGGATATACATATTTAACAGAAAGCCTCTTGTGGATAAATTGAGGAGTTACACTATGAATAAAATAAAAAAATATAGCCTAAAAATCAGTTTTTTCCAAATAAAAGTGCGAAAATTCTATGTTTTAAAAATAAAGTCTAAAGTTTTTTCAATTCGAAAATAAAATAAAAAAAGTTATCCACAATTTATACACACAGAGATTTAAAAATAAAGAAAAGACTATTTTAATATCACAAAAGATACACTTTATTTGTATTGAGGGATTTTTTACCAGTTTATGGGTGCTTTTTTTTGGCAGATTAAAAATTCATTCGCTTTAGAAAAGCATCCGCAACCCACAAATGCTGAGCGTGAGAGTGGGGAGGGGTGTGGAGTCTTGAGAATAAGATGAGCATTATCATAAATAATAGATTCCTTTTTTTGTGCCTCTTTCCCCCATAAAAAGAAAAACAATCCATGTTTTTTTTCGCTAATATAAGCAATGAGATGATCGGTAAAACCCTCCCACCCTAGTTTGTGGTGTGAGAGTGGCAGGTTCTCTTCGACAGTTAAAAAACTATTGATCAAGAAGATTCCCTGTTTAGCCCAGTGAGAAATATCTCCATGGGGTTGTATGGGCGCTCCTGTGGTGCGTGCAACTTCTTTGAGGATATTACGTAAGGAAGGGGTAATTTTTTGATCGCAGGGCAAGCTGAATGCAAGTCCACAAGCTTGCCTTGGTCCATGATAAGGATCTTGCCCGATTAAGACACCGTGTATTTTTTCTAGGGGTGTCAGGATAAATGCATTCCAAATCATATGTTTGGGGGGGTAAATAACTTTTTTTTCATAAAGATCAATCACTTGATAAATAAGAGAAATAAATTCTACATTTTTTAATTCTTTACAAAAAAATGTACGCCAACTTGTGGGAATCTTTATATTAAATATAGCTTCAAACTCATTTAAATTCATCTAGAGGATCCCGCTATAAGATAGATGAAATAAATCAGCAAAACAGCGATATTCTTCACTACGTTGCATGCTGGTTTGATAAAGTTTCCCCTGTCCCACAATCGATGGATGTGCAATAAGTTCTAGTTCTTTTGCCAATTTAATTCCAGCTTCTTGCACAAAGTCCAACAAAATAATATTGGGCAAGAGCATGGCTAATTCATTTTTGAGATGTGAAAAATGGGTGCAAGAAAGCATAAGTGTATGAATGTTTTTTGACTGTATATCTTTAGCAAAAGGTTTAAGGAATACTAACTTTTCTTCATGTGAAGAAGAAATCCAGTGGTATTCAATAAAATCGACTAAAGTACTAGCAGGAAAAAAGTGTAGATCTATTTTTTGAAGCGATGGTTGTGAAATCAGGCACCGTACAGATGCTTCTGTTGCCAAGATGCCAATAGGTTTGGAATAGGTTTCTATGGCAGGCGCATTAAGAATCGGTTGAACACCTAGCACAGGGCAGTCAAAATTTTCTTTAAATATATCATATCCTACCAGCGTCGCTGTATTGCAAGAAATAACAACAGCTTGGGGGTTTAATATAGAATGAATATGTTTTGCATATGGAAGAAAGATAGACTCTAGTTCATGGCGTGTTTTTTTTCCATATGGGAAATTTGCTGAGTCAGCAACATAGACATAGGTATAGTTGGGATATTGATTGCGCACAAATTCTAAATATTTGAGCCCACCAATGCCAGAGTCTATAAAGACGATTGGACGAGAATAACTTTCCATCGACTACAGATAGTAGTATTTTTTAAAACTTTTTACTAGAGATGCATAAGTTTGGCTAGAGAAATCTTGATTTATCAAAGTTAAAAATGATAGCCTTTTTCTATGAACAACAAGAATCCACTATTTTCGATTATTTCTATCAACTTTAATGATGTTGTAGGTATTAAACGCACCATAGAAAGTGTTCTCAATCAAGATTTCCATGATTTTGAGCACATCATTATTGATGGTGCTTCTACAGATGGCAGTGTGGATGTGATTCGTACATATCAAAACCAATATGATACAGGGCAACTAAAGTGGGTTTCTGAAAAAGACAATGGAATTTACCATGCAATGAATAAAGGCCTGAAAATGGCGCGCGGGCAGTTTGTGAATATGCTTAATGGTGGCGATTGGTATTGTGGCAATGCACTTTCGATTATTGCACAACATATAGAAACAATGCCTGATATAAGTGTTTTTGGTGCAATTGAAAAGTTATGGGAAGCACGTGATGCCCAACTAATTCCTGTGCAAGTAGTGCAAATGTATCCGGCATTGTTAAACTGCAGGGTGATGTATCATCAGGCACTATTTTTTGCCAGGTCTTTACATGATAGGTATGGTTTGTATAGAGAAGATCTGAGCCTGGCCAGTGATCAAGCATTTATTATGGAAATTTTTGTTAAAAACAAGACAAGTTTTTATCTCATAGAAAATGTATTAGTTAATTTTTTACGTGGTGGGCGTGGTGATCGTGGCGGGATAGAGCTTATGCAACTATATGATGAGTATTTTCCAAAAAAGACAACATTATCACTGTGGTGCAAAAATTTTATTAAAAATTTTCTTCCATATGGATTTGTGATATGGTTTTGGACCAAGTACAAAAAAGAACGTCCAGAATAGGGGTTAGCGCCCCATGCCTACATAGTGAAACCCCATGGACAAGAGGCGATCTTTTGCCAGGCAATTGCGTGCATCAAAAATATGATTGGCCCGCATAATCGTTTTAACTTTTTCAAAATCAGCATATAAAAATTCAGACCATTCTGTAAGAATCAGTAATGCATCTGCATTTTCTAGTGCATCATAGGGATCGTTTGCATAGTAAACCTGGGGTGTTTCTTTGATGATTTTTTTAAACACAGGCATTGCTTTTGGATCATAAAGGTGCACTTTTGCTTGGACTCCTAGGAGCTCTTTTACAATGTATAATGCAGGGGCCTCTCGGATGTCATCAGTTTCTGGTTTGAATGCGAGCCCCCAGATAGCAATATTTTTTTCGTGTAAATGATTTATTGTTTGGTGAATTTTGGCTAAAAATCGCTCTCTTTGGCGATTGTTGACAAATAATACCTCGCGCAACATGCCAAAATGAATACCCACTAGTTCACCTGTACGAATAAATGCGGCAAGATCTTTAGGGAAACAGCTACCCCCAAAGCCAATGCCAGCTTTTAGAAAAGAAGGGCCAATACGTTGATCCATCCCCATTCCGCGGGTCACATCATCAATATCTGCATGGGTTTTTTCACATAGCTCAGCCAACATATTGGCATAGCTAATTTTGAGAGCCAGAAAGTTATTGCTCGCCTGTTTGATGAGTTCTGCACTGGCAGTGCTTGTTTTGACAATAGGGATGCCTTTTTTTGTATAGGAGCGGTAGAGATCTGCAAGCAAAACATGGGCACGTTCTGAGTCTGCCCCAATAACAATGCGATCGGGGTGCTGAAAATCTTCTAGGGCTTTTCCTTCACGCAAAAATTCGGGATTGCTAGCAACATCAAAAAGTGATTTTTTCTGAGTTTCTTTCAAAAGTGCAAGGATTTTTTTATGAGTTTCAACTGGCACAGTAGATTTTTCTACGATCAAAAGATAGTCTTTTGCATATTTTGCAAGTTCTGCAGAAGCAGAGAATACCTGGGATAAATCAGCTTGCCCATCGGGACCCTCTGGTGTGCCCACACACAGGATTGCAATTTGGCTATGTGTGGCTGCAAGTTTTATTTGACTGACAAACTGGAGTGTGCCTTGTTGCAATACATGTGCCAGCAGTTGCTCAAGGCCAGGTTCATAAATAGGGACATCACCTTTTTTTAGTGCATTCAAACGTGCGGGATTTTTCTCTACACACAAGACATTATGTCCTGCATCTGCAAGGCATACTGCAGCTACCAGCCCCACATAACCAGCACCAATAATAGAAACATTCATGTCCACGATCTTAAAGTGGAAGAGACAATTTATCAAGTGATTTATATGAGAAATAGGGATAATTCTGCGTCTCCCCAAGCATTTATATTGCTTAGAGAGGAAAAAAAAATTACAATAGAAAGCCATTGTTGGTAGTTTTTTCAGCACAATAGTATTTAATTTTTTTTAAAAGGAGCAACAAATGCGTATCGCACCAGTAGTGATCTTTGTTTATAATCGTCCTATACATACAAAAAAAACAATACAGGCTTTGTTGCAAAATTCGCTTGCCCAGATGACAGATTGCTATATTTTTGCAGATGGGCCGAGGATTTTCGAAGATAAGACAAAAAATGCTAGAAATCAAAAAGATATACACGAAGTGAGAGATTTTATTGCCAATATTGAGGGGTTTAAAAGTATTCAAATTGAATATAGTGATGAAAACAGGGGCCTGGCAAGGTCGATTGTGCATGGTGTGACAAAAGTCGTCAATACGCATGGAAAGGTAATTGTAGTAGAAGATGATATTATTACGACAAAAGAATTTTTGGGGTATATGAATGAAGCATTAGAATTGTATGAAAGAGAAA
Organism: Spirochaetia bacterium; assembly: GCA_051648825.1. Classification (GTDB taxonomy): domain Bacteria; phylum Spirochaetota; class Spirochaetia; order WRBN01; family WRBN01; genus JAHHUI01. The sequence goes on from JBOFFX010000018.1 coordinate 82,534, forward strand.
ATCGTGTGGGAGCTATTTGTGGATATATGTATCCTTTGGCCAAAGAATTGCCACAGACACTGTTTGTAAAAAATTTTTTATGTTGGGGATGGGCGACTTGGAGTGATCGCTGGGAGGTTTTTAATCCCAATGGGCAAGTATTGTTGGATCAAATAGAAAATCAAGATCGTACAAAAGAATTTGATATAGATGGATCATATTTTTTTACACAAATGTTACGAGACCAGATTAGTGGGCACAACAATTCTTGGGCGATTCGTTATGCGGCAACGCTTTTTTTGAGCAATTATTTATGTTTGTGCCCAGGGGTTTCTCTTATTAATAATATTGGATTTGATGGCACAGGTACACACAGTGGAAAATTCGCAAGTGCTTATGAGATTAAGAAAAAATCACCCTTTTCTTTGCCCATAGAGAAAATACTGGTTGTAGAAAATTTGCATGCAAGAAAAGCTATCTATCATTTCTTTAAAAAGATAAAAAATCAGATCAATCGAAAGAAATTTTGGCACGATCTTCCTTTCAAACTCGCAAAAAAATGCCTGCCTGTCAGGGTGTATCAATATATAAAAATCTCGATCAAAAAGCACATGAACTAGGAATTTTTCAAAAACCAATCATAGGATCTTTTTAGACCCTCTTTTAAGGAGATTTTTGCCTTAAACCCAGTGGCATTGAGTTTGCTGACATCTAGGAGTTTGCGAGGGGTCCCATCAGGCTTGGTGGTATCCCAAATAATGTCTTTTTGGTGGCCCACAATATTTTGAATCAATAAAGCAAGTTCCTTAATGCTCAAATCTTCTCCTACGCCTAGGTTAATATGACTCTCTTCGCTGTAATGATTCATTAGGTAGATTAGCGCATCAGCAAGGTCATCAACATACAGAAATTCTCGCCGAGGGTTGCCTGTTCCCCACAGTGTGACATTCGCGCCTTGCTGTTTAGCTTCATGAAATTTGCGGATCATGGCTGGAATAACATGGCTACTTTGTAGATCAAAATTATCTCCAGGTCCATAGAGGTTGGTGGGCATTGCACTAATAAAGGCACATCCGTATTGACGACGATAAAACTGGCACATTTTCAGGCCTGCAATTTTTGCAATCGCATAAGCTTCATTGGTAGGTTCTAGTGCACCTGTTAGCAGATATTCTTCCTTGATTGGCTGTTGTGCAAGTTTGGGATAAATGCAACTAGAACCCAAAAATAGGAGTTTTTTCACATGGTGAAGATAAGCGGCATGGATGACATTAGATGCAATCACCAAGTTGTCATAAATAAACTCAGCAGGATACGTATTGTTGGCCAAAATGCCCCCCACCTTGGCAGCAGCCAATAACACATAGTCGGGCTTTTCTATGGCAAAAAAATCCAACACAGCGGATTGGTTTTTAAGATCTAATGCATCGATTGTCTGATAAATAATATTGTGATAACCTTGGCGATTTAAAGCACGTATGATAGAGGATCCCACAAGGCCCAGATGTCCAGCCACATAGATTTTTGAGTCTTTATTCATGCTTTAAGATTAGCATAACTAAAGAGCATCAACAAGAGATAAGGACTCACTTACCAGTAGCAACCATTTTCTACTTTTTTAAATCCTAAAGGCCGCTCTTCTTCTGATGGATGAATCCATGCATCATTTTTGAGTGTTTGCCAGATAGGATTTTTTTCTAAAAAATTACCTACAATACCAAATAAGTATTGAAGATCTCCCCCCATATGAACGGCTTTTTTCCCCATTTTTTTGATATGTGCAGCGAGGTTGAATCCATACGCACCACATCCAATGAGGGCGATATCAAAATCTATCTTATTGATCTGAGTTTTCATATGATCCAGCGCATCAAACCATGTTTCAAAAGGGGGTTCTTGATCCCCCAGGCTTTGTACAGCCTGTAAGACTTTTAAGTCAAAGAGTGGAAGAACCTGGGTTCCAGGAAAAATTTTTGTACGTTTTGTTGTGTATTGTTGCTCAATGGATTGCGCAAAAGGATGCACGACAAGGACTTTTTTGCCCTCTAGCACACGTGTCCATGGCATCTCCTGTTTCCACAAAAAAGAACCCAGGCAAAATGGAATAAAGGTCGATTTTTCTAGCAAATGGTGAAAAACCCGCTCCTCTGCTGTCCACGAGGCCAAAATATTACATTCTGGTATATCTTGTAGGCATAGGTTGTAGTATTTGAGAAGCAAAGGGCGAGTAAGGGGAAAAAATCCAGCATTGATTTTCATTCCCCGTAAGATATATTGTGTTTCTAAAAAAAAACCATCATTTTTCCAAAGTAGGAAATCTTGCATTTTTTTTAACAAAGATTTTTTTTCTAACATAAAATAAATACGCACCAATGTGGAGATTTCAATACGACCAAAACGTGCAATCATACATGGTTCTGGTGCTTGCAACGTTTCTTCGATTAGCAAGAGTGCGTCTTGAGTACACAGCTGTGAATAAGAGTGGTGTTTTCCAAAGGGAATGCTACGATTGATGTGAGAAACAATAGGGGTGTGTAGCAGGGTCACACGAGTTAAGGTTACGATTTTACGTAAAACGCGTAATAAAAATGCAGACAAAATAGTCTCCCCTGTGTTTATTTTTCTTGGGCCAGATCGTGTTGGACCATTTTTTTGACAAGATCTTCAAAGGATGTTTTGCGAGGATTCCACCCTAGCACAGTTTTGGCCTTTGTGGGATCTCCTAGCAACTGCTCGACTTCAGCAGGCCTGAAATAGGCTGGATCAATTTCAATGAGAGTTTGTTGCGTTTTTTTATTGATACCCTTTTCGTTCACACCAGATCCGCTAAATTCTAGTTCGATGCCAGCTTCCCTGAAAGCGAGTAGGCAAAATTCTCTTACAGTATGCATTTCTCCAGTGGCAATAACAAAATCCTCGGCTGTTTTGTGTTGCAAAATCATCCACATACATTCAACATAATCAGGTGCATACCCCCAATCTCTTTGTGCATCCAGATTGCCCAGATAGAGTTTTTCTTGCTTGCCAGCAAGGATGCGTGCCACAGCAAGGGTAATTTTGCGCGTAACGAAAGTTTCGCCTCTGCGCTGGGATTCATGGTTAAAAAGAATGCCGTTACAGGCAAACATATTATAGCTTTCGCGGTAGTTTTTTGTGATCCAAAATCCATAAAGCTTAGCAACGCCGTAGGGGCTGCGAGGATAAAATGGAGTCTTTTCAGTTTGGGGAACTTCTTGAACAAGGCCATAGAGTTCGCTAGTACTGGCTTGATAAATCTTTGTTGATTTTTCCATGCCAAGCAGGCGTACCGCTTCCAAAATCCGCAATGTTCCCAGTGCGTCTACATCAGCGGTATATTCTGGGATATCAAAGCTCACTTTTACATGGCTTTGTGCGGCTAAGTTATAGATTTCATTGGGTTGTATTTTTTGAATTAATTGGACGATATTCAGCGAATCTGTGAGATCCCCATAGTGAATAAAAATATTTTTTTTCAGTCGAATATCTTTGATCGCATCGTCTATGTACAAATGTTCAATACGTTGAGTATTAAAACTGGAAGATCGCCGAATAATACCATGCACAGCATACCCTTTCTCTAGTAAAAACTCTGCTAGATAAGAACCATCTTGACCCGTAATTCCCGTAATTAGGGCAATTTTTTGTGACACAAAGACCTCCAAATATACTTGTGATATTATCACAAATTTGCTTGAATTGGCAAGAATAAGAAGATCTTAGGGCGTGCTATTAGTCAGGGGAGGTATTTTTGCTTGCACATAGGCTAAGATTCCTTCATAGATCATCTGGGTATCTTTTTCTCGTTGTTCTGCAGAAATCATTTCTTTAGCTTCACCTATAGCGGGATTACGCACTTCTAGTAATAGTGCTGCAGGAGAGGGGTTATTAGTTAGCACAAAGTATTCATCCTTGATAATTTTCCCTCGTTTTTGTGCATTAATAATAGAATTTGCAAGTGCATAGGTTTCAGTAGTGGCTCGATTGTGGACTGCAACAAGCCCCTTGGGAGAGTGGGGGCTTGAGTCATGATGAATACTAATCCACAAGCGTTTTTCAGCAGGAGTACTGCCAAAAAACTCTTTGCCAATTTTGACTCTTTCTGCAATGCCCGTACGTCCACCAATGGGTCTAAAGTTGATATGAGGATCATTATAGACTTCATTTTTTTCATTTTCAAAGAACTGTAATTCACTTTCTTCACGAATAAGATTATTAGGAGAAATAATAGAGAGTGCAACATGGGCGCCATGCCGCTTAAGAAGGCGATACAGGCGCAAAGAGATATCGTAGTTAAATTCGTCTTCGACCAAATATTGCGCTTTTTTATCTGTGTTGATCCTGACTACTGCCCCCGGGTCTTGGCCCCCATGGCCTGGGTCAATCATAATTGCATATCCTTCTAGTTCACGCCCAAGTATGGGCATGGCCAAGATTTCATGATTAAAGACTTCTAACAGATTGGAAGCGAGAAAAAAATCCTCATGTACACTACGGCGCACATTTTCTTGGTATGTGAGTTGTGGATCAACAAATGGTTCAAATCGAGAAGGATCTGTGATGGGGGGTTTTTGTATTGGAGATTGCATGGTCAAGAGGGTTTCTGGGGCAGTTGTAGGTTGTTTTTTCTGCACAGCAGAGAGAGTGGCCCATGTTTGTTGGGCAAGTGACACGATTTTAGAACTTGTCTCGGCAACAATATTTTTTTGGATTTTTTTTGCAATAGTTTGGACGGGCAAGCTGTGAAAGTCGACCATCTGATTGCTATAAAGAAGTAGGTATTGCCCTGGTTCAATACGATCACTATTAAGCGCATTATATTCAACGAGTTGATCTTCAGAGAGTGAAAATTGTGAAGCAACTGAGGCCAAGGTATCTGACTGTTGTACCAAGTAGTCCGGTGGCCGTGTTTGTGTAAGATGCACAATCGTACCTTTTGGCAAAATTGGAGAGGAAAGGTCATTAAATCGCATTAAGTCCCACTGTGGAACATCATACAAGTGGCTGATATCACTGAGAGTTTCCATTTTTTTTCTTACAAGATGTGTGCGCCCCAAGGTTGCATTTTGGGGGACAATAATAACTTGCCCTGGAGGTAGGCGCTGATCAGGAGAGAGAAGATTTATCTCATTGATGCGTTCTCTAGAGACTAAAAACTTTTTTGAAAGAGAGTAGGGGGTATCTCCAGGTTTGATACGGTAATAAGGAAAAGGTGGTACAGAAAAAAACCAAATAAGCCAAATAAGTGTAATAGAAGAGACAATAGAAAGCGGCAAAATATAGGTACGCTTGGGGGCGGATGGGGTTTTTTTCTTATGTGTAATGGAGGAAGAGGGGGGGGGTATTTTTCTTAGGTATCCAGGGTAGGGGGACTGATGTGGAATTTTCTTTTTTCGAAGAGTTGGCCGTCGCATTTTATCCTTTTATCGTAGAATTTTGGCCAGAGATTAGCGAAAAATAAGGGCTATTTTTCTAGTTGTTAAACTTAAAAAATAACACATCCCCATCTTTGACCAAATAATCTTTGCCTTCTTGTCGTAGTTTGCCCTTGGCCTTAATTTCTGCCTCATTTTTCAAGACAAAGAGATCTTCACAGTTGTAAGCTTCTGCACGAATAAATCCTTTCTCAAAGTCTGTATGAATATATCCTGCAGCTCTTGGGGCAGTATCACCATCTTTAAATGTCCAGGCACGATTTTCTGAGCCACCCACAGTAAAGAAGGTACGCAATCCCAACATATGATAGCTAGCTTTGGCTAATTGCTCTAGGCCAGTGACAGAAATGCCCGCCTCTTCTAGAAACATAGTACGATCTTCTAGTGTTTCTAGCTGGCTGATTTCAGCCTCTAACTTGCCACACAAGACAATAACGGGTAGATCGTGATTTTTGGCATAGTCACGCACTGTTTTTACAAGAGCATTTTCCTCTTTAATGCCGGCTTCATCTACATTACATACCAGGATTTCTTTTTTCATAGTGATCAAAAATAGCTCAGCAATCAGGACAAGGTCCTCCTCTGAGAGTTCGAGGGTGCGTGCGACTTTTCCAGACTCTAGGTGGGCCTTGATGCGCTGTAGCGCGGGGATTTCATGTTTTGCTTTGTCTGCGACTTTTTTATCTGGATTGCGTAAGAGTTTTTGATTTTTATTAATACGATTTTCCAAGGTTTCCATATCTGCCAGTATGAGTTCTAAGGTGATGATTTCTATATCACGAATAGGATCTACTTTGCCTGCCACATGAATGACATCATCATCTTCAAAGCATCGTACAACATGTGCAATCATCCCTGTTTGGCGAATATTAGCTAAAAATTTATTGCCCAGCCCCTCTCCCTTGGAGGCACCCTCAACAAGCCCGGCAATATCAACAAATTCGATTGTGGCCGAAATTTTTTTATCTGCAGGGATCATTGTATGAATACGATCTAGGCGTTCATCAGGTACGCTGACAATGCCATGATTAGGTTCGATGGTACAAAATGGATAATTTGCTGCTTGAGCAGGGGCATTGGAAAGACTAGAAAAAATAGTTGATTTTCCCACATTTGGCAATCCGACAATTCCACAGTTTAAAGCCATAAGCCCCCCCCATTCTTGCGTGATTTTACCAGTATTTGCAAAAAATAGGAAGAGCTATAGGCTATTAAACTGATAGGGGATCAAAAATAGTATTTAGTTGCGATAGCGCCCCTTTAGTGTATAGCTAGCCAAGATGTGGCCATTCATTTTTTCATACATTTCATTCATGAAAAAGCCATTTTTAAGATCAAGCATGGTGTCCAGCGCATAAACATGTATTTCATAGGTGTGTGGCTTGTCTGGAGGTGCCATGCCGCCATAAAAACTTGAGAGTGCGGGGCTTTGGCTACCACCTTGCATGCTCATCCAGCTATTGACGCCCTGCACAAAGTCTGTGGCAGTTTGGCTTTCATTTTCCAAAATCTGTGTGCGTGTGATATTGGCCGCAGTCCAATGAACCCATGAGAATCCTCCGCTGACAGGAAATGCATCTTTGTCTTCTAGCATGATAGCATAGGAGACGGTGCCTGCTGGGGCATTGTGAATCTGGAGTGGCAAAGAATAAGTGGGCATTCCATTTTCGTTGAATTGTTGACCATGTTTACCATAGGGGTCTGCAATTGTGCCATTGACAATTCCCGTGCTCGAGACAGTCATTTGGGATTCTGTGGCAATTTGGCAACCCAATACCGTAAACAGTGACGTAAGCATGAATAATTTACTCATAATAATTCCTTCCTTTTTGCTAAAAATTGCTGTTGATCAAGCAGTCTGGAAGTATATTAGATCGCCAAAACAGTCCCGTCAATTACCGACTTTTTTGTGGGTATCACAAGATAAAAGCCCCTTGGCCTCTAAGGACTCATGCATCCCCCAGTCTAGCATCATTTGGATGCCGATTTTTTGCATAATCTCTAGCGCTGCCAAGATGGGTTCACCACGCTCTTTAGTCAAAAAATATTCTACACGCAAGGGATATCCAGCAAAAGAAATTTTATCAACAAATCCATCATGAATGAGCGCAGCCAAATGCTCAAGTAACATTTTTTGGGTAATGCCATTAATTTCTTTTTCTAGCTGAGAAAGAGATGTCTTACCTAGGCGCAATCTCCACAAAATGATGCTTTTCCACTTGCCCTTGATCATGTCGTGCACAAGCTCTAGTGGGCAAGTATAGATTTTGCGAATTTTCATCATCCCCCCTTTTTTTGATAAAAAAAGCCACCTGTCAGGCCGTTTTTAATCTTAAGAAAATTTTTAATAACGCACAAGGTGCCAAGCAAAACCACCCATTTCCTGGGCAAAATAAATGGCCTTGAGACCCTGTGCATCAGAAGGCAGAAATTCAGTATTAAATTTAAATCCCTTTGCTTCAAAATATGCACGTGCACGCTCGACATGGTTGCAACGGATCGCAACATGTCCCCTTTCTCCCAAGAAAGGGGTTTTCATAATTTCAATCTCATTCCCCGATGGTCCGACCAAAAAGTGAGAAGAGTTGCCTTGTGTATTTTTGAAACCAAACATCGCAGAGAGCATTTCTGCTACAGATGCCGCTTGTTTCTCGTTGTCTTGGTTGATTCCTACGTGTCCCAGGCTGAAAGAGTGCAATATTTGCACAGCCTGTCGAGAGAGTTCAGCGATTTTGTCAAATGACTTGCTTGCCAAGAGTTCTGGTTTGACCATCCAGCTGCCGCCCACAGCATGCACATTGGGCTGGCGGGCATAGTGAGCGAGGTTTTTCTCACTGATACCACCAGTGGGAATGAATTTGACCTGAGGATAGACGGTGGCAAAAGTTTTAAGCATATCAATGCCCCCCGATTGTTCTGCGGGGAAAAATTTGAGGACCTTGAGTCCCATGCTCATCGCTTGTTCGGCTAGGCTAGGATTTGTGACGCCTGGGGTGGGGAAGATGCCCTTTTTTAAGCAGTGCTCAACCACCTTTGGGTTAAAGCCGGGACTCACGATATACTTCGCACCACTGTCGATAGCTAAATCTACGTGTTCTGGGGTCAAAACTGTGCCGGCCCCCAAGAGTAATTTGGGGCATTTTTTTGCTAATGTGGACATAGCCTGTGCGGCACAATCTGTGCGCAATGTGACCTCTGCAACTGGCAAATCCCCTGCAAGGAGTGCCTCTCCCAATGGTAATGCATCCTCAAGTTTGTCGATTTTGACTACAGGAACCAGTCCTGCAAGTTTTAAATTTTCTAGTATATCCACTGTTTACCTCGCAACACGGGCGTTGCCGCCACTAACTAAATTTTCTACCTCTTTCAGAGAAGCCATAGATGTATCTCCTGGGGTTGTCATAGCCAGGGCCCCGTGACAAACACCATAGTCTACGGTTTCCTGCAGAGATTTCTCTGTCAAAAATCCATAAATTAGTCCACTAGCAAAACTATCGCCACCCCCCACACGATCAAAAATCGCCAGGTGATCGAATTTTTTGGACTCATAAAATTGCCCATTGCACCACAACACGGCAGCCCAATCATTGTCGCTAGCTGTGTGTACTTCACGCAGGGTTGTCGCAACAGCCTTGAAATTAGGATATTCCTTGGTGGCTTTTTCAATCATTTTTTTAAAATTAGCAGGATCCAGTGCGCCTAGATTTTCGGTTACACCCTCTACCTCAAAGCCCAGTGCCTTGGAGAAATCTTCTTCATTGCCAATCATCACATCAACATATTGCGCAATTTCGCGATTGACTTGCTGGCATTTCTTTTCTCCGCCAATAGCCTTCCATAGGGAGGGGCGAAAGTTAAGATCATAGCTGGTCATTACTCCATGTTTTTTGGCCCTTTTTAGTGCATCAATGACAAATTCTGGAGTGGTTTCAGAGAGGGCTGCATAAATACCCCCAGTATGCAACCAGCGTACACCATCTTTTTCAAAAATTTGATCCCAATCTATATCGCCCACTTTTAGCATACTCGCTGCAGAGTGGGCACGGTCAGAAACCCCCAGCGCACCACGCACACCAAACCCTCTTTCTGTAAAGTTGAGCCCCACGCGTGCACCACGTCCAATTCCGTCATAGTCAAACCATTGTATATATTGGGTACTCACACCCCCATGTTTGATTAAGTCTTCTAGGAGTAGTCCCACGTCATTTTGAGGGATACCCGTGACCAATGCGCTGCGCATTCCAAAACAGCGGTGCAAACCACGACAGACATTGTACTCACCCCCCCCCTCCCAGACGTTAAATGTGTGTGCTGTCTTGATGCGGCCATCGCCTGGGTCAAGCCGTAACATCACCTCTCCCAAAGATATAATATCCCACTGGGTATCTTGTGCTTTTTTAATAGGCAGTGTTGACATGAAAAATCTCCCCTTTTGTTTGAGGCAGGATATTTTTTGTCTTAAAAAAATGAATAACAAAATCCTGCTATGGCGAATTTATCGGCTTAATTTTATAATTTTGGAACAAGATTTGTCAAATGATTGCCCCTCCATCTGAGATTGGAGTTTTGACCAATAAAGGCATCAGTTGCCACAGGGCAGTTGCCACAGCACCTGTTTTGTAGTAGAGTGAGAATGGTGTTGATTTTAATAAAACTACACCATTGAGACTGAAGATACCATGTTAAAACGTTACGGAAAAAACATTAAGGGAAAGGTGGTCAAGCAGGCAGATGTCTACTTGCCCCAAGAGCATGCAATTAAGCTGCAACACATTGATCGTGATGCATTGAAAGTGTGTGAAAAACTGGTGCGCCATGGTTATGAAGCCTATATCGTGGGTGGGGCAGTCAGGGATCTTTTATTGGGCATTGAGCCCAAAGACTTTGATATTGTGACAAATGCAGATCCCCGACAGGCAAAGAAAGCCTGCGGCTATGCACGCATTATTGGGCGACGCTTTCCCCTGGTACATGCTGTGAGCCAAAATGAAAAGATTTTTGAAGTTGCGACATTTCGTGCCCTGAGCATACACGAGGATGGGCAAGTTTTTGGTAGTATGTATGAAGATGCATTTCGTAGAGATTTTACAATTAATGCACTATATTATGAGCCACAAACACAGCGATTGATTGATTATCACGGGGCATACGATCATATTCAAAAAAGGCAACTTGTGCCTATTATTCCTCCCGTGCCATCTTTTATTGAAGATCCTGTGCGGATGTTGCGTGCCGTCAAATATTCTGTGACTACACACAGCAAAATTTCTTATAGCCTTAGAGACATCATTAAAAAACATGCAAGATTATTAGTGACATGTTCCAAGTCTCGCCTGGTTGAAGAGTTAAACAAAGTGATCAAGCACGAGCAGGCTTTTGATATTTTAGAGGCATGTGCGGATTATCAATTACTGCACTATTGGTTGCCAGAATTTGGACGGGATTTTAATCAGCTTTCTCGTCAACAGCAAAAGGGCTTTTGGCAACATTTGCATATGGCCAAATCTTGTATTGCTACCCACAATCCAGATGAGACTTTGAGCCTTTTCTTTGAGGATTTTCTGGAGAGAAAAGGGGTGTTTTTTGATGGAAAAATGGGGGAAGCTATACAGGCATTGAAGGCAGGCTTCTTTCCTCTTGTTTTTCCCAATGCACAAATTTATGAGATTATTTCTGGGTTGTTTGAAAAGAAAAAACTACATAAAGAAAAGTTGCCCCAAGCAGATCTGCCTAAAAAGAAAAATTTATCAGGCCGACGCAGGCCACGTAGAAGGCGCATATATACAGAAAAATTACCCATAGATCAGGTCTAATACACTAATGAAAAATTCGTGGTGTATACACAGGGCGGTATTGGTACTTTCTCTCTGCCCCCTTCTCGTATTGTGCATAGGATTTTGGCCATTGACATGGCCTGCAGATTGGTGGTCATTGGTGTGTTTTACTGCTTTTTTGGCGTTAGCGGGCACCTTCTTAGCCTTTGTTTTGAGTCTGCCACTTATTTTTTGTGCTGCGAGATATAATCGATTAGCCCTTATCCTCATGGCTACAGCATTAATACCGCTCTTTTTGCCACCCAGCATTGCTAGTGTGCTATTTTTTCATACATTTGATGCGGTTTATCGTATTTTTGATATAGAGGGCAGGGGTAATTTTGGGGGAATTTTATTTGCACATGCATTTTATGAAGTCCCTATTTTTATTTTTTATTTAGGACTGGCATTGCGACAAATACCGCCAGGGTATCATGATATGATGCTTTGTGATGGTATAGGCAAGGCTAAAAAAATCCTTTTTTTACTTTCCATGATCAAGGGGCCCATTTTGCAAGCAGCGGCCATTGTCTACATTTATATATTTCAAAGTACCGTATTAGTCATCAGTTTGGGCATGGGCCGTTATGAAACATTAGAGAGCCGTATGTTGCTATTGGCAGGCAAGCATGGCAATTTTTCTCAAGTATTATTATTGGCCTTGTTGCAATTTTTTGTATTATTTAGTTTTTATTTTTTTACAAAATTTTCTGGGCAAAAAAATTCTCCATATGTCCAGCTATCAAAAAAATCAGATCAAATTCTGCGTACACATATATTTTTTGATATTTATGCAATTTTCTATTTAGTGATATTGGTTGTATGGTTTTTGCCGCTTATCATACACGCAATACCAGGATTGCGTGCTTTAGGGATATTGTGGCAAGAATACCGTGTGATACAAAGTATTATGAACTCACTCAGCTTATCTTTGCTTGCAAGCTTATTCAGTGTCATTCTGGCATATTTTTGGATATCTAGCCATGGCAAAAAGTGGTTAGTTTGTTTACTGTTTATTTCACAGACAGCGTACTTTTCTGGGGTTTTATTTCTGGGTGTTCTCTTTGATATTTCTCGTTTTGTAATGGGGCTTTGGGCATTGATGATTTCCTTGTGGCCATATATCTATTTTTTCTTGATGTCGACACATAAGACCCAAGATCAACAAATCATGTATGCTGCCCGCCTAGATGGCGGGAGAGGGTGGCAGTTGTATATAAATATATATTGGCCCATATGGCGAGAGCGGTGGCTTGGAGCATTTTGGAGTGCATTTATTTTGGCATTTGGAAATTATTCTTTTTCCTATTTAATTGCGAGCAGTCGATTTCCCTTGGCATCAGCGACACTAGTGGAGCTCATGGAACGTCGACATTTTGCTGCAGCAAATGCATTTGCACTCATTTTGATTGTATTATTAATAGTGCCACTGGTTGTTTTGTCAGCAAAAAGAGCAACTAAAGGACATCTTCCCACCTGATGCCCTGCCCTGCGGGGATATCTTTGGATGCAGTTTTTCCGTCCAAAATATTCCAGAATTCTGGAGAGACCCCCGGGCGCAACATTTTCTCTACTCGATAGACTCCCATGCTTTGTTCATTTAAGATATCACCCGCACAAATATTATTGCATGCACAAATAGAACGATTAGTTCTTCCATAGTTTGCTATTTCGCTGGGGGCTAATTTTTTGATGCCATCACCCATCACGGCCCTAACCTTTGACTTGCCATATTTTTCTTCTAAATAAAATAAGTAGTCGGGGTCAGTTTGTGCCCGTTTGACTCCCTGTACCATGCTAGCAAATTGTTTAGGCTCTAGGGCGATTGGATCATCTAGGCCATCGCCAGATCGGCTCAAGCAAATGTGCTTTTCTATGACACGGCCCCCTGCAAAAACAGAAAGGGCAGGCACCAAGATGGGGTCCATACTATGATCTGAGATTCCTACATCAACATTAAATATTCCAGCAAGATGTGGTAAAAGGTTTAAATTATAGTCTTCTTCTGGTGCAGGATAGCTCGTCACACAGTTGAGAAGAGTCACTTTTTGTCCAGTATTTTGTAAAATTTCTAATGCCAGATCGATGTCACGCATTTTACTGACCCCCAGGCTCAAAAAGACAGGTTTTTTAATTTGTGAAATTCCCTGCAAAAGTGGGACATGATTGAGCTCGGGGCTGGCCACCTTGTATGCATCAACATTGAGGCTCTTTAGCATAGCTAGACTTTTTAGCCCAAAGGGTGTGCACAAAAAATCTAGCCCCACTGCCTGAGTCTCTTCTTTTAGTCGTGCATAAAAATCAATAGAACATTCAAGATCTAAAAATTTTTCATATAATGAGATTTCTCCAGTGGGCAAGGGTACGCGACCCACATTGGGATGCACAATTTCATCTGCAAAAATAGCTTGAAATTTTGCACAATCTGCACCGCTTTCTTTTGTTGCATGAATGAGCTCTTTGGCCAAGGTCAAGTCACCCTGATGGCCCGATCCTATTTCTGCAATAATATACATCGATAGATCCCCCATGATATTGCAGGCAAATGCGTATAAGTTTTTCGCAATTTTTTAAACCCCAGAATAGGCACTAAATCCACCATCAATAGGAATTACTGTCCCTGTAACAAACCCAGAAAGCGTACTGTCGCACAGCCAGACCAGTGTACCAAAAAGGTCTTCATTGACCCCAAATCTGCCCTGTGGAGTATGGCTCAAAATTTTGTGTGAGCGTGCAGTTAACTCTCCATTTTCTGTACGCAAGAGTTTAGCATTTTGAATAGTTTCAAAAAAACCAGGGGCCATTGCGTTCACACGGATCCCTGCCGGTGCTAAGTGCACTGCTAGCCACTGTGTAAAGTTACTAACAGCTGCCTTGGCCGCACTATAGGCAGGAATCTTTGTCAATGGACAAAATGCATTCATTGAGGATACATTAAGAATGCTAGCACCAGGTTTATTCAAAAGTCCCTTGGAAAAAACCTGAGAAGGAATAAATGTTCCCGTAAAATTAATCTTAAATACAAAATCTATATTACTAGGATCAATATTGAAAAATGTTGTGATATCAGCATTGTTTTCATCGCCCTTTTCATAGGTTTCTTTGGTGGTGTTTCCTTTTGGATTGTTCCCGCCGGCTCCATTGATGAGAATATTATACCCGCCAAAATCTTTGACAATTTCTTTTTCCACAGCCTCCACAACGTCTGACTTTAATACATCGCAGGCATAGGCCTTGGCTTTGCCCCCATTTTTTTCGATCTTCTCTGCAATCTGTGCACAGGCATCTTTGTTAAGGTCTAATAGCGCAATATGAGCCCCCTGTGTTGCCAGATGTTCTGCAAAAGCACCACACAGGACGCCACCTGCACCAGTAATAACAATCACTTGATCTTTTAATGACATAATTTAGCTCCAGTTTTAATTTGATTTAGTTTGTATATCCGATAGGTTCACATTGCAGATGTAGTTTTCAATTTGTACACCATTCACATGAATGCTGCGTGCTTCTATTTTTGGAAAACTGACCTCTACAGCTCTGTAAGGAGGGGTAAAATTGCCACTTTTAGTAATCTGCACACGCACCTGATGTGTATCACATTCTACATGAAAATGAAACTGAAGGAAATCTCCATTTTCAAAGCCGTAACTCTCCCCATCATCCTCAAAGAAATCATCTTCAAAGTAAGCCTTTTTGACAGGATAAATTGCAAAAAGGCGGTAATCGGGATTTCTTTTAAAGCAAGATTCTGCAGAATTAAGACCCAGTACGGTGCCTTCTTTAATGAAATATGGAATAGAACCCAGAGATACTTCTAGATCCAAATGTGTGCCCCCTTCATAGAGTTGCATTCCGTCAGCAGCGTACCAATTTGTGCTCTTCGGTAGATAGACCTTTTTTTGTGTAGCGCCTTTTTCTATCACCGGTGCGGCTAGAATATTACCCATCAAAAAGTTATCATCTTCTGGGTCACAGGCCTTGTCATCTTCAAAATCATAGAACAATGGCTTGAGTATAGCCTCATAGTGCATATGTGATTTGTACAAAAGATTGTAGATGCTGGGGATGAGGTAATTGCGTAGGGCTAAAGCCTCTTGAGCATAGGCCAAATGCGATTCATACATCCAAGGAACATTTGCAGACTCATCATCATTCCACGAATGAATTGTATAGCGTGGCCAAAATATGGCATGTTGCATCCACCGGATCAATAACTCTGGTTCGGGTGCAGGCCCAGAAAACCCACCAATATCATGACCAAAGTTGTACATACCACACAGACTCAGGCTCAATCCCATATAGTTATTAAATTTGAGGGTTTTCCATGCAGTATAGTTGTCTCCAGACCAAGTTTGTGCATAGCGTTGAATTCCGCTAGGCCCACTGCGGCTAATAAGGTAGGGCCGTTTGTTTGGAGCGTGAGATTTTTGTGCTTGAAATGAGGCGCGCATCATTAGCAGTGCAAACAATGGACGAATTTCTCCAATTTCAATGGTTTCTCCAAATCCATAGCAACGGGCCCGATCATCCCATAATTCATGTTCGTTATTGTCATTCCAGGTGCTGACAATACCAAAGTCAAGAAGTTTTTCTGTTACCTGTGTTTTCCACCACTGTGCAGCTGCAGGGTTTGTAAAGTCAAGGGCTGCGCCCAGACCATCCCAAAATTGAAAGAGCTCAGGATCCTCACTCTCTGCTTCTTTAATAAAGTAATTGTGATTTTGCACCAAGCCAAACATGGGGTGCTCTTCTAGTAATGCCGGCTTGATATTGGCACAGAAACGAATATTGTTTTGCATAAAATCTGCAGCAAGCTTTTTAAAGTTGGGAAATTTTTCATGATTCCAGTTGAATACCAAGCGTAGATTGCCAATTGTTGTATATCCAGAGGATAACTGAAATGACTGGCAAGGAATATTGTATTTTTTGCAATCCTCTAAAAATGTATAAAAAAGCTCCTGTGCATTAGGCGCATCGGTATAAGACATGGTTGAGCCAGAATAATACAGTGACCACTTTGGTGGGAAGAGCGTCTTTCCTGTCAGCCAGGAAAAGGATTGGGTTAAATCTTTTATTTTTGTTTTTGCCATTACATAAAAATCTAGATCACCACCCTTAGCCTGAAAATAGCGATAGTGCCCATGATAATTGTCCATCTCTTGGCCCAAGTCTAGGCTACAGTCGCTCAGATTGTCATAAAAAAATGCCGAAGAAATGCCTAACTTTTTATGACGGGTAATAAGAAAGGGGATGTGCTTGTATAGTGGGTCAGTAGACTCTGAGTCATAGCCCATTGCATCAATGTTTAAAAAACGAAACCTACGGCCATTTCTCTTGAGGTGTCCGCTTTTTTCCCCTAATCCATAGTATTCATCATCAGGACCACGCTTGGTGTAATGCAAAATACTATCTGGATTGGACTGAAAGAAGTGATAGGGCTGGCTTTCCCTATCTTCACAGAAGGTTTGCCACCCTCCATCGTGTTTGTATTGCCATTTCAAGCCAAAACTTTTTTTAGAAATTAACACCTGCATAGACACAACAGAGAATGAGAGGGATGACTCATCCTCATCTATCATCACATTGTCTACAGAAAATCCAGGTACAGCAAGCCTGTGGTATCCAATATCCTCAATATCTGCAAGTCCTGGGGCGATTTGCCATGTTTGTGGGAGTTTTAGCCCCGTAGGTTTTTCAAAAAGCACATGAAAAATATCTTTTTCGTTAGTCTGAAAATGCACCTTGTACCCATTGCTCAGACAAACAACAAGACTCCTATTTTCACGACTGTGTGATACTACAGAAATAGTTTGAATACCCACAAGACCCCCCAATTCCTAAATAAATGATATTTTTTCTAAATTAAATTCAGTAACTTTGGCAAAAAGAGTGAAAGTGCTGGAATATATGTGACCAACAGTAATGCTATAAAAATAGCAATAAAGAAGGGGACCAGCTGCTTGACAACAGGCTCAAGCTTAATTTTTGCCACACCAACCCCAACAAAGAGCACACTACCTACAGGAGGTGTGATGTTGCCAAGACACATATTAAAGACCATCATAATTCCAAAATGTAGGGGATCCAGGCCAATCTGTGTGGCCACAGGCAAGAGAATGGGAGTGAAAATTAAGATTGCAGGAGTGATGTCCATGAATGTGCCTACACACACCAAGATAAGATTCATGAGCAACAATAAGACAATTTTATTATCTGAGATGCTCAGCATTGCCTGTGTGATGGCCTGAGGAATGCCTGTTAAACTAAGAACCCAAGACATAACAGAAGATGCTGCGATTAAAAACAGAACAATCCCCGATGTTAGCCCAGAGGACACAAGGCATTGCCAGAGGTCTTTGATTGAGAGTGTTCTATATGTAAATGAGAGAATTAAGGAATAGGCGACAGCCACAGCGGCACCTTCTGTAGCTGTAAAAATTCCAGTCACAATGCCACCAATGACGATAACAATCAGCATTAAACTAGGCACAGCTTTTCCAAAAATCACAAGCCCCTCTTTGAGTGTAAATGACGTCTTTGAGTAGTATTTGTTTTTTAATGCCATCACAAAGGCCACAGCCATACAGGCAAAGCCCATGAGCAATCCGGGAATGTATCCTGCCATAAATAGTGCAGCCACAGAGACCCCCCCGCTTACTAGGGAGTAAACAATAAATGTGCCTGAGGGTGGAATAAGTAGTCCCGTAGGTGCAGAGGCAATATTGACAGCAGCAGAAAAGGCTTTGTCATACCCCTCCTTGTCTTGTAGAGGCCCCATCGTGCTACCCACTGCCGCGGCAGCTGCCACAGAGGATCCAGAAATAGAACCAAAAAGCATATTAGAAATAATATTGGCATGCGCCAGGGATCCGGGCATTTTTCCACTGAGCACCATGCCCAGGTTCACCAGTCGCAATGCAATGCCACCCCGGTTCATAATGTTGCCAGCAAGAATGAAAAATGGAATGGCCAGCAGTGCAAAACTGTCGATACCGCCAAACATGCGCTGCGCTGCATATTGCAATGATGAAGAAAATGGAATCGCTGAAAGTACAGTCACAATAGAGGAAACAATGATGCCCACAGAAATGGGGACCCCAATGATTAATAAGGCTACAAAAATAACCAACAGCAGTGTCGCGCTGAGCAGTGGGGACATAATCAGATTCCCTCCTTAAAGAGTTTTCTCAAAATATTTGCCTGAAAAAATACGCATAGGACGCCAGAAATAGGCATGATGAGGTAGATGAGGCCTTTTTTGATCTGCAAGACAGGTGTGAGTTGCTGCATATTGTTTTTTACCAACGCAATCCCTCCCACCACAAGTACAGCAAAGAGTACAATGGTCACAAAAATATTAATTCCAACCTTGACCCCAAATAGCGCCTGAGGAGATTTTTTTTCTAAGATTTCATGAATCAATGTAAAAGCAAGTTGTTCCGATCGTGCAAAGGCGAGGGTTCCACCCAGAAGGGCCATCCAAATCAGGCCAAAACGTGCAAGCTCTTCTTCTGCCATGGTGGGTAGCTTGAAAAAATAACGTGCAAAAACTTGCCAAATACATAAAATTGTTAAGACCCCGACGAGCGTGCCCAGGACAATTTCTAGACACTTTTGTGTTGTATTCACAATTTTTTCCATAAAAACTCCTAAACTCAAATCATTTCATGAGAAAAAAACCCAGCACTGATTTTTAATGCTGGGTTTTTTTGTTTCAAATTATTTGGTCGCACGAATGGCGCTAATAATTGCTGCTTTAGCTGGGTCTTGCATTTGTTCTTCAAGAATCGAAGTGACAGCCTGGCGGAATGGAGCTTTGTCTGGATAGTTAAATGTCACCCCCATGTTTGCCGCGGTGATCATAGCCTTTTCTGTCATCTCTGCCCATAGTTGAACCTGCAGTTCTGTTGAACGATCTGCGGCTACTTGGATGATTTGTTGGTCTTCTGGGCTCAGTCCATCCCACGTAGCCGTATTCACAATGATCACGTCAGGTGTCATCGAGTGCTCATCAAAGGAGAATTGCTTGGCCACTTCACCATGCTTCATGTCAATGAGTGCCACAGGGTTGTTTTCTGCACCATCAACAGTGCCTGTTTGAATTGCAGTATATACTTCACCAAAGGGCATCGCTGTTGCTGCTCCACCCATCAACTCTATCATACGCACAAAAATAGGACTAGGAATGACGCGAATTTTCAGGCCACGCAAATCAGCGGGAGACATGATGGCCTTGTTTTTTGTATAAAAACTTCTAGAGCCGGAGTCATAGTATGTGAGTCCGATAAATCCCTGTGGGCGAGAAGAGTCATAAATGTTTTTTACAATATCACTATTCATCACATTAAAAAATTGCTCGCGACTATCAAAGAGATAGGGAATGCTAAAGACGCCATAGAGGGGGGAAAAGCCCTCTACAAAACTTGTAGAAACCTTCATGAGTTGAATAACATCTCCGCGTAGTTGCTCTATCATTGATGTGTCATCGCCAAGAACTGCATTGGGAAATAGTGTGATTTTGATGCGACCCTCAGATGCGCTCTCCACATCCTTGACAAACTGCTCCAGCGCAATATGCACGGGGTGAGTTTGGGGAAAATTGTGACCTAGTTTCCACTGCAGGGACTTGGTCCTAGAACCGCTGCCACAAGCCATCACGCTGATAGCCATACTAACAATAATTAATACAAAAAATTTTTTTCTCAACATGCTTTATCCTCTCGTTTTAAATATACCAAAAAATTTGATTTTTGAATCCTTTTAGCAGAGTGTAACTTTATCACAACTGCACCAAAGTTGTTTTTAGCTCACAAAATGCCAAACAGCAGAAGCCTCGATAAGGACAGTGCCGCTTCCCAAATTTCGGAATAAAATCAGGGTTTCTTGACAATTTTAACACTTAAGACTATCCTCTTGGCAGAGCTTGATATTTGGTCCAACAGATAATGATGGCCATCTATTAGCCGTGATACGCTACTATAGATGTACAACTATTGTCAATTGTTGGGCCGTCAAATGCCCGTGGCAGGGCAATGATTGTCGCAAAAAGAGATAGTGTAGATACAATTTTATCCAAAATATTTTTAACTAAAGAGGGGTCTAACATTATGCAGATGGGCTTTCGCTGGTATGGAACAGGTAATGACTCTGCCACACTTTCGCATATCAAACAAATACCTGGCGTCACATCTATCGTGTGGTCTTTGCACGATATGCAGGCGGGCCCCGTGTGGCCCATAGAAAAAATTCAAAAAGTTCAGCAAGATTTAAAGCCCTATGGGTTTAACATGGACGTTGTTGAGAGTGTCAATGTGCATGAGGATATCAAGTTGGGATTGCCCTCTCGTGACCAATATATTGAAAACTATATTCAAACTATCAAACTTCTCTCGCAGTTTGGGGTGAAGGTCATTTGTTACAACTTTATGCCTATTTTTGATTGGACAAGAACAGATTTGTTTCACCCGATGGAAGATGGTTCTACGGCACTATTTTTTGAGGCGGCCAAGGTCAATGGGGTTGACCCAGAAGGTTTGATTAAAACAGTCCTTGATGGATGTGGAGAGTACACCATGCCGGGTTGGGAGCCTGAGCGTTTGGCGCATATTCGCCAATCATTTAAGGCCTATGATGGCTTTACAGAAGATCGCCTGCGAGAAAATTTTAAATACTTCCTGGAAGCCGTTTGTCCAGTAGCAGAAAAAGAGGGCATCACGATGGGAGTGCACCCCGACGATCCACCATGGAGTATTTTTGGTATTCCACGCATTGTCAACAATGCGGAAAATGTGCGAAAAATTTTAGCCATGGTGCCGTCCCCCGCTAATGGGCTTACTTTTTGTACGGGGTCTTTGGGGGCTAGCTCTCAAAATAATATTGTGGCTATGCTTAATGAATTTATTGATCGTGTTCCTTTTATTCATATTCGTAATGTTAAAATTTTTGACAATGGGGATTTTATCGAGTCATCACACCGTGCATGTGATGGAAATGTCCCCATTGATTTGGTCATGAAAACACTCAGCGATTGTGACTTTAGGGGTTATATTCGCCCAGATCATGGTCGTCATATTTGGGATGAAAAATGTCGCCCAGGTTATGGTCTGTATGATCGCGGGTTAGGCATTATGTATCTTTTGGGTGTGTGGGATATTTTGCAGCGTCAAAAAAGATAGCGCCTGGGTACAGGGTGTTTTAGAATATTATGGGGGTAGTGTTTATGAAGGACTTTTTGGGGCCAGATTTTTTGCTAAAAACAGATGCGGCCAGGCAGCTTTATACAAAGCATGCCAAGGACTCTCCCATATTTGACTATCATTGTCATTTGAACCCCCAGGAAATTGCCCAAAACAAACAGTATGCAGACCTCACAGAGCTTTGGCTTGGGGGTGATCACTATAAGTGGCGACTCATGCGTGCTGCGGGTGTGAGTGAAGAAAAGATTACAGGAAATGCTGGCCCCTATGAAAAATTTGAAGCCTGGGCACAGTGTATCAGCAACGCTTATGGCAATCCGCTCTATCACTGGAGCCACATGGAACTACGGCGTTATTTTGGCATTGATTTGCCTCTTAATACAGGAAATGCACCCTTTATTTGGGAGCAGGCTAATGCGCAGTTGAAGTCAGAAAAACTCTTTGCTCAAAACCTTGTCAGCGGCAGCAATGTCCAGGCCCTATGTACTACGGATGATCCTGTTGATAGCCTGGCACATCATGCGGCTATTAGCAAGCTAGCCAACTTTGACGTAAGAGTGCTGCCTACGTGGAGGCCTGATAAGGGGCTGAAAATTGAACAACCCACATTCAAGGGATGGATAAATGATCTAGAAAAATCTGTAGGAATAAAAATTGCTAATTTTGACGACTTGCTGGGTGCCCTCAAAAATCGTTTAGACTTTTTTCAGTCTATGGGATGTTGCTTTAGCGATCATGGGCTTGAGCCGTTTGTATTTGGACAGATAGATGAAAAAATTGCTGATGCTACACTAAAAAATGCACTTTGTGGGGATGTAATTTCACATGAAGCACTTGTCACGTATCGCAGCACATTACTATTCTTTTTGGCAAAAGAGTATGCCCTTCGGGGATGGGTCATGCAGTTGCATATTGGGGCTTTGCGCACAAATAATACGCGGTTGTTTAAGCAGTTGGGGCCAGACATTGGTTGTGACTCAATTGACAACACATCAATGGCT
This sequence comes from Spirochaetia bacterium, assembly GCA_051648825.1. Classification (GTDB taxonomy): domain Bacteria; phylum Spirochaetota; class Spirochaetia; order WRBN01; family WRBN01; genus JAHHUI01. The sequence goes on from JBOFFX010000018.1 coordinate 104,976, forward strand.
GCAGAGCTTTCTAGGTTCTTGGATGCCTTAGATGTGCAAGATCTTTTACCACGTACTGTGCTATATAGCCTGAATCCTAACGATAATTTGCTTTTGGCAAGTTTGGGCGGGTGTTTTGCGCGTGACATCCCAGGCAAGATCCAGCATGGCAGTGCTTGGTGGTTCAACGATCATTTAAAGGGTATGCATGCCCAGCTCACCGATTTGGCTTCTGTAGGGCTATTGTCTAGATTTGTGGGCATGCTCACAGACTCGCGTAGTTTTATTTCTTATACCCGCCATGATTATTTTAGGCGAATTTTGTGTGATATCTTGGGCACGTGGATTGAAGAGGGAGAGGTGATTCCTGATATGGCAAGTATAGGACAAACTGTGGAGGATATTTGTTTCAACAATATCTGGAAACTTGCGTTTGATCCTCGCTAGGATATGATGATGATGATGTCTTCAACAATGCGTGTTGCTGTTGTTCACTATTGGTTGGTCAATATGCGCGGGGGCGAAAAGGTCCTTGAGGCGCTGTGTGAAATGTTTCCTGGTGCCGATATCTATACGCATGCATATGATGGATCGAAGATCTCGAGTGAGATTAAAAAGCATAACATCTATTTAACGAAAATTTCTCGGTTACCCCTGTCAAACAAGCTTTATAAATATTACTTGACATTCATGCCTGGAGCTTTGCAAGATCTAGATCTCAATGACTATGACTTGGTCATTTCTAGTGAGTCTGGCCCCGCAAAAGGCATTGTTTTGGGCAGTCATGTGCCACATATTTGTTATTGCCACACACCCATGCGTTATTTGTGGGATCAGTACCATCAATATGTGAAAGAACTGAAAGGATTGGCGCGCAGATACTTTGAGTATCAGGCGCCCATTTTGCGACAATGGGATTTGTCCAGTGCAAATGCGGTAGATACATTTATTGCCAACTCCTACAATGTTTCACGGCGAATCAAGCGTATATATCGAAGAGAAAGTGAAGTGATTTACCCACCAGTAGATGTTGATTTGTGCAAAATGAATAGAGAAAAAGAGGATTATTATATATTTTTGGGGCATTTGGTGGGCTACAAACGTGCAGACCTGGCGATTGCTGCTTGTCTTAAAATGAATCGCAAACTTCTTATAGTGGGTGGCGGCCAGCTCAAGGGCAGGGAATTTAAGAACCTTCCATCGCATATCAAAATTATTGGATCGGTTTCTCATGAGGAAAAATTTGGACTCCTGTCTAATGCTCGGGCAGTGCTTTTTCCTGGGGAAGAAGATTTTGGCATTGTGCCTGTAGAGGCTACAGCAAGTGGGACTCCTGTCATAGCATATGGCCGAGGTGGAGCACTAGAAACAATCAAAGAGGGACTAAATGGCACATTTTTTTACACACAAACTGTAGATGGAATTATTAATGCAATGCGCAAATTTGAAGAAAAAGAAGGCCTTTATGATGGGAGGTTAATGCGTATGGAGGCAATGAAATTTGATAAAAGCGTTTTTGTGCGCAAGATGGGATCTGTGATCCGTCAGGTGACAGCCCACAATTCTCTCTCGCATTTAAAAAATGGGCACTAGTCCTTTTTAATGGTTAACCTTGCCGGTCTTTCTAGGCCATTTTCTTCATTTAGTTTTTGTATAAGATATTGTGTAAATATATCCTTTTGTGTGCCCAGACGGCGATAAATTCTTTTTTTCATCATATTGTATCCATCTCCACCACCCTGTAGATAAGTTGAGGTTGCAATACTATAAATTTTGAGAGGATCGAGTGGACTGCCCCCCACGGTCACTTTGGCAACACGGCTTCCTGCTGGTTGCGTTGTATCCATCACCACGTGCATACCAGCAAACTGTGGAAAGGCCCCTGCTGTTTGAGGATATAGAGAAAATCCATGCTCTAGTGCACTTTTAAGTTCTTCTCCAGAGAGTTCTAATGTGATAATTTGATCGCCAAATGGCATGACATTATAGATATCTTCTCCTGTGATAGGGCCACTGGGCAGGCTGGTTCTGATGCCACCGCTGGAGATAAAGACAATGTCTGTGCGACTTTGTGCATAGATCGCATCTGTGATAAGACGCGTAAGGGGGGTATCTCCCATACGTACAGAAGTTCTGTGCCCATCGAGCATAACTGGCAAAGTTGCAATGATGGGTCCACGGATTTGATCCAATAGATCTTCGTATTCGGCTGTTAAGGAAGTAATGAGTTCTGTAATTTCTGTTTTTTGAGGAATATGTTGTAGATCTTTTTTTTGTAAAAGGGTGGCCTGCTTTTGAATGGAGCCGTCTTTTTTTATAACCAGATCAACGCGTCCCAATGATTCTGCATATTCTCCTGCATTGGCAATAAGCGTTTTGCCCACCATCAATCCCCTTGGCAATGGCTGATGATCGTGGCCATCAATGATAACGTCAATATCTGGGATGCGTTTTGCCAACGCCTGAGAGGAAATATCTCCAATGCCTCCTAGGTGAGAAAGCACAATAATGACGTCTGCAGTTTCTCGTAGTTCTGGTACAAGGGTTTCTAGCATCTCGATAGGATCAGGAAAGCGATAACCCTGAATTAAGTGGGGCGACACAAGTTTATCAAAATGCCCAGTTAGGACACCGATGATGGCAATATTCAACCCATCGAGGGTATAGGTAATAAAAGGTGGAGCAACTTGCTCATTGTCGCGAAAAAAATTTGCTCCCAAAATAGAAAATTTTGCATTGTCGATAAAGGAAAGGGCCATTTGGGCACCAAAGTCAAATTCGTGATTCCCTAAAACCATGGCATCATAGTTCATGAGGTTCATGACTTGCAGCATATTCATTCCCTTGCTAACATCAGAAAAAGAGAGGCCCTGCAGGGCATCTCCTGCATCCAGAAAGAGGGTATTGGGGGATTTTTTTTTCTGATCTTCGATATATCCAGCGATAGTTGCATAGGTGAGATTAGCATCTAGTATTCCACGCACATGAGTATCCGAAGTATGAAATATGGTGATTTTTTTGCTAGATGAGCGCGTACCAATGCATCCAAAAAAACTAGGAATGATGGCCAGTGCTACAAAAATAACGAAGGATTTCTTTTTCATAAATTTTCCCCTTTAGCATAATAAAACGTAGCATGCATTTTTTTTCGTGTCAATTGAACTACGGCCTCTTCGGCATGTTTTGAGAAAACTTAAGTTTTTTTTTATTTTTTTGATAAGAGATAAAAATGTATGGGTTTTGGGCAGGGGTAGAGGGGGATAAAATTAAAAATATTTTTTTGTTTTAAGAATAAAGAATGTCTATATATGCCGAAAAATTTGAAGTGATTTTATTGAGGCAGTGGTTATACCTGTGATGCAATTTTTTAAATTTTTCCCCCTTTTGCTCATTTGGCCTATTTTGTGGGCTTCTCCCTGGGGAGGGTTCCCTGATATTTTTCGCTTTGAAAGTTTTGCTAGCATTCGTCATGCCCGTCCGTATGAAGAGTTGCGTGGAGCATGGATTTCAACGGTCGTAAATATTGACTGGCCCATCAAAAATGGCACAGAAGAGGAGCAAAAAGAACTTCTAATCTTTTATTTAGAGAAACTCAAAGATCACAATATGAATGCGGCATTTTTTCAAATCAAACCCACGGGGGGGGCAATATATCCGTCTAAGCATGCCCCATTTGCTCAGGAATTTACGGGCGTAGAAGTAGACAAGAACCCCTATTCTATTGATTTCTTGCAATTTTTTATTACTGAGGCTCACAAAAGAAATATTGAGGTGCATGCCTGGATCAACCCGTATCGTATTGCTACGCACACAGATAGAACGCGCCTTTCTTCCAAAAATTTTGGTAGAATCTATGAGACTCTCAATGCAGAGGGGGAGCCCTCTAGTGGGTATGATAGTAATCGGCTGATTACGTATGGTGGGCGTATGTATTTGGATCCTGGCAAGACAGCCTCTCAAAATTATGTCTTTGATGTGGTCACAGAGGTCGTGACCAATTATGATGTAGATGCGATCCATTTTGACGATTACTTTTATCAATACAAAGTAGCGGGAGAGCAGTGGCCAGATCAAGAAACGTGTGAAACAGCAAAAAATGGTAAAAAATTTAACTGTGATCAGCCCGTGAATACAGACCCCAAAAAAGATTTAGGGGCGTGGCGCAGAGATAATGCTAACTACTTGGTAGAGCAAATACAAAAGAAGATTAAATCAATCAAGCCCTATGTTAAATGGGGCGTGAGCCCATTTGGTGTGTGGAGGAATTCCCGCCCCAGTACAGTAGATTTGCCCGCAGATCCCGAGGGTAGTGATACGCGTGCGGGGGCTACTAGCTATGACTCCTTGTTTGCTGATGCACGGTTGTGGTATCGCAGTGGGTCCCGCTATGTAGACTACTTGGTTCCACAAGTCTATTGGACACGTCAGCGCGAAATAGCCAACTACGAAACTATTGTTGATTGGTGGGTGAATGAGGGCAAGCGCGGCAATGCCAGGGCCGGACTATATATTGGTCACGGGCTATACAAGGCAGGAGAAAAATCTAGCCTAGATCCCTGGGACAAAGAAGAAACTATTGCAGAGCAAATTATGTTTAATCGAGAAGATTTAAGAAAGAAAACGGTGGCAGGATCAGTCTTTTTTACCATGCACGATCTTTTGTCACAAGGGGCTGTACAAAAGAATCCCGCAGGGGCACAAATGATGCAATATACAAAAAGGGTGCTCTATCAGCAACCTGCGATCATTCCGCCTTTGGCCACTATGAGCGACAAGCAACCTCCCCCAAGGGTAACAGACTTGCAGGCGGTAGCGATGGCAGGAGGGGGAGTGAAGTTGTTCTGGAAGGATCCTAGCCCGTGGAAACTAGATAGACACGGGCATTTGACGGGTGAATCTAGTCGTTATTATGCAATTTATCGCCTCAGAGAGGGGGGTGAAGTAGAATTTTTGGAAAAAGTGGTCAGGGCGGCACATGCAACTAGAACCCAGTTTATGGATATAGAAACAGAGCCAGGCAACTATAAATATGCTGTGGCGAGTTTTGATCGGTTGCACAACCAGAGTCGATTGGCAGAAATTTCTGTGCGTGTACCTGTCAGAGTAGAGAGTCCATTTTTTTATGCACACAGGTAAATTAGAAAATTTCCTCTATGATTTATTGAGGGTTTGTAGTATTCTGTAGTCGACTATATTGAGAAAATTTTAGTGTAATTCAAGGTAAGGACGTATTGATGCAAGAGAAACGGTATCGACGGGAAATCCCAGGATCAAAAGGGGGTGCGCGTCAGGCAGCAGCAGCAAAAAAGGGGGGCAATAAAACCGCGGCCTTTTTTGTGTTTATGCTATTAGTCGCGATTTTGGGCGGGGTGATGATGTCTGGTCGTCAACAAGATCAGGTGATGCCATATTCTTCGTTTTTAAATTATTTGAGCGAAGGGCAAGTGAAGACCGCTAGGGTTGTTAACCAATCCCAGATTGTGGGAGAGCTGAAGCCAGGGGCCAGTAAGAATGCGCGATACCGCACAAGCATTCCATATCCCGATATGGGCCTTGTTGATCGCCTTGAGAGGGCTGGGGTCATCATTGAATCGGGCGTTAGCTACAATGTGGGCGGGATGTTGGTAAGCCTGTTGCCGTGGTTGGTCTTGCTTTTGATTTTTTGGCGCATGTTTTCTAATATGCAAAAGGGTGCTGGAGGCAATTCTCCCTTTAGTTTTGGAGAGAGTCGTGCCCGCCGATATGATGAAACACAAAAGCCTATCACCTTTATGGATGTGGCAGGCCAGATTGAGGCAAAACAAGAATTGGCCGAGGTGGTAGAATTTCTCAAAGAGCCCAAGCGGTTTGAAGAAATTGGGGCAAGAATTCCGCGCGGAATTTTGCTAGTGGGGCATCCTGGTACGGGAAAAACTCTTTTGGGACGTGCTGTTGCAGGAGAGGCGGGGGTGCCTTTTTATAGTATTTCTGGTTCAGATTTTATTGAAATGTTTGCCGGTGTGGGTGCAAGTCGTGTGCGTGATTTGTTTAAGAAGGGGCGAGATTCTGCACCATGTATTATTTTTATTGATGAGATTGATGCAGTAGGGCGTGCACGTGGTACAGGTTTGGGTGGTACCCATGATGAGCGTGAGCAGACTTTGAATCAGATGCTTGTAGAGATGGATGGTTTTGAGGGGTATTCCGGGGTCATTGTGTTGGCAGCAACAAATAGGCCTGATGTTTTAGATCCTGCATTGTTACGGCCCGGAAGGTTTGATCGCCAGGTGACGATTGATTTGCCAGATGTGAAAGAAAGAGAAGAAATCTTAAAATTGCATGCAAAAAAAATTAAGATCTCTTCTGCCGTTGACTTTGCTAGGGTGGCACGTTCATCTGCAGGTGCCAGTGGTGCAGACTTGGCCAATATGGTGAATGAGGCAGCATTGTTGGCAGCACGAGACAAGCGCAAAGAGGTGATTGATCACGACATTGATGAGGCGGTAGATAAGTCGTTTTTGGGGGTCGCACGCCGCAGTCGGGCAATGAGTCGCAAAGAGCTTAAACTTACCGCATACCATGAAGGGGGGCATGCGCTGCTGCATTATTATCTAGAAAATGCCGATCCTATTCGTAAGGTCACAATTGTTCCTAGGGGGCGTGCATTAGGAGTGACTTTTAGCTTGCCAGAAAAAGATGCCTATGCACATACATCAAGTTGGTTTTTTGACCGCTTAGTCATCATGTTTGGGGGTTATGCTGCCGAAATGATAGTCTATGGGGTCACCACCAGTGGGGCACAGGGAGATATTAGCCAGGCTACTTCGCTTGTCAGAAGAATGGTTTGCGAATGGGGCATGGGCGATACAGTAGGCACAATTGCATGGGGCAATGACAATGAGCCCGTATTCTTGGGCAAAGAACTCGCTACCCGCCATAGCTATTCAGAAAAAACAGCAATGGCTATTGATCAAGATATGAAGGCCTTAATCGATCGTGCAAGAGAAAAAGCGGTGAACCTGCTTACACAGCATCGATCACAGCTAGAAAAGCTGACCCAAATACTCTTGGAAAAGGAGACATTGAATGACGCAGAAATTCGCCAGTATTTGGAGCTTCCTCAAAGGAAGTCGGATGAAGAGGAAGAGATCCCTCATACTCCTGAGTCTGTTTAGTCTTTCTTTGCATATACTTGGGGCGCAGAGTCAAGGCACCGCAGTTCTTCAAGAGGCACGCTTTAGACAAAAAGATGCGCAAATGGGCGATATTTACTTGCGATATGCTAGGCAAGCCTATGACGAAGGAATTTACGATAGTGTGCAACGATTGCTAGAACAGTCTGCGGAATTTTCTTCGATTAGTCGTGACTACAATGTTCTTTCTGGATTGATGGCACAACGCACATTTAATGTGAGAGAAGAGTTGATGTATTTTGTGCGGGCATATCGTATGCCAGAACAGAATAGCCATTATAGCGATCAGTTTATCGAGGGAAGAATATTTGAGCTATATTACACCATGCAGCAATATGAAGAGCTGATGAGTGATTATGCGCGTTTGGCATCCCGCGGGATGTCGCTAACGCCAGAAAAAGATCTTTATTACTTGCTGACACTTTCCATCTTGGGACTATATGATGAGCTGGAAAAATTGGGCGCAAAGCTTTTTCAGGCGTATTCTTTTGACGTGCGTTTTTATGTGCCACTTTTTCATCAAACAGACTTTTCAAGGGTGTATTTGCCACAGTTGAGACAACTTTCCTACTATATCAATGACCTACAAGACAAGGGGCAATATACGCGAACACTCAATGATTTGGAGCGATCGATCTTTTTGGGAGGTATTAAGCGTATACAGGATCCCATGTTGCAAAAAGAAGTAGTGGATGCTAGTTTTGTATGGCTAAAGGATGATTTGAACTACCGAAATTTTGCAAGAAAAATAGATGTATATCTCCCTGAATTTGAGCGACAAGATCAGTTAAATTCGTTGTATGTTGACAAAGAGTTGCTGACAGAAGAAGAACTAGTAGAATTTGCAAAAACAGGGACAAAGATTATTGGCCTAGATATAAATATGGATGGAATTCCCGATCAAAAGGGCGAGTTTAGAGGCACAGATGGTTATTGGCAGTATGATTTTAATCAGGATGGATTGCCAGAATATCATATCAAGATACAAGAGTCTCGGATCACAGAAATTTCTGAGCAACGAGGCAATAAGGTATTTTATTGGACCTTTACACGCTATCCAAATGTGCAAAAACTTGAGGTTTTTGAGGAGCCGCGTGGGCCTGCATTGCGCATGCGCCACTTAATTTATCATGTGTTGCAGGGCGAGCTAAAAATTGATACCTCAGATGTAGTGAGGATGAGTGATCAGTGGATGCCAATTCCTATTTTTACAAAAAAAACTGGACTGCCAGACTTGTGGCAAGTTTTGCAAAAAAGCTCTCAGCTCGATGAGTATTTTAATAATCTCCATTTTAGAAAGAATTTAATTCGAGATGGGCAAATTTATCGTGTGTGGGAAGATAGCTTGGGGCGTGGGTATTTTGACAGATTGCTGGCTTTAGAAAACTGGAAAGTTGTTTATGGGCAAAGGGATCTTACCAATAATGGACAATTTGATGTTTATGAGTATTACCAAGATGGTGTTTGGAAGGGACTGGCCTATTTTCCAGAAAATCAGCCAGAGCCTGCATACTACCAGGACTGGGGCGGAGACACAGAGATCAAGGTATGGCTTTTTGACCGCAGTCAATATGTAGGGGCATACAGCCTGGAGAATAGGCAGACATTTGAGGTGTCGGCAGAGGCAATTGTTCAAAGAAGGATGACTGCACAAGAGTTACTACACTGGGAAGACTTGCGGATGGCCAAAATTAACTAATTCATGAAATTTCTTCAGGGTATTTTTATGCAAAAAGCAATATTGTTCATAGGCCTTGGTTTTTCTTTGATGGGGTGTTTGACTAGTATGCAGGGTCGCAGCTATGCCTTGAATGCACGCCAAACCTGGGGGCTGACACAGCGCAGAACTCCTCAGCCAAATGCCGATCTTTTGGCTAAAGATCCAGTCCTTTTCTATGAAGTGGCCACACAAGAGGGTCAAGATGTTGATAAAAAACATATTGCTGATGCCTTGTGGCAGTTACTAAGATCACCGGATGCTGGGATCACGGCTTTTAAAAAATTAGAATATTTGCAAAGCCTCTATGTTTTGGGAGAGGTGACTGCCAAGGCGATTCAGCTCGCTAGCGTTGATCTTTTGATGGAAATTGCCGCCCAGCATAGCCCAGGTGTCGCAATTGCCATGATTGGCCAATTTGTGCCACTGAGTTTTTTATCTGCTAGCCAGGTGGCATATTTTCGCCAGCTAGCGACAGATCATGGGTTAGAAATTCCAGGCGATCGTGGGGGCAGCAAGCCCGTGCGAGTATCAAAAAGGGACTGGTTTAAGGGCGTCGTAACAGTCTGGGTAAGGGCTGGCTATATCATGCAACGAGGGTTGTCCTTTCCCAAAATGGGTGTAGGTACAGGGTTTTTTATCGATAAAAAGGGATACCTCATTACCAATTACCATGTCATTGCTGCATATGTCGAAAGAGAGGCTTTTAGTGGGTTTTCGGAAATTACAATTGAAACCGTATCCAGCAAGCCGGGGGTGCGTTGGCCCGTGCAGGTGATAGGTTACAATAAGGCTACAGATCTAGCACTATTAAAAGTAGAGGGATATGAGCCAGAATTAGCCTTTTCCTTTTTGCCAAAAACAGAGATCACAACAGGTGATCGTGTTTTTGCTCTGGGGTCTCCTGGGGGTCAAACAGAGACATTAACGAGTGGGCTTGTCTCTCATACGGATAGAAAAATGGTAATGCCTATTGGCAATGTAATTCAGCTAGATGCTGCGGTCAATCCAGGCAATTCTGGTGGTCCAATGCTAGATGAACAAGGGCGTATTGGCGGGGTTGTTTTTGCCACTGTCACCGCATTTCAAGGGATGAGTTTTGCCCTGCCTACAGACACAGTGAGGGCGATGTTGCCACTTTTGATGTTTGCAGAAGGCAAATCAGCTAAATTGCCATTTTTGGGCATAGGGATGACAGAGGTTGAAGAGGGCATAGAAGCAAGCATGATCCCCCAGGGCTCATTAATGCACAATGCAGGGATAGCCAGTGGGGCAAGTATTTTGAAAGTTGCACACATGTCTGTGACACAAGGAGATCGTGTTTTTGCTGATCTTCAAGTAGGGCTTTTGTCACAATTGGCCAATACTCTTATCAAGGTAGAAATGATACAAGAGGGGGCCTCCCAGGAGGTTTTGTCTCGCCTATCTCATAGATCTAGCAAGCCCGCATTAGACATGATGCAAACAACACCGGTATTTCATTTGTATGGCCCTATGTTTGGCATGGTCTTGCACCCACTTTCTAATACAATGATGTTTGTACAAAAAGTGTATCCTGGATCTCCTGCGGCTATGGCAGGTATCAAGGCGCGTGATACGTTGACAATTTATCAGACAATTTTGGCTACACCACCAAAGGAAAAGGAGCCACAAGGACTCGTGAGTATTTTTAGGGTTGCGTTAGAGACAGATGCGGGCATGCCACGCAATATGGTACTTGCTGGTGCATTAGACGCCAATTATTGGCTGTAGTGTCCAAATTAGGGCAATTTTAGGTTGACACAGCCCCTTTTTTGGGCTAGACTATTTTCTCGAGGACGGCTAGCTCAGTTGGTTAGAGTACATGCTTGACATGCATGGGGTCGGCAGTTCGAGCCTGCCGCTGTCCATTTCATCTTTGTTCCTAAAGACTGTGGTTTTTCATTTTCATTTGACGATAATCCTCTCTATATGGTTCTTGTATAAACCAAATGTCTTTAGGAGGGCGTTTTTGTGAGAAAGCCGCTTGTTGCTTTTTTATTGCTTTTTTTCCCCTATTTTTCTTGGGCAATTGAATTTCAATATAAATATAATCAAGGGGATCAATTTCGATTTCTTTCGCGCGTATATCAACAGCACGGTTTTACAGATGAAACACTGCAAGAAAGCCAGCTTGTCAATAGGATGACATTTAAGATTGAGACCGTAGAGGGTGAGCGCGGTCGCCTTGTAGGAGGTCATCAGACTAGTCAAAAGGTTAATCGGTCAGAAAATTCGGCCTCTGTGTGGGACAAGGAGTACCCTATTGATTTCTGGAGAGATAGGCAAGGGGTATATCAGGTGGCGGCAACACAGTTTGTGCCCATGGTACGCAATGTGCCATATTTTCCTACAGGGCGTGATTTTCGTATTGGAGAAAAGTGGTTTGGGCGTGGAGAAGAGGTGCACGATATGTCAAAGCAAATCGGCTATCCACAACCATTTCGTATTCCCATTGTTGTAGAGTATGAATATGTGGGTCCCACGCAACAAAAGGGAAAAAAATATCAACTGATTCGTGCAAAATATAAATATAATCAAGCTATACCAGAGGCCTATGTCACAAATGTGAGCCGCAGAAACAATCCCTATCCCAATAAGCTGCGCGGTCAATTTGAGCAAGACATTTATTGGGATGAGGAAATTAGTCAGCCAGGATTTTATAAAGAAAAATATGAGATGTCACTTGAATTTACTAATAAGCGTACATATTTATTTAAGGGTGAGGCCGAGGCGTATCTCATTGAGGTGAAGCCGATGGACAAAGAGCAACTTATTGATGATTTGAAGCAAAAATTAGCGCAAAGTGGGTTTTCTAATGTGCAAGTCAAAAAGGGCGAAAAGGGGGTAACTTTTAGCCTAGATAATATTTTATTTGTGGCCGATTCTGCGCAAATTTTGCCTGGGCAAGATGAGAAATTACAGTTTTTGGGAAAAATCCTTTCTGGATATCAAGAGCGCGATATTGCGCTGGTGGGACATACGGCACAAATTGGTAGTGACCCGGGCGAGGGGCAAGTTTTGAGTGAAATGCGGGCAAAGGCGATTGCTGACTACCTGGTGCGTAGCGGACATAAAAAAATGGACAATATTATTGTTGAAGGAAAAGGTGGGCGTGAGCCCCTTTCTGAAAATAAAACTGAGGCTGGACGTACTAAAAATCGCCGTGTTGAGGTAACAATTCTTGAAAACTAAAAAAAAATCTAGTACAATTTGGGCCATCGAAATGGGAGTAAATGTGCATGCGTAAAAAACAATTTGTGTATGGGGTAGCTGCAATTGCTATTGCAGCTTTGGTAGGATCGTTAACAGCTGGGCTCATTGTTTTTAATCTTTTGGATACAAAAACATACCGCGTAGCCTATGCACAGGGGATTAGTGCCGCAGATGAGCAATTGGGAAAAAGAATCAATGATCTATTCTTGAATGTGGCCAATTCTGTATTGCCTAGTGTTGTACATATTGATGTGGTTTCTGTACAAAAACGGCCTGCGCCACAGAATTTTTGGGAATTTTTCTTTAATGAGCAACCGCGTGGAGGTGGATCAGAGTCACCTCAGAGAGAGTATCGCCAGGCTGCATTGGGTTCTGGTTTTGTTGTTGATCGACAAGGAAAAAAACTTTATATTTTGACAAATAGCCATGTGGTGGGAGAAGCAACAACCATTAATGTAGAGTTTCAGGATGGGCGTCGATTTTCAGCAAAACTGTTGGGAAAAGACCCAAGGAAGGATTTGGCGCTGATAGAGGCAATGGTTGAGGACTCTGATAGTGACTTGCGTCCTGTTCCATTGGGGGATTCGGATAAAATACAAGTGGGAGAGTGGGTCTTGGCCATGGGCAGTCCTTTTGGCTTTGGGTTTTCTGTGACATCAGGCATTGTCAGTTTTCTCAAGCGCGTAGGAGGCCCTCAGGGTAATGTAAGCGATTTTATCCAGACAGATGCAGCAATTAATCAGGGGAATTCTGGTGGGCCATTGGTCAATTTGCGTGGCGAAGTGGTAGGTGTCAATACCTGGATCGCCTCACAAAGTGGTGGGTCTATTGGACTGGGCTTTGCGGTGCCGATCAATAATATTAAGCAATCCATAGAAGATTTGAAATCTGGAAAAACACCAGAATACGGGTGGTTGGGAATTAGTGTGACAGACCCAAGGGCGCTAAGCACAATGAGTTCTCCAGAATACATTGACAGCGCTGGCTGGCCAAAACAGGTGAAGGGCGCAATGGTCATGCAAATTTTCAAGGGGAGCCCTGCAGAGAAGCAAGGCTTATTGCCGGGGGATTTGATCTTAAGGGTGAATGGTCAAGAAATTGACAATAGTAGTCATTTTGTTTCTGTGGTAGGGACATTGACGGCCAATTCTGATGCTAAATTAAATCTTTTGCGCAATGGAAAAGCCATGGAGCTAAACATTAAGCTGGATGTGAGAAAAGAAGACTCTGTGCTGAATACAGAAGCCAAAGATGGTTGGCCATCTATGACTGTATTGCCACTGACACAAGACTTGCGTACACGATTAAAGCTTGTGGCAAAAGATCAGGGGGTTGTGGTTGCAGATATTATCCCCAAGAGTTTGCTCGCAACAGCAGGCCTTCGTGGGGGCGATTTGATTACGAGTGTCAATGACCAAAAAACAACAAGTATTCAAACGTTTTATGCGGCACTTAATACTGCGGCGGCGACAGGACGACTAAAGATTGAGTTTATGCGAGAAGGGCAAAAATTAAATATTACAGTCAATCGTCGATAGTGACATTTTTAAATTATGGAGTAAATTTGTGAAGAGAACATTATTAATTAGTGGAATTGCTGTAGGAATTGCGATATTGGCAGCTCTGATAGTGATGGGAAGAACAGGAGAAAAAAAGGGGTATTCGCCAATGAGTCAGGCAGAATTAGCGCAACTTCCAGATGGAATGTATGCAACAATGGAAACAGAAAAGGGAAATATTATTCTAGAATTGTTTTATGAGAAAACCCCCGCAACAGTGGCCAATTTTGTGGCGCTGGCAGAGGGTAAAGCTGGACAAGATCAAAAGAAGGGAAGATTTTATGATGGATTGTCGTTTCATCGTGTGGTCGATGGCTTTGTCGTACAAGGAGGCGATCCAAAGGGAAATGGCACTGGTGGCCCTGGTTATCAGTTTGAAGATGAGATAGTCAGTGAGCTTGTCTTTGATAAAGCAGGGTTGCTGGCAATGGCCAATGCGGGCCCTGGTACCAATGGTAGCCAGTTTTTTATCACACTAGATCCCACTCCACACTTAAATGGAAGACATACAATTTTTGGGCGTGTAGTTTCTGATGGTGATATGAGTAACGTTAGGCTGATCAGGCAGGGCGATAAAATGAAGAATGTGGCCATTGTGCGCAAGGGTGCGAGTGCAGAATCATTTGTTGCTGATCGCAAGATGCATAGCGAAAAAGCATTAGAGTCAAAAATTGCCGCCACAGTACCCAATGCAAAAAAAACTAGTACGGGGATATTATATGTTGTAGAAAAAACAGGCACCGGGAATAAGGCAAGCAAGGGCGCCTCCATAGATGTGCACTACAAAGGCTGGCTTTTGACGTCTGGGATGGTTTTTGACTCTAGTTATGAAAGGGGTGAGCCGATTTCTTTTAGTGCAGGTGCGGGGCAGGTCATTCCTGGTTGGGATGAGATGGTGCTAGATATGCTCATTGGTGAGAAGCGTATTGTTGTTTTGCCCCCAGATCAGGCATATGGCGCACAGGGGGCTGGCGGTGTGATTCCTGCGCATGCATGGTTGGTATTTGAAATGGAGCGCCTAAAGTAACTGTTATTGACAATTTGATAGTTTAGGTATAAACTTGCTTCGGTCATGGTGGAAGTAGCTCAGTCGGTAGAGCTCCAGAATGTGGATCTGGTGGTCGCGGGTTCGATCCCCGTCTTTCACCCTCTGTTTTTAAATGCGTCCGTAGCTCAGCTGGATAGAGTGGCGGACTTCGAATCCGTAGGTCACAGGTTCGAATCCTGTCGGGCGTGTTTTCTTCTTGGGCCGTTAGCTCAGCTGGTAGAGCAGCAGACTCTTAATCTGCGGGTCGAAGGTTCGATCCCTTCACGGCTCATTCTTTTAGGTAAATAGGGGTAGTCTATGATTCCTTTACGCTTCTGTCGTTTGGGAGGGATTTTTTTTCTCCTCCTCTTTGTGTTTTTCTCGCCTTATGCGCTATTTTCTCAGGCAATTTCGATAGGAAAAGTCAATTTTTCTGCAGATCGCACAAAGAGAGACGCATTTGATCGATCTTTTGGGCCCCTAGAGGGGCAAAGCTTTCAATCACAAAAAGATCTAGATGATTTTGTAGAAAACCTGCGCCAGCGCATGACAAAAAGTGAGCGTTTTCGCAGTTTTACAATTGGCGCTACGCCCGCAGGCAATGGTGTGGTTGATTTAGATGTTGAAATTATAGATTCTTGGATTGGCATAGGCGCTGCTGCCCCATTTTATGACTCTTCTACAGGGTTTTTTATGGCAGCTGGGGCTATTTTTTCAAATGTAGCTGGGGATCTTTTTGATCTTATTCTTGTGGCAATTTATAATGCCGAACCACACAAAAATGGCCTTGCTTGGAATGATCCAATGTATCAGGGGAGTCTTGCAATTTCTAGAATTCCACTGGGAAATCGGCTCTATCTTGGTGGCGCAGCAGAGATTGTGAGGAATGCCAAATCTAGTTATGATCGAGGAGTAGAGGTCTATCGAGATCGTAGCTTGCAGACAAAATTTACAACACAATTGACCTGGGAGCCCACATTGGAGTGGACTGTTTCTTGGGAAACGCTTTATCTAGCGGGATTTCTTCCAGAAATTACAATGAATTTTAGGCCAGATCAAAAGTATGGTACACTTTCACGCAATCTATTTTCTCAAGATATATCAGTCAGTTTTGATGGGGCAACGCGTGGCAGGAGTGGAATCCCCGTAGGTCCACAAGCTACATTGACAATCGGATATAGCTTCGATGACTCATTTTATGAGGGTCGTGATCATGCCTTTAAATACTCTACCCAACTTTCATATTCATGGAATGTGTATGATATTTTTTATCCTTCACTCTCTATTTTTTCTTATTATAAAACAGGTGTTCCTCACTATGATATGGCAAATCAAATGCGTGGAATCTTCAATGGAGAATGGAGGGGCAATGGCGTCACTCGCCTGAGTGCGGATTTCCTTTTTTATATTTATGAGATCCCCAAGTGGTTGTTTATCCATATGGGCCCATTTATCGATTATGGTGTATCTTATGGCCAGTTGCAGAATTTTGAAGAGAATGATCAAGGCGCATCGATTGGGTTGCGCATCAGACTATTGTTTCCCCTAGCGCCTAGTAGTCCTCTCTATATAGACGTGGGGTATGATCTGAGAAATAAATACCGCTGGACGGACCTCAGGCGTTTTGAATTTGTTGTGGGATCCTCATTTTCTTTATGATGGCGTGGTGCTCTCTGTGCTATTGATGGCTACTGCGGGGTCTTCATCTTTCTGGTCAGAGATGACAGATGAATCTAGTACGTGACGATTGATAAAGTTGATATAAATAATTGCACTTATTTTTTGATAAGGGACCTCATTCACGATAGTGATGGGGTTTTTTGATTTGGCAGTTCCTGCGTCTAGACTTGATTCACTAGAATACTCTTCGCTTTTGCTATAGAGCCGGCGGATAGATCCAGAGATTTTTGCTTCACCAAAAATTTTGCTCACAGACTTTTTTTTGTCTTCACCCAGGGACTGTGTCACCATGCGTAGCGAGAGGGTTTGACTGCCTGTATGGTTTTTCCAGACTTTTTCTCCAGAGAGCAGATTGACTGTTTGTGGCAAGCCATACAGATCTTTGAGAAATGCATACACATCCAAGAGTACTTTTTGAATACTCTCTCTATCACCAACTTGTTGAATTTTAAAATTGAGGGCTGAGAGTTTTTGCTCATCAAAACCTGCGTTGAAAAGTGCAGGGTAATCCGCAAAGACGATGGGCATTTCTAGCACACTAATGACGCCTGTTCCTTGCCCCTGGGAGGACGTTGCACTATCAACAATATCTGCAGCTTGGCTAGCTGTGCCTGTAGCACTTGCGAGACGGTCTTTGACGGCCTCTGGGCCATCCTTCCAAGAAAATGGATGTATATTATCTAAATTGGCCCACTGGCAAAATGCATAGGTTGGGGCAAATACGACAAGAAGTGAGATAATTAAGAAAAACTGCAATGGCTTCATACTCTGTGATATCGGAGCACAAAGTAAAAGACATAAAAAATAATTGCTTGTCTTGCGAGATGTTTTTTTGCTATAATTAATTGAAAACTAAGGGCAAAGCATGAAAAATCCGCATGATGAGGGAGTTGGACATCAGTACGCACAAAAATTTTAGCTATGGGTCTCGGGCAACATTACATAGTCGTGGGCAGAGTGTGGCTGGGGTATCCAGTGCAGGTTCCTGGCTATGTCTTGTGGCATGCATTTTTATGGCATATGCACTTTTTGCTGTCTATATTTTTACACAAAAAACCACGCTAAAGATAGAGGTGCCAATTTCCTTTTTTTTACCCTATGGCATGCATCAAATCTCCACAGAAATTAATACCGTGATTGTAGAAATTTATGGAAAAAAAGAATATATTTCTCAGGTTGACAAGAATGATTTGCTTGCCTATGTGGACATGAGTACACAGCACGGCAGCGGAGAATATCACATTTTTTTAAGAAAAAAAAATCAGTTATTAGATCAGCGATCATTAGCATTCGGCATGAGTCCACACAAAGTCCGCATAGAGTATGAAGATCAAAAAGGGAAGTTGGCAAAAGGGCCAGTGCGAGGAAAATTTAGGCACATACTCAAAAACCCTATGCGCAGTTGAGGATTTTGCCGAAACTGATTGCGCGGGGGAGGGAGAAATATCTCTCACCTGTTTTCAATGAGTATTGTTTCTTTTAAGACATTTGATCCTGAGAATATTTTCATTAGGGCTAAGTAAGGTAGAGTATAAAAATGGAAAAGACAGAAAAGGCCGTACGTATAACCTATTACACAAAGGATGCACTGATATGTCCAGTATGTGGGAATAAGGTTTTCAAAGAAGAAATTCTCTCTGGTGGCGGGCGCTTGATGGCGGGAAAACTGAGTGAAGAATTGCATCGCAGTTATGAGCCAACAAAGAAATATGGAGAAGTATATCCACTCATTTATAATATTGTGGTATGTAATTCCTGTTATTTTGCCAGCTTTCCGGCTGAATTTACACCTTCTATGCGAGAGGAAAATATTCATCGAATTAGGTCTACGACGGGAGAGCGTATAGAGATGGTGCGGCCACTATTTCCCGGGCTAGATTTTGGCCGAGAAAGAACTATGAGCGAGGGTGTGGCGAGTTATATATTTGCACTTTTGTGCTATGAACGAGCAACACACAGCATTGCCCCAACAATTCGCCAGGGGATGTGTGCACTACGTGCAGCATGGTTATTGCAATACCTAGACATTCAACATCCAAATGAGAATTATGATGATTTGGCACTTTCGTTTTTTCGCAAGGCGGCCTTCTATTATCGCAAGGCAATAGAGCTAGATACCGAAGGTGTAGAGGCGAGTAGTCGTATGCCCTATTTGGGGCCAGATACTGATAATAATTATGGCTTTGATGGCGTCCAGTACTTGGGTGGGCTACTAGAATTTAAGTATGGACTGAAAAATGATGCGATCAAGCGGTATCAGGGACTTGAAAATGCACGTCGTACCATGAGCCGATTGGTAGGCATGGGTAAGGCAAGCAAGGGCAAACCAAGTATTCTCTTGGATAATGCACGCGATGTTTATGCTGCGATTAAGGCAGAGCAAAAGAAGATCAAAGATAGCGGCGTGCAGATTCCAGACTTTACTCAGGAGGAAGAGGAGGGGGATGCTTGAGCACAAAGTGATTCTGAAGGTGGCCTATGATGGCACGCAGTTTCATGGTTGGCAAACACAAAAAAGCATTCGCACCGTGCAGCAAGTGATGGCAAAGGCTTGGCATGCTTTGACTGGAAAATTTGAATATCCACAAGGGAGTGGTCGCACAGATGCAGGGGTGCATGCTAATGCGCAAATCGCAAGTTTTAATATGCCCGATATGTCAATTCCTGCGCCACAGTATGCTGCCGCATTGAATCGCTACTTGCCCCAGGATGTGCGTATCTTACAAAGTGCATTTGGCCCAAAGGAGTTTGATCCGCGGCGCTGTGCAGTGTCTCGCACGTATTTCTATGATTTTGGTCTAGCTTTACCCGGTGCATTGCCACAAATGCGCAATCGTGTAACACTGTTTAAACAGCGCACGCTTTTGCTTTCTCGCCTCAATACATTATCTGGATTATTTTTGGGCACACACAATTTTGGAGCATTTTCTAGTGTCCACGATCAGAATAAAAACAAAGTGCGCACGGTATATACATCATGTATTATTCCGCTATGGAATGGGTGCTTGCGTTATGAAATCTGTGCCAATGCCTTTTTGATGAATATGGTGCGTGCAATTATGGGCAGTCTTTTGCATTTTCATGATGACCCCCATGGCCAGGAAAAAATTCTCACTGCCCTAGAGGGTGGAAAAAAAGAAAGGCTAGGGGCTACAGCACCACCCCAGGGATTGACATTGGTGCAGGTTCAATATCCACCTGTTTATACATTTTTGAGGTAAACCAGAGATGCGCATTACCGGTGGTCAGTACAAAAGTTTGCGTGTGGTATGTCCGCCAGGAGAGATTCGGCCAGCTATGGATCGCATGCGAGAAAGCATGTTTAGTATTTTGGGAGAGATGGAGGGGGTAGCCTTCTTGGATCTTTTTGCAGGATCTGGGGTGATGGCACTAGAGGCTGCCAGCCGTGGGGCCACAGATCTTTGGCTGGTGGAAAAAGATCGACGCAAAGAGGCAGTAATAAAAAAGAATATGCAAATAGCAATAAATGTAGATACACAAATTCGCTTTATGGATGTCTTAAGATTCATCAAAAAACTGCCCAGAAGATTTGACTTTATACACCTAGATCCACCTTTTCCAATGAGGGAAAAAATACAAATGTTGGCAATATTGGCAACCCAGCCACAGGTGGATCTGCAGACAGTCATCACAATTCATTATCCCCAAGAAGATGCTTTGCCAGAAAAAGTTGGCACCCTCAAACGTTATGATCTACGTAAGTATGGCAGATCACTTTTGGGGTTTTATAGCAAAAATTAGTCCACTTGCAATGATTTGTTTTTTGTGATAGATTTTATTTCGTTCGTGTTTAATGGGCTCGTAGCTCAGTTGGTTAGAGCACTGCTCTGATAAGGCAGGGGTCATAAGTTCAAGTCTTATCGAGCCCATCTTCTGGATTTCAGTCTAAAAATGAGGATGTCGTGATTCCAAAAGTTGTGCATTTTTTTCATGACCAAGGAATCCTGGCTCCCGTTCAAAAAAAACAGGCACCTTCAATGTTTGATGAGTGCTATCGGACATGGAAATACTACTTGCCCGATTATCAGTTTGTTCACTGGCATGATAGATTGCCTGAATTCCAGGAAATGCTGGAAGGTTCTCGGTACCTAAGAGAGTGTTATGAGCAAAAAATTTGGGCTATTGTTGCGGATTATGTGAGATCGTGGGTCCTTTTTCGTTATGGTGGTATTTACTTTGATACGGATATCTATTTAATGAAAAATTTAGATCCACTTTTAGATTCTTCACTTTTTCTTCCTGCAGTTCCGCATTATCACAGGGAGGGTGCGACTGTTTGGCATGTGGAACCAGCACTTTTGGGGGCAACCCCGGGGCATCCAGCCCTTGCAGAGGTTCTCCATATCTATAATGGTGATGAGATTTTTCAACAACCCTTTTGGATTGCTAATCAGGTTTTTGCCATTGGGCTATTGCGTAGCAAAAAAGATTTTTCCCAAGACAAATTTTATCCACTGCACAATGCTGAAAGGATCAGCAATGCCGACTTTTTGTCTAAAAAGTTAGACTCTGGCCAAGTTTGTACAGACGAACAAACGGGTGTGGCGCTTTATCCTCCTTCTTATTTTGGGCAGTCGGCTAGGGTGCGCAAAGCAGGGCAGTGTTGGGTGGTTGTTTTGCCAGTAGTACGCACCCGGGGCCAGGGATGTGAAGAGGTTTTTCCTTCTAAAAATATGCTCGCGTATCACTTGTGTCAAAATTCTTGGAAAAAGGGCCAAATCTATCTAGAAACTAAACACCTTGAGGGTTTGCAGAAGCAAGTAAAGATTTGCAAGCTCAAGATGAAATCCTGGTTAGAGTGGCTTAAGTGTTCGGGAATAAGAAAAAAAATTAAAGAGAGTTTTCTTGGTTTATTAGGAAAAGTCTGGAAATAGGAGAAGAATTATGATTCCTAAAGTTATTCACCTTTTTCATAATGAAGATTTTTTGACGAATACAGCTAGCTATGACAAGTTGGTAAATCGGTGCTTGGCTACATGGAAACATTATCTTCCCGGGTATGAATTGCGCTTGTGGCATGATGGATTGCCGGAGTTTCAGGTGATGCTTGGGCGTTCGTGTTTTTTGCGCGAATTTTATGAGAAAAAAATTTGGGCGATAGTGGCTGACTATGTACGAGCTTGGGCAGTGTTTCACTGTGGGGGTATTTATCTAGATACAGATGTGTATCTTTTTCGTAATTTAGACAAATTTCTAGAAAATGATTTTTTTACATTTGGTATGCCTCAGGAGAAAAGTCCAACGGTGGCTTGGCATGTAGAGCCGGCATTTTTTGGGGCAGTCAAGGGGCATCGTGTTCCGCAAGAGGTGCTAAAAATTTATGATACAGGTGAAATTTATCGTGTGCCATTTTGGCTAGCCAATGATGTTTTTTCTATGGCTATTTTGCGGGCCAAAGAAAATTTTTCTGATGAATTAATTCGCCCAGCAGATATGAACGCCTATCGGGCTGGTCAATGTGGCGACATGATTTGCTCTGATCTGGCGTGTAGTCAGAGATGTGTAATGCGGGATGCGGGCATTACATTGTACCCCAGGCAGATGTTGGGGCAGGGTGGTGCAATTGGGCAAATTAAAGATCGTTGGATTTTGATTTCGCCACCAGCTTTACCGCAACAAATCGATCAAAGTCCAGATATTTTTAATTTAGAAAATGTGGTGGCCTATCACGTGTGTGGCAATTCCTGGAAGGATGCCTCCCCAGATCTTGACACCAAGCATTTGCAGGGTTTCTCCCGCTGGAAAGCGCGCACTATAGGAAAATTAAGATTAATTCCACAAAGAATTAAGCAGGTTATACGCAAAAGAATCAAGAATATTTAGACTTAGGGTAGTAAAATGACACAGGATAAACCAATCCCCGCCAAGATTCACTTTTTTCACAATTCAGATTTTTTTTCAAATAGGGGCCGTTATAAAAATACGCACGAAAGCCTAGAAAGCTGGAAGAAATATCTTCCTGATTGTCAGCTGTATTTATGGCATGAAAGCTTGCCAGAATTTCAAATGATGCTTGCTAATTCGCGGTATTTGCGAGAGTGTTATAAATACAGACTATGGGCGATGGTTTCAGATTATGTACGGGCTTGGGTATTGTATGAGTATGGCGGAGTTTATTTAGATACTGATCTTATCTTATTGCACAATGTCGATCACTTGCGAGAGAATAAATTTTTTGCCATGGCAGTAAAGGCGCCGACCGTGCGATTGGCAACAAGCACACAAAGACTTCCCTCTGGAGTTGATTTTGCTTTGGAACCTGCTTTTTTGGGTGCGGTTGCGGGCCATAAGTTTTTTTCTCAAGTGCTCAAGATTTATAACTCATCAGAGTTGTTTTGCTCTCAGCTATGGATTGCAAACTGTGTATATACGTTGGCAATGCACCGTGCATATGTGACGCAGAAGGTTGATTTTGTGCCCAGTGGAGAGTATGCAGATCATGGGCGATCCTTAAAGAAAAAAAAGTGCGCAGCGGCGGATTTGCCTGCAGGACTTTTTGCTGCAAGTGCACAATTGGAGGAAGTGGGGGGGATCTTGGTTTTGCCAGGAAAGTCTACAATTTATGCCCCAAGTTTTTTGGCCCAGGGCACGGCAGAGGAAGAGGTGGCAAAGACGGGTATTTCTGGGTGCTATGCATGGCACAAGTGCGATCATTCATGGGGCAATTTTTTGGCCAAGGTTTTTATGAAATACAAGCATCGCAATTTTTTGCTGTATAGAGTAATGATGGGGCATGGAAAAATTATACAGGGCTGGATAGATTTGCTAAGAAATATGAAAGGTCGAATTTTTAAAAAACATACCTAGGGGCCAATTTTTGTGAAAAAATGAGGAGTGCAGATAATGAAACCACTTGTGATTGCGGGAAATGGGCCCTCTTTAAGGGGAATTGATTATACTAGATTGCCTGCTGAATTTGATGTGTTTCGATGCAACCAATTCCATTTTGAAGATCAGTATTTTTTGGGAAAAAAAGTAACTGGGGCGTTTATGTGCCAAAGAAGTATGCGCGAGCAATTTTTTACACTCAAAGAGCTAAAGAGAAGGGGAGAGTATGAGGTTGATGCGTATTACTGTTTTCCTGCACAATACGCAAGTGGCCCGCCAGAGGGGCTAGAGTATCATTATCCTTCCATAAAGAATACTTTTGATCATTTAAAGTCTTTGCCAGATTTTCATGAGTTGGCAGTTTTTATGGAGGAATATTTGCAGAAAATTCCTACTTCGGGTTTTCGGATGATAGTCTCTGCGATTGCACTGGGCTATAGAGAGATTTATGTGGCGGGGCTAGACTTGTATGGAGGGGGTGCACAGTACAGGCCAGGGTTGGATGTGTATGGGTTTGATGCACGTAAGCCAAACATGATGGCTGCACTACCAGAAATGACTGCAAATCGGGGTGTGCCCAAACACCACTCCAGGGACACGGATTTGGCGGTGTTAAACTTTGCAATGAAGGTGCCGGGGGTGCAGCTGAAATCGGTGTGTTTGCAAACCCCGCTTAATGAATACGTAGAAATGGCATGTGTAGTGAATGCAAAGCCTATGAAGGTTGAGCAAAAAACGGAAGGGGCATTGGTGGATTTTTATTTTTTGCCCGGGGCAGAGAGGATTTTGCGGTTGGCAAAGGTTTTGGACTTCTGGAGAATTGCTCCAGAGTATAGGGATTTAAGATTAACATACCTCAGGCCGTTAATATTTGGCACGGGAAAACTTGTAAAACAAACGTGCACGATTGTGCGTTGTCTGTTGATGATTGGACTGAAGGTGCTCTTTGTATGGGTGCCTAGAAAAGGGCAAAGGGGTCGGGAGTCTTGACAGAAGTAAAGAGATCCTTTACCCTTGGGATAAATTAAGGGCGTTTTTGATGTAAGGGGGTGTGTTATGAAGCGAAATTTGTCTACACTTGCATGGTTTTTGGTGCTTTTGTTTGTAATTTCTTGCGGTGCTCCTACTTCTAGGAGTATGTTTTCTGAGGCAAAATGGGATGGATCAGGGGAAAAAAGCTGTAGAATCTGGCATGTGGCCATTGTTTCGTTATAACCCGCTTTTGAAAAAAGAGAATAAAAACCCGTTTTTACTTGATAGCAAAGCTCCCAATTTGGATATGCTAGAGGAGT
>JBOFFX010000019.1:0-1255 GCA_051648825.1 Spirochaetia bacterium
AAGAATGAAACAATAATGGCAAATGAAATTTGCAAGGGAAAATGAAGTAAATAAGAAGAGTAAGATAGGTCGCCAAGAAAAGATATTTTCTTGGCGATTGGCCCTTGCAGTGTTTCTATCAGTGAGAGGGATAAAATACTGAGTGGGAAAAGAAAAACCACAGGCCATGCGTGCAGCAGATCGTGCAATAGGCTTTGAGAAAAAGTATTTAAATATTTGTACGAATCTATCCATAAATTAAGGTCAATATTGCATTGCATGATTGCAATCGTGGCTAGCCATGCGAATACCATACAGAGTACGACCCCCTTGCTAAATATAACAACCCTGCGTGATTGGATAATGGCTTGATACATGAGGAAGGTTAGCCCCCCTAAAAAAAATGAGCCAAGGCCCCGCCCTATTGGTGGGTAGTATTCTTGAATAAGCTGGAATCCTAAAATGGATATCGAGGCCAAAATAGCGGCACGAATAGGGAGTAGACGGCAGAGGGTAAAAAAAACCAGATATAAGAGTACTTCTACAGAAACAGACCAAGTTGGAGCATTAAATGAAAACCCCTGCTCAAAGCCCCAAGAGGAAGTAAAAAGTAAATTAAGTAGAAAATGTTTTGCATCATTATAGGGGTAAACAAAGTAGCTGCCTCTTGTATTGATGAGCCATAATTGGCCGATGGCTACAATCAATAGGCTTGCAAGATGTAAGGGGTAAAGCCTGGAGAATCGCAGCAGGGTAAATTGCCCTGAAGATATTTCCCCCTGCTGAATTTTTTTTGAATAGAGCCAATAAAAAATAAAGCCAGAAAGGCTAAAAAATAAATCAACGGCCAGCCACCCTTTTGTATAAAGAATTGATAGTCCACTCGACCAAGGAAGCCGGCTTATATCTAGCTTGCCTGGTGTGCTGCCAGAGAAAAAGAAGTGTTGCCAGTGCCAGAACACAACGCTAAGCGCGGCAATGCCTCTAAGTGCATCAAGAGAATAAAAGCGTTCAGGGGGATTCGCTTGCATCATGTGCCTATTCTTAGCTTAGAGTGGCGATAGATGGGGCTTGGGTGCTTGGGAAACCTTTACGCAGTATTTTGTGGCAGGTAAATACTGTTTACAGGGTATTGGCACTGCAGGTGCAAATTGATCGAGATTTTGAATGGGAAAAAGTCGCGTTTGATCTTGCACATTGACTAAGCAGGCGCTTTGTAATGGCTTCATTTTATGCTCTTTGACCTGCTAGAAAGACAATACTTTACACGATGCTT
>JBOFFX010000020.1:0-57435 GCA_051648825.1 Spirochaetia bacterium
CGCATCTTCTCAGATACAGCCAATCCAGCAGCATCATCGCCAGACACAGCAATACGCATTCCTGAAGACATTTTTCCCATGTCCTTGGTCTGCTGCACACCTGTATTTGTCAAAATACGGTTTGCATTAATTGCGCTCAGATTGTGATTGATAATCATTTAATGGCTCCTGACTCGATTATCGGTCGAGAGGATTATAAATTTACTACCTCTACTTGTCCACCCCCTATTGCAGAAATATTTTTTAGCATGATACAATTGTCAACTATGGGATCTAGGGGAGAAATTTATTCAAGAAAGCAGTCAACCAACTATGGCCAAAGGACTTATTTTTTTAATTTAAAAGAAAATCGTTTCTCTGATATTTTTGTCTCTATTGTCGAAAGCATCAAGACTCCAGAGGTTTCTGATGCCTATCAACGCACACAAATCGTGATTTTTAGTGCAGACTGGAGCCGCTTCGCTACAGAAATCAACCTGGCAAAAACACAAATTCAGGGGAAAAACTTTCGCTGGAACTCCATTCTGGAAACATCAAGTCAAAAACGTTCCTATTCTTTTGAAATCTTAGAAAAAGCAAGAAATATACGCCTGCTGATCAAAGAGGTCAAGCCTCATGATGAGGGCCCAAATGATCGCCTTATCCGCATCAATATAGAAGATCTGGACTCATTCATGGCCTCTTTTTCAGAAACAATTGCCCATGCAAAGAATGACTCGCCCCGCTAGGACCATCATACGTAATAGGAAATTTTGCTTTAAGTCAAAAAAAAATACTCCGAAAAGGAATTTATAAAGTTATGGCTATTCCACTAAAGTTTCAAAAAATTCTCAAAAAAATTCTCAACACCGTTAGTCTGACAAACTACGCAACCCCTGCTCAGATCAAAATGTATTTTATCTCTGTGGGGGCTATTGCTCTCCTCTTTGTTGTTATCTATGTCCCTATCAAATTTTTTAGCAACCGGACGAACAATAATACATTACGATCAAAAAGGACTTTCACATCAGAAGAAAATTCTGCTCTATTGACAAAGCCTGCTGTTGGAGAGTTTGCCTTTCCCAATAATCTTTTTGAGTTTGCACCCAGTCTTTCTTCCAGCATGGATCAGGATGTTCAGTGGAGTATGTCTGTTGTAGATAAATATTGGCTCGACCCCAAAAAAGTCGGCATTACAAAACTTCCAGAAAGAAATCAAAAAATGTTAGAGGACTACCTTGAAAGTGCAAAGAAAAAAGATCAACAGTTCTAAAACCTCACTTGCCTACAAAGCATTCTCTATGGCCATTCTAGCTGTTTCCCTTATGGCTTGTGCCACATCAAAAGGTGCAAAAAACGATCCCAATTCCCCCTACTTTCTCTCTTCAGAACATTCCCCAGAATCAAATATGTATGCTGAACCTAGCGACACTCCTCAATTCTCTGATGGAACTCTCTATTCTGATGAATTTCTTTCTCAACAAGATGAAAAGGCCGAAATTGAACCCCTACCAGAGGAAGAGTTACCTTTACGCATAGACCCAGCAGATGATCCAGACAATCAAATGCTGCCTCCTGCTATTCCTACGCGGACTCCCGATCCAGAAAACACACAGTCTCAAAAAGCTGCTCAAGCGCGAACGGCTGAGCAAGAACGCTTAGAAAATCAACGACGATTAGCCATAGAAAGAGCCCAAGCTGAACTTGCTGAGAAAAAGCGTGCGGAAGAAGAATCCGCATTAAATATAGAAAACAATGATGTGACTGCGCTAGACCCCACGGGCGATGAGGTGATCAATGCCGATCAACTTGCAGAAGAGGAGCCCCCTGTTCCAGACTTTGTCATTAGCGCATTTAAAGGTGAAGACATCAAAGTCGTACTAGAGGGGGAAGGATGGATTATGGCTAATCCTGGGGCCCAAATTGAATTTTTGCGCAAGGAATATACACTTACAGGACAGACTATTTTTTTCCTTAAAAGTAATGAGGTAGGGGAGTTCCTACTTGCATTCTCTCGCAGTGCAGCCATGGGCATAGAGAAAAAACATGTCCTGCTACAAGTCACAGAAAAATCTTCTGACTCACAGGCTCAAATGCCCCCCCCAGAACAAACTACAAGCCAGCCAGAAACCCAGCCGGCCCCTCCCACCATCGATATTCCCTCGGTGCCTGAGTCAAACATAACTGGGGCCTCTCCTAGTGAAAATATAGCCCCAGGAGAGCCTAGTGCCCCAGGGACATCACAACTACCACCTACCACCCCTGGACAAAATGCGATTCCAGGTGGAACCCCACCGGTCAACCAAGTGCAACCTCCTGCTGTTGTGCGCGATCTTGAAATTGCCCCCCCAACCTCCCAAGAGCCACAAACACTTCCTCAGTCTCCATCAATGCCTACTCCTGCTCCTATCAACAGAGATCAATTACGAATTATGGAACCCCCCGCTATTAAACAGCTCTTTGATTCACTACTTGCAGATCCCAACCGATTGAACGAAGCTGTGACGGTGGGTGAAGAATTTATTGAACGCTTTAATAAAGATAATTTGTCTGCAGAGATGCTCTATAAACTTGGCCAACTATTTGAAAAACAAGGTCCCCTGATTGACAGAAAACGTGCATATGACTACTACTCGCGTGCATATGAAAATTATCCTATTAGTCCATATAGCAGAATGAGTAAACAACGTATGGCTTATTTGGAGCAATTCTATTTTAGACTTCCTTAGCCCTGGATTTTACATAGCAATTTTTGTTTATTTAAATAAGAAAAAGGTCCCAAAAGGGACCCTTTTTCTTATTTATTAAATTTATATAAACTAGAAGATATATGCACCCTTGAGGTAGACTTTGCCCCAATTGCCCTTAAAGTCTCTTCCTGCGCCATCTGGTGCTTCAAGCCCGAAACGTCCATAATGATAGCCCAAAATCATTTTTGCATTTTCTGTAGGATGATACCCTATCCCCACATCAGCACTCAAGGCACTACCGGGAGTATAGCCTTCCAAGTCCGCATACATATCATTACCAGCCTCATAGGCTGACTTATACAAAGCAGAACTATACAAACTACCAAAACTGTAGCCTATACCTGCAAAAAATGTCAACTTTGAGATTTCTTTGAGTCCCAAGTAGTGTACAGCAGCACCCAGAATGAATTCAGAAAATGCCTTGGTGTTATTCATGACTGCATACTCTGCATGGTTATAAGCATCCTGACGCATTGCCAGACCAACCTTAAACTGATTTGCCATGATAAATGCGACACCTGCTTGCCAGTCTAGTGCAGAAAATTTTCGACCCGCACGTGCATCTACGCCACCATAATTCCACATATCAAACTCTGCAGCCGCTCCCAAATCAATAGACATGGCCTCTCCCACTGCAATACTTGTCCCCAAAGATGCACCAATACTATGCTGTGTCTTATTCACAACATTTGCCAAATCTCCCGATCCATTCCAGTTGGCATAAAATTGGCCCGTATAGTATGCATTAATGTCCATTGTCACAACATCAGCAATATTGATGCCGTAGGACTGAATCTCAAACATTCCCGAAGCACCATTATTATTAAAATTTGTCCTGGAGTGATCATCGCTATAGCCAAAATCTAAGTCACTGGCAATCACAAAGTTAATAGGAAAAACATCATCTCCCTTTGTGCCAATATCGAGTCTCCAGTTCAAGGAATCTGTGTTACTATCATGCTGCATGTCATCACCAGTGTCCATCAGGTCTACACGACTCACAAAATCGCTATCAAACCAGAAAAGCCCTACGGTGAGCTTGGCCTGCATATTTTTTGCTCCCAGCTCTCCTGCAATATCACTAAAAATTGCAGCTTTTCCAAAATAAATGAGTGGATCTTGCCCCGATGGAGTATTGGCATTAAAAATATTAGTCAGTTCAATTGCCGCACCAGTAAAAGGTGTCATCTCCCAAAGCAACCCAATAAAGGTATCATCCTCTATCAAATCAGCGCCCCGCACAACCATCTCGCCATTCTTTCCACCAGTCCAGCCACGCACATACAGCTCTCCATAGAGCGTCAAACGTCCACCACTGTCGGGGCGCACAATCTCCTCCAATTGCTGAGAGGCCTCTCCACTTCCTTCACCTGCTTGCTGTGCAGCAATACCAGATAAACCAAATCCAAAAAACATTAGGATCACTAGGACTTTTTTCACATTAATCCCTCCTAAAAAGATTTTTGACGAATAACGGAGTGCCCAAGCAAAGCTCTTGACACCCCAACCGTTGGTTTCGTCACGTTAATCTAGCATTTTTTCTTTTTTGACACTAGGGGGTTTTCTTTTATTTTTAACTATTTTTGTTATTTGTCAAAATAATTGTATGTATTGTTTATTCTCTCAAAAAACATGCGGACTGATGGTTTTCGCCCACATTTTTTAGCGTGGGGGTCTCAGCAAGACAGCGATCTTGTGCATAAGGACAGCGTGGAGCAAATGCGCAACCCACTAATGGTGTATCATTCTGTAAGATCTCACCCTTCAACATTACACGTGTTGCACGACGTTCTTTGGCTGGATCAGGGATAGGAATCGCAGACATCAATGCCTGTGTATATGGATGTACGGGCTTTTCATAAATGGCCTTTGCCTCTGCGATCTCCACCACACGACCCAAATACATCACAGCAATGCGGTCCGAAACATAGCGCACCACAGCCAAGTCATGTGCAATAAAAACATAGGTAAGATTGAGCTCCTTTTGGAGGTCTTTTAAAAGGTTAAGAATTTGGCTTTGAATCGAAACGTCCAATGCACTCACTGGCTCATCTGCCAAGATGAGTCTTGGGTTCAATGCTAAAGCTCTGGCAATGCCAATACGCTGACGCTGTCCCCCAGAAAATTCATGGGGAAACCGATTGATATGGGACTCTAATAATCCCACTTGTTGCATCAACTGCTTTACCCGTGCCCCTATTTCTACATCAGCAATATTAATGAGCCCTCGTTTGCGATAAATCTCTAATGGTTCGGCAATAATTTGTCGCACATTCATACGGGGGTTTAATGATGCATAGGGATCTTGAAAAATCATTTGCATATCTTTGCGTACTTTAAGTAGTGCTGCATTGCTTAATTGGGTTAAATCCTCCCCTTCAAAAACAACAGTACCTGCGGTGGGTTTTCTCAATTGCGCAATACTACGCAAAAGCGTGCTCTTGCCACATCCCGACTCCCCTACGACTCCCAATGTTTCTCCTTCATATACCTGCAGGTCAACACCATCTACCGCACGTACACACTGCGTCTCTTTTTTAAATAAGCCTTTTGTTTTGCAAAAATATTGCTTGAGGCCTTGTATCTCCAAAATTGGGACTATTTCATCACTCATGATTTTTCTCCATATAACCAACAACACGCACTATGACCTGCCTCAAAGTCTACTTTGGGTGGATATGCATTTTGGCAGGGCAACTTATCTTTAAATTTTTCACAACGTGGCCAAAATGGACAACAATTTGCTAAACCGACAACATCTGGTGGTTGCCCAGGAATCGAATATAACCGCTCCTCTTGTTTTTGATCTAATCGTGGAACGCTACGGATTAACCCCTGGGTATATGGATGCTTGGCATGATAAAAAATCTGATCCGCATTACCTTGCTCCACAGTACGACCCGCATACATCACCACTACCTGATCGGCCATTCCTGCCACCACCCCCAAATCATGTGTAATCATGATAACAGACATATCCAATTCTTGGCTCAGCCCCTGAATCAAGTCAATAATTTGGGCCTGAATTGTCACATCCAGTGCACTTGTTGGCTCATCTGCAATCAGGACTTCGGGTTGGCATGCCAGTGCAATTGCAATCATGACCCTCTGGCGCATACCCCCAGAAAGCTGATGTGGATAGCTTTCAATTTTTGTGCGAGCAGATTGAATCCCTACCCGCTCTAATAACTCTATAGATCGTGCCTTGGCCTGCATCTTAGAAAGGTTTTGATGCAGCATCAGGGGCTCCATGATTTGTGTTGAAACCTTTAAAAAAGGGTTGAGTGCCGTCATCGGGTCCTGAAAAATCATCGAAATGCGATTACCCCGGATATCACACAAATATTTTTCATCTACCCGCAGGAGGTCTTTTTCATGAAAAAGTACCTCTCCAGATATGGAAACACCTGGGCTAGGAGGAATCAAACCCAGTATGCTTAAATTAGTCACCGATTTGCCAGATCCCGACTCTCCCACAATGGCTAAAGATTCCCCTTTTTTCAAAGAAAAACTCACGCCATCCACAGCCTTTACTGTTTGCCCTTCTTCTGTATGAAAATGCACACGCAAATCATTCACTCTAAGAATTTCTTTACTCACGCTGTGCCCCCCTACTTTTTATTTTTTGATTTGGGATCCAGTGCATCACGCAGGCCATCTCCCAAAAAATTCATGGCAAAAAGAAATAGCGCCATCACTCCAGCAGGAAATAACAACTGCCAGGGATACAACTCCATACCCCCCACACCATCTTGAATCAAAATTCCCCAGCTAGTGAGCGGGGCAGAAACACCCAGTCCCAAAAAGCTCAAAAAACTTTCTGAAAGGATAAAGGCAGGAATCCGCAATGTTGCAAAAACAATCACAATATTCATGATATTGGGAATCAAATGTCGAAAAATAATGTGGATATCAGAGCCTCCCATCGAACGTGAGGCTTCTACAAATTCAGCATTTTTCAGACTCAGGATTTGTCCACGCACCAAGCGTGCCTCTACCAGCCAACTAATCAATGCAATAGCTAAAAATAAATTTGTGAGTCGATTGCCAAAAAGTGACATAAATATAATGACCAATAGCATATAGGGCAAACTATATAAAACCTCGACAAATGCCATCAAGACCCGATCCACACGTCCACCCAAATACCCAGAAATTGACCCCACAAGTACCCCCATCAGCACAGAGGTAATCGATCCTATAAGCCCCACAAGAATAGAGATCCGGCTACCATAAATTGTGCGTGAAAGCAAATCTCTTCCCAGTGTATCTGTGCCCCATAAATACACACGCTGATGTGCTGGATTTGAAATAATTTCTTGTTCTAGCAATGCAAGCTTGGCCAGATCTTCTCTACTTAGCGGCCTTTTTTCTTTTTGGGCCAAAGCCTCTAGAAATTTTTTCTGTTCTGCATAGGCAAGTTGCCCCGCTGGCTGAAAACTTGGCCCCAAATTTCGATGATCTGGCATCTGTTGCTCATAGGGATAAATAGGCAAAATAGGGGCAGCCAATACAATCAAAAAATATGTCATCACCACAAGTAGTCCCATCAGGCTCATTTTATTTTTGGACAATCTTCTCCATGCATCGTACCACAAGCTATGAGGCATTTTGGTCTCCTGTTTCTTTTTATCATAAGATAAAACTTGATCTTTGCCTGCTGCACAACTGCAGGACTTTTCTTTATTTAACATGATATTTTCTCCAATTTTTTAGGAGTAGGATATACGGGGATCAAGCACTGTATAGAGAATATCTACAATCAGATTCATGATCATCAGCAACACGGCATATGTGATGACACAGCCCATAATCAGTGTATAATCTCGATTCAGCGCCGACTGCACAAATGGACGCGCCAATCCTGGAATACGAAAAATTTGTTCTACAATCAATGACCCAGTGATAATATTGGCCAAGGCTGGCCCCAGGTAACTGACAACTGGTAAAAGTGCCCCACGCAAAGCATGCTTGAGGATAATGGTTGCTGTGGAAAGTCCCTTAGCACGTGCTGTGCGAATATAGTCACTGCGCAAAACTTCTAGCATACTGCTACGCATCAGGCGAGTAATGATTGCAAAATACGGAAACGACAAAGCAATGACTGGTAAGATCATGCGATTGGCACCTTCTCCAAACCATCCAGAAGTCGGCAACCAACGTAGTCCCATCGAAAAAACCAGCACTAAGACGGGGGCTATCACAAAAAGGGGCAAACTGATACCCGTGATAGCAAGCCCAGAACAGGCATAGTCGATCCAGGTATTTTGCTTGATAGCAGAAAGTACCCCCATCAAAATACCCATCACAAGCGCCAGTCCCAAAGCCATAAGCCCAAGACTTAATGAGACAGGCAAACTTTCTGCAATAATCTGGGTAACACTGCGATCGGGATAACGCAAACTGGGTCCAAAATCCCCCACCAAAAGCCCACTGATATAGCGAAAATACTGCACATGCAAAGGCTGATCTAACCCATATTTACGGTTGAGGTTTTCAATAATCGCAGCATTTGTCATCCCCTCTGTAGAAAAGGGGCTGCCTGGTGCAAATCGTGTAATAAAAAAGCTTAGTGTAATCACAACAAAAAGCGATGGGACGATAGACATCATCCTTTTCAATAAAGATTTAAACATTTTAAAACCTACCTAGTTGTGGGCCGTGCACCTATTTTTTCATAAAAACTGGCACACAGCCCATTTTGGCTATTTAGGGTAAATGGTTTTTATTGGATGAATATCCAAGATATTCTCACTCCATCCGCCCCACTTTTCGAGGTCAATCAAATTGACATTGGCATAATTGTAAACAGGAATTAATGCCTGATCTTCTGTCAAAAGAAGATTTTCGGCATTAGAAAGCACCTGGAAACGTGCAGCGCCACCTCGCATTGATTGTCCCTGCTCTACCAAACGGTCAAAGGCAGGAGAATTGTACCTTCCATCATTCATAGCAGAATAACTCAGGAATAGCTCTAAGAAACTCATTGGGTCAGTATAGTCTGCAGACCAACCTGCACGCGCAATATCAAAATTTTGATTGCCACGACTCTCTAGAAAAACCTTCCATTCTTCATTGCGCAATGCCACATCGATGCCCAGATGCCTTTTCCACTGATCTTGGGCCCATTCTGCGGCTACACGATGTGTGTCATTTGTATTATACAATACCTGTACTGCAGGAAATCCCTGGCCATCGGGATAGCCCGCCTCTGCCAAAAGAATTTTTGCTGCTGCAGGATTAAAACCATTTCCCCTAGCACCCGCATACCCAGCCAAAGGGGGTACAAGCGTTGTCGTTGCTACACTACCATTTTTGAGAACCTTCTCTGTCAGCTCAGCCATGTCCAGTGCCATCGCAAAGGCCCTTCTCACACGTGCATCATCAAAGGGGGCTTTTTGTGTATTCATCAAATAGTGGTTATTTGCAAATGTTGCATTGACATGTGTGTCTTTGTGTAGGCGCACCTCATCCACAACACTGGTAGGAAACATGCCTGTATTCCAGTCTGCTTCGCCCTGGCGAAACATATTATAACCAGTAGTAGAGTCGTCTGTTGTATAGTAAACAACGGTGTCTAGCTTAATATTTTCTGCATCATAAAAAAGTTCATTCTTTACAACCTCTACCCTAGAACCACGTGCCCAACTTTTTAGCTTGAAGGCTCCGTTGGAGACCATATTAGTGGGCTTGGTCCAGTCATCCTTATGCTTTTCAATCACATGTCTTGGGTGAGGCAAATAGGTATAGTGACAAAGCAAGCTCTCAAAGTAGGCCGTAGGTGCACGCAAAGAGATTTCTAAAGTGCGATCATCAAGGACCCTCACCCCTACACCATCTGCTGTCCCATTGCCAGAATTATAGGCCTCTGCCCCAACGATAGGATAAAGCATCGCCCCATATTTTGAACCTGTTTCTGGGTTGAGTGTTCTTTTGAAACCATACTCAAAGTCTGCCGCTGTCAATGGCACTCCATCACTCCAAGTCAGGCCCTCTTTCAAGCGAAATGTATAGGTCAATCCATCGGAACTAATTTGCGGAGCTGCCTCTGCGAGTCCCAAGACCGGGTCAGAACTTTCTGCATCATACGTCATCAAACCCTCAAAAAGTGCCTGCATCACACGATGCTCTGGAACGCCCTGAATCTTAGCAGGATCCAAACTCTGGGGGTCTGCACCGTTAACAATACGAAAAACGACACCCTTTGGAGCTCTTGCCTGACCACAAGATAGTAAAAATAATACGACGATAATGGATAGTCCGACTTTTTTCATTTGATAAAATCTCCTCTTTGAAAGCCCAAGTTGATTGCAGAAACATTGTCAAGTCGTTACAAAATTCATCTTAAAAATTTGCATACAACAAGACATCGACTCTTTGATCCTATCATATAAAAAAAGGCATTGTCTACTGCTCTTTGCAAATTAACCCATGAGAACATCCTTCAATTTCATGAAAAATCCCCTATTTTGTACAACAATTAACACTCTTTCTTTTCAAGCATGGTTGACATGTTGATTAAAACCGCCGATAATTCAATGGATTATTTTTTGGAGGTTTAAGTTATGGCCCAATCAAGTAAAAATGCCCGTACAGGTGCAACTACACAAAAATTTTTGTGCAGTTGTGGTGGTGAAGTAAAAATGCGTAGTCTTTTTCAGGCTGGACGCATGAGCCATTTGGCTGAGTGTGACAAATGCCAACGCAAAGAGCGTCGTCCCTCAGACTTTAAGTAGTCTATCATTGCTTTCTTAATAATAGGAGATTTGATTTAATATGCCTAATTCCAAAGGTTCTGCAAAGCGCCACAGACAGTCTCGTGTCTTGCGCTCTAATAATCGTAGTGCAAAAAGTGCTGTTCGCTCTATTGTGAAAGACGTGGAAGCTTCTATCAAAAAAAGTGATAAAAATGCTGCTACCTCATCTATGCTCTCGGCTATCAAGGCTCTTGATTCGGCTGCAAGAAAAGGGCTCTTCAAAAAGAATGCTGTAGCAAGAAAAAAGTCCCGATTGCAAAAAAAGATTAATAGCATGCAATAATTTGCTAGCTGTTCGCTAGAGGACTTTATAATACACTATGGAAAACACGTCTTCTCAGCTCCTTTCAAAACTGACAAAAGCTGAAATTATCGATGAAATTTACATTGCTCTTACTACCCAAGGATTTTCTGCAAACAAAAAAGAAATCCTGGCTATCATAGAATTGTTCTTTGATCAAATTAAAGACGCTCTGATTCAAAAAAAAGTCATCGAATTGCGTGGATTTGGTACATTTGAGCTAAAAATGCGCAAGGGCCGTGAAAAAGCCAGAAACCCCCGCACTGGTGAAACCCTGTGTGTTGATAGCCATTATGTCGCATCATTCAGGCCAGGAAAAGAACTCAAAGACTCTGTATGGTCTCTCTAGTTTTTTGGCGATACTTCTAGCAATACAATTTCTGGGCGAACACCCAACCTGATTGGTGCACGAGAAAATCCCAAACCTCGCGATGCAACAGATATGAATTCTCCATCCTCTTGAACCCCCCCTATTGTCTGATAAAACCAGGCAAAAAAATAGTTCAGTGGAAAAAACTGGCCCCCATGTGTATGTCCAGAAATCAGCAACTCTGTTGCCTGTTCTTTGTGTTTGCTAAAATCTGTAGGTTGATGATCCATATAAATCACCAATCTATCTTGATGTTCTTCCGTTCCCCTTGCAGGCCATTTTTTTAGTTGTGCCCGATAGGGGGAGGCCGATTTATCTGCACGCCCTATCAATTTGACTCCGTTGCGCAAAATGATTTGCTCATCTTCTAGCAGTGTCACCTGCATATCAGCATAGAATTTCTTTGCAGGTTCACCAAGAAAATTCCAATAGCCTTCATTATTTCCTGTTACAGCGTATACCCCCAACGGAGCATACAACTGCTCTATCTTTCTGATAATAGGCATACTTTCTATCACATCAAGTGGAGCATCCACATTATCTCCCAAAAAGAGTATCAAATCTGGTTTTAGGTGCATAGTCATCTCTAGCGCATGGCTCAAAATTGTCTCTGATGCATATTTTCTCAAGTGTAAATCTGCTAAAATAACAATTTTGAAAGGGGCAAATGCCTCCCCCGCATTAACTTTATACTGCACAATTTTTGGTTGTGAATAGGCTGTAGACACAGAAAGAATTGTACTAAATATTGCCAAAAAATATAAAAGCGATGTAGAGAGAATTGTTTTATGCCGCCTCCCTTTTGGCCCAGCCTTATCCTTTGGCCAAAAAATAGCCAAAAAAAATTCTATTACAACAAAAAGCATCATATATAAAACAATATAAACACATAAACCCAGGGCCAATTGCAAAAAAAATGCTCCCAATAAACTCATATCTGATCCATGCCACAATAATAGCCGTTCCAGTGAATCGTAATAAAATAACACAAACCATGTAGCAATAAGAATTCTGCGCAAACTGGGGGATCTTTTCCACCAAAAAAAGCTTGTCATCAGGGTCAAAAATCCCAGTGTTGCTAAAAACAACATGATATAAAATTTGACATCCACCTCTTGCTAGTCCTTCTTTTTTTGCTGCAAATATAATTCGTCCCATTGCTGCGTATCAATAGGTCCTGGTGCCATCTCCATAGGTGCAATGCCTTGTGTATTTTTTGGAAAAGCAATGACCTCTCTGATTGTGGGTTGCTCGGCAAGAAGCATGACAAGCCTGTCCAAGCCGGGAGCAATACCACCATGTGGGGGTGCCCCATATTTAAAGGCTTCTAGTAAGAACCCAAAGCGCTCATGTGCTTGTTCTTTCGAGTACCCCATGATAGAAAAAATTCGCTCTTGCAACTGCGAATCATGGATACGAATTGATCCACTCGCTAGTTCATAACCATTAAGCACCATGTCGTATAGATCTGCCAATACTTGGGCTGGATTTGACTCTAGCGTTTGCAGATATTTTGCCTGTGGCATAGTAAACATATGGTGGGCTGCCTGCCAACGCTGTGCATCCTCATTGTATTCAAAAAGAGGAAAATCTAGCACCCAACAAAATGCAAATTCTCCAGCATTGATAAATTTATTTTCTGTGGCAAATTTTTGCCGAATCTCACCCAGTGTTGCACAAGCTTTTTGCCAAGGACCTACAGCCAAAAGCAACACATCACCCTCTTTCATTCCTGATTTTTTTAGCAAGTCAATATGCGCACTAAAAAATTTAGCCGCTGCACCCTCTACTCCCTGATCGCTGATCTTGAGCCAGGCTAGACCACCCAGCCCTATACGCTTAGCAATTATTTCAAAATCTGAGGCTTTTTTACGACTAAATTCTGCTGCATATCCAGGCAAGATCAGGGCCTTGGCGGTATAGCCCTCTTGCCCCATTGCCTTTTTTAACACATCAAAATCCGTAGGCTCTATTAAACTATGCGCATCAAATAACTCTAGTCCAAATCGCAAATCTGGCTTGTCTGAACCAAAACGATCCATCGCTTGATGATAAGAAAAACGAGGAAATGGTTGTTTAAGATCAATATTTTTTACTTTTTTAAAAATCTGTACCATCAACAACTCAGCCATAGTCAGCACATCTTCTCTTGTCACAAAGCTCATTTCAATGTCAATTTGTGTAAATTCTGGCTGACGATCTCCGCGTGGATCTTCATCACGAAAGCAGCGTGCAATCTGAAAATATTTTTCTATCCCACTGACCATGAGGATTTGCTTGTATAGCTGTGGGCTCTGTGGCAGGGCAAAAAATTCCCCAGGATATATACGCGAGGGTACCACAAAGTCGCGTGCACCCTCAGGGGTGCTTTTAATCAAAATCGGTGTTTCTATTTCCCAAAACCCCTGTGCATCCAAGTACTCTCTGGTTGCCATCATCACCTGGTGTCTCAAACTCATATGATTGCGCATCGTGCCAGATCGCAAATCTAAGTACCTATACTTCAATCGCAAATCTTCATTGGCTTTGGTTGCAGATTCTTCTATCATAAACGGTGGGGTTTCACAGGCTGAAAGGATCTGTATTTTTTTTATTTCAACTTCTATATCTCCATGGGCCATCTGTGCATTACACATCTCTTGTGGCCGCAGTCTCACCACACCCTCAATCGCAATACAGTACTCATTTTTTAGCAATCGCACCTGTTCAAAAAGTGTATCTTGTGATCCTTCTTTGACCACACATTGCAAAATTCCACTACGATCACGCACATTGACAAAGACAAAGTGGCTATGATCACGCAACCGATGCACCCATCCATTAAGGACAACCTCTTCTCCTGCCAATGCAGCATTGACCTGCTCAACATGTTTTGTTCTTTTTAAAAATTCCACGCTCTTCATTCCTTGGGTTTTTTTGTTTTTACTTGACAACAATATTGACAATACGATCGGGCACAGCAATGATTTTGGAGGGAGACTTTCCATCTAACGCGTCTTGGATTTTTGGCAGCGCCAAGGCCATTTTTTCTAAAACCTCCTTACTACTACCTTTTTCTACTGTTATTTCTGCACGCAATTTGCCATTAATCTGCACCCCCAGGGTAATATCCTTATCCTGTGCCAAAGATGGGTCAAATGCAGGCCATGGTGCATAGCATACACTGGCTGACTGGCCCATAGTCTGCCACATTTCTTCGGCCAAATGCGGGGCATATGGTGCAAGTATCTGCACAAAAGGCAACCACAGGTCTTGATAACAGACATTATGCTTAAACACCTCATTAATAAAAATCATCATCTGAGAAATTGCAGTATTCAGTTCTAATGCAGCCGTATCTTGGGTCACCTTTTTAATAGTTTTGTGCAAAAGCTGTATCAGTGTGGGGGGTGCAACTTCACTACTGATGGGCCTGTGTGCGATTTCATAAACCCGCATCAAAAATCGACTCACTCCTGCTAGTCCCTGTGTATTCCATGGCTTTGTAATTTCTAGGGGGCCCATAAACATTTCATAGATTCTCAAGGCATCAGCCCCATATTGATCAATCATATCATCTGGATTGACCACGTTGCCCAGGCTTTTGCTCATTTTTTGGTGATTTTCTCCCAATATCATACCCTGATTGATGAGCCTGCGAAAGGGTTCGGGATGTGTGACTAATCCCAAATCAAAGAGCACTTTGTGCCAAAAACGTGCATAAAGCAAATGTAAGACTGCGTGCTCTGCACCCCCAATATATAAGCTGACAGGCAACCAATAATCGGCTTTATTGCGCTGACAAAATGTGTTTTCATTATGGGGGTCAATATAGCGAAAGTAATACCAACAACTGCCAGCCCATTGGGGCATTGTATTCGTCTCTCGCTTGGCATCCTGACCACATTGTGGGCAAGCACATTCTACCCATTCGTCGATAAGGGATAAGGGTGATTCACCTGTGCCCGAGGGCTGATACTGATCCACATTTGGTAATGTCAAGGGCAATTGATCCTCTGGAACTGGCACATTTCCACACACCTGGCAATGCACAATAGGAATTGGCTCTCCCCAATATCGCTGACGACTAAAAATCCAGTCTCGCAAACGATAGTTGACAGCCCTGCGTCCACAATGAGAATTTTCTAGATACTCGTACATGGTTTTTTGGGCATCTATGGATTTTTTTCCATTTAAAAAGTCTGACTCAATACATACCCCCAACTCAGAAAAACACCCATTGCACAGAGACTGATCTTCTGGAACAACAACATATTTGATGGGTAGTGCATATTTTTGCGCAAATTCAAAATCTCGTTCATCATGTGCGGGCACAGCCATGACTGCCCCCGTTCCATACTCCAGAAGAACATAATCTGAAATCCACACAGGTATGCGTGATTTTGTTAAGGGATGTATAGCATAGCTACCTGTAAAAACTCCTGTTTTTTCCTTGGCTATCTGGGTACGTTCCATGTCACTTTTTTTTGCAGATTTTTCAATATAGCCCAAAACTGAGGCAGACTGCTCTGTGGTGAGAATTTTTTTGACCAAAGAACTCTCTGGTGCTAGCACAAGATAAGTCACCCCAAAAAGTGTATCTGCACGCGTAGTATAGACTGTAATTTTTTCTTCACTTTGTTCTATGGAAAAATCAACAT
This sequence comes from Spirochaetia bacterium, assembly GCA_051648825.1. Lineage (GTDB taxonomy): Bacteria > Spirochaetota > Spirochaetia > WRBN01 > WRBN01 > JAHHUI01. The sequence continues at coordinate 15,798 of JBOFFX010000020.1, forward strand.
GGCAGCCCTCGCTACGGCCTATCCAATGTCGTTGCATTGCCTTGAGGGATTCAGGCCAATCTAGGGTTTCAAGCTCATCAAGCAAACGATCCGCATACGCAGTAATTTTGAGCACCCACTGACGAATGCGTTTGCGCACAACAGCTGTCCCACAGCGATCGCAATGCCCCTGCGCACTCACTTCTTCATTGGCAAGGCCTGTCAGGCAGCTTTCACACCAGTTGATGGGCATGTCCGACTCATAAGCCAAGCCTTTTTTGTAGAGCTGCAAAAAGATCCATTGTGTCCAGCGATAATAGCTGGGGTCATGTGTAGAGACTTCTCGATCCCAATCATAGCTGAAGCCCAGACGCTGTATTTGTTTGCGGAAATTTTTAATATTTTCTTCTGTGGTCACCCGTGGGGGCTGTCCTGTTTGAATTGCATAATTTTCTGCCGGCAGACCAAAACTATCAAAGCCCATGGGATGCAAAACATTATAGCCATTTGCACGTAGATAGCGTGCAAAGATATCTGTGGCAGTATAGCCTTCTGGGTGCCCCACGTGTAGGCCAGCCCCAGATGGATAGGGGAACATATCAAGAATATAGGCACGCTTTTCCACAGGAAAGGCGCTATCCTCTTTGGCACAAAATGTTTTGTGCTGAGCCCAGAAAGTCTGCCATTTTTGTTCAATTTCTAAAAAAGGATATTTTGCCATCAGCTCGATTTTAGTGCAAAAAGTGCTTTGCTGTCTAGGCAGAGTTTGACTTTGCATCTATTTTTTTTCAAATAATTATTAATAAAATATATCATTCTTCCGATCATATATTCGTTATTCTGTGTTAAACCCCTATGAGCTATGAAGTCACTGCTACACGTCGCCGTCCTCAAGGTTTTTCCACTATGCTGGGACAAGATTTTGTTGCCAGTGCACTTTCCAATAGCATCAAAAAAGGGCGCATTGCCCACTCTTATATCTTTTGTGGACCACGTGGTGTGGGTAAAACCTCTGCTGCACGGATTTTGGCCCGCAGTTTAAACTGTAAAAGCGGCCCCACAATGACCCCTTGTGGTGAATGTTCCAATTGCCATGATATTATCCAGGGTAGTAGTTTGGACGTGATAGAAATCGATGGCGCCAGCAATACTGGGGTTTCAGATGTGCGAGAAATCAAAGATGAAGTTCTCTTTCAGCCCAATAGCAGTCGCTACAAAATCTATATTATAGACGAAGTACACATGCTCTCTGTCAGTGCATTTAATGCCTTGCTAAAAACCATTGAAGAACCCCCCGCTTATGTGGTGTTTATTTTTGCAACTACAGAGATTCACAAAGTCCCTGCCACAATTCGATCGCGCTGCCAACAATACAATTTCCGCCTTTTGGACCTACAAACTATCAAAGATGCACTAGAGTGCGCTGCAAAAGAGTTGGGAATTCAAGCAGACTCTGATGCCTTATTTTGGTTGGCCAAAGAAAGTGGTGGAAGTATGCGTGATGCCTATACGCTCTTTGACCAAGCTGGTGCATTTTGCGAAGGCCACATTACCCTGCTCAAAATTAAAGAAAAGATGGGCTTGATGGGGCTGGACGAGCTACATCGTTTTATGGATTTTTTTGTGACTCAAGATGTGGGGCAAGCCCTGCAGCTGGGACAAGCGATCCTAGATAAAGGGGTCTCTGTAGAGCAATTTTTAATGGACATGGCTGAGTATTTTCGTAATTTATTCTTAGCTAAAAACAATGTCACCCAAGAATCAATTTTGGGTATGAGCGTCAATTTGCTACATGAAGAAAGTCTTAATCTCTATTCATGTGCACAAATTCAGGTCGCACTCTCGTGGATATTTGAACTGTATCGCCAGATTCGCTACAGTATTAACCCTCGCTTTGAGATTGAACTTTTACTAGGCAAATTGGCTTCTTTGAAAAACTGGATCTCACCAGAAACAATTATAGAACAAGTGCAAAACCTGCGTTTGGAGATTCAAGGCCCCCCACCTGAAACAGGAGGACATGCTCCAATGCATCAAAAAGATCCTGCAACAACTACACCACCAGCAGCACTATCTGCATCAAGCCTTGCTGCACAAGAAAAAGACTCTTATGATGAAAAAATCTTACTGGCCCAATCTCTATTTGAAGGAACAATAGAACTATGATGAACTTAATGGATATGTTGAACCCTGAAAATATTAAAAAAATGCAGGCGACACTGGGTGAAGCTGAAGAAAAATTACGCACAATACAAGTCACCGGTGAGGCTGGTGGTGGCATCGTCAAAGTCACGCTCAATGGCCAATATGAATGTGTGGGTATTTTTTTGGATCCTATTGCTGTAGATCCCAGAGATATCAACATGTTGCAAACACTAATCCAAAGTGCCTATTTTGCAGCATGGAGTAAGGTAAAAAAAGAGGTGCCCCAGGCATCTTTGGGCTCACTAATGCAAGATCTTCCTGATTTTTTGAAAAAGATGCTCCCATAGTCAAAATGTCGCACTTTTAGCCCAAAATATACTTGATGTGTCAAAATGTCGCACTACCTAGCTTCTTTGGCCTTTTTCCACAGCGCAATTTCGCTATTTTTTTACAAAAAACCACCCATTCTTAATTTGGCACGATTCTTGCTTGTTATTCTTTTGCCAATAACAAGGAGGTAGCGAATGTTACAAAATGAAAAAACTAAAAGCGCACTAGATGATAGTGAAAGTGCTCTCTCGTTATACTTGCGTGAAATCAATCATATCCCACTTATTACTCGTGAAAAAGAAAATGAGTTGGCTATTCGTGCCCAGGCAGGAGATCAGGTTGCACGTACAGAGTTGGCCCAAGCCCATCTTCGCTTTGTTGTGAATGTGGCCAAAAAATTTCAGAACCGCGGAGTCCCACTTTCAGATTTGATCAGCGAGGGAAACGTGGGCCTTTTACATGCCATTGAACGTTTTGATCCAGAAAAGGGGTATCATTTTATTTCTTATGCTGTGTGGTGGATTCGTCAAGGAATCTTAAAGGCCTTGGTGGAGAAGTCCTGTGGAATCCGTCTGCCACAAAATCGCGTCAGTGATTTGTCCCAGATTCAGAATCTGCGCAAAATGCTTTTGACAGATGGGCAACGCGATGATCCTGAAACAATTGCAAAAATCTTAAAAATAGATGTAGCAATTGTCCGCGATCTTATCAATGTCTCTCGTGATTATGTCAGCCTAGATGCGCCTGTCGCCAGTGATCAACAAAAAAAACTTGGGGAATTACTAGAGGATGGTATTTATGAAAAACCTATGGACAAGCTCGATTTTGAAGAGCTGCAACACTGTATTCAAGATGCACTTTCATCACTCTCTGACAAAGAAGCCCAAGTGATAGAATTTCGATTTGGACTGAATGGAAATAAGTCCCTCTCCCTCAAGCAAATTGGTGAAAAATTTGGCCTAACAAAAGAACGTATTCGCCAAATAGAAAAAACTGCTATCGAAAAACTTAGACATCCTAATCGCAGCAAAAGGCTCATGGAGTTTATTGCCTAAAAATATACAGAAAGAGAGAGAGAACCAGCTGGTTAGGCTTCTCCCTCTTTTTCTAGTGTGGCATTCCATTCATAAACACGGTGTTTGCCCGTCTTTTTGGCATGATACATAGCCTGATCTGCATAACGCATAATTGTTGTCATATCATCACTATCCATAGGTGCATAGGCAACGCCCACAGAAGCTGAGACATAAGCCTCTTCACTGTCAACCATTTCTATGGGTAATTCTAGTGACTCTAGTACTGTCTGACAACGTTTAACTGCTTCTTCTTTTGTCTTAATATCTTGAAGTATCAAAAAGAACTCATCTCCACCCACACGTGCAGCAAAATCATTGAGGCCAATACTCTCTAGTATACGACTCGCCACAATCTGTAAGAGGTGATCTCCTGCCTGATGCCCACGCGTATCATTGACAGCCTTAAATCCATCTAGATCAAGGACAATGACAGCAAAAAAATCACCCTCTTCCAAATCTGCCAGTGTACTTGCTAATTTTTTCTTGAAAGAAACACGATTTGGCAACTGGGTTAGCGCATCCAAATATGCACGCTCTGCCAGTTCTTTTTCATACTGTTTTTGTTCATTCATATCTGAAAAAACAATGACTGTTCTCCACAATTCTCCATTACTTTCTTGGCGCATAGTGAGCAGTCTCCAGCGCACCCACCGATCTTCTTGACCACAGTGCATATGCGTATCTAGGGTGAGAGTTTCTTCTGAGGATGTACCCTCTAAAAATCGCAAAATAACCTGTTTTTGTGTCAAGCTTTCATCCGTAATCAAATTGACAAAATAGGTCAAATCTTTGCCCTCTAGGCCACCTTGCTCCAAATGAAAAAGATCTGTGACACCCTTGGAACAAAAAATTGTTTTAGAAGCGTGAATATAGTCACAAAATCCACTACTTGTGGCATTGACCGCCAGTTGCCAACGTTCCTCACTAATGCGCAAAACTTCTTGCAAGTAATGCTCCTCTGTTTGGTCTACCAACAGAACAACCAGCCCCACAAAAACATTGTCATGATCGTGCACTGGTGTCACATAAGCACGGGTTTTCATTGGGCTGCCATTGGGATAGGCAAAAGATAAATTAACCACATCTGGCACGGGTGAATTTAAAAAGTACTGGTGAATGGCTTCCATATCTTGCAATGTAGCCAAGGGCAAAGACTTAGAATCACGGAAGCTCTTGCCCCGCAGTTCTGCATAATCAATACCCATGCTTCTAGCAAAAATTCTATTGCCATGAAGAATTTTTCCCTGTGGATCCAAAACATAAGTAGGCATAGGCCAATCATCCACAATGTGATCGATGCCAATCTTGCTGTCTGGAAAGAATCTTTGCATGACGGCTTTTTCTTTTTGCTCTTCCTGCAACTCGGCGGGATCTTGTTGTGGCCCCTGGGCTGCACCTGCAAGTGCCAACAAATCTTCTGCTTCTTGTGCAGCATTTTCAACAGTAGAAAAGACCGGCTTATCTTTCCAGTGGGTCAAAAGTACTGTGCCACTCAGTAGTGTCAAGCGCGAAATCACCATATTGACGAGATGGGGTTTTTTTAATTGATCATAACTGACAATTGCGCCTTCTTCCAATCCGCTTTGCCAAGCTTGCTTGCACATATTTTTAAAAAGCACCAGGCTGTCTCGAGAAAATACTGATGTAAGTTGATTGGAATAGCGTCGGGAAAAAGTTGCATTCGCAGCAAGACTACTACCCTGATTGCAAACTAGTAAGACAGGATCACTAATGGCATTGAGAATTTTTAAGACGGCCTGCTGATCATGTATCTCCATAAATCCCCCAAGACGATAAAACTATCGAATATTCTTCCTGGCAATTGGTGTGGGCTCATTCTCTGTGCCCAATTCTTGCGCCAACTGTTCGACCAATCGCTTGGCCTGGCTACTCAGTTTTTTGGGTACAACGACCCTCATTTTAACATACATATCGCCACATCGTCCACCACCATTAAGAATTGTCATACCTTTTCCTTTAAGTCTGAGCAATTCACCCTCTTGGGTTCCTGCAGGAATCTTCAGCTTCACACGCTCATCATTGAGTGTTTTGACGATAATTTCTCCACCCAAAATTGCCGTGGTGGTCTCTATGGGCATCAAGCAATATAAGTCCTCACCATGGCGCTCAAAATACTCATGAGGACGCACGCGCACATGCACATACAAATCTCCCGCAGCTCCGCCTGCGGGTGCTGCATCACCTCGCCCTTCTAGACGCAAATTTTGCCCGTCAGAGATGCCTGGAGGTATGGTAACGCTGAGTTCTTGGCTCTTTTTGACCACACCTCTACCACTACAGGTATTACAAGGATTTTCTACAATTTGCCCCTCGCCACGGCAATTTGGGCATGTGCTGGCAACAGCAAAAATGCCTGCAGACTTTTGCACTTGGCCACTACCTCGGCAAGTAGGACAAACCTTTTTCGCACTTCCATCTTTAGCTCCACTACCATGACAGACATCACACTGCAACTGGCTAGCAAGTGTCAGCGTTGCCTTGTGACCATTGCTGGCTTCTTTGAGAGAGAGTACCAACTCGTAGCGCAAATCAGCACCACGATTGGGACGCCCACGGCCGCCGCCGCCAAAAAAAGATCCAAAGAAATCTCCAAATCCACCAGAAAACAAATCCTCAAACCCACGAAACGCATTGGGGTCATATGTGGCCCCGCCCGCATTGTTGACTCCAGCATAGCCATACTGGTCATAAATCTGACGCTTTTCTGGGCTAGAAAGAATCTCATATGCCTCTGTAGCTTCTTTAAATTTTTCTTCAGACTCCGCATTCCCCTGATTGCGATCGGGGTGATATTGTATCGCTAGTTTGCGATAAGCTTTCTTAATCTCATCCTCATTTGCGCCTTTGGCAACTCCCAGGATTTCATAGCAATCGCGCTTGGCCATTTTATTTCTCCTAAAAAATTCAAATTAAAAATTGTCATTGACAACCCTTTAATTGTAACACTTTTTCATGATTTAGCAAAGACCCCCTATCCTATTCCAAAGCGATATTCGCTATAAATTTTACTATCTTTTGTATTTTTTCATCTATGAGAATAAAACTCAAACGCTTGACCCAGAAAAGGCGTGTGTGATAGGTTTCTTGATACAATTATGGATGAAATAAAAAATTATGAATATGCGCTGAGCTACAAAATCGATGAACAACAAGAGTTGTTTTTCTTGGCCAATTGTCCCCTACACGCTGAGGATCTTTTATCTCAAGAAATTGTAGATTTGGGGGGAACTATTGTCGAACGAGTACGATCTGGCGTCTACTTCTGTGGCAAAATAGATCTCCTATATCGCAGCTGTCTCTGGCTGCGTACGGCTAGCTCTCTCAAACTCGTTATCAAGCGCTTTAAGGCAAAAGATCGCCCCTCTTTTTATCAGGCCATTTTGACCAATCCCTGGTTTGATCACATGACATCCGCCACATCCATTGCTTGCCAGGTATCTTCTGCACCTCAGTCCTTTGCTCCTAATCATTTTTTGGCCCTGGTGGTCAAAGATGCTATTGCCGACTCTTTTCGCAAGGTTGGCCGTGCCAGGCCAAATGTGAATACCGAAAACCCTGATTTGGGTGTAGCGGTACACATGGAAGGTGAAAACGGCACATTGCTACTTGAGCTGGGCCATGCACTGCATCAACGCAGCTGGCGTATCAATGCACAAAGCTCTGAGCACGGTGTAGTCATCAAAAAAAAATCTTCTAGCATGCAAGAAAACCTCGCGGCTGTCTTGTTGTATCGCAGTCACTGGCCAAAATTTGCCAGGCAAGGCCTGGCTTTTGTTGATGCCATCTGCTGGCAAGGTGTCACATTGTTTGAAGCCTATGCTATGGCTACAGACTATGCACCACAGTTAAAAAAATCGTCTATTGGATTTGAAAAATGGGTTCAATATGACCCAGCATTATGGCAAAAATGCAAAGAAGAGGCCAATTTGCGGTATGAAAAAGGAAAAGAGAATACACCACTTTTTTATGGGTTTGACACTAATGATACGGCACTAGACCAAGCCAGACTATGCTGTGAAAAGGCCCAATTCTCACATGAAATACAATTTGAAAAATCACACCTACTCTCACTTCGGCCTCCTTGTGAAAAGGGATTTATGATCATAAACCCCAAGTACTCTGAACAGCTCAATGATGCACAAAAAACTGAAGCCTTTTTTCATGAAGTTGCCACCTATATGAAAGCAAACCTGCGTGGCTGGAATATCGCGATGACTTTGCCCAGTGAAGATGCCTTGCGCTATTTGGATGTGCGTACAGACCGCCTTAACACCTTCTATCATGGGGCAGAAAAACGCCACTTGGCCCGCTTCACTCTCTTTAGTGAGGCCATGATAACGCCCCTATCAAAACAGGGTGAGAGAATGAAACTGTATCTTCAAGATCGCTATGCATCCCTTTCTGATTTGGCGAAAAAAAAATGGAAAACTTCGGTATATCGCCTATATTGTGCAGAAAAACCTGGTTATGCTGCCCTGTGTGATATTTATAATGATATATTGGTGATTCAGCCATTTGAAACAAGCCCAGAAATCAAAGAACTCACACGTGCATGCCAAGAGGTAGCAGGAATTAACCGTGTCAATACTGTTATCAAAAAACGCCGAAAAATGAAAGAATCTGAACAGTATGAAACAGAAAAAAGCCTCGTGAATGTTGAGAAAATTGTCATAGAAGGTGGGCTTAAGTTTTATGTCAATCTCTCTGCCTATATTGATACGGGGTTTTATTTAGACCATAGGCCATTGCGTTTGTGGTTGAGCAAAGAGTGTAAAGGAAACACTTTTTTAAATTTATTCTGTTATACGGGGGCGATGAGCGTGGTGGCGGCACAGGCTGGTGCACGCAAAATTTGCTCTGTAGATGCATCAAAAACATATTTGAACATCGCAGAAAAAAATATGAAGCTCAATCGTCTAGAAACGCTCAATGCTCAGTGGGTTCGCTCTGATGTACATAAATTTTTGCAAAAAAATTCTGACTCCTGGGATATTATCTATGTTGATCCTCCGACATATAGTAATGGGACAGGACGAGATAATTTTGATGTTCATCGCGACCATCCGCGACTGCTTCATTTATGCATCCAGGCATTAGCACCGAAGGGAAAAATTTATTTTTCTACACATTCACGCAAATTTAGATTGGATGAAAAAATAGAGTGTGACTACCTTGTCAAAGATCTTACAAAGGCAAGTCTAGATGAAGATTGTCAAACAGATCGGCCTATCCACTATTTGTGGGAAATAAAAAAGAGGAAATAATGGCACGCTTAGAGGTGAGCAAAAACTATTTTGGGCTGGTAGCTCCTGTACAAAACGCAAGCTCGCTCACTGCATCTATGCAAGAATCTGGCTTTGAAATCTGGCATCACTTTTTTTCTGCCACCAATATTAAGAGCGGCGAAAAGGCTTATTTTTTCATTAATTTTATGTTACTCAATACAGCGTCTGCTTCACACCAGGCACTTTTGGGGCATCGCCACTGTGGCATTGTGTATGCAGGCATGCTCAACAAGCCTCAAGCCTTTTCTACAGAATGCTTTTTTGATGAACAAGTAGTGTGTAGCAAGAGAACCCTTAGTGTGCGTATTGGAAACAATGTATGCCTAGAGGATAGTCTGGTGGGGAGTATTATACAAGATGCAGGACAGTCCCTAAATCAACTGGGAGTGGGAAGTGTGGGAAGTATCAGTTTTGATCTCAAGATGAGCCATATAATTTGCCAAGAAGATCAATCTCCGGCTCTTTTTCCCTATGTGCTCAATGGCTATGAGTTGTATTGGTACACACATACTTTGCGCACAGCTTATGATGGACACATTGTTGTCAATGAGCAAGAATTTAAGGCAGACAAATCCAGCGTCTCGCTGGGATATCGTGATAAAATTTGGGGAAGATCTTTTCCCAATTGCTGGATCAAGATCTATGCAGGGCATATCAAGAGTACACAACATGAAATCAACCAAGAAAAATCTGCATTTTTATTGTTGTGTCATTCTGTTGTATTGTGGAATTATGATTTGGGGAAAAAATGCCGCATCATCCTCACCCTTAATGGCAAATCTTATGAGTTTAGCCATACCAGCTATACGCATAGCGACCCCTATAATGAAGAAAAAACTGAAGATGGATCAATATTGCTCTTTGAGTCCACCAATGCGCGCCACAAGATAAAAGTGCGCGTGCAAACCCAAGACAAAAATTTTCATGCATTGCAGTTCCCAACACCACAAGATTATTTGAAAAAAATTCTCATTAGTATTCCAGTCTCTATCAAAATTGAGCTATTCTTAATGCGGGGGATTTTTGGTTCACAGCTCATCGACGAAATTTATGTCTCAGATGCCTGTTTTGAACAAGGTTAGCCATGATGGACTCTGTACTAGAAAAATATTATCATATTCTCAATGAACTCAACGATCACCTTAATGGGGGATTTTCACGCACTTATCCTGCGTGTGATACACAAAAAATAGCATCTTTATTGCTTAAAAAAAATTGCACTCCTACTATTGAGTCCCCCACCATAATACCCTCCCCCGTTGTACAACAGTTTGATAGCCTAGAGGCCATCGCTGAGTGCGTAACAGATTGTCGAGCTTGTGCATTGTGCCACTCTCGCAAACATACAGTGTTAGGCGAGGGCATACATACGCCACAAGTCATGGTGATAGGGGAGGGACCTGGGAGTGAAGAAGATCGCCTGGGGCGTCCTTTTGTTGGTAAGAGTGGGCAATATCTAGACAAATGGCTAGAATCCATTGGCCTAGATCGTCAAAAAAATATCTATATTGCTAATGTCGTAAAATGTCATCCACCAGAAAATCGCGACCCACTTCCTGCAGAAATGCTCGCATGTGCTGGCTACCTGCAAGAACAGATTCGCCTCTTACAACCACGGGTTATTTTGGCTTGTGGACGTATTGCTGGGCAATTTTTGCTGCAAAAAACTTCTGCACTAGCAGCTTTGCGTGGAAAAATTCATACATATACAGGTATCCCCTTGATCATTACCTATCATCCTGCAGCAGTCTTACGCAATCCAGACCTGCGGCGCCCTGTGTGGGAAGACCTTAAAATTCTAAAGAACTTGATCCAGGAGATATCCTAGCATGGACTGCTTTTATGAAAATGGACTGCAATTTTCTTGTACGCGCTGTTCGCGGTGCTGTCGCCATGTCAGTGGATATGTATTTCTTTCAAAATCTGATATTGTGGCACTACACACACACATCGACATGAGTGAAGAAGAATTTTTAAATGAATACTGCCGTGCTGTAGACTATGGTCAAGAAGTCCGTATTTCCTTGAAGGAAAAAGCTAACTTTGACTGTATTTTTTGGAGTGCAGAAGCTGATGGTTGTCAGGTTTACCCTGTGCGACCACTACAGTGTCAAAGTTATCCTTTTTGGTCTCAGATCCTGACCCCCATAGGCTGGAAAAATGAAGCCAATAGCTGCCCAGGCATCAATACTGGCAAGATGTATTCTGCACAAGAAATCGAAGAGATCTTAAAACTAAGAGAAAAAAATCCGTTTATTATACTACAAAAGGGGAAACACCATGAGTAATTCATTCACACATACCCTGAACAAAAATGAAGCAGCAGCACTGTATTGCTTGTTGCGCAATCAGCCGCAGCTTTACCGTGATCTGGCTGTTTTCTATACTCAATTAGAACGTTTTATATTTGAAGAACTGACCATTGAAGAGATGGAAAATTTAGATAGTCTTGTAGAAAGGAGCCTTTTATGAAAAAAGTCTTATCAATGCTTATCATCCTGGGATTTATTTTGATAGCAAGTATCATGAGCATATTTTTTGTGTACAATCGTCCCACAGGCCAAAGCCCTACGCAGGACTTTCGTTTTGTGCTTGCACATGGCTCAAGTACACGCGTTGTTGCACGCGATCTCAAAAATGCAAATATAATCCGCTCTGATCTATTTTTTCGTCTGCTCACACGTGTGATGAATCTGGATAGTAGAATGCAAGCCGGCCCCTATCTGATCCCTGCAAATTCCTCTACACTAGAAATCTTGCGCATGATTTCCTCAGGAAAAATTGAATTGATGCGTGTCACTGTACCTGAGGGTTTTACGCTGAGAAAAGTGGCCAATGTACTTGAAAGTGCGGGAGTCGTGGAGTCTAAAGAATTTATCGCAGCAGCAAAAAACCCCGATCTATTGTTGCAATTAGGCATACAAAGTGAGACAGCCGAAGGCTTTCTTTTTCCAGATACGTATCGATTTCCTGCAGCCTATCCCGCAGATCAAGTTTTGAAAACTATGGTGCAAGCCTTTTTCAAAAACCTAGAAAAGATCTCTCCTTATTATATGCAAATGCCCTGGAGTGAATTTTATGATCACCTCATTATGGCATCAATTGTTGAAAAAGAACATCGTGTAGCCTCTGAGGCTGCAACCATTGCGAGCGTTTTCTATAATCGCCTTACACGTGGTATTGCCCTAGAAAGCTGTGCCTCTGTGGTCTATGTGATCACAGAAATACAAGGAAAGCCCCATCCAAATCGACTCTTCTACAAAGATTTAGAAGTAAAAAGCCCTTACAATGCCTACAAAAACAAAGGATTGCCCCCTGGGCCCATTTCTAATCCTGGACCAACATCATTGAATGCGGCTTTTAATCCTGCACAAACAGACTACCTCTTTTTTGTCGTAGAGGATGCCAGGATGGGCACACATCTCTTCTCCAGTAATCTCGCAGATCACGAGGCTGGACGACAGCGATATGTAGAAACATATTTTCCCAAATAAACATAAAAAAGGACTAAAAAATCGTATGCCCAATGAGGCTGAAAGTGACAAAAAAACTACCCCTTTTCGTATTATTGCGGATACGCTACAGCGTCTGCATTGGGCTATGCAGGGAGTACGAGTCTTTGCACTAGTGGGCAAAAGTGGCACAGGAAAAAGTTATAAGGCCAAGTTAGTTGCACAAAAATTTGATATCGCTATTATTGTTGATGATGGGTTGATTGTAGAAAATGACTGTGTACTCTCGGGTCGTAGTGCCAAAAAGGAGCTCAACTATTTGCAGGCTGTACGTGTGGCACTTTTTGATGACCCCACACATCGTCAAGAAGCAATTTCTGCGCTTGAATCTACAAATTTTAGTAAAATTTTATTACTGGGAACTAGTGACAAGATGGTTATGCGTATTGCCGAACATCTGAGTCTGCCAGAAATTAGCCGTTTTATTCGTATAGAAGAAGTCAGCAGCCCCCAGGAGATTGCGACTGCATTAAAAAGTCGTGCCGCTGGCAATCATGTCATTCCTGTGCCCGCTAGCCAAATAGAACAAGATTACGCGCATATTTTGTATGACCGTATCAAAATCTTCTTGATTAAGCGCGGTTTTTTGAAAAAAAAATCACATGATGTCATTGAGAAAGCCATTGTCCGACCTGTCTTTCAACAGCGTGCAGAAATCTCGACAGAACAAAAAATTACCAAAGCATTGTACTTACTCAATGAATGTACTAAAGAATTTGATCTGCGACTAAAGATTAGTAAAATAAAAGTACAAGTGGCACCAGATGGGCAGCTGAACATTCAATGTAGACTCGACAACTTGCCAGCATCTGCCTCAGAAACTATTCATGCATTTCGCAAGTTTATTATCAGTGAATTACAAGAAAGAGCAAATCTGACATGCAAAGAATTACATGTTTCGTTTAAATTAAAAACACCGATAAAGAAAGCAAAGAGAGGTCTTTAACGTGAATAAAAAATTGTCTTTATTGTCTTGGTTTGTGTTATACATGATCTTGGCTATTTCGATCCATGCACAAACACCTGCCAATAGCAAACAAATGACGCTGTACCAAAGTTCACACTATGAAGTGGATGCTAATTCAAATCTTCCCCCTGGGGACGTAGAGCGTGTTGTCTATTTGCTAGAAGCAAATTATACACTCTTTAGTGAAATGTTTACCACCATCGATCATCGCCCGCAAAATTTGCTTAATGTCGAATTCCTTGGAACTAAGGCCGATTTTGATGAAACACTGGCTCAGATGAAGGTCTATAATCGTCACAACTTTATCTATATGTACTATGCAAATCCTCAGGAAAATACACTCATTACCTACCCCATAGAAGACGACAAGGAACAGATTGCCCAGCTCTCTCGCCACAGTTTTTTTAGCTATATATTTGATAGCATTCCTACCCTGCCCACCTGGCTACGTGAAGGCATGGCCCTATATTATGCTTCTGTCATATATAATGAAAACGATCAGGGGCTGGTCCCCTATAATCGCCTTTATTTGGATGATCTAAAAAGAGTGGCAAAGGGCAGTAATTTGCCTCTGCAAGAATTGATGATGATGAGTGATGCCCCCGGTAGCTTTGAAAATGCACAATTTGAACGCAATCTTTTGTTTGCATGGGGCATTATCAACTATCTGATGTTTTCAGAAAATGAATCACATCCTACACTGATTCAAAGTGCGATTGCACTTGCCTCAAAAGACAAAACACAAGCCGAGAATTCTCAGCTCATTTTGGATCATATTCTGGCTCAATACCCAGGAATTCAGGGTGATTTTGAAACATTTTTGGGCCAACAAATGGGCTACATTGAGACTCTCAATGCCCTCAGAGAGTCCTATACCAAGAAAGACTATCCACAGGCAAAAGAATATGCAGAAAGTGCGAATGTCATGAAACAGGATGCGTATTTACCCGTATATTACCTGGGGCTCATTGCTTTTGAGAATAAGGAATATGAAGAGGCACAAAAACACTATCAACAGTCATTGTCGATGGGAGCACCAGAAGCCCTCATTGATTTTGCCATGGGACATATCTTGTATTATGGACAAAAAGACTATGCCCAAGCAAGTGCAACATTTGAACAAGCAAAGCAAAAAGATCCTACCAAATATGGTGCACGTGTAGATGCAATATTAAAAAATCTGGCAAAAGACAGTGACTCTGCCTATCGACTTCCAATCACTGCAAGCTCCCCCAATACCCAGGCAAATACGCAAGAAAGTACTCCAAATCCTTAGTTTTGGAGTACTTCTTCCCATAGTCGATTATAAACTTGTACAGCCTCGCCGAGATCATTTTTAAACTCAAAATTCTTCTTCAAAAGATCCTCTATTGTGTAGTAGGGTTGCTTTTTTCTTAATGTTTGGGCCGCAGGAATTAATGATGGATAAAAAAACTCATCAGCAATTTTCGCATAGTTTTCTGGTCTCAAAACATAGTTGATCAAAGCATGGGCATTCTCTACATTCTTGGCATTTTTGAGGATAACAAAGCTATCCATATACATGGGCCCACCCTCTTTTGGCAAAACAAAGGCATAGTTTTGTATCTGCTGTGGATCTAGCTCTTTTAATATCACCTCAGAGTATCCCTGACTGATATATACATTGTTTGCGGCAAAATCTTTGCCAAATGTTTCTGCATCAAATTTGAGCAGATTTTTTTTCCATGACAAAATTTGTGCCTTTGCTGCTTGTAATTCTTCCTGGTTGATGGAGTTGACGCTATAGCCAAGAAATTTTAATGCTGCACCAAATGTCTCTCTCATGTCATTAAGCATAGTCATTCTGTTGCGATATACAGGATTTTCAAAAATACTCCAACTTTCGTGATAATCTTTTACTTCTTGGGTATTCACACTGATACCACTGGCTCCCATAAAATACGGTACGCTATATTGATAGCCAGGATCATAGCCAATAAAATTTTGAATAGCGGGATCAATGCCATCCATATTCTCAATATTATCTTTATCAACCTTTTGTAACATGCCCTGATTGATCATAATAGAAACAAAATCCCCAGATGGTACGGCAATATCAAAGTTGGCATGACCACTAGCCAACTTGGCATACATTGCCTCATTACTATCATATGTATCATAATTAACACGAATTCCTGTTTCTCTGGTAAAACCATCTAATATGTAGTCTGGAATATAATAACTCCAAATATACAAGTTCACATGATCGTTCTTTGCCGCACCACACGATATACACAGTGCCAACAATAGCCATAATAATTTTTTTTTCATCAGCAGCTCGCTCCCTCAAAAAAATATTTAAAAAAAATGGCCCACTCATTTACAGTTGAGTGGGCCAGAATATTAAGAATGACGCATCCTAATATTAGTAGCCTTGGAAAATTTCATCCCAAGCTTCGGAATACAAACGCACACTCTCTGCAATGTTTTTTCTTAACTCACTACGCTCCAAAAGTGTACTGATCCCATAGGGTGGCACATTTTTGCGATACTGTTGTGCCCCTGGAATAATCACAGGGTAATAAAACATATCTGCAACATAGGCATGTACCTCTGGCCTGAGCATATAATTAATAAGTTCATGTGCTTCATCTTTATTTTTTGCATCTTTGAGAATTGTCATACTATCCAAAGTAATCATAGTCCCTTCCTTGGGTATATAGAACTCATAATCACTTTGATTTCCCTCTAATTCATTCAGGACAACCTCTGCATAACCCTGTGCTGCCCAGGTATTGCGTGCAGCAAAATCCTTACCAAAAGTCTCTGAATCAAATTTAAGCAAATTAGGTTTCCACTTAGAAATAATCAGCTCTTTAGCCTGCTGTATTTCCTGGGGATTGGTAGAGTTGCCAGAATAGCCTAGAACTTTTAATGCCCCACCCAATACATCTCTCATATCATTCATCATGCTCATGCGATCTTTAAGATCACTACGCTCAAAAATACGCCAGCTATCGCCTGTATCTTTAACAAATGCTGTATTGACGTTAATACCTGTACTACCCATGAAATATGGCACACTATATTGATTGCCTGGATCATAGCCGGCTTGGTTAATAAAATCCAAAACAATAGGGTCCAAATTTTTAAAATTGGGAACCTTGGTTTTATCGATAGGTGCCAGCATATCTTGGCCCATCATGATAGAGACATAGTCACTAGAGGGAACAACAATATCAAAATTGGCATTACCGGTAGCGAGCTTGGCATACATGGTTTCATTGCCATCATATGTATCGAGAATAACCTTAATCCCAAACTCTTTGCCAAAAGCCTCTAGGGTTTCATCTGGAATAAAATAGGTCCAGTTATATAGATATAGCTTGCGCTTTGCGCCTCCGCCACATGAAATAAGTATCAGTAACAATAATAGCCACACAATTCCACTTAACTTTTTCAAAACTCTACACCTCTCTTTTTAGATTTTATTTCCCAATCAACATGGGACTATCTTTTTACTAAATATTTTAAAAACTTGCGCGCAGATACTGCAATCAAGACTGTGCCAGAAATCATAATCACAGACAATGCATAAACGACATTAGAGTCTGGATCTTTGCGGATGGCATTGTTAATCGCTACAGGAAGCGTAGTCGATCCAACCGTGCCCACAAAAACAGTAATCACAAAATCCTCTAAAGACAGTGTGATGGCTGTGATTAATGCACTAACAATGCCTGGTGCAGCAATAGGCAGGATTACTTTGGTCAATTTTTGCCATTCATTTGCACCCAAGTCATTAGACACTTCAAGAATTGAATTATCGAATTCATCAAGTCGGGCTAAAACAATGAGCGTAACAAAGGGGATATTAAAGCTAATATGTGCCAGGATCAGATTCATCAACCCCAAATTAAGCTTAAGGCTTGAAAAAAGAATTGCCAAGCTGAGCCCTACAATAATATCTGGTAAAATTAGGGCCAAAAAAATCATCCCAAAAAGATAGCTCTTAATACGAAATTTGTACCAATTCAGTCCTATCGCCATTAATGTACCAATAGCCGTTGCCATAATGCCACTGACGAGTGCTACCACCAAACTATGACGAAAGGCAATCCATAACTGTGGTTTGCGCTCAAAAAGAATCTTATACCAACGCAAACTTAAATGTGTCCAAGTATTTTTTCCATCATTAAAACTATATAAAACAAGAATGAAGAGTGGCAAAAGCAAAAAGATTGCCGTCATGATAAAGATTGTACGAGAGATCATAGGTTTTTTTAGTGAAATATATCCTAGATTAGCCACGATCGTTGTCCTGTGCCACATCTGTTAAACCAGCAATATTGCTAGCTAAAATTCGCTTTTTTTTCTTTAAAAAACGATGCTTATTCATAGAAACCACCAGCGCAATAAGCATTAATCCTATTAATAGTGTAGAAAATGCTGCCGGCACAGGCCAGTTTCTTTCACGAAAAAAGGAGCTGGCAATTTTTTGTCCCAGCATGAAAGTTCCCTCTCGCCCACCACCAATCAATTCCGGAATAACATACTGCCCAAAAATTGGAATCATCACAAAGACAAAGGCTGTCATAATCCCCGTCTTAATATTTGGCAATAAAATCTTGAATAACCCCTCTATGTGTCGACATCCCAAATCACGCCCTGCCTCAAGTAATGAAAAGTCAAATTTTTCGATCGTGCTATAGAGTGGCAATATGGCAAAGGGTAAATATGTATAGGCTAACACAATAATTACAGCAACACGGTTGTACAAAAAAATAATGGGAATATCAACAATTCCAAGTTTTAGCAAAATCAGGTTTAAAAAACCATTCGCCTCTAAAATCGCCTTCCAAGAAAAAATACGTACTAAAAAATTTGTCCAAAATGGAATAATAATCAAGAATAACAAAAATGTCTGATGGCGAGAAACCGCCATATAATAAGCACATGGCACAGCCACAGCAATGGCAATTGTAGTCGCAATCGCTGTAATAAAAATGGTATCCATCAACGCACGTCCATAGTCTGGGCGAAAAAGCGTACGATAAGCATCTAGACTAAATTGAGGCAAAACACCAGCATTGATATCCGCCTTCATCAAACTGAAGCAGAGAATAATTAATAATGGGATCACAAAAAACAATGCCAAAAAAACGCCGCCAAAAGAGGTGTAGAGAAGCCCATAGTGTTTGCTGCGCACCTACGACTTCTCCTCAATAATTTCAACAATATAGGCATCATTGGCATGCCACCAAAGATGTACCCGATCCTCCCAGTCAATTTCTGGCCCATCATCAGAATATTTGATATGTGGTTTGACTGCATGAATAACAAAACCTGTCTTATCTGTCTTAATCGAACACTTGCTCTGAAAACCAGCATAAATGAGCTCTTTGACTTGTCCTTCTAGCAAGTTGTGTTTGTCATCGTATTTTTCCTTGGGTGGTGGCGTTAATGTCACACGAATTTTTTCTGGGCGTATTGTCATAAGAATAACGTCGCCAATAGCAGGATAAATATCATCATCAGCGGTGATTTTGACTGGGCCAAAGTGTTGTGTTTCTACCTCAACCCACTCACCCTCAACCTTTGTCACTCTTCCCTCAAAAAGGTTTGTTTCGCCAATAAAGTCTGCAACAAACCCATTTGCTGGGCTTTCATATATTTCATAGGGAGGGGCCACTTGCAATACATGCCCCTTGTTCATCACGGCAATACGATCAGAAACCGAAAGGGCCTCTTCTTGATCATGGGTCACAAAAATAAATGTGATGCCAATACGATCGTGGATAGCATCTAGCTCCAACAGCATATGCTCTCGCAATTTTGCATCTAGTGCACTCAGTGGCTCATCCAAGAGCAATACTGATGGCTCACTGATCAATGCGCGCGCAATGGCCACGCGCTGGCGCTGGCCACCAGAAAGTTCTGAGGGCCGACAATCTTCTTTGCCCAAAAGGCGCACTAAATGCAAGTGTTCTTGTACCTTGCGATCAATGCTCTGGCGATCCTCTTTTCGCACTCTCAGTGGAAAAGCAATGTTATCGTAGATGCTCAAATGGGGAAAAAGTGCATAGTTCTGAAAAACAGTGTTGACAGGCCGCTTGTTGGCAGGCAAATCGACAATATTTTTTCCATCTAGGTAAATACCGCCAGAAGTAGGAGAAACAAACCCCGCGAGCATTCTTAGTAGCGTTGTTTTTCCACACCCAGAGGGACCCAATAACGAAAAAAATTCCCCCGACTGGATCTCAAGATTGATATGATCAACTGCACAAAAATCGCCATATGTTTTTGTAATGTTTTCAATACGTACAGCACTGCCTTTCAATACCGTTCTATCCCCCTCAAACCTCGCTAAAATCAACAGATACAGGGTTGTGTTTTTTGTTACATGCACACCCATCAATATAGAGGCAACCTGTAAACAAAAAAAACGTTGCAAACCTTCGGCCGACAGTCTGCATTTTATTAAGAAATCAGTCAACACCTTTATAGCTTTTTTTTGAATTTGGTTGTATAATTTAAAGACAGCTGGTTGTTTTTCTGCCAGCCTATATCATGTTGAAACAACTGCCAGGGAGGCATCAGAACTATGAGCAAGCTAATGGTTATTACCGCACACCCGATTCCCTCAAAATCACTCTTTAATAAAGCCTGGTGTGATGCCGCACATCAAGGTGGCTTCACAACACACATCCTCGCCGATCGACTTTTGCCCAATGGGCATTTCAATATCCCAGAAGAGGACTTGCTGATCTCTGGACACCAGCACATTGTTTTTTCATTTTCCTTGTGGTGGTACAGTACCCCATGGATCCTCAATAAGTGGTTTTCTGAAGTTTTGACACCTGAGTTTGCCTACGACAAAGGACGCGCATTAGAGGGCAAAACGCTCTCTTGCTTGGTGACCTATTCTGGGCCCGTGGCCACACACAGCAAGGGGCAACCTACTGCTCACAAGGTAGAGGAATTTTTGCTAGCTATTCCTGCTATTGCCAACTATTGCGGCATGAAATACATTGATCCATATATTTTTTATGAAACACAAGATACCAGTGAAGACATGGTTACTAAAAGCACACAAGGGGCTTTGGCCCATTTACAAAAAATTGTTGCCGGTTAGCCATTAAGACTATGTCATAATTTTTTGATTAAAAAATACCCCTGGAGGTATCCTTATGAGTCATCTAAATAATACTTTATTAATCGTTGCACACCCTAATCCTACACAATCAAAATTTAACCAAGCATGGGCGCAGACAGCAAAAGAGTCTGGCTGCCACGTGCATTTTTTAGCATCCAACATGCATGAAGATATGTTTGATCCACAAATAGAGTCCGACCTGCTATTATCTCATCAATATATCGCATTATGCTTCCCTCTGTGGTGGTACAATATGCCATGGTTATTATCCAAATGGTTTGCCCAAGTAATCACAGACAAATTTGCCTATGGAAAAAGCTTTGATCTAGAAGGAAAAACACTCTCTTGCCTGATCAGTTGTGGGGGGCCTGCGCATGCATACTCACACCAGGGATTAGCCCACAAAACTATCGCCGAATTTATTCCCTCTATCCCTGCAATTGCTAGCTACTGCCATATGAAGTACAGAGATCCTTTTGTTTTTTATGGAACACACGGTGCCTCAGAACAGTCCTTAGCCCAAAGCTGCGAACAAGCCCTCGATCATTTGAATGCGCTGGCGTCCCACTAAAGTTGCTTGACATTTTTGCATCTTTGTTCTAGATTCTATCTTAGACAGTCAGATATCAAGCATATCGAGTCTTCCTTGCAAATCGGGGAAGACTTTTTTTGTACCTTTACTGTCTTACCAAAAAAGAGGATTTTAGAGGATGCAGTTGTTTAAAGATATTGAACAAGACATCATTCCCGTGATACAAGCCATGGGCTATCAACTGGTTGAGTTTTCTGCAAATATGACCAAGAGAACCGTATTCATCACGCTGTATGTCTACAAAAACTCTGGCCTGGGCAGCGATGATTGCGATCAGATTATCTTAGCTTTGCGGCCGCGCATAGAAACAATGCTGCATCCACATGACTTGGCTCTTTCTGTCTCTTCTCCTGGTGTCAATCGCACACTCAAAAGTGCCGCAGAATACCCTGTTTTTATAGGCAAAAAACTGCGTGTGATTTTGCAAGGTGGTCATACTTTTGAAGGGATACTCACACATGCAGATGAAAAAGAAATTCAACTAGGGGATCAAAAATATCCCTATGATCAAATTGCGAAAAGCAAACTAATTTAAATACATTAAAGACAAAAAATCAGGAGAAAAAACATGGGAACACACATTGCCGACTCTGTGGTGCAATTGCAACAAGAAAAGGGGATCAGTGAAGAACTTGTCCTCAAGATGATAGAGGAAACTCTCATTGCCGCCTATAAAAGGCGTTTTGGATCCAATGACAATGCCATTGTGAAATTCTCTGAGGATCATCACTATGTTTATTTGTATTCACAAAAACAAATTGTAGAAGATGATGATTGGGATGACCCATTGATTCACATTGAGGTCTCTGAGGCAAGAAAACTCAATGCTGAGGCTGAAGTAGGTGATGAAATCCTCATTGAAGTAGATCCAAAAGAATTTGATCGTATTTCTGTGCAAACTGCAAAACAGCGCGCACATCAAGACCTGCGTGATATACAAAAAGATATTATCTATAGTGAGTTCAAAGACAAGCGTGGAGAAATTATCATTGGATACTATCAGCGCGAACAAAATGGTAATATTTTTGTCAATTTGGGCCGCACAGAAGGGATTTTGCCAAAAAGATTTCAATCTCCCAGAGAGGTCTATCGCCCAGGAGATCGCATTAAGGCCCTCATCTGGGAAGTCAAGCGTGAGGGCATGCTTTCTATTGTGCTCTCTCGTACACATACCGAATTTGTGCGCAGGCTTTTGGAGCTAGAAGTTCCCGAAATTTATGACGGTACTGTAGAGATTCGCAGTATTGTCAGAGAGCCTGGATTCCGTATCAAACTCGCTGTCGCTAGCACCCGTGATGATATGGACCCAGTCGGGGCTTGTGTAGGTGTAAAGGGTCAACGCATTCAGGGAATTGTGCGCGAGCTAGAGGGAGAAAAAATTGACATCTTGCGCTATGACGAAAATCCTAAAAATTTCATCAAAAATTCACTTTCTCCAGCACGTGTTAACGAAGTCTATATTCTGGATCGAGAGAAAAAACAGGCCTTGGCTGTGCTTGAAGAATCACAGCTGAGCCTAGCTATTGGAAAGCAGGGACTGAATGTGCGCCTAGCTAATCGTTTAGTCGATTGGAGTATTGATGTAAAAACTGAAGAACAGTTTGCAGAAATGGATGTTGTCTGTGATGATAGCCAACATGTTAATGATCTCTTTGCCTCACATCACAATGATGGAGAAGAAATCACACATATCTCTGAGATGCCTAATATTCCTGCACGCATTGTGTCTGTCTTGCAAGAAAATGGGATAGAGCTTATTGAGGTTTTGGTGAATATGGAACGAGAGACACTAATGGGCCTCAATGGTATGACAACCTCAGATGCAGATACACTGATAAGCCTACTTAAAGATAATCTTGAAATTTTTGAAAACCAAATTGAACCTATTGCTGAACAGCAAGAGGGCCTGGTTGATGATACTGAAAATGAAGGATATACGTGTCCAGAATGTGGTGCTGCTATTTCTCTTGATATGTCAGAATGCCCCAACTGTGGCGTAGAATTTAGCTTTGAAGAAGAATAAGTTGATCTCTCCCAAAAGTTGTATTTTTGCTCTTTTGGGGGGCTGTTTTTTTTTATTTTTAACACCACTAGAAGCAAAAAGCAAACGATCTCAGAGCATTTTTGCTAGTTACGGAATTCAGGCAGCTGACTTAAGAAGGGCTCCTGCAAGTATCAAAGATGATGCAACACTTGCAGAAATTGCCAGCCTGTTGCGTGCCTATCCCAATGATATTTCTCGATTGCGCTATGCTGATGGAGATTGGATTTTTGTTTTTCCCAATAGCCAAGAACTCTATTGGGCCCATGGGCGCTTGTTGCCAAAAGCTTTGCGCAAAAATTATAAACGATACCGAAAGTATATTTCCTATCGCTACCCCAAAGAACCCGAAGATCCGCGCCTATTTTCCTTTGATCGCATTGCCAGAATCAAAAATGAAACCCATAGACAAAGTCGTGCTTCGGCTCCTGCATATGAGGGCTCTTTTCATGAAATGATCTATCGAAACTATGATCGCCAATCGATAGAGGCACAACTAGTCAAAGTGACTCTTTTGGGAAGAAAAATTTCTGTACATAAAAAAGTTGGCCCCGCTCTCACCCGTGTCAACCGCCAAATCAACCAATTGGCCAAAAAAAATAGCCGCATCTCGCGCTTTACCAAGCAAGTGCGCTCGGTGCAATCCTATTCATGGAGAAGAATGCGCGGTACATCTAGCATGAGTTTTCATAGCCTAGGAGTTGCCGTAGATATTTTGCCAAAAAATCGCCAACGCATCATCTATTGGGGCTGGGAGGCACCACGCAACCCCGACTGGCTTTTTGTTCCCCCTGAAAAAAAATGGATACCCCCAAAAGAGATTCTAGAAATTTTTGAAGAAAATGGATTTATTTGGGGGGGGAAATGGATTTTGTATGATAATATGCACTTTGAGTACCGCCCAGAACTCCTTATTTTGCAAGAATTGGAAGAAAAAATTCACTAGTCAAGACAATCTTGATTGATGTGTGTTTTGCCGATAGAATAAAAGACAACAACTTGTGTGATGAAGGATGGGGAGAAAATTTGATCCAAAAAGTGGTATTGTTGAGAGGGTTTATTTGCACCATATTTTTCGGGACTCTCTTGCATATTGGGGCAAATGTGCCTGTGGATCCCAATCTGGAGGCTGCCCAGCGCGCACTCTTTGGTGGGGACTATAACCGTGCTATCGAGTACAGTAGCAGGGTTATACAAAAAAACAAAAGCAGTGCCCTTGCCTACACATTTCGTGGCACTGCATACACAGAACAACAAAGATGGGATCTCGCCCTCAAGGATTTTGGACGCGCTATCGGTCTTAACTCACAAAATGGGCGTCTTTACTATTTGCGCGCTATTGTCTATACCCGTATCGGACGCGATCAACAAGCATTGCGCGATTTTAATCAAACAATCCGATTTGAACCAGGCATTCTAGATTCCTACTATCAAAGAGGGCTCATTCTCTTGCGCCAAGGAAAACGCCCCCAAGCCCTCAAAGACTTTGTGATTGTCACAAACATTGACCCTGCACATGCAGATGCCTATTTCTATGAAGCTACAATCTATGCATCAGACAATAAACTAGACTTGGCCCTTTCCTATTATGACAAAGCCCAAGCACTGGCTCCCAGAGCGCCATTGGTGTATCTTTATCGTGGCAGAGTACATCTGATGCAAGATAAACACCAACAGGCATTAGATGATTTTAACCGTGGCATCAATATTGATGCTTCTGTACTTGAGTTATACAATGCGCGAGCCATGGCATACTATTTTCTCAAAAATTATAGTGTGGCGCTCAAAGACCTTGAACATGTCACTAACCGTGATAGTAGCAATTTACAAGCAATCCTGAACAAAGGAAATGTATATATTGCACAAAAATTATACAACCAGGCTATAGATGAATTCTCCAAAGCGATCTTAATAGATCCAAAGGCGTCTATGGCCTACAACAATCGTGCCTATGCCTATTTGCGAATGCAAGACAATCCGCTATATGCATTTGCAGACGTTGAACAAGCGATCAAGCTAGACCCTAAACAAGCCTCCTATTACGATACACGTGGAGAGGCTTATCATCAACGGGGTATATTCAAAAAAGCGATTGCTGATTTTAATAAAGCTATCAGTATGGATAAAAAAATGGCTGCCGCCTATTATCACCGCTCACAGGTCTACTATGAAATGGGAAATATTAAGTTTGCTCAGCGGGATTTCAAAAATGCCGAACAATATGATACAAAAGATGAACTGACTCAAGAACTCTCCACATTGCGCTCATTATTATTTCCTAGTATTCTTGATGAAACATTCTAGGACTCTTTTGATCAAATTATTACAAAGTGGGTAAATAAAATGACATATATTGAAGCCTTAACATTAGGAATAATTCAAGGTGTGGCAGAATTTCTGCCTATTTCTAGCTCTGGGCATCTCTATATTGCAAAGTATTATTTTGGAATCCAAGAGATCTCCTCACTCTTTGATGTAGCATTGCATATTGCTACATTGGGTGCTGTATTTTTTGTTTTTCACCAAAAAATACGTCTCATTACTGCGGCAGGACTCCGTTGGGTTCGCAAAAATAACACACCCACAGATGCCCTACTCATTGGCTCATTCAAAATCATTATTCTTGCTACATGTGTGACAGTGGTGATTGGCTACTTTATGTCTTTTATCCCCACACGTATCACACGTGTGGCAATGGGACTTGTCTATACAAGCATCCTATTAATTGCTACACGTATCTTGCCTGTGCACAAACTCTGGAAATGGACTGTGTCAGCTTTTATTATTGGACTCTTTCAGGCGATTGCTGTTTTGCCGGGCATTTCGCGCAGTGGCTCCACTATTTTTGCTGGGCAATTGGCTGGTTTTTCTAAAGAAGATGCGACTGAATTTTCCTTTATTCTCTCTATCCCTATCATTTTTGCCGCACTTATTTTTTCACTCAAAGATCTTAATACCCTTTCTGGACAAATTCCAATAGGGCCTTTTTTACTTGCTATACTCGTCGCATTTCTCTCTGGAGTCTTTGCTTTAAAATTTTTGATTCACCTCATTAGTAAGGCTAAGCTGTTTGCCTTTGCTTATTACCTGATTCCTCTTGCAACATTTATTTTGCTCAAACATTAACCTAAATGCACTTTTTAGATGCACAGAACTGGGATCTACAGAATGGACTTTCCCTATATATCCATATTCCATTTTGCACACATAAATGCTATTTTTGTGATTTTTTTTCTGTGCAAGGATGGTCAGCTGAACAACAAAATACGATTGTGCATGAAATATTTGACCAAACGCAACAGGCTTTAACACATCTAAAAGTTAAAAGTCTGAGGACCGCTTATATGGGGGGCGGCACCCCTAGCCTCCTTTCAGCGAAACAGCTTGATCGATTTTTGAATCTTCTTACCACCTATGCACCATCAGAACTCACCCTAGAAGCGAACCCTGAAAGCCTAAAAAAAGATTGGTGTGAGACTCTCTTCTCCTACCCCAACACACGCCTGAGTCTAGGAATACAAAGCTTCTTAACCCACGACTTGCAACCCCTAGGACGCATTGTTGAACTCTCACACATTTTAAATTCTCTAAAAATAATACAGCCGTATGCCTCGCAAATCAATCTTGATCTGATGGTAGGACTACATGGGCACAACTGGACAACTTTGCGTGCAGACTTAGATCGTGTCATTGCATTTGCACCAGCACATATATCTTTCTATATGTTAACCCTAGAAGAAGGAACACCCCTATTTCGCAAACCACATTTGGTGCTAAATGAAGAAGACCGTATAGAGTTGTGGATGAAAGGAAAATATTATTTAAAAAATGCAGGTTATATAGACTATGAAATCTCTAATTTCACAAAAAATACTCCATCACAACACAATCAGCGCTATTGGCAACTTGATCCATACTTAGGCATTGGCCCAGGTGCAGTGGGCAATATTCCCCTAAAAACCGGAGGAGCCATACGCATTGAAGGATCAAAAAATCTAAAAAAATGGTTGCAATTTAAAAATCAATCTCAACTGTATGCAGTGGAACATATTCCAGAACCTGCATTCTTATTTGATCACCTGATGATGGGTTGGCGCACGCAAAAGGGGATCTGTGAGAAAAAACTAGGTCAACGATTTGGAGATGATCACAAAGACCTGATCCAGCAAATTGCAACACTCTATCCTCAATGGGTTTGCAGAAGCAACGGATGGATCAGTCTCAATGAAGAGGGCAGAATGCACCTCGACCAGATACTGATCAAGGCACTAGAAACCCAGGAATAAAAAAGAGAACTTGATGAAATGAAATACGAGCGAGGCCGCTTTACTTCTTGTTTTTATGACGATTCTTGCGCAATTTTTTCTTACGCTTGTGCGTAGCAATTTTTTTTCTCTTGCGCTTTCTTCCACATGGCATGCCTTGTATCGCTCTCCTTTACAGTATAACTAGAGGGAAAAACCCCAAGGAATCATAACATTTTCAAATTCTTATGTCAAGCCAGATAAAGTGCTAGTTTTTGTTTTTATAACCCAATAACTTGAAAATTCCCAAGTACCACACCCTGAAGTAAAAAATCCCTCTCAGATATATTTTTGCCCATTATTTACCCCGTTCTTTAAAGAGTGATTTTTTTTGATACAGCAAATTTATGCTACCAACTGAGAAAAAAATCGTTCGCGATCTGTGGCAGCTGCCTACATTGTCTTTGCTTAGCCACTGCCTATTGCCACCCAAGGCTTGCTATATGAAGAATAGCAATGCATAATGGCAGCTTGACCAAAATTCTTCCTCTGGAATACAGTTAAACCTCATTGAATTCATGGGATAGATTTTTATACGAAATTTTTGTATCACCAAATTTAATACAGCCTGATCTGGCAATGTTAACAGTGGCCCCTATTCTTTGGTTTTTTCATATAGCCATGCATAGATTTTTGTGGATTTTTCAGGCTTCTATTCACAACCATCACCTCTGACTGCCAACCCAATTTATACAAATGATAGCCCTTCAAGTCTGCAGAAATATAGCTTCTGACAAGCGACATATTTTTAATAAAACACAGCCCTTTTTCCTTAAGTTTAAAAATATTGTCAAAATTCTTGCGTATCACAATCTAGCCATAACACATGCATATATTTCCCTAATAGATGAAATACAATAGTATGATCAAATGTCTGTGGGTTATACTTTTTAATACTTTACAAAATATTCGCCACAGCAAATGCATAGTTTCCTATAGCAGCCAAAATCAAACATCATGTTTCTTTTTTATCTCCCCGGCCCACTACCCATTGTAATATTCATAACACCCCTATCCTAACAAACATCCCCACTTGACGCAACTATCACAATTCTTTAGACTCTTCTGGATGCCCAGATGGTGAAATTGGTAGACACGCTAGATTCAGGTTCTAGTGTCGCAAGACATGGGGGTTCGAGTCCCCCTTTGGGCAAATTTTAAAAATGATTTTGATGCCAAAACACCCCCTAAAGCACATAAGCTATTCTGGGGGTGTTTTTATAAAAATTATGTGCAACTACTAGTGGCTTGCAATCTTTTTCTTCTCAAAATCACTCCACAATTTCCAAGCATAGCCTAAAAATACTACCACGCCACCCACCTGGTAAAGAATCGCAAAAAATGGATTGGTTTCCCCTGCAGGCATTGGCTCGCCCTTAAGTGCCAGGCTAATCAAACTGGGATCTGGAATCAATGAAGTTACAAACGCCAAACCAAAGAAAATAAGCAATAAAACGCCAAAGAAGATACCCACTTTAGGATTTTTGGAAAGGCGAAAAGATCTGGGTGTCTGGTCATGATTTTTGCGAAAGTTGATATATGCAACAAAGAAGAAAATCATTGGCAAAAGTGCTGTTGCAGCAGTCATATTGATTAAGAATTTTAAAAATGTATCAATACTTGAGATGCCAAGGCCAGGAATCAAAAGTAACACTGTCACAACAATCGCCTGCAAATACAGGGCCTTCACGGGGGTACCATTTTCATCGACCTTATCAATGCCCCCAGGAAGAATACCCTTGGGAACTTCGGAGAAAAAAATCTTGACGGGGGCAGAGGCCCACAAAACAACACTGCCCGCAGCAGCCAAAAATAAAATGACACCCACAATGTTCACTAATCCAGCATTAATACCAAAGGGTTTGCCTAGTGTCTCAAATGCAATATATATCGCATTGCTATAGTTGCCGGCAAGTGTTTCTGCGGGAATAATAAGTCCCACGGCCAAACATCCCAATACATAGATGATACCGACAAAAAATGCAGAAAAAATCATTGTTTTGATAAACGAGGGTGTTCCACCCTTAAGATCTTTGATATAGACTGCCACACTTTCTGCACCACCTACAGCTTGCAAAATCCAAGCAAAAGTTGCAAAATATGCCCAGCTAAAATCTGGTGTCATTGTTTTGAGCGTAATTTCTTGTGCGGGGGGTGTTTTAAAAATTGCAATAAGAACAAAAGCAAAGACAATAAAAATCAGGCCCATGGCAAATCGTGCAATTCCAGAAATATTAGTCACAAAAGAAATGCCCTTTGCACCCTTTGTTGTCACCCATGTGGCACCCCAAAACAATGCAATAGAGATCACTGAAATCAACAAGTTGTCATTTGCTCCCCAGATGTTTTGTCCCAAAAACGCATAAGACAAGGAAATCAACATGCCCGGTAAAAGTGAAGAAAAGAAAAACAGGTTGACAAAAAAGTATGTCCAAGATGCCAAAAAGGCCCACTTTGGCCCTAGCGATCCCTCAATCCATTTAGTATATCCAGACTCATTGTCTGGATGTGCTGATGCAAATTCTGCAATCATAAAAGCAAATGGAATAAAATACATGAGTGTTGCAAACAAGAAGGAAGGAATAGATGCCAACCCAATACTCACACTGTTGTTAACAACTTGAGAAAAACTAAAAATTGCCGTGAAGGTCAACATTAGCAAGGCTCTTGAACTTAAAATTTTCCGATTTGACATACAAATAATACTCCTATATTTAATGTTTTTAATTATTTATTAAGAAAATAATTATCTTCTATGGTGATTTTGAAAATAAGCTTCTTCACGTCTTGAGCTGCTAGAAATCGGTATGCCCGCGTATTATCCAAAATCAAAATATTGCCCTCTTGCAGCGTTGTCATCTCCCCACTTCCTGAAAAAAACTCATAGTCTGTCTCATCTGCATAGGGCCTACTCAAGGTTAATGCATGCTTCTCTCTCACCTCAATTTTTTGAGACCCCTTTATATAGTAATACATATCCATATACCGGCGATGCCCCACAAATTCTTGTGTAATTTCATGTTCTCCATCTGTCAACATATACAAGAGCGAATCTCCAATACTATAGTAGCGTTGTGGCTGAATATGGGGGATATTTTGTATCGCCTCTTTGCATCGTTGCCATTTTTTTCCTACACGAAAAATTGTCTCAAATTCCTCTAAGTTTTTTAAAAATTCCATTAGCCCTTCCTAAAATTTATATTTTGATAATACTTGTGGGCACAGCTGGCCCTTGTGATATGCTAACATTGAAAACTCATAAGAAAAATCCTCCAAATAAACCCGGTAAGAGTCTAGCACCTCTGACCCCCACGAATTTGATCCCAGCCCCAAAACCTTATGATCTAGATTCAACGTGATAAAACCCTGTTCTGTGAGCTCATTTGTGTGTTGTGCTTGGTGTATGTTTTCTTGACTATAGTTCCATGCACTAAAGTTAAATATATCTTTTGACTTGATAAAAAGGCCCACCCCAAAATGATTTGTCAAAGAAATCCAGCGGGCATCTTGGCGGTTGCCACAATCCTGAGGAAAAGCATAGTTAACAAACATCTCATTTACTGTTGTTTTATAAACCCCAATGGTATTAGATTTTTGGCTATCTTGATAGTTTTCATTGGGTCCTCGGCCATAATATTGGACATATGAAAGTGCTGCGGGAATCCCCATCTCTAATCCAATTTTGGGGATAATGTCTGTATAAGATCCGTATTTTTTTCCAGACAACTGCAGATTCACAAATCCATTTTGATCAATCTCATAACGGTAATGACAACGCATACCAAAGTCGAAAACAGGAGGGGCAATCACAGTCTCCACACAGATAACAATGCGCTGAGCAACTTCTTCTATATGTATAGTTCTAAAGTGTTCTTGCATAATGGGAATATGATTGGGCACCCAATAGTCTAGGTGTTCCTGCTTGTGGTTATCTATCATGGGTTTAAAAAAATTAATCTTAGGTGCTTTTTCAATCATTTGCACATGATTGCTTATCCAAGAAATCATCTTACCCTGTATCTTGGAGAAAATAATCTCAAAATTATAGCCCACAATTCGCACCTGGGTTTGTTCTTGTATGACTTGCAGTTGACTACTTGCCGCAAGTTGAAAAGGAGATTCTTTTAATGTGCGTTTTTTTAACAAAAATTGGTATCGGCCAATCTCGAAATTGATCTCACTGTATTTAGTTTGGTTGTCTGTACAAATCACAAAGAGGATAAATATCTCTCGCTCATCTGTAATCTTTTGATCTAGGTGAAAAATTGTTTTTTGGCCTGGCATCAGATCTGTGTATTGTATTTTCTGCTGATGAATGAGTTCTCCCTCTGCCTGAACATGCACATAGATACTCGTGTCATCAAGATTTTTGTACCAGTATTTATTTGTAATTTCAAAACTTTGGCTAGTTTCTACCTGTGTAATTTTCACTGGGCAAATAACTTGCTTATATTCTGCCAACCCCGGACTAGGTGTTTGGTCAGAAAAAATGAGCCCATCCAAACAGAAATTGTAGTTATTGGGATAGTCTGCGTAGTCACCACCATACTTATAAAACTCTCGCCCCTGATCATCTTTGGCCAAAATCCCATGATCGCACCATTCCCAAACATAGTGCCCCTGGATGGCATCATACTTATCCATCACATGCTGATATTCACTGAGCCCACCAGGCCCATTGCCCATGGCATGTGCATATTCGCATAAAATCCTTGGCTTATCACTAGGATACTCACCAAAATAATTCATCATTTGCACCCGTGAATACATTGTGCTTATCATGTCTACCACTTCTGCATCACGATCTTCTTCATAGTGCACAAGCCGTGTATCATCAAGCTCCTTAGCCCTTTTGCACATAGCACGGATATTTGTTCCATAGCCAGATTCATTGCCCAATGACCAAATAATGATAGAGGGGTGATTTTTTTGTGCCCCAATGTGGCGCTCAATACGATCAACATATACATGTTCCCATTTTGAATCATCCGTGATCTGGCTAATATTTCCAATATTAGCAAATCCGTGAGATTCTACATCTGTTTCTGCCATCACAAAAAGTCCATAAATATCACATAGCTCATAAAAACGCGGGTCATTGGGATAGTGTGCCGTACGCACAGAGTTGATATTGTGCTGTTTCATCAAAATGACATCTTGTTCCATTCTTTCTAGTGAACATGCACGACCACTGCGATGATCATTATCATGTCGATTCACCCCATGCAATTTCAGATAGGACCCATTGACATAAAATAGTCCATCTTTGATCTTGATATCTCTAAATCCCACACGCTGGGGAATAATCTGTATCGACTGCCCATCTTCATCCACTAGCTCAAAAATGGCATCATATAAAAACGGGGTCTCGGCCGTCCATTTTTTAACATCTACGATCTTCTGAGAAAATTGTAGTGTAGCCTCTTTCTCGATACTCAGATGTGAGTCTATATTTTGACAAACAAGTGTTTCTCCATCAAAAAGTGAGACCCTTAATGTATAGTTCTTTATCGCTGTGCCCATATTATCAAAATCCATGTGCACATTCCATACAGCATCTTTATACTCTCTCTCAAAGTGCGTCTTGATACAAAAATCTCGTACATGTACCGCAGGCCTTCCCACGATATAAACATCTCTGAAAATCCCCCCCATCCACCACATATCTTGATCCTCGACATAGGTAGAGTCTGCCCACTGCAACACTTTGACACAAACAAGATTTTGGCCCAATTGGGCAGAGTTTGTGATATCAAACTCTGCAGTAAGTCGACTCCCTTTGTTCATGCCTACATACGTACCATTCACATAGACTTCAAAGTATGTTTCCACCCCATCAAATTTGATCAGAATATTTTTTTCATGCCAGTGTTCACCCAGTGTAAAAATACATTGATAGGCCCCGGTGGGGTTGTCTGTGGGCACAAAGGGAATGTCAATAGGAAATGGGTAGCCCTCGTCTGTGTATTGCAAGTGTCCATGGCCCTCGAGTTGCCACATATTGGGAACATGAATCTTGCCAAAATCTGGCATAAGAGTCTGGGTGAATTCTGGTGGAACCAAGAATGGATTTGTGTAATAACGAAATTTCCACTCACCACTGAGTACCAAAAAAAGACTGCTCAATTCTCTTTGGTATGATCGCGCTTTTTCGATAGAATCATAGCTAAAAAAATATGATCTGGGTGCCAACCTGTTTTCATGAATTAAGTTATAATTTTCCCATTTATTCATATGCGCCCACCCCTTTATTTCACTAACTATAAAAATTATATCCCTGTTTTCCAAAAAAGCAATCTATATTTTTGGATTATTTTTTTGTATAAAAATGATCCAAAAACAGGGGGTATTGCTTAAAATTTTGACCAAAAATTTGATGTCAAATGCGCATTTAAAATATGCCTAAATATTACAGTTCTGCAATTAAATATATTTTAAATTTCCTACCCCCCTTGATGCAAGATTGCTTATTGGATAGAATCATACATAACTTTCGTATATACCTGAAATAAGGTCAGGAGTTTCTACGTACCGCCGTAAATGGTGCGCTATGAAAGGCATTGCAAACCATGATTATGTGCACACACTTGCACAATTTATGGCTTTGGCTGTCTGTATCTCCTGAAGAAAGCACCACACTGTTTTTTAAGTAAAGGAGTCTTTATATGCAGCCATTTTTGGACAAATTTTTTCGACTATCCGAAAATCAAACCACTATCCGAAAAGAGATCCTCTCTGGCGTCACCACCTTCATGGCAATGGCCTATATTCTGGCTGTGCACCCCCAGGTGATGAAAGACGCCGGCATGCCTGTAGAGGCGGTGGCTGTGTCAGTGGCATTGATTGCCGCCATTGCCACAATTGCCATGGGGCTATATTCTCGCTACCCCTTTGCCCTGGCACCGGGCATGGGCGAAAACTTTATCTTCACCTATGCCTTGGTCTTGGGCCTGGGACTTTCCTGGCAACAAGGCTTGGCCATTATTTTTGCATCGGGCACTATTTTCTTAATCCTGACGCTGGCAGGATTGCGAGAAACCATTGCCAAAATACTTCCCTATCCCCTGAAGCTGGGCATTGGGGGTGTGGTGGGCATTTTCCTTATCTATCTGGGGCTTACATCATCGGGAATTTCTGTAGTCACAGAACAAGGCTTTGGCCTGGGAGACTTAAGCCAAAAGGGAACCATGCTCTCATTCATTGGGTTCTTTGTCACGCTATTTCTTGTTATCAAAAAAGTTCCTGGAGCCATGCTGATCGGGATTTTGGGCATGACTTTTGCGGGGATTCCCCTAGGCATTACACAAATTCCTGCATCTCTTGTCTCTATGCCGCCCTCTATTGAACCTATTTTTATGAAACATGATTTTAGTGCATTACTTTCACTGCGAAATCTACCATTTATCCTTGTATTTTTTATTGGAGATTTTTTTGGCACACTAGGGACACTTTTGGGCATCTCTTCACACGCAGGATACCTAGACAAAGACGGCAATTTGCCTCGCATGAATAAGGCTTTTACAATTGATGCGGCATCTACGATGCTTGGCTCTGCCTTGGGCATGTCTACGGTTACAACTTTTGTTGAATCTGCTGCAGGGGTCTCTGTAGGGGGGCGCACAGGACTCAGTTCTATCATTACTGGACTCTTCTTTTTATTGGCCTTATTTTTCACCCCTGTGGCATTAATGATTCCTTCTGTGGCGACTGCACCCATTTTTATTATCATAGGCTTTATGCTATTAGACAGCCTGGCCCATGTCAAATTCGGAAAACTTGATGAAACAATTCCCCCTCTCTCTATGATAATCTTTGCCCTCTTTAGCCTAAGCATCACTACGGGAATTTCTGTGGGTGTTTTACTTTATATCATCATCAAAATCATGAAAGGCAACTTTAAAGAAATCCCTGTGGGGCTGTATGTTTTGGGTGTGGTTTTTGGCTATTACCTTCTTGGTCAATTCTAAAAAAATGGAGCAATAGATGACAAAAAATGAACGACTAACTCTCGTTGATGCAGCAGCGGGCCGTACCTCTTGTGACTTGTGTATTGCTAATGCAAAAATTGTCAATGTCTTTACAAAAGAAATTTTAGAGGGGACTTTATATATCACAAGTGGTTATATTGTTGATGTGGACTATACGGGCAATTCCTCTTGCATTGCAGATCACACACTCGATGCCAAGGGACAATACCTGAGTCCAGGGTTTATCGATACCCACTTACATATAGAGAGCTCTATGCTTACACCACGCAATTTTGTGAGCACCGTCTTGCCATTTGGGACAACTACATTGGTAACAGACCCACATGAGTTGGCAAATGTCTTGGGGACAGAGGGTGTCCGCTATGTGATAGAAAGCTCTGAAGATCTTCCCATTAATTACTATATCCTTATTCCCTCCTGTGTGCCTTCTGTAGAACATAAAGAGAATGCAGGTGCAGCGTTTTATGCGCAAGATATTGCTGCACTTTTGGATGAAGCACGTGTGCTAGGTATTGGCGAAATCATGGACTATATGGGTGTTGTCAATAACCACGATCGTATGGTCGACATTATTGATGCGGGCTACCAAAAAGGTGTCTTTCTTCAGGGCCACCTTCCTAGTGGACAGGGCAATATGCTCTCTGCATATCTGTGTGGTGGACCCGTGTCCTGCCATGAATCTTGGCAATGTGATGAGGCCCTTGAAAAATTGCGCAAGGGCATGTGGGTGGATGCCCGCGAAAGTTCACTCATCAAAAATGTCAAAACTATTGTTGATTCCTTACCAGACAAAGCCCACCCACCGATCAATCTCTCCTTTTGTACAGATGACAAAGAAGCAGATGATATCCTGAAAATAGGCCATATGAATGATGTTGTGCGCACCGCGATCCAGGCAGGCATGCCCCCTGTTGCGGCAATCAGCTGTGCCACATTGCATGCAGCACTGGAGGTGGGCCTCAAACATCATGGTGCGATTGCTCCAGGCTATTATGCAGATTTGTTTTTGACTACAGATCTACAAGAAATGATGCCAAGTTGCGTATTGTATCGTGGAAAAATTGTTGCAAAAGAGGGCCAGCTACATGTGGATATCCCAGAAAAATCGCTGCCCATTGAAAAAAGGAACACCATAGTGATTGGTGATCTGGATGAAAAAAATTTTGACATCAGCACAAAAAAAACGGGTACCGCCACCGTCAATATTATGTCTTTTGAAAATGAGATCAGCCTGATCGCACACAAAAAACAAGATATATTACCCATTGAAAATGGCCGAATTTCTTTATCATCGCATCCACAATACAACTATACTGCTGTGATCAACCGTTATGTTGGCAATGATAATATCGCCCTAGGCATTACAGAAAATTTCCATATCAATGCTGGGGCTATTGCCGCCTCTGTGGGACACGATTGCCATAATATTACCATTGTATACAATGAAGCCAAAGATGCGCTTGTCTGTGCTAGGCGGCTCAAAGAGCTGGGTGGGGGATGTGTGGCAGCCAAAAATGGCAAAGTGGTTGCCGAGTTAGCCCTGCCCATTGCTGGGTTAATTAGCCCACTGCCTGCCACAGAATTGGCCCAAAAAATCCATACATACAATATGGTATTAAAAGAAGAATTTGGCATCAAACACCCCTCTGCAGTGCTGAGATCATTTTTTATTGCACTTGCCGTCATTCCCTATGTCAAAATGACAGACATGGGCCTCATTGATGTACTGACACAAGAATTTATCCCTGTGATAGAGCCATAAATGATATATATAAAAAAATTATCCACAGACCTCAAAAACTTACGCATGCCGTGTTGCATATACACTTGTTTTATTATACAATCCTGCGTCAATATGGGAGGACTTTTTTGATGTTTATAAAATACTATAGCTATGATGATGTATTGTTATTACCTGATTATGCTGACTTTTCTCTAGAGGAAATTACCCTCAATAGTCCTCTTATTGGGCCTATTTCTTTAAAGACCCCCATTATTTCTGCAGCAATGGATACTGTGACAGGATCAACAATGGCTATTGCTATTGCAAAACTGGGTGGCTGTGGTGTATTGCACCGTAATTTGAGCCCAGAAGAACAAGCAGCAAAAGTTTCAAGATTAAAAAAGGAGTCCTTTAGCCTAGAGCAATATCCAGATGCAACAACTCACAATGGCCAACTTTGTGTGGGTGCCGCTGTCGCCCCTATGGACTATGAGATACGTGTACCGCTTTTGATGGAGGCGGGTGTAGACTTTATTGCCTTTGATGTGGCACATGGAGATAGCTCATTTACGTTGAAAGCCATTGAGAAATGTAAAAAAGAATTCAAAATATTGGTAATGGGAGGCAATGCTGCGACTGCAGATGGTACACGTCGGCTTATAGAAGCAGGCGCAGATGCTGTGAAAGTGGGTGTGGGTGCAGGCTCTATTTGTACCACGCGTGTAATTTGTGGCATTGGTGTTCCTCAGCTTTCTGCAGTGCTGTATTGTGCAGAAGAGGCGAATAAGCATGGTATTCCCATCATTGCAGACGGCGGGTTGCGCTATAGTGGAGACTTAGTTAAAGCCTTTGGTGCGGGGGCTGCCACGGTAATGCTAGGCAATATGCTAGCCATTACAGAAGAATCAGCAGGGAGCAATGTCCTGAGCAATGGGCGCATGTTTAAACAATATCGTGGCATGGGATCTATGGATGCTATTGCTCAAGGCGGTGCAGGGCGCTATCAATCAGAACACAACAAACCCATTGTCCCTGAAGGCGTAGAAGGTCTGGTACCCTGCGAGGGCAACCTTGCAGATACACTGCATCAAATTGTCACTGGGGTAAAAAAGGGCCTGTGGTACTGCGGCAGGCGTAGCATTGCTGAGATTAACAAATATAAAAATTTTGTGGAGATCTCTGCAGCAGGCTTGCGAGAAAGCCATGCACATGACATCACAAATATGAAAGGGGCGCCCAATTATCAACGTCATTACTAGTGCTATTATTTTTGACAAGGAGGATTTATGGCTGTCTTTTTAATTTTAGACTTTGGCAGTCAATCTACACATTTGGTTCGCCGAAGACTACAAGATCTGGGGTTTGAAGCCCAAGTGGTATCCTCTAGAATAACAATTCAAGAAATCCAAAATCTCTGCCCCTGTGGTCTGATTTTTTCTGGATCACCGGACTCTGTTTATGAGTATGGTGCACAAATTTTGGATAAAAATATCCTTGATTTAGACATTCCCAAGCTAGGGATTTGTTATGGATTTCAACAAGTTGTACAAATTTTGGGGGGGAGTGTAGAGAAGTCATTTATTCGTGAATTGGGCCGTTGCCCTATCCAAATTTTGGACAAAAATAGCCTCTTTGTGGGCATTCCACAGGGGTTTTCTGCATGGATGAGCCATGGGGATAGTATCACTGTTTTGCCTGAGGACTTTTTACTATTAGCCGCCTCAAAAGACCACCCCGCAGCGGCCTATCATGCACAATATCAGTTTTTTGGGGTCCAATTTCATCCAGAACTCAGTCATTGTGACTATGGGGATACTATTCTAGATAATTTTGCCAAAAATATATGCAAACAAGCCCCTTCTATACAAAAAATAGATCAAATTTTTTCACACATACAGTTGGATGTACAAAAAAAGGTAGGAAAGAAACCTGTTCTTCTGCTTATTTCTGGAGGTGTAGACTCTAGTGTTGTTGCTGCTGTATTGCTCAAGAGTCTAGATCCTGAGCAGGTGTATTTGATGTATCTAGATACAGGCTTGATGAGAAAAAATGAAACCGCTGAGGTCCACCAAATTCTTTTACAATTGCAAGCAAAACACCTGCACATGATTGATGCAGGGGATCAATATTTTTCAGCCCTGCAGGGCGTGAGTGACCCAGAGGAAAAGCGACGGATTATTGGTAATTTGTTTGTAGAAATTACAGAAAAAGAAGTAGCAAAATTGGGCCTACCAGATAACTTTTTATTAGCACAAGGCACACTGTATACAGACCTGATAGAGTCTGGAAAGGGGACGGGCAAACAAGCACATGTCATTAAAAGTCATCACAATGTGAACTCTCCATTGATTATAAAAAAAAGAGACCAGGGTCAACTTGTTGAGCCTTTGCACGAACTCTACAAAGACCAAGTGCGGGTGCTAGGCCAGTATTTGGGGCTTCCAGATGCTTTGATTTTTCGCCATCCATTTCCTGGGCCCGGATTGGGTATTCGTGTGTTGGAAGAGGTGAACAAAGAAAGAGTCTGTATTTTGCAAGAGGCAGATGCAATTTATCTAGAAGAATTGAAAAGGTATGGACTCTATGAAAAAATCTGGCAGGCTTTTGCGGTGTTGATCCCTGTGAAGTCGGTGGGAGTGGCTGGGGATATGCGCCACTATGGATATACAATTGGGCTACGAGCCGTTACTTCTATCGATGGCATCAGTGCTGAGGCATATAACTTTGATATGAAAATTATCAAAGAGATTTCTGCCCGTATTACGAATGAAGTCTCGGCGGTCGCTAGAGTTGTCTACGACATCTCATCCAAACCCCCAGCAACAATTGAGTGGGAGTAAAATGCAACAAGTTCATACAAATTTTTTTATTGGCAATGATCATGATTGTGCACGGGTAAAAAATGACCCACACTGGGTGACTGTGCATGCCTGTCAAAGCTGTTATGATGGTGCTATCATCACCGATACCTCTCGTACATTGTTTTTTGAAAAATCATGTGACTTATACCTGGATCTGCTA
Organism: Spirochaetia bacterium; assembly: GCA_051648825.1. GTDB lineage: Bacteria > Spirochaetota > Spirochaetia > WRBN01 > WRBN01 > JAHHUI01. The sequence goes on from JBOFFX010000020.1 coordinate 55,899, forward strand.
GATATTCAAGATATCTTGAAAAAAGACACACACCCGATGGTGGTAGCTGCTTTTAATTTTATTGATATACACATTGAGGATAAAAATGTGTTGATTCACTGCAATTTTGGTGCCTCACGATCCCCCTCTATTGCTTTTTTGTATCTATGTAAAAAGGGCGTTTTGCAAGGGTCATACTTGCGGGCTATGGATCAGTTCTTACGCTTGTATCCCAGTTATCACCCTGGATCTGGCATGGCCCGTTACTGCCAAGAATATTGGAAAGAGCTCACATAACCGTAATCTTAATTATAAAAAAATTAGGAAAAATCACCCAGAAATACAACTTCTGGCTCTAGCATATGACCATATTTTCTCTGTACAGTTGCTTGAATTTCCATGGTCAAATTATAGATGTCCTGCCCCTTGGCATTGCCTGCATTAATAATAATATTGGCATGATTGGGTGATACTTGTGCATCGCCCACTTTGTATCCACGCAACCCTGCATCATCAATAATCTTGCCAGATGGCTGCCCATATTCAAAATTATTTTTGAATATAGATCCTGCACAGGGCGCCAAAAAATGCCCCTTTTTCTCACGATCATCATAGCGTGTCTGGGCCAATTCCTGCAGTTTTTCACTTCCAGGGCCCTCTTTGAGTTTGATAGTTGCAGATTTGATCAGTGCACCATTTTGTAGAGGAGATTTTTTGTAGTCCCACTCATCTTCTTTCTTGTTAATCTTCACCGTTTTGCCCTCGATTGTGATAACCTCAGCACTGACAAACACGCTGGCCCAATCTATATCATAACAAGACGCATTCATAAAAACTGCCCCACCTACTGTGCCAGGCAATCCATAAAAATCCTCTACTCCCGCTTGATTTATTTCACAAGCAGCTTTTACCACATCTATGACCAACCACCCAGCAGGCAATGTATGAGTCAGACTATGCGAGTCCAAGGATACTGGTCCCCCAGAAAAACTTTTTACATCAATGATAATGCCAGAAAACCCCCGATCACTGACAACTAAGTTTGATCCATCTCCCAAGAAAAAAAGAGGAATTCCTTCCTGATCACAATGATACAACAGTTGTGGGATAACCTCTATTTGCGTAGTTTGCAAAAGGCAGGCAGCAGGGCCCCCTGTTTTGAACCAAGTATGATCCGCCATGCTCACGTTAAATCGATATTCCTGTGAGGGAATTTTTAGCGACTTCAGAAAAGAAAAATCCATTTATTAATCCCCTTTCTTTTTAAAGATAGAAATCAATTGATCAAAGAGAGGTTTCTTTCTCCCCTTATTTTTTCCAGACTTTGTGTGTGGTCGACCTGGACGTCTCTCACCATCACGGCGGGGGCGCCTCTCTGCATCAGAACGCGGGCCTTGTCCACCATCACGGCGGGGGCGCCTCTCTGCATCAGAACGCGGGCCTTGCTCACCATCACGGCGGGGGCGCCTCTCTGCATCAGAACGCGGGCCTTGTCCACCATCACGGCGGGGGCGCCTCTCTGCATCAGAACGCGGGCCTTGCTCACCATCACGGCGGG
>JBOFFX010000021.1:0-1956 GCA_051648825.1 Spirochaetia bacterium
TAATATTGTCATGCATGGGTAACTTATATGACTGAACAAAAAAACTGTACCTGTGAAGAGCTCAAGAATATGAAAGCTCAGATGGGGGGAGACAAGTTAAATCTTATATCTTCACCAAAGACTACTTACGGTGCAGAGTACGAAAAGCATCTTTTTGAACAGTATAAAATGTTTGTTGATATGGCAGATAGAGTTAGTGCTCGTAGAATGCTAGCTAACTCATTTTTTGTAGGTGTTCACACGGCCTTGATCACTGCATTTACTGTGATGCTCAAGGAGAAGATTTTACCTGATGGCTTGGTGGGCCTTTTACCATTTGGCGCAGTAATCGCTCTTTGCTATGTATGGTGGAGGGTTGTCTACTCGTATCGCCAACTGAATAGTGGTAAATTTGCTGTTGTTCATGAAATGGAGCGCGTCATGCCCATGGCCCTTTTCAAAGGTGAGTGGGTTGCTATGGGTGAAGGCAAAGACCCCAAGAAGTACCTACCATTAACACATGTAGAAAACTATGTACCGTTATGTTTTGGCGTCATGTACATGTTGCTTGGTATATCATTTTATTTTTTTAAATAATAGAGGGGCTACGCCCCTCCTTATTAGTATATCTGACCAAGATTTTTCTTTAAATTGTAATGGAACTGCTCAGAGCTTCTGGATGAAGTAGAAGCTTCATTTCCAAACTTACGATTAAATGCGAGTGGGTAATCAGCTTTGTAAGCCATTGCAAATAACCTTAAATGTTCAAGGGTTGTCATTTTAGGCCATTTTTTAAGATACTCAGGCAGATTTACATATCCCACTTGAAAGGTCGCTATGCGATTATCAATAATAGTTGCTTCGCCGATCTCAAAGGGAACCCACCAAGACCCTTCTGTATTTTCTGATACAACAGCAATGAGGTGAGTACAGTCTTTCATTCTAGCTGTAATGACTTCTGTGATTTGGTCTGTGGTTTGTGACTGAGGGTCTAATACATCAAGATATGTTTTGATTCCATACTGCTGCATAACAGCCGCTACACCGAGTGCCGCATCTCTATCTTTGTGTCGGTAGCTAATGAATACAGGCATTATTATTTTGCTCCTGCTAACACTTCAATTCCATCGACAATAGATTTGCTATTCCATGCCACAATTTTATCAGCCGAATCTTTCACTATTTTAGATGTTCTCTCTGATGCCCATGGCTCAATAGCAAGTATCTTTTTACCCATTGCCTGAGCCAGCTCAATCTCAATATTTATCCATTTACTATAAGTCGAATAAACACCAGCAAGAATTACGACAACAGAAGCTGGCTGGATTTGTGCTCTGATGGCAGCCCGTAGGGCGGTTTCGTTTGGAGCATTGTGAATGGGGTCATTCTTCGGAACACTATAATTTTTGTAGTTAAAGCCATAGGTGGACACTTGAGAGTCCAGCATCTTGCATACTTTTTCGTATGCATCACCATAAGCCCAGCTGTGACTAATGAACAGATTGTATAACGCCATCAAAACACGCCTTCTTCAGTTTGGATCACCAGAAACACTACATAATGACTAACTTTAAAGCGATAGCACAACATGTAGTGCTGTATATACACACAGCACAAAGATATACGATCCGATTGGGGCGATCAAGAAAAACGATTGATGTATCATTAAGGTTGCTTTTTGATCTAATTGAGACTCGTTATCTCCCCCTTTTCTACTACAGCAAATTGTCAGGACATGTCGCTTTCAGAAAATGCCTACATGGTCTCGATTGGCGCATTGATGATAAAGTGATCGCCACACCACTCTTCATCGAGTCCTCTATACATGCAGAGACCAGACCTCAGAGACATCCACCAACTCACCAAGGACGAGTTCAAACGCATTCTAGGCCCTGTGGCTGGAAGCCTTGATGACGGTTCAAAGGTCGTATTGGGGATGCAATCTGATGTGTTTGCTTGCTGTACTATTCAGGGAGA
>JBOFFX010000022.1:0-472572 GCA_051648825.1 Spirochaetia bacterium
TAACCAGGAAATGAGTCAAATATATTTTTGCAGGCACAAAATGGATGAATCGCGTTAGAACCCACGGAGAGTGGGATTTTAAGAATAAAAGGGGCAACCCCTTTGGTAGAGTCCCTCGAAGCCCTAGCGAGTATTCTCGATTTTTCTACTATGCAGGTTACGGTAGCAAGAGTTATACTCATGGCAAAAATATGAAGAATATCTTATGTTTTGACGACCCTGCCAACCTCATCTATGTTGCTACTGGTATAGAGTTATTTCAACCACTTGGTGATGGCACCTTCATAGTTTCTATACTGAAATGGGGTGCGGAGTCTTATGCTGACAAAGATGATATGCCGGAATTATTTAAAAAGCTTCCTGGGATTACAATTAGGACTTGGAGCTATGATCTCAATTGTGGCGCATTCTATCTCAGGAAAGGGCCTATCTGTACCACTCTTTGATCATGCGCATGACTTTTCTGTGATCCAATGGGGTTATGGGCTTTTTTTCAGCCTCACGTTTCAGGAACTTTGAGTGTAGATGATTTCCGTAAGGCACTCAAATATCTCTCCAAGGAGTAGTACATGCATTATAACTCCAGTCAGAAGCGCTGGCACATCCTAAGATGGGTAGAGAGTATTTTCTACATTTTGGCTATAATACCGCAGCTAGTTCCTTTTTCTCTTTTTATTCTTATGTTGCCCTTCTTTGCTTTCTTTGAAACCGTTTGGGAGTTTATTGGGATAGGGTTATGGTCGTTTAGCTTGGTTATAATTGTTGTCGTATTAGTCTATATACCCCTATATGCCCAAAAAGTCGATATTTGGACAGAACATGAGCCTGGACAGAAAAAGGCTATCAATGTCGTATTATGCGCCTACGCTTGATTGGGGTACTCTTGTACATCTTACCACTCATTTTTCTAACGGGTAATTTAGCCTTGAAACAGACCCTGATGGAGAATATTTCGAGTGTTTTTTTAACCTTATTTATGGGTGTGGAGGCAGTATTCTCCTTGCCCTGTATTCTCTGCAGTTTTTCCATCCCACTCCACGGGGGCGTATTATCTTCGATATCTTCCTATTTCTTGCTGTCATAGCCTGGTATGGCTTCTTGCTCAATACGCTATTTTAGGAAATATCCATAACACCACAATTATGATTGAACAAGAAAATTTGTAATATAAATTTATTATTTTTATGAGAAATAGTACATGTTAGGATTTATATTTGAAAAGGGTCCTTATAGCTCTGAAACTAGAATAAGGGAAAGAGCGTGATTTCAAAGATAATGCCAAGCATTTTTTTTTCTTTATAGTGAATCTGATTGCTTTGTAGATAGTTTTTAATTTTTTGCAGAATAGCTACATCTTGTTTATTGTCTTTAAAATAAAGGAAGAGTATGCCGCCTCCACCTATCACTTGGTGTCTAAACTGATCATAATTAAGTAGGGACTCATTTAGTAAATAAGAATGGGCTGTGGGTGGGACAAACGGGATCTCTGAAAGTTGAGTGAATTGAGCAGTTTTAAGCATGCTTTTGAGTTCTTGGATAAATATTTTTTGTGTAGCTTGTTTAATAGCAAGCATTCTTTCAGATTCATTTTGTTTCTCTCTACGCCTATTTTTTCTTTGTTCTAATTCACTCTTCTGGTTCATATTATAAGACTTTTGAGCATCCAGAATCTGATCTTTATACTGATTTTCAATACGATTATGCTCAATGTTTTCAGCATGATTGAGAGGGTTTGCTATTATTTTGACACAAGCAATCATGAACAAAAGGGAAAAAATATACTGAGGTGATAGAATCATGACAAGCTCCTGCTTAGAAGATCGGAGCATGTAATAGGTATCTAAATATTTTATGGCGATATTTTATGGTTAGATTGACAGATTTTCATCCAGTCTTGTTTGCGTTTTTCTATAGCAATGTCTTCCCAGGAAAGGACTGTTGCCATACGCCATCGTTTAATGCCTATAGAAAAATCACTTATACCAAAATTTGGCAAGATCCAGGGGTTTGAAATTAGGGTAGACTTGGATGTTTTATAGCGATGGACCAGATCGGCCATGTTTAGGACACGATCTTCTATTGATCTGCGTACAAAACTATCTAGAATATTAATTTTTTCTTTGAGCTGATGGTTTTCTTCTCGTAAAATATGCATCATTTCAATGATTTTATCTAACTTAACATTAGTTGTCTCTCCCATCTTACATGCTCCTATCTAGAAGTTCATTTTGAATCATTATGACTTAAATGTAGTTCTTTTAGTTCATTATGTCAATATAATTCAAAAAGTTAAAAAATGTTCAAATTGAACCGATACGATCAAAATGAATGAAAAATCTATGCAAGTGACTGTAGCACATACTCTGAGACTTCCAGGAGATCTTCATATGGCGATTCAAGAACTCGCTGATGAAAATTTGAGGTCTTTTTCTGCACAAGTACAGTTTATTCTTCAAAATGATCCTGTTGTCAAAGAGCGCTTGACAAAATTATTGCTATCCAAACAACAGCAAGAACAGCGTAATACAGAATTTTGATTTATTTGATGAGGTAGGCAACCATGCTAGCTGTTTTTGCCCAATTTCCCAAATGTAGGTAACTCTTGATATGGTATGTTGAAGTAACGATGGCATGTTTAATGTAGCCTATGTTGATGATTGAAGGATAGTCTTTAGAGAGTTTTTTTAGTTTAGCTAGTAATGAAAAATCTACGGGTTGAAAAATCTTTAATTTACTTAGGCAAAATTCTTTTTGCATCAGTAAAAAGTGAGATTTTGAAAAATAGCTAAGGTGACCAGGCAAATAATAATGATAGTCTTTTCCTGATCTTTGCGCTTGTTGGGAAGCCATATTGGCTGTTTGAATTAGTAGAATACCTCCCGGTTTCAGCAAATCAACAAGATCTTGTATCATGGGCATGGGGTCTGCAATATGTTCAATAACTTCGACCATGGTAATGACGTCTACAGAGGATGCTGGCAAATCTAAGTCTGAGATAGCTTTAAATGTTGTGACATTTGGTGAGGATATTTTAGCCTCTTGGCGTGCAAAATCTGAAATCTCTATACCAAAACTTTGATATCCATGCTCATATGCTGTTTGTGCAAAACCGCCAAATGAGGATCCTATGTCAATAAAGACTCGTTGATCAGAATTTGTTTTCAGGTACTTTTTTATTTTATGTAATCGACTATTCCATACCGCTTTATAAAGGGGGAGTGATTTTCTTTCATCCTGATATTTGTATGCGGCACTACCCTCATAATATCCCTGCGAGTACATAGCTTCAATTTCTTCATTGGATGGCAAGGGATGCCTGAACTGAAAAGCACACTTTTTGCAAGAATATATGGGAAAAATAATAGGTGCATTACGGTCAATATCATAAAAATGGTCACTGTGTGATCGGCATAATGGACACAAGGGGGACAAGGGCTTCTCCTATATTGATATTATGATTATAATATATGAATTAATCCTTAAAATTCAAGGAGAGCATAGGTATGACAGATTTAAGTATTGCTATTTTACTTGCAGATGGGTTTGAAGAAGTTGAAGCACTGACTCCTGCAGATTTTTTGAGAAGAGCAAATCTTCCTGTGACAACTGTGAGTACAAATGGTAAAAAATTCGTGACAGGTTCACACGATATCAAAATTGAAGCAGATATTTTGCTTGCAGATGTCTTTGAATCCTCTTTTTCTGCAGTCATTATTCCTGGGGGCTTGCCTGGTTCTGTGAATTTAGGTGAAAATAAAGAGGTAATCAAGTTTTTGCACCATCAAAGAGAAAAATCAGCATATCTGGCTGCAATTTGTGCAGCACCTTATTATGTTCTGGGTATGCATGGTTTTTTGGAAGGGCATCAGTATACCTGCAATCCAGGCTTTCAAGCAAAAGCTCAAGAGCTTTTAGGCAGACCTGTCACAAGTGGTGGAGTTGTTATTGATAAAAAAATTATCACAAGTCAAGCTGCTGGCACCTCTGCAGAATTTACACACGCCATTATTGCTTGCTTAGCTAGCAATACACTAGCTGACCAGGTAATGGGCCAGAGTCTATTTCAGTTTTAAATATCTTTCATCAGTGTAGGTCTGAGAATAGAAACAGAGAGAATATGTGCGATGTGTAGCTTGACAGGTTTTTGTGTTTTATAGTTAATACCCAGTAGGATGGCTTTGCCATCATTTTTTTCTATTTTTGTTGGCTTGACAACAATATGTCGCATGACATCTGCCACATGGATCGAAATTTCTAGATAAAATTTGTCATGTACTGCTTGTTGCACAATATTCATTTTATGACTGAAATCAGTAGATTGTGCACTGATATTGGAATGTGTCACTGGGTGTAAAAGTTGGTCTGCATGCAGGATTAACCCCTGATCAATACGCATCTTTTGCTGTGTTGTTCCTGCAATTTTCCTCAGTTTTTCTTTATATGCTTCTTCATTGACTGCACCTTGGTTTTGGTTAGAAGTGATATAAGGGTGTAATGACTGTGGGATAATTTTATCAATACGCAGAGAGTCCACTATATCTTTTTTTCGCATATGCAAGATAGGTGGTTCTATTCCAGCAGCTTTAAAAACCTTAATAAGCTCTGCACAAGGATATTCGTTAAGGAGATAGACACAAGGGGCAATTTTTTCAAGATTTTTATTTGCTTCTAGAAAACTATTAATCCTTTTTTCTATATCTGTATCTATATGTAGTAGGTATCCTGCATATAGACGTACTCTTCTAAATTTAATCTCAAACCGCTCTAGGGTTGAGGCAAAAGATTGAGGAATAGAATTAGCCGCATATTGCTGAAGATCGCTAATAAGATTTTGAGCAGTGAATCCTATTTTGAATGCTGTTGCACAGATCTCAGCACTCGTTGTCAAGTGTGTCATAATATCATTAAGAGTGGGTTTGAATGCAAAAATGATGCTTGCAGAAAAGGGCGGGTTCTCCATTAGTACAGCCGTATGATCACTTTCAATAACAAGAAAACCCTGATCTGTTGTCAAATGAATTTTCTTTAAAACAACAAACTCTGTTATTTCATCTATAGGCTTAAAGATTTCACACTCTTGTATACGTATTAGAATCTGGGGCCTGGGGGGTAGTTGATGTTGCAGAACATAAGAATAAAGAAATATCTCTGATAAAATAGCAGTATCTGAAAAGTCTTGTAAAATCTGATAGAGAGTTTGCGCGATGTAGGGTATATCTGTTTCATCATGGCTACTATAAGCGGCAATAACAAAGGCAATTCTTGTCAACTGATCCAACTCTGAGAATGCCTGAATCTTTTGTAGATTTGGTTCTCGATCTTCATCTATGAGGTGGAGTTTAAGATAGGCAGTATAGAGGATCTCTTCAAATTTAGCTGGTAAATGAGGGAAAATTTTTTCCCAAAGATTTTTTGATTTTTTCCCTTCTTTTTCATGAAAGAAGAAAGAAAGTGAGAGCATCATTACACGGTCGGTGAGCCAAAAGTTCTCTTGTATTTTTTCTAACGTATTTACCTGAAAAAGGATATGTGCATTAATATCTTGTTTTTCAAAAAAATCTTTGAGTACGGGGTTAAGGATAATTTTTTCTTGATGGCGAATAACGAGTAGTCGTTCAAGGAAATTTTGCAGTTGAGTCTCTGGTATAGGTAATGACATTTTGTGGTAATGTTCTTCTTTGATGCTAGCCCATAGGTCAATAGTTGCCAATGCTATACGATCTTTATGGTTTAGATATTCACAAAGTGCATCTAATATTTCCTGTGACTGCAGGAAAATAACTAAATTTTCTGCAATTTGATGCTTATTCTTTGATTCTGCAGTATTTCCCAAATAGTTAGAGACCAGGCTATAAAAATTGTAGTTGGAAAGTGTGAGTAGGTAGTCAACAAAAAGTGTGTCTTCATAGGATTTCACAAAAATTCTCCCTCATTCAGGATTTCATAAGAATAACCCTGTTCGGCAAGAAATTTGTGACGGTTATTGGCAAATTCTTCCTCAACAGTCATTAAACTGACTAGGCTATAAAAGTAACTGGGGCGATCTTTGGGGCGCAGAATACGGCCCAATCTTTGAGCCTCTTCTTGTCTACTCCCAAAACTTCCTGAGATTTGGATGGCAATACTGGCATCTGGGAGATCAATAGAAAAATTGGCAACTTTAGAGACAATTAATAGCCTGATATGCCCATCTCTAAATGCACTATAGAGCCGATCTCTTTCACCATTTGGGGTTTTGCCTGTGATAATAGGGGCATTAAAAAATTTTGAAAATTCTGTCAACTGATCAATATACTGCCCAATGATCAATGTTGGTTCATCAGGATATTTTTTAATAATTTTCTCTGCCACAGGAATTTTTCTCTTATTTGTTGCAGCAATACGGTTTTTATAGCTTTTGGGTGCTGTCACATAGCTCAAATCATCTTCTGGACTCAACTCAATATGAATTTCAAAACAATAGGCCTGTGCAATAAAGCCTTGTTTTTCTAGCTCTAGCCAAGGTACATCAAAGCGTTTTGGACCGATCAGGCTAAAAATATCTTTTTCAGCACCATCTTCGCGCACCAGTGTTGCAGTGAGTCCTAGTCTGCGTACGCTTTGTAGCTCTGCGGTAACACGAAAAACAGGGGCAGGCAATAGATGGGCTTCATCATAGATGACAAACCCCCACGCTCTTTGGCGAAAAAGATCAAAATGATGAAATTCTTCTTCCCTATTTGCACGCCAAACTAAAATTTGATATGTTGCGATTGTGATGGGCCTAATTTGTTTAGAGGCAGAGGAATATTCCCCTATATCTTCTTCTTTTATACAGGTCCTTTTCATGATTTCATCTTTCCACTGGCGGCTGGATGCAGTATTGGCGGTCAAAATGAGGGTTTCAGTTTTTAACTGAGCCATCAGACCAATAGCGACGAGTGTCTTGCCAGAACCACATGGTAATACAATGATACCAAACCCTGTGCCAGCGCCTTCATTACCTAGAAATGCTTTCATTGCACTGATCTGGTAGGCGCGCAAACTCCATGAGTCCTCAACATTGATAGCTAATGGCTCTCCACTCACCAATGGCACACGGTCCTCAACAGGCCATCCCATATTGATCAGTTCTTGCTTGAGTGTACCCCTATATTGCCATGGGACCAAAAATCCCTGCGTGTATGGAATGAGATTTTTTTTAATTTTAGCATTGCTAATTACCTCTTTGAGCAAAAGATCTTGTGCATTGGCTCTTAGTAAGAGATGTACTTGATCATCAAGCGTGATTTCTTCTAAAATTAGCATCCCATACCTTGTGTAGTGTTGGTGGATTTGCTTGAAGATTGATTCTGCAATAGGGTATCGACTATAGGTTTTTAAGTTTTTACAAATAGAATCTAGTGTGATGCCACACGCAGCAGCATTCCAAATAGAGAGTGCAGTAATGCGATAAACATGGAAGTGTTCAGGTGATTTGATCAGCTCTGCAAAGGGTAGTAAGACAGCCCGCACTTCCTCAAAATTGGGGGAGTGGGTATCTAGTAAGATACTCGAGTCGCTTTGCATAATAAGTGCGCTATCTACCATAAAATATCTCATCAGTATAGAGATTTATATTAAAAAATACAAGTGCCACACTCCTCATAACTAGACAAAAACTCTTATAAGTAATAATATGTAGCAATGTCTGTAATTAAGTCATCATTTGAGATTGCAATGCAACGCGCAGAGACTGTGAAAGTGGATCAGCATTTTATCGCCTGTGAGGAGAAAAAAAGAGAAGGTGCGCGTTTGGCTGCGAATGCAATAAGGGATGAAAATTTAAATCTGGCCGCGGTTCTTGGAGAATCCAGAAATGCCTATTATGAATGTTTTTTGGAGGGAATTATCCATACACTTTTATCAAATATGAAACTTCCCTCTAGTAAAAAATCTCTAGAAAATCTACATCACACAGCAATAACATTGTTGACACTGTCTCCACAGCTCAAAGAGACGGTGGATGCTTTTAGCCAAGAGATGTCAGCCTATCTGAACCAAAGATCACACATATTTGAGAGTATAGCAAAACAGTTTAGCCATCTTTTGCGCCAAAAGGAAGAACAATTAACTCAGCAAACAGGCCAGCGTGTACGACTCAAAGTAGAAAATTTGCCCGAATTTCAAACGGCTTATAAAGAACAGTTGTATATGATTGATTCCCATTATCAGGAAATTGTTGATCAAATTCATTGGCAGATCAGGCAGTGGATGGTCAAAAATAACGCCTGTTCAACCTAATTTGTTGTAAAAGGATAGCTTGTCATAGCAATGAAACTACTAAGGACTATTTTCACTGGTTGTTTGCATATGCTGTGTGTATTTGTAATATTTGCGCAACAAATCGACCCCCAGAAAGCACTAAGCTATGAAATTGCTAGCGCAACAAAAACAGAACTTATTGAGATGGCTATTAAGCAAGGTCTAGCTATTTCTGGCAGTGAAACAGATTTGCGTCGCCGCCTCTATGATTATTATCAGATTAATGCCCCAAAAGAAACAAAAGTTGAACTTAAAAATGCACAAAATATCTACTCTGGGCAAATTCGTGGACTCAAAGAGCCTATTACTCGATTGAGTGGTGGTGTAGAAGTTGAAATTAAAGAAGATGATATTACTCACCGGATTACAACAGAAAACCTACTCATCTATCAAAAAAGTCAAACAATTTATGCAAGTGGTGCCGTACGTTATGAACTAGTACAGCAGAGTGGCAATCAAGTCTTTTTTGCAAAAAACATGATATTTAATACAAAGAAATGGCAATCACTACTTGTAAATATTCAGGGAAGCACACGGTTTTCTTTTGGAGGGGATGAGCAGACACAGTTTTATCTGAGTGGAAAAAAGATACAAAAGACATCTTCTGGTTTCGTTATTCTTGATAATGTCGTCATTACCAGCTGTGATGAGGAAGAGCCACATTATCGATTCAAATTTTCTAATATGTGGGTTCTCAATGAAAAAGAAGCTGTAGTGAGAAATATGGTGATGTATATGGGTAATGTGCCTATTTTTTACCTTCCATTTTACTATCATGGAGAAGATATTTTACCATTTAATCCAGTTATTGGATATCGTAGTCCTGCAGGACTTTTCTACAACACGACGACCTATCTTTATGGAGAAAAAAAAAAGAATAGCCGCGCATCCTCTATGTTCAATATTATGGGAACAGAAGAGGGGGCTTCTATTGGTGATGGCTATGTAAAACTGATGGTAGATCTTTATAGCATGTTGGGTGTTTTTGCTGGTATTGGTGGTTATATCCCTGCCATGAATACAACATTCACAATTGGGGTGGCTTATAGCCGCACGATTTTTGATGGGGTCTCGCTATATCCGCTCACTGGAGCCGTCAAAGAAGAAATCAATACATCTAATTGGTTTGGCCTAGATTTGCCATTTCGATTTGGTGTTCAATTGGAAGGCCAAATTTCTTATTTAGATTTTGCAATTCATAGTTATTCAGATCCCTATTTTGCACAGGATTTTTTCTTTAGAGAAGAGGATGCGAGTTTCTTTGGTTTTTTAGGTGGTTTAGGTAGCGACAATCCCTATGATGAAATTTTTGAGACAGAAAGTTATTTGCGCTATGAACAAGAGTGGCGAGTAAACAAACCCGGGCTGACACTTTTTTCTATCGATTATCTTAATTTTGAACTTGCCTCAACAGTTAAGAATAATCGTGATATCACAAATTCGTTTTCTCCTAATCAATACTTTTATATACCAAAAACAGTGAACTTTCCTAATTTTCAGATAAGACTGGAAGGTGATTGGTATTTTGGTCGTCCAGTGGATCTAAGAGAGGAGGATAACAGAGAAGCGGATATAACAGATACACAAAGGCGATTTTTTTTAGAAGAAAATAATCTCAACTTATTGAGAGTTCCTATGAGTGAGAGAGAATTTAATCATTCATTTTTTTATCGGTGGCAGGTTAATGAGCGTCTTTTTTATGAGCCTTATACTACATCATGGAATCGTCCATCAGATATAAAGATGACATTTGATGATGTACGTAGTTTGTCTTCCACACGCTTAAATTTTGGTATACAGAGTAGTACTAATGACCAATATTTTATTTTTAGGCAAGGGGCACAGTTGGATCTTCAGTATTTAGAAAGATTTAATGAAAGTGCGGCTATTGATCCATCTGCTGCTGCCAAGGTTGATCAAAGCAATCGATTCTTTATTCTCAGTAATGTCACACAAATTGGCTATTATCCTTTTCTTGATTATGAGCATTGGGAAACAACGGGTTTTGAATATAATTTGACAGCACGATTTTTTGAAAGTGTGTATGATTCAGATGCAGACTTTAGAAGAATGGGTGGCACATTTAGGCCCGATATACATACTCTGCGAGGACAGGTGCGTTATGATAATGGATTTTGGTGGACATATATCAGGACAGACTTGGATTTACCTCCAGATGTCCTCTTTAAAAGTGACTCACAAACAGGAGTTGGTTTTGAATATTGGGGATTTTCTCTAGAAGGTTATATTTATTTACGTGAAAATTTCACAGAATTTGACTCTGCTGGATATGGTGCAACTATGGCATATACACCTATAGAAGATTTTTCTTTGTATCAAACAACAGAGTTAGACTTTTTCACAGGTCTCAATGATGTCAAAGTAGGGATGAAGCTTTATGGGTTTACTGCAGAGTTTGTATGGGAACAGCGCTACTTATGGGATTTTAGTCGTACAATTTATACTTGGCGCCCTATTTTGAACCCAGATGGTAGCCAGGCAAATGGATTCGTCCCCTCTTATCTTAATTTGGATTTGAATCAAGAGGTAACAGTGGCCAAATTCATGGATGGGCAAGGCAAGTTTTTATTGACATTTGATGCAGAGTGGAAACTTGATTTTGTACGTTATAATGATTCAATTTTACGCTTTGGATTTGGTGTAGGATTTGATATTGAGAATCTAGTTTCTGTGCGTGTTTCAACAAATAGTATCAACCGTGCCACACATTTATATATGCCATTTATGCGTGATGCATTAGGTGTGACGAGATCTTATAACTTTTTTGTAGACTTGTGGGATTCATTCCAATTTTGGGATTCTGCAGCAAGACAAAGGAGTAATTTTAAACTAGAAAATATTGAAGCATCAGTGATGTTTGATTTGCATGACTGGGTTTTGGGGGTAATATATGAAGGGGGGCCAAAGATTGGTGCATTTGATATCAAGCAAACGTGGCAAAATCAGATTTCTTTTGTTGTCACATGGAAAGCTATTTCTCCTTTGCGTGCACAAGTCAACTATGATGATGACTATGGATTATATTTGGGCAGTTCACGATCTATTCGTTAATAAAGTAAGGAATTTAAAGTTTTATGATAACATTAGGCGTTGAGTCAAGTTGTGATGAATTAGCTATGGCTATTCTAGAAAGTGGGCAAGTATTGGCACGTGTGGTCACCAGCCAAATCACTGATCATCAGCCATTTCAGGGGGTTGTACCAGAAATCGCTAGCCGACTGCATATAGAGCAACTTATTCCAACTTTTAAGAAACTGTTTAGTCAGACCTCTTTAACTGTCCAAGATTTAGATCTGGTGGCTTGTACAAATCGACCAGGATTGGTAGGCAGTTTACTTGTGGGCCTATGTTTTAGTAAAAGTTTGGCTTGGGGATTGGGTTGCCCATTTATTGCCGTTGATCATATTAAGGCACATTGGTACGTTAATCACCTTGTGCATTCTACACTACAATTTCCCTATTTAGCTGTAGTTGTCTCGGGTGGTCATACGCTTTTATACCATGTGGTAGATCTAGAGAATATACATTTGATAGGGCGTACAATCGATGATGCTATTGGTGAATGTTATGATAAGGTAGCAAAATTTTATCACTTGGGGTATCCAGGGGGGCCTATTATTGACCAAATGGCAAGAGATGGCAATCAAGGATCATATCACTTTCCTTATGCAAATCTATATAAAGGTCAGCATCGTTATGATATTTCTTATAGTGGCCTAAAAAATGCAGTTACTAATCAGGCACAACAGTTTCACAAGAAGGGTATGCCAGATCGTATAGAAGATCTTTTAGCCAGTTTTCAAAAGGTTGCAGTGGGAATGCTTATCTCAAAAATTAAAAAAGCACTCACTGATTATGATCTTTCTTGTATTGTTTTGGGTGGGGGTGTCTCTGCTAACACCTATTTGCAACAACAGGTACAGCAACTCAAAGGAATAGAATCATTTTACCCTCCATTATCTTTGTGTGGAGATAATGCAGAAATGATTGCATTTTTGGGGCAAAGATTATTTGCAATGGGAGAGATTTCTACATGGGATATTGCTCCTAAAAATAGGATTGTAACAAAGGGGTTATGAGAATGTTTTGGGTAAAATTTTACGTACTTCGATACGTCCAACAAGTGTTCTTTGTGCTAATAGTGATGCAAAATCTGCCTGAGATCGGTATCCTGATTCAATAGATTTTTTCAGATTTTCTAGACCCAACTCTTTATTGCGAATATGGACAAGGTATAATCGAGCTAAGAGGAATCGTTGTGCATTATCTTCACCATAATCTAGCGCAGCAGTCAAGCTGGTTGTTGCTTGAATATACTGTTTTGTTTCAATTTGCCATTTTGCTAGTAGAAATAATGTATTTTGGCGAGGCAATGCTTGAGTTGATTTTTCTAGCCAAAAAATGGCTTGTTTTTTTTCACCTATTTTATAGGATAGATTACTAATTGGTTCAAGAATACGTGGATCTTGGGTTTGTTTATAGAGTTGTTTAAGGCCCATAAGAGCTGTTCTAGGTTTTTTTTCCTCATACATAAGATAGTAATGAAAGATGAGCGCAGATGTATTTGATGGGTTTATTTTAAGAGTTTTTTCAATGAATACCTTTGTTTTTATAAAATTTTTAATTTCATAACTGGATAAAATGGCGGCTTGAAGTAGTAGGAGATTTTTTGGGTAGATCTCTAGGACTTTTTCTAGAATACGCAGAGCCTCCTCATTTTTATTTTGTGCCATCAAAGAAATAGCTAGGTTGTAAAAGTATTCTGGTTTTTCTTTTTTTTCTATCGCTTTTTCATAAAGAGATGCTGCTTGACCATATTGCCCGTTTTCATAGAGTTTTTGTGCATTGCGGAGTATCGGGGTTGCACATGAAAAGAGACAAAATAGGCATACAATAAAATAGACAATTTTCAACGTATCGTCCTGTTTTATAGAGTATCAAGATAGTGGCTAGCTTGATTTGCGGCAAGGGCACCATCAGCACATGCAGTAATAATTTGTCTAAATGGTGTTGTACGCACATCACCAACAGCAAAGAGCCCTGATATATTGGTTTCCATTTTTTCATTAGTGATAAGGTGTCCCTCTGCATCGCATTTGGCAAATTGAAAGAGTTGGCTTTGGGGGTCACTACCAATAAAAATAAATACTGCATCTACCTCCAGCTCAATACTTTTATCTTCTTGGTTATTATAGAGTGTTACTTTTTCTACTTTTTTACTACCTGAAATTTCTGTAAGTTGTGTATTCCAACGTACATCAATTTGGGGGTTCTTGAGGACGCGATCAGCGACAGCTTTTTGTGCACGAAATGTATCTCGACGGTGAATCATAGTAATTTTATCAGTGAGTTTACTCAAAAAAGTGGCTTCATCACATGCGGCATCACCACCACCTACTACCAAAATATGCTTATTTCTGAAGAAAGGACCATCGCATGTAGCACAATAGCTAACACCCCTTCCTCGTAATTCTTCTTCACCTGGGATCATTAACATCTTGTGTTTGGCTCCAGTAGCAGCAATTAAAGTACGTGAAAGATAAGTTTGTTTATTTGTTTTTAAGTGGAAAATTTTATCTGCATCTTGCTCTATGGCAGTGATCTCAGTAATGGTAAATTGAGCCCCAAAATCTTGAGCTTGTTTTTGCATTTGTTGTGAAAACTCAAACCCATTGATAGAAAGAATTCCTGGATAGTTTTCTAGATTATCTATGAGCAAGCATTGTCCACCCGCACCAAGTTTTTCAAAGACAGTGGTTTTCAAATTGGCCCTTGCCGCATATTGTGCTGCAGCGAGTCCTGCAGATCCTCCACCAATGATTGCAACATCGATAATTTCTTGCATATTTTTCCCCTGTTAGTTATTTTTAGTCATTTTTTCCATCACCAGTTTTTAGTATAGCTAAAAACGCAGTCTGTGGCAGCTCAACACTACCAACCATTTTCATACGTTTTTTTCCTTCTTTTTGTTTCTCTAACAGTTTCTTTTTGCGGGTGATATCTCCACCATAACATTTAGCTGTCACATCTTTACGTAGTGCAGAAATTGTTTCTCTGGCAATAATTGTATTGCCAATGGCTCCCTGTATAGGGATTTTGAATTGGTGTTTGGGGATTTCATGGCGCAGGCGTTCGCATACATCACGTGCACGATCATAGGCACTATCTTTGTGTACCAACTGACTCATTGCATCTACAACTTCAGCATTAATTAGGATATCTAGCTTGACGAGATCTGTAGTTTGGAATCCTGCTTCTTCATAGTCAAAACTGGCATACCCTCGACTTACCGATTTCAACTTGTCATAAAAATCAAAAAGAATTTCTGAGAGTGGCATGGTGTAGTACATTTCTACACGTTTTGTATCCAAATATTGCATATTATCTTGGATTCCGCGCTTATTCATACATAAGGTCATGATGCCACCAATATACTCTTTTGGGGTAATAATTTGGGCCTTAATAATAGGTTCTTCTGATTTTTCAATTTGAGAAGGATCAGGGAAATGTGCAGGATTGTCTAACATTAGCACTTCTCCCTTTTTGTTAGTTAGGCGATAGCATACACTGGGACTGGTGAGAACAATATTCAAACTAAATTCACGTTCAAGTCGTTCTTGTGCAACTTCTAGGTGCAACAATCCCAAGAATCCACAACGGAATCCTACTCCCAATGCAGCGCTAGAATCTTTTTCAAAAATTAAACTTGCATCATTGAGCTTGAGTTTTTCCATGGCTTCTGCCAGTTCTTCAAACTGTTCTGTTGCCACTGGATAGATACTAGAAAATACCACGGGTTTAACAATTTTAAATCCATCTAGGGGGTTTTCACAGGGACGTGATTTTTCTGTAATTGTATCTCCCACACGGACATCACTGATACTTTTAATCCCAGCAATGATATATCCAACTTCTCCTGCACACAATTGTGCATTGGGAACTAACTTTAGCTGAAATATTCCCACTTCTTCGACTTTGTATTCAACTTTGCTATGAATCAATTGGATAGTTTGGCCAGGTTTGAGGATGCCCTCAAATACACGAATATGAATGATGACACCACGATATGGATCATAGTGACTGTCAAAAATATTTGCTTTTAATGGTTGAGTAATAGTGTCTTTTGGGGAGGGGATTTGTTGAACAATTGCTTCTAATAAATCCTCAACACCTAAGCCAGTTTTGGCACTGATCGGTACGGCAAGATCACTGTCTAGGCCTAAGTCTTGATCAATTTGAACCTTGGTTCCTTCAATATCTGCAGCAGGTAGATCAATTTTGTTAATGACAGGGATAATATGAAGATCATGCTCCATGGCTAGGTAGAGATTTGAAAGGGTTTGTGCTTCAATTCCTTGGGAGGCATCTACAATTAAAAGTGCCCCCTCACAACTACTGATTGCGCGGCTCACTTCATATGTAAAGTCTACATGGCCGGGAGTATCAACTAAATTGAGGATATATTGTTTTCCGTCTTTGGCTAGATAGGGCATAGTGACAGCCTGGCTTTTGATAGTGATGCCACGTTCTCTTTCAATATCCATGCTATCAAGCATTTGATTCATAAATTCACGATCAGAGACAACTCCCGTCTTTTGGATAAAGCGGTCTGCTAGAGTACTTTTACCATGGTCAATATGGGCAATAATACAAAAATTACGAATCAAGTATGGATCTGTCATATGAATCTATTCTATATTGAAATAATAAACGACTCAAGTCCACAAGGATGCAATCATGCCAAAAAATCCTAAATATACCCTTTACATTGCAATATCCTTAGATGGATATATCGCAGATAGGCAGGGGGGTGTTGATTGGCTCAATACATTTGATGATGGACACAAAGACAAACACTCCAAAGATTATAATAACTTTATAGCAACTATTGATAGTATTATTATGGGGCGTACTACTTACGAGCAAATTTTAACATTTGGTTCCTGGTGCTATGAAGGCAAGATCTCTTATGTTCTTACAAATGACGTAAACTATTCATGTGAACATGCAGTTGTCGTGCAGCCAAATGAGGTGGACATGCATGCCAAAATTAAAGGCAAACATCTTTGGGTCATGGGTGGTGCCAAGACTGTGGAGAAATGTCTTGAGGTGGGGATGATCAATGAGCTAATCATTACAGTGATTCCAGTGATCTTGGGCTCCGGGATTCCTCTATTTGGAGAGAATAATAGATTAGAATGGCTGGATCTAGATGGTGTGAAACAGACTGGTAGAGTCGTAGAGTTACGCTATAGTAGGAAAATTTAGGATTTTTTAAGGATAAACTTGTTGATAGCCCATGCTACACCATTCTCTGTATAAGAGGGGGCAATTTCTTTTGCACAGTCTTTGACTCTCTGAACAGCCTGCCCCATAGCAACCCCCAGCCCAACCATACTCAATGCTTCAAGATCATTTGTTCCATCACCCATAAACATCACATTCTCAATAGGAATTTTATAGTGATCAGCTAATTTAGCTAGTGCGACACCCTTATTTGTTGAATGGGGCCATACATCAAATTCTCCCTCAAAATCTGAGGCATATGAAAATTGCATTTCATGAAGTAATTGTTTGACGTAAGGAGCATCTTCTTTTGCATTAATATAGATTTTAGACACAAAGGGCAATGTTTTAAACTCATGTCCTTCATCATCTACACGGATAAATCCATGATTATCGCTGTGTGGTTCATGGCCTTTGGTATTCACATAAAAGTCTATATCATTACACAGCCCATAACCAATTTCTTTCGCATTAAGTTTATCTAGAAATGGGTGAAGAATTTTCAGATCAAAGCCAATATGATCTTGTACAATCCCTTCTGTTGATAGTGTAACAGCACCATTAGCTGTCACATGCAGCTGATCTTTGGGCATATTCAGCATTTCACAAAATTCGTGCATAACTCTATACCAACGGCCTGTACACAAAAGGACGCGTACACCCGCATTTTTTGCATTTTCGATAGCAAATTTCACATCTTGGCATACACCATCACGGGTTGTATAGATTGTACCATCAATATCTAGGGCTAATAATTTGATTTCTTTATCCATTATGTTGCAATTTTAAACCCTTTATTTACAGGAGTCAAGCTTTTCTTTATTCTTTTGTCTTGACCTATAATTAAATTACTCTCTTCAGACGTAAATAGTATTGTATGAGTACAACAAAGTATAAGATTCTAATGATTACGGGGGAATTATCCCCATTTGCTAAAACTGGTGCCCCTGCAGATACAATTGCTGCACTTTCAGTAGAACTGATGAAACAGGGACATGATGTACGTGTTGTTATGCCGCGTTACTACCACATTAGTAAGAAAGACAAAAAGAAGCGTTCAGGGATTTTAGGTGTGCATATGGGATATAGAGAGGAGTGGTGTGCTGTTTATACTGGCCATATTCCGCATAGTGATGTTCCTGTATACTTTTTAGATCATGAACAGTACTTTGGGCGCTATGGACTCTATGGGCCTTCTCTTAGCACTGACTATGATGATAATGCAGAGCGATTTGCTTTTCTTAGTTATGCCTCTTTTCATCTGTGTAGAATGCTCGAGTGGATCCCAAATATTATGCATGCACATGATTGGCAGTCATCCATGGTACCAGTTTACTTGTATACAAAAGAACGTGATGGTGATTTCTTTCATACAGCAAGTGTTTTGACAATTCATGATATTGCTAAGCAAGGCTGGTTTAAGAAAGAAGATTATCAGGCCACAGGGTTGCCCGCAGAAGACATTCATCTTTCAAAGATGGAAAAAGAGGGCAAACTAAATTTTCTGCACGCAGGAATCTGCCAGGCAGATGTTATTACAACTCTGGGACCCACGTATGCACATGAGATACAAACAGAAGCAGTGGGTGCAGGGCTTCATGATGTGATAAATCGTCGTAAAGAAGATATTTTTGGAGTACTCAATGGTGCTGACTATAGAGTTTGGAATCCAGTCAAAGATAAACTGATTGCCCCACTCAATTTTAAAAATCCTAGTGCTAAAATACGTGCAAAAAAATATTTGCAAAAAGAATACGGATTTATTGCCAACCCTAAAATTCCATTGCTACTTATGGTAGGTCCTATTACCAAGGAGAAAGGGTTTGAACTGCTTCTAAGTGTAGAACACCCCCAGTTGATGCAAGTATGTCAAAATATGGACATACAGGTTATGATCTTGGGGCAAGGGGGTGGGGATATTTCCTATGAAACAGAACTTGATAGGTTAACTAAAATGCTTCCCAACCTTAAGATTTTCTTAGAGGCTGATGAAACATTGATCCATATGGCAATAGCAGGATCTGATTTTCTTTTGATGCCAAGTTTACATGAACCATCTAGTTTAACCCAAATTTATGCACTACGTTATGGTACTATTCCTATAGTCCATCCAGTGGGAACACTCATAGATACAGTCAAAGACTATGATGAGGGGACAGCAATTGGCACAGGCTTTATTTGTGAAATATCAAATAGTCGATCAATCTATCAAAGAGTTCACGATGCAATAAAAATATATAATGAGAAACCCAAAGTTATGCTTTCTATACAAAAACAGGCTATGTCTGAGGACTTTAGTGGTGCAAGAAGTGCTGAAAAATATACCCAAATCTACGAAGATGCACTGGCAAATCGTGAGGGAAAAAAGAATCGTAGCTGGTAAGCAGTTCTAATGAAGATGCATTGAGATAATGAGATCTACTTCAGCTAAAGCAATATTCATTTGCCTTGCGATTTCTTGTGCAGATTTTCCTTGCTTAAAAAGGTGAAGAACATAGTTTGTCATTTCTTTGCGCTTGTCGATGCTTGTATCTATTTTTGTGTTTTCATGAGAGATAATCCCCGGCTGTAGGCCTTCTGTGGATTTTCCAAAGTCTACAGCAGTATTTTCATCCTCATGTTTGTCATCTCTTTTTAACTCAATAATACTACTGACGAGGGGTTTTCTCAATTTTCCCAACTCTTGGTATGTCTGTTTTCCTTGTTCAAATTTAGTGCGCTCTTTTTCCAAAAGATTAATCTTTCTTGTGGCCATTTCAGATGCTGACTTAAGATCTTTGATTTTTTGTTCGATCAGGGAGATATGCTGATCAACAGTATCGCTCATAATGACTAATAGTTGGTTGACCATATCTTCTTGTGCCTGGACAAATTTCTGTGAGGAAACACGTTTATTGATTAAGTAGCGCACCAGAAAATAGAGGACTAAAAAATTGAGAACAGCAAAAAAAAGAGCCCACAAAAATGTCATCAGCAGGAACAACTATTAGCTAGAAATATCAATTTTTGCACCCAAATTAGGATCCTTAAAATAAGAGACATTTGTGAGATTTGTAGGTTTTGAACCTGTTTTATCAAAGTTTAAATCTGGTGTTATATTCAAATGTGGTTGAACATCTAATTGCTCAACATTTCCTGTCTCACTTGTTGCAGAAATAGAACTATCACGCATTGATTGTTCAATTTCACCCTTTTCTTCTAGGCGCCTTTTTGACAATTCACGCAATTTTTCATCACGTTGCTCTTGCTTCTTTATATCTTCTTGTCGTGCAATTGTTGCTTGCAGTTGGGCCATTGGTCTGATATCCATGAATACTAACCTCCAAAAGTAGGATCGTCTTTCTTGGTTATATCATCGGTAATTTCTTCATAACTTGCAGTGTTGATCAAGCCTTCTTGCTCAATAAATGTGATTGCACGTGAATATTCATTAGTGACAGTGTATTCTGCTTCATTAATAACAACCGTAACACCTACACATACACGTGAGCTGGCAGCAATTTTTGCTCCATGCACAGACCCCTCGAGAGTTTTTTGTTTTTCCTCAACCATAAGTGTCATCTCATCCAATTCTTGTTTGCGTTCTTTATGTAGTTTGAGCATTTCTTTAAACTTTTCTTGCTTTTCAGCAGAGAGAGCCTTTGTTTTACTAGCATTTCTCCAATTTTCAATACTTTTTTCTAGATCAGCCAATTCAGCTTTTTTAGCTTCAAAGATATTAGAAATTTCTACAAATTCATCTTTGAGCTTTGGATTTTGGCCAACTTCCAGTCTCGTTGGGGTTCCAGAAACAGACCCTAAACTCACAGCATTAATCTCTTCACATGCACGAATGCGTCCACCGATAATTGCAGCACGACGACCACGGCAGAGTACTTTTTTTAGTGCAATAATTTCAGAGTTAAGGATACCATCAGAAACCACAACAAATTCATTAACCTCTAGGTAACAGTTCTGGATAAATTTGGCCCAAATACTTTTTCCACATTTTACAAATACCTGATGTTCTTCATCCTCGGTGACTGCACTATCTTTATCCCCATTAATACCACCTGCAACATAAATATCTCCACCAGATGTTAGACGACTGCGTCCTACTGTGCCATCAATATGGATATTTCCTTTTGCATTAATATTGTACCCGTCTTCAACATTTCCTCGGATAACCACAGTTCCAAGAAAATCAATATGTTTTTTCACATCTCCAGAAACAACCATTAATGACTCCACACATAAGAGGCCGTTGATAAACAGGACTTGTCCATCTACAGCTGCTGTTACACGTGTTTGATCATCAGAGAGAATTACATTTGTTCCAATGGGCAATTCTTCATCATGTCCATCTTCAGCAGGCAATAAATTACCTTTGACAGTCCGTCCGGGAGTTCCCTCAGAAGGTGGGATAACCTCTGCAATGACAGCACCAGCCTCAACATTTTGAATGTTATTACCACTTTTTAAATCTAATGGAGCATCTTTTGTCATTGCCTTATTCATGTCTCTGCCTGTATCAAAAAGACATTTGAGGTGTAGGTTAGCGCCATTTTTGGGATTTTCACCTTCTGCAACAAGAATTGGATTTCTAAAAGTAGGGTGACCTTCTAACTGCTCAAGTACGTCTTCTTTGATACCAAAAAAGACTCCATAGTTAATGAGTGCCTGTTTCATTTCTTCTCCAGTAGGGGTTGCACCCCCATTGCCAGGAGTAGAAAGTACAATGGTGACCTTCATCTCATCTTCTGAGATAGAAATAGATATTTGAGCATCTGCATCTTTACTATGTTTAAATTCACCAACTACATGCCACTGTTGATCTGCTTTATTAATGATCCTAGTGAGATCACTTTGATCCATAGCGATTTCAGCACGCAAACTATTCGCCTGCTTAATAACTTCTTCTAGTTGTACAGCTTCAGCACCCTCTCCCTCAGGAGGAGATACCCGGAAATAAATTTTGCCATCTCTTGCTAGGCGTAATCCAAAATCACCATTTTTGATAATTTCATCTTCAATGATTTCTTGCCCATCTGCACCGATTATGCGACGTTTTTTCTTTCTTGCAACATAGTCTGGTGAAGGGTAAACCAAAAGGCACCACCCCTTTTTCATTAAGACACCAAAGATACCAGCAGAACCGCGCACAAGAACCTCGTATGACAATGAATTGACTGGAACCTGGAGTTCTACAGAGGCTTGTTTGAGAATTTCCTCCAGATTATTACCCCACAACTCTACAGTCTTATTTGCTGTATCTGCCTGGTAAAGATTGTCCATATGCTGGCGAAATTGTTCAATATCAAACATGCTTTTAGCCCCTTTTTCTAGAAAACTCCTCTCTTGATATGGGTTAGCTTAGCCCGCAGTCTCAAGATTGCCTTGGTATGTAGTTGTGAAACACGAGATTCTGTAACAGCAAGCACATGACCAATTTCTTTCAAGGTTAAGTTTTCATAGTAGTACAAGATGAGTACCTTTTTTTCTTTATCGGGCAATGTATTAATTGCATCAATAATAATCCTTTTAACTTCAGCTTTTTCAATCACAGTATCCGGTTGAAGACTCGAGGGTGCCTCGATAGACTCGATGATCGAGATGCTATCATTATCATCACTGGTATACCAAATGTCATTAAGTGACAAAATAGAGGATCCAGAGATTTTTAGTGCCACGGTATGATATTCATCTAGCGAAATACCTAGGTCTGCGGCAATTTCTTTATCACTAGCTGTACGCCCTAACTGGCCTTCTAGTTTATGAATAACTTCTTCAATTTCACGACTTTTTTGGCGTACACTTCGGGGAACCCAGTCAAGACTTCTCAGTTCATCATAAATTGCGCCATGAATACGTGTCACAGCATATGTTTTAAATCTCACACCCTTTTCTGGTGCAAACTTTTCAATGGCATCAATGAGCCCAAAGACTCCAAATCCTACAAGGTCTTCAAACTCTACACTATTGGGCATTCCACTGGCCACTTTGCCAGCAACATAGCGCACTAAAGGGGCATACTGCTTAATAAAGGCTTCACGTATGGCGGGATCACGTGTTTTTTTATATTCTATCCAAAGGCGATCTTCGCTATTTTCATCTACTGTAATATCAGATGACATGAATCCTCCTAGTCGTCATCACTGAGCCGAGTCCTTACCATTTTTGCAAGAACAGCAGGATCCTCTCTAAGGAACACTTGTTTTTGCTTTTCTAAGTTACTCTGGGGACGTTCAGAATCAGCTGAGGGGGAAGAAAGGGGGGCAAAATTCATCGATGATGTATCAACAGATCCCATCCCTTGATCATCAAGAGTTACATCCAGTTTTTGTCCAACAGATGATGAGAGTGTTGCCACTTCACTGTCGTCATTAGAGAGATCGATATTAGATGCGAGATCACTTTCGATGGGACGATCAGAGGTAAAGCCTTCAAATCCACTATCAGGGTGCATAAGTAGTTCTGGCAAAAAATGCTGGATCACTATAAAAATCGCTCTATAGGCCAGGAAAACCCCCACCGCCGAGATAAGCGATCGCAAAATCGCCGCAACCCAAGACTGCTGAATCAGAAATCCTACCCCTAAAGAGAGAAAAAATGTCACAATTGCAAGAGAAAAACTCTTTTTCATTTTTCAAACCTCTCCACCTTCGCATAGAATACAGGAAAAAGAGAAGTTCTACAAGTTATTTTTATGGTTTTTTTATCCGAAAAGCATTCAATTTTATGCTTCATGGGGTATGATTGCTAAAATTCGCCCTTCTTGTATATCTAAATATATAGGATTTTGGCAAACAATATTACTCAAGCTAAAATATCCATCTTTCCATTTTACCCTATCTAGTTCCCACTTTAGCCCAGTGCTTTTTACCTCTCTAGGTGCCTCTTTCAACGCATAAAACGAAATGGTTTTCTCTTTTTCTAGATATAATTGGCAACTTTGCTGAATGGCAAAAATCATTTCATGTTTTGTTATCCACATTGCAGGAGTGTATGATTGGTTAAAAATATTTGTCAATGCAAGGAAATGGTCTGCGCGCCCACCACCACCACCAATCAATATGGGATGTTGTGCACCAAGTTTTTTGGCTAGGGATAAAGCTAACTCACTATCACTAAAGTCTTTATCTTTAGGGAACTTGTGGATGCTAATCCTGTGAGGATCTTCTTTTATTTTATCAATATTGAGGGAGTCAAAATCTCCAATCACATGATTAACTGTATAGCCGAGTTCCTTTGCAGCCAAATAACCCGCATCTGCGGCAATCACCAAAGATGATGTGGGCAAATCTTGGAGTTTACTTTTCTCGGGGAATTCACCACCAATAAAAATCATCGCATCATATTTCTTTTTAACCATGATAACTTTTTATCTTAAAACAATATGCCCAATTTATCTAGATTTTATATAAAAAGATCGCTACAATCATGAATATGACAAACTATCATCAGCATTCCACCTATTGTGATGGCAAAGATTCCTTGCGCCATATTGTAGAAACTGCTTATCAAAAAGAATTTTCAGCAGTAGGGTTGAGCAGTCATGCTCCATTACTTATTCACCCATACAAAGACCCATTGTTGGTTTATCATTGGTTGATGCCACGTGAAAAACTCGACGCCTATATCATGGAAGTCCGTGCATTGCAAAAAGAATATGAGGGAAAAATAAAGGTTTTTCTAGGCTTAGAGGCAGACTATTTCAATCAAGAATTTAACCCAGGTTATTGGAAACAATTTGCCCTAGACTATTGCGTGGGGAGTATTCACTTTTTGCCAAGCAAAAAATATCGTTGCCCATTCTTGCAGTTTGATTCTGCTGGGGAAGGAATACAACTGCTCATTGATGAATATGGTGGCCCAGAAGGGTTCTACCGTGCATGTTTTAGACAAAACATGCAGATGATCAAAACGGGTACTATCGATATTTTAGGCCATATGGATCTATTTAATAAGGCGAATCAAAACAATGAACTTTTTGATTGTAAAACATCAACTTACTTTGAAGCAGCAGAAGAAGTATTGGTCTGTGCAAAAGAGCATAATGTAGTTGTAGAAATTAATACCGGATATATGGCACGCAAGGGGTTTGAACAACCATTTCCTAATTATGACCTTATTGAAATCGGTGCCAAGCAAGATGTGCGGTTTTGCTTAAATTCAGATTGTCACAATGTCCAATATATTGATTTTGGTTATAGAGAAGTCCGTGAAAATATCAAAAAATGTGGTGTTAAGGCACTCTATACCATGGATGAGCCAGGTGTTTGGTCTGCACAGGAGTTATAAATGCCACCAAAAGTTATTCGTGCAAAGTCCATGGGCTATTGTATGGGCGTTCAAAGTGCAGTCTCTTCTGCGCAACGTGCATTAGGAACTCAGACAAATGTTTATTCTCATGGCTTACTCATACATAACAAGAAAGAAATTTCTCGCCTGACTGAGGATGGCCTTAAAATTATGGAAGATGATACACAGCTTGCACAAGATGCAACACTGGTCATTCGTGCGCATGGCATACACCCAGAAGAAAGAAAGACTATCAAAAAACAAGGGATCAATATTATAGATGCCACATGCCCCCTTGTTTTGCTTAATCAAAAAACAATTCAAAAAAAATCACATGCAGGATGTATTATTATTATTGCAGGACATATGAATCATCCAGAAATGAAGGCACTTGTAGGATTTGCTGATGAGGTCATTGTTGTTGAGAATATTAAAGACGTGCAGGCATTAAGTGTTGATACTCAAAGAGATTATTTTTTATTAGCACAAACAACACTACGTCCTGCTATTTTTGATGATATTATGATTGAATTACAAAAAAAGATAGAAAAACTAGAGGTTTTTAACTCGATTTGTGCAGCAACAAAAGAACGTCAACAAGCTATTGTTAATCTTGCAAAAGAAGTCGATATGATTATCATTGTCGGGGATCACAAAAGTGCGAATAGTCGAGGGCTCCTAGAGCTAGCCATCTCCTTGGGTATTCCAGCATATTTGGTAGAGGGCCCAGAAGAGATCACGGATATAATGCGAGATTATTCTAGAGTAGGGCTATCTGCAGCAGCAAGTGCACCAGGTTGGTTGATAGACCAAGTAGAGATAGCCCTAGTTCAAACATGATATTTTATATAATGGTCCCGTTAGGGATAATCCCATTTTTACGAATAACAATAATGCCCTCTTTAATAATATAGGCACCATAGTCACCATCTTTTCTGTGGATAGGATCCACACCAATACGACAATTATTTCCAATACGTGCATTTTGATCAATAATAGTTTTGCTGATGACTGTCGCTGTGCCTACTCCCACATTGGGAATATGCCGATACACATTCTCTTTTTGTTGTTCTGGAGTTTCATAGAATTCTGCCCCAAAAAAACAAACCCCCTCAAGTGTAGAACCCGCCTGAATAATAGCCCGTGGGCCAATAATACAACTACGAATTGTACTTTCTATAATCACAGAACCATCAGCAGTAATTGACTGATAGACATTACAACTATTCATTTTACCAGGTGGTAGATCCCAGCGTTTTGCAAATAGAGGGGTCGCTGGATCATAGAGATCAAAATTTGGCTTTGGTGTTGTCAGGTCAATATTGGCTGCATAAAAAGACTTTATACTACTCACATCCTCCCAGTATCCCTGGTGTAGAAATGCCCCCATTTTTACTTGTCCAATGGATTCTGGTATGACTTCTGCTCCAAAATCTGTTTTGTCATTATCTAGACATTTTTCCAGACTGCCTCGGTTAAAGACATAGATACCTATGCTCGCAAGGTATTCTTTCTCCTCGGGGATTTGATTTTCACTCATATACTCTGCAGGTATTTTCATAAATGAAATATCACGATCAGCCTTAGGTTTTTCTAAAAAATCACGCACAACGCCATGTCTGTCAATGCGCAAAATACCCATATTACATGCCTGTTCACGCGTCACGGGAATACTGGCAATAGTTAGATCTTGTTCAACTTTTTTATGTGTTTCTAAAAGAGATGGAATATTAATACGATAAATTTGATCTCCAGAGAGGATAAGATAGTAGTCTGGATTTTGTATATGGAAATGGGGTAAATTCTTTCTCACAGCATTCGCTGTTCCCGTATATAGTGTTTCATTTTCAGGAATTTGATCTGCAGCAAGGACGTCAATAAAGCCTCCAAAAAACCGATCAAAACTATAATTCAAATTGATATAGTTATGCAAACTCGCTGATTTAAAATGAGAGAGTACAAAAATCTTTCTTAGTCCCGCATTCATACAGTTTGAAATTGGTGCATCAATAAGACGATATTTTCCACCAAACGGAAGAGCAGGCTTGGCCCGCTGTTCCGTCAGGGGATAGAGACGGCTACCTCTTCCACCACCAAGGATAATAGATAGAACATTACTGTAATCCACTTTAAGATAGCCCTCCTAGTTCAGCCAAATAATAATAGCATGTATAGTACTACTAAGTCTAAAGGATGTCAAATCCTTTTTCATTAACTAAATAACGACTGAACAAAGATAATCAAAATTGCAATAGGTGCAATGTATTTAATAATAGTAAAATATAAATTACCCAGCTTAAATGGCTTTGTTCCATTATGGGTAATCACACCGAGAAGTTTCTCCTTGCCCATAATCCATGCACCCCCAATACACAAGGCTAGCCCACCAAGGGGTAAGAGTATATAACTTACAATATAGTCTGGTAGATCAAATGGGTTGAGTGTTAAAAATTTTATTGATTTCATCCACTCTGGATTACCAAAAAGTGCACTAATACTGAACTGTGTCAGTGGGCCATTGCCATTGGATAGAGAAGGGAGAATTCCCAGCAAGGTGATTGCAAGTCCCAACCACAAAACAGCACTTTGACGTTTCACCTTTTTTTGGTCAACAAGATAAGCTACAGGAATCTCTAGTGCAGAAATTGCAGAAGAAATTGCGGCAAATAACACTGTTACAAAGAAAATAAGCCCAATGTAGTTGCCTCCAGGCAATTTGTTGAAAACTTCTGGCAATGTCACAAATATCAATCCAGGGCCACTTCCCGGCTTCATTCCTGTTGCAAAAACTGCAGGAAAAATAACAAGTCCTGCCAAGAGGGCAGCCAATGTATCACAAATGGGAATAACAACAGAATTTTTCTTTCCAGATTGTTTCTTAGACAAATAGCTGCCATAAGTGATCATTGTCCCCATGCCCAACGAAAGTGAGAAAAAAACCTGTCCCAATGCAGAGCCAAGCACAGAGAATGAAAGCTTGCTAAAATCTGGTTTGAGATAAAAACTAAGCCCCTCTGAACTGCCCGGCAGTGTCATTGCTGCAAACCCCAAAATCAGTAAAGAGAAAAAAAGTAAAGGAATCATAATTTTATTTGCACGTTCTGTTCCCTTTTGTAGTCCACCAAGCACAATCACAATACAAGCAAGCATAAAAACTAAGTGCCAACTGATTGAAAGACTGGGAACAGAGATCAACTCAGAAAATACTTCCATTGATTTGCCTGCTGGGTTGGTTCCTCCAAATATAGCCATGAAGTAAACACCTACATAATAAGTGACCCAACCACCAATGGTGCCATAAAAAGAGAGCATCAGTACTGCAGCGAGAATCCCCATTGCACCAAAAAAAGAAACTTTTGGATGAATTTTCTTGTATGATCCCAATGCATCAGATTGGCCATATTGCCCAATTGTAATCTCTGTGAGCATGAGTGGAATTCCCACAATAGCCAGGAGTACCAAATAAACAAGCACAAAAATAGCACCCCCATTTGTTCCTACGAGATAGGGAAATCTCCATAGATTTCCTAGGCCAATGGCTGAGCCAATGGCTGCCATTAAAAATCCAAATTGTGATTTCCAGTGCCCACGATGTGAGACTGGAGGAGTTGTTGAAGCATTAGACATAGTTAAAATTTCTCCTTCTAATTTAAAATTGATTGAATTAAAACCACTAATATTGCTAGTGGCGATATGTATTTGAGAGAAAAGAAATATAGATTTGCCAGTTTAAATGGAGACTTTCCCTCTTTTGTAATAATTTTTAGTAATTTTTCTTTGCCCATCACCCAACCAGCACTGATACACAATGCCAGTCCTCCAATAGGAAGCAAGATGCGTCCTGTGAGGTAGTCTAGTAAATCAAAAGGTGCCAATTGTAAAATCTTAATTTTTTCTAAAAATGTCGGATTCCCCAGTAGTGAAGCAATACTCATATTAGCGAGTGTTCCATTGCCATTTGAAAGTGCTGGAAAGATTCCCGCAATTGCTGCAATACTTCCCAAAATAACGGTACAATTTCTTCGGTTAAATTTCTTTTGATCCACATAGTATGCGACAGCAACTTCTAGCATAGAAATAGCAGAAGTGATGGCTGCAAAAAAAATCGCGACAAAGAATGCAAATGCTAGCCAATTTCCTGCTGGAATTTTATTAAAAATTTGCGGCAGAGTAATGAAGATTAATCCAGGTCCGCTACTGGGTTCTTTACCCATCGCAAATACCGCAGGAAAAATAACAAAACCTGCTAGCACCGCAGCACTTGTATCTAAGAGAGGAATCATTACAGAATTGCGCTTTAGTGATTGATCTGACTGGAGGTAGCTTCCATATGTCATCATGACAGCCATACCTACTCCAATAGAAAAAAACACCTGTCCTATCACCTCTGCGAGTACTGTGAGTGAAAGTTTACTGAGGTCTGGTTTGAGATAAAAAATAATACCATTTGCTGCCCCCGCAAGGGAGCAGGAAATAATGGCGAGAACAATGAGTGCCAGAAAAAGGCCAGGCATCATGATCTTTCCTGCGCGCTCAGTCCCTTTTTCTAACCCCTGCAAAACAATAAAGACAACAATAAAAATAAAGAATAAATGCCAAGTGATAGCTATGGCAGGACTAGAGATCATTTCAGCAAATATAGTACTAGCATTCCCTTCGGTAATACTAGCTTTACCAAATATTGCACCAAGGTATCTAGCTGCATAATAGCTGACCCATCCACCCACTGTGCCATAGTAACAGAGAATAAGAAAGGCACAAAAAATACTAATTTTTCCAAATATGCCAAATTTGGGGTGAATTTTTTTATAACATCCATATGCATCAGAGTGTCCATATTGCCCCAGGGTTAACTCTGTGAGCATTAAGGGCATGCCAATCGCACACAGAACAATAAGATAAAGCAAAACAAAGGCCCCCCCCCCATAGGTGCCTACGAGGTAGGGGAAACGCCAAAGATTGCCTAGGCCAATAGCAAAGCCTACGGCTGCCATGAGAAACCCAAATCGAGATTTCCATGTGTCTCTGCTCAATTGAAGGTTTTTACTCATGAAAATCTATCCTTAAATTTAGCCAACTAGCGACTGCAATAGAACAATCAGAATTGCAACTGGGGCTAAATATTTAATCACAAAAAAGTATACATCAGCCAGCTTAAAGGATCTCTTGCCATCTTGAGTAATAATCTTCAAGAGTTTTTGTTTGCCCATGATCCATCCACCTGTGATACACAATGCTAGTCCACCCAATGGCAACATAATACGACCAGTGATATAGTCTAGGAGATCAAAAGAAGCCAAGTTGAAAAGCTGAATTTTTTCCATCCATGCAGGATTGCCCAACAAAGAACGAATCGTAACACCTGCAAGTGGTCCATCGCCAATAGAGAGTGCTGGCATAATACCAATTAATGCAGCAGTGACGCCTAAAAATAATGCAACTTTTGGACGACTAAGTTTCTTTTGGTCAACAAAGTATGCGACCACAGCCTCCAATAAGGAAATTGCAGAAGAGACTGCAGCAAAGAAAACAGCAACAAAAAAGGCAAAAGCAATAAAGTTCCCCATAGGTAATTTTGAGAAGACTTCTGGTAGTGTCACAAAAACAAGTCCAGGGCCACTGCCAGGTTGTAGTCCTGCAGCAAAAACAGCAGGGAAGATGACGAGTCCAGCCAACAATGCTACACCAGTATCAAAAAGTGGAATAATTACTGAATTGCGTTTGGAAGATTGTTTTTCAGAAAGATAACTTCCGTATGTGACAATTGCAGCCATACCCAACGAAAGAGAGAAAAAGACTTGCCCCAAAGCCTCTCCTAGTACACCAAGCGATAGTTTGCTCAAATCTGGTTTAAGATAAAAATCTAATCCAGCAGAAGCACCAGCACGTGTCATAGAAATGATTGCCAGAATCAACAAGATGACAAAGAGGGCGGGCATCATAATTTTACTTGCACGTTCTGTGCCTTTTTCTAGACCACCCAAGACAATGAGAATCACACTGAATGTAAAGACTACATGCCAGCTGATAGCAAGTCCGGGGCTTGAGATCATTTCAGAAAAAACATTACCCGCATTACCTGTTGCCACCCCTTGTCCGCCAAAGATAGCTAAAGAGTAGACAACCATATAGTAGGCAACCCAACCACCTACTGTACCATAATAACAAAGGATAAGGAATGCACACAAAAGGGCCATCAATCCAAAGGCACCAATTTTAGGACTCACCTTTACGTATGAACCATAGGCGTCACTTTTTCCATATTGGCCAATGCTAATTTCAGTGAGCATCAGTGGAATACCAATGATAACGAGAATGAGTAGATATAAGAGGACAAAAATTCCTCCGCCATTCACACCGACTAAATAAGGAAATCTCCAAAGATTTCCTAGGCCAATTGCAGAACCCGCTGCAGCCATCAAGAAACCAAACTGACTGTTCCACTGCGGACGCCCGATTAGATTGTGTTGATTGTTTTCCATTGAAAACACCTCCCCCTTTTTAGGATAATTTTTTAAATGAAATTTTTCGTATTTAGCACCTCAATTTTGTCTTTTAGGATACTGAATATTGCATTATCCATTTTAAATTAGAACCTCCTATCAGTTATATGACAATATTGTATTTTTGTCAATAAAGCCAAGTTTTGTTCTTAAGGTTGATTCTTCGTGGACTATTGTTATAGGATGTAAAAAATATGTTTAAAAAAGATTTACCTGTTTATCAACACAAAGATGAAATCCTTCAACTCCTTTCACAAAATCAAGTGCTGATTGTCCAAAGTCCCACAGGGTCTGGAAAAACAACACAGATTCCACTTATTCTTTATGAAGCAGGCTATGCCGATCATGGGTTTGTAGGAGTGACACAACCCAGGCGCATTGCAGTTTTGGGTGTGACAAAATTTATAGCCAGTCAAATAGGGGGCACAACTGCTGCCTACAAAATGCGTTTTGGAGACACCACTACGTATGAAACGCGCATTAAAATTGTCACAGATGGGATTCTTTTGCAGGAGCTAAGAGTTGATCCATTGTTACAAGACTACTCTATTGTGATTGTTGATGAGGCACATGAGCGTACGCTCAATATTGATTTTTTGCTTGGCTTGCTCAAACGCGTGCTGTTAGAGAGACCAGACTTCAAGGTGATAATTTCTAGTGCAACAATCAATGCAGAAATTTTTACACGTTATTTTTCTGATGCACCCATTATTAATATTGATGCGGTAAGCTATCCTGTAGCGGTACTTTATGATTCTCCAGCGACCGCTGGAGAAGAAGGATTGTATCAAAAAATTGTACAATTGATAGAACGTATCATTGTGCACGAAAACCGTCCCGGCGATATTTTAGTTTTCCTTTCTGGTGAGAAACAGATCAAATGTTGTTTAAAGATGTTGCAGATGACACGTTTTGCAAAAAAAATCTGGATATTACCACTTTATGGCATGTTGACACAAGAGGATCAAGAGAAGGTATTCTTGCAACCAGCAAAGGGAAAACGCAAGATTGTGCTTTCGACAAATATTGCTGAGACATCACTCACTATTGATGGAATTACAAGTGTGATTGATAGTGGGCTATGTAAAGAAAATGCCTATAATCCGCATACATTTATTTCTACACTTTCAGAAAAGAGTATCAGTCGTGCTAGTGCCAATCAACGCAAAGGCCGCGCAGGACGTACACAAAGTGGGTTTTGTTATAGGCTGTATTCAAAGTTAGATTTTGATGCCCGGCCGCAGTTTTCGCTAGAGGAAATCTATCGTACAGATCTGTCTGAGGTTGTTTTACGCATGGCATCTTTGGGTATCAAGAATTTTTCTGACTTTGATTTTTTGAGTAAACCTAACCGATCTGGGATACAAGGTGCAGTGGATACACTCAAGCTTTTGGGAGCTCTGACAAAAGATGAGGAGCTTTCAACTGTGGGGATGCTCATGTGCGAGTTTCCACTTTTGCCACGCCATGCACGTATTTTAGTTCATGCTATTATGTATTATCCACACAGTGCTTATTATTGTTGCATTTTGACAAGTTTTTTATCAACAAATAGCCCCTTTATTTTAACGGATGGACAAGAGGAAGCAGCCAGGGGGGCACATTTAACTTTTTCTGGCACATATGGAGACTTTACAAACTATATTCGATTTTTTGAAAATTATGTTGAATCACAGGATAAAGAATTGTTTTGTAACACGCTACACCTAGATGGAAAAACAATGGATGAGATTGTTAATATCAAAGAGCAATTACAGACAATTGTGGAGCGGCACTTGGGGCCTTTGACACAGAAGTTGAATATGCATGATACTTTGGTCTGTTGTGGCAGTGGTTTGATCCAATTTTTATGTACAAAAATTCGTCGTGGTGTCTACAGGGGCCTTACTGCAGACAAAATCTTTATTCATCCAGGATCTTCGCAATTTAATGCGGACCCCCAGTATATCATTGCAGGAGAAATTGTAAAAACAAGTCGGATCTATGCACGCAGTATTGCCCCTATAAATATGCAAATTCTTAAGGAGATCGATACGCATATTTTTCAGAAACTATCACAACAAAGTAAAATTATTGCTCCTGCAAGTAAGCATAAAAAGGTAGTGCATAAAGTGGATAAAAAGAGAAGATACTAGGCGAATGAGGTATTTGGTATTGACGATTTTGACAAAATATGCTTTTTTGATACATGGATCTGTGTTCATAACGTTTGAAGCACAGAAGGGAGCAGTATGATCAGAGTTATTCCTATTGCAAGTGGTAAAGGTGGTGTGGGCAAGAGCCTTGTGGCCGTCAATCTTGCATTAGCACTAAGCTCTCAGCAACGCACCACAATTCTCGCAGATATGGATTTGGGCAGTGCAACACAACATTTACTTTTGGGCTTAGGAATGACGGGGCCAAAGCATGGGATGGGTGATCTGATTCATCAAAAAGAGTCCTCTATTGAAAATCTTGTCATTCCCACCGAATATCGTCGACTGCATTTTATTGCGGGGGATGGGATGATGACAGGAACGACAGCGCTATCTTTTGATCAAAAACAAGAGATTCTCAAGCAATTGCGTGGCTTGGTGGGTGACTACCTACTTATGGATTTGGGTGCCGGAAGTGGCTATAATGTTGTAGATTTTTTTCTTAGTAGTTATCGCTCTCTTTTAATTCTTAGGCCTGAGGTAACCTCAGTGATGAGTGCCTATAGTTTTATTAAGACAGTAATTTTCCGTTTGTTATACTTGATGTTTCCTCAAGAAAGTGAAGAGCGTAAAATTGTCTTGCAGTTTGCTAGTCAAAAGATTGAGGGAGCAAAACTCTCTGTATCAGACTTGATTGCACGTCTTGCTGCACATCAAAGTGCTAGTAGTGATATGGCACAAGAACAAATTAAAAAAATGCAACCAGGGATTATTTTTAATATGGTGTATTCTTCTGCTGGCCTTGACTGGAAAGAGAGGTTTTCTGATATAGTGAAGAAGAAACTTGGATTAAATGTAGAAGTACTGGGTTCACTGCCCTTTGATGAGCAGGCACAAGCCTCTGTTGCTATGCGAAAACCACTTCTGTTTGAAAATCCTGATGCACCTTTTTGCAGGGCATTAATACCCATTGCAAGAAGATGGGCACAGTTTGGTGGAGTTTTGGCACACTCCTCTGGGCCAAAACTTTACTCAGAATAATGAGTGATATGAGCACTTTTAGAGGGGAGGGTGGATGAAATGTCAGAGACTCGCCAGTCAATGCAAGACCGCTTAGCGCGGCTTTCTGATGAGCTAAGAACTTTTGACCAGCAAAGTGAGGAATTATTCTTACAATTTGCTGATCGACTCAGTGATCTTTTAGAGACCTTAAAAAGGCAGGTTTTTTTATGGAAGGAAGACTGCCTTGAAAGGGGGCAGCATTTTCAGCAGGCATTTTGTGGGCTAGAGGAGTTGATTTCCTTGGCACGTACAGATGCAGTGTATTTAATTAAGAATCATATTAATATTTTTAAGAATGTGACAGATGGGTTGGATGAAGATCGCCTCGAGCGCACATTCTTTATGGATACATTTTTTAAGCCTGTGCGCAAAGAATTTGTCAAAATGACGACACTCCTTGAGGGTGCAGATATCACAGAGTCTCCACGTTTGACTGATTATAGACTGGAAGTTTCGCGCATGATTCAACACATGGAAGAATATGCAGAGGCAGCTTGCAAATTAGCTACTGGCACCAGTGAGTCTGTGATGTTTGCAATTCAAGAGGTGCAGTTTCAAGATCTTCTTTCTCAGTCTATTGGGCATATTATTCATTTGATGCAAGACTATAGTGACTATGTAGATAATGGGGGAAATGAAGGGGCAACATTTTGTTTGAATATTATTCGCCTTGCCTATGGTATCCTTGAGGATATCGAAACAGTATTGCAAGATGCAAATGTTATTTTTATCCAACAGGTATTTATTGTTGAACGTTTTTTCTTGCGCATTGATGGCCAACAAAAAAAGCTTTATGATGATGTGGCATTAAAAAGTGAGGATGAACAGGATATTTCTGGCCAAATGGAAGAAGTTTTGGGTGAGTTAGCCATTCCAGATCGCAGTTATCTGAACTATTTAGCAAGTAA
The DNA here is from genome assembly GCA_051648825.1 of Spirochaetia bacterium. Taxonomy (GTDB): domain Bacteria; phylum Spirochaetota; class Spirochaetia; order WRBN01; family WRBN01; genus JAHHUI01. The sequence goes on from JBOFFX010000022.1 coordinate 35,479, forward strand.
AACAAAAATTCTCAATACATATTTTAAATTTTTTCAGCACTTACAAACAGATCCTGCGTGGGCTGTATATCTCTTGCAATCGCGTTCTTTTATTGCTAAGCTTTCTGATCAAATTACCTCTGAATATACCTTGTATGAGGATGCAAGGCAGTCTGCAAGTGAAGGATTGGTGGATATTTTTGGCTTGACAAAAAATTTGATGAATATTTTGACTGAAGGAGAAAAGGAAATTGCAGATCGCTTTGGTCCAAAGGTAGACTTGGTGCGAGATGATGCCACAAGCCTAGAGAAACTATGTACCTGGATTGCTTTGCTTAAGGATAAAATGTCATTATCATTGACAATGGTGATGGAGAGAAATAAAGAATTTTTAGCAGCAGGAGAAGAGGATGACTGGGCAGAAAAGAAGCAGCATTTTCATGATATTTGCGAAAAGTTTACCATTGTTGCTCACAAACAGATTGGTGCAGAGATTGCTGGCTTTGATGTGGACGAGGGGATGATGTCCGGAGATGTAGTTTTGTTCTAAAAGTGAGTATTTGTTAGGATTATTTAATTTAGAATTAGATTTATTCGGCTTCTGTACGTGTTAATAATCCCTCATCGATAGAAGCAAGCAGTAGATGAATATCTAGGACGAGGATAAATTCTTCACCACGTTTAATGATGTATTTAATAAACTTGCCATTACCTTCGTGCGTGTTAGGCTCTAATTCCTCAGAGGATAGTTCGATGACTTCGTAGACTTCATCAGCGAGCATACCGACCATGATGACTCCCGCAGGATCATGGATATCAAAAAAGATAGAGGTGCCACGTGGGTCATCAGCTACTACATGCTGGGGGTTGAACAAGAATCTCACATCAATAACAGGTACAACGGCACCACGCAGATTGAAGACGCCACATAGGTGATTTGCTGTACGAGGGACATGTGTGATACCTTCAATTTCAAGAACTTCTTTGACATTGTCGATGCGGATAGCACACATCTCATTTCCCAGACGAAAAGTGAGACAACGCACATCACCTATTTTAATGTCACTCTGTTGTTCTAATTCAAAGATCATACTGGACTCCTTTATCCTGTTAATGATATTATACGGCAATATACAGCAAAGATTAAGGACAATCAATATACTGGTCGTATTATTATAGAGAATTGCGAAAGAAATGCACGAAGGATGGTTTAATGGATGGCTAAAAAAGTTGTTTTTCAAAGTAAGGCGACGGGTGATGTACTAGAGCCGATTGTAGAAGACATTAAAAAAGTTCTCTTTGAAGCTCAGGAAGACTTGATTCTTGACCTCTCTATGGTTGAGAAAATCGATGTAGCCGGTATACAGCTCATTCTTGTTACCCTCAGAGATGGGTTGAAAAGTGCAAAAGATGTAAGTTTCGAAGATAATGTAGCCAAAGAGGTTCTGCAGAAATTTATGATGGGGGGGTTTATCTCTCCTGACGTGAAGGATGGCAAGGGATTGAAAGTAGGGCTATTATCTTTGATCGACTAGTGGAGGAGTAGTAGTGGAGAACTTTAAAGAAACCTTTTTAGAAGAGGCAAATGATCTTCTTGAACAATTAGAGGTTCGTTTATTAGAGCTGGAAAATAATCCAGAGGATCGAGAAATTGTCGCTGCAATCTTCCGCATAGTGCATACGATTAAGGGTGCCAGTGCGATGTTTGGGTTTGAGGCAGTCTCGCACTTTACCCATGATCTTGAAAATTCTATGGAATATGTGCGTGATGGACGAGTGCAGGTTATTCCTGAAATGATTACGATGACGTTGCAAGCACGGGATCATATTTTGATGCTCCTCACCGTGGATGTGCCTACTGGAGAACAACAGGCAGCAGGAGATGAGATTCTCAAAAATTTTAAGGCCTATGTCACAGGTGGTGAAGGGGGTTCGGCGGGGCAAGAGACGGAGCAGGCGCTACAAATTACAGATGATGTTGTTGAGGTAGATGAGGCCGATGATGCACCAAAATCTTATCAGATTGAGTTTAGGCCAGGAGAAGATGTCTTACTGAATGGAACAAATCCTATTCTTCTTGTTGATGAGATGGTTTCTTTGGGTACTGCACATGTGCATGTCAATATTACTCATTTGCCATCACTACAAGATTTTGAAGTACAAAAAAGTTACTTGGCATGGACAGTTGAGCTAACTACCGAAAATACACTCACAGACATAGAGGATGTTTTTATCTTTTTGGGTCCAGATAGTTTGGTAAAGATTGAAAGGGTTGGACAAAATCCACCAAAGGAGTCAGTATCTGCATCTTCAAGTGCAGCAGCCCCCTCTATGACTATAGGGATGGAAGAAGAGGATGCTCCTGTAGCAGCACCTACTTCTGTGGCAGTGAGTGCTCCCGGTGTTGAGCCTGTGGCTATTAAGGCACCAGTGGCCCCTCCAACAGCCAAGGCCGCAGAGCCCCCAAAGAAAGGTGTGGCTGTGGGATCTGGAATGTCTCAGACTTTGCGTATTTCTAGTGACAAACTGGATACGATGGTTGACTTGGTGGGCGAACTTGTCACTTTTAATGCACATTTAAGGCAATTGGGACAAGAGTTGCATAGTAGTAATTTGACTGGTTTAACTGAACAGTCAGAACGGTTGATTTTGAAAATGCGTGATGTAACAATGGGAATGAGAATGTTGCCTATTGGATCAACCTTTAGTCGATTTCAACGATTGGTCCGTGATACTGCGGGTTCTTTGGGTAAAGATATTGACTTGGTGACTGAGGGTGGGGAGACCGAGTTAGATAAAACAGTGCTAGAACGTTTGACAGACCCGTTGATGCATATTATTCGTAATTCGTTGGATCATGGGGTTGAAGGCCCCGCCGATCGTCAGGCAAAAGGCAAGTCACAAAAGGGTACAGTTCTTTTGGCAGCTAGTCACTCTGGTGCATTTGTGTACATTACAATTGCAGATGATGGAAAGGGAATCGATCGTAATCGTGTTATTGAAAAAGCTGTGAGCAAGGAACTTCTAACGCCTGCAGATGCTGCAGAGCTCAGTGATCAGGAAGTTTTTGCCCTAATTTTTGCTCCAGGACTATCTACGGCTGCAGCCGTCACAGATATTTCTGGTCGTGGTGTAGGAATGGATGTTGTACGCAGGGAAATTGTTGCGCTTGGGGGTACTATCACCATTGATAGTACTGTGGATGTTGGAACGCGTATGGTATTAAAAATTCCGTTGACATTAGCAATTATTGAGGGATTGATGACACGTTTAGGGGATAATAATTATATATTTCCACTTTCTGCAGTAGAAGAATGTTTGATGTATAAATTGCATAATCCAGAAGATGAAACAGGGTTTTTTAATTGGCGAGGAGATTTGGTTCCCTATGTGAATTTGCGTAAATATTTTAGGGTTGAGGGAAATCGCCCAGAAAAAGAGCAGATGATTGTTATTAGTGATCGTGATGGGTATATTGGTTTTGTGGTGGATCGTGTCATAGGAAACCTGCAAACTCTTATTAAATCTTTGGGTAAACTTTATCGTAATGCACAAGGTGTTTCTGGTGCAACAATTCTGGGAAATGGTGGTGTGGCACTAATTTTAGACGTGTTAAAGCTTTCTGAACTTTTTGACCGACGCAATGATCATTTAATTAGTACTAATGAGGATGTAGATGTCTAATCGTGCAGTGAGACCAATGTCTGCAAGGCAGTTCAAAATTATTGCTGCTTTTGTGGAAAAAACATCGGGAATACAAATGCCCAGGCAAAAAATGGCACTCATGGAATCTCGGCTTAATAGCCGACTAGTAAGTTTGGGCTTTGATAATTATGATGCATATATTAAATTTGCATTTAGTTCCTCACGTGGAAGACAAGATGAATTGGTTCATATGATGGATGCAATGACGACCAATAAAACATTCTTCTTTCGAGAGATGCAGCATTTTGATGCATTAGCAAATCAAATTTTGCCAGAGATTCTTAAAAAAAAGCGTGTGATACGGATTTGGTCGGCAGGGTGCTCTACTGGTGAAGAGGCCTATAGTATTGCCATAACCGTAGAAGAGTATATGCGTCGTAATAATATTCATTTTAGCTATGAGATATTGGGCACAGATGTGTCAACGCGTGTGCTTTCTGTGGCTGTAGATGCTATTTACCCGATGCAAGATGTGGAAAATTTTAGTATTAAGCTCAAACGTAACTACCTACTGAGGGGTAGGGATGCTGATGGTAATGAGATTGTGAGAATTAAGCCCGAAATCAGAAAGCGTGTAAAATTTAAATATCTAAATTTTATGAGCAAACGCTATGATATTGAGAAAAATTTTGATATTATTTTTTTCCGTAATGTGATTATTTATTATTCGAAACAAACACGCCAAGAGGTGCTTTCCCGTTTATGCCAGCATCTACAGCGGGATATGTATTTATTCTTGAGCCAGTCAGAGTCAATAGTGGGCATAGATTTGCCATTAGAAGGGCAGGCTGCATCTTCTGTCTATAGGCGGATATAAACTAAGTTGGGTGCTATAACGTGAAAGAACGAATCAAAGTGATGGTAATTGATGACTCAGCTGTTGTAAGAGAGACACTCTCACATATTCTCAATAGCGATCCAGATATTGAAGTCATTGCTACAGCTGCAGATCCTGTATTTGCTGCAAAAAAACTCGAGTCAATTAATCCTGATGTGTTGACGCTGGATGTAGAGATGCCACGTATGGATGGTTTGACTTTTTTAAGAAAACTTATGGCTAGCCGTCCTATGCCTGTGATTGTATGCTCTAGTAAAGTCGAGAGTGGTAGCGAGAATGCTTTGCAGGCACTCGACTATGGGGCTGTGGAACTTGTTCTTAAGCCAAAAGTGGGGACAAAAACCTTTATAGAAGAGTCGCAGGTGATGTTTTGTGATATAGTAAAGGCAGCCTATTCAACAAAGGTACGTACGTATAGACCCAGAATGCCTTATGGTGGGTTAGCTGCAGTAAGCGCAGATGCAGTATTGGCAGGCAATGATGGCAGTGATACTGTCAATATTGAAACAACGGAAAAGATTGTTGTTGTTGGTGCTTCTACTGGTGGCACTGAGGCATTGCGTGAAATGTTTGAAATGATGCCCGCTGATGGGCCTGGAGTTGTCGCAGTTTTGCATATGCCAGAATTTTTTACAACAAGTTTTGCTGCAAGATTGGATAGTGTATGCCGTATGAGCGTACGAGAAGCGCGTGATGGAGATGCTGTTACACGTGGGGTAATCTTGATTGCACCAGGAAATAAGCATACATTGTTGCAACGTAATGGTGCATATTATAGTGTGCAAATCAAAGATGGGCCATTAGTAACACGCCATAGACCGAGTGTTGATGTGCTCTTTCGTTCGGCAGCACGCTATGCAGGAAAGAATGCTGTAGGTATTATTATGACAGGAATGGGCGATGATGGTGCACGCGGGATGCATGAAATGAAACAGGCGGGGGCATATAATATTGCACAAGATGAAAAATCATGTGTAGTATTTGGCATGCCAAATGAGGCCATCAAATTGGGTGGAGTTGATAAAGTCCTTCCATTAAAGAAGATTGCAGAAGAGGTATTGCGTGTTACTCATTAGTTATGCTACAATTGGGGGTATAGGTTTGGTACTTGGAGGTCGTCGTGAGTAAAAAAATACTGGTAGTTGATGATTCGGCATCAATCAGAAAAAGTATTTCCTACGTCTTGGAGCAAGAGGGCTTTGAGGTCCAGGAGGCTGAGGATGGGATGGAAGGTGTCACCGCAGTTTCTTCTAATGCTTTTGATCTGATTATTACTGACGTTAATATGCCAAATCTCGATGGGATTGGGTTTATCCGTCAGGCAAGGGCTATTCCTGATTGCCGGTTTATTCCTATTATTGTTTTGACAACCGAAAGTCAACAATCAAAAATGCAGGAAGGACGCGAGGCGGGTGCAACAGGTTGGATTGTTAAGCCATTTTCAGCAGACAAGTTGATTGCTGTTGTTAGAAAAGTTCTTGGATAGAGCTATATTAACCTTTTAGAAAAGGGTATGTTATGAAGAAAAAGGGGACAATCTTGATTATAGATGATTCTGCGTCTATTCGGGTTGCTATTAAACACATCCTTCTCAGTGCAGGGTTTGATGTCGACGAGGCAGATGATGGGAATGTTGCACTTTCACAGTGTGTGGGAAGTTCCTATGACCTGATTATTACAGATTTGAATATGCCAAATATGGATGGAATCGAATTTGTTAAGGCAGCTAGAGAGATTCCTTCATCACGTACTGTTCCTATTATTATGCTTACTACAGAAACACAAGCCTCAAAGAGGCTGGATGAAGCTAAAAAAGTGGGTGTTTCTGGCTGGGTGGTTAAGCCTTCAAATGCTCAGGAACTTGCTGAATGTGCTACCCATTTGCTTTCTATTATTGGACGATTCCTTTAATCTTTTGTCTTAGTAGGAGTAGCTATTTGCCTCCTTTTCGCGATATTGCCTTGATCGAGTTGTATGCAATAATAGACGCTTCTATGCGTGTTTGTAGATGACGAATCTGGCTAATCAAGAATATTGCCAAAATTAGGGTTATGATAAGGATAGTAATGAGAATTATCATTGTTGTCCTTATTTTTTTGTTTTTATTGATTAATGAAACAACTTGTGCCTCTAGACTCTGAACCTTAATCGAGTTATCAAAGAAAAATTCACTCAGGTTTTGTTGATTGCGAAGAATCAGGAGATCACTGTCGTATTGAAATTGTAGCATACTAATGGCTTGTTTTGGTTCATTTATAGCAAGGAATCCCTCATATAAAATTCTGTAGATCTCAGATGTTAGAGAGCTGTAGGCACTTTCACGATTTGCAAGCAAAGCTTTTTGGGCGTAAAATATAGATTCCTTATGATTATCTAAGGACAAAAGTGCATCTGATAAGGATGTATAGGCCAGCGCCATATATTCAGGAATTTGCTGTTTTTCAGCATCTTTAACAGCTTGATAAAAAAGTGTCATGGATGCATTTTTTTCATCTAAGGCCCAGAGAACTTTTCCCAATTCAATGCCTGCGAGTGGTTTGTCAATACTGTCATTTTTTTCAAGCTGAGTATAAGCTTCTGAGGCTTGTCTATGGGCATATGTAAAATACTGTAATTGTCGAGCTGTGGCTGATTGATCAATAAGGTTTTTTGAGGAATAGGTTTCTTTGAATCTGGATAGTTTTCTGTAGGTTTCTAGCGCCAGTGTATAGTTTTCTTGTTTAGTATATATTTCAGCCATTAGTGTCAAAATTAAATAGCGGGTTTTATCTTTTTTTGTTTGATTGAGTGCAATTGTTGCATCAGAAAGTGCCAAATTATAGCGAGAAAGATAAAAACTAACTCTCGCAAGATGATAATATGTTCTGGCAGATTGCTCATCATCTGGATAAGTTTGTAATAGAGATAGCGATTGGCTGGCAAATTCGTATATTTCAGTGATACTTTTAATATTTAAACGCTCTGCGGCATCATTATATGCGATAATCCGTTTTTCTGGTGAAAGGAGATCAAAGGAGAGTTCTGTTTGCAAAAATGACTGAGGTGTTACTGAGAAGTTTAAAAATAGAAAAAGAAAGAGCCAGTAAACATAGGGGCATGGTTTGAATAATAACATTGTTACTCATTCTATAAAAAGTTTGGGTATTGTCAAGCAATAAATACTTTGTCATACTTCTAACTATGTTAGATCTTGATAGTATTTGGAAAAATTTTAAAGAAAAGCTTAGTGATTGCCAATCTCAAGCAGAGATTTTTAATTTAAAGGCTATGTTGTTGGGAAAAGAAGGTACTTTGAGTAGAGTACTCAAAGACATTAAAAATTTGAGTGTACAAGAACGTGCAGAAATCGGTCAAAAAGCCAATGAATTGAAACAGCATATTACTGCAAGTCTAGAGGCACAACTAGCACTGATAGAAAGAGTAGTAGTAGAAAAAACGTTGAGTAAAAATGCTGTTGATGTTTCAGATCTCCATTCTGGTCGTGAATTAGGCCTCGTGAGAGGATCTTCACATCCATTAACACTCATAGAGAGAGAAGTACAAGATCTTTTCTTTTCTATGGGGTTTGATATTCTTGATGGTAATTTTATTGAAGATGAATATCATAATTTTTCTGCATTGAATATCCCAGCGTTACATCCTTCACGTGATGCTCAAGATACCTTTTGGTTTAAGAATAAAGTGAACTGCTTGAGAACACAGACCTCGCCTGTGCAGATACGTGGAATGGAACAATATCGACCACCATTCAAATTTGTTTCATTAGGCAAGGTTTTTCGTAATGAAAATATTGATGCTAGCCATGAAATGGCATTTCATCAGATTGAAGCCATGGTTGTGGATCGTGATATCAATGTAGGCCATATGATGCATTTTTTACAGTCATTGATTTCTAAAACATTAAAAAAAGAAGTAAAAGTGCGCTTGCGTACGGGTTATTTTCCTTTTGTTGAACCAGGATTTGAACTGGATATCCAATGTCAGATCTGTACTGGAGTAGGTTGTCCTGTGTGTAAGCATAATGGATGGATTGAATTTTGTGGCTGTGGGTTAGTGCATCCACAAGTTCTCAAAGAAGGAAGTATCGACAGCCAGCAATGGTCGGGGTTTGCTTTTGGTATAGGGTGGGATCGTCTAGCGATGATGCGCTATGGAATCAATGATATTCGGTATATGCATGGGGCAGACTTGAGATTTTTGAGCCAATTTACTGGTTACTAATTTTTGAATAAGTATAGTTTTTTAAAAGGGGATGTATATGGTGCATGTTAAGCTTTATCCTCCTGCAAAAATCAACTTACACCTAGAGGTCGGTCCTGTAGGTACAGGTGGTTATCATGATCTACGTTCTATATGTATTAAGTTAAACCTCAAAGATGAAATGGATGTGATTATTACTGATGCGGGCTATATTTTGGAGTGTGATTCGCTAAAAAAATTACAAAAAGATGATGACTTATTGTATCGTGCAATGATTTTTTTTCAAAACTATACAGGAATTTCTTTTGGTTTAGCTATAAAACTCAAAAAAAATATTCCCATGCAGGGGGGGCTGGGTGGGGGTTCTAGTGATGCGGGTGTATTGCTGAGTTTTTTGTACGAACATTTTGCCCCTTTGATCCATAAAGATCAACTCATCAAGGACAGTGTAAATGTGGGAGCAGATGTACCATTTTTTTTGCATTCATGTTATGCAGCCTATATTGGTGGATTGGGAGAGCAAATTACACCTATTGTACCTAAAAAATTACATTTTTTACTGTGTTTCCCGAATTTTGGTATTCCTACAGGTGAGGCCTATGGGTATTTGGATTGTTATGACTCACATTGGTCTGTTCTAGAGAAAGATGTACTAATAAAAAGCTGGAATATGCAGATGTCAGAATGGCCATTTTTTAATAGTTTTAGCCATAAGTTAAAAAAAGAATATCCAGGATTTGCTAAGGTAGAAAATTTTTTATCACAATTTCATTTAGATTTTTTTACACTTTCTGGATCTGGTAGTACTTATGCAGTTTGTGGAGATTCTGCTGTTTTATCAACAATTACACAGTCTAAGTCAATGCCAGGAATGAGATATTTGAATGGTGTGGAGGCACTAGTTGGAGAGCATCAGAATTGATAATTTTTTGAGTGTGAATGGGTATTGCTCAAGACGGAAGGCGCAGGATTTTTTGAAAAAAAACTATGTGAGTTTAAAAAATGGAAGTCATATTCTAGAGCCTGGTTTTCGAGTGGAAGATGTGGGTGAAATTTTGATTAATCATCAAAGAGCATTACTAACAACACGCATGATTTATATTGCACTCAATAAACCAGTGCATTATTTGTGTAGCTCGCTGGATCACTTTAATCGGCCTTTGGCATTAGACTTGATTCCTGAGTCTAAAGAGTATCGATTGTATAATGTTGGAAGACTAGATTTTGAGTCTTGTGGACTAATTTTATTTACAAATGATGGAGGCTTTTGTCAACGTGTGAGCCATCCTCGTTATCAGGTTGAGAAAGAGTATGAGGTAAAATTGAAAAAAAAAGTGGGATATGATCAGTTAAAGAAAATGGTTGAAGGGGTATTAATGGATGATGAGATTCTAAAAATTAAGTCCTTTAAAATGGGTGAAAATGAAAATGAAGTCACATTGACATTGCTAGAGGGAAAAAATCGCGAGATACGCAGACTTTTTAAATACTTTGAAAATGAGGTAAAATTTCTGAAACGAATCAGAATAGGCTCAATAAGACTGCGCGGATTGCCGAGTGGAAAAAGGAGGATTTTATCTAAAAATGAGGTTGAAGTTTTTATGTAAGAATGTTAGAATGATCTGAACGTTCTACATCACCTTTTAGATTCTTGGGATAATGAAATAAGATGACTCATGAAAAACTACTATCTGTGACAGATGCAGAGTTGCGCAGCATAGCTTATTCTCACGGAATTTATGAAGAAGGGTCCGAATTTGATCGCGAGATGCTCATTGATGAGCTAGTAGAAGATTTGGAACTTTTGAGTGCGGAATCATCTTCTGTGTCTGCGAGTAGAAAGCGCTACGAATTTACCGCCGAAGTTTCTTACCTATATGAAGATGAGGGACTACAAAACTTTGTTTTCTTAAAACGTTATGGAGAAACACGATTAATTACAATTCAACGCGATACAACATGGCTTTTTGTTGATTGGGAGATCTCTCCCACCCAGATGAAGGGGTTTAGGCAAATGGGAAACTACAACGGGATATTTCTCAGATTTTCTTGCTACAAAAGGGATGATGCTGGCAATTTCCATATAGAAGACTTTCAGGATAATTTCTTGGAAACAGAGTATGGTCGTCAATATTTCCAATTAGTACGAACAAATGGGCAATATTGGCATCAGCTAAGTTTGCGTGTAGAAAGTGGTGGAAAGGAGTATCAGGTTGCGACTACTGATATGCTACTAACATCCATTGGTGCAAGTGAGACAGTACTATGAATAATGGGCAAAAGGGTAAGGGGGTAGTTGTACAATTTGTTTTTAATGCGCATCTTCCTTTTGTTAGATTTCCACAATATGATGACTTTTTAGAAGAGCGTTGGTTTTTTGAGGCAATGTTGCACTCATACTTGCCTATGCTTTCTATGATGGATAAATTAAAATCTGATGGTGTTAAATATCAAATATCTTGGATAATTTCCTCTACACTACTTTCGATGGTAGATGATGATATTTTAAAAAAACGCTTCTTGCGATATGCAGAAAAACTCTTAAGACTTGTAGAAATAGAAAAAAAACGTTGCGAAGATCTTAATGATCTTAAGCCTATTGTTTTATGTTATGAGGAAAAAATACAAAATAGTCTCTCTATTCTTAAGGCATTTAATGGAAGTGTTATTTCTGCGCTAAAATACTTTGCAGATGAGGGTTTTTTAGAACTAATTCCTACTGCAGCGACGTCTGCATTTTTGCCTTTATATCAAGCTTGTCCACAGGTTGTTCGTGCGCAGATTAGTGCGGGTATTACAAGTTTTTCAGAGAAGCTTGGAGGATATAAGCCTCAAGGATTTTGGTTGCCACATTCAGGGTATTTCCCTGGACTAGAGTTGTATCTTCAGGAACAAGGAATTGCTTATACTTTTATTACCACGAGTGGCCTCTTGGGAGAAAAAGGACTAGCCGATCCCGATAGTTGCAAGGTTTATCAAAGTCCTACGGGTTTCAAATTTATCCCTGTTTCTCGTTTTTTTGTTGATAGAATATTTGATCAGCAGTTTGGTTATCCTACACATCCAGTCTATCGTGATTTTTATCGTGATATTGCATTTGAGTTACCAGAAGAAGAAATTGGAGACTATGCCCTACACCATGGGGAAAAGGTCCCCACGGGTTTAAAGTATTTTGCAAGAACTGGAAAAACAGAACATAAAGATATCTATCGTCCCTCACGTGCAAATGATCAGGCACGCGATCATGCAGATGAATTTGTGACAACACTCATTGATATTTCTAAGGAAATACGTTCCTCAGAAGTGAAGTCTCCAGTGATGACCTGTATTTTGGATCTTGAATTTTTTGGCGACTGGTGGTTTGAGGGTACAACTTTCTGTGAACATGCTTTGCGCACATTGTCCAAATCTGAATATGCTGATACATCTGTACCCAAAGAATGTATTAGCACCACATTTTCATATAAGAAAATTACCCCATCATTTTCTAGTTGGGGTGAGGATAGTTATGCCCAAATCTGGCTTAGTGATAAAAATGACTGGCTTATTCGTCATTTATATATTCTTATAGAAAGAATGAGTGAGTTGGCACATCGTTTTAATGATGAGAGCGGCCTAAGAAAAAGGATCTTGGATCAAGCAGCCAAGGAGGTGATGCTAGCACTTTCTTCTGACTGGCCAATGCTTTTGCATGCTGGGTCTAATGAGCGTTTTGCTTCTAGTCAACTGAGACGATTTTTGGCAAATTTTTATAAAATCTGTGATGGACTAAGCTCTAATGTTGTATATACGGACTGGTTTATTCGCCTCGAAAAGCAGGATAATTTGTATCTTGGCAGTCAGTTCTCTTATAAGTCATTTATAGCGGATCACCCTCCTGTTTGTGCACCTGCAGGAGAGTAAGAAACATTGTTACTCATCATTCTATGAAAATTCTTGAGGCATTCACACTCTTTATTCTCTTCTTTTTTTTAGGGCGCATTGCTAACATAATGATAGGAATCCCTGCTGGTCTAGCAAGTTTATTCTTCATGTTTTTAGCACTTCTGATGAGGATTGTTAAGTTAGAAAGAGTTGAATCTTTCGCTCAGTTCTTTTTGGGTATTTCAGGGTTTATACTTTTGCCATTTTTTGTCAATGGTATAGCTTTCAAAGATTTGATTTTGCCTGTATTTTTCTCTTGGATGTTAACCATCTTTGTCAGTACACTTCTCACACTTTTCTGTACGGCCTGGGTCATACAGTGTGTACAAAGATTTATTTTATCAAGGAAAAACTAAGATGATGCAAGAAATTTCTGCGTTATTTTTGATAATGCCCGAGGGTGTTTTTTTCATAAGCTTAGTCATATATATCTTTTTTTCTCATTTATATATGAAGGTTAAATCGCCAATTCTTAATCCTTTACTGCTTTCGGGCCTTTTACTGATTTTACTTATTGAATTGGGCGTTATAAGCCTCACTGTCTATACAAGTTCTTCACAACTACAAAAAATGTTATTACCGTGTATCACTATTGCATTTGCAATACCATTGTATCGCTGTCGGCATATTATTTTAAGACATCTTATTGCGCTTTTCTTAGGAAGCACTGTGGGATTATTTGTGGCGTTTTTGACAGTTTATTTTCCTGCTCAATGGCTCAAATTTCCAGAAATCCTGCAACGCTCATTACTTGTCAAATCAATCACGACACCTGTGGGGGTAGAACTTGCACTTATTCTTAAAGGTTCACCAGAACTTGCGGCTATATCTATTTTCTTAGCCGGTTTAGTAGGCTATATTTTTGCCCCTATAGTTTTTACAATTTTTAAAATCACAGATCCAGTGGCCAAGGGTTTTTCTTTGGGTCTGGCTTCGCATGTGCTAGGAGCAGCAAAAGCAGAAGAGTTAGGAGATGTAGAAGTTGCTTCTGCAGGAGCAGCAATTGGTGTTTTCAGTGCAATGACTGCTGGGTATCTTTTACTTTGGGCTATAAATAACTAGACAAAATCAATAAAAAAAATTAAAATGTAGGTGCGGAGAGAAATAGTATTCAATGGCTCATGTCCCATTAAGTGAACTTGCAAAGATTATTTCTGGCATTAGTAACATCAAAGATTCAGATCTTCTCTATGAATATGCATTATTAAACCTACGTGCTTTTACTAATGCTAGTGCAGGAAGCCTTTATCTAAAAGAGGGCAATGACCTTGTCATTGTCTATACTCAAAATGATGCACTTTCAACTAGTGACAAGCTTAAAAGTATGCGTATTCCTATTAATAAGTCTTCACTAGCGGGCTATGTAGGCACGACTGGGGAGACATTAAACGTTCCAGATGTTTCACAGATTTCTGATGACTCTCCTTATAAGTTTGACTCCTCAACAGACCTTAAAACGGGTTTCAAAACAATTTCTGTTTTGTGTCTACCCATGAAGATTAAAAACAACCAGGAAGTGGTGGGAATTATCCAGCTATTTAACTGTAAGGCACACCCTGATAGCAGTAATGATGAAATTATACCATTTTCTTCAGATACTGGAGAAAGTTTAGATATTATCATGGCGGTTATTTCTCTGGTTTTACAGCGTATCCAAGATTTGCGCTCTATTTCATTGCGTTTAATTAGTGTTGTACAGTTGCGTGATCCTGAAGAAACCGGATCTCATATCAGCCGTGTAGGTGGATATACCATAGAGATTTATGAAAATTATGCAATGAAAAACTGGATTCCTCGTGAACAAATAGATGAGACAAAAGTGATTTTGAGGTTTGCTGCAATGTTGCATGATATTGGAAAAGTTGCTATTTCAGATACTATCCTCAAAAAACCTGGGCCATTAACAGCACGTGAATTTGAGATTATCAAAATGCATACCATAAAAGGTGCAGAGATTTTCCAAGAAAAGCGTACTGATTTTGATGAGATGGTACATACAGTAGTTCTTGAGCATCATGAAAACTGGGATGGTACAGGTTATCCATATGGCAAAAAGGGTGATGAAATTTCAATTTTTTCTCAAATGGTTAGTATTGCCGATGTTTTTGATGCTTTAGTTTCTCGTCGTACCTACAAGGAATCTTGGTCTATGGATCAAGCAATCCAAGAAATTAAGTCTCTAAGTGGCTCTAAATTTAACCCACAGCTGGTTGACTGCTTTATTGATGCATTGCCCTTCATTTTACGTGTTCGTAGCACATACCCATACTAGTTTTATATGATGTCCTATGCCAATATTTAACCATCCATCACTGACGAAACACCTTAATAATATTGAGCAGTGCCTAGAATCTTATTTTCAGTTTCCTTACACACAGCTGTTTTTTACTCAACAAACTGGCCAAGAATTAGACTATGATCTTTTGCATCTCCAGTATGCATTGGATCCTATTAAGCATCTTATCCAACTTGGGGGTAAACGTTGGCGGGCAATTGCACTAGTCTTAACTGGTGAAGCTTTGAATCTACCTGCTACACCACTTTTGGTAAAATTTGCAAGTTTATTAGAATTAACACATACTGGTAGTCTTATTATTGATGATATTGAAGATCAATCCCCACTCAGGCGAGGAAAAGAGAGTGCACATATTTGTTATGGTATGGATATTAGCATTAATGCAGGTAATTATGCATATTTTTTGGCAACAAATATAATTGATAGTGCAGATCTGAGCATAGAAAAGAAATATGCAACTTTTTCAGCATGGGCCAAGGCTATGCGTTGTTTGCACATAGGCCAAGGATTAGATATTACTTGGCATCGTGAGAATACTTTTTGGCCATCTATTTCTCAATATTCAACAATGTGTGAGATGAAAACAGGTGGGTTGAGCTATCTTATAGGTGAATGGCCTGGAATTCTTACTGAAATGGATCAAAATAAAATTAATTCATTGGGTCAAGCGTGGAGAAGTATTGGGCTTGTTTTTCAGATTCTGGATGATATAAAAAACCTGCATGGAGGTATTAAAGGAAAGATGCCTGCAGATGATCTTATAGAAGGTAAAAAAAGTTTGCCATTGATTCTAGGCATACAGAAAGATCCTAATTTTAAAGATATTATTGAGCCCTTTTTCAAGCAAGTCAAAGAGTTGACAGCTTCTGAACAACAAGATATGATGCAGGCAATTTTAGGTAAAATATTTGAAATGGGTGTACTTCAAGAATCCACACAAATAGCAAAAACAATTTTACAAGAGGCAAGAGAAGCAATTTTTTTACTCTTGGGTATTTCAAATTGTAGCTTAATTGAGATTTTTTTAGATTCTCTTTTAGAGGAAATGTCATAAAAATATGAGTGAAAAAGACGCTAAACAATGGAGGAAATTAACATTATTATTTCCTGCGAGTGATGAAGAAAGAGACCTAGCATCCCAGCTTTACCAAAAATTTATCAAGGGACATCCCTGGAAATTAGAGTATCATCAGATTTTGGATCTCTCTTTGCCTGTTCTTTTTGATTTTTACTATCGTCTGGCGCTTTTTACTACACCTGGGCGGGTTTATTCACGTAAACAAACAACTAATTGGTTTGCGTCTATGCATGTTAATATTTTAGATTTGCGTAAAATTTCTGGTTGGATTGGCCTGTTAAAAATAGCACCAATTTTTCATCACCAGGGTATTGTTCTGGAGCCTTTTTGTCTATGCCAAGACATGGATAGTCAGGCTATTACAAGTCATATTATGCTAGATGAAACTCTACACTCATCTTCACTCTTGCAACATGGAATTTCCTTGGAAGAATTTTTGCCATTAATTTTTGAAGGACTACGGCGTTTAAAAATTGCTGTAGGATTCACTTTGTACCCTTTTGTTAGCAAGAATGCGATTGTTTGCAAAAAAAAACCTGAATTTTTTATAATAGATAATAGAGAAGAAGATTCTGATTCCTATAGATTTTTTCAGCTAGAAAATCAAGATGCGCTAATGTATCTTCAGCGTATTGTTGAACATTATAAGTCAATATATTCATTTGATTTTGTTTATTATAACCTATATAAATTTGATCATCATATCAGTGCTAATGCTCTTCAATATTTAGAAAGTATGAGTTGTGAACCTGCTTCATTTGCTATTTTAGGTGCAAATTCTGTGCCAATTCACCATGTTCCTCCCTACCTCTTACCACTCTCCACAGAATACCTACCTCTTTCAAAATTGGATATCCAGCAATTACCACATGAGGTTTTTTTTCTGATCTACTTTCTCGGACAATATACAACAATATTTCCTTATATATTTGATCATGCTTATCAAGAAAAAATACCTCCAGCCCTAGATTTTAGTGAATACCCATTACTTCCAGTATTTGATACGAAAAATACATGCCTTAATTTTGATGGGTATACATTCTGGATCTGGGGGAGTAAGCATAAAGTTTCATTACTGCTAGCAACATGGACCTCTCAAAAAAAAATTATGATAGACTTGGATGTATGGGTTAAAATGCATGGATTCTATCAGCAGATTCTTTGGGCTTATCATGATAGAAAGTTAGAACAGATTAGTGATGAATTGGTAAGCTCTTCTGCTCTAGAATTTATTAACCTAGAAGCAGGAGAGGCTCGTATCTTAGTACTCAATATTTAGAAATAAGAGATCTGTTGTTCTTTTTGTGACTTTTTAAGGTTATTCTTCATTTGTTTATATCGCAAAATAACACTAATAACAATGAAAAGTAGAAAAAGACTCGGCATATAGACTGGTGTAGCAATTAACAACATATAATTATAAAAACCGTGGATCAGAATAACACTAATCAATCCGATATAAGGAATACTAGCCATAAGAAACCCTAAGCTGAGGTGCAAGGGGAGTGCACCCAATAGTCTTAAAATAATTTGTGTTAATGAACCTTGTCCATACAAGTAATACGAGGTTTCTAGGATAGAAAAAATTAGTGCAACAATCATGAGTAACCAAACAGATTTTAGTGGTTCGTGCTGTTTTAGAAAGTGAAGGCATACAAAACGTACACCTTCTTCTATAAGTGCTGTTAAGAGAAATGCTTGGACAAGCGGGATAAGATAACGTGGGATTTTATCTAAAAACTGTGAGGGGACAAGGTAGTGGAGTAATGTTGAACAAAAAAAAGAAAATAACCCTAATAGTACTGCGCGAAAGATAAATTTTGGATCAGATATTGCACGCATCAATAAAAGAAACACACATAAGTGTATTAAAAACACAATAAAGAGCATTGTTATATTTATCATAATAATAATCTTATTCTAGAGGATTCTCATCAACAACACAAGGTGATGATAGTTTTTGAGGTTGAAAATGATAGAAAGAATTACACCTTCATTAAGCAAAGTTTATGAAATCCTCAAAGATGCTGGGTTTGAATGTTTTATTGTGGGGGGGGCAGTTCGTGACTATTTAATAAATCAGGCAGCAGAAATCTCTGACTTTGACTTAGCTACAGATGCACACCCTCAGCAAGTGATGCAGCTTTTTCATAGAGTGATTCCTACTGGAATCAAGCATGGTACTGTAACAGTTTTGATAGGGAAAGAACGATTTGAAGTGACAACATATCGTTTGGATGGTAAATATAGTAATGGGCGTCATCCCGATGAAATTAATTTTATTTCAGGTATTATTGAGGATCTTAAAAGACGTGATTTTACAATGAACTCTATTGCATATGATTTGGATAATCAGACTTTTTTAGATCCAAATAATGGAATTATAGATATTAAACATAAACTGATTCGTGCAATTGGAGATCCTATTTTACGTTTTGAAGAGGATGGGTTAAGACCACTAAGAGCAATACGTTTTGTTGCACAACTGGGATTTCATATAGAAGAAACGACATTAGAAGCTATCAAGGAATGCTTTCAGATACCAAAAAAAGTGAGCCATGAGCGTATTGCTGTTGAATTATTTAAAATAGCTCAAGGTCAAGATGCTATCATTGCATTGATGTTGATGCAAAAAACAGGGCTTTTGAGTGTACTTCTACCATCGTTAGAATTGAGTTATGAATTATCACATCCTACTAATTTTATTAAATTTATTAAATGCTCTTCTAAAAAGATCAAAGAGATTCCTATCAAGGAATTAAACTGCCGACTATTATTTTTATTATGTTTGAGCTGGCAGTTTAGTATACAGAGGGAAGATAGCACTACACTTAAAGAAGATCGTATTAAAAAATTCAAATCTATTGCAAAAACATATCGGTTCTCAAGCAAAATGACACAAACATTAGGACATCTGCTTCAATTTCTTCCATTTTTACCGCACACCATTTTATACAGTGATTATGAAATCAGGCTTTTACTAAAATCAATACAGCTGGAGTATTTACCAGAACTACTGATCATATGGAAGGCCCTAGCATTTGAGGATAGTGAAAATGAAGCAGTGAGAAAAATTGAGTTGCGTTTTGAAAAGGTTTTGAGTATTCCTTATACGGCCCTGACACTCAAACAACTAGCAATTAGTGGTGAGGAGTTAATAAAAAATCTAAATTTGCAGCCAGGAAAAAAATTAGGGGTACTTTTAAACCACTTATTAGACTATGTTTTGCAAGATCCCAATAATAATCAAAAAGATCGTCTATTAATACTTGCGAGTCAGATTACTATACAATGAAAGATCTATTTTAGTTTTGGAGGAGTTCGTTCTGTCAGTCGGATAGATAGAGTTTCTTTGTGACCATCTCGCAAGATGGTGACTTTAACATTCTCTTTGGCTTTGCTTCCTTCCATTACTGCATAATAGTCTCCCACATTGATAATAGGAATATCATTAATAGCGGTAATAACATCTCCACCTAAGTATACAATATGGTTTGAAATACGAATGGCATTATCACGTTTACCTCCACGTAACCCTGCACGATCTGCCTCCCCACCACGCACGACACCAGAAACAAGTAACCCATTTTTAATGCTTAACCTAGCATAACGTACTAAACTAGGAAAAAGTGGGACCAAGTCTGCATCGATTTCCCCGCGCCTCACATAACCATATTTTTTTAGATCTGGCAAAATACGTTTAGCTGTTTGAATAGGGACAGCAAATCCAATGCCTATAGATCCTCCAGAAGGCGAGTAAATCATTGTATTGACCCCTATCATCTCTCCCTGGCTGTTTAATAATGGCCCTCCAGAGTTTCCTGGGTTAATGGCAGCATCTGTTTGAATCATATTCTGAATAATTAAGCCACCTTCATTACGAATTGGACGGCCTAAGCCACTGATTGTTCCAGTTGTCAGTGTACGTTCAAAAGCAAATGGATTACCAATTGCTAGCACTTTTTGCCCAACTTTCAAATTATCACTTTCTCCCATTTGAATGAAGGGGAGATTTTCACTTTTGGGATCAAAAAAAATCAGTGCTAGATCATTTTCTTGATCAATGCCAATAATTTTTCCTTCATATTCTTGATCATTATAAAGCCTGAGTATCACACGATGAGAATTTTTTACCACATGGTAATTTGTTAAAACATATCCCTTTGGATCGATGATAGTACCAGATCCTGAGCCTCCTTTTTGAGGTAAAGCATCAAAAAACCAATCATGGGCAATCAGCTGGGTAGAAATATGCACCACAGCACTATTTGTCTTTTCATATACGCTAATATTGTTTTGTTCATCTGGTTGATAGAGGATCCTTTGACCCTGATAAGAGATAGAATGAATATTCTCAATAACTGATTCTTTATTTTCCCGGTGGATTATTGTATCAATAAATGTGTGGTTAGGCGTCAGAACGGGGGCCCAAAAAGCCCCCCCCAAAAATGAAATAATCAGTAATAAAAAAATAAAAACTATTTTATTGATAGCATTCATTTAATTTTTTAATTTAAAACTTGCTTGGACAACGGCTGATACTTTAATTTTATTATAGTTTAGTTCATCAAAAACATTCTCACCAGAGGCCTGATCAGGGCTAGCTGCCATACTCATTAACATAGGAGTTGCAGCAATGTTGCGCGTTGTTCTATTGAGGATAGGCATATGAATATTGATATCACCTTCTTGAAGAATTAGTAATTTACCTACTTCTGCATGCCCACGTACGATAGTTCTGGCTTTGAGTAGGGCATTATCTAGGGCGCTTTTGCTGGCCTGGTTTTTCAGGCCATCTATATCAGAATGTGTTAACTCATGGATACTAAAGTTTTTTACCTCTGGGCCTTTAAGGCTTTCAATAATGGGTTGAATCAAGCTGAGATTACTTAAAGCCACATGGTAGCGCCGATAGGTCAGCAAGTCGCGACCACTATTATCTCGATAGCGTGTTCCTGTATCAATGATCGTCATTGCGTCTGGAGGCATCCCTGCATCAGAGAGTATCTGACGTGCATTTTTTTCAATTTCATTGATACCGGGACCTCTATTGCGATAGTCATTATAGAATGTTCCAGGAATTAATTCTTCTCTCCAATATTCCGAAAGCTCTAAGTTCATCACAACTTTATCTGGTGTAATTTCTTCCTCGTGACGCCCCTCTACACTGATGCGTCTTTCATTTATTGCATTGCAGGAGAGAAGTAACAATACAAAAGTGACATGCAGAAATATTTTCATTTCTATCAATCCTTATTTTTTAAAGTATAGTTTTAGAAACAGAAATAACCATTTCTAAAGTAGAAGATTGGCCAACTTTAACTGTTGTTGGAGCTAATGTTACATTACAGGGTTCTATGCAAATAAAACCCTCAAAAGCATCTTTTGCCATATCAGTCACTTCTGTTGCCATAGCCTGATAAGGGTTCCAGACTACAGCATGTTGTGCCCCTGATTTAGCTACAATTATTTGGCGTCCCATATCACTATCGACAATAGTGATAGGTTGATGATGATCAAGAAAAATAATATCTGTTGGTTTTGATACATGAAAAATATCATCTTGGCAATCCACTTGTGTATCATGATTCATGCGGTCAATATAGGTGTGTCCTTTTAAACCTAGGACTCCTATATTTTTGATGTGACTGACAGCAAAATATGCATGTTGAGATTCTGAAAATATAAAATCCTGATGACTATTATTTGTGATTTTTAGTTGTGTTTTTAGATATTGATCTGTAAGTTCTACAGTAAAAATCAGATCTAAATTGTCAGGCAAATATGGATGATTTAAGTCATTTGAACAAAGGCTAAAAATAGCACAAGAAATATCATTTTTTAACTCTAAAGAGATGACTTTCCATTTAGCCAAGCGAGCAAGTCCATGCTTTGGAAAATGATCATGTGCACCAAAATTAGGCCAACACAGGGGGTTTCCCCCACGAACAGGTTTTTCATTCTGATATTCAGAGAGTGGGCTAAGCCAAAAAATTTCTTCTGAACCGCCTATTTTGCATGAAACAATATGTGCTCCATGATGCAAGATAGTACAAGATGAGTTGGCTGTTTTGACTATAGTAGAGCCCCAATCTTTGGGCCAAGGTTGATCTGGCATTATGTGCTTCCTCTTGCTTTTAGATTATAACTATAAAAATAGACAATATCAAGCGACATCTTTATTGCTGGGAGATTTTTTGCGTAGTGTGAGGGAGACACCTGTGAGTTTGTATCCAATGAGAATAGTGATTAATAGTATAAATCCTACACATGACAGCCGCAAGAAATTTATCCACGTGCCACCTGTTTCCCACCATGATTGGCCCGTATATTGTTTTATTAAATGATAAAATATTGCCGTAATGACCAAGACAAAAATAATTTTTAGAGCTTGAGATAAAAGTGGTTTGATATGAATAGTTTTATATTTGACTGCCATTACTAAGATCAGTGCAAAAAAACTAATAAAGAATGCTAGGCTATTAGCATATGCGAGTCCACTGACCCCTAGTGGCGTACGAATAAGAATAAGGCTCAAAATAACATCAATAAAACAGGCAAAGAATGCACTAATAAATGGAGCCTTAAGGTAAGATTTAGCATAAAAATAACGTTGTAAAAAATTATATCCTGCTGTAAAAAACATTCCCCAGCAAAGTCCTACTAGAGTTCTTGCTGCCAATCCCACATGTACACTTTGAAATGCCCCCCTCATGAATGCTACACTGATGATTTCGTGTGATAATAGTGCTAAAACAAAAGAGCATGGCAGGAGAAATGCCAAGAGTAAACTCAGTCCACTTGTTAGGCTTTCTTGTAACTCTTCATGCGCATTTTGGTGTACATATCGAGTGATTTGTGGGTAATAAACTGTATTAACACTTGCAGAAAAGACTCCAAAAGGAAGCTGGAAAAATACAACAGCATTAGCCAATGCGCTCGATGATCCAGGAGCTAAAGTACTAGCTAAAAATACTGCAATTTGTTGATTAATAGCAAATACACTTGAAGTCGCAAGCACGGGGCCCCAAATCTTTAAAACGGCTTGTACTCCTGGATCACGCAACTGAAAAGAGGGTAATAATGAATAACCCAGTTTACAATAACTAGGATATTGTATTGCTAATTGCCCTATCCCCCCTAGCAAAACACCCAAAGCCATGCTAAAGACACCCAGTTTTTTATATAGTAAGAGTGTAGATATGATAATTGCTATAGAAAAAAATAGTGGTGAGATTGCTGCCACAAAGAAACGATTGTGACTATTGAGTACCGCCATGACAACGGCAGCCAAGCAAATTACCAAAAGATAGGGGGCGACCCAATAAAGGAGTTGGCCAGCCAGCCTCATTTCTGTATCTGTAGGAAAATGGACAAAAATTTTGATAATATGTTCATTAAAAACCATAAAAATAATGATAATAGGTAATAGAATAATCCACTGTAATGCCTGGATCTGTCGAGCAATTTTTCTTGCACCCTGCGCATCGCCATTGACAAGTCTTCCACTGAGTACAGGGATAAATGCTGTACTCAGTGCACCTTCTGCCATGAGTTTACGCAGATTATTGGGAATAGAAAGTACAGCATTTAGAATATCTGCACCACCTTGCCCACCAAAAATTGCACTAATAACGACAAATTTAAGGAAACCAAGCAAGCGTGTTGTCAGAGTGCATGACATGACAATAAAAGCAGCAAAGCTACGTTGATGGTGGCTTTGCTCCTCAACCACAACGGGCATTAGTCTAGAGAACCACCATCTATAGATTTACTTCCTTCTGTAGGTGGGTCAACAGTTGTAATTTCTTCAGAGGTTTCCCCGCCAAATAACTCTTTTTGGTCATATTGGTGTTCACTCATATCTTGATCTGCATCTGTGAAATCCATGGCACGTGATGCAATAGACATCCCAACAACCAAGTCTCCTTCCTCAATTTGTACAATACGTACACCCCCAGCATTTCGACCAAGAACAGGAATTTTTTCTAATGCAATTTTGATAGTCTTACTCATTGCTGTAATCACCAGTACACTACTTTCTATATCGCAACTAGAAGCTGTGAGTAGTGGCCCAAATTTACCTGTTGTATTGGCAATTCTTTGGCCTCCTGTTCCACGTGCATGGCTATTAAAGTTAGAAAATTCTACACGTTTTCCATAACCATTTTCAGAAAGTACAAACATGGTATGCCCCGGGGCTCCTACACACAATCCCACAATATGATCACCCTCTGCCATACGCAAACCACGCACTCCACGGGAAACACGTCCTAAAACACGGATGGTATCCTCATTAAATTTGAGTGCTTTGCCTCTGTGGGAAGTCAAAATGACATCATAGCCACCTGGGGTGACCTCTACATGTGTTAGTTTATCCCCCTCATCTAGGTCTATTGCAATAATTCCACGGGTTTTTGCATTTTTAAATGCAGAAAGATTGACACGCTTGATTACACCCTTGTGTGTACACATAAAGAGGTAATGATCCTCTTTGAACTCATCAAAACACACCATGGCTGTGATAGTTTCACCTTCTTCAAACTCAAATAAGTTATGTAAATGACGCCCCTTGCTAGTTTTGTTGGCTTCTGGCAGTTGATACAACTTGAGCCAATATCCACGTCCATGCGTTGTTACAAAAAATAAAACATCATGTGTGGACCCTGTGAATATGTGGCTCACAATATCATCATCACCCAAACGTACAGAGAGTGATCCCTTTCCACCACGACCTTGTTCACGATATTCTGCTAAGGGTACACGTTTAATAAACCCTTTTTTAGAAATTAATACAACCATATCTTCTCTTTCAATAAGATCTTCTGTGGTAATGCCATCAATTTCTTCAGGAACAATCTCAGTGCGTCTTTCATCACCATAAGTTTGGATAACCTGTTCTGTTTCTTCCCTCACGACTGTATAGATCTTTTCTGGATGCGCTAATAGATCTTCTAAGTATCCAATACCCTTGAGAATCTCGGATAATTCATCCATAATTTTTTGTGTCTCTAGGTTAGTCAGTCGCTGTAAACGCATATCTAAAATAGCTTGAGCTTGAATCTCTGAAAGTCCATAACGTTGAATCAACCGTTCACGTGCAGTGTGCGCATTTGGGCTTGTTTTGATCAGCTCAATAACTGCATCAATATTTTCAATCGCAATTTTTAGTCCTTGAAGGATATGCTCACGTTCACGTAATTTTCGCAAATCATAGCGACTGCGGCGTTCGATTACTTCAAAACGGTGCTTGATAAAGTAGGTGATGAGTTGCTTAAGATTGAGTACTTTAGGCTGACCATCCACTAATGCCAAGTTGTTCATATTAAAATTGCTTTGCAATGCAGTATGTTGATATAGCTGATTCAAAACAACCAATGCCTGAGATCCCCGCTTCAGTTCAATCACAATACGTACTTGCTTTGTAGACTCGTTGCGAATATCAGAAATTGAGTCTACCTTTTTGTCTTTGACCAATTCTGCCATATGAATCAACAAGTTTTTCATATTGGTCATATATGGTAGCTCGGTGATCACAATTGACTCACGATCACCAGAAATTTGCTCTATACTAGTTTTCGCACGCATGACTACGGCACCACGGCCAGTATAGGCTGCAGAACGGTAACCACGTCGTCCATGAATTGTCGCTGCTGTAGGGAAGTCTGGTCCCTTAATATAGGTTAAGAGTTCATCAATATCAATTTCTGGATTGTCTAATGTAGCAATGACGGCCTGGCACACTTCTTTGAGGTTGTGTGGAGCCATATTGGTTGCCATTCCTACTGCAATACCAGAAGAACCATTCACCAAAAGATTAGGAATTGCAGTGGGTAAAACATTTGGTTCTTCGAGTGTCCCATCGTAGGTGGGCGAAAATCTGACTGTTTCTTTTTTGATGTCCCTGAGCATTGTCTCAGTGATCTTAGTCATTTTTGCTTCAGTATAACGATATGCTGCTGGTGGATCTCCCTCAATAGTTCCAAAGTTGCCCTGTCCTAGCACCAATGGATAGCGTAAACTAAAAGATTGAGCCATACGCACTAGTGTATCATAGATGGCTGCATCACCATGGGGGTGGTATTTACCCATCACTTCACCCACAATCTGTGCACATTTTTTTGTCTTTGCGCTAAAGTCTAACTTCATATCACTTAACACGTATAAAATACGTCTATGGACAGGCTTCAAACCATCACGCACATCTGGTAGCGCGCGCGAGACAATGACAGACATTGCATAGTTTAGATAAGAAGTTTTGAGTTCATCCTCAATAGGAATGAGTATAATTTTTTCATTTTCCATCGTATTGAATTATAGCATTTTAGATGATCATTATTCAAGCATTTTTGTGACTTGTCAGAGTAATGAATAGTAAAAAGAGGCTTTATTAATTTATTTCACTTGCTTTTTTAGCACGTGTGCCTAGAAAATTTGCCTTAATAATACTTTCTGCACGTGATCCATCTGCTGAAGGTCTACATGTCCAGTCAATATGAAACTGGGCAACTTCTGCTTTATAGTCCAACCCTGTAGGTAAATGAAAGGCTAATTTATCAATTATTGCTGTTCCTTGAGGTTCATTTCCTAAATAAGCACGCATCATAACAAATCTTGTTGCTTTGCCATTGTAGGGGATAACTTGCCTAGTATCTACAAGAAAGTCTGGAACATCTAGATATTTTCCATCATTAGATGCCCACCCATAGGGTGCATTGTCAGGTTTTCTGTGCAATACATAACCTACTTTCCCATCTTGATTAATAAGCTCTGGCATTCTAGGCCAATAGAAACCTATTGTCATAACATAGGAAGGGGGTCTATTATTACGGTAGTAAAAGAGTGCTGTGGGAGAACAACCATCTGAACTGCCTGCTATCGTATACTCCACCTGTAATGGGCTATAAGTGCCCCTGCTATTTCCAGGCACCATACAGCTGATAAGAATCAGGAAGAACAGATATAAGATTCTTTTTCTATTTTTCTTCAATGATACCTCACCCCTATTTTATTGTTAATGAAATATATTGTAATTTTTTCTTGATTTGTGTATTACTGTACCAAAAATTTATTAAAAAAACAACCAAGAAAATATGGAAATTAATAGAACATGGAAATAAAAAATATTCTTTTTATTTTAATTTTTACATTGTTTTTTTCATGTAAACTAAAACTAGGTGAAATTAATATAGAGCACAAGAATGCACGAATGCAGGTTTTCAAGACGAATGTTTCTACACAAATAGAGGCCTTATTTTTGGAGAATAATATTAATGCAACATTTATTTTGTATGATAGTGATAGGCTAGTGAGTGCAAATGTGGAGAGAGCAAAAACTCCATTTATTCCCGCATCTACATTCAAAATTCCCCATAGTTTGATTGGGCTCACAACTGCTGTCATTCCCGATGAAGAATCACTATTTTACATCTATGATGGATCGCCTGTTTATTTATCATCATGGGCGAGAGATATGAACCTTGCTGATGCCATCCAAACATCAAATGTCCTCGCCTATCAACATCTGGCCCGCTTAATAGGCTCAAAAAGAATGAAAGAGCATCTTCAAAAACTTAATTATGGCAATAAAGAGGTGGGAAATGTGATTGATATTTTTTGGCTAGAGGGTCCTTTAAAAATTAGTGCTATTGAACAGGTAGAGTTTTTAAAAAGGCTTGCTAATAAAACCCTGCCATACCCTTCAGAGATTCAGGTAATGGTAGCAGAAATCATTGAGATTGATAGAAGTAAAGACTGGATTCTGTATGGAAAAACAGGTTGGAGTACCATAGATAATATTGGTTGGTTTGTAGGTTGGCTAGAAAAAGGGAAGTCAATTTATCCTTTTGCATTTAATATGGATATTCAATCTAGCACAGACCTTCCAAAACGTACTAAAATAACAAAAAATTGCTTAAATATTCTAGGCTTAATTTAAAAGATTACCTCGTTCGTGATTAATCAGATCTTGTTTTATATTGATTCCACCTGCAGAAAATCCAACCATTTTTTTGTTTTTTCCAATGACTCTATGGCAGGGGATCATAAATAGTATTGGGTTTTTTTTACAAGCTGCACCTATAGCACGTGCCGCCTTGCTATGACCAATTTGCTGTGCAATTTCCTCATAGCAATACGTCTGGCCATAGGAGATAGACCTGAGCTGCTGCCAGACCCGTTTTTCAAAATCTGTTCCACTGGGATAGATTGGAATATCAAATAAGGCTCTTTTGCCTAGAAAATATTCGCATATTTGTTGTTGAACTTTTTTTAATATAGGATGAATATAGCTAGATCTATCTGAGCAAAATTGTACAGAGATATTGGCAAGAGAAAGCTGTATAAGCTGTATTTCATCACAAATTGCCAAAAGCTCTCCAATAGGAGATATCCATTTGTGGTAATAGTACACCACTTTATTATAGTCATGGATATATTATTTTCAATAAATAGGCAGACAAAACTTATCAAAAGATATTCTTTTGTCGATTAATAATAGTATTATGACTCGATTTTTCACACCTAATTTAAAATACAAAACACTTATTTTTTGCTGTTTTTTTACATTGTTTGCTTACCCAAGTATACTTTTTGCACAAAACCGCCCCACGCGTGGGGCCTCTGGTCTTGAGCAAGTGAGGGAGGCCGATATTTCAAGGCTACCCCCACAGATTTTGCTAAGTAAAGCATGGGCAAGTTTTGATTTACGTCGTATAGGTGATGCACATCTATATGCAAATGCTGCATGGAAAAAGAGTGGTCAAAACTTACCTGAGGCCAATTTTGTTATTGGACTTGTACACTATTCTAATGCTGATTATTTGCTGGCAAAACGCTATTTTGAGCGTGCGTTAAATGAGGAAAAACAACCAAATTCTCGTATCTACTATATGTATGCCACTGCTGCTGTGCAAGTTGCTGAGGCTAAAATTAACGACTATTCTGATACTATGAAAATGATTATGCAGGAAGGTATTACAAAGAAAGTTCTTGATGTTTTAAAAAATCAACGCCAACAAGCACGCCGCATCCTCTTCAGAAATGGGCTTGATCGTGTTTTGGATCTTTATCGTTGGCCCTCGCGTCGTGATACATTTGCTGCAGAAAGCTTGGCCATGCTCATTTATCAAAAATCTGTACAGAAAGAAGAAAATCGTCTGCCGAATGAGGAGCGGCCCCTATTTCAAGTGCCTATCAAAGACAAAACTCAGCCACTAAAACTTTTGCCCCAGGATGATTTTGGGCCTAATATGCGTGCAGATGTTGCAGAAGCTGTTGAACTACTTATCTATTCTTTAAACTCTCAAGTTTCAACTATTATACAAAGGCTCTTGCATTATCGACCAGACTATAAATTTACAACTTTCCCAACACTTCTGCAAGATGTGCAAAGCTATCAAGAAATCCAAGAATATATTCAGCAGGGCGGTGTTTATCGTACCTACTACTTATTAGCTGTAGCTATGTGTCGATACAATCCAGATGATACACAATATAAGATACTTTTAAACCATTTACGCATGATTCCTGGTGCTGGAGAGTGGGCTATTCGTGCACAAAGTCAATTTGATATGCCATATACAGAGACATATCAGATTGAGGACACGCAACTTATTGCTGTAAGTCAGGGACTCTCTCGTTCAGAAGATCCTATTTATGGGTCTTTTTTCTAATCTCCCCATCTTCGCCAAAATATAGGAATAAAAATTGCAAATACTGTAAAAATTTCTAGTCGGCCTACAATCATACCCAATCCCAAAGCAATTTTGACATAGTTGGGAAGGCTTGAATATGTTTCCATTGGGCCTAAAGCACCAAAAGATGGGCCAATATTACCCAAAGCTGAAATGCTAGTAAAAAAAGAATCCATTACAGGGATATTTGCTGATGCCATGATCATTGTTAAAACAAAAAGGACAATGATGTAACAAGCCATATAACCAGAAACATGTGCCAAAAATGGATTAGAAATAAAATGCCCATTCATACGAGAACGAAAGTATGCATTTGGGTAAATTGCAGATTTTAAATCTGCGCCAATTTGCTTGATCAATGCAACAATACGCCCTACTTTCATTCCACCAGAAGTCGATCCCATTGAGCCACCACATGCCATTGCAATAAAAATAAATACCACAGCAAGGGGTGGCCAAATTTCATAATCAGAAATAACAAAGCCTGTTGTTGTTAAAATGGAAGCAATCTGAAATGTACTATGATGTAATGCCACCAAAAATGATGTATAGTCAGGATTTTTCCATAAAACAATCGCAGATGAAAGGCTCAGTATACAAAAAATCAATAAATATGCCTTAAATTCTGTATCTGTAGAAAAGACTTTTGGTCGACCTTTAAGTAGCCAAAAATATAGTGAAAAATTAACACCGCCCAAAAACATAAACACTGTCATAATAGACTGTAGAACAATACTTTGGCTCATCACACTATCATTCCTTGGGGCAAACCCACCTGTAGAAAGTGTCGACAATGAGTAACAAATTGCTTCAAAACTTGGCATTTTAAACAGGACAAGCAAGCTAAACTGTGCAAAAGTGAGAAATAAATAAATAAACCACAAATATTTAGCTGTTCTTGTCATATGAAAAGAAAGATGTTCTGGGTCATGTCCAGGGGCCTCAGCTTTCACTAGTCTGACCCCATCAATACTCAAAAACGGCATCAATGCAACAGTAAGTACAACAATCCCCATTCCTCCCAACCAGTTTGTCATTCCACGCCATAACAATAGGGCTTTGGGTAAAATCTCAACATTGTCATAGATCGAGGCTCCGGTAGTTGTAAACCCAGATGCTGTCTCAAAGAAAGCATCTATAAAACCAACACCTCCAACAAGTATAAAGGGGACTGAGCCTAGAAGTGAAATTGTTAACCAACTCAAGCTAACAAAAATAAGTCCACTTTTTGTAGACATCACCTCATTCTCTTTTCGCTTACCAACAATTATTTGGATAGATATTCCAGTAAAAATAAATATCAGCAAAGTAATAAAAAAAGCAATAAGTGCGCCTATTTCACCAAAATTGAGAGCTGCAACCATAGGGCCTATAAGGAAAAATGAAACAATATAGAGAAGTGCTGACAACAACCTAAAAATTGTTCTTAAATTTATCATCTATTCAAAAAGACTCCGAATCTTTGCCAATGATGCACCAGAAACGGCCATCATTCCTACAATATCTCCCTCATCAAGTTGATAATCCCCCCTAGGAATGATATAAGAATCATCTCTTTGTACAAAAAGTGCCAAGCTATCTGCAGGCCATTCTAATTCCTGGATAGTTTTTTGATAAGTTTTACTACCAACACCCACAGAAAATTCAAAAATTTCAACCTCACCGCCCAAAAGACTGTGAATACGGTGAACTGCTCCACCTAAAACAACCTTAAGCATAGCATCAACGACACTTTCTCGTTGAGAAAGTAGTCCATCTAAGCCTAATTTGGGTAACAATCGGCCATAACTATAGCTACTGGCAATGGCTACTGTATACTTTGCTCCCAAAAGTTTGGCCTCTGTAGCTAATAAAATATTTCTTTCTTGATTATCCAAGCATGCAATAAACAGATCATACCCCTGCAAAACTGCATGGCTAAGAATCTGACCTTCTCCCACTTTTGCATTGATAACCATTGCTTTGGGAAAGCTATCAGCAAGGACTTTGCACAAATCACGTGATTCTTCTATGATCACGACTTCTGTGCTATTTCTCGCATAAGTACTAAATTTGGCAGTGAAGTCTGAGCTTTTTCTACGATAAAATGTTTTTGCAATACTTTGCCCAATATCACCACCACCAACAATAACAATACGACGCACGGTTTTAGTAAAATTTTTTGGATTTTGTGCTTTTAAAAATGGAACAATACTGTCTTCATCTCCCAAAAAATACGCGACATCTTCTTCTTTAAAGACAAAATCTCCATGGGGAACATGATAGCTATCATCACGAATCACCAATGGGATAAGAAAATCTTTAGCAGTCATTGTACGCAAGGCTGTGAGGCTTTTACCAGTTAGGGAGCTATCTTCTTCGATACGTACAGCGCGTAGTTGAAAACTAGAATTACCAAAATAGACTGCGCTACCAGCACCTCCATAACGGATCCCAGAAATGATTGCATCAGCCACCGCTTGTCGACTATGTATAAGGTGATCAATACCCAAGAGTTCTTTTTCATGACCTATTAGCTGTGAGTATGCACCAGAAGTGACACGTGCAGCGACAATAATATTTGGATTCATACCAGCAATGAGTTGACATGATAAAAGATTCATTTCATCCACACCAGTTGTTGCAATAAAGTGCGTATAGGTTGTAGGACCACAGTTTTCTAGGGCTTCAACAATATTTCCATTGTTGATAAAGACAGGGCAGTCTAGTACGTTACTGATTTCTCGGATCACATCGGGATCTCTTTCGATGATTGCCACTTGCTGTTTTTCTTCCAGTAACCTTCTCGCCAGGGCAATACCCACGCCCCCTGCACCCAAGATTAGACTACTCATTACCGTACCACCATCACGAACTTCAGGTTACAGATTTTAGATTGATTGGTCAATGACATTGACATCTAAATTCTATTTCTTAATTTTTCTGCAGATTACTCTTGCCACAAAAATTAAGTTTGCACATAATACCAGTCATGAAGAAAGTTGTTGCAATGGAAGTCTTAGTTCGATTTTTGTGTATGGTCTTTCTCTTTGCTGTGCTTGGTTATGTCACCTTTATCACTGGCATTGTGAATCCTAGTATCCCACAAGGAATGGTTGGAGTATCATATAGTTCAACAAAGGGGTATGCATTAGTTCCAGAGAGTTTTTTTTGGAGCTGGCAACGTTTTATTCCAGGAAATTTCCGGATTTATGCACTTGACAATACTCCAAGAGATATCTCCTTTGATGTTTTTGGAATGTTGCCAGATGCGGCCATGGTTCAGTCACTACCGCAATTTTCTCAAGCCAATTTACGGTATGAATTGACTGGAAAACTTGAATATCGTTTAAGTCTAGAGGGCCTAATTTGGTCACTCTCCAATCACTATCTCAAACCTAACAATTTGGGAGAATACTATACAAACCTGGATGAAAAAATCCAATCAACCATTGCAAGCTTTCTTATAAACCATAGCAATATATGGGTTAACAAACAAGATCCAGTGCTAGACTTACTGAGTGAACTCAAGCAAGCTTTTCCTCACATTGAGTTTATTGATATTATTGTTCAAAAAGAAGAACGTCCTGATATTTTAGCTTATCAACAGGGGATTGATCTTATTACATTAGACCATACACTACGCAAGGAAGCAGAGATACAACAAAGTCGTCAAAATATTGCTTTAAATGTTGAACAAGAACGAAGACTAAAGCTTTTAGAGCAGTATGGAGCACTTTTAAGTAAGTATCCTGTGTTAGTTGCATTCTTTGCTGTGGATGAACAAAAAATCCTTCCACGTGATGTTTTAGAAAACTTTATTCCTTCTAAGGCTCTTTTATCGCCTAATTTATCTACAACAGAAGTGCCCCCAGCATCAGCTGTTCCACCCAGGCCTATTCCCTAAATATAATTCTTTTAAACCTTGAAGAAAGTGAGTCTATCTGTGCATAAACCTTTTGTCCATTTACATAATCATAGCGAATTTTCTATGCTCGATAGTAATAATCGGGTGGAAGACCTGGCAAAAAAGGCCAAAGAATATGGCATGCCTGCAGTAGGGCTCACTGACCATGGCAATCTTTTTGGCTTGATTTATTTTGAAGATGCATGTAAAAAACATTCTATCAAACCTATCATTGGTTGTGAAGTTTATATTGCACCTGCTGGGCGCAAAGATAGATCCCCTATTATAGGTGATGAACGGCGTTATTATCATATGTGTCTTTATTGCCATAATCAACAAGGCTACTTTAACTTATTAAAACTCACAAGTATTGCCTATACAGAAGGATACTATTATCGTCCCCGCATAGATGATGAACTCTTGATGCAATACCATGAAGGGCTTATATGTAGTAGTGCATGTTTAGCTGGAGAAATTTCAGTTTATCTGGTCAAGGGAGAGTATGAAAAAGCCAAAGAAAGGGCATTATTCTATCGTGATTTATTTGGGAAAGACTATTATTACCTAGAAGTCCAAGATCACGGGATGCGTGAAGATCAAATTTTACGCCGTGAGATGAAAAAACTCTCCAGTGATACAGGTATCCCACTCATTGCTACCAATGATGTACATTATATGACAAAAGAAGATGAAGTGTATAATGATATTTTTATCTGTATAGGTACACAAAAAAAATACAATGATACCCAGCGTATGCATGCGAGTCCTCAATGCTATTTTCGTAGTCCTGATGAAATGTATGAATTATTTGCAGACATGCCAGAGGCTCTTTCTAATACAGTGGAGTTGGCAAATAAATGCAATGTGACGATTCCGCGTCCTGGGCCTATGCTACCAGATTATGAAGTACCAAAAGAGTACGATTCTGAAGAAACATATTTTGACTATTTAGTACACAAAGGACTCAAAAATCGTTATCACGAGATCACTCCAGAAATTATTGAACGTGCAGAATATGAAATAAAAACTATTGTTTCTATGGGATTTGTAGGATATTTTTTGATTGTTTGGGATTTTATTGATTGGGCCAAAAGTCACCATATTTCTGTAGGACCAGGGCGTGGTTCTGGGGCGGGTTCTGTTGTTGCCTATGCCTTAAGAATTACCGATATTGATCCACTCAAATATAACTTACTTTTTGAACGATTCTTGAATCCTGAGCGTATTAGCATGCCAGATTTTGATATTGATTTTTCTGATGAACGGCGCGATGAAGTTGTTAACTATGTGACAGAGAAATATGGTCGCGATAATGTCGCTGGTATTGCCACTTATGGAACATTAGCCACAAAAGCCGTCCTTAAAGATGTGGCACGGGTGCTTGATATTGACTATGGTGAAAGTAATGCTATCAATAAAATGATCCCCGATGATGCTGAAAGCGTGGCAGATGCATTGCAAAAAAGTGAAGAATTGCGTCAAGTACAAAATAGAGGTGATGTATACCAGAAACTTTTTGAAGCAGCGACTCGCCTAGAAGGATTAGTACGTCATATTGGCACACATGCTTGTGGTCGTGTAATTGGGCGTGGGGCAGTTTCTGATTATGTCCCACTAATTTATGATAATAAAACTGCTTCTATAAATACAGCATTTGAAAGTAAACTTATTGAAGATTGTGGCTTAGTCAAGATGGATTTTTTAGGACTTACAACCCTTTCTGTTATTGATCGATGTATTGCAATGATTCATAAAATTGATCCTCATTTTGAGATTGAAAAGATCCCAGAAGATGATAAAGAAACCTTTGCACTGTTTTCTGCTGGGGACACACACGGAATCTTTCAGTTTGAAAGTAATGGTATGCAAAGAATTCTAAAAGAGGCTAAGCCTTCTTCTATAGAAGACCTAATTGCACTAAATGCACTATATCGTCCTGGGCCGATGCAATTTATTCCTGAGTTTATCAAAGGTAAACATCATCCAGAAAAAGTTAAGTATATCCATCCATCACTCAAAGAGATCCTTGAGCCAACCTACGGTGTGATTGTGTACCAAGAGCAAGTTATGCAAGTAGCTCAGACTTTTGCAGGATATAGTCTGGGTGCTGCAGATTTATTACGGCGAGCAATGGGGAAGAAAAAGCCTGAAGAAATGGCTCAACAAGAGGAAATTTTTGTGCAGGGCGCGCAAAAACTTGGGCACAATGAGAATGAGGCAAAAAAACTATTTCATATTCTTGAGCCATTTGCAGGTTATGGTTTTAATAAAAGTCATGCTGCTGCCTATAGTGTACTTGCCTATAAAACATGTTACCTTAAAGCTCATTATCCTCCAGAATTCCTGGCTGCAGTACTCACAAGTCAGATTAATAGCCCTGACAATTTTAATGCAACTTTGGATGAAGTACGCAATTTGTCTATCAAAATTATGCCCCCAGAAATTAATCATTCAGGTCGCTATTTTGAGGCAGAAGAACAGCATATTTATTATGGATTACAGGGTGTCAAGGGACTGGGAGAAGCTGTAGTCGATGAGATCTTAAATGAGCGTCATATGCATGGTCTATTTAAGGGATTTATAGACTTTATTGAGCGGGTAAATCTCCAAATTATTAATAAAAGGGTACTAGAAGTGCTAATTTTTGCAGGCATCTTTGATGCATGTGAAACAGATATTGATCGTGCAACTTTATTTTATAATCTGCCTAGAATAATAGATTGGGCAACACGAAAACGTAATGAGAAAAATCTAGGGAATTCACTCTTTGGACCAGAAGATGATACTGTTTTTCCAACATATGAATTTGAAAAAACAAAGACATTTACACATGATGAAAAACTAAAAATGGAAAAAGAAATTTTAGGGTTTTATATCAGTGGGCATCCCCTTGATCCCTATAAACAGTATTTACAAATTTATCATTGTGGAAATTTAGAGCAATTTTCTAGTCAACAAAAAACAAGTCCTGTGGCAATTTTTGGTCTAGTACGAAATATTGCCACACGTACAACAAAAAGGGGGTCTCTGATGGCGACTGCTATACTTGAAGACTATGAAGGAACTCTTAATTTAGTTTTTTTTAGTCGAATCCTTGATGAAAAAAAACACCTATTAGAAGAAAGTACTCCATTGTTGATCAGGGGGTCCCTTGATTTTAGCCAAGGCACACTCCAAATGGTAGTTGATGAGATAACCCCAGTAACACAAATTGAAAAAACAAAGATTGTACAACCTAAAATAGATATACAACAAACCCAAAAGATAACCCCAGTCAATATAGAATTAGTATTGGATGTTACAAAAATGACTGAAAAAGATCTGCATGGGTTGAAAAAAATAATTATTGGATCACAGGGTAAATCTCCTTTATCATTGATATTAGAAGATGGGTTGAAGCAAACAAAGGTGATTTGTGCCTCAAAGTATTGCGTGCAAAGCGATGATTCATTTATCCATTTACTAGAAGAACTACCGTTTACAAAAAATGTGAGAAAAATAGATGCCTGATTATAAAGGAAAAAAGGTATTGATTATGGGTTATGGCTTAAATCTGCATGGTTCTGGAACACAAGCAGCAAAATACCTAGCAGAAAAAGGGGCCATTCTTACCATCACAGATCTGCGTGATGCAAAGGTATTGGAAAAAACAATGCATGTTCTTAAAGATTATCCTGTAAAGTGGGTACTTGGTGAACACCATTTAGATGATTTTTCTCAAGCGGATTTTGTTGTGAAAAATCCAGGTGTACACAAGAATTCACCCTATCTACAATTAGCGAGAAAAATTGAATCTGATATTTCCTTATTCTTGAAAGAAAAACAACCCTTTATCATTGCTATCAGTGGTAGCAAAGGAAAATCAACAACATCTTCGTTAATTTTTCACATATTGCAACAGTGCGGAAAAAAATCTTTCCTAGCAGGAAATATCACTGTTTCACCACTATTTTATCTAGACAAAATTCACAATGAAGATACATTGGTGCTAGAACTTTCAAGCTGGCAAGCAGGAGATTTGATTGGGAAAAAACTATTGTGCCCAAAAATCAGCTTGATGACAAATTTACTGCCCGATCATCAAAACTATTATAAAAATAATATGCATGACTATGCAGATGATAAAAGTGGTATTTTTTTAGATCAAAGCATAGACTCTTGGACTATTTTTAACCTAGATAATGAGTGGACCCCATATTTCACCCAAAAAAGTTGTGCTCAAAAGGCCTATTTTTCTCTGAATCCGATACCAAAAGAGTTTGAGACAGGCGCCTATTTTGAAAATGATAATATAGTTATCCGAGAAAAGGGGATGAGCACTTCTTTTTCAATAAATAATTCACACATTCTTAAAGAAAATATTCTTGCTGCAATACTAACCCTACGGCTATATGGATTGGAAATTTCTGAAATTCAGCAGGGCATAGCGTCATTTAAAGGTCTCAAACATCGCCTAGAATGGATTGGTGAATATCATGATATCAGCTATTATAATGATACTACAGCAACAATGCCCCTAGCGAGCATCCAAAGCATTAAACATCTGGCTTTGCTAGGAAAGCCTATCCATGTACTTTTTGGTGGGGCAGATAAAAATCTTGACTTCAATCCTATCAAATCTATCATACCACATGTATCAACATGGCATATTTTTGAAGGGACAGCCTATGAAAAAATTAACGCTGTATTGTTGTCCCACACTGCCCGCAAAGTTTACGGGCCATTCTCTTGCATGGCAGATATTTTAGTGAGTGCACAATCACACGCTAAACCAGGCGATATTGTTATCCTTTCTCCTGGAGCAGCTAGTTTTGGCCTCTTCATAAATGAATTTGATCGTGGAGAGCAATTTGAAAATTTGATTAAGAACCATTGTATAACCCACCCATAAATATAGCAATAGTGATACCCACTATGAGCCCTGCCAAAACCTGTAGGGTAGAATGTCCTATCTCTGTCTTTAATAGCTCAAATTTATTTGATTCATCAGAATCATTTTTTAATTCACTCATAAAGATATTTAAATATGTGGCCTGTTTTCCAGTTTCATGACGCACACCACGTGCATCATACATCACAATAAGTGAAAACAATGCAGATAGCGCAAATTCTGCACTATCAAATCCATTGATCAGGCCAATAACCGTGGCTAGGCTGGCGGTGCTAGCTGAGTGGGCACTGGGCATTCCACCAGAGCGTGTCAAAAGATCCCAGCTAATTTTTCTGTGAAATAGCACTTTAAGGATTTGTGATACAATCCATGCAAAAACAGGTGTTACAATATAAACATGACTCACCTAGGTTTTACCCCCTAAAATTTAAATTTAGTACCAACAGAACTATCATACTTTATTTTAAAAATAAAAATAATTGACTTGAATAACTTTTTTTTCATATAATCGAATCTGATATTATGATCAAAATAATAGTAGGTCATGATTACATGGATTTAGACTCCCTTGGATCAGTCGCACTTGCGAGTCTTTTGTATCCTGACTTTATCCCACTTAGAAGTCGTGTACTTCACCCTCTCACACGGGCTGTTTATAGTCTTTATGAAAAGCAACTCAACTTTTCAGTCATTAAAAATATTAAAGATCGAAATATTGACACTCTCTTAGTTGTAGATACTCAACAAAAAAAACGCATAAAAGAGTTATTTCATGCTATCGGTAAAAAACCACAAAAAATTATTGTCATTGATCACCATATAGGCCATGAATGTGATTTGAATCCACAAAAAATTGTTATTCACCCTTATGCCAGCAATACCACATATCTGGCATTACAAGTCAAACAAAAGGGGATTGAGGTATCCGCAGAATTTGCTACAGTTGCTTTATTAGGAATTTATGCAGATACAGGATCTTTCAAGCATACAAATCTCACTAGTGCAGATTTTGAAGCTGCAAGTTTTTTACTACTTGCAGGTGCAAAAATGTCTATTATCAAACATTTTTTAAAATTTCCTATCATACATGCTATTGATAATTATTTGCATATGGCTCTAGCTAATCTGAAAAAAAGTATTATTCGTGGGCATCAGATGACATTTTTTCTCCTAGATATCCCCTATACATCAGGAATATCTCTTATCACAGATCAAATCTTTGATATTGAGAATGTTTCTACACTTTTTGGTTGTTATGCCTTTGAAGACCGAAATGAAATGCTTATCACTGCCAGAAGTGATGAGGGAGGGATCAATGTTGCAAAAGTCCTTAAAATTTATCAAGGTGGGGGCCATGCCCATAGTGCAAGTGTGACTATAAAAAACTACTATAATCTTATTTTTCTAGATGAATTAATGGCACATATTGAAAATGAAACTGAGCCTGGAGTCAGAGCACAAGATATTATGTGTGATGAGCTGAGAGTTCTAGAACAAGACTTATCACTGTATGAGGCAAGCCGGTACTTAGAGAATCATCACCTAGATGCTGTGACCATTATCAATACTGCAGGCAATTTTATTGGAATTCTTACCCTAGGTCATATTAGCCAAGCCAGAAAATATGGTAGAATGAAAGAGTCTATTCTAAAGCATTGTAATATCAGCGCACCTTTTTGTTTTCTACAGGCGCCCATTTATGAACTGGAGCAGATATTTTTTTCGCTCTCACTGAGTTATCTTCCTGTTTTAAACACCAAATATCAACCATGTGGGATGATTACTCGTCATCATTATTTAGAATTTTTTAATAAGTTTTTTTAAAAAAAATTGGAGACCAAATAGCATGCGTCGGTTTATTCCTTTTTTCTTAGTTATCCTTGTGGTTTTTATAGCAGATCCTGTGGCTGCAAAAACTCTCCAGACCGGTGTATTTATAAAAAAAAGTTTTTATTCACTAGCGCTAGAAAAAGAGTGGAAGTATAGCATCTATCTGCCAAAAAACTATGGTCAAAACCAAGACAAAGAATACCCCATCATTTATCTATTGCACGGAATGTATGATAATCAAAATGTCTTCAAAAATAAACAAATTCATAAAGTTCTAAATAAGTTGATAGACTATCGTGAAATGCCTGAAGCCATTGTTGTTGCACCAGATGGTTTTTCTTACAGTTGGTGGATCAATTCACCAAAATATGGAAATCTGGAGGAAGCATTTATTCAGGACTTGATTCCCAGTGTTGAAACTGAATATGCTGTAAAAAATTCTAAATACACCAGAATCATTGCAGGGATCAGCATGGGAGGATATGGCGCACTCCACTATGCATTACGCTATCCAAATTTATTTTACTCGGTGGGATTATTTTCTCCAGCGACCTTTTATCCTATTCCAGGTGAGGAAGTCTTTTATCCTGGTAGTTACTCAACAGACTGGCGATATCGGCTGGTCAATAAAAATACTAGAAGCCGTAATGTTTTTGGTGAACCTTTTGATCCATTGTACTATCTTTCTTTGAGCTATCGTCGTTTATACTTAGAGTATAGAAAAACAAATCAACCACTTAAGTTTTATATTGTATATGGAACAAAAGACCCCATTACAGATAATGCAACAAGGAATCTTATTGCATTTTTTATGCGCCACAACCAGGCAATAGAAACATTAGAAATTCATAACGGTGGCCATGACTGGGATGTGTGGAAAAAAGGCTTGGAATTCTTTCTCTCTGAACCTATCTTTACCCCAAGCCAAGCCACTAAACGTCGATAAGTTTTTTAATACAGTAGTCAGCGGCTAATAACCCTGCGGTAGCAACAACAGGCATATAACTACCTAGAAATTTTTTTCCATCGTAGCCAGAGACCTCCACACCAGAATAATAGGGTGTTTCATCAGAAAAGACACAATCTATCACTTGTTCTGCACCAATTTTTCTTAGTTTTGTCCTTAATGCCCTAGCTAATGGACAAGTATGTGTTTTAAAAAGTGGTCTAATATGAAGCTGCTGAGGATCTTTTTTTAATGCTGCCCCTAAACAACATAAGGCACCAATATTTTGATCTAATGCATGTTGTAATAAATATGCTTTAGGACCTACACTATCAATAGCATCAATAATAAAATCAGGTTGTGTATCATCTATTAATTGCTTAACAGTCTCTTGAGAAATAAAGAGGTATGCGGGGATTAAACTAGCCCGTGGGTTAATCTCTAGTAACCGTTTAACCGCAATATGAGCCTTAGGTTGGCCTAATGTTGGATATGTAGCAAAGAGTTGTCTATTGATATTACTTTTTTCTACAACATCACCATCAACCAAAATCACTGTACCTACACCGCTACGCACCAAAGCCTCTGCACACCAGCTGCCGATGCCCCCAAGGCCAGCAACCAAAACACGAGAAGATCTGAGTATTTCTCGTGTTTTTTGACCAAAAAGAACATCAAAACGAATAAATTCTTCCATGTCTCCCCCCTTGAGTCTTTTAAGAAAAGTGTCTATTGTTTCTCTTATGAAAGATACAGAATGGCAAGATGAACTTTATATCACCACATATGAATCTACAAGCAAAGCTATAGAATTTCGTAGAAAAAACGATAAAACATATACCCCAGATGAACTAGAACGTCAACTAGAAGCGATGTATGTGATCGATGGAAATAACTATGGGGGTAGAAGTCTGGCAGGGCAACTTGACCTAGAGGCAACTATTGCCGCAATGCAAGTAGCCCTAAATCAATGGCTTAAAGAGCACCAAGCTTAAGCTTCTATTTTTTTTATCCTAGCTCCTATAGCTGTCAGTCTATCAACAATATTTTCATAGCCACGTTCGATCTGATAGATATTGGAAATGATACTTTCTCCACTGGCGGCAAGTGCAGCAATCACCATAGCCATTCCAGCTCTCACATCTGGACTGGAAAGCTCTGCACCATTTAAACGGCAAGGCCCAGAGATCACTGCACGATGTGGATCACAAAGGATAATACGTGCACCCATACTATTCAGCTTATCTGTAAAAAATAGTCGACTTTCGTACATTTTTTCATGGATAATGATGGTACCATCGCATTGAGTAGCTGTAACAACCATGATACTTGTTAAATCTGCTGGAAATCCGGGCCAAGGGGCATCATCAATAGTAGGAATCGCATTCCCCCAATCACTTTGTATCTTCATAGACTGGTTAGCTCTGACTAGTAATGAGTCACCAGATGATTCCCAGGTAATACCTAACTTTCCAAAAGCAATCTTACACATATGCAAG
This sequence comes from Spirochaetia bacterium, assembly GCA_051648825.1. GTDB lineage: Bacteria > Spirochaetota > Spirochaetia > WRBN01 > WRBN01 > JAHHUI01. Next base: position 78,245 of record JBOFFX010000022.1, read on the forward strand.
TGACTATGATCCACACCCTGGATCTCTAGCTCACTTTTGCAAGAGGCAGCAAGCCCAATAAAAGAGCCTACTTCCATAAAATCTGTGCCTATTTTAAACTCACAACCATGTAATTTTTTGACACCTTTGATATGTAAAACATTACTACCAATACCTGTAATATCGCCACCCATTGCATTGATCATATGACACAAATCTTGCACATGTGGTTCACTTGCTGCATTTGAGATAATACTTTTGCCCTCTGAGAGAGCGGCTGCCATAATTGCATTTTCAGTAGCTGTGACACTCGCTTCATCCAGAAACATGTCTGTGCCAACCAATTTATTGGCAAAGACATTAAACACACCATCTACTTCTATTCTGGCACCCAGTGTCTCAAAGGCTAAAAAGTGTGTATCTAAACGCCTACGACCAATAACATCTCCCCCAGGGGGTGGCAGAACAACCTTGCCTAGTCTAGCTAAGATAGGCCCAATCAAGAGGATACTTGCACGCAATTTGGTTGCCAAATCGGCAGGGACTTCATGTGTTTTAAGTGCAGGTTTCACAAGAAATTCACCCTGCCCTTGTTGTGAAACACTACCTCCCATTGATTCTATAATTTGAAAAAGAACCTTAACATCTGCAATCTCTGGAATATTTTTCAAGAGAACTGCCTCATCTGTGAGCAATGTAGCAGCAATACATGGCAGGGCTGCATTTTTATTACCGCCCACTCTCAAGACACCCTTCAGTGGATGTCCACCTTCGATAACATATTTAAACATGGGAGTCATTGTAGCAATATTTTTAAAAACCGTCAATCAAGATTTTATATTTTAAACCTTGTCCAAAATACTATTTTAGGATATCTTCTTTGTGTTAAAATGAATACTTTTAAGGAGTTTATTTATGATAAAATTTTTCCCTTTACTACTGTCTATTCTCATTTTGTTTTCATGCAATCAACCCAGACCAAACAAATTACAGATTTTAATGCCACAAACATTGCGTCAAACTGCAGAAAAAGCTTTAGAAGAATTTGCTGCCCAAAGAAGTTTAAACATTAACCAGCTCTATGAGCGTGGCACCGGTAGCATTATCAGTAGGCTCACCTTAGAAAAAGTACGCCCCAAAACCGATATTGTTGCTTTTCTCAATAGACACCAATCTGAAAAAATTGTTTCAATGTATGATGTAAAGCGTATAGAACATATTGATACTGGCTATTTAGCTGTTGTCACACGTGAAGGAATTAAAATTGATACTTTAAAAGACTTACTGAACATTGTTGATCAATTTGCTTGGCTGGACCCAAGAACAAGTAGCCCTGGCTTAGATTTTCTGCTATGGACATATTCAGTACTTCCTGAAAATGACTGGCGCTCATTTTGGCAAACTGTGCGTGAAAAAAGCAAATTCTTTTCTACTAGCTGGAGTGAAGCTTACAACTGGTATAGCCAGGGGCTTGTCCAGGGTATGGTGAGCTATCATACTGATCAGGCCTACAATATCTACTATGAAACAAATCTGGTTTCAAAAATTCAACGACTAAAAGAGGGTTGGGTTAAGCAAAGTGAATATGCCTTATTACTCAAAGAGTCCCCACAGGCACACCAAGTGATGGAATTTTTTCTCTCACATCATTTTCAAAGCCTACTACCTTTGGGTAATTGGGTTTTACCTGTGAACCCTACAGTTACATTACCTGAAGTCTTTGACAAATATGCACCCGTCATCACTTCAGGTGAGACTGTTTTTGACCCAGCCACTTTGTCGTTTGATGAGTCAGAATCTATTTTGGCCCAATTTAACGATATATGGGGGCAATTATAGTTGTTGATGTACATGCACATTTCTTTTCTCTACAAAAACAACTAAAAAAATCGCTAGAATTTGATTGGCCAGTCATTTTTTCTAGCCATGGAGAAAAAGAAATCTCTGCGCTACAAAATTATAGCACTCCCCATGTTTTTCGCAGTGTAGGTATTCATCCTCAAGATCCAAATCCCTACCTTGTGGATATTGTCGAAAATGCGGTAAAATCTGGAAAATTCTGTGCGATTGGAGAGATTGGACTTGATCAATTTTTGCCATTTAAAGAGAGTTTCTGTAAACAAAAAGAAATATTTTATACCCAGTTAGAACTCGCAAGTTATTATCAACTTCCTGTTATTTTGCACATACGCAAATCTATGAGTGATATTTTTTCAAGTTTGTATTTTCTGAAAAAATGTCCTGCCGTTATTTTTCATAGCTATGCTGGCAGTTTAACAGAAGCCCAATCCCTACTAAAGAGTATCAATGCCTATTTTTCTTTTGGCACCCCCATTTTATGGGGTGCCAAACAAGCCAATCTCTGCATAGAACAACTTCCCCTAGAACGATTATTTTTAGAAACGGATGCCCCTTGGCAATCATTACGCAATCAAGATTTTACACCGTTATCTATGATTCATACGCTATATGAATATTGTGCAAAAAAGAGGGGGGTTTGTATTGAAAACATACAAGAGATTTTATACCATAACTTTCAAGAGATTTTATCTACCCATAAGACGATAACTAGGTTATGAACCCTGCTAATACACATAAAATTCCAAGGCACAACAGTCCCTCATTTATTTGTCCATTTTGTGGCATTCATGCACAAATGAGCTGGATGTTTCTTGAACACAATCGCCCCTCAGTGACTACAGCCACATGCACTGCCTGTCAAAAAAATAGTATTTGGCGTGAGGATGTCATGATTTATCCAGATGTGGGAATTGCACCACCCCCGCATGCGATGATGCCAGATACTATTTACCAGTATTATGACCAAGCACGTATTGCCAGTAGACAGCTTCCAGGCGTAGCTTGCAGTTTTTTGAGAAAAGGGATTCGAGAAATTTTTATTCTGTTGGGAGAGAGTGGAACAGACTTTAATGAAGATATTGACCACTTAGTACAGCGTGATTTTGGTAATAGGACCTTTTGGACACCCATGTTTAAAGCAAGATTAGCAGGGTTTGAGTTGGTTAATCCAGATATGATAGACTCTCGTGATGATTTAGCAATGATGCAATTACTTTTCTACTTTATTAATCAAGTCATTGAAGAAGCTATTGCCAACCCAAAACACTTAGCTGAATTTTATGCAAAATTGAGTGACCCTTCAAAGGACCCGGTGGAAAAATCTATAGATCCTGATTTTTTTCAGCGGCCATAATTTTATTTCTTGACACACTGATTTGAACAGCTTAATATGGGCTATCATGATCAATATTGGCAAAGCATTAAGGACTCTTTTTCAATTAAAGCATCATCTTTCTTTGTATGACGAGATAGAAGACATATTGGTAAGTGGTGACTTGGGTGGAAACCTAGCTATGCAGTTACGTGATATTTTGGAGTCAGCACATGTCAAAAATTATGAAGATGCATTAGTTATAATCGAAAAAGAAGTCATAAATTATTTAATAACAATACCCTTTAATCTCACACAGAAAAAACCAAATCTTATACTCTTTTTAGGGGTAAATGGTGTAGGAAAAACTACCAGTATTGCTAAAATGGCTCACTACTTAAAAACACAAAAAATAGCTAAAAATATCGTGTGTGCCTGTGGTGATACGTTTCGTGCAGCAGCGAGTGAACAACTCTCTATCCATGCCCAGCGTGTGGGATTTCGTGTAGTCAAAAGCACACATGGGGCAGATCCTGCAGCTGTCATTTTTGATAGCATCAACTCTGCCATCAGTCAAAAAGATGATCTGATATTAGCAGATACTGCAGGCCGTATGCATAATAAAAATGAATTAGTTAATGAATTAAAAAAAATTGATAAAGTCATTCGATCCAAAATTGAGGACTCTTGCTATCAAAGAATCTTAGTCATAGATTCTACCACGGGCCAAAATGGATTCAGGCAAGCAGAAATCTTTCATCAAGCTATGCAAATCTCTGGTATCATTGTTTCTAAATATGATAGTGGTGCCAAAGCAGGAGCAATTGTAAGTATTGCCAAAGATTTAAAAATACCTATCTTTTTTATGGGGACTGGGGAAAAAATGGAAGACTTTGATCCATTTTCCCCTAAAAAATTTTTAGATAACCTCTTCTCCTGAAAAGCAGAAAAAACTATGTTTGAGCTATTTTTTCTGCTTCTATTGATTATAGATATATGTTAGTATGGGTGTGTGAGGTATTGTGTTCTAGGATCTGGTAGTCGTGCAAATTCCTTCATTCTAGAAGGTGAAAATTTCTCTGTTGTTATTGATCAGGGTTATGCTTTGCCAGAGTTTTATCAACGTCTGTCTACTGCAGGTTTTTGTCGTAAAAAAATCCGTTATATTTTCCTAACCCATCAACATTCTGACCATATTAAGGGTGTTCCAGCTCTGGCCCAAGATTTAAATATTCCTGTAATTGCCCATAAAAAACTCAAGATTTCAGATCAAAATATGGCTATCTGGGGTATCTTTCCAGAACGCTATTATTGTCAGGATGGATTCTCTTTTACAGCTTTTTCTACTAGCCACGATTCACCATACAGCGTGGGATATCATATCACAATAGGAAATTCCAGTGCCACATTTTTAACAGATACTGGGAAAATTTTACCACCCATGTATGATTATGCAGAAAATAGTGATCTTTTATTTCTAGAGAGTAACTATTCACCAACATTACTAAAAGAAGGGCCATATCCAGCTTTTTTAAAATCACGCATCAGTAGTCCTAGGGGGCACTTATCTAATCAAGATGCTGGAAATTTCCTCTTGAAAATGTGCCATAAAAGAGTCAAAAATATTTATTTGTGCCACCTATCAGAAACAAATAATTCACCTGAAGTTGTGTATAAAGAAATTTCTGAAATTTTTAGAATCTCAGAAAATCTAAAAATTTGCCCAAAAGATAAAACTATGGACCCCGCAGTAATCACTCATCATCACCAAAACCTTTATGCTATGAAAATACATGCTTAACTGAGCTTCTCTTTAAGAATCCGTTGGGCTCTTTCATCCAACCCGATTGTAGAAAAATCTAAATGATTACGAATCGTATTTTTTTCTTCCTGGCTTAGTGTCACTCCACCCATCAAGTGCTGCTTAAAGCTAGCCACAGCCATGGGTGCCACAGCTTGTGTTAATTCTAAGATAACTTGTGCATAGGCACGGATTTCCTTTTGTGCATGACTATGTAAGCGTAACTTTAAAAAATGAAAGAGATTGTTCAAATCCATTTGCCAGTACCATTGAGTATACAAACTTAATGGTAGGTTAATACGTGCAATTTCACGTGCCACACCCATATCAATAAGTTTTTTATACCCAGCATATAGATCTTCCTGCTCTGATATAATTTGTTTTTGAATTTCTGTTGCAATATCTACATCAAAAATCTCACCGCGCCCTTGTTTATTATCGCAGCTTTGCTCAGCAATATCTGTAACTTCTGGTATATAGAATTCATCTTCCATAATACTATAGCGGCCGGAAATTTCATTAAGCCTGGCTGTTCTATGACGGATCCACTGCCTAGCAATAAAAATAGGCATTTTACAGTGAAAGGTGAGTACTACCTGCTCAAAGGGACTTGTATGTGCATTACGCAAGAGGTAGTCAATTAAGGCTCCATCTTCGCGAATAGTTTTTGTACCCTTGTGATAGCTCACACGTGCAGACTGTACAATACGTTCATCCCCACCCATATAGTCCACAAGCCGTACAAACCCCTTGTTTAAAACAGTAACTTCTTTGTCTAAAATTTTTTCTGCAGACTCAACAATACATCGTGCCAATTTTATTATCCTTTAATAATTTCTTAAGGCCTGAATAGGCTTAATTTTAAATACAGCATAGCTGGCGAGGGATGCAGAGAAAACTGCTGAAGCCAATGCCAATAATACAAATAATAAATTTTCCTGCAACTCTAGGTTCACAGGAATACCCTCCAAATAGTAACTCTCTGAAGAGAAAAAAACAAGTTCTTTGAAGACAAAAACCCCGGTTTTAGCAGCTAAGAAAAGAAATTTATTTGTAATATTTTCAATAAAATGGAAAATTTCGTTAATATAATTTGTGATATTAACCCCCAAGATGAAACCTAAAATAGTCCCGATTAACCCCAAAATTAGTCCTTGAATCATAAAAATCAGCTGAATACAAAACTGTGTGGCACCCAACATGCGCAAGATAGCAATTTCTTCTGACTTTTCTTCTATTTCACGCCTGCGTCCCTGAAATATCCCAACCCCAACGATAAAAAATATTAACGACAACAAAAACATGATCATATTTTTTTCTAATTTTAATGCACCCAAAAAGGCACGATTATAATTTCTCCAACTTTTTACATCTAAACCCATTTTGGTCACTTGACTCATAAAATACCCATCCTGGTGTGGATTTTTGAGTTTAATACCATAAAAAATATCCTTTTCATTACCTAGATACTTTAAGGCATCTTCTAAATTAATAATTGCCATATAGCGATCATAATCATAATAGCCTGTTTTGAAGAGTCCACTGACACGAAAACTTTCTAAAGAAGGATTCAATTGTCCCCTTGGCAAAGCTAGCAATCGGATATCTGAATCATCATCCCACATCAGTGAAAAATGTAACTGTTCTCCTAGAAGAATTTGACCAATTTCAGGAAATTTTTTTTCAGAGAGATTAATTTTTTTTTGTAAATTCACATCATCTAAAAAATCTTCTTCTCTCATCGCTTTAAGCATCAGTGAATAAAGATAGCCTCCACTAGCTTCAAAAAGAGTCTGCTGTTCCAAAAGAGGATAAACGGAGAGAACACCAGAGATTGCTTTGATCTTTTTAATCTGTTCTTCTGAAAGCATGCCGCGTGAGTGGATTCTTGCATGATAACTACCGACTTCTAAAATTGCACTAATATATCCATTTTGTAGCCCATTCATAACACCAAGTGTACCAATGAGTGCCATCAAACCAACAGCAATACCCAGAATAATAGCCAAATGTTCTGGTGCTAGCCTTAATTGCCCCTTGGGGCTTAAATATCTCCATGCCACCCAAAATCCTAGCTTAGAATTCTTCATATCCTTCCTCAATATTATTGCCTTGATTTTTTTGGGGTATTATTTTATTCCTATTCTCGATAATCTTTGTCTCTATAAGCTGATTTTTCTGATAAAATTCACGCATTCTTATACCACCAATTGCATAATAATCGATTATATAGTCTTCTAAGGAGGTAAATGTTTGTACATAACTTAATATCCCTTCTGCATAAACCTTCTTTTCTAAAACCTGATTCTGGCTATCATAGATCAACTCTTCTATATGGATGTTGCCCTCTGCAGACTGGATTATTTTTTGCGTTACAAGGCCTTGATCATTATACTGATAATTTTGTGTCTCCAAAAAATCACCTTCTAAAAAATAAGACTGTTCTATCATTCTTTGATTTTTATCATATGTAGCAATATGCTGTGTATCTTGCAGATAATTTTTTGTAATTTTTTCTAATAAATAACCATCACGATAAATATAATCTTTTTCCTCACTCAACTCAGATAAGAAGAAATTTTTTGTGTTAGCGAGCAATCCCCCATCATAAATATCTTGTGTTAAGAACTGTGGAAGCCTCTGTGTGTATGTTTTTTTTTGTGTATACAGAGTCATTCCTTGATCTTCAATGATCTGCCATAGATTTCCATCAATATTATAAATATAGTTCTGACTCAAGAGTATATTATTATCTTGATTACAGAGAACTACCTGAATTATTCTACTTTTTTTATCATAAAGATAACCTGTTGACTGTATCAATTCACCCTTAGCATACAGATATTCATCAGTCACAATTCCAGAGAGTGAATCGATAATCTCAACAGTAAAAAGATCCGTATCATCTAGATTTTGATTAACTCTCAAAGCAGGAAAATTATATTGATTTGGGTCCATAAAATGCATTGCCTCACGCACTGCCCACCTATTGGCAATATGCGCAATCATAATTTCCCTATCATCTACATTCTCTAATTCTATAAATATAGATTTCTGTTGACAACTAAAGTAAAAAAGGCAAGAGAGTAGAGTAAATATGCGTAAATACACATGCATTTGATGATGATTATCTCCTAATGTCAGAGATCTATCAATAATGATGGTGAAAAAAAAATCATTTTGTGATATAGTTTTTTCGCATGGATCATTGGAAAAATAAAATATCAGCTTGGATTTCAGAGATTAAAACACATCCACGAAGAAAACAAGGTGTTTTATTCTTTTTAATCATTGCTATTTGTGCGATTCCTTTTATCCTCACATTTTTTAGGGTCTTTGCTGGGTTATTTGCAATCCTTGCAGCTATAGGGTTTGTCTTGCTAACTCTGATGTTTCTATCCCCATCTATTTTCAAATTACTTGTACAAAAGGGCATCCTTCATACGAAAAAAAGCCTCATCATTGATCGCACGTTATATACACAAATCCAGGCAACCCAAGATCCTTATCCCTTGTTTAAGATAGAACAAATTCCTTCTGCTATCAATATCAAAACTTTTCAGTGTGAAATGGACATTCAGGAACATGATGAACCATTGATAGAAATAGTACTGCACCAAGAAAGTAAAAGTGGTGCATTATCCTTTTTTACAGACTACGATGATGTGACATCAACAATGACAATTGACCAAGGTCCCACATCAAAAAATACAAAACCTGTACGCTATAGTATGACACTTTTTATTCCAAAAGGTACGATTATACGCACATTAACAGCACGTGTTGTTGACGGAACTATTGCAATAAAGATGAAAGGGGCCCAACCTGTGGAGACCCTAGACTTAGATATGGTTAATAGTACACTTCATCTAGAAAATTTGATTATTCCTATACTCAAGATCAATGGACTAAATCTTACATTAACCAGCCAAAAACTTTTCTCACGATATCTCTATATTAATGCAGCAGGATCACAATTCAATCTTCACTTTAATGATATAGCTAGTCAATCTTATTCTGGCAAAATGAAATGTCATGCTGTTCTTTCAACTCTATGTGTTAATAATTTAACTGTACCAAAAATCTCAGGCAACAACCTACAAAATATTTGGGGAACAGAAGGCACAAGTCGATCTATTATGCTTTCACTGAATATTTTACGTACAAATGTAAAAATTTCTACGAATTAAGAAGCGGGGATATGCTTAAGGACGGCCCAAGTAGCACCACTACCACCATCTCTTGCTCTTGCCTGACCTGTGCGTTGTACATAGGGTGAATGCTCTAAATAGTTAATAACCAAAGGCTTGAGAATAGAGCGCTGTTCTTGAGAATGTATACCCTTTCCATGAATGATCAAAATTTTTCGCCTGTTGCGATGCACAGAAAAAGTAATGAAGCGTTCTAGTGATGCTATTGCTTCTTGTTGTGTCAAAAAGTGTAAGTCAATTGTCGCATCAAATTTTGATGAATCCTCTATAATCTGGTGAGAAGAAAGAGGGGATTGATCCGCAATTTTCTTCTGTACAGGAAATTTTCCTATCCAAGCAGACCAATGTGCATCCACTAGCGCAAACCTTCACTACTAATGGCGAAATAGTGTGTATTTGCCCAACCTTCAATGCCTTCTTGTTGGTTATTCAAAAGGTAAAAATTATCAAAACGTGCAATGACTTCTAAAATTGTTCCCTCTCGAATAACATATAGTGTAGAGACATTATTCTCAGGTATGCGTCCCAGTGAAACATCCTCCAAGGCAATCGCCCAAGATTTTTTACCATACAGTTGATAGGAAAAAAGAATAAGAAATAAAAGTGGTAAAGAGAAGACAACAATCAAAAGCGATTTCATTATATGGGGTTTAAACTTGATGCTGACAACAAGCATGATTGAAAAAAATGCCAAAATAAATAAGAAGACATAAACACCTAGGGAGTAATAAAAGCCATATTGTACGCGACTAGAAGAAAGATTGAGCTCTTTTTGATGTAAGTTCCAAGCTTGTCTATAAATAGGTTCAAAAGGATCATGTTGTATGGCTTTCATCAAATAGTAGCCAGCCCATCCAAATTTTTCCTGTTTTTGCATAGCCACTGCCTGATTATACATGAGTACAGCTTTATTGTTTGGTAAGATTTTGGCTGTATCAGCAAAAGCTTCTTGTGCTGCCTGCCAATTTTCCTGTGCAACAAAATCATAGGCCGATCTCAATGTTGAAGGAATAGGCGTTGGTGCAAAAAATGAGGTATTAAGCATTAACGGTAAAACCCAAAAAAATGTTAATTTATTTTCTTTTGGTGTTGCACGAGATATAAAAAATCTATAAAAAAATAGGGGAATCAAGAGAAACCATAGTCCTAAAATCTTCCAAGGAGAGGCATCTTTCTTGAGCATAACAAATTCTGGAGAAAAAAATGAAAAAAGCTTGCCATCAATGAGGCTACTTGTCACCTTAATTGGATAGCTTTTCGATTCATAAGATCCAATTGACAACTCTGATGGATTCCACCAGGTGAATTCTGGAATAGTAATCATCCCCAAATCCATTCCATCGTTTGCCTTTAATTCATAAATACGCTCAATATGGCCAAAATATCCACCAGAGGATGGTACAAGCACCTTATTTTCACTTTCCAAACTTATTTCAAAAGCTGTACTAGCTTGTAATTCTGGAAAATTAAAGATGTGAAAATTACCCTCTCCTTCTATCCGAAATCGCACCTTTAGAGATCTTCCATCCACAATCTCTGTACTTGAAACATCAGAAGTAACACGAAAATCACCCACTGCACCACTTTTTTTTGCAGGATCTGGTAGTGGCAAAATATCAATTGTGATTGATGGCGCAGAAATACTTTCCAAAGATGCACTCTTCATATTCATAGTGGGGAGAATAATACGCCCTGCTTGATTGACCGCAACAATCCACGCTGTAACTGGCACATCATACAAAAGCTCTTCCTGAAAACGATGCTCATTAATCTCACCAATGCCCGGTGCTGTTTCTAGGATAGCATTCGCAATAGGAGGAGTATTTTGTACAGTAATAGGCATGAGTTCTCTCAAATTTTTAGCCTCTAATACCAAAGCAAAAGCCTGCCCCTGATAGATACTGAGAGGAGGACTACGATAGGCTCCTTGAATCTGATAATTCTCAGGATTAGGATTTTGGGGCAAAATTTCTACACTTGCCTCATTTAGTGCGTAGGTGCCTGTACTATCTTCATAATAGAAGGTGGGCAAGGTAAATAAACCAACAGCATTGGATCTCGTTACATAAATATAATCTGTTATCCCATCACTAACATTTTGTACAAATGGCCCGCTGAGTAGTTGGAGTTGGCTAGGTTGAGTCTTTTTATCATAATAAACACGTCGACTCACATCACTTGATTCAGCAATACGTATGATAATCTGAAAATCTTCACGGATACGTGGAATACTAGGATAGGTCAGGATATTTGCACCCAAACTGGTATTTTTTTTAGCCTGCCTTTGTGCAGAAATATTTGAAATAATAAGAAAGTTTAGTAGTAATAGTAAAACTACCAGTCGTTTTCTTCTTGTTGCCATACCTCTTCTCCACTAGGAACACGTCTGAAATATAGGTTGCGTCGCCTTAAATAATCTAAAGTACGCGCAACGGCTTGCTCATCTTCTTTGGTTGGTTGCACGCTATTATCTGCACTACCATCTCTATTCTCAGAGACTTCTTTGTACTTATTAATCGCAAGTTCTAAATTAACTTTAACTTCAAATCTATCGGGCAAATATTTTGCCGCCTGGTGAAATTTTTTAATTGATTCATCATAGCGCCCTAGTTGGTAATAGACAACTCCCTCATTAAATGCAGAGAGCCCCTTCAGATCTTCTTTTGCTCCCAAGCTTAAATTATTCCACATTTTGATAGCTGACTCAGACTCTCCCAGAGCATAATAAGCTGTGCCTAAATTATAGTAAATAGGGTGGGGGTACTTACTCGATTCAAGTGCTTTAAAATAATGTAGCACTGCTTCTTGGTATCGACCTTGTTCATATCTATAATTCCCCAGAAGTACATAAAGAGAGGGCATTAAACCATCACAACCTATAAAAAATACTGAAAAAAATAACACTGTCATTTTATATTTTAAATTGTAAAATACTTTTTCCATTGTGTACTCCTGAACCATAAAGATAATGCAAGTAGAGCCAATGCCAGCAAGATAAAAAAATTCTTGAGCCTATTAGGTTCTTTTTCTAAATGACTAATAATATCATTATAATCATCTAAATGGTTGATAATACTTGTTGTTGTATTGGTATCATAGGTTAAATATAATCCATTAGTTGCCTGCGCGGCACTTTTGAGAGAAAATGATTCTAATTTACTAAAAACGGATCGCCCACTGACAGAAATACTAGGAATTTGTGCACCTTGAGGTGTACCCATGCCAACAGCAATAATACTGATTCCTTGTGTATTTACCTCTCGCAAGCTCTTTAGCAAATCCCCACTTAATTCTGCACCATCAGAGAGTAAAAGAATGACCTTCTTAACATCAGAGGAAGCTGAAAATAGACCCTTAGCAGCAGTAATACCGGCAGCTAAATTTGTCCCTGGTGTTGTTAAGATAGATGGATCAACATTTGCACTCATGCCTGTAAGAAAATCTTTATCATCTGTGAGAGGCGATGCCACTAATGCCTCTCCCTTAAAAAATACCATACCAATTTGCGCGGGGTTCAATGCATAAATAACATCACGCGCAAGATTTCGACTAGCGGCAAGTCTAGATGGCAAAATATCTGTTGCACGCATACTATTAGAAATATCCATTGTGATAATCACTTGTAAACCACTAAAATTTTTACGCACTAAACGACTGCCAACTGCCAAATCAGCCCAAGCGAGGATAATAAAAATATATATTCCTATTAGATAGCACCAATATTTAATAAAACTTAAAAGAAAAACCGCAATGCGATCTATAGCCCCACCTAAAACAATAAAATTTCTCTTTTGGTAATGATATAAAGGGAATAATAGTAGTAGCCAAGGAATAATTAAAAGCAATAACCAGAGAATACGTGGGTTAAAAATTGTCATAATGCCTCCCTGAGTATGACAAAACGGACAAAGAGTTGTATAGCAAAAATAATAAGCAAAAAGCTATACAAAAAATCAGAATGTTCTTGTACTACTGGCATTAATTTGAATCGACGTTCCCCTGAGTTTTGAGAGTCAATGATCTGAAATAAAGATTCAAATGTGACAATTGTTTCAGCTTTAAAAAACTGGCCCCCTGTCCTATAGGCAATTTTCTCTAATAATTCCTCATTATATGCATTACGCACAAAACCTTGTAAAACCTCATTTGTATAGGGGTTTTCTACAACCACATTATTATTCCCCTGACGCCCTAGTCCAATGACAAAGACCTTAACACCTAGTTCTCTCAAGATAGCAATCGCTGCATCTGGATGAATCTCACCAGAATTATTATCGCCATCGGTAATCAAAATGACATTTTTTTCTTGTGCTCGCACTTCTTTAAGGTGCAAAGCAGCAAGTGCCAATGCTGTACCAATACTCGTGCCATCTCCATGCTCAAGAATTTTTACCTGTTCTATAACTTTTTCTAAAAATTGGTAATCCTTTGTCAAAGGTGATCGAATCGCTGCATCCTTTCCAAAAGAAATAATACCCAGCATATCATTTTCACGTGCACGAATAAATCTCATAATTGCTGCCTGTGCCAGATTGAATCGCCTATCATTACCCATATCCTTGGCTGCCATTGAAGGGGAAACATCTAGGACAATCATGATTGACGCCCCATCTGTCAGGTATGCCTTTTTTTTAATGATATTCTGTGGCTCAGAGAGAATCAAAATGAGTGTTGAGGCTATAGTTATTGTAAGAATTTTAGAGAGGAAAACAAAAAAAATTGGCCAGGAAGGTCCTGGGTGGTAGGATGCATGTCCCCATATTTTAAAACTCCATAGAAGTCCACGTACGCTTTTTTTGGCAAAAGGTGAGAAAAAAAGCGCCCACAAAAGCGGGATGAAAAGGAAAAGCCATCCTGGTTGTTCAAACGTGATCACGTTGCTATCTTCTCCACTTTTTCGATTTGCCTTACAAGCTCTAAAAAGCGCTTAATACAATAACTGCGCTCATTGGATTCCATGAACTCACCACCAAATTTTACCATATCCCCACGAATAATAATAGTCATAATCTCTTCTGTATCTTCTGTATTATAATAGCTAAGAAGCAGATTTGTCATGCGATCTGCAGTAGCAGAATGAAACTCTGCAATCTGAAAGTGTAGTGAAAGAAATGTACGAAACGCACCTAGTAATTCCGTATAGAATTCTTTATCAGAAAGGATATTAGGATCCTGCGATAAGGATTTAAGTTTTCGAAGGACTGTTTTGTAGGGTGGGATAAGAAATGTTGTCTCATAGATGAGCCGTTTCAAAAACTTACTTATTAAGTAAACCCCAAAAGGCAATAAAATAACCAAGGCAATAAATAGTGTGACTAATAAGCGTGTTCCAGGCAAAATTAATGGTCCATAAGAGACAAAAAGATCGCGTCTTTCATTTTCAAGAACAGAGCTAACATGTAGTGGGATAGGCATAGTTGTCAAGCCACCAAAATCAAAATAAATAGAACGCGTGCCTGGTACAAAAAAACGCAAATAAACTACGGCAACAACATCTCGCCCTGTTCTGCTAATATTAATATTATCAATGATATAAAAACTATTTTCTTCATATGGTGGTGTCACAATTTGTAGCCCTGGATTCGCCTCAAAGCGAAACCTCAACTCAACCACATCCCCCACATAATAGCGTGGAGGACTAAACTGAACCTGCGAAACTGGCACAATCAGCACCTCATCATCAATGTTAGCTTCTTGGGCCATCAATGTATATGAAAAAAAACTCAGAAAAAAAAGAAATAGCCTCAACATTCTCATAACTAGGCTCCCTTTCTTTTTCGCAAAAAACCAATGAGAGATTTGGAAATATCCTGACCACTAGAAACAACAAGCGTCCTCACCCCTCGCTTGTGACAATTATGCCGCCAGTTTGTTGCCAGCATATCCCAGTATCCATGATAACTTTGTTGAAATTTTTTGCTTTTAGGATAAAAATGTGTCACATCTCCTTCCTCTGCATCATGGAGAGAAAGATGTCCAACTTTTGGAAATTCTGTATCTAATGGGTCTTCAACACGAATGGCAATAACCTCGTGCCTGCGAGACAAAAATGATAATTCTCGCCAATAATTATCTGTTTTAAAATCACTTACTATTATACAAATGCCACGCCTTTTCATATTTTCTGCAGTCACTTTAAGTGCATTCCCTAAATTAGACCCACCTAAATGCGTCTTTTCACAACTGGTCAGAAATCTTTTCAACTGGCCTAAAAAATGTTTTGTCCCAGCCTTTGCTGCAGTAAACCATTTGATATCATCACCAAATGCCATACTTCCAACTTTATCTCCATTATTGAGCGCTGCAAAACCCAAAACTGCAAAAAGTTCCTGCACTGTCCTAATTTTTGTCACATTCAACCCAGAAATCATACTCGAAGAAAAATCAAGAATAAACATTAAGTTAATTTCTCTCTCTTCATTAAAAACTTTGCAGTATGTCTGATCTAAACGGCTAGAAACATTCCAATCAATAAAACGAATATCATCGCCAATTACATATTGGCGGACTTCATGAAAATCTAGGCCCGGTCCTTTAAATATAGAACGCGAGTTACCACTAAAAAGAGAATCAATAAGTCTCCTGCTGCTAATTTTGAGCTTTCTTAAACGATGGCGTGCAGAAGCATATCCAAGCCTATCTACACGTCCTTTTTCCTTGCTCATAAATCAACTCTCCCCAATACGACTAACTATGGTACAGCAACCGTAGAGAGAATTTTATCAATGATCATATCTGGTGTAACTTCTTCTGCTTCAGCATCATAGCTGAGGACCAATCTATGTCGCAATACACTATAAGCACTTCTTTTTACGTCATCAGGAATAACAAAACTCCTTCCCTCAAAGAGTGCTCTCACACGACTGACACGATACAATGCCAATGTGGCACGTGGGCTTGCTCCATATTCTATATATTTTGTAAAAGAAAGCCGCTGTTCTTTTGAGCGACTTGCTACAACTAAACTCACAATATATTTTTCTACACTTTCATCAACAGTAATTTCATTGATCGCTTTATGTAGAAGATCGAAGGTTCCCTTTTTCATAACAGAACTCACTTTAATTTCTCCATCACTGCCCATGCGCCTGAGGATCTCTAATTCCTCTTGTGGTGTAGGATAAGTAAGTTGCGCTTTGATGAGAAAACGATCCAATTGTGCCTCTGGCAACTGATAAGCACCTTCTTGCTCAATGGGGTTTTGTGTAGCTAACACCATAAAAGGATTGGGCAACCTATGTGTTTCATCCCCAATTGTGACCTGCTTTTCAGCCATTGCTTCTAATAATGCACTTTGCACCTTTGCTGGTGCACGGTTAACTTCATCAGCAAGTACAATATTTGCAAAAATTGGCCCCTTTTTTGTTGCAAAAGTCCCATTTCCCTGATTATAAATCATTGTCCCCACAATATCTGCAGGCAATAAATCAGGTGTAAACTGCACACGCTTAAATTCCAACCCAGAAATTTCTGCCAATGTTTTAACTGCTAACGTCTTTGCTAATCCTGGCACACCCTCCACAAGAACGTGCCCCCCTGTAATTAGACCTATAAGAAGCGCTTCTACAAGCTCCTCTTGCCCAACAAGGCGCAACATCAGTTCACTGCGGATATTTTTTAATACATTCTGCACATCAGAGAGAAGAATTTGCTGGGACATTTTATAGCCACTCCTGTCGATTTATGTAACCTTGTTCTATCATATCAAAAAAGGAAAAAGCACGTGTTTCTCCATCACGACCCCTGAGTGTGAAAAGCTGCATTTTTTCCTCTGGAATAACTAGCCCGGCACGATCTGCAGCTTCATTAGAAACCAAAAGCCCCCCAATGGGTGCTTCATGCTCAAGTCGGCTACATGTATTCACTGCATCCCCAATCAGGGTATTATCAAACCTTTCATTCCCACCCACATTACCACGAATAACCTTGCCAGAATGTACTGCAATACGAAATTGTATGCGTACACCAGGCATAGGCGAGTTCTCCTCACCCTTATCTGCAATCTCTTGCTGGATAGCGGCCATACTTTTAATTGCTGCACGCGGATCTTCAAAGACTGCAAAAAATGCATCCCCTATGAATTTATCTACATCACCACCATGTTCATAAATATGCCGTGTCACAACCTCAAATGCCACATTCAAGAACTCAATCACCTGTGCAGGATTCATTTTTTCTGATGTTGTCGTAAACGACTTGATATCTCCAAATGCAACTGCTAATTCACTTTCTCGTGCACCAATTTGAATTTTTTGTTGTTCCGCATATTGCCGTGCTGTTTGCCAAATACTGCGTGAAACATATGGCCTGATGAGGTCTAAAAGGATAAAGTCTTGGAGGTTTTTTTCTTCAAGCTCACTAGATCTTCTAATTTTAATTTGAAACAGTGCACTTGTTACCAAAAGCGGACGCACACGTAAGATCAAATGACCCTGCTCGACTTCTTTGTAGGTTAAAACTGCATCAGCACCAACACTATAGGCGCGACGATAGACCTCTGGGTTATATCCATCAACTACAACTACAACAGGAACATGGCGATACATTTCCTCTGCCTTTAGCGTCATCAAGGCCTCTGACCCGCCAACTGTCTTAACGTTTGCAACGACTAGGGCAGGTGGTTGATCAAAAAAAATTTCCAACGCCTGGTCCACATCGGACGCATACGCAATGGCAAATTCGTCAAAACCTTCACCCATAGCAAGGGTTGCTAAATCTCCCTCGTAGGGTGAGTAATCATAATTATCAACTATTAATATTATTCCCCGCATGAATTCGCCAATATCAATGGTAGTGCAATATGCACATTTTGGCAAGTCTTTTTTCTAAGTTTTATTAAACCTCGCGCTCTGTCTCACTATCATCAAAACTTGACTTTATTCATCTACTTGCGATAAAATAATTAACGAAAACTAGCTTATGAGCCTACCAAACCATATCTATCTTTACGAGAACCCAGATCACAGGGTTATACTCAAGTCTCCTGCCACCCCTGTCCCTGCATCAATGGACATACATTCCATTGCTCAACAAATGTTTATACTGATGCAAGAAGCGAATGGTATCGGGTTAGCTGGTCCCCAAGTCGGTATCTCTCATCAAATTTTTGTAATTCATATTCCTCGATCTCAACCACTAGTATTCGTCAACCCCGAAATACTTTGGACGAGTCAGGAACTTTCTGTGCATGAAGAGGGCTGTCTGAGTCTTCCGGGGTTGTATGCGCGTATCCAGCGTCCTGCCAGTGTCAAAATACAAGCTCGTGATATACACAACAAACGCTTCACAATTCAGGCTGAAGATCTTTTAGCTACGTGCATACAACATGAATACGATCATCTCAATGGCATACTCTTTACAGATCATCTACCCCAATATGAGGCAGAAAAACTAATTAAAAAATATGAGAAATCCGTAAGGAAAAGACTCAAAAGAGGCTCCTAATCTTGGCAATAAAAATCGTTTTTGCTGGCACACCCCCTATTGCTGTCCCCCTCTTGCAACACCTTGCCCAAAACTATGATGTGATCTGTGTCATGTGCAATACTGATGCAAAAGTTGGGCGTAAAGGCATCCTTACAACCCCTATAACGAAGACAATTGCTATCCAAGCCAACATATCTGTTTTCCAACCAGAAAAAATTGATCAAGCATTTTCTCAATCCATCAAATCTCTGCATCCAGACTTACTTGTTTGCTTTGCTTATGGCAAAATCTTCCCTTCTCACTTTCTAGAAATTTTCCCCCTTGGTGGAGTTAATATACATCCAAGCCTCTTACCTCACTGGCGCGGACCCAGCCCTATTCAGGCAGCTATTATGGCTGGAGAGACTCAATCTGGTGTCAGTGTACAGTACCTGGCCAAGCAAATGGACGCAGGAGACATTCTGGTTCAAGAATCTTTTGCTATCAAAAAAAATGATACTACCGCATCTATGAGTGAATATGTATCACAACGTGCTCCAGCGCTCCTTGATAACGCAATCAAAATGATTTGTGACCCAGAAAAATCACATATCACACCTCAAAATCATAATAATGCAACTTATTGTCCACTCATCACAAAAGATATGGCAAGACTAAACTATGAAAAATCAGCACAAGAGCTTGAATGTCTTGTCCGTGCAATGTATGATTCGCCTATAACGTGGACAACATGGAAAGGTCGGGCTATACAGGTATTCCAAGCTTTTGCTGTAATAAAACATCCAATGAGTAAAGGCTTAGTAAAAAATGGTACTGTTCTTGGTCATGACAAAGAGCTTGGCCTGATAATCCAAACAGGCCAAGGTGTATTGTGTATCCAAGAGTTAAAGATGGCAGGGAAAAATAGGCTATCTCATATCCAGTTTATTAATGGTCACCAGCAAATGATTGGTGATGTGTTAGAGTAGGGAGTAAAAAAGGAATGTTTAAAAAGGAAACTGTCTTAAATAGTCAACCATTTAAAGATGAGGAAAATCATCAATCTAGCTTTAAAGTTGCGGTTTGGTCATCACTCTTATCACTATTCATAATGCTGCTTGTCACTGCATTGGTGTTCTTTATGACTGTTGCTCCCAAAGATGAAATCATGATGCCAAAAGTCATTGGTATGCATATCACAGATGCTATGCTTCTATTACAAGAAAATGATCTGTATGCCAATATTGAAATGCGTTTTACTGAAAATACAGATGACGCTGGATTTATCCTTGAGCAAAAACCAGCAAGTAACTCCTGGGTCAAAGGACAAAGAATGGTTAACCTGATTGTGAGTAGGGGTATGATTGTCAGCCTGGTTCCAGATTTTCGCGGCCAGTCTCTTGATGATGTCAGGCAAACTTTACTCACAACATTTGGTGACAATTTACTGTATATTAAAGAACCTATTATTTATGCCTTTGATGAAAATCCCAGTGGTACAGTCATTAGTCAAAGACCCGACCCTCAAATGGAGCTCACACGTAATACCCCATTGGAACTCGTTGTTAGTCGCGGTGCTAATATGCTAGATGGCAATGTCTCCAAAAACTATATTGGTGATGGCTATGAAAAAGCACTCTCTGAGTTGGCAAAAATCAATACCCCTTTTAATTTTGTAATCCTTGACCAATTTGACCGATTTCCAAAAATTATAGATCAAAATCCTAAGCCTGGTTCTGTTTTGGTAGAAAAACAGCGCATGACACTAAGTATCTCTCGTCCCAGCCCAGAAACACTAGGAAATAATGTCTTTGGAGTCTACAGCTATGATGTACCCGTTAGTGATACGCCACAGACTATTGAAGCATCTCTTATCAAACCTGGTGCAGAAGGGGACCCTCAGATCTTGTTTGTCACCTCACAAGCAGGAGTTAATTTAGCTATTCCTTATCTTGCACCCAGTGGTTCAGATCTTGTGATTAAAATAAATAATAATGAATCATTGCGCTATCCTATACGATAAAAAGTATAGGATAGGAGCTTTTTTTAGATGCGGCATAGTCGTCATTATATTATTGGGGCTGGATTTTCTGGCCAAGCAATTGCACGTGATCTGCTCAGACATTATCAGGCAGATATCCTTGCCTTTTTGGATGATGATCGAAGAATCATTGGTACAGATATCCAAAATATCCCTGTTCTTGGGCCTATCCAACCTGCCATCCGTAGTCTTGATACGGATGCACAGGTAATTATTGCAATTCCTAATTTAAGTCAAAACGATCTCCATATTCTTTATTCTACATTAAAATCTCATGGGTTTTCCGATATTCTTATCCTACCAAATACATCACAACTTTTGACTGCAACAGGCTCTATGATTTTAACAAGAGAAATTGATCCTGCTGATTTCCTAGGACGATCACCCATTGTTCTAGAGATGAAAAAAACCCTCGCATACTTAAAAGGAAAACGTGTACTCGTGACAGGTGCAGGAGGTTCTATTGGTAGTGAGCTTGCCCGGCAGTTACTCCTAGCAGAAAGTGATCGCTTATACCTTCTTGGCCATGGTGAGAATTCTATTTATCAAATTCATAAAGAATTAAAAAAACTTCAGTCATCAGGTATAGATGGTGAAACTCAGATTGTACCCATTATTGGCGAATTACAAGATCCATATTACTTAGAATTTCTGATGAAACGGCTACAAGTTGACATGATTTTTCACTGTGCAGCACATAAACATGTTCCATTGATGGAAGATAATCCAGTGGAAGTAATGAAAAATAATGCCTTTGTTGTGCACTATCTAGTAGAAGCCGCAAAAAAGGCGAAGGTACCCCATTTTATCCTTGTTTCTACAGATAAGGCTGTTGATCCCTATAATATTTATGGTGTTAGTAAGGCCTTATGTGAATCGATTGTCTTAAACGCACATAAGGATGGCCAAGATGGGTTTGTACTTGTACGCTTTGGTAATGTATTAGGATCTCGGGGATCGATTATTCCATTACTTAAGGAACAAATCATAGCAGGTGGTCCTATCACTATCACTCATAAAGATATGCAGCGCTACTTTATGACCATACCAGAAGCTGTAAGTTTAGTCCTGTTGGCTGGTGGATGTCCAAGTGTCACGGGACGTTATTTATTAGAAATGGGAGAGCCAGTACGAATTCTCGACTTAGCATACCAAATGTGTCAATTTTATAATATTGACCCAGACAAAAATGAAATTGCTATTGAATTTATTGGAATGCGACCTGGAGAAAAACTAGATGAAAAACTCTACAGTGATTATGAAATTGTAGAGCCTACAGAGTGGGAAAGACTCCTTAATATTAAAGATAAAGGAAAACAACCCAGTGTAAATGTTGAAGAAATTCTGGAAAAAATTAGGGATATATGTTTTTACAATAAAGATAATACAGAAAACTATAGAAATCGGCACATACTCAGAGATATTCTACGCAGATATTATCCTAGCCTAGAAGAAAAGACAGATGAACCTGTATTTTAGACCCTAGGTGCTGTGCTAGGATCAATAGGGTTTGCATCCTTAAAGACAGAAAATACCACATCACGACCTGCTGTGGTACGCCCTAAAACATCTCCCACACGCACTCTATCTCCAACCTTCATCAAACTAGAGCTGATACCAGCATAGATATAAATATAACCACCTTCGTGCTCAACAAGCACAATAGGACCAAGCTCACGATAGCGCCCATGGTAAACAACTGTGCCAGATGCTACAGCACGCAAATCTTGTGGACCAGAAAGCTGAATGCGAACACCGCCTTGTTTACCTTCATGCTTGCTGATACGCCCTGAAACTGGCCAACTACTATTTCCTGAAATAGGCATATTTTGTGGTCTAGAAGTAGGCGAAGTCAATGCTCCACCTGTTGTAGCCGAGCGGGAAGCAACAACGATACTACTTGATGCTACAGGGGTATCACTTCCTCCCACACCAGGAATTCTTAAGATTTCATTAATTTTTAATAACTGATTATCTGTTCTATTATTGGCGGCTAAGAGCTGCTTGACAGAAATATTATAACGCCTAGAAATATTATAATATGTATCACCTGTGACAACCTTATGAGAAGAGGCTGTACTTGTTCTTTGTTGTGGTGCTGGGGGATTAGTTGTTGTGCGCACTGGAGTAGATTTTCCAGGAATGTTGAGAACTGTGCCAACTTTGACAGAAGTTGGATCGTTGATTCCATTTGCATCCATCAATGCTTTGACAGAAACACCAAATTGACGCGCTATTCTATAGAGCGTTTCTCCATTCTCAATTTTATGAGCAACCTGAGAATGTAGTTGGAAAAATCCCCAGAAAAATAAATATATAAATAGCAACAATCTCATGTTGCTATTCTCGACAACAGCCATGATAAAATTCATAGGCAGGTGCACAACTTTCTTATTCTTCTACAGTGTTTCCCAGATAGAGTTGCTGAGCCATTTCATTTTTCAGAATCGACTCTTTATCACCAGAAACTAAGATATTTCCAAAATACATGATATAGGACGTATAAGCTAAACTTAGTGTTTCTCTAACATTATGATCAGTGAGCAAAATCCCGATTCCTTTTTTAGATAGATATTGAATAATTTTTTTGACAGAAAGAACCGCGATTGGGTCAACTCCAGCAAAAGGTTCATCTAAAAGTAAAAAGCGTGGATGGGTGGCCACAGCACGTGCTATTTCTAACCTTCTTCGTTCACCACCAGAAAGAGTATGAGCTAATTGATGCCGTAGTTTTGTTATTTGAAATTCCTCTAAAAGTTGGTCAGTTTCTCTATTACGCTGATGCTTATTCATTTTACGAAATAACTCTAATGCAACATAGATATTTTCTTCAACAGTTAATTTCTTAAAAACAGACCCCTCTTGTGGTAAATAGGTCAAACCAATGCGAGATCGCTGAGACATAGATAAGCGTGTAATTTCACAATTATCTAGATAAACCGCTCCACGTGTAGGATTAATAAACCCTGCAATCATATAGAAAGTTGTTGTTTTCCCAGCTCCATTTGGACCCAAAAGCGCAATAATTTCTCCAGGAGGAACAGAGAAAGATACCTTCTTTACTGCCTCCTTTTTCCCAAACTCTTTTGAAAGACCGGTCACAGTCAGTCCATAATTAAGCATTTCTTCTGGCATTGGCTATTCCACCATCAAGAGCCTATTTTAATAGTGTCATCACTCATTGTGCCAGTGATCCCACCCTCTAGGCTAATTTCATTTGTTTTCAGATTAATTGTGGTGCGATCCATTTGATAATTTTGACCATCTTTTACTAAATATGTATTACCTATAAGTTGTAATTGCTCAGAATTCGTATCATAAATTGCTAAATCTGAACGCGCAAAGAGATCTCCTCTATAAATCCTTACAGATCCGCGCATTGTGATAGGCCGATTCTCTCCAACAATTTCGACAGACATACTTTTTGCAATAAAAGTATCTGTAATTTTTTTTAACTCAACATTTCCTGTCATTTGTAAGTGATTGAGCTGAGATTGATAACTCAAAGTAAAACCAGAAATACTTAACCCAGATTTTTCATCTATGATTATCACATTATTTTTTGCTTCAATCTTAGTAGAATTTTTTCCCACTACTGTGATCTGATCAGCAGTAATTGCTGTATGCTTATCTCTGATTTTTGCATTTCCATTTAAGATAAAAGCATCTTGACCATCACGGGTGCTCATTGTAACAGAGTCTGCAGAAAACTGAATACCCTCTATGCTCTGTGCAGAAAGATGAAAAGAAATTACCAAAATAAAAGTCCATAAAAAAATATATAATAATTTCCTGTTCATCTTTCCGTACCCAAATATTGCCCTTCTACATTATCTTTGAGTATTAATTGATTTGTGATAAGATCATAATCAAGTAAACCACCTGAAATTTTTTGATCTGAACGGATCACCTGTGCATTCTCTGCAGTCAAAAAATTGCGTCCAAAATCAACATTGATAATATGTCCATTAAGAATGAAGTTTCCTTTGTGATACTCAAAATTAGCATTTTGAAAATCTGCCTTATTCTCTCTGATATCATAACGGACATCACTGGCAATATAAACACCCTCAATTTGATGGTCAGCAATTTTCTGAAGAATAAAATTCTCAAAGAAAAGAACATCTTTGTTAATAGATTGTCCCATTTTTTGGCTTTTAATATGGTAGGCCAATTGGTTATTTTCATAACCAAAAATTGTCAAACCATCAATGGAGAGCCCTAATCCAGCATGACCTTCACCCTCTGAGACAGAACATCCAATAAACACCATGCTAATAAAAATAGTAGATATTAACTTCATTATGCACCCAAAAGGTTTTCAGCTACTCTAGGATCTGCCTGATTACTATCAGCACCCTCATCTAAAGGTAGCTGAAAAATAGGGGACAACCCTGTATCCTCATCGACACTCGCTGTACCAGCACCAAAGCCCAGGTCAATAAGCCCCGTATCCTCACTTGGGCCACTGGGTTGATTTGGAATATTAATCATTTCTCCATCAACTGCAGAGTCCTGATAAAGTGCAGAACTTCCCCTGGCCTGCCTTAATGCCTCACTCAGTGCGCGTGAGACTGAGTTTTCAACCGTACCATCAGAATAATATGTGGGAACAGTCCCTGTGAGAAAGAGTTCCAAAACAGACGAGGTTGTATAAGAAGATGGTAAAAGGCCGGTCACCGCATCAACATTTACACTGACAATTCCAGTATCAGGCCTTGGAAAATTCCTTAAAGGCAATCCTTCGTGAATACGTTTCATGTATCTAACTAAAGTTCTGGCGATAGAACTACTTGCTTCATTTTCTGGCCCAAGAGAATAACCTCCTTGGTCAAATCCTAGCCACATGGTTGTTGTATAATATGGAGTGAACCCAATAGCCCAAGCATCTGCCCAATTCTGACTGGTACCAGTTTTACCCGCAAACCCCTGATAAAATCCACCCCCATGGCGTACAAATGCGCCCCATAAAGTCCCATTATCTACTGTAGACTTCAACATATCTACCATGATATAAGCCGTTTGTGGAGTCATGAGTGCTTGATCTGTTTTGGCTTGTTTCAGTTTTATATCATTTTCAAAATCAATGACAATCCGACCATAACGATCTGTGACATAACGTACGGTGATAGGTTCAACAGACTTTCCTTGGTTGGGAAAAACTGCAAATGCCCGCGCCATTTGCACCGGAGAAATACCCATAACACCTAAACCCAATGCCCAAACCCGTGGGAATGTCCGTGAAATTTCCATGGGATCAGTAATATTCATCAGCTGTGACATACGTGCAATAGCAGCATCAATACCAATTTCCTCTAGTACAGTAATCGCAGGAATATTCAAGCTCATAGCTAATGCACGACGCATGAGTACACCACGTGTATCATAATTACCATCATAATTGAGTGGAGTATAGACAGATTCATCCTCATTGACCCAGTATCGAGGATAATTGGCCAAATTACTTGCCGCTGTCAACCGTCCGCTAGAAATAGCCTCAACAAAATACAATGGTTTGATTGCAGAACCAGGCATAATTTTTGCATTCATTGCACGATTGAGCTGATTGAACCGGTCAAAACGATTGCCCCCAACCATCGCAAGCACATATCCAGTAGATTGCTCGAGTGTGATCATAGCTGTTTGGACCTGGCTCTTACGCTGCCGTTTGAGTAGATCAGAATACGCAATTTGAGACGCACGATTAGCATTGTTCAAGCCAAACATCGAACTGACAATATCTAAAGTGGCATTGAGACCCCCATCATAAGCTTCTTTAGAAAACCGGGCAACTTGTCCCTGTGGTAATCGAAATCCCTCTAGGTTAAACAATAGGGCAATCATATCGATATAAGGAAGGTTTGTCATTGTATTTCGATTATACCTAGCACGATAGTTACGTTGAAGGTTTTCGTTGGCTGCCTCTAACCCAGTCTCTAACTCTTCTTCTGCAATACTTTGATATTTGAGATTAACTGTTGTGAAAACTGAATATCCGCCTGTATAAATATCTGATTTTCCAGGCATAAGACTTGCTAATTCTGTGCGCACATACTCAGAAAACCAAGGAGCTTTATCAGAACGGTCAAAAAATGCTGTCCCATATGCA
Organism: Spirochaetia bacterium; assembly: GCA_051648825.1. GTDB lineage: Bacteria > Spirochaetota > Spirochaetia > WRBN01 > WRBN01 > JAHHUI01. The sequence goes on from JBOFFX010000022.1 coordinate 104,963, forward strand.
TCGCGAGACCAATTATAGTTATCCCAGTATTCGTTGTACTCCAAATCCGCCTGATCCTTCTGGATATATCCATGATAGACCATTTGATCTAGCATTTCACGTTGTAAAAGTTGTGCACGCCTTGGACGACGAAAAGGTGAGTAAAGACCACTGGGATTTGCTAACTGGATCACCAATAATGCACTCTCTGCAGTATTGGTCTCCTGGACATTATGTCCATAAAAGTATTGACTAGCTGCCTGTATTCCGTAGGTATTGTGGCCAAATCCCATTTTATTCAGATATGTCTCTAGGATTTCTTCTTTAGATAGATATTTTTCTAGTTGCCAAGCCCAATAAAGTTCACGCAACTTTCTAGTAATAGATTTATCAAGTAGGCGGTTAGCATATACATGACCTGAAAGCTGCTGTGTGAGCGTAGAACCACCAGAAACAAACCCTCCGCCAAAGGGTAAAAGTAAAATCTTTGTCAAAGCACGCATCGTACCACGTATACTAAACCCAGAGTGATTAAAAAATTCTCTATCTTCACGGGCCAAAAGGGCCAAAACTGTTTGACGAGGAATCTCTTCGTACAGCACCAACTCTCGTCGCTCATCACCAAAAAACTCTGTCACCAGCTCACCATCAAGACTGTAGACCCTCGTAGGCAATGCCAACTCAATATTACCAATCGTTTCTTGCTCTTTAATCAATGAACTAACAGAAAAAGAAAGACCCAACATAGAGCCCAATGAAATAGACACGAGAACAAGAGAAAATGCGCAAACCCAAAGATGCCGAGAGTTCATAAAATAATACCACTGAATCCTTAATCTTAAATTTGGAAAACCATGCCTATCCGTGTGCTCCATTGCAAGTGCAATTTCCACCACAGGCACAAGCGCTAGATTCCTCTAAAATTTCTTCCTCTATAGGATCGCAACCAGAACAGCCACTACTAGGACATCCACCACCACTACTACAACTACCACCAGAAATATATCCATAAACCTGAAGCGCAACACCCACCAACATACATAGCTCCTCATAGGGAGGCGTATCCCCTTCGATAAGGAGGTTGCCATCTAAAAATAAAGCCGGTAATAAATCAAAAGAATGTTCGTGAAGTTTTTGTGTTTCATCATAGAGGTATATACTTGCAGAGAGTTGCGCATCTGCAACCAATCGTTGTGCCAAAGCCAACATTTCCTGCCCATTATCTTCTTTTTCGTAAATATAGAAATTCATATCGTAATTATATTACATAAAAAGGAATAAATACAATATTACTTTATAAAAAACCATCAATACTGATGAATAAAATTTACTCTTGCCAATATTAAATTTTTTATTGTCAAAATTAAATTTTTTGTGTATATTCTATTTTGTTGCGTTGGCCTATTGTCTGCGCATCAGGCCCTGGTTAGGGGTGTCTTTTAATCACTTTTTATAATTTAATCTCGCTACTTAAATCAATAACTGATTACGAGAGAAAAGGGAGTTTATTCAAACTATGGCAAAACAATTGCGATTTGATGAAGATGCAAGAAAAGGCCTCTTAAATGGTGTGGAGCAACTTGCAAGAGCTGTGAAAGTCACCTTGGGTCCAAAGGGACGTAATGTTCTACTAGATAAGAAATTTGGTGCACCAACAGTCACCAAAGATGGTGTCTCTGTTGCTAAAGAAGTGGAGTTGGAAGATCCTTATGAAAATATGGGAGCACAGCTCATTAAAGAAGTTGCAAGCAAGACGAACGATGTGGCTGGTGATGGAACGACAACTGCTACAGTCCTCGCTTATTCTATTGTGAAAGAAGGTCTTAAAAGTGTCGCCGCAGGTATTAATCCTATGGGCATTAAGCGTGGAATCGATAAAGCTGTAGAGGTCTCTGTTTCAGAAATCAAAAAACTAGCAAAGGAAATCAAAGACAAGGAAGAAATTGCACAGGTTGCCACTATCAGTGCTAATAATGACCGTGTTATTGGTGAGGAAATTGCTGGTGCTATGGAAAAGGTGGGCAAAGATGGCGTTATCACCGTTGAAGAGTCTAAGACAATTGAAACTACTACAGATTTTGTGGAAGGAATGCAATTCGATCGTGGATATATCAGTCCCTATTTTGCTAATAATCGCGACAATATGACCGCTGTTCTGGAAAACCCATTTATTTTAATTTATGATAAAAAAATTAGCGCAATGTCTGAGCTTTTACCTATTTTGGAAAAAGTTGCACAAGCTGGTAAACCTATTCTCATTATTGCAGAGGATATCGAGGGAGAAGCATTAGCCACACTTGTTGTCAATGCATTGCGTGGCGCACTACAAGTTGTTGCTGTCAAAGCCCCTGGTTTTGGAGATCGACGTAAAGCTATGCTTGAGGATATTGCTGTGCTTACAGGTGGAGAAGTTGTTAGCGATGAGTTGGGCCTCAAGCTAGAAAATACTGAGCTTTCTCAGCTGGGGCAGGCCAAAAGTGTCAAAATTGAAAAAGAAAATACAACTATTATTAATGGTGCTGGTGAGTCCAAGTCTATTAATGATCGTATTGCGCAGATCAAGTCACATATCCAAGAAGCCACTAGTGATTATGATCGTGAAAAACTACAAGAGCGCTTGGCCAAACTTGCTGGCGGTGTAGCAGTCATCAATGTGGGGGCTGCTACAGAAGTCGAGCTAAAAGAGAAAAAACATCGTGTAGAAGATGCACTGAGTGCAACACGTGCAGCCATTGAAGAGGGTATTGTCCCGGGTGGTGGTGTAACGCTTGCACAGATTTCTTTTGCACTAGAATCTGTAGACTTATCAAAGATGACTGCAGAAGAATCCGTTGGATTTAAAATTGTACGTCGTGCACTAGAAGAGCCTATTCGCCAAATTGCTGAAAATGCTGGAGTCGATGGTTCTATCGTTGCAGATCGTGTGAAAAAGGAAAAATCTGGTACTGGATTTGATGCCCATAGTATGGTTTGGGTTGACATGGTCAAGTCCGGGATTATCGATCCTGCTAAAGTAACACGTAGTGCATTACAAAATGCTGCTAGTATCGCAGGATTGCTGTTAACTACAGAGTGTGCAATCACAGACTTACCAGAGAAAACTCCAGCAGCCCCAGCACCAGGAATGGGCGGAATGGGCGGAATGGGCATGATGTAATATAGCCCTGCTAGATTTATAAAAAAAGGAGGCATTGAGCCTCCTTTTTTTATAAACAACCTACAATTTTAAAAAATCTTGTATTTCTGAAACTTTATCTGTTCTCTCCCAAGAAAAGCTCTCTGCACATCGACCAAAATGGCCATAACTCGCAGTCTCTTGATAAATAGGTTTTAATAAATCTAAACTTTCTATAATTCCCTTAGGTGTTAACTGAAAAATCTCTCGCACACATGCAGAAAGTCTTTCTTCTTCAATTTTACTTGTACCCTGTGTATCTACAAAAATTGAAACCGGATTAACTACTCCTATAGCATAGGCTAATTGAATTGTGGCTTTTTCACATGCACCACTTGCTACAAGATTCTTGGCAATATAACGTGCCATATATGCTGCACTGCGATCAACTTTTGTGGGGTCTTTTCCACTAAAAGCACCCCCTCCATGAGAGCAGCTACCACCATAAGTATCTACAATAATTTTCCGCCCAGTCAGACCACTATCTCCTTGTGGACCCCCCAAAATAAAGCTACCAGTAGGATTAATATAGTATTTAATTTTTTCATTCAAATATTTTTCAGGTAATACTTCTTGAATTACATTATGAATAAGCGCACTCTTTAGTTCTTCTTGAGAAACATTTGCACTATGTTGAGAAGAAACAACAATTGTATCTATCAAAATAGGCTTGCCATTTTCATATTTTATTGTCACCTGGGATTTGCCATCTGGGCGTAAAAACGGAAGGCTTCCATCATGCCGTTTAATTGCAAGGTTTTGTGTAATCTGATGAGAAAGCCATATAGGCAATGGCATGAAATCTTTGGTTTCATTGCATGCATAACCAAACATTAAACCCTGATCTCCTGCACCAATTTCGCCATCCCTACGATCAACACCTTGGTTAATTTCGGGACTTTGTTTGCCCATACAGTTCAAAACAGCACAACTTGCCGCATCAAATCCCATTTGCGGATCTGTATAGCCAATTTTCTTAATCACCTCTCTAGCAATATCCTGAATAGGAGCCTGTACATCAGTTTTAAGCTCTCCTGCCACCACACACAGTCCTGTTGCTAAAAGTGTTTCACATGCCACCCGTGCCTGCGGATCTCGCTGAATAATATAGTCTAGCACCGCATCACTGATCTGGTCTGCCATTTTATCTGGATGCCCCTCTGTTACAGACTCAGAGGTAAATAAATAAGATTTTTTCATGAATTTACTCCTTAAAAAGTGATTTTTTATTCTATAGAATGATGCTTTGTATAGCAACACCAACATAAAGCATCATATTTATCCTCAGATCCCACCACCTCATCTGTAGTTTCTGCACCCCTCAAAGAAGTATAGTTTGCAGTGCCTCCACACCCTATACAAATTGCTGTTTGCAACTCTATATGATTAGCTAATGGAATAATATGTGAAAGTATTTCAAATGGCTTAAGGTAAAAGTTGTTTGACAAACTTGCAATATAACAGTCAATACTTCTATCTTGAATTGTCTTAATCATAGGAAATAATAAAGACATCCATGCCTCAGATGGAAAAAACTGCCACTCATCAATCCCGATTGTTTGATATGAGAGAATTTTCTCTATGTCTGGGTTAGCTTGGCTGTAATCATCTAGGATAAACATATCAATCTCTGGATGTAAAACAGCAAAATCATGTGTCAAATGTGGTCGTGAATCTTTATTTGGCCGAACAAGGCAAGTTTTCTTTTTTGCCAAAAGTGAACGCCTCATATTTTTTATTAATTCTGTAGATTTTCCAGAAAACATAGGTCCCAAAATCAGTGTTAGCATATCTGATCCTTCTCCTTCACCATACTGTGCCAACATTGCCAACATAAAGGCATATATTTTTCTGCTGCACCAATATTTTCGATTACAATATCTGTATTAGAATTTTGGTCATTTATACTATGTGTATAGTAGGCAATATCACCACATTCCTTACAAATAGCATTTTCAAGTTGTATTTGATTAGCTAAAGGAATAGTGAGGGAAACAATATTAAATGGTGTAAGCAAAAATGTACCAGAAAGCCCTGCTATGTAACAATCTTTTTTTTTATTTTGAATATTTTTTAAAAAAGGAAAAATGTATCCTTGCCAATGGTCTATAGGCAAAAATTGGTACTCATCTATTCCAATAATATCATATTGCTCTGCATAATTTAAGGTTGTTTTTACCTGTGTAGTATCTTGTGATAAATCAAAAAAATCAATGCCTTGATAGAGTTTTTCATCATTATGTGTAAAAAAGCCTCGACTATCAAATGCTGGCGTCAAAAGACACACTTTTTTCTTTGCAATGCAGCCTCTTCGTAAATATTTGAGTAACTCTGTAGACTTTCCAGCAAACATTGTCCCAAGAATCAGTTGTATCATAAAAAAGTCATACCTCTCTCTAGGCGACTAATATTAATCTATTTCATAAAATAGGTATAGATACTATGTGCAATTAGAGCAAAAAAACCACCCAGTAGAATCACGCCAATTGGCCCAGTTTTATATTTTAGAGGCTTATACCTTAATAGAAAAAAACTAAAAATAATAATCAATAGGCCAGGGATAACTTTACTAGAATGTCTACTGAGGTCATTATAGGTGATTAAAAATGCTGTCCAAATTAATAATGCTGTTGTCATAGGCCTTAATGTATTAAAAATAACCTGAATAATAGGCAATTGTGCATGACGTTTAAGAAATTTGCCAATTGCTGTACACATAAAGAACCCAACTACACAATGTCCCAATGTAGCCGAAAGTGCACCAAGATATGGCCGCGATGTAGCAATATACCCAGTATAAGTTGCAAGATTAATAGAAAATGCACCAGGAGTTACCTGACTTAAGGCAATAATATCCATCAAATCCTGTGAGGAAATCCATTTGTCAACAAGCAAGCTTTCAAAAAGCGGAATCATGGCTGTACCACCACCAAAGCCAATAATGCTAACATAACTAAAGATAAAAAATAGTTGCCAATAAACCAACAGAAGAGTCCTTTATTCTATTTTTTTTTAAAAATAATTTGATATAAAAAAATATATACTAATAGTGCCATAATTAAATATATGGGGTTAATAGCTAGTGAAAGGGTAGTCAAGGATAAAAGTAGAATAGAGAAAAATAATAGTACTGGTTTTAGGGGTTGTTTGAGTACTCTTGAAATAGTTGTAGTGATAGAAGACAAAATCATTGCAACAACAGCCATCCTAGCACCCCCCAAGAAAATCTGTACAAAATTATGTGCAAAAAATGCCTGAAAAAAGGTTAAAATAATAACAATAATGAAATATGAGGGTAGCACCACACCCAGTGTAGCAATCAATGCTCCTGGTATCCCAAAAAGTGCATAGCCAACGAATGTAGATGTATTAATGGCAATAACGCCAGGAAGTGCCTGTGCCAGAGAAAAATATTTAATGACATCATCCTGTGAAAGAGAATAGGCTTGCATCTCTTTTTCCAAGAGGGGGAGCATAGCAGGCCCTCCACCAAAAGTAAATAGACCTATTCTAAAAAATGAGCAAAAAAACGGAAATAGATTTTTCATTATAGGTTAAATTTTGTTACTGCAGCATTGAGTTCATTGACTTTTGCTTTATTTTTCTTAGCAATACGTTCGATATGATCCACAAAATGTGAGACTTCTCTTGCTTGCTCACTTTGGACCTGAGACTCACTAAGAATATGCCCTGAAACTTCTAAAAGTGTTTGCATAGATGTAAGCATCAAATCAGCTTGCTCTTTTTCTGTCTCTGTTTGTGTAGAAACCTGCGTACTAGATTCATTAATAAGAGAAATACTCTTAAGAATATCCTGGACGCCCTGCTCCTGGTCTAACATTGATTTAGCTACTTGAGAAACAGTTTGTTCACTACGCTGAATGCCTCGGATAATTTTTTTGAGAGTTGTCTCAACATTTTGGGTTACTGTAGCTCCCTCATCAATACGATCATTCATAATGTTAATTTCATCACGAATTCCACGACTTTGCTTAGTTGAATTCTCACTAAGAGCACGAATTTCATTTGCAACAACAGTGAATCCCTTGCCAACACCCCCAGCATGTGCAGCTTCAATAGAAGCATTCATCGAGAGCAGATTGGTTTGTGTTGCAATTTTGGTAATAATTCCCATAGCACGTGACATATTACTAGATGCATCACTAATACGAGAAATAGATTTTTGTGCAGAGTTAACAGCATCTGTACCTGTACCAGCAACACCAATAAGATCGCGCGTCATATTTTGAGCATCATTAGCAATGCGACGTACATGCGAAACACTCTGAGAAAATTGTTCTGCCGTTCCAGAAGTCTGCGCTAGAAGCATCATTTGATTACTAAGAGCCTGATTGATTGCAGTAATACTGGTTGTTAATTCACTTAAATTTTGCTTGCTACGTTCAACTTCTGTATTCTGCGTACTCATATCTTTGGTTACTGTGATAATAGAACTTGTGAGTCCTCCCATAGAAGTGCTTGCATCAGCAGCAGCCATACCAATGCCTTCTGAGGAATTTGTTAAACTATCTGTAAGACCCCGTACACCGCCTACCATTTTTTCTAGAAGTCCCAACAATAGGTTGATATAACCTATCATATAACCAAAGGAGTCAAAAGTCATAATACTAATACGATCTTTAAGACTTGTTTCACCACGCACCATTTTGCGAATAGTGTCAGAAATTTGTTGAATATTGTACTTTAAAGTACGGCTTCGCTCAAATTCAACCCACAAAGCAACTAATAATGCAGAAATAGTAACAAGGATGGCAATAGTCATAGTATGAGTGTCTGCATTTTTTATAATATTATCAACAGAAGTAAATGCACTACCAGGTATTTTTGCACGTGAAATTTCTGACTGCATCATGCTGGCATAGTGACTTCTATAGCTGCGATTTAATTCTTGAAAATTTGTTTGCCTTGCAATAATCCTTCTTTGACCAACAACATAGGTACGCATTGCATCTTGAATAACTAAATCATTGATCAGAATGTTGCCATAGGTCAATCCAACAATAGCAATTGTATAAAGAACAAAAGAATTTTTTAATGGTTTAATTTTATTCTTATCTAGTGTAGAAACACCCACCAATTGTGGAATCACCTTTGCAATCTCAAGAAAGGCAATACGATACTGCGCGGCACTACACAAATACGCCAAAAAGAATAACCATATACAATAGTAAATATTTAGAAGTTCAAACCGCTGGGAATTCAGCACAAGCCTTTGGATATAAAAGAAAATAACAATAGTACTATAGACACTACTCACAGCAATGAATGTAAATTTTCTCACTCGCCGATTTAAAAAGTTCTTTTCCTGTTGAGAGAGGGTTGGGCGATGGGTGATATAAAGAACAATATCTCTCCATAAAAAATTAAAAACAACTACATAAGCAATAATAGAGATAGTTACAAGTGGAAAAAGGAGGCGAATAAAGAGAAACCACATAGATGGCCAGAGTAAGGACATTTTTGCGTCTGTAAAAATAAGGATATCTCTGAGATAAAAAACAAAAAAGAAAACAGAAAGAGTAAGCACAGGCATAATAGAGATTCTTAAAGCAACTCTGATTGAAAAATTAGGAATTAATTGAGTCTCTACACTTGACGTATTATCTGGAGTATTTTCTGTTTTTTCTGCGCCTGCCATTATTTTACCTCTTTAAAGATTTGACCTAAACTAAAAATTTATCCACAAGCTCACTCAGGTCATCTACTTTTTTGATGCTCTCTTCCGCAAACTCATTGACTCGCTTAATTTGTGTAGAAACATTATTTGCATATTGAACTTGCATACGTGTTTCTTGGAATACTGATCCAGAAGTACGCAAAAGAGATCTCATAGAATTTTGCAGTGCAACTGCATGCTTCTTTTGTCTCTCAGTTTGACTTGCAACCTTACTATTAGAATCATTAATCATCGCGATACTATTGACAATATTATCCACACCATCAGATTGTTCTTCCATTGTTGTGGCAATTTCATCAATAATCTTACTTCCATTTTCTATTCCATTAATAATCTCTCGTAGGGTATATTGTACATTAGAAGAAATATCTAACCCCTGATTAATACGCTCATTCATCATCAGAATCTGTTCTTTAATCTTGCGACTCTGCATTGTTGAATTTTCGCTGAGTTCACGTACCTCATCGGCAACAACAGCAAAACCTCGACCAGTCTCACCAGCATGTGCTGCCTCAATAGCAGCATTCATTGAGAGCAAATTGGTTTGTCCTGCAATTTTGCTAATTACACTCATTGCCTTAGACATATTTTGTGAGGTATCACTGATACGCGTAATAGCTCCCATTGCAGAGTCTACAGCCTTGGTTCCCGTATCTGCTACAGTAACAAGATTGCGACTCAATGTATCTGCAGCCAAGGCTAATTCTCGAACCCTCGCCAAATTTTTTGCAAAATTTTCTGCCGTATTAAGGGTTTGCATGACCAGCATCATCTGACTACTAAGTGCACGGTTAATTGTTGTGACAGCAGAAGTCAAATCATTCAAATGCTCTCGATTTTTGCGCACTTGTGAGCTTTGATTTTCAATATCATTTGCCACCTTTGAGATACGATCTATGAGAGAGTTCACTGCGACAGTTGTCTTGTTAGATGACTCAACAATATCTACAGATGAAGTTTTTAAATCTCCAGTGATATTTTTAATACCATGAACCATTTCTTCAAGCAACCCCAAAAGAAAATTAATATATCCTAGCATATAACCAAAACTATCAAAATTTGTGATTGCAAGTCTTGTACTAAAACTGACTTCACCACGCACCATGCGCTGAATGAGTTTTGAAGTCATCATAATAAAATTCTCTACCGCCCCAATGCGTTGTTGCTCAAATAACCACCCTAAAAAGATAAAAAACACCCACATCATGAGTTCAACACCCAAGATTCTTACTGTATCTGCTTTACTATTATCTATATTCAGAAAATCATCAGTACTCACCAATGCATCCCCTACCAGGGGCATTGTCATACCAGCTTGCTCTGAATAGGCTCCATAATCGATATTAAACTGCCTATCAGCATCCTGTAGCGTTGTATATTCACCACTGAGTACTTTGGCATGCGCCTGCTCCAAAATAATGAGGGCATCTGTAGTTATTCCAAGATTAGTCCATGCACTGGTAGAGAGGACGAGAATTAAACAGATAGTCGTAATCATAAGATTTGTACTGGTTTTTAGAATTTTTTGCTTTCCAGTGGAATTTAGACCAATAATATCCCACAAAGATGCAAATCTCTTCACAAAATAGCCTGATTGAATCACCCCAATAAAAAATGCACTAAATATAGACCATAGAATATAGCGTAAAGATGCCACATCTAAAACATTAGATGGAACCCCTCCTATTCCTTCTCTTGAACCAGAATAAATAGCAAAATCAACAATAAGTACCACAAGCTGTATAACAAGCATTGGAATTGCAGAACAGCGTCTCACCCTATTAAATTTTACATTAAAGTGGATTCTCTCTGCCTCATTGAGTTCGCCCTTGGAGACGAAATCCCTCAGCCTGAGTTCAGAGACGAGTAACACCGTAAAATAGTAAGCAAAAATAACCAAGGAATATACAAAAGAAAAGGAAAACATATTTGTAAAAAAATGATACCCAAACTGTGCAAAGCCTTCTTTGGTTGCATATAAAAGTGCTGTACGCAAGTAAAACAAAAGATCAAAGGCGGTAAGAATTATAAGAGTCAAAAAGCTGACACGGGTTGCCGTTTTCAATGCGAACCCTTTTATCATAGACAGCTTTTGTGCCTGACGTTCTAGATCAACTTCTTGCTCTGACATATATATTTACCACCCTTATATAGCGTAAAAAATTAAATAACGGGGTTCCCCACACAATGAACCTTTAAAAAATTAGTTGTTCCAACATCACTAATAGGCAAACCACCAGTAATCACAATCAAGTCACCTTTTTTCAAAAATCCATCCGTGATAGCCTGCTCAATTGCCTGTGTCAAATTTTCTTTTGCATCAGCAAATTCTTTGCCCAGAATAGGGGAGACTCCCCAAACTAAAGCCAACTGCGTCATCACTTGTGCACAACTGACACGAGCAACAACAGGACAACTGGGGCGATAACGAGAAACTGCGCGTGCCGTGGCACCACTTCTTGTCAAGACCAAAATTGCTTTTGCATTCAAACTGGCAGCAATATCACATGCTGCATGACCAATAGCCATACTTGTATCTTCAAAATCGCCACTTTGGAGCTTACTCTTAAACTTCTGCCAATAATCGATGCCAGACTCTGCCTTTTGAGCAACCCGTGCCATTACCTCCACTGCTTCTATGGGATAATTTCCTGCTGCAGACTCACCAGAAAGCATCACCGCAGATGTTCCAAGAAAAACAGCATTGGCAACATCAGAAGCTTCCGCACGTGTAGGACGGGGGTTCTTCATCATTGATTCAAGCATCTGTGTGGCTGTGATAACAATTTTGCCAGCAGCTTTAGAACGCTTGATCATCATTCTTTGTTGAAGGGGTACGTCTTCTAGAGGGATTTCTACACCCAAGTCTCCACGTGCAACCATCACACCATCTGCCTGCTTAAGAATATTATCAAAATCCTCAATACCTTCATGATTTTCAATTTTTGCAATAATTTGGATTGATGTATTGCCCAACTCTTTAATATAGTCACGCAATTGAATAACATCACTCGCATTACGAACAAAACTTGCAAAAACATAGTCCAAATTATTCTTCACAGCAAAAGCAATATCACTACGATCTTTATCACTTAAGAATGGCATGGGAATAGAAATACCTGGAACATTTACACTTTTTTTGTTACTGAGATCGCCCCCATTGTCTATATGACAAACAATGTTTTGTCCCTTTACTTCTCTCACTGTCAGACCAATAAGTCCATCATTGACAAGGATTTGCGTACCTGGCTTGACCCACTTATAGAGCTCTTTATGGCTAATGCTACATCCAGTCTCAGTGCCTTCAATCTCATCTGGGGTAAAAACAAATGTCTCCCCCTGCTTAAGAACAACTTTTCCGTCCTTGAATATACCAGCACGAATCTCTGGCCCTTTTGTGTCTAAGGCAATAGAAATTGGACACTTCAACTCCTGAGACTTATTTCTAACTAAATCAATACGTGCCTGATGCTCGTTATAATCGCCATGTGAAAAATTCAAACGTGCAACATTCATCCCAGCCTTCATCATTTTTGTCAAAATTTCTGGCTTCTCACTTGCTGGACCAATAGTACAAACTATTTTTGTCTTCCTTAAACTACTCATTAAATACCCCCCAAAAGTCCCTTAAATACTCCATTGTGACTACAATCTTCGACATTATGTACTCTTGCTGTCAAAAAAGCAAGGACCCTCTTTTTAAAAAAGTTGACAGAATTTTTATTATCAGAAGTGCTAACCGTCTGCCGCAGTCTTTATTCTTGCATATTTATCAGGGTCTGGGCGAAATCCCACGATCCCGCCATTACTGTATACGCAGCGTAATAAAGCATGCAAAGCCTCACGCACTAGGTCTTCAGCCTCAACCAATCTTTGTGATCGTGATGAAAGTCCAATAGATACACCATATTTATGTTGCTCAATATAATATGCAAATTCTCCAGCAACACCGTAAGCTTCTTCAAGATCTGTATCTATGAGCCACACTCCTGTACTATTTTCAGAAAAGTGATGTAAGGCCAAACCGTATACTTCACTAAAAAACTGACGTGCCAGATCTACAGCCATTCTATTGTTTAAAGAAAAAACAAGCAAACAAAAATCTTCACTGGCCTGTTCAGCATCAAGAATAATTTTACCCAATGCATCTGTCCAGCGATTATTCAGCAAAGCTTCCTCTAATTCCTCTTCAGTAAATGTACTACGTAAATTCTCAGATACTTTATATGTCTTTGGTGGGTGAAACTGTGTATTTTTTGCCTTCATTGACTTTAACATCAGTGGCTCTGGCAATTTTTTATGTATCGAATATGCGGGATGATTGCAGGATTTGTCCAGCGACAAATCCTCATAAACAAACTCATCATCTAAATCCTGGCTCAAATTTCTGAGCCCTATATCAGTGGCAGAGCTAATTTCTTCAAGGACTTCTGGTTTAAAATCTAATACACTTGTGTCTTCTATATTGCCTATTTCTGTTGTCCATTTTTCTCTATTTTCTTCACTTCTTAATAAATTATCGAGATCTGGTAAATCATCAAATTCTTCATCATCTTTACGTGCCACACTACCAGAATTTAAAAGACTGCCTAAATTGGGTAAATCATCAAAATCATCTTTATGTGAAACCGTTCCTTTTTCCAAAAATTGTGTATCTGCAACAAATGGCAACTCTATCTCTTCATCTTCAGTCAGATCCATCGCTACTGAAGGTGTCTGTTCGTCCTGTTCTATCACTGGTTCTTCTAGTGTGTAATCTTGCAATGCAGATATAGAAGAGGTCCTTTCTGCCAAATCGGCCTCATTCACACTTTCCGTAGTATCTGTGCTAGCCAATTCAGGCAACTCTGGTAATTCAAAGTCTGTGGTTGCTAAAACTTCCTCTTCCTGCTCTGCTAGCTCAGATGGCTGTGCCAAATCGGCCTCATTCACACTTTCCGTAGTATCTGTGCTAGCCAATTCAGGCAACTCTGGTAATTCAAAGTCTGTGGTTGCTAAAACTTCCTCTTCCTGCTCTGCTAGCTCAGATGGCTGTGCCAAATCGACCTCATTCACACTTTCCGTAGTATCTGTGCTAGCCAATTCAGGCAACTCTGGCAATTCAAAGTCTGTGGTTGCTAAAACTTCCTCTTCCTGCTCTACTAGCTCAGATGGCTGTGCCAAATCGGCATTATCTTCTAATTCACCATTAGCAATAACCAACCATTCCTCAGGAATTTCTTCCCCACGAATTTTAGCATAAGCTATTTTTCTTTGCGCCTCTTCCTGTGCTTTTTTATGTGCCTCTTCCTTAGCATTTTTCTTGTCTAGCTCATCAAGTGTACTAAAAAATTCATCCAAAGCTTCTGGCTCAAGTAAAGTCTCCAACGGAATATCCATGGACATCAATGGCTGATCTGGTTTTTTGGATATCTGAATAGAGCCTGTATTCTCAATTGGTTTGGCAACCTCATTAAATTCACTTTCTTCTTCGGCTACTTTCTTTTGCTTGCGAATTTTATGCTCTGGTCGTCGTCGACCTATTGCACTACCAATCAAGTTGAGTACAAAAATTGAGCTAACCAGGGCCAATCCTTTAAGAAGTCCAATTTTAAGAATATCTAAAGGAACAACATCGACGACCATATCAACATTGAGATCTTGACCGTTCACAGGATCTGGAATATGCGTGCGCACAATTTTTTGCCACCAGCCATGTTTATAATGACGTACACCTTCTTTATCTAAATAAAGGCTTGGCTCATTACCACCTGAAAGGATATTATTTTTCCCACGATAAACGCTAATAGAGTTAACAACAGCATGCTTTCTGTAGACTGTTTCAAGCGCAAGTGGATCTACATTGCCCTGGTTGGCATAGATCTCAATACTACCATCTTTAAAGTTTTGACTGAGTTCACCCACTGTTTTACGTGCACTCAAATAGCCCTTGAGCAAAGTGGTGCCAATATAGGCAAGGCCCGCTACCAAACCAAAAATAAGGATGAGGAAATAGATTGAGATGCGTCGTTGACGAGTATGCAAGTAGATTATAATCTCCCAATTGTATATAACAACGGTTTATATTCTATATATCCTTAGTCCTACACACTCAAGAAGTCACGAAAAAGCTAAGGAAGCGCAAAGATTTTTGTCAAAAGAAGGATTTTTTCCCTAATCTGAGAAAGAGTGGTTTCATTTTGGGAATTTTTTAATGCATCAATAATATATTCCGCAACCTGGCCCATCTCCTTTTCTCGCATCCCACGACTAGTGAGGGAGGGTGTTCCCAATCTTAATCCCGAAGTCAAAAAGGGGCTCGCTGTATCAAAGGGAATTGCATTTTTATTTGCTGTAATATTCACCTTATCCAAAATTTCTTCTGCCATTTTGCCTGTCATACTGTTATTGAGCGGACGTAAATCAACAAGACACATATGATTGTCTGTACCACCTGAGACAATTCTCAGGCCTCCAGCTATTAATGACTGTGCAAGTTCACGTGAATTTTTGACTACCTGTCTTTGATAATCAACAAATTCTGGTTGCATAGCCTCCTGAAAACATACTGCCTTTCCTGCAATCACATGCATCAGTGGACCACCCTGGCTAAAGGGAAAAATTGCAGAGTCGACCAATTCGCCATAGGTCTTTATGCGACCGCTTTTGGCAGCAATAATACCCAATTTATTGGGAACATCTTTGCCAATTAAAATTAAACCACCACGAGGGCCACGGAGGGTCTTATGTGTTGTAGAGGTCACAAAGTCTGCATGTGGCACAGGGTTGGGATGTTCTCCAGTAGCAACCAACCCGGCAATATGTGCCATATCAACAACCAAATAGGCCCCAACATCTTTGGCAATTTTTTCAAAAGCTGCAAAATCAATTGTCCGTGAATAGGCACTGGCTCCCGCAATAATTAATTTTGGTTGCTCTCTCTTTGCAATATTATGAATCTCATCATAATCTAGCAACTCTGTATCACGGT
Source organism: Spirochaetia bacterium (assembly GCA_051648825.1). GTDB lineage: Bacteria > Spirochaetota > Spirochaetia > WRBN01 > WRBN01 > JAHHUI01. The sequence continues at coordinate 120,785 of JBOFFX010000022.1, forward strand.
TGACACCATAGGAAACGGGCTTGAGCAGTTGTCCAGAAAAACTTACAGGGGCACCATGTGTGAGGTGTCCTCCTGCAGCTAAATCCATGCCCATGATTTTATCCCCCGAACGTAAAACACTAAAGTATAGGGCCATGTTTGCCTGGCTACCAGAATGTGGTTGAACATTGGCATATTGCGCACCAAAAAGTTTCATTGCACGATTGCGGGCAAGATTTTCAATCTCATCTACATATTCACAACCACCATAGTAGCGACGGCCTGGATAACCTTCTGCATATTTATTTGTCAAAATAGATCCAACAGCCTCACGTACAGCCGCACTGACAATATTTTCACTGGCAATCATTTCTAGATTGCCCTCTTGGCGTATAGTCTCCTTTTCCAAGGAAGCATAAAGTTCACGATCCTGTTCCAGTCTTTCCATCATATCTCATTATTTAATCTTTAAAATGATTCTGTCAAGAGAGATTTGTCTTTTAGTACAGTATCTGATATAATACTGAACATGAGTGAAAAAGAAAAAAATTCCCCCACGATGTCTGTAGGTGTCCTTGGTGGTGGTGCCTTTGGCACTGCACTGGCAAAAAGGATACTCGAAAATGGTGTAGGGGTTGATCTGTGGTGTCATGATAGAGAAACTGAAGAATTGATTAACAATCAACACGAAAACAAGCTTTTTTTACCAGGAGTCTCTTTACCTCATGGACTCAAGGCCAGCACAGATATTTCAAGGGTTTCTCAGGGAAAAACTGTATTACTACTCGTTACTCCCAGTCAATTTCTTTTGGATGTGGCACGGCAATTGATTACAGTGCCAGATGTTGCAGAAGGCCGTGCCATCATTGCCTGTGCAACAAAGGGATTCATTCTGGATAAAGAAGGCAAACCGGGGTTCATCATTGAAACATTAGAAAACTACTTGCCAGGATTTTACAAGGGCAACCTTGTTTACATTTCTGGACCCAGCCATGCAGAAGAACTAGGGCGTGGGAAACTTACAGCACTGGTAGCAGCCAGCCTGAACGCTAAAAATTCAATTGTTGTGCGCAATGCATTAAGTAGTCAATATCTGCGCGTTTTTCCTAGTCTAGATGTAGTGGGAGTGCAGGTAAGTGCCGCTGTCAAAAATGTGATTGCTATTGCATTTGGCGCAATTGAAGCCTATACAGAAGGCTCTGATTTTTTGGGTGACAATGCAGAAAGTTTTTTGCTTGCCAGTGGGCTCAATGAAATGCTCCTCCTTGGGCGAGCTATGGGTGCCACACATCCAGAGACATTCACCTCTATTGCTGGTGTGGGAGATTTGGATGTGACATGTCGAAGCAAGCATGGGCGCAATCGCCGCTTTGGCCACGCTATTATTAAGGAAAACATTCTTGATAGCTTTACAAATATTCAAGATCTGGCAAAGAATGTGGTGCAAAAAGTAGGTTATTTGCCTGAGGGAGTTTTTGCTGCTATTGCTGTGAACCACTTGCTTGAACAATACACGTTAAAGCTACCTATTTTTCAAACACTTTATTCTATTTTGGATAAAAAAGTCTCTCCAGCCCAGGCTATTCGCAATCTTGTTGATCTCTAGAAAATGAATATGATTGTTTTTGGGGGTAGCTTTGATCCCATTCACAAAGGGCATCTGGGGGTTGCAGATTTTGCACGCAAAACCCTCAAGGCCCATCGGGTTCTTTTCCTTCCATCTGCTATGCCGTTCTTTAAGAAAAATCCTTATGAGTCATCTATCTCAGATCGTATCGCAATGATGGAATCAGCACTTGCACCTCTTCACTGGGCAGACTTATGCCTTTATGAAGTCAAAGAGATTCTTTGTATGAACCGCCCACATCAGCACTTTATGATTGATACTATTCGTGCATTAAAAGAAAGAGGCATTTTACCCTCTCGTCCCTATCTCTTAATAGGAGACGATCAAGTTAATCATTTTCATCAATGGAAAGAACCTCAAATATTATCACAAGAAGTCTACTTACTGATTGCTTTGCGCAATAAAGACATAACACCTACTTTTCCCTATGAGGCGATCTATATGAAAAATCCCCCCGTGTGTTGTGCTAGCTCCCAAATTAGAGAACTGATAAAAATGGGGCAAAAATACCGTCATTTACTGCCAAGGGAGGTCTATCAGTACATTGAGTCTCACAAAGTCTACTGATCTTATCAATCATTACGTCCAAACTATTCTTTCGCGATCACGCTATGAACATAGTTTGTCTACTGCAAAAACAGCACACAAACTGGCAATATATTTTGGCTACCCCAAACCCGATCTTGCATATCTGGCTGGATTGGGGCATGATGTAGCCAAAGAACTATCGCTCAAAACACAAATTCACTTGGCAAAAATGATTGGGCGTTATCGCTATATAGATGCTGGATTTCCTGTAATTTTGCACGGGCGTGTGGCTGCAGCTATCCTGGAATATGCAACAGGTTATTATTGCCAAAGAGTGGATGCAGCATTTTGCGCACATACAACAGGCCGCCTGCAAATGTCTGCACTAGAAAAAATTCTCTACATTGCAGACTATATAGAACCTACCAGGGTATACGCAACACAGTTAGAGCAAAATTGGAAGACATTTCCTTCTTTGACTAATTTTTCATACTATGTCTTAAGCAAAAGCCTGACATACCTGCGTATGCATAATTTAGCTATTCACCCCGATAGCCTAGAGTGGGAAAAATCGTTGAAAGAAGTTGTTTATTAGCCCATGACGCTAGACATAGATTTATGATATAATTTAAATTAGAGATTAAATGAAGAGGGAGACATGTTTATGAGTCTAGAACCATTAAAAAAACTAGCTAATTGGAAGGGTCGTCGTGGACCTGTTGTTTTGGTGATTATGGATGGAGTCGCATATAGCAAAAATAAAGAAGGTGATGCCTTTGGTAATGCCGTAAAAGAAAGCCTGAGCGAACTCTTGAGCACATGCCCCAATACTCAGCTAAAAGCACACGGATTTGCAGTGGGACTTCCATCTGATGATGATATGGGAAATAGCGAAGTTGGTCATAATGCCATTGGCTGTGGGCGTGTTTTTTCCCAGGGTTCTAAATTAGTCGCTGAGTCCATTGAAACTGGGGCGATGTTTAGTGGGAAAACATGGAAAGATTTAGCAGAAAATGCTAAAAAGGGTGGTACATTGCACTTTATTGGCCTGCTCTCTGATGGTGGTGTACATAGTAATGTTCGTCACCTGGAAGCCATGATTAAGCGTGCAAAAGAAGATGGTGTCAAAAAAGTGCGTGTGCATGCACTTTTAGATGGTCGAGATGTCGGAGAGACTAGTGCATTAGACTACTTTGATCCCTTTGATGAGTTTTTGAAAAACCTTTCTACAGATGGATTTGATGCTAAAATTGCCAGTGGTGGTGGGCGCATGAAAATCACTATGGATCGTTATAATGCTGATTGGCCCATGGTAGAAAAAGGATGGAAAACGCATATTTTGGGCGAGGGTCGTACATTTGACAATGCACATGAGGCAATTGAAATTTTGCGCAAAGAAACAGGCGCTATTGACCAAGATCTAGATCCTTTTGTGATTGCAGAAAGCGGCAAACCAGTAGGACCTATTGTTGATGGTGATTCTGTAATCTATTTTAACTATCGTGGAGATCGTGCCATAGAAATCTCGTTAGCATTTGATGATCCTGACTTTTCACAATTTGACCGCGTTCGTTGGCCAAAAGTACATTATGCTGGCATGATGGAATATGATGGAGACTTACATATTCCTAAGAACTATCTTGTAACACCCCCTGCTATTGATCGTACCATTGCTGAATATCTTTGTCAGGCTGGTGTCAAGCAATTCAGCATCAGTGAAACGCAAAAATATGGTCATATTACCTATTTCTTTAATGGAAATAAATCTGAGAAGTTTAGTGCATCCCTAGAAGATTACATGGAAATCCCGGGGGATAAAGTGCCATTAGAACAAAGACCCGCCATGAAATGTGCTGAGATTACTGATGAAGTGGTCAAAGCTATTGATAGTGAAAAGTACCAATTTATCAAGCTCAACTATCCCAATGGAGATATGGTAGGACATACAGGAATTTATCAGGCTGTTGTGTGTAGTGTAGAAGCAATGGATCTATGTATTGGCCGACTTAAAAGCAAAATTGAAAAAGCAGGTGGGATACTGTTGATCACAGCTGACCATGGCAATGCTGATGAAATGTATGAAAAGAAAAAAGATGGAAGTATTGCATACAAAGAAAATGGAAAGCCTAAAGCAAAAACAAGCCATACACTGAATCCTGTTCCATTTATTATCTATGATCCTGAGTTTAAAGGTGAATATGATGTGCAGTTGAAATCTGGACTAGGAATCACAAGTATCACGGCAACATGTTTGAATTTGATGGGATTTGAAGCACCTACTGACTATGATTCAAGTATTATTAATCTAAAATAATTTATGTGATAGAGTGATCTTAATTTCAAGATTACTCTATCATTATGAGTGGAGTATTGTGTAATGATGGCTGAAGAAAAAAAGAAAAAAGGTGAAACTGAACCCAACAATCAGGATTATTCACAAAAATTCCTGGATACAAGATCTGTGTTAGTTTTTGGCGAGGTCAACAAAGAACTTGCAGAAAAGGTTGTGCGCCAATTGTTAGTGCTAGACCAGATCAACAATGAGCCTATTCGTGTATTTATTGATTCTCCAGGAGGAGACATTGATGCGGGTTTTGCCATTTTTGATACTATGCGTTATGTTGATGCCCCTGTTTATGCTATAGTGATGGGACTAGCAGCCAGTATGGGGGCTATGATTTTGCTAGCCGCACCCAAAGCGCGACGTTTTGGTTTTGAACATAGTCGCTACCTTATTCATCAACCCCTCAGTGGGATACGTGGTGTAGCCACAGATATAGAGATCCATGCAAAAGAACTTGAAAAGTATCGCATTAAAATTAATGAAATTATTGCTGCTACTACAGGCCAAAAAATTAAGCAAGTTGCATTAGATACAGATCGCGATTTTTGGCTAGATGCAGAAGAAGCCATTAAATACGGATTGATTAGTAAAACTGTCCAAAAAAAATCAGACATTCAATAGGCCTATTTTTATAATAAATAAAATTGACGGAAGGTGAAATTTGGGCGTTGAAATTGCTGATCTAGAAAAACTAGAAACTCAACCTGTTTTGAAAACTCTAAATAAACTCTGGGAACAGTTCTCTCTCTTTCGTAATTCATGCCTAAAGTTTGATGGAGCTGAAGAACTTCTGACATCATTAGTCCTTGTTTTTAACAAAAATACAATCCCTTCTCCTATGCAACCAAATGATAAAACATTTGAGTCATTTTTCTCTACCTTTACGAGTATGATGCAACACTCTAACGAAAACATGAGTAATTTAGATATGGTGATTATAAAAAAAATATGGGAAAAACCACTAAATGCGACAATATTTGCAGAAGTCATTAATGCATTCAACCCTGGTATAGAGATCCCTACTCCACTGATTAGCCTCTTCAAAATGCACCTAGAAGATGCCAAAAATTCTCAATATGACCCTTTTCTAAAGATATTTTTTCTTGCCTATGTTATTAACGGAATTTTAGAGATTTTAAAAGCAAAGGATATTCCTTCCATCCAAAGAATCATCACTGTCAAAATTAATCATGATTACAGTATGAGTGATAAACCTGTACTCTATCACTTACACTTGATTCAACCAAAAATTAAAATGAATGAGGAATCAATTATCTCATATGCGCAGTCATTAACCAATGTTTATCAACTAGGAAACATTGTTCTTTCTCATGCAATTGCTTTACACAAAGAACTTATACAAGAAATAGAGAAATCATATATTCTTATGAGAATTTATAAAGACCCTGCTGTCTTTATAAATATCTTTAACCGCCCAACCATCACAATCTTTCAAATGATGGAATCCTTTAACTGGAAAAGAGATAAAGTAGCACGTACGCTTAATAGCCTTGTAAAAGAGGGCTATTTTACTATAAAAAAATCAAGTCGCGAGAAGGTCTATATTAATATGTTTTTTTTACAAATACTTAATAGGATACGTAATAATTCACAAATTCATGCAATTCTTTTTAATTTTTTATAAAAAAATGACAAAAAAGTTCAAATAAAGAGCTTGGTCCCTTTAACTTTGTCCTCACATTTGTTAATCTGAATGTATCATTTTAGAAGATATAAGGAAGTATGCATGTCAGAAGATGTCCTACAAAACTTTTTAGATAAAGAATATGATTATGGATTTAGAACCAAGGTAGAAAGTGAAAAAGCACCTATTGGACTAAATGAAGATATTATCCGTTTGATCAGTCAAGCAAAAGATGAGCCCGAATTCATGTTGGAATTTAGACTCAAAGCCTTTGAACAATGGAAGACAATGAAAGTCCCAAACTGGTCTAGAAATGAACATCCAGAAATTGACTTTCAAAAACTTTGCTATTATTCTGTACCAAAGAAAAAAAATGCACAAAAGAAAGCATCCCTAGATGAAGTTGATCCAGAAATTTTAGAAACTTTTAATAAACTAGGTATCCCTCTATGGGAACAAAAACGCCTTGCAAATGTTGCAGTTGATGCTATTTTTGATTCAACATCGGTGGCAACAACACATCAAGATATTTTAAAAAAACATGGTATTATTTTTTGCTCTATTACAGAAGCAATGAAGGAACACCCGGAATTAGTCAAAAAATACTTGGCAACTGTTGTACCTATTACAGATAATTTTTTTGCTGCACTCAATTCAGCAGTCTTTACAGATGGTTCATTTTGTTATATTCCCAGGGGGGTCAAAAGCCCCCTAGATCTCAGTTCTTATTTTAGAATTAATGAATCAGATACAGGGCAATTTGAACGTACTTTGATTATTGCAGAACCCGAAAGTTTTGTTAACTATATAGAGGGTTGCACAGCCCCAATGTTTTCCAATAACCAATTACATGCTGCTGTGGTAGAAATTGTAGCCCACGAAAAAGCAACAGTTAATTACTCAACTGTACAAAATTGGTATCCAGGTGACAAAGATGGGGTGGGTGGTATTTATAATTTTGTCACAAAACGTGGCCTTTGCCAGGGAGACTATTCCACTATCTCTTGGACGCAAATTGAAGTAGGATCAGCTATAACGTGGAAGTATCCATCTGTTATCCTTAAGGGAGATCATAGCCACGGAGAATTTTACTCTGTTGCACTCACTAATCATAAAATGCAAGCAGATACAGGCACCAAAATGATGCATATTGGTAAAAACACATCATCCTATATTGTCTCAAAAGGAATCTCTGCTGGAGAAAGTCGCAATGTCTATCGGGGATTAGTGAGAATGTTGCCTCAGGCTACAAATTCTAAAAATTTTACCCAATGTGATTCAATGTTGGTCGGTGATCAATGTGCAGCTGTGACCTACCCTTATATTGATGTTTCAAATTCTTCATCAGAAATTGCACACGAGGCAACCACTAGTCAAGTCAACGAAGAACAAATTTTTTATCTGCAATCACGTGGACTTTCACGAGAGCAAGCGGTCTCATTTATATTGAATGGATTTTGTCAAGAAGTATTTAAAAAATTGCCAGCAGAATTTTCTGTAGAGGCTGTGCGTCTGCTAGAAATGAAACTAGAAAGTAGCATTGGATAAACTAGAAAGACGTATAGATATGAGGAGTATAAAATGTTAAAAATTGAAAAACTATGTGCGAATATTGGAGATAAAAAAATTATAAAAGATTTATCTTTAGAATTTAAAAAGGGTGAAATTCATGCAATCATGGGAAGAAATGGTTGTGGAAAAAGTACACTCTCCAAAGTGATTGCTGGCCACCCTGACTATGAAGTCACATCTGGTGATGTGCTGTTGATGAATGAAAAGGGTCAGTATGAGTCTATATTAGAACTTGAACCAGAAGAGCGTGCATACAAGGGTATCTTTATTGGATTTCAAACTCCAGTCTCAATTGCAGGATTAGATAATGAAAGTTTTTTACGTACTGTTTATAACCACCTACAAGAAAGGCAGGGTAAAATACGTATCGATGCATTTGATTTTCATGAATTTATTACATCAAAAATGGAAAAACTTGGCATGTCTGAAGAATTTCTTACACGTGGTTTGAATATTGGATTCTCTGGTGGGGAGCGAAAAAAGAACGAAATGCTCCAAATGTCTCTTTTGGATCCAAGCCTTGCGATTTTGGATGAAATTGATTCTGGTCTTGATGTTGATGCACTCTCTATTATTTGTCGTGATCTCTTGGGCCTTAAAACACAAAAAAATTGCTTGATTCTGATTACTCATTACAACCGAATCCTCAAGCATATCAAACCAGATTTTGTGCATGTCATGAGTGATGGAAATGTTGTACTTAGTTCTTCTGATGCAGCGATCGCCCAGGAAATTGAAGAGCAGGGCTTTGATAAATTTATCCAGGCTGGGGGGCGTTAGATATGACTCTCTCCTCTTATTTTCAGCAATTTCAAGAGAACCCTCATATGCCATTGATGCCAGATGCACGTAGTGAAGAATTTCGTTATAGCCGGATTATCGATGCGCTACATAACCTAGAAATCAACCCTAATAATAAATCAAAATTATCAGAATTCCCATGGAAAACAGATTGTCTTTTTGTGAATAATCAAGAATGTACTACATGCAAAAAAATTGCTCCCAAAGAAATGGGTCAAACATTTTTACGTGCAAAAAACTATTTTAAAGATGCATCATTTGTCTCTTCACCATGGCTATACCATATTAAAAGCACCCAAAAAGATGCTGTACTCTCTTTGGGATTTGCCTCTAGTACACAAGAGATCAATAACGCAAAAATATTCATACAAGTTGCAGCAGAATCCTCTTTGACACTGCACATTCATACAAGCGTTCAGGCTGAAAGCCTTATGATGCCCATGATATTTGTGCAAGCTGAGAAAGATACAAAAGTTGATATTTTTTATTGGCCAGAAAGCCAGTATCAGCAAGGGATTTTGTACCCATTTTTTGAAACAAGTGTAGAAGAAAATAGTCAAATTAATTTTTATAGTTTCTCAAAAGACTTGTTATACCATCGTCTAAATTTCTATGGCTACATACTAGGACCTCATGCAGATATTTCGCTGCACACATCATTCTACTTGAAAGAAAAAGAACATGCCGACTTTTTTGCACGAATTTTCCACGAGTCGTCAGAAAGTACAAGTAATCAACATATCAATACTGTAGCCCATGGTGAGTCTTGTATGAATTTTAATGGGCAAATTGCTGCAAACCAATCTGCAAAGCAAATTTTAGCTTATCAGATGTTCAAAGGCCTTCTGTTAGGAGACAAAGCACGTATTACTGCACGCCCTCAACTCGATATTGAATATTATGATCTTGCATGTTCTCATGGTGTATCCATTGGCGGATTTACACAAGAAGAAATCTTTTATATGAAGAACCGTGGACTTAAAGATTCTCAAATCTACCCGCTCTTGACTTATGGATTCTTAACAGAACCATTTATTGAGTTAGAAAAAGAAGGGGCATGGAGGGTTGCACTCAAAGAGGAATTATCCATTTCATAAAGTGTAAAATTATGAAAAATACGATATCTGAACAGATTACTAAAATTAGGGACGAATTTCCAATCTTTAAAAATAAGGGGTTGCAGTCACCATTTGTGTATTTTGATCATGCTGCCACATCATTGAAGCCGGCATGTGTAGTTGATGCGATAATGGACTATTATACAAAGTATACAGCCAATATTCATCGTGGTGTGCACCGTGATGGCTATGAAGTAAGTAAAATGTATGAAGCTGTACGTAAGAAAATTGCACAGTTTCTCAATGCTAAAAAAGCAAAAGAGGTTATATTTACACCAGGAACAACCGCAAGTATTAACCTTTTTGCACGTAGTTTTTGTCAGGGATTTCTAAAAAATGGCGATCGTATACTACTAACCCAAATGGAACATCATGCCTCTATTGTGTGTTGGCAGGCAATGGCTAAAGAATTTTCTCTAGAATTAGATTATATCCCCATAACACCTCAGGGAGAGCTTGATCTATATGCTCTTGATGAACTCTTAACTCCAAAAACAAAGCTTATCTCAATTTTAGCCGTCTCAAACACACTAGGAACTATCAATCCTATTTCCTTGATTTCAAAGAAATGCCATGAAAAAGGTATTTATATTTTTGTAGATGCAGCTCAAAGTATTAGCCATTTTCCCACAGATGTAGAAAAAGATGACATTGATTTTCTTGCCTTTTCTGGTCACAAAATTTTTGGCCCCACAGGTGTTGGTATTTTTTGGGGAAAAGAGGTGTTACTCAAAAAAATGCCTCCATTTTTTTATGGTGGTGGTATGATTCGTGAAGTACATCTAGACCAAAGCCACTATTTAGAGCTACCCCATTGTTTTGAAGCAGGAACACCCCCTATTGCTGAGATCTTAGGTCTTGGTGCTGCTATAGATTTTGTGCAACGAATTGGATGGCCCACCCTATATGATATTGAACAGTATCATATAGAACAAGCACAAAAAATCTTTGACAAATATTCAGATCATGTTAGAATACTAGGACCTAGATCCTCTAGAATTGATATTTTTTCATTTGATATTAAGGGTCTACACTCACATGATATTGGATCCTTTATGGCAGAAATGGGGATTGCTATGCGTAATGGGCATCAATGTACACAGCCAATTATTGACTTTTTTTGTGTATCATCTGTTTCCAGAATATCCTCTGCTATCTACAACTCTGATGAAGACTGGCAATATTTAGATGAGAAAATAGAAGAAATGTTGAGGTTTTTTCATGTTAAGTAATTTGGCAGCCCTCTATCAAGATTTGATCCTTGAACACAGTAGTAATCCATTGAACCAGGGTGAATTAGCTACTCCACCCGCATATCAGCGCGTAGGGGCCAACCCTCTATGTGGTGATAAATTAGTTGCCTATATAGAGTATGAAAATGAAAAAATTCTCAACATCAAATTTAGGGGAGAAGGATGTAGTATTTTTATGTCAGCAGCTTCAATTTTGAGTCAAGCCCTAATAGGAAAAACAAAAAATGAGGCAACACAACTATTATCTTTATTTATGACCCTCATCACACTTACAGAAGAACCAAAAGATATGAATGATACAGATATGAAAAAACTGGGAAAACTAGTTGTTTTTAAAAATATAAGAAATTATCCTGCACGTGTAAAATGTGCAGCACTTTTTGCACGTACTATTGAGTCACTTATTCATAATCCTGATGAAAAAATTATCATTAGTAGTGATGATGAGGATTAAATGGATCTCAGCGCATTGGACTTTAATCTTCCCTCAGATCTGATTGCATATGAACCAGCAATACATCGTGGTAATGATCGACTTATGTTGCTCAATAAAAAGACCGGGAAGTTTTCAGATCATCAATTTTCTCATATTATAGACTTATTACCACCACATTCACTTTTAGTTTTTAATAATTCTAAAGTACATAAAGCACGCCTATGTGCAATAACAGAAACAGGGGTAAAAATTGAATTTTTATTGATTCGCCGTATAGATGAAAAAATATGGTTATGCATGGTGCAAAAATCTAAACGGCAATATATTGGTCGTGAATATACTTTGCCTGGCAATCTAAAAGCTAAAATTATAGCAGACTATGCAGATGGTCTAAAACATATTGAAATAGCTGGAGCTAGTGATGAGTACTTAGAAGAATATGGACAAATTCCATTGCCGCCATATATCAAGCGTGAAATAAATAGTTCTGATGAAGAACGGTATCAAACAATTTATGCAAAAATATTAGGTAGTGCAGCTGCACCAACAGCTGGATTGCATTTTACACATGAAATTTTAGAAGAATTAAAAAATCGTGGTCATAGCCTTGTTTTCATCACACTCCATGTCGGAATAGGCACATTTATGCCTATTCGTACTGATAAAGTTGAAGATCACGAAATGCACCGTGAATATTATGAAATTGATAATGAGTCATGTGAGAAAATTAATACTGCTATAGAAAAAAAAATACCTATTATTACTATAGGAACTACCAGTTGCCGTGCACTAGAAAGTGCCTATGATCTACAACAAAAAAAGATCTTGGCAGGAAAAAGAGAGACCTCTATTTTTATTTATCCTGGTTATCAATTTAATATCATTCATGGGCTATTTACGAATTTTCATACCCCAGGGTCAAGCTTACTAGCAATGGTTTGTGCCCTGGGGGGATATGAAAACATAAAAAATGCATATGCGCATGCTATATCAAAACAATATCGATTTTTTAGCTATGGTGACTGTATGTTGATTATATAGTAGGAGAACTTGAAATGAAAGAGTTAAATATTTTTTCACAAAATGCACTGGCATGTAATAGCTATATCTATGTGCTAGGCAAAATAGCCTTGGTTATAGAAACTTCTGGACAAATCACACAAATAATTGATGAAATTAAACAAAAAAAAATAACAAAAGTGATTCTTGCCTATACACATGGGCACTTTGACCACATTGCCTATGGAGAAAGCTTTCAGCAAAAAATAAGAGAAGCCAACATAGAACTTGAAACATTTGCACCTTCAAAAGATCGTGAATATTTTGAAGAAAATGGGCAGGTCATTCTTGAACAGTCATTAAGAATGTTTGGTGCATCAGACTTTTATCCACAGGCGCAAATTCCACACATACAAACATATATTGAAGATGGAGATCCTCTTCCTTTCCTAGATTTTATATGCATAGAAACACCTGGGCATAGCCCTGGATCATGCTGTTTTTATAGTGCAGAAAAAAAAATAATGTTTTCAGGGGATACAATTTTTGCCGATGGAGGAACAGGGCGTACAGATTTGCCTGGAGGATGTGCTCAAGAATTAGTCACTAGTTTAAAGAAACTCTCATTATTTCCTCATGATACACAAATACTTCCCGGCCATGGTCCACAGGATACACTGGGCCACTCAATAAAGCTTGCTCTCTAGTTAAATTATTAACATCTCTAGACGATAAGAGTGCTATGAGAACTCTATCATTAATGATTATCTTAATTTTTACGCAAGCAATAGGCCTTTTTGCTTTTTCACAAGAAGGTGTTGCAAGTTGGTATGGTGGGAAGTTTCATGGTCGAAAAACAGCCAATGGTGAAACTTACAATATGTATGAAATGACTGCAGCACATAAGTCTCTGCCATTTGGGACAATTGTTAATGTGCACAATTTAGATAATGGAAAGGTGATCCGTGTACGTATTAATGACCGTGGTCCCTTTATCAAGGATCGTATTATTGATCTTTCTAAAAAAGCTGCAGATGACATAGGGATGTCTCATTCTGGCACAGCTAATGTAAAATTAACTGTTGATGATCCAGCCATCACAAATGAGTTTGTAGATAAAGAAAAGCTAGGCTTGATGACTATTCAGATTGCTGCATACAAAAATCCCCTCAATGCCAAGCGTATGAAAGAAAAAATTGCACAAGCAAACCTTAATCCCGTTGCAGTACTCACCCAAGAGGGTGTTATCCGCATAGAAGTGCGAAGCATACATAAGAATGATGTAGAAAAAGCACTCGCCACCCTGGAAGGATTGGGAATCTCATCAACAGTTGTGAAACAACAACTATAGACTATGTTCAAATAATTGCATCTGGTTTGTTGGATCTAGCCCCAAATGTTGAGAGATCCAACCAGCCAGATATTTTTGTTCCAACATTATTTCGGTTGAAATATATCTCTTCCATCCACTACCAAAAATAAAAAATGGAACATACTGATCATAGGGGAATCCTGCACTATGATTGCCGTCTGGGTGCATTCCATGATCGGCTGTCACAATAATATCATAACCCATATCAAGCCATTGTAATAAAAAAATAGAGAGTGCATTATCTGTATTACGAACTTGATTGCGATATGCTGAACTATCTCCACCATTTTTGTGACCTATATCATCAATATTCATGCTATGTAAAAGAAAAAAATCTGGCTGATGTTTTTTAATCAACCAATGTGCATCCTGAAAAAGATGTGAATCTGGGTATGCATCATCCATATAATACCGTGCATTCTGAATAGGTTCTGCTTTTTCCTGATGTGCATCATTAATAAAATTAAATGGTGTGCGTACATACAATTCACTTACCCAATAGTAGGCTGCTGCACCAGTTGTTAGCCCTTTTCTGCGAGCAAGATGAAAAAGACTAGTTCCACCCTGATTTTCACAGAGGGTATTGTTCACACGTGAAACAATAGGTGATTGTCCTGAAAGGATATGATCATACATTGGCCTAGAAATAGCAGGAGTCGAAGACTTCATTTTATAGCCTAATCCTAAATTCTGTCTAACCATTTCTTGTAGCCATCCAGCTGCCTGAGCTGCCTCATAATGTAGTCCATCCAAAACAACCAATACTAGCTTTTTCATCTATATAGCCCTCAGTTATATTTTATTGACTACACGCTCTTGCCATAGCCTTTGAAGTTTTTTTGTCTCTTGGGAAACTGCCTCTTGGTTTTGAATTGGCTTTGCATTTTCATACATCTGCGCAGGAAGCATTTTTGATTTTACATCATCAGGAAATTCAATATTTGAACGAATCGGTCTAGCATATCCACGTGCTAGATTAATTTGCCCAGCATCAGAAAAAATATACTCTTTTGCCAACATTGCAGCATATGGGCGTGGGGCCCATTTATTCACAAAGGGAATATAACCTGTAATAACTGCACCATCACTAGGGATTACTACGACAAAATCCTTTGCCTGTGTACCCAAATCATCTAGATATTTGATAGCACGAAAATCCCAAATAGCCTCTATAGCAATCTCCTCTCTTTTTAATGCATCTAAGTTGAACTCAACAAAAGATAGCCGTTTTTGCTGAGCCATTTTTTCAAAGAAATTTACACCTGGCTCAATATTATTATCAGATCCTCCAAATGCATAAGCAGCAGAAAGCACAGACATCGCATAGTTTGCTGCTAAACGAGGATCTCCAGTATTCATCTTAATTGAACTCTCTAAAAGATCTTTCCATGATGTGGGAATAACTCCTCCAGTAAGTTTCTTATTAATAATAAAAGCCATAGTTCCAGTGTATGCCAATGCCCATGTACCATCTGGATCTTTGGCCCAATCTGGAATCTCAGTCCAATAGCTTGTTTTGTATGGTAAGGCAAGATTTTTTTGTTTAAGAATACTACCAAATGCAGCGCCCACATCCCCAATATCTATAGTACCATTACGCCCTTCACTTTCAACCTTAGAAATTTCTTCAGCACTTGTCATATCTGTATCATTATGATTAATACCATAAAGTGTCTTGAGATCAGCCCAGGTTTGTTGCCAATTAGCCCATGCATCTGGCATCCCCACTGATTCGATCATCCCTTCTTCTTGAGCTCTATTTATTAGCTCATCCAAGGGTAAATCAACATCAATGGTTCCTCTTTGTGTGGGAGAACCACAGCTAATAATAATAAAAAGAACAAATAAACTCATGCCTATGCTGAATTTTTTCATCTTACATTCCTCTTTTTCTGATAGTTTTTACTTGCATAATGCAAGAATATATAAGAAATAAAAAAGATCAGCAGGTAGAATACTACTGTCATTGCACTTGCCTGCCCTGGATTTCCCTTGCGCATTTTATCAATATAAACCATGAGGGTTTCATAACGAGAATTTGTTAAAAGCTTAAGATAAATGATTTCCCCCATAACAAAATTAAATGCAAAAGGTGCACAAAGCATTAATCCAGTCTTTACAGATGGAATAAATACCCTAAAAAATACCATTAGTGGCGAAGAGCCTAAGACTTCTGAAACATATAAAGTTTCACGTATCTCTTTAATTTTCAGACTATTAATAATAATACGAAAAATAAAAGACATAGGAAGCAAGATGTACAACCCAGTCAAAAGAATAAATGAACCAAAAGCTGTACTAGTCATGGCCAATGGAGATCGAATAAAAGCATTAATCACTCCAGTAGAAAGCACAATAGGTGGAAAAATTGATATAATAAAAGAGGTTTTCTCTAAAATGTGGATTTGGATCAAATCATAACGAATAGCACCATATAGTGCAAAAAGTACAACAAAAATGACTAAAGACGTAGAAAGACCAGAGATAAAAACTGACCTCAAAATAGCGGCATAAAACCTAGAGTCAAAAGAGATTTGCCTATAAAAATCTACAGAAAATTCTTGTGGAAGAATCCCTGACTGCCAATTAAGGCTTAATGAGTAGACAAGGATATAAAAAATAGGAATAAAAAGAAAGATAAAAGTTAATATCATGAAAAATTTTAAACTAAACTTCATAATCACGCCCTAATTTCATTTTTTTAGAAATTGCAGATCTTAAAAAAATGAGAAACAAGAGGAAAAGGGACATTACAATTGCCATTGCTGAAGCCTTTTCCACTTCTAAAAATAGATCCCCAGAAATCATAGAGGCAATCTTAAGTGTAACAATATTGAGCGCTCCAGTAGAGAGTGCATAGGCTGTTGCATATGTGGTAATAGAGTCTGCAATCAAAATTACAAAAACAGAAAAAAATCGGCTAGAAAGTAAAGGGAATAATATTTTTATAAAATAGATGATATTGTTGGCACCTAATATTGCTGCAGCACGTTTCCAATGTTTATCAATTGTACCCCAAATAGGATAAGAAAAAATTGTGGCATTAGGAATCATAAACCAAAGGCTGATAAACATGTACCCCACTGGTGTATAAATATCATAGTTTTCTATAGGGAAAATTTTTCTTAATGGTACAGAAAGTGCCCCATTAAAACCAAAAGCAATCACATAACCAAGTACCAATGGAATCCCCGCAAAGATCTTTAATAAATTACACATATTTAGTAAAGTATTTTGTCTCTTCGTATGGTGAAAGATAGTATATGAAAGAATAACTCCGAATAACAGTGCTAATGGTGAAGTAACAAATGCAATCTTAAGAGAAACTAAAAATGTACTATAATAGTAAGAATCTGTAAGAATTTCTATATAGTTAGCAAGGCCCAATTGGCCAGTTTGTGGATCCTTGAGACTAATCAAAAACATGTAGGAAAGTGGTAGAAAAAAGAAGATCCCAATGATAAGAAAAAATGGTACTAAAAAAGTATAGCGTACTAATTTTGCCATTATAATTCCCCTAAAAAAAGGTAATTTTATCCCTTTTTACGCAAAAATGGACTTCACTATTCTGCTCTATCACCCTGTTTGTTGCACGATTAAGAACATCAATAGTCACACGCCTACCACATGTTTCAATAAAGTAACGAATTGTTGTTCCCCTAATCTCTAAAAATTTCAGAATTCCTACAGCTGTAATATAGTCATTATCAATACTTTTAGATTTAATCAGCTCAATAATTTCAGGTCGAGCCACAGCGGTTGTTTTTCCAGCAGGCATTTTCTCAGCAAAAATACTTTCATACTCTTCTGGTTCAAAAAGATTTGGTTCACCCATAAACGTAGCCACATACGGGCTCACTGGGTGAACATATAGCTCTTCTGGGTTGGAATATTGCTCAATCACCCCATGATTCATTAAAATGACTCGATCACTAATAGTGAGTGCTTCTTCTTGATCATGTGTAACGAAAATGGTTGTTAATCCTAGTTCTTGCTGAATTTTACGAATACGAATCCTCAATTTATTGCGCACCACCGCATCTAACGCAGAGAGTGGCTCATCTAATAAAAGGAGTTTGGGTTTGGTCACCAAAGAACGCGCCAAAGAGACCCTTTGCTGCTGCCCACCAGAAAGTTCATGCACACTTTCAAACTTCTTCGTTGTTAAATTAACAATATCGAGTACTTCATCTATTCGATGCTCAATTTTAGTCTTATCAAGCTTGCGCAGTTTCAATCCAAAAGCAATATTTTCATATACATTCATATGAGGGAAAAGTGCATAGGACTGAAAAACCATCCCTAGATTTCGTTTATGAATGGGTTTTTTTGTAATATCTTCCCCATCTAGAAAACACTGCCCTTCAAAATCTGTAATCAATCCTGCAATAATATTGAGCAATGTTGTCTTGCCACAACCAGACTCGCCTAATATTGTTACTAATTCACCTTTTTCTATATCACAGTTAACTTGGCTTAAAACTTTTGTTCTATAACCATCATAACTTTTTGCAACATTTTTAATAGATAGATAAGCCATACTGTTCCCTCAAAAGCTTTTGCCATTCTTCAAAATTATGTATCCTAGGTAACTCAGGATATAACCCCTGATTGTAAAAATGATCCAAAATACAGACCTGAGCACCACTAGCTATTGCAGCCATGAGGCCTGTTTTTGAATCTTCAAATATGATTGTTTGTGATGGGCTAATATTAAAATTCTTCATAGCAGCTAAATAGATGCATGGTGATGGTTTGGGTTCATCCACAGTATCAGCAGAAAGCACCAAGCTAAATAACTGTTTAATTTTTGCTCCAGTAAGAAAGCTGTGGACTGCATCAGATGAAGCATTGCTACAAACAGCAATGGGGTGATTTTGCGAGTGAAGATATGTCAAAAAACTCATCAATCCTGGTTTCATGGGAATATCGCCAGTATCAATAGAATGCATAATCTGTTGATCTACCTTCTGAGACAGTGCTTGGCGATCATATTCTGTGAGTGGGGGCATATTCAGATGTGCACAACACACATCAATCATCTGAAAACTTGTCTTGCCAACCATTAGCGGAAATAAGCTCATATGATTAGAAACACTTGTGATTGCGTAGTGTTCTTCGACACCCTCTATCAATAGTTCCATAAAATACATTTCAGTATCAAAAAGAACCCCATCCATATCAAAAAGAAAAGCTTGACAGCTCAATCTGTACCCCTTGCTCAATAGTGCTCCATTCAAAGAATAAACGGACCAAAGCATTTTGGCCGAATTATCTAAGATCAGGTATAGAAAGTCAAGCAAATATTATTTATTTTTTTAAAAAAATAGAAATTTGTCAAAATTAATTATTAGCAAATAGTCTCCATCCCCATCTCTAGTGGGCAAATCACCACTTGTTTAAAAAATTCAAATTATAATATGCCTATAGACAATGAGCCAACCCTTATTCCCTATTACAATCATCCTATGTATTCATAAACAATAGGTCCCTAGCTATACAATGAGAAGCTAACTCTGTTTATTAGAAATATACTCTCACCTATATGATTATTGATACAAAATAATTTTTTAAAAAAAAGGAGAAAATCCAATATGGATGAAAATATAGATTTAGAAAATAACTACCAAAGAAATCGAGAAAATAAAATCATTTCTTCTGTTAAACAAATTTACATTACAAACTCGATAGATGAATCAAAACAATATGAATGCTTAAATGAAGTCATCACTAAGTCCAGAGAAGTTTGTCTATCGTTTAACTTCAAAACACCACAGGGAAATACAATAATGTTGTATATCCCTTTTAAATTCAAGGTACTCCTTAGTGATTCTAAATATATGATTACCTTTGCACTTGTTGATACATCAACAGGGTTAACAACACCTAAAGTTGAAATGGAAGCATATATATATGTGAAAGAAAATGACCCACAAAATACTGCTGTTATAGAATTTTCTGAGGATATTTTAGGAATTAAGGGGGCCTGTATATTTGTTCAAAGGGATGTGAGTTTAGTTGATCCAGAACATCTTGATAATGAAATATATATCGAATTAAAGTATGGTTTTACAAATGAAAAAGAAAAACCTATGTCATTAGTTGTTGATACAGATAATCTATGGTTTACAAGGAATACTGATAGAGAAACAGCTCCTTGGCAGCCTAGAGCAGACTTACAGGCCACTAAATGTGAATTCAACAATCTTCCAGATTTTTTGAAGCGTATCTTTTTACCCAATAATATAACCTTAGTCACTGATATCATGAATGAACAAAACAAACCAGTGCTACTGTGTATGCGGTTTCAGTATATTAATGGTAAACCATCATTGCGTTATAAGATTGTCAATCAACATACTCAACTTGAAACACCAATAGAAACAGATGTTCAATTTTTTGTTTACAAATCAGGCGCAAGATTTGCACCATCACTCGCTATTAAGGTTGAAAAACTACCAGCGAGTTTGCCCTATGTACTAGAGTATTTTTGTCTTAGTCCATATGCAGATGAAGATCCTCGTGCTGTTGTTGATCATGGACTTTGCTATTTTAAAATGGCAAAATCTCCCACACAATATGATCCATTTATGGGATTCAGACAAGGGCAGACACTTTCAAAAAATAGACCTTTTATCCTACGGGATCAAATTATGGAACGTATACAAGATGTCAGTCACATTCCCCCAACTTCTGTAGCTGCTGAAATACTCTATGGAGGAAGTAAATCTGGATATTTTAGTATGGTTACTCCAGGGCCCGGAAAAAGTGCTATAGGGATAGATTTTGTTTATGAAATTACTGCTGACCCGTATGCACCTAAAGGATACCTCTCCTATTCTATAATAGAAACCAATACGGGGGCTTATATTATTAGTAAAACTCATGTCCCTATAGAGCTGTATTCAGAACCTGGAAATGACTATCAATTTTTGGGAATTCGTGCCGTAAATGATGAAATTTTTAACTTTGATTTCTTAATGTTTGGCCAAAGAGAAGATAATCAGACTGGTCAGCTAGTTTATGGTGCAAACCTAGTAGATGGTGATACTTTTGACCTGACAACACTCATTCACTGGAAGGTGATATCTAAAGATATTCCATCCCTGACTAAAGATCAATTTGTTGGTATAGAATACAAAGATCTTAAGAATTACCCTAGATTTCTTGATATTCTTGAAGGCAAATCGAAAGAGGGTGTGATACGCATGCGTGGTGGGGATATTCTTGTTTACGTTTTTTATTTAGATTGTATCGCCCCTGATGACTGGTTTTATGTTATTAAATATAAACTTATTTCTGAGACCGGTGAGCGCTTGCTTGCACATGAAACTTCACGTGTAGATCTTTTTGTCTGTACATCAAACACTCCTCCTAATGAAAGTTATGGTGTCAAACTGCGCAATACTGTACCATCAGAACCTATTGATCCTGTACTAATTTTTATTATTAATAACTCTCTGCCTAGTAGATCTCAACTGCTAATAGACTGGAGAGATCTATTCGACACTTCTATCTCTTATAGTGTGAATAGATCAACGCTAGCATTCTGGCAAGAACCAAAAATGTATCAGATTCCTACATCAGATGAAAAGTACGTTCAGGTTCCTAATATTGCCTATATTCTAGATAATAAGTTAACACTTATTAAATTATTACTTGATTATATGGGTTATGATAAACCTCGAATGAAATTTGATTTTTATATGAATGATTTATTCTTTACTGGCAAACTTGAGTCCACTCCATCCGATAAATTTATGCTTACCTATAGCTTAGTCAAATCATCTGGTGAATATGTTATTAAAGAGCGTGTTAGAGAAGCAAAATTATTTATTGGCAGCACCCATCAACAACGTAGCTTAGTATTAACACTTGAAACACCAGATGTCCCAGCAGACGGTTTTAGAATGTTAATATTCACACTAGATGGTGAAATTAGGGCCGCCGCATTTAAAGATCGTCTTATTATTGATTTTGGATTTGTCAACCAATATGGTTCAAAAGTAGAACAATCCTATCTGGCTACACCAGTCCAACCTGTAATTTCTATAGATCCAACACAATCAGCTGCCTATAAATATGGTACCGTTTTTTACCTCTATACAAATGGGTTATCTCGAAAATATTCTAAAGTTGAGTGTGATGGCTATGATTTTTATTTTTATATAGCAATTGTTAATGACAAGTGGGTCATAGCATGGGTTTTGTTTGAAAAAAATACCCAAATACGTTTGTATGAACATATGATCACATCTGTTAAAATTTTTGTTTCTAAAGATAATACACAAACAAGCGCTATTATTGATCTGCAAAATTTAGAAATTCCAATGCTGGGTGGCAACTATTTATTTCTGAAAGAATCACAACAATCTGCTGGATTTGCCCCTTCATTAGAAACTAATTTTAACTCTGTTTTGCAGAGAAAATTTATAGCATATACTCTAAATAAAGTTTTGGATTGGGATATTTCTCGTGCTATTTTAAAAAATGTTTCTAGTGATACATTCTGCTACAATTTTAGTCATCGTGAGTTGAGTAATGGCTTCTTTAATCTCTCAGATGATAGAATTTTACATTACTCATGTACGATTGAATTTGATCCAGATGATCCCACTATCCCTACAATCAAATTTTTTATTACTGATAGAGAAGGAAATACACTTGTTCCAACGGAAGAAATTAAAATTGAGGGTGGTATGTACTATTGGAGTGATTCTATTGGTCAAGACAAAACAGTCTTATTCAAACTCGAAAAAAATATTCCTACTACTCCCTATTCGAATCTATACTTTCTAGGAGATCTTCAAATTGTGATGGGTTTCCCTGCAGGTGTAAGTCAGCATGAACTGGGACCATTTCAGACCATTTGTCAATCTCCAGTTAGCACACCTTCGGATCTCTATGCAGGAGGCTATTCAGCAGCATTTGATGGTTTAGCTGCACAAAAATTTGTCGGTTTTCTTCATTACGATGGCCATTCTCAAATCTATATCTCTTTTGAAAGACAGTCGTATGGCAATGATAATCTTTTAATGTATTACAATCTGCCAGCAGATAAAGATTGGTATAAAGTCTTAAGACCAAGACCAGATATTATTCTTAACCCAGCCTATCCAACTGATTTTATTATTGATCTTGGACTTGCATATGATACACGTTTAACACGATACTTATATGTGAGACAAGAAGGCCCCGTTAAATTTACATACACAAAACTTGTAGGAATCTTCTGGGGAGTAAAACCTGATAAGGCTGTTGCTTTCCAGCCCAAAGTACCAGATAAACCAGTAGATAATGACTTTTATAAAAAGGCTGAAACAACAGCAAAATTTATCACGCCCAAGTATTCACTGCCAGCAAAAAAATGTCTTGCACTTGATGTATTACGCCTTAATGGCTGTGTAAAGTTTAATTACTCTGGCCATAACTGGATGTGGTTAAATATGAATTACTACACAGATAGGCCACTGAATATTATTTTTAAGGATACAACTGTAGCGCATAACTACACTTTATTCCTTAGACCAGACTATAATGTGCTCTACAATCCTCAGTCCAGTGAGGAATTCATTATTGATTTAGGAAAAAAGACAGACTACCTCAATCGTTATATCTATATTAAAAAAATTGGCCATAATAGCTTTAGGGGGTTAATGCTAAATGAACCCAAATGGGGTATAGAGCATACAGCTTTTGCATTTATAAAAACAACAATGCCTACTTATGTTGATCAAAACTATGACTTTGAAGCTGTTGATACAGCTGGTGAATTTTTTGAATGGTCTGATAAATCTACAATTTTTAAAAACCCTAATGACTATACTGAATATCATCTTAAATCATTGATAACTCAGCTGGCAACACAATCTGCGTCATTCCTATTTATATTTCAAGAAAGAATATTCTATTTCAACTTTCAACTAGAACTTGTGAATATCAGTCCAACAGTGAAAGAGCTTCATATTTCCTACTCTATTATGGACAAAGAAACCAAGACCTTTGTTGTTCCATTTGGCACCTATCGTGCTAGGGCATATGTTCAAGCAAGCAACTCTGAGTTAGGTGCAATTATTGATTTCATCCCACCAGCTAATTTTCCTCATCTACCTCATTACCTTTATTCGAGGGTTAAAAGTGAGGGTGGTGGATGGTTGCTTGGTTTATCTGCAACAAAGGATCTACTCATTGCTGATGTTGCAAATACAAAGATGGACAAATTTGATGATAGCCCGATCTTGTCACATAAAAAAATAGAATTTGTTGATAAAAATAGGTACACTCTTTTAAAAGCCATGACACAAGAAAATCTACAGATGTCATTTACAACACTTTTTGACACAGAATTTATTTTGGAATATTATTCAGTGGCTGGCTCAGGTGGTAAAATTACTTATAGTATCTATGATTGGACTTCTAAATCCTACCTTGTCTCAAAAGCGCTCACCAGTGTGTACTTTTTTGTTAAAGCTGGATCTGAGCAGACAACAGCTATTTTACAGCTATTGCTACGACCAGATGGGTATCCTGAATTTATAGAAGCTTCTGTTAAGAGTAGCCCTAGTGAAGCATGGAGTACAAGATTCATGAGCACATTAGATGATGGATTGTCTGATTATACTCAAAATATGTCTATTCCTCCAGCTCAACCACTTTAGTCTGAGTATGGAAAAAAGGATGTATATGTTTTTTATATTTAATTTTTAAAATTATCTGGCTCAGAAATTTTCTGGGCCAGATTTATGGATCAATTTTTATACTTCCAAACTGTTCCTTGGACTGTATCCTCTATCACAATGCCATTTTGAGCCAATTGATCACGCAAACTGTCAGCCTTTTGAAAGTCTTTATCTTTTCTGGCCTGCTCACGCTTATGAATCAATGCCTGCAACTCTGATGGTAAAACTTCTTTTTGTAAGAAGTCCTTATTATCAAAGATTCCCACAGCCAAAATTTTTTCCATTTGGTATAAAAGTGCAAGTTTTTCTTTCTCTCTTATACTATCATCTTTAAGCAACATCCAAACTACTGCTAAAGCCTCTGGCATATTGAGATCTGTAGAAATCGCGACAACAAACTCTCTGTAGTATTTGTTATCCTGTGAAAACCTTAGCTGACTGGGATCAGAAACCTGTGCAATATCTGCCAAATTTTTAATTTTATTGATCAATTTTCTTCTAGCATTCTTTGCAGAAGATAATGCTTCATCATGGAAATTTAGTTGCTTGCGATAATGTGTACCTAAACATAAATAACGATAATCTAATGGATCAAATCCCAACTCCGACAACATGCTGACTGTCAAAAAATGGCCCCCTGTTTTCGCCATTTTTTCCTCATTTATCGTCAAAAACTCTCCATGAAGCCAAAATTTAGCCCCATGACTTCCACAGTATCCATGATTCTGTGCGATTTCATTGGTATGGTGGATAGACACATGATCAATGCCCCCACAGTGAATATCAAAGTGTGTGCCTAGGTAGTGAAAACTCATTGCACTGCATTCTATATGCCAACCTGGATAACCCTCTCCCCAGGGACTGGGCCAATGTAAGGCTTGATCCTCAAATTTGCTTTTGGTAAACCATAAAACGAAATCTTCATGGTTTTTCTTCGCATGATCCACATCTATGCGATGTTGCGCAGGACTTATACTCAATCCATAGCCACGCAAGTTCCCATAACCAGGGTCCTTACTAGTATCAAAATAAATATTCCCTTGTGCTTCATAGGTCAAACCTTTATCTTGTAAAACCTGTATCATCTGGATAATTTGCTCAATATGATCAGTTGCTACACAAACAACCGTGGGCGAACTAATATTCAACAATTGGGCATCATCAAAAAAACGTTGGGTAAAGAAATGTGCAACCTCTAGCACGCTTTGTTTTTTTTCTTGCGCACTTTTGAGCATTTTATCCTCACCACAGTCACCATCTCCAGTAAGGTGGCCGATATCTGTGATATTCATAACATGTTGGATTTTATAACCAGCAAAACCTAAAGTTCTTACTAACAAATCTTCAAATATATATGTCCTAAAATTTCCAATATGTGCATAGTTATAAACCGTGGGACCACAGCAATATAATGAGACTTCCCCAGTCTTTATGGGTTTAAATACTTCTATTTTCCGTTCAAGTGTATTAAATAAAGCAATCTGCACAGTGCATCTATCTTATAAGATTAAACTCTATGATGCAAGTCATAAATAGGTGGCTGCAATTTACTTTTAAATCTGATATAATTATCACTATTATTTTCAAGTAAAGGAGAAATTTTATGATCAAAAAATTAAGTCTGACAAGTTTATTACTTGTCTTCTCTATTGCAACGTTGATGGCGCAGGCATCAGGGATCAAATCTATTTCAGGACGTACAATGCGTGGGAAAAATGCAGAGGGACGCAATGTCTATTTTAGACTGAGTCAAGATGGAAAAACCCTTACATATAATGGTAATTATTCTCACAATTTTTTTAAAGAAATCAATGGGGTTTTTGTTTTTGAGGGAAAATTTAGAGGCAAACCTCATTATGATGCCATCAAAATTATTGATGAAAAAACTCTCTTAATTTCATTCCCTCAAGCCAAGGGCCCTATTGACAAATTTGATAGCCAATATACTGATGCTGAAAGCGTGGCAAAGAACATTGAAAAAGACGGCCTCTACTTTTCTATCAGAGAGAACAAGGGGCATCATCACTAAAGTACTCATTTTAATATTGGCTGAATTTGGGGTACTGCCAAATTTAGCTAATATTCTTTAATACACTCATAGTATTCCCCATTTCAAAAAAGAAGCTGTTGTATAAAAAATAGAACCGGGATCCAAATAGATAAAAATACTTTTAATATTATTTTTTGGCAGCCCACATCTCTATTTCTACTAAAAATCCCTCTAAAAGCCCTGCCTGAACTGTGGCACGCACTGGCATGGGTGGTTTAAAAAAATCTCGGTAAACAGTATTCAGTTTTGACCAATCATCTATATGTTTAATATAAATATTCACTTTAAAAACATCATTCATTGTGCATGATGCTAATGCGAGTTGTTTTTGGCAATTTATTAATGTTTGCCTTGTTTGTTGTTCAATATTCTCGCCAAGGATATTTCCGTCCTCATCTTCTGAAACTTGCCCACAAATCACCACCAGCTTAGAACATTCAATTTCCAAGACAGTAGAATATGGTAATGTAGGATTCTCACTGCCATGTGGAACTTTTTTACAACTCATAAATCCTCCTTATGCCTATGTCAGGGCCTGGCTAAGAGCGATGGTAATTTTATCACGAATCTGTGCAAGTTTTGCAAGGATGTCAGGATTCTCGAGCATGGGTAAAATCTGATAAATATACCGATTCTTTCTATGTCCATCAGAATCTTTATCATCCTTTTTTATACCTAAAAAACTCTCCAAATCATATCTCAAAATATCGACGATATTGGTTGGATACAAAATTTTCAAGTGGGCATTGAGTCGATGCTGAAACCCTGGATAATCTTCATCATGAATAATACCAAATGGAATCTGAAACCGTCTGAGTAATTGTGCCCAATAAATAATATCAAATTTACCACCACAATTGAGAATATATAAGTGATAATTGCGCAACTGCGACCAAACTGGGTCATGATCGAGCATATATTCAAAAAGATATTTTTCTGTAGCACCCTCTACACATAGCACGTAGTCAGCAAAAAATAACTGTGCACGCTCTTTATCAATCCATGACAAATACTTATAGGAATCCAGATTGTCATTCTTATAATCCTCTGGAAAAAATTCCTGCCGTAATTCTTGGACTTTACCTAAGAATGTATATTGAAAATCAATAATTTGTGCAATTTTTGTCATTTTTTGAGGCAATTGAAATACACGCGCCAAACTAGGAATATTTTGCCTACCAGAGGCCACAAAATTGACTGAGTGAGAAGCGACAACAACCTGAAAATGGCTATTTTCAGCAATTTTCATACGCAAGTGTTGGGATAGACGATCTTGTAAACTAGGATGCAAAAAGGCTTCCGGCTCATCAAAAAGTAATAAATACTTTTTTGTATCCCCATCACTATCTTTGATCATATCTGATAACAACATAATCAGCTCATAGACTATCTGACGTTGCATTCCAGAACCAACCTTTTCTGGATCTAGCCGATTTTTTTGTCTATGCATATCTTGAAGAAGTATCATTTTTGAGTTATCTAAGAAATGCTTATCTGTTAAATTTGTTTCAATATTCAGGCTATAGTGATTCCCAAAAAATTCCTGCAAACGCTCATTGAGTCTGCCTTCTAATTGACGCATAGGATTTTCTACATCTTGATTAATCTCTTGAATTAGAGTAGTCAATTGCTCATATTTTTTATAGCTGGGCAACTGCTTTTTTATCAATGCCAAAATCTGGCCATAATAATTGGTAGATGTTGTTTTGCTGGCATCTTCAATTTTTTCCATAGAGGGAATATAGATGGGGTCCCCAAATAATGCATCCAAAGGTTGACATTCCTCTGCTGTGATCTTACCATCCACTACCTCAATAACCCCGTTTTTATGGTAACAAATAAGATTGTGTGCATTATCTTCAATTGTCATGGAAATTCTAGGCTCTTGACCTTCATCAAAGTTATAGTAATCTGTAGAAGTAAACTTAGACTTTTTATTAAAAAATGTTAAAATAGCCTTCAATATACTGCTCTTTCCTGCATTATTGGCCCCTATCAACACTGTATAATCCTCAAGATAAACCGTTATTTCTTCGCCAATAGAACGGTAATGACTAATAGTAAAAAACTTAACTTTCATTATTCCCTCATATTTTAAAAAATTATTTTTTATTGACTGTTCACTACTGCCTATTTACTTTTTAAGTATAACATACTTTTTAAGTATAATTATGATGAGAGGAGGTTCTCGTGAAAAAGATTTCAATGACTATTCTATTTTTTATTCTTTTAGTATTTCAGCTGACAAATGTAGTCGCCACAACAAGTAACAGTCCACTCCCTACAGTTGACTATGTTGATTTAAAGAAATATGCGGGTTCCTGGTATGAGATCTCTCGATTGCCCAATTGGTTTGAAAAAAAAGCATTATATGGCAATGTTAAAGCAAACTATACCCTGAATGAAAAAAAAGGCTATGTGAAAGTCCATAACTCATATCAAGATAAAAATGGAAATGTTAAATCAGCACATGCAATTGCATTTGTTGTAGATAAACAAACAAATAGCCGACTCAAAGTTTCCTTTACACCTCTCTTGAAATATCTTGGAATTTTTCCAGCACCTTATGAAATTATTGCCCTGGACCAAAAAGACTATCAGTATGCAATGGTGGGAACCCCAGATAGAAAATACCTGTGGATCCTTTCTCGTAAGAATATTCTAGATGAGAGAATTTATGAATCGCTCTTGAGTCAAGCTCAAAAACTTGGTTTTGATACAAGTGCACTCTATATGAATCCTCTCAATCCTGAATTATAAAAATAGCCATACATTTATTTACAAATTTATGGCTATCACTTGTTCATATAGCCCTCAATATGTATAATTCCTTTCACCATCAAATGTAGAAGGGGAATGAGGTGACAATAGAGGATGCTTTAGATAAAAAGAATGAGGTAGAAGCTGCCCTCATTGATGAGGGTGGTGTTCAGTTTGCTGTAGTCATCATCAAAAGAGACATACTTCTTAAGGCAACATATCAACAAAGAGAGATGTTGCGTACTCAGCTAGGCAACATCTTTCCCTCTGGTATAGAAATTATCTTAACAGCTAGAGACTTTCACGGTGTGCCCACATATCATGGACGCAAAGATATCGTCAATTTTTTGGCAGAAAAAGACTACAAAAGATTGGCCTACAATGTGTATAAAATAAATTAATAACTAACCAGCCACGCTATGGGCCTCTTCACGTTCGGCTTTTGCTTTTTTCTGAATCTTGATATGCATATAGATTAAACAAATCAAGACTGTAGGAATTGCTAGAGCATGTACTATCATTGAAAGAGGATAAGGACCAAAGAATTTTGAAGGGATAAAAGCTAAAAATGAAAAAATAAACATCAACAGGATTAAAAAATAGCGTAAATTTATTTTGTTAAATTTAATCTGTTTCCAGATTAAATCTCTGAGTAAAAAACAGTGTAAAAAGACCAATCCTAAATATACCCAACCAAATACACTACGGTGCAAAGCCCTCAATATGGCTAATATTCTTAACCCAAGTTCACTGTGTGTATCATGCATAAAGTATAGAGCAATGCCCGTAAGAACCTCTAGGGTAAAAAAAAGCTTCATCATGCTGGCTGAAAATTTTTTCATCTCTCAATTATAACTAATTATCTTATAAAATACTAATAAAATATTAGAAAAATAC
The DNA here is from genome assembly GCA_051648825.1 of Spirochaetia bacterium. Classification (GTDB taxonomy): domain Bacteria; phylum Spirochaetota; class Spirochaetia; order WRBN01; family WRBN01; genus JAHHUI01. The sequence goes on from JBOFFX010000022.1 coordinate 150,845, forward strand.
CTTGACCGAATATGAGAGAGAATTTATTATTTTTAGAGATTTTTTATATAACGGGAGTAATCGCACATGGATGAAAATCCTTACAAAGGAACATCTTATGAAATAGGATTTTATATTTTTAACCTTTTTTTAAAACTACCTAATGACCAACGGTTTTCAGCACTAAAAGCGCGCCATAATGGATTTTTTGAACGTAAAGTGGAAGCATTTTTTTTAGAACTAGAGCGCGAAGGGCTCACTGCCTCTGTCCTCTCAGATTTTGTCCAGCGTTCTGAATTAAGTCATGATGAACTTTCTGAATTTAGTCTGCTCGTTTTTCACTATCTAGAAATTCTAGAAAACGTCAAGAAATCACACCTGCTGGCACTCGTTTTTGAAGAATTTGTACGCGGTCAAATAGGACTTGATACTGCACGACGCCTAATGCGGGCCATTCACTTTATCTATTATGAAGATCTGATAAAACTCTTTAGACTGAGCCAAGCAGAATGCCTGGCTGACCAACTTTTTGTCGATAGTGTTGTTTCATCTGGCATCCTCACTGCACTAGAAAAAGGGCGCTTTTCTGATGATATGGAAGATGACCCTATCGCTTATAGATTTAATTATCTGGGAAAAGAACTATCCTCTATTCTATCAAAAACACAGGGTGAATTTCTTATTTAAAAATCTGACTGTTGTAAAGATTCTGCAATTAATCGCCTGCCATCTTCCGTCACAATGGTTGTTGTAACCTTTCGGTTTAGTCCCAAATAACTGAGTTTGATACTATTTCTGGCATTCATTCCTGCAAAAACAACCCCATCCCCCAAATCTGTAATAGACCAGCTGCCTTCTATAGGGTAGGTTAAATCTACATGAGAATTCGTAGTATGTATCATAATCTGTGACTCTTTAAAAAGCATGAGAAGTTTGATGGGCACATTTTTAGGCATATCATCTTCATAGTATGCCATACCTTCATACCCTTTTGTCAAACACTCCAAACGGTAATCAGGATAGCCTGCTACTAATCGCTGTGGGCCAACATAAACCCTGCCAGACCATCTTCCCTCCAAGGAAGATTCAAAAACAATATCCAAACCACCATAAATCCTAAAAATTCCTGCATCCAGTTGCCACCTACCTGTTGGCTCTAGGGGGGTATTGGCCTGTGTGCGACTATAAACCTGTCCATTGTTTGTAAAAACTAAGACTGTTGGGGAACCCCCATTTGCATAGCCTGGCTCAACCCACCACACAGGAAATTTAATATTTGAAAGAGAGACCCCAGCAACTTTATTTTCATAGAGTATCTGACTGTAATTATCATCGAGATTTGAAAGAGTTGTGGCTTGATTAGGAACTTTGCAAGAAAAAAAAGAGTAAATGAAAAGAATAATAAAAATACGTGACATAAAAACCCTTATTATAGTGTTTATCATTTGTTCAATTAAAAATCACTGACCATTAAATGACACAAAGAAAATAACAACTTGACAGAAGTCATTAATAAATACTAGATTTTGAGAGAGACTAAGGCTGACCATATTGGCCACTAACACTCAAAGACAGCCCCAAAAAAGACTAACTACAGGATTCATTGTATGGCATTAAGACGTGTTACGTCAAGCGACTTGCCCATTGTCTATCGATATTTATGTGTAGATGAGTGGCGTCATACAATGCTCTCTAGTCGTTTTTTTAATGCAGGCAATATTCAAATTCAACCCGATTATCTTATCTGTATTAGTGAAAAAAATGGGCTATTGTGCGGGCTATTTCTCTCAGACAAACGTGGCTATATTTTGGTCAGTCAAATTGATAATATGGATGTGACAGACGATTTAGAAAAATTTTGTCGAATCTCTAAAGAATTCCACCCCCCCTACTGCATCGCTGGTACCCCTACTCTCCTTTGTGCAACAGAAAAAGTCTTTCGTAAAAATATACGCACAAAAATACAATACCACCTGATGACCAGCAATGAGATTGATACTTCATTTGTAGAAAAAAATATGTATTTTGATCTGTGTAAAAGCCAAATTACAGACCATAAAACCCTTTTTCCCCTTGAGTTAAAATATCAACAAGAAGAGGTTTTTGATCGCAAACTCAACCTACAAGATGAGATGGCCCTTAGCGTACTTTATATGGAAAAATTGAAGCGTGGAATCTGTGCCCATGCTATAGATAAAAAAAAATCTATGATTGTTGCTAAAGCAGAGATCTCATATATAGGATTTCACTATGGCCAACTTGGTGGAGTTTACACCTTGCCAGAATTCAGAAATAAAGGCATTGCCCAAGCGGTGATTACATCGCTGATAAAGGAACTCGCACAGGAAAATAAAAATCTCTCACTTTTTGTAAAAAAATCTAATCGTGCTGCTGTCGCACTATACAATAATTTAGGATTAAAAAATGCTGGAGAATTTGCCATTCATTACGTGCGATGAGTCTGGCCAAAAAAAAATTTATATTTTGCATGAAGAGGAATCCTTTGCTGTTATTATCAAGCCTAGAAATCTTCATTGTGCACCACTCTCACACAGTCTCCCCACACTTGTTGATTTTGTTAAAAAATCTATCCCAAGTATTATGAATGTTCAAGGAAAGTCCCCATTAGAGGGTGGACTTCTACATCGCCTAGACTATGATACAGAAGGCCTAGTACTTTTTGCCAAAACACAACAATTTTTTGAGCATATTCTAGAATGCTCAAAAAAAAATCTCTTCATCAAATACTACCTAGCACATTCAAATATTAGTGATGCTGTACTTTCTCCAGATAGCTATAGCTTAGAAAATTGGCATAAAAAATTGAAAATAAACACACTCGATGGAATATATACATTGACAAATCAATTTATTAAAACTCAAGCCAAGAGTAGTCGTGTCAAACCCATTATACACGACTCCCGTCATGCCACAAAACAGCACTATCAAACTATGTTTAAATTTAAATCTAGAAGTAACTGTATCCATGTCCATGCACAGTTGTCACGGGGATTCAGGCACCAAGTGCGTGCGTGCCTGAATAGCTTGGGTTTGCCTATCATCGGCGATCCTATGTATCCAAAAATACAAACCCAAAGCCTACCTTTTTGCTTTTGGGCATCGATGCTAGAGTTTCCCCAGATAAAAGATATGCAGATTTTATGCTTCAAATATGAACCTGATTAATTTGTCAAGGCTATTTCTCTAAATTCTATGTGGATAAGCTGTGTATAATTAGAAAAAATACATGTTAAATATGTCAATATGTTTTTTTTGTTTTTTTTGTTTTTTTTAATTCCATATAATATAAAGAATTAAAAAAATAAATAGATTTATTGAACATTTTTTAAGCCATATTTTTTTGTGGATAACATGTGGATAACATAGGATATATTGTGGATAATTATCAATTCGGTGGCAAGTTAATCATAAAAAAAACCACCTAGATATTGGGTGGTTTTTGTCAAGCCTTTAAGTAAAAAAAATTAAATTTCAGGAATTTGAGCTAAAAATAGATCTCCTTTTCCAGTTGCAATATATCCCCCCGCATGATATGGCATAAAGACTGATTCACCCCTTTGCAAAACGACCCTCTCTGATGCACCTGTATTTGCTGGGGCTGTTTCTAGTGTAATACGTCCCTGTGTACACAATATAATTTGGGCAGAGTTTCGGCCATTAAAAAAGTAGTCAGCACCCAAGGACAACCTGTGCATAGAAAACTCTGTAGAGGGTGTTTGATATGTACCATCTGGGCCTTCTGCTTCTAAAATCTCTGGTTGAAAAGACTCAAATGTCAATACATGCATCAATTGCGAAATATCCATATGCTTTGTTGTCAGACCACCGCGCAAAACATTATCACTATTTGCCATCAGTTCTACAGCCATTCCATCTAAATACGCATGTAGTTTACCTGCTTCCAAGTATACAGCCTGGCCCTTTTTCAGACAAAAAACATTCAAATATAAAGGAGACAGAACCCCAATATCACCAGGGTAAATGTCTTGCAGTTTTTTTAACCAACGATAGTGATCACCTTCTTGGTGTTCGGCATAGCGCACCACATCATCAATGACGTGTGAAAGACGTGCAATAGGAAGATCCATCAAATGAGCAAAGAACTGTTCAAGACGTGTTGACTCAGATTCCTCATTTTTGAGAATCTGCAACAATGGCTCAAAAACAGGCAGTTGTAGGCTTTCAAATTCATAGATAATTTCTTCTATTTTACGAAATCCACACATGGCCCAAAATTCATCTGTTAATGCACATGTCACCTCAGGTTTATGATTTGAATCATGATAATTGCGCACAGACGCATCCATAGGGATACCTTGGGTGTTTTCTTTCGCAAAACCCTCCTCCGCCTGTTGTTTATTTGGATGAGCCTGAATAGAGAGTGGCTTGGCTGCAGCGAGTACTTTAAAAAGAAAGGGTAAATTACCAAAGCGCTTTGCTGCATCTTCACCGATCATTTCAACAATATTACGGCGAATTAACTGATCTAGAGGAATCCATGTTTTACCATCTTTTGCCATTGACATGCCACGTTCGTGTACGCCCATCCATAGTTCGGCTTGAGGTTCGCCTGTAGGGTTTTCATAGCCCAAGTAGGTCTTCATTAATTGAGAGCTACCCCAATCATAATTTTTAATTGAGTTTTGTAAAGGATAAAGCTTTTTCATACTGCTATTATAATCCATGCTCAGCAAATTGTCATCTACAAATTACTTAACTCACTGACTCTTTTCATGACAAAAAAAATATCTTTATATGCTACAATCAGTCTTATGAAACATTATGGCCATCATATCAATGCCTATTTATCTCAGCGTGATGAACACGAGCGTGGGAGCTTGGAAAAAGAAACCAATATCCGTGGTGCCTTTCATCGAATGATTGAAAAAATCGCAGGAAAAGATTTTTCTATCATTGTGGAAAAATCAGAAAAAACGGCTTCTCAACGGACCATCTACTATGACTTGGCACTCCAAAAAGACGGCATGCCCTGGGGCTGTGTAGAAGACAAAGATGCGTGTGATGATTTGCAAAAAGAGCTGATTTCAAAGAGTCGCAGTCAATACAATTTGGATAATATGATTTTTGAAAATGGCTATGAGCTCTTACTCATACAAGATGGCAAAGAGGTGGGGCATTGCCAGTTTATGCAAAGCCAAATTGTAGCACGCTATAAAAACACAGTAGCAGACCTACAGACCTTTGATAGCCTATTATACCAATTTTTTACCTATGTTCCCAAGGGGGCACGTGGCTATGCAGAAAGTTTGGCCAAGTTTCAAGAATCGGTGCCCGTATTGGCCCATGATATTCGCAAAGAGATCGAATTTGCCTATGCATCAGATATCGCATTTCGAGACAATTTTAATGTACAGCTAGCCAGCTTGCAGAGCACGATTAGCGAGGTTTTGACTTATACGGATGTAGAGCAAATGCTGGTGCAACACGTGCTGACGGCAGACTTGTTCAAAGAGATTTTGGGCTCAGACGACTATGTCAAGTTCAACACGATTGCCAAATCCATGGATGATCTGGCGACCAAATTGGGGCGTAATTTTGCGCATCAGGTGGCGACAAACATCCGCCCATTTTATCACAATCTGGCCAATAATATTCGTAGCATGGGTGTGGGCAATGCCTTTAGCCTAGAGGTGCTCAGAAAATTTTATGAGACCTTTTACCGTGCCTATGATACCAAGGCTGCAAATTACCGTGCCTATGATACCAAGGCTGCAAAAAAATTGGGCACTTGGTACACCCCTACGCAAGTGGTGGACTTTATGGTGCAGATGGCGGACAGCCTGATGAATGAGCATTTTGGCAAGCATATCTATAGCAAAAATGTGCATGTGCTAGACCCGTGTGTGGGTACGGGGACATTCATGGTGGCCGTGATGGAATACATTGCCCAGCAGGCCAAGGCCGAGCTGGAGTACAAATTCAAAGAAGAGCTACATGCCAATGAGCTGAGTATTTTGGCCTATTATATTGGCAATATCCATATCGAGCTGACGTATCATCGGCTGGCGGGCAACCCCTTGTTCACAGAGTTTGGCAATATGTGCTATATGGATACGCTGGACAATACCTGGAATATTGAAAAAAATGCCGAGCAGGTGGCCTTTGACTTTGCGATTACCGAGGAAAACGCAAAGCGTGTACGCGCACAAAACCAAAAACCCCTGATGCTGATCCTGGGCAACCCACCCTACAAGGCAAATCAGCAAAATGAAAATCAAAAGAATAAGAATAAACACTATAAAACTGTAGATGCACGCATCAAAGAAACATACAGTGCGGCAAGTAATGCGCAAAAACTAAAACTGACGGATATGTATGTTCGCTTTATCCGCTGGGCCAGCGACCGCCTGCAAGAAGAGGGCATGGTGGCCTTCATCACCAATCGTAGTTTTTTGGATGCACATGGTTTTGATGGCTTTCGTAAGACTGTGTATCCTGGTGACTTCACACATATCTATTGCATAGACTTGGGCGGTGATGGCCGCAAAGGGGGCATGGGGGGCAATGTCTTTGGCATTAAGACAGGGGTGGCCATCACCTTCTTTTTGCGTGCGCCGGATAGCCGTGTGCCCCAGGGCATCCGCTATATGTATGTGGGAGCTCCAGAGAGTAGACAAGAAGACAAATTCGCCTGGCTGACCACGCATACGCTGTACAATGTGCACAAAGAGCTGAGCTGGCACCATATCGAGCCCAATGCCAAAGGCTATTGGCTGAATCAAAGCAATAGTGAATGGGCGTCCCTGATCCCCCTGGGTGATAAAGACAATAAAGGCAAAGCCGAGGCGGCGGCGATCTTTCACCTGTATAGCCTGGGTGTGGCAACCAATCGGGATGACTGGATGTATGACCGCAGTGCGCAGGCGCTAGCAACCAAAGTGCGCTACTTTATCGATTTTTATACTAGTGAGGTGGCACGCTGGGCGGCCGTGCCAGAGGAAGACAAGGGGACAGCTGCCATACAAAAAGAGCGATACCTGGATAGCTTTGTGCATACACGCATCAAGTGGTCATCAACACTCAAACCTCATCTAGTTCGTGGAACTCAAGCTTTGTTTTCTGCAGAAAAAATTGTAGCCAGCCTATACAGGCCATTTACTTTCCTATCTTATTATATGGACACAACTCTATCAGATCGTCTGACAGCACAACATTTTAACATCTTCCCTACGGGCGCACGGGGCGAGAACCTGATGATTATGATTGCACATTCTCCACAACTACCCTTTGATTGCCATGTTTTTGACACTATTGGATGTATGGATTTTTTTGGTCGTGGTGGTGGCCAGTGTTTCCCGCTCTATCGCTATGGCGATGATGGGCACCGGGTCAGCAATGTCAGCCCCGTCTATCGCGTCTGCGGTTCGCCGATGCGCTCGCATCGGCGGTGACAGACGAGCAGCTCTTCTACTACATCTATGCCGTGCTGCATCATCCCACCTATCGCAGCACATACAAGATAGACCTGGCTCAAAACTTGCCCTCAGTGCCCATCAGTGGCGACTTCTTCGCGCTCTCTGCACTAGGCCAAGCACTGGGAGACCTGCATGTGTCATTTGACATCTGTCAGCCCCATGCCCTGTCCCGCAGTGACAAAGAGATACTCACCGCTTTGCCAAAGCTCAAGTCCTATCCTGATAAAGGGAGTATCGTCATCGATGAGGCCACCACTCTCACTGATATCCCCCCGCAGGCCTGGGAATATAAACTAGGGAATCGTAGTGCCATAGACTGGGTATTAGAGAGCTACAAGGTCAAGAAAATCTCCGCAGACAATGGCGATATCGGTGACCCATATAGCCCCCTCTATCAGCAACATGGGTATATCGCCTATACCTGGACCCCACAGGCCAAAGAAGAATGTATCCTCATGCTACAGCGCATCATCACGCTGTCTCTACAGACACAGGAACTGATAACTCAAATCGGAGCACTGAGGCTATAAAGACAAGGGCCCCGTCTTTAACTGTTCTATCTCATCTCGCAAGATAGAAGCCTCTTCAAACTCCAGGCGTTTGGCATGCTCTAGCATCTGTTTTTCCAAAGATCTGATTAATTTTTGACGATCTTTGGGATTCAACAAGTTTGTTTGTGCGCGCAAAATATTCAAGTCTTGCTCTACAGATTCACGCTTGATCTCACCCTCTCGCTCCAGAATATCTGTAATTGCTTTTTTTACACTGCTAGGAGTAATACCATGCTGTGTATTATAGGCCTCTTGTATCGTCCTTCTACGACGGGTTTCTTTGATCGCTGTATCCATTGCATCGCTCACTTTATCTGCATACATGATCGCTGTCCCGTTCACATGGCGTGCAGCACGCCCAATAATCTGAATCAAACTTGTGGCACTGCGCAAAAATCCAATTTTATCTGCATCCATGATGGCAATGAGTGAAACCTCTGGCAAGTCGATACCCTCTCGCAAGAGGTTGATGCCCACCAATACATCAAACTTGCCCAGACGCAAATCACGCAAAATCTCTACACGCTCAATTGTTTCAATTTCACTGTGCAAATAGCGTATTTTGAGGTCCATATTCACAAAATAGTCTGTGAGATCTTCTGCCATTCGTTTGGTCAAAGTCAAAACAAGACATCGTTCATTTTGATCAATTCTTTGTCTAATTTCTGCATACAAATCTTCAATTTGTCCCTGGGTTGGGCGTACTTCTAGCAAGGGGTCTAATAATCCTGTGGGGCGAATCACTAATTCGGCCGTAGTCTCTTTACAACGCTCTATCTCTGTCTTGCCAGGTGTGGCTGAAACATAAATAGTTTGGGGAATGACTTTCTCAAACTCCTCTATTCGCAGAGGGCGATTATCAAGAGCTGATGGCAAACGAAACCCATGGTCGACTAAATTTGTTTTTCGGCTACGATCGCCCTCATACATGGCAGAAAGTTGCCCCAAAGAAACATGGCTCTCATCTACAAAAAGGATATAATCATTGGGGAAATAATCTAATAGTACAGCAGGACGCTCTCCAGGCTGACGATAGCTGAGATGCCGGCTATAGTTTTCAATACCTGGGCAGGTGTTTAATTCGCGCATACGTTCTAGATCATACAAAGTACGTTGCTTGAGTCGCAGTGCTTCCACAGGCTTATTTTGACTTTCAAAGTAGGCATAACGCTCTGCAAATTCTGCTTCAATATTTTTCAGTGCCTGGGCCATCTCAGAGGGCTCCATCACAAAATGTTTGGCAGGATAAATCACCAAGTAGTCTCTCTGATTCAAAACCTCACCAGTGAGGGCATGAACTAGGTGGATACCTACAAGCTCATCCCAGTCAAATTCTAAACGATATGTCTCTTCATAGTAGGCCAAAAAAACATCAATTACATCGCCACGGCGCCTAAAATTTCCAGCAGAAGGAGCAATGTCATCACGTAAATACTGCAAGGAAACCAAATGTGCAATAATTTCTTCGGGCTTGATACGCATACCTGCTTTGAGTGTCAAACGTAAGTCCTTGAAAGTACCAGGATTGCCTAAGCCATAGATACAGCTGACTGTGGCGACAATCAATACATCTTCACGTTCCATCAGGCTAGCTGTCGCTGATAAGCGCATACGTTCAATTTCTTTATTGAGTGTTGACTCCTTCTCTATATAGAGATCACGGCTTACGACATAGGACTCGGGCTGGTAATAGTCAAAATAACTCACAAAATACTCTACCGCATTGTGAGGGAAGAAATTTTTGAACTCTCGATACAGCTGTGCTGCAAGAGTTTTATTATGGCTGAGTACCAGTGTTGGACGTTGAATTTGCTCCACAACTTTGGCCATGGTATAGGTTTTGCCAGATCCAGTCACACCCTTGATCGTTTGATAAGGGTTGCCAGCTCTGACGCTTTTTGATATAGCAGCAATAGCCTTGGGTTGATCTCCAGATGGCTGATAATCGGCAACAACTTCAAATTGACGCATTTTGGTTACTCATTAGCAAAATATAAATACTAGTCTCTTTGACGGCCATTAACCAATAGTAGCATACGCACCAGTTGCAACAAAGATTGTAGCATCCCGGCAACATATGTCATCGCAGCAGCAGAAAGGACCGCCTTGATACCTCGATCTTCATCAGGGCGAGTAAAACCTAGCTGGGGTAATAGCTTCATCGCACGCGCAGAAGCATCAAATTCTACAGGCAACGTAATGACTTGGAATAAAAACACTACTGCAAAAAAGGCAATACCAAGCTTGGCTAAACCCAGCTGTGCCAAAAACATTCCTGCCATAAATAAAAAAATCCAAGACATGCTGGCTATCTGCACAACTGGCGCCAATGCATTGCGTAAAGTAATAGGAAAGTAATGTTTTGCATGCTGTATGGCATGCCCTACTTCATGTGCAGCAACACCCACTGCTGCAACAGAGGTCGAATCATACACACTTTCAGAAAGGCGCACAACATTACTACGTGGATCAAAATGATCACTCAGATGCCCACGTACACGCTCAACAACCACTCGATCCAAATTATGTGCACGCAAAATCTCACGTGCGACTTGGGCGGCAGTTTTACCACAAGACAAACCCACTTTACTATAGTGATCAAAGCGGCTTTTGACCAAAAATTGGGCCAATAGAGCAAATAAGATCCCTGGAACAAGAATAATCATTGTTGGATCAAAAAATGGTAACATAGAATCTCCTTATCCTCTTGAGTCCTAGCTAAAAAATAGTCCTCAAAAAAATGCCTTACATGCTATTAATTATAACTAAAATAGGCAAATAAAACTACTCTCTTTTGCTCAAAGGCACATGAAGATCCCAGTAAATACCAAAAGGATCCATCACTTTGGCATATCCAGCAGACCATTGTGTTTCTGAGAGTGGCATCAAAAGCTTGCCATGAAGCCCATCTTGCAATTGTGCAAGCATGCTTTTGACGACTTCAATCTCAGAGATATATAAAACAAGGGCAAAATTTGTGCCCTGCATGATTTCTTGTCCAGGAAAAATATCGCTAGCCATGAAAAACAATCCCTGTGCTTCAAATGTCACATTGAGTACACGTGTTTTATCTACTTCAGGCATAGGGAAATTAAGATCTCCCATTAACTCAGGTGTACCGATATTTCCATCAAAAATCTCTTTATAAAACTGCATGGCCTGCATACAGGTTCCATCAAAAAATAAATATGGGTGGCTTTTAATTATCACTAATGGATTTCCTTGAAAAAAGCTTTAATTTTTATATCTAGCCAATTCTTGCCTAGCTTCTCAATGATTGTCAAGGGCATATAACGTTCCCCCTTGCACAAGGATATAAATTTATGTCTAAATAAAATCTACTCATGAAATCTATCAGGAAATTTATCGTATATACAAACCTCTGTTTTATTAGTGCCTTTGTATTGTGCACACTTGTATTTTGGATTTTAAAAATTGCTCCTGGTACACCTATTTTTACAGTCTCTACACTCATGGGGTCATTGATCTTTCTTTGCCTGTTCATTTTTAATATTTTGGCATTATTTTTTCAAGACTTGATCACCGCGTTACTTATGCGTGACATCAAAGATCTCAAAGACAAGCTAGAGATTTGGATTTTTCAAAAAGAACGTTTCTGGCCATTCCTTATCTCATACTACCTCTTACTATCAATGCGAATGGGGTTGCCTTGGAAAATTCATGATCTGGAGTTATTAGTGCTCTCAAGGCGCATCAAACTTTTTCCAGATTTGGCCCATTTTTTTTCCCTACACTACATGAGTAATACCTCTATGGAGGAAGCCCAAACTTGGTATTCTGCCACATTAAAATATAAAAAACTGCAAAGAAGACACAATATTTATATTGATTACATACTAAAACTTATCAGTGAGAATAAAAAGGATGCCGCATTGCCAATCATTCTTGATTTACTGAGAACTCCTGTACCTGCTATGGAAAAACTTATTGGTGTATATCTTTGTTTTATGATTTTAGATGACATACCTTCTCCCTGGCCATTAGATACACAAGATATATCCCACCTAAGAAAACATGAAAACTGGTTAATTCATAAAAAAGACTACCTATCTAAAATTCTTAATCATAGCCACTCTTATGAAATTGATATCCACAAAATCTTGCTTGCTAATATAACTAAGCAAGCATTAGGATGGTTAAAGTCTTGGAAAATTCACTAACAAAAGACCCTGTAGATCAGGGCATAAAAAACTATGCGTCGTATTGGGGTGTTGGCCCTGTTTTCCTCTCACAAAACTATACCAATGCACAAAAAATCTATCTATTGAAAACATCTGAACTAGGCCAATTTTCATATACAATACCTCAAGATTGCGATGAGTGCGTGTTCTGTGAGCCTATTATCAAAAATTTCGCCATAGAAGCAGAGTATTGCTCACACCCACTCTTTGCGCGTGGTAATAGCTCGTATATAGGGCAACCAATCCTCGCCATCATTGCTAAGGATATCCAAGAGGCTACGCAAATTACCTCCCAGATCCCTATTGTTTATGCTGATGAACCAACTATTGCTATTACACTAGAAAATTTTACACAAGAGGATGTACTTTTAGAAACCAAACTCATTTCTGAAAATTTTGATCAGGTGATACGAGAATCTTCCTATGAAACTCTGCGGCTAGACTATACAATCCCAGAACAAATAAGCCAACAAAACTGCCAATATGGTGCCTATGCTATTATGGAAGGGTCCGAAAAAATTCGTGTTTATGTAACTAGTGATTGGCCCACACATGTGCACGAAAACCTCGTAGATTGCTTGGGCTTAAAACCAGAAAACATTATCCTGACACCCCTGCATCATGCAGGGGTAGAGAATAATATGCTCATAGAGCCCACCTTCTGGGCATGTTATGTAGCCATTGCCACATGGAAAACAAAAAAACCTACAAAAATTATCTTTCCAGATATTACTGGGATACAGCTAGCACATAGCGCTCCTGCAGCCATCAGCATAAATTTAGGCATTGATCCACAAACTATGTCTATATCCTATACAATTGATGCAGTCCTGTCTGCAGGGTATTATGGATACTTAATGGATGAGCTAGCTGAGCGAATACTCTCCTCGTTCTTTCAATTTTATCAACCAAAAATATATCATATCCGCATTCGTAGCATTATCACAAATGAACCACCTAGAGGGCCATTTTTATCTCTGGCAAGTAGCTATATTCAATCGTTAGTGTCTTTGACCCTTGGGTTTTTAGCAAATCGACATACCTCTCCGTTAGCCTTAATTTATACCCAAATCCTCTGCCACGATCCTCACCTAAGTTGTATTCTTGATCGACATTTTATTCAGCTTAATCAGATCACAGACTTTAAAAGAAAAGCTCTGGCATACCAAATGCAAGCTAAACATCAGGCAAAGAATTTATTACTCAATGAAAACCCCATCAGCCTACGCCTGAGAGGTATCAGCTATGCAAGTGCTATTGGGTTAGGAGGATTTATTCTTCCTCAATACCAGAGACTTTCGACGACAGCCATCCTCAAAGATAATGGTGATCTAGCTATCTATATTCCTCAGTTGTTATACCAAGAAAAAAATATTCCAATATGGATAGATCTCATTGCAGAGCATCTAAAGATTGATAAAGAAAAAATTCTTATTTACCCTGATTTTCAACTAAAAATTGGGCCATATATACCAGGTCTATCTATGACAATGATGGGTCCATTGCTAAAAAAAGTTGCCTATGAACTACAAAAAAATCGCGAGTTAGCAGATATTGAGTACCCTATAAAAGTTGCATTATCATATGAAAACTATGCCCACCTACAAGAGACTGACGATATAGAACTCTCATCAAATTTGAACGGCAAAAAGCACAGTGTCCTCACTTGTGCTGTAGAACTTTACGTTGATCCTGTATCGCTAGAAATACGCATAGAAGATCTGACATTTATCCTCTCCTGCGGGGCTGTGATCGATTATAATGCTATGTATGCACATATAACAAAAACTGTGCAACAAGTTCTTGAATGGCTCAATCCTCACCTAAAACCACTGTCGATCCCATCATTCAAACTTTTTATTGATGAAGACTCTGCCCTACCATATCCTCTGGCTATCAATGCAATCGTCGAGTCTACACTGACAGCGGCATATTTGGGAGCACTATCACAATCAATCAATACACCTTTAGTTACATTTCCCTACAACTCTCAAATGATTTTTGAAATCTTAAAAATAAAGGTAGTGGAACCTGGATGATTATTCCCTTCACCCTCAACCATCATCAAGTTTATGTTGATGTAGATGAACGTGCTAGCTTGGCCAGTGTGCTGCAAGGGACACTGGCAATTCCTACACTCCACCCATGTTGTGGTACTGGGCAATGTGGGTCCTGCTTGGTCATTTGGGAGAACAAACTCTCTAATGCCTGCCTGCTACCCATGGGGGTCATTCCTTTTACCAGTGTTTTAACTCTAGAAGGGTTTGAAAATACCCCTATTTACCAAACAGTGATAGCCACACTTTCTAAAAAGAATATTACACTGTGCCCATATTGTAGAGGCCCACGAATTTTGAGTATGATTGATCTACAACAGCATGGAAAAAAACTTGATGATAAAGAAATTCATGAATTTTTACATCTCATTGAATGTACATGTAATAGCTATGAAATCCTTGCAGGGATAATAAACAAGTTGATCATGATAAAAGATCATTATGAGTAGCAAAATGGCAAAAACAACATCAATAAAAAGAGATTTTTTATGTCCTAGAAACTTAGCAGCACTGACAAAGATAATGAATACGACACCCCACGTGACAATTATTGGCAGTGGATATTCACTGCTCATAGAAAAACAATGTCTAGATCATAAAACTATTGTTAGTACATCCAAGGTCTCTGAGTTAAAGAAATTCTTTCATGGGGATCATTACCTAGAAATAGGTGCTGCAGTGAATATTGGGGAGCTTTTATCTAGTACAAAAAGAGAATTGCCAGAAATTGTACGCAAAGCCCTGTTGGAAACAGGCACAGAAACAATAAGAAATTCTGCCACAATTGGAGGTGCACTATGCTTGAAAAACTGGCGTTCAAACTGCTTTATTCCCTTATGTATTTTAGGGACAGAGGTTGAAATTCGATCTTTTACACCCGAGGTAAAAAAGAAATCACCACGATGGATTGCATTGAAAAATTTAGAAATCAATAAAAATTCACTTGTATTGAATGAGGGAGAAATGCTGACAAAAATTAGGATCCCTATGCATCATTGGGATATTCAATTTTTTCAAAAGGTTGGCCCAAAATATCAGTATGGAGCACCGGGGTTTGTTTTTGCAGCAATAGGAAAGCTAGATAAGGGATTGATTAGTGAATTCAAAATTATGATCTCTAATGCAGAGGCATCCATTAAGGGTAAAACGTCTATTGAGACATTATTCATTGGCTACCCATTTCCTCTCTCCTATCGCCAGATTAAAGACTCATACCTATTAATACAACAGTTCTGTGAAAATTTACCAAAAGGCTTCACAGCCCTAGAACAGTACTCAATCAAACAACTCATTGTAGAAGTACTCTCTGGTGAGAATATGTAAAAAAAGAGAGGTAAGAACCTCCCTTTTTTTAATCTAAAAGTCATGTATAAAATGAAACTATAAAGAAGCGGCTAGCTTTTTGACATCCTCTTTAAGCTTCTTTAAAACATCGTCGGTAGGACGCCCAGGCCATTCTATACTGGGCATAATATCCCAATGCATGCCCTGCACTGTGGCTTGGAAATCTTTTTCTGCACCACCAACCCAGCCAAAGGAACCCATTCTGAGTACTTTTTTATGATAAAAATGTTTAAGCTTAAAGTATGAGATTAAATTTGCCATAGGTGGGAACATTTTATATTCGTAGGATGGCATAGCAATAATTAAAGCCTTGGATTCCCAGGCATCTGCAAGGACCATTCCAGTAGGAGAGTCAGGAATTCTGTGTTCAGAAAACTCGATGCCAGACTCTTTAAGTGCTGCACGCACAGTATCTATAGCTACACCTGTATTTCCATACATACTAGACCAAAGTAAACAAACTTTCTTTTCTCCACCATTCTTGGCATAACCTGCCAGCTTGGCATATAAACTGACAATACGTCCTGGGTTACCTTTCCAAATCAGGCCATGCGCTGGAGCAATCATTTTGATCGGCAAAGGACCCAACGCCTCTAGGGCATTTAAAACAGGCTGAGAAAATGATGCAACAATATTTGCATAATATCTGAGGGTTTCATTTTGATAATACATGAGTTGTTCTTCGCTAAGATCTGTATCAAAAATTGCATTATCTTCAACTGCACCATAGCTTCCAAAGGCATCAATACTGAACAATGTGCCAGAATTTTTTTCAAAAGTGACCATGACCTCTGGCCAATGGACATTTGGGGCTTCATAGAATACAAACTCTTTTCCACCACCAAGATCTAGTGTATCACCTGATTTTACTGCACGGATATTTTCTGTAATACCATAAAAATCACGTAGCATTGGCACCGCTTTTTCTGTACAAATAATCTGCACTTCTGGATAATCTTTGTAAAATCCACCCAACCAGCCACTATGATCTGGTTCTAGATGATTGACAATCACATATGCCACATCCTTAGGTGAAGCACCTACCGACTCTAGAATACGCTCATAAGAACCAGGATGTTTTTCCAAGTCATTTACACCCACGGGACAATACTCATCTGTTGTACACCATGAGTCAACAAGCGCCACTTTATCACCTTTCACAAAGTATGCATTAATGGCGACTCCGGTTGGGATTGGCCACAACCCCTCAAACAAATAGTCTTTATCACGAATATTCACACCTACGCGATAAATCCCTTCTGAAATTTCTATAGCCTTCATGATGAGACTGCCTCCTTTACAAAATCTGTATTTTAGATCTCTGACATGTCATAATGTATAACAAAAAAAACAAAAAAACAAGTTTAATTTTAGCACTTATTTGACTCTTGGAACAGGATAAACATCTACTGATTCTAGTAAGATTGTCATAATTTTTCCACTAAATAAGACTTTATTTATACTGTCCAATAAGGGTTGCTTAATCTGGTTCACTGTATCACCCAAAAAAGCACTCTCTGGATAGCGCTCTAGCTGATTGCGCACACTATCAATGATGGGAACTCTCTTTCTACTAATTTCAAGTGCAATACGTCTATTATTTGCAGGGTAAGCCAAAATTAATTTGACCGTGAATATACATAAACGCTCTCCGGTTTGCACTGTTGTATAGCTGCGAATCTCTGGTAGGTCACTATAAAAATAGACCTGGTCTTGCAAAATCGCTTCTTCTGGAGTTAATACTTTCTTATTTCGGCATGCAGCAAAGAGGGTTAAAAAAATAATCGCCAACAATGCCCCTTTTGCTATTCGTCTCTTTTTTTCATTCATAATCCCTATAAAATTCGGCAAAATTACTATTTTTATAAGTTTATTATTTCAAATATTTGTATTGATCTACTAATCTTTAACATGTTATCTTAGCGCATATTTTTAAAAAATATTTTTGAAGGAGTATTGCATGGAAAGCGCTGGTTTTTGGGCATTAATCCCACCTGTCATTGCTGTATATTGTGCCATTACAACCAAAGACGTCCTTGTTTCTTTGGCCTCAGGTATTGTCAGCGGACTCTTAATCTTGGCTATGATGACAGGTCAAAATGCCTTAACAATGTTTACTGGTTCTGTTGATCTACTAGCAGAAAAAATCTCAGATGGATGGAATGCTCGTATCCTGCTGTTTTGTTTGTTACTGGGGGGAATCATTGGCTTGCTCAACCGCTCAGGTTCTGCACAAGCCTTTGGAATGTGGGCCGTAAGGTTTATGAAAAAACGTTCTTCTGTGCTTCTCTTCTCCTGGTTACTAGGTTTTATCCTATTTTTAGATGATTATTTCAGTGCATTAAGTGTTGGTTCTGCTATGCGTCCTATTGCTGATGAAAAGAAAATCTCTCGTGCTAAACTCTCCTATTTTGTACATACCACGGCACCCACTGTCTGTGTACTTGTCCCATTCTCTAGCTGGGTCGTTACGATTATTTCTCAGATCCGTGGCTCTGTGGGTTTTAGCGAACTAGGGATGACAGAAATGGATTTCTTCCTACGCATGATTCCTTATAACTTTTACATTCTGATTTCGCTCTTCTTGTTGCTTGTTGTTGCCTTTGTAAAACGGGATATGAACCCCATGCACAAGAGTGAAGAACGTGCTATATTAGAGGGCAAAATTATGAATGAAGAACTTTACGGCGCATGTCCTGCCAATATCACCCATGATAATGACAATCCACGTGCCAAATGGTTTGATATGATGATCCCTCTTTTTGTCCTTATTACCGCCTGTTTGCTCTCTTTTCCCATCTCCGGTGGTTTTTTTTCTACTGACGCAGCCAATTCTCTCTCATTCATGGATGCAGTAAGAGAGGCAGATGCCAGTAAAGCATTGGCCTACGGTGTTATCTTTACACTCATTTTGACATATCTATATTTCTTGGTACGTAAAATCTTTACGATTCAAACAGGGACTAATTCTGTTCTAGAAGGAATGAAATCGATGATCCCTGCAGTCATGGTTCTGGCTCTTGCATGGATGATAGGCCACATCATTAGTAAGCCAATTAGTGAGGGTGGTGTGGGACTGCCCCTCTATATTGATAACTTACTAACAAAAGCGTCATTGCCATTATGGCTCATCCCTATCTCCATGTTTATCATTTCATCTCTCATTGCATTAGCAACAGGAACCAGTTGGGGAACTTTTGGGATCATGATCCCTTTGACTTTACCTATTGCTGTGACATTGGCAAAAGAAAGTGGATTGCCCGCAGACAAAATGATCGAGATTGTTTTGATTTCTATTGGTGCAGTCATCTCTGGCTCAGTTTTTGGTGATAATGGAAGCCCAATATCTGACACATCAATTCTTTCAAGTGCTGGGGCGAGTTGCCCATTACTAGAACATGTATCAACACAGTTTCCCTATGCATTACTTGCTGCAGTCAGCAGTGGCGTGAGTATTCTTGTAGCTAGCTTTACACTATCTGCAGGGTTATCGCTCATCGTTGGGTTATTGTGTGTATCCATCTGTTTCTACTTTTTATCACGACCACTACCAAAAATTGCTGAAAATTAAGCTTTGAGTGAAACCTTCTCTTTTTTTGTTAAGAGAAGGTTTCTTGTTGATTATAAAATAACCTTGCCATCAAAGAGTGCAACTCCCTTGGATATTCATAAAAGGCGGGTTCGTATGGATTTTCCAAAAAATTTGGTGTAAGTTTCTCGCGTGCGTCATTTTGTGATTTTTGGATATAATAATCTGCCTGCAAAGATTTAAATCCATCAGCAACGGCAATATCTGGTTGTTCCTTTGAAAGAAAAACTAGGTAATCGTAAGTTATTTTATCAAAAATATTATTTTGATCATGTATATATTTTTTCAAAAAGTATGAACATAATGATTGTGCTGTAGAATAGAATTCTTTTGCTACCAAAAATCTTGCGATAAATAGTACTGCTTGGGCTGCAGCTTGGGGACTATATTCTATACCAGCTAATGTATCTTTCCACTTGGGAATATGTGCACAGAATTCTCTATGAATAAGAGCAGAATCTTCGCACCCTTGTGTGAGATAACCGCTGAGGAAGTGCTCTATATTAAAGTGTGTAAAGTAGATTTCACATGGATCTGTTTTTTGCAAAAGATCATCTATAATAAGTGCAAAAATCTGTGACTGTTGGACTTCATTAAGGACTGGATGAGAAGCCAGTAGATTTTGGATATCATATTTATTCATTCAGTCTATCTACTATTATTTAGTAATAGCATTTTTAATTCGATCTCTACGTTGATATATTTCAACAGTCAAAGGATCAATCACAGGATAGCCAACCACTTGTGTTATATCTGCAACTAGGCTCACTAAATCATAAACTTGTGAAAATGCGTCTATTTCAATATCTGCTGCATTTGCAAGCAAAACTAGGACCTGCCTTCCTGCTTGTCCGGTTATCTCAATACGGGATAACTGTAGGTCTAAAGCATTGCCTAGCCGCAAATCACGTGGCAATACAAAGTCTACCGAATCATCTAGAATAATTGTCTCTGCCTCACTAGCTTTGATACGAGATTTTCTCATTGGATTCTCTCTAAGAGAAAAACTCTCATCATCTGCCTTTTCTTTTCCTAATAAACTCTCTCTATAGGCTCTAGAAATCTCCCTCACACGTGAGTTTTCTCCAGAAAAACGAAAAATAGCACGTGCGGATTGATTCCCACCCTCTGTGAGTGTATTGATAGCAAAAACCATCAGGGCAAAAATAACAATGAATAAGATCCCGTAGAAATATTTACCCATGTGAAACCACCTTGACGCCAGAATGTCCCCAGGCATGCTGTGCTAAGGGGATGTATTGTACCTCTAAAAGTACATAATTTCGTTTGTATGTGGAAAGGGAAAAATAAGGAATTTTAACAGAGTCTAGCGGTCTGAGTATTTTAGCATACAGAGGATTTGGTGATCCATTAGCTGGATTATCTTGTAAAAACTCAAATAGTGCTAGACCATCATTAACTGCACAGCCAGGCACAAAAATCTTGCTCTCTGTCACAACACTCAATTCATCTTTTGTCCGTGTTGTTGAAAAAAACGAGTCAGGACTGTCGTTAAATTTTCCTATAAAGTTAGACTCTGCATCAAATGTAGCAATGGCATAAACTCCAGGCACACGTTCAACACATAGATTAGCAATCTTAAACCAAAAAAATCTTAAAAGAAAAAGGGATAACAGTGAAATACTACCAATAATCACTGCATTATTGGCAGGAAATCCATCCAACATCATCGGACCAAACCCCATAGTGACTAAGCGGTGGAATGATCGTGCATAGATAAACAAAAGCATACCTATCGAAAAAAAACGAAAAAAGCCATTTTTAAGAAATACTATACCCAGCGGGATCAAGGCATAAAAAATGCTTGTTGTCCAAAAAAGTAAGAAAGCATAAACTAAGTCTGACTCTCCATAGAGAAAAACAGGAAATAGGTAAACCTTAAGAAAAAGCATGAATAGCGCACCCAAAAATACGCCACTAGACTCTAATAAGCGAAAAAGAGGTAATGATATTGGTTTTTTACTATGAATAGCATGTTGTGAAAAAATCATAAATTATTCTCCCTCAATAGTGACAGATGCTTTTACCACCTATTTGCATATGCATTAAAGGCCGTCATCAGGTCTCCACCCATTACTGCTGCAACTGACGCGGCACTCTCTCCCTGATTGTTACGTACATATGGATCAGCGCCATTATTCAAAAAAAAGTAAGAGAGTTCTATGTTACCACGCTTGACTGCTTGTAGCAAGGCATAGTCACCATAGTTATTGCGTGTATTGATTCTTGCTCGATAGCTCATCAGTTCTACAGCAACACGACTATCTAGATTCCATATAGCCACAAGAATGAGTGGCGTATTTCCGTAGATATTGGGCGCATTTGCATCCGCACCATAGCTAAGAAGTAATGTAATCACTTGATAAGGATTTTCTACACTAAAAGCTAAGTGCAATGGAGTCGACTGTGCAAAATCTGGCACATTCACATCAGCACCTGATTCCAAAAGCACACGTATTGCCTGTAGCCCACGCCCTTTCACAGCACTATGAAGCGGAGTAAAACCATTGCCATCTAGCGTGCGAATAGAAATCCCCTTTTTAAGGAAAAGCACCACAAACCCTGTGTGGTCTTTTTCTGCTGCCAGGTGTAGTGCAGTTTGCCCACTCAGGTCAAATTGCTGAAATAAATCTCCATTACTCCTGAGGACAGACATCAAATAGGTAAAGCGATCATCTTTGGGTGGTCGACTTCCTGCACGAATCAAGGCTTCTGCAATACGTGCATGATCATAGCTGTCATCATGCATCAATGCAATATCCAATGCTGTATTGTCCAGGCGATCTTTTTGAGCCACTTTTGATCCATAACCAATAAGTACTGGCAAAACTCTCAGTGCTGCTCTTTCTGCTGCAACATGCAAAGCATATTGTCCAAGATCGTTTGTCCGCCTTAACCATAACTCATCTTCATCCAAAAACTCACGCACAAGAATATCATTATCTTCACTCACAGCTCTAAAAAAATCTGCCAGGGGATCTTCTACCTGAGTCACCTCATCTTTGTTATTTTCAGGTTTTGTTTGTGGTTTTTGAACTGGCTGATTAGATTCTTCTTCTTCTTCTTCCTCGATAATGGGAATAATGACAACCTCTTTTTTGGGTTTTTTTGGCACAACCTCTACTGGTGGCAATGGTGGGGGTGGTAGTGCAGGTAAAACCTGTATAATTGTGGGAGCAGGTGGATAAACTGGTTCAGGTTTTGGTTCAGGTTCAGGTTCGGGTTTTGGTTCAGGAGGTGGGGGGGCAGGGACTTCTTTGATAATTTCTTTCTCAATAATCTTTTCTACCACTACTGGTGGTTTATCAATGACAATCACATTATTATTGTTATTGCTATCTGATCGTGAAAAACCCTCTTCTACAGGGCGATTATTATTAATAACAACACGGCTTCCTGCATTCTGATTGGTAGATGGAGATGGCTGAGGCGGCCTAGGTTCTGGTTCTGGTTCTACAATGGCTTCATACTCTAGTCCACGTTCATCAATAGGTGCAGCACCAATGAGTGAGTTTAGATTATCAGCGGGGCTTAAGGCATATACAATGCCTGAGCACAAGAGAAAAACAAAAAAAATACATATAAATTTTGTGGATCTCTGACATGTCCCTAAATTGATTTTTAGATCATTTTTATCCATAGCTGATTAGATTCTCGACTTCTGCACAAAACAAACTGTAGTCATGGCCTTTTTATTTTTAATAATTTTTGCTACAATTGCCACTTATTATGCAAACTTGGCTATCAGATCTGGCCTCTCGTCTCAAAAGTGATCCTCATTTCTGCACATACCAGTCCCTCTTTGCGAGTTTGACAGATGCGGGTGAGATTGCTGGCATAAAGGGATCCTCACTGGCACTTTTGCTCAGCCTCTCTAATAATTTCAATGCCCCACGTGCAATTATTGTCCCTACACTTGCTGATGCACAGGCTATGCACTCTGATTTTTCAGGCTTTGGGGTGAAGACTCTCTCTTTTCGATCTCCCCAGACTAATATATATTCCCCCACACAGATGAAACAGGGGCTTATTGACCAAATTTTTGAAATTCCCCATTTTTCTACTTATATTATTCCCCTCAGGACATTGCTCAAGAAACTACCCCCAGTAGATTATTTTTCAAAATCTCAGATATTGTTAAAAACTGGTGCTTTGCTTAATCTGGTAGAGATAGGACAAAGCCTGTCTGATATGGGTTATCTGCGCACACCCAGAGTCAGCATGCCAGGAGAATATGCTATACGCGGAGAAATTCTTGATATTTTTTTACATGGAAATAAACTTGCACACCGTATTCAGGTAGAATTTGATGAAATCTCAGAAATCCGACTTTTTGATCCAGAGAATCAAATGAGCCACACTCATACAGACAAACTCTACCTCATTCCTGCACGAGAGGCTATTTTAAATGATGAAAACATGGATATTATCCTAGAAAAAATCTACCAAAAAACTCCAAAAATTCCCATCACAAAAGAAGAATTTGCTCAGCTATCTCACTATCATGAGCTTTTTCTACCCTACCTCTTTGAAAAACACCACAGCTTGGCCCATTATTTACCTAAGGATACACAATTTATTTTTACAGAATTTGAACGATTAGAACAGCAAAATTCACAATTTCATTATGAACTGACAGAGTTATATAAACATGCAATACGCCAAAACCTACCCGTGCCTATGCCCCATGATTTATACTTCAAGTTTGATCAAATACAAAATCAAACTCACCAAATTATTCTCAAAAATATAGACAAACGCAATGATGCTTATCCTGCATTAAAAGTTGAAGGTGCACGCAGTTTTTTTGGCAATATGGATCTTTTACGCCATGAAATGGAAGAATTACTGCGTTTGGGTTACCATATTTTTATCTTTGCAGAAACACAACAACAGGCTACCCGTATTGAGCATCTATTTCTCAATCTAGCACTTGTGATTGTCCCATATGGGCTCTCTAGCGGTTTTTGTTTGCCCGACTCCAAAATTATGTTTATTTGTGAGCATGAAATTTTTGGGCGAAAAAAACGTGCCTCTACTGCTACTTCAAAAAGTACCCCCTCTCAAGCACTTGATAGTTTTATTGACCTTTCTCCAGGCGACTATATTGTCCACATTAATCATGGTATTGGCCAGTTTAAAAGTATAGATAGACTGCGCACATCTGGTCAAGAACGTGACTATATTGTACTAGAATTTGCTGACAAAGATATCATTTATGTCCCTATTGAGCAAGTAAATATGGTTCAACGCTATATAGGGAATGAAGGTGCTACACCAAAACTCGATCGTATTGGCAGTAAGTCTTGGAATCAAAAGAAGGCCTATGCACAAAAAAGTGCTGAAGAACTTGCTGACTACCTTATAGATTTGTATGCAAAACGTGAGGCAAGTGAGGGATTTGTCTATCCCCCAGACGATGAATTTCAATTGGAATTTGAGGCTGATTTTCCCCATCAAGAAACACCTGATCAGCTCACAACCATTGTAGAAATTAAAAATGATATGCAAATGGCACGTCCTATGGATCGCCTGGTCTGTGGAGATGTGGGCTATGGTAAAACAGAATTGGCTATGCGTGCAGCCTTCAAAGCAGCCATGGCTGGAAAACAAATCATAATGCTATGCCCCACCACAATTTTGGCAGAACAACACTACAAAAATTTCCTTACAAGATTTGCAAGATTCTCCTTCATAAAAATTGAACTGCTCAGCCGCTTTGTTGAACGTAAAAAACAAAAGACCATTATAGAAAAATTGGCCAAGGGAGAAGTTGACATTCTTATTGGTACACATAGAGTCCTCAGTGCAGACATTGAATTTCGTGACTTAGGACTCCTTATTATTGATGAAGAACAGCGTTTTGGAGTGAAGGATAAAGAAAAAATTCGCAACTTAAAAGCCAATATTGATACACTTGTACTCTCTGCCACACCGATCCCCCGTACACTACACATGAGCCTAGTTAAAATTCGTGACCTTTCTACCCTCAAAACACCTCCAGCCAATCGTCAAGCTATAGAAACTTTTGTTGAAGAACTCAACAATGAACGCATTGCCCAAGCTATTCGTACAGAAATACAACGTGCAGGTCAAATCTTTTATCTTCATAATCGTGTACAAACACTAGAAGCCACAAAAATATTCTTGCAGTCCTTGGTGCCAGAAGCCATGATTGATATGGCACATGGACAGATGTCTGCTCATGAACTTGAAGATGTGATGTACCGCTTTATCCATGGGGAATTCCAAGTACTTGTTTCAACCACTATCATTGAAAGTGGTATCGATATCCCTAATGTTAATACTATTATTATTGATCGTGCAGATATGTATGGTGTGAGCCAACTCTATCAACTGCGTGGCAGAGTGGGTCGTAGTGACCGTGTTGCCTACGCTTATCTTTTTTATCCTAGCCAACAAGCCCTTTCTGATTTAGCAATTAAGCGTCTAGAGATTATTAGTGACTTTACACAGCTCGGCGATGGTTTTAAAATTGCCATGAAGGATATGGAAGTGCGTGGTACAGGCAACTTATTAGGCCGCGATCAATCCGGCCATATTCAGGCTATTGGATTTGACCTATATTTACGTTTACTCAACAATGCCATTGATTTAAAAACATCAAACTCAAAAGAAATCATGGTTGATCCCTATTTAGAGTTAGAATATTCTGGATTTATTCCAGATGAATATATCCCCAATATTGTACAAAAAATGGAAATATATAAGAAAATTGCCAGCGTATATGACGAAGAGGAAGTCATTATTTTATTTAATGAGATCGCTGATCGCTTTGGGCCTATTCCAGATGAAGTTGTGAGCTTGATCAGTCTAGCAGAATTGCGATGTTTGTGTCGACGACTTAAGATTAATAGTCTCAAAGAACGCAATGGTCATGTACAGGTTGAATTCGGCAAACTAGCAGAGTTATCTATGGATAACTTAATTCGTATGATACAGGAGAGTGGTGGTGTGATACGCCCAGATCACACTAATCAAACGGCCATTCTAGTAGAAACAGGTAAAATCGGGCTCAAAGAAAAAAGTGAATTTCTGCGTGATCAACTAGCAAGACTCTAGGAGAGCTATTCCTGTGACCAGACTCCAGCAGTATTGCGCCATAGGCCTTTTTTAGAGGTAAAAGCAAAAAGATCGGGGCCATTTTCATAAAACCCTGTAATAGTTGCAAAAGCAAGATCACTTACTTCATATGCATCGGGGTTTGTCACTGTTGCGGTAGGTTTTCTCACCTTCAAATTTGCCCCATCTTCATATAGCTCAAAATAACCCAGCTGATAGACTGAATACAATGCCTTTACTGGGCCTGTTCCTGCCATCTCAAAAATTGCCGATCCACGATTGGAGGGTTGCCCAGTACCCACAGATCGGGTCCAAGCAGTGCCACTGTGCTGCCCAACTTTTCCATCTGCATACAAATAGTTATTATTGTAACCCGATAACCAAGAAAATCGTGTCCTGGCAATGCCAGTTGCATTATCAAAAATTGCATTAGTACTACTCACCCCTAATGGGCCCGCACCAGTGAAAATTCCATTAATTCTATGAGTGGGAGTTCCTCCCAGTGTACCGCGATATACATCATATTGCCCAAGACTGGGCCCATTGGTCATAAAATACATTGTACCTGCCACGGTATAAACAGATGTAGATTTATTACTTCCAGCCATCAACGAAAATACTCTTCCATTAGGGCTTTGATAGACACCGCGTCCTGTCCCAACTATCAGGTTGCCACCACTAGCTGCTACCCCCAAAACCGGTGAAGCAGGCACTTTAACCTGTGTCCATTCACCACCAGCCACAGGACGTTGCCACAAAGATGTGCCCACAGCTGCATAATATTTTGTATCAAAAACAGTGACGCCACTCACCTGTGTTTCCTTGGGTAGGTTATTTTTTGAGATAGGCTGTTCCCTTGATGTGACCCAAAATATTGGGTCAGAACAACTGCTGAAAAATATAAATAACATAGATAAAGTATATATTTTTAAAAATGATATTGACCGCATATGACTGCCTCCGCCACACTGCCAAGACGACTCTTGGAAAAGTCTGTCCATACGATTTGAGGAACAAACCAATAAGAAAAGTCTATACCCACCGACCATTGGCGGGAAAAATGCCAAAAGACACCTGCCTTGGCTTTTAAAATAGGATTGATAGCCAAAAGGTCTCTGTATGATCCCACAGAAATTCCTGCTTCAGCACCCAATGGGAATGAAAAAGAATAGGCCCTGAATTCGTAAATGGCACGAAATGTGATGGGTAAAAAGTAAACAAAATTTTCATTTACACCTTTGGATGTACTAAAGCCAACAGCCGCACCCATACGGAAATTTGAATCCCAGTAGATATCTAACCCCAACATGACACTCACCCCAGGAAAGAGTCCCATCCCCCTAAAGTCAGAAAGATCAAATGCATGCGTATATGTTGGAAAAAACCCTCCAATGCCAAAGATAACAAGCATATCTCCACGCAAGCGTAAATACTGGTCTGCCGCGCCAGGTGATGTAATTTCTGGTGCAGGAGCGAGATCTTCTTGACTAAATAGTCGAGTAGACAATAGAATGCTGAGCCCTGCCATCAATATAAAAATTCGAAAAAATTTTTTCACCATACAGGCCACACTCTAGCATATTTGATCTACATTAAACAAGGCTGATCGCTAAAAATTAGCTACCAGGTGCAGGTTTGGCCTTTTCCTCACTTTGTGAACAACACTCATGTGTCAAAAAATGTATCGCTTGATACAATTGTGGATAAAGAACTGAGCACCACAAAATCCTACCCTCGCGCCTTTGCTGCATCAATGAAACAGACATGAGTGCACCGATATGGTGGGTGAGTGTGGATGCGGGTATCCCAACACTCTTTTGTAGCTGCCCAACGGGAACTCCCTGCTCCCCATATTTGATCAACTCTTTGAGAATGCGTAAACGTGCGGGGTGACCAATTTCTTTGAACGTTTTTGCATACTCTTCTATTTCCATAATGGTATCACTCCTACTTTTCTACTTAATAGTACTATATTTCTATTTTTTTTAAAATATATATTGACTACAACAAGCTTTCGATTATACTAGAAATATGGAGGAAAATATGAATCAACAACTATTTGAAAGTTTGCAATACTTTCTTACGCTCATGATTGAGTTATCACTTTTATTTTTTATTATTAGCTTTTTTGTTTCACTAATCCAGCGTCACCTTTCTGCTGAAAAAATTTCAGCTATTTTGGGTGCCAAATCTGGGCGTGGTTATCTAACTGCTGCCATTCTTGGCAGCGTCACACCTTTTTGTACATGCTCTACCATTCCTATGCTCAAGGGATTGATTCGTGCGAAAGCCGGCTTTGGCCCCACACTCACATTTCTATTCACATCCCCCCTGCTCAATCCCATCATCATGGCATTATTTTGGTCTATGCTAGGATGGAAAGTGACCCTCATTTATGCAAGTGTCGCGCTTGTTTTTTCTGTGATTGCTGGTATAGTTCTTTCTCGTTTAGGATATGAAAAATATATTATCGATAATGACACAACAAGTGCTAGCGCTTGTTGTTCTAATAAGAATAGTGATTGTTGTACTCCAGCAGAGGGAGAAAACCCCAGTTCTTGCTGTTGTAGCAAACCTACAAAAAAATCAAAAACATGGCAAAATATCCATGCTTCTGCACATGAGTCACTCTCTGATCTTATACGATTATCCCCATTTTTAATTATTAGTGGCATTGCTGCCTCTTTCATCCATGGATATGTCCCTGATTCATTTTTGGCATCTACCTTGGGGCCAGAAAACTTATTTGCCATTCCTGTGGCTTCTATCATTGGTATACCATTGTATGTGCGTGCCTCACTATTGGTCCCTATTGCAGCCTCTTTATTGAGCAAAGGTGTAGCAATGGGCACACTTGTTGCCATGATTATTGGTGGTGCGGGTGCAAGTTTGCCAGAGGTTATTTTGTTGCGTGGAATTTTTAAAACCCCTATGATTGTGGCCTTTCTTGTGGTTGTTTTAGGCATGGCCATCACAGGAGGATATTTAGTTCAGTTTATTATTTAAATATTATGCCCAAATAGATTTTCCTATTTGGGCCGACTATCTGCACGATGCGATATAGGGCTAACAACATTGAGATTTAGGAAAATATTACGGTTTTGATCAATACTAAAGCGCAATTCAAAAGGAATCGCATCATATAGTTCATAACCCAGCGCCACAGTCCCCATATATAGTAAATCGAATTTTTTACCCTGTAGATGCTGACCAAACCCGACATTGGCACCCACAGCAAAGTAAAAACGGTCACTGGGCGAGGGGAGGCCTCTAAAATAAATACGATAGATCATATCAAATGTCCCAGTAAAATGATAGAAATTATTATACAGATCCCCAGTTTTGAGGGGTAAAAGATCTATCGCCGCATCATAGCCAAAATACCGTTTGCCAATAATAACATCACGTTGTTGAGACAAATAGGCTGTATAAAAAATTGTCGTCATAAATCCCAGCTTGCTATGTACAAAGTCAAGTGTTAATGGTGTTACCATCTTATAAAAAATTGCACTTTGATGATGATCTGGAATAAAATCAAATCCCAAGCTGAATGTGGAAGTCAGTATAATAAACTCATCATTAAAAAACTGAACATCTAGTGCAAAATTTTGCTGAATTCCAAAATCTGTAAAAACATTGCCTTTTAGCTGTGCTTCATCAGTGCTATGAAATCCGTAAAGAATTTTCCCCATACGTGTCAAGGAAGAAACCCGCACACTATTAAAATCATAGATAAATGTATTTTGCCCATAATACTCCAAATTTTTATAATCAAAAAATGCAAGATCCGGAATAATACCCTGTAGATATTCCACTTTCCAAGAGAATTTTTTGTAGTACAAATGCATACCTGTATGTAAATAATAACCAATAGAAAATTTAGTTGACTGCAGGCCTAACCCAATATAGGGGCTATAAATCTCTAAGTCACCTATACGTGAAGCATAGCCATATAGGGCATAATAGGGTGCATTTGCAATAGCTGCCCATTGTTGCTCTTTGATGAGGCTATCTTGTGCGTATAATGAAAATATTAAAACATTGAAAATGAAAATACATAGTATTTTTTTCATTTATTACGTCTACTTCTTTTGACTATATTGATAGACACAGCTGTCTCCAAAAGTGGTGGGTGATAATGTGGCAAAGCATTCTTTGCTAGATCCATATCTACACCATAGGCTGCTGTATCTAATGATCTCAGATTCATAACAGCACGTACACGGTATGCATTAAAAATATCAATTTGCATCCAGGGCCCTTGCTCACTATCTAGCAATCTTCTTAGATTCTTATCCGACAAATAGGCCTTTACCTGAGCAATAGAGTGGTTAACTTCACGATGTTTAGAACTCATCACGCGATAGGCCCACCACTTTCCCAAGCTCACTCTTCCCTCTAAATTATCACGATCTTTTGAAAGGGTTCTCATTAAAAACATGCGTGCATCCATTAAATAGTCCAAGCGATTTTGGGGCCAAATATACATCATCAAAAATGCCCAATCTGCTGTTTTGTGTAATACGCTGCTAGAGGATTCTTTTTGGATCTGTTTTTTGTGAATCTTATAAACCATTTTTAATCTTTTTGCCATTTCTTTATCTATATCATCTTTTGCATTGATAAGATGCTCTGCATACAAAATACCCCAATAGGGCCATAGATAGTTCTTCTCTTGCTCCAGAGCATCAATTTTCTGATAAAACTGTTCGAATTGTTCTCTTGGAATGGGGACACCTGTTGTATAAACCCCTAGGCGAAAATTCACCAGTTGCTCCTTGATAATCAAATATTTCTGTGCAGATAAATGTGGCTGACATATAAGGAGGAATAACAAATAAATACCAAAAAAAATACTCTATTCATGTTTTTCCCTAATGTACTGCGGAGTATGGAAACCTATAATAATCACAAATTATATAAATTTTTGACTTTTTTACTCTTGAATTATTATCACCTAACACATAATTAGTCAATATTTGACTAAAAAAATCAAAAAAATACCAATTGCGTATTGACAAAAAAATACCATGAACTTCTAATATAGTGACAAAATCATACAGCAGTCAAATTAATCTTGATAAGGGGATATTATTTATGGTGCGTATTTTCTATATTGTGTTAGGCTGGGCATCTTTGGGATTGGGTATGGTAGGTGTATTTTTGCCTATTCTTCCTACTACACCATTTTTACTTCTCACTAGCTACTGTTTCGCCAAGAGTTCAAAAAGATTTTATGATTGGTTTGTTTCAACAAAACTATATAAAAAACATCTAGAAAGCTTTGTTACACAACGCAGTATGACATTAAAGACAAAATTAACAATATTATTGACAGCAAGCACAATGCTCATTTTTCCACTTTTTGTGATTCCATATCCTTTTGCCAAGGCATTGATCATTGCTCTGATCTGTTATAAGTATTACTATTTCTTTAGGTATATCAAGACGGTAAAGGAGCCTCTCACTAAGGAGCCTCTCACTATTGATTAATGCACGCATTATACGCTCTTCCCCAGAGGGAATGAAATATGTGAACCTGAGTGTCTTGATGATGTGGATAGGCCTTGTTTTTAATATTTTAGCCACATTTTCAATAGGGTTTTTACTACAAAAAGTCTATGATCAAACAGCCACATATCTAGATATGCTGTGGAGTATTTGCTTTATTCTCCTCTCCATAGTGATGCGATATAGCTCCAATATTTTGGCAACAAAATATTCCTATCATGCAAGTGTCTTTATCAAGGGAATGCTCAGGGGTCGCCTATATCAAAAAATAGTTGACTTGGGTCTCGCATACAACCAAAGAGTGAGTACTTCACGTATCACACAGATGGCTAGTGAGGGCATTGAACAAATTGAAGTCTATTTTAGTCTTTACTTGCCTCAATTTTTTTATAGCATGCTGGCCCCACTGACACTTTTTTGTGTACTTTCTTTTTTCAGTCTCAAAGTGGCCCTTGTCCTACTTATTTGTGTACCTTTGATTCCTTTTTCTATTATTGCAGTCAATAAAATTGCTAAAAAATTACTCAAAAAATATTGGGGGATTTATACAAGCTTAGGCGATCACTTCTTAGACAATTTACAAGGTCTGACAACACTGAAGATCTATCAAGATGATGCATATAAAAATGCACAGATGAATCGGGATGCCCAGCACTTCAGAAAGATCACGATGAAAGTCCTCACCATGCAGCTCAATTCTGTTACACTCATGGATCTTATTGCCTATGGAGGAGCTGCAATTGGTATTATTTTTGGTATCACAGAATTTCTTAAAGGCTATATCTCTCTTTCTCAGGCTATCATATTTGTCCTGCTCTCTGGTGAATTTTTTATCCCACTCAGACTCTTGGGCTCCTATTTTCATGTAGCTATGAATGGAGTGACTGCAACAAAGGAAATCTTTGCTATTCTAGATGTGCCTGTTCCTACACCAACCTATAGTCAGGGGGATTTTTCTGCACCTCGTATATGTATCAAAAATTTAGACTTTTCCTATGACGAAGATCGCCAAATCCTTCATGATATTAACTTAAAAATTAACCATGGTGCCTTTATTTCTTTTGTTGGAGAATCAGGCTGTGGAAAATCAACATTAGCCTCGCTCATTATGCGTTTTTATCAGTATAAGAATGGATCTATACTGCTAAATAATCAAGAAATTCATACAATAGATCCCGTCCAATGGGTCAAGCATGTATGCATTGTCAAGCACAAGAACTACCTTTTTAGCGGCAGTGTCTATGAAAATTTATTGATGGGCAACATGCATGCACACCCTTCTGAAATGGATCAAGTCTTAAAAGATGTCAATTTGTACGATTTTTTACAAGATAATGGTGGTCTAGACTTTATGCTAGAAGAGGGGGCTAAAAACCTCTCTGGTGGACAAGCACAGCGCCTCGCACTAGCTCGTGCACTCTTGCATAATGCTGCAATTTATATCTTTGATGAAGCAACCTCTAATATTGATATAGAAAGTGAAAGAATTATTTTTGATGTGATCAATAAAATAAGAAAGAATAAGAGTATTATTTTAATCTCACATCGGCTTAGTAATGTTGTACAAAGTGACATGATTTATGTGATGAATGATGGAGCAATTATACAACAAGGGACACATCAAAGCCTGATTACAGAAAAGGGGCTATATCAAGAACTCTTTGAGAGCCAACAACAGCTAGAAAACCTCTTTCATCAACAAGGGGGCTATACCCATGGCAACTAAAGTCTTGAATAAAAAGAAAGAAAAAGTACATTCTGCTATCTCTATCATGTTGCGCCTTGTCTATTTTATACTACCATTGATGCCTATCATGCTGATCACTATTGTTATGGGTGTATTAGGATTTCTTGTTGCCATTGGTATTACTGTAGCAGGAACTATGGGCATCACAAAAATCCTTGAGAATAGTGGCTCTGCACAGATGCAAGACATTCTGCCTATTATCCAGATTCTGATAGTGTTTGCTATCTCTCGTGGAGTCTTACGCTATCTAGAACAATATTCTGGACATTTTATTGCCTTCAAGCTTTTGGCATTTATGCGCAACAAAATCTATAAGGTCTTGCGCAAACTTGCCCCAGCTAAATTAGATAACAAGCAATCTGGGCACATGATTTCTCTCGTCACATCAGACGTGGAACTCCTAGAAGTCTTTTTTGCCCATACTATTGCCCCTATCATTATTGCTATTATCACGAGCCTGCTTCTTGTGTTTTTTATAGCGCAATATTCACTTTTATTAGCAGGGATTGCACTCTTTGCCTATCTATGTATTGGTGTAGTGATACCCTGTGCAACATCAATACACAGTCGTAAAGATGGACACGCATATCGTGAAGATGTGGCAAAAATTAATCATTCCTTTTTAGAGAATCTCCAAGGAATGAGAGAAGTTATTCTCTTTGGACAAGCACAAGCACGTCTTACTCTATTGGAAGAACAAACCAATAAAGCCAATATGAGTGTGAAAAAGATCAAAGCACATCATGCCATAACAAAAGCACTCACAGAAACAGCAGTTTTAGGGTTTTCAATGCTTATGCTTTTTGCTGGCATTTTTTTGATTATTTATCATGGTCTATCTTTCTATCATTTTTTGATCAGCATTGTCTGTTTAATGAGTTCATTTGGCCCTGTGGTGACACTGAGTAATCTCTCTAATAATTTGCTACAAACTCTCGCCAGTGGGGAGCGAATTTTGGCTCTTTTGGATGAGGAACCCATCATAGAAGAACAGACAACTGGCCAAGGCATTATAAATCCTAGTTTAAAAATTGAAAATATTTCTTTTGCCTATGCACAAAAAACGATCTTAGAAAATATTAGTTTTGAAGTAAAACGGGGTCAAATCATTGGAATTATGGGAAAAAGTGGTAGTGGAAAATCAACTCTACTCAAGTTGATTATGCGATTTTATGATGTACAAGGTGGAAAAATTTTGATTGATTCACAACCAGTGCAAAGTATAAAAACAACATCCCTACGCCAAAATATAGGCTATGTGACACAACAAACATATCTTTTTGATACAACAATCGAAGAAAATTTGCGTATTGCTAAACGTGATGCCAGCCTCAAAGATATACAATGTGCATGTGAATATGCCAATATTCATGAATTTATTATGAATTTACCACAAGGATATGAGACCCATATTGGGGAATTGGGTGAACAACTCTCTGGTGGTGAGCAACAACGCATTGGCCTTGCGCGTGCATTTTTACATGATAGCAAAATTATTCTCTTGGATGAACCTACTAGCAATCTAGACAGTTTAAATGAAAATATGATTCTTGCCTCACTCAAAAAACACTCTGACAATAGGGCCATTATTCTTGTCTCTCATAGGCCCTCAACCTTAAGTATTTGTGACACCATCTACACTCTGGAGAGTGGGAGATTTTCTTAGGCTATGTCAAAAATAGAAAAAGAGAAACGTGTAATTTCTTTGATGATCAAAATCTATTGTAAAAAAAAACATGCCCATACATTCTTGTGTGAAGAATGTGTAGGTTTAGAAAACTATGCACATCAAAGACTCAATGCCTGTCGTTATGGTGAAAAAAAGGGGTTTTGCACCCATTGTCCAACGCAGTGTTATGCCAAGCAACAAAAAGAACACATACGCAATGTTATGCGATTTAGTGGCCCACGCATGTTATTTCACCACCCTATCTTACTATTCAAACATATTTTTTTCTCTTAAAAAATATTTGTACTATTTTAAATTCCATGCTATAAAAAATGTAAAGGAGTTTGATATATGCATAATACTCTTAGGCTCAGCACATTATTTTTAACTATATTCTCATTATTTTCATGTGCGACTATTGCACGAGGCACTGTACTTAATCAAAAACTTCAGATTAAACATGGGGTCACAAAAAAGCCCCTTGATGGTGTGCAAGTTTTTGTAAATGGACAATTTGCTGGATACACAGATCAAAAAGGAAGAATCATATATCCTGTGGATCAAACAAACAAACCGCACTCCTATACCTTGGCATTAAAAAAAACTGGATATGCTGATATTTCTGTGCAAATTTCTAACAAAATTGATGGTGGATTTGTTGCTGGAAATATCTTTTTATTCCTACTGGGGGTTGTTCCTGGCATTGTGGGATTGACCGTAGATGGTATCACAGACAATTGGTACAACTTTAAAGGAAACCTTAATATTCCTATGCAACCAATTAAGTAAGCTTAACAGGCCTAGGTAGATCAGATTTTGAGAATATTTATGATACTTTGAGATAATATAGATTAGTGATAATAAGTGCCTGAACTATTGATTTTTTCAGATTTTACCTATATAACGTAGTTCTTTAGATTGTACCTCATAAAGTTAGGTCTCACTTAAGCTTAATGAACTGAGGATATTAGACTGATTCTTTCAGGAGATACTATGTCAAAAAATATGGCTATTTTATTTAGCCTAGCACTCATCTTGCTACAAATAAATGTACACGCACAAACTGAATCTACCACCTTACCACCAGCAGAAGTCCCTGTGATTCCATCACAATTTCTTGCTGATACAAAACCAACACCCATAGCCCATGTATTACCATTATTACAAGAGCAGTTTAAGATTCCTGCAGGAATGTTTCCTAATCCTATTGGTATTTCTCTTGTTTATAACTATACAACGGAGTCATATAATGTGACAAGTTTTAAGGGTGAACCTGGAGCCCTTGGAAGTGCCATCGGGTTGAGTAGTATTGGTATAGGCAAGGGTGTTGTTGATATTCAGAGTCATGCTATTGGATTAAAATTTGATACCATGCTTCTTCCTTTTTTACAGATTTTTGGCTTAGCAGCTTATATAACGATGAATCAAACAACAACCATTGAAGGATTGAGACTTCAGCTTAAACCAGGGTTAGGAGGAGGTATTATCCCTGTTGACATGACGATTCCTATCGAGAATTCTTTAGAGGGATTTATTGGTATGGGTGGAATGAACATGATGTTTGGATACAAAGGGTTCTTTCTCTCTTTCATGCTTTCTGGCGGCCTTGTTCGTCTAGATGACAACATCAATAATGTAAAGGGCTTCGTCAGTAAACCGATTATGTATGTTGCTCCACGTATAGGATACCAATATAAAGGGATTTTTAATATCTTTACTGGTGTTCAATATATTGCCTTATTTGGCGCAACACAAGGTGCTGACTTGTCAGCACTTACTGGTGGGTTGGTCAAATCTTTTGAAGTGGGTCTTGAAAAATTTCCTGTCAACTTTGTCGTTGGATGCCAATTTACCCCTATACGTGAGTTTTCCATTGGATTGGAGTACGTGGGAAGTCCTGGTGCTAACGGTGTGAACATAGAAATTGGTGGCCGTTTTTAATGATTGGATGAAACATTCTCCAATCATAAGCTAAAATCTAAAACTGCCTGTCCAGCAGGACTATTTAAATATCGTTTGCTGAGATTCTGTCTATTAATAGGGAAATGATACCAAGACTAAAGAAAAACGATAAAGCTAGACCAGGTTCTAGCTTTATCACAAATCGGAGAGGGGGGGATTCGAACCCCCGGTACCCTTATGAGGTACAACTTCTTAGCAGGAAGACCGATTCAACCACTCTCGCACCTCTCCATCAAACCAATAACCATCATAAAATAATATAAAATACCTGTCAAGTTAATTAAGTATGCAATTGACTAAAATTACCGGCTAACCCTATAATTTGTGTACAAATGTTACTCAAAACTGTGCTCAAAAACATTTCTTATAAGCTGCTCCCTCTCTTTTTGCCTATATTGCTGATAGCATTTTGGGCTTGGGGATCGCATTTTGAAATTTTTAACACCTATATTATTCCCTCTCCCCAAAAAGTTCTTAGTACCTTTGTGCAATTACTGACGAATGGAGAGTTATTCAAACACCTGCTTGCTAGCCTTTTTCGCGTCGTCTCAGGCGTACTCTCCAGCTTTATTTTAGCCACACTGTGCTGTATCCTTTTTCTTTTGTGCCCCATCTTTCAGTCACTCATGAGTGGCTCACTCAATTTTATCCGCCAAATCCCCCCCCTGGCTATGCTCTCTATTCTTATTCTTTTCTTAGGAATTGGTGAAACACCAAAAGTTGCCATTGTGGCTATTGCATCATTCTTTCCTATGTTTGTCAACTTTTCTACTGGAATCAGTAGCTGTGATCCCAAACTGATAGAAGTGGGAAAAGTTTCTCAAATGTCTGAGTGGCAAATTTTTAAAAACATTATACTCCCATCAGCCTTACCATCAATACTCACTGGTATCAGTTTGGCCCTCAGCTATGGCTGGCGTTCACTAGTGGGAGCAGAACTTGTGGCTGCCTCATCAGGTGTTGGTTACATGATTATGGAGGCACGAGAACTAGCCAAAAGCAGTGTGATCTTTGTTGGGATTATTACCCTGGGTATCATGGGGAGTATAATGGATCAAATATTTTTACTTCTCTTTAAGCATTATGTACCATATATGCACCAATTTGGAAAAAAGAATGTACTCTCTTAAAATCTGTGACCTCAGTAAAACATTTTATCACAATGAAAAAGAACTACATGTGCTATCTCAGCTAAATATAGCGCTACCTAGAGAGTCATTGATCACGATTGTAGGCTATAGTGGTTCAGGAAAAACAACGCTGCTAAGAATTATCAGTGGCCTAGAAAAAGCAACATCTGGTTATATTCAATTTTCAGAAAAACATCCTAAAGTTGGCTTTGTATTTCAAGAACCGCGGCTCTTTCCCTGGCTAAATCTCTTGGACAATATTCAGTTCCTCTCTCGGGATAAAAACCCTCAAAAAGCCCATCAAATTTTAGATCTATTAGGGCTCTGTGAATATGCTCAGTTTTTTCCACATCAGATTTCTGGAGGCATGGCCCATCGTATAGGCCTGGGTCGTATTTTGTTCTACAACCCTCACATCATCCTCATGGATGAACCTTTTGCTGCGCTAGACTACTTTACCAGAGCCCATATGCAAAAAAACATCTTAGAGATTTTTCAAGAGCTCAAAACAACAATCTTATTTGTGACACACAATCTAGAGGAAGCCATTATACTGGGAGATCGACTTCTTATCATAAAAGACGGCACCCTCAATGAGCCCTTTTCCCCTGTAACTCTTCAACAGGCCAAGCAGGACCCAATGGCTGTGCAAAATATCAAAAATCAGCTTATTGCACAACTATCAGCAGATATACCAAAATAGTTGTTATCAAAAAAATAAACTTGCCCTATCTATTTTCACAAGCGCTAGAACTGATCAAATACTTGCCTGAAAATCATATTGTCGATGGTGCAATGACACTAAAACAAATTTCATATCTAGTCAAATTTTTGCATCAACTATTGAGTATAGTAAAGCACCCCTATTCTGTTAGATGAAAATGTAGAAATTGGAAAGTTTAGAAATTCATGATCTATGACGAGTGGATGAGTATTGCCAGATGAGTTTAATTTAACTATAATGAGTAGACAAAACAATGAAAAAAACTTCTTCTGTACTGATATTTCCTGATGTTGACATAGATAATGTAGGTGGCATCATGATTGATATTGATGATACCTTGTATGAGTATGAAGTATGTCATAAAAGGGCAATAAATGCTTGCTATCAACTTTTTAAAAAACAGTTTGGGTTGCCCATTTCATTAGAAAATTTCATTCATTCCTATAGAAACAAGCGCAAAGAAGTAACAAACCGTCTTTTAGGTCAAGGTTGCTGTCGATCTCGTGGACTTGCCTTTCAATCTCTATTTGAAGAGCTTGGAATCTCCTGTGCCTATAAATATGCCCTACAGCAAGAAAATCTATATTGGGATATTTTTATTAAAAAAATGAAAGTCAACCCCAAGGCTAAGGCCCTACTCAAACTAGCAAAAACCAAGCAAATACCCGTCTGTGCTGTCACAGATATGCAAACACATTTTCAAGTAAGAAAAATAGCAAAACTTGGGCTAGAAAAATATATTACCTATTTGGTTACATCAGAGGAGGTGGGGCAGGAAAAACCAAGTAGAAGAATATTTGAATATGCTTTAGCAAAACTTGGATCGAAAGCCTATAATACTGTGATGATAGGGGATAGTCTTGAAAAAGATATTATCGGGGCTAGAAATATAGGATTAAAAAGCTATCAGGCAACCCTTTCATGATGCAAGTATTTAAATCTTCTTTATTTCGTTTTCTAGTAGTTGGTCTTGTCTCATCTATTCTTAACTATGGGCTCTTTTTTGTATTTTATCAGATATATAGTTTGCACTATATTCTCTCTTATGGCATAGGATTTATTAGTGGGTTTATACTAGGGTTTCTACTGAATAAAGCCTGGTCTTTTCAGGTTACAAAAACAACCCTTTATCAAAAGACAAAATACTTATGTGTTTACCTCTTTTCGCTGACTTTAGGAGGATTTTTACTAAGAGCATTTGTTGCATATTTACACATGATTCCTCTTCTTAGCAATATTATTATCCTCTTTATAACAACATGTATTAATTTTTGTGGAGTAAAATTTTGGGCTTTCAAAAAATAAATGTACTTGCAAGACATGCAAATATTTCTTTGCAACTATCCCTAGCTATTAAAGTTATATTTTCAATCTTTTTTAGCTCAGCAATTATGAGTGAGTACTTTATTCCTTTTGTGAGTTATTTTACACAGAATCCTCTCTTAAACCCCTATGACTATGCCATACAGCAAAATGAAAAAAATGCATTTCCCTATCCTGCACTTATGCTCTATCTCATAGCATTGCCCAGCTGGATTTTAGGATGGGTGCCTATATTGGGCAATTCTTACCTTATTTATCGCATACCATTATTACTTGCAGACTTTACAATATTTTTTATAATAAACTATTGGATTAACCATGGAAAAAAACTCAATATTCGTCTGATCTATTTATATAGTTTCTCGCCCATACTCATTTATATTAGCTATATTTATGGTCAGCTTGATGCTATTCCTATTGCATTACTTTTTCTTAGTATGTATTTTCTATTTAATCAAAAACCCC
This sequence comes from Spirochaetia bacterium, assembly GCA_051648825.1. Classification (GTDB taxonomy): domain Bacteria; phylum Spirochaetota; class Spirochaetia; order WRBN01; family WRBN01; genus JAHHUI01. The sequence goes on from JBOFFX010000022.1 coordinate 191,659, forward strand.
TTATATGTGCCCAGTTTTTAGGCTGTGCGATTGCCACAAAGACACACTTAATTATTCTTATTCCATTTTTTATTTTATACCTTTGCTCCAAACGTTTTTCGTTGCGACTAGTGTTTCTATTTCCCCTTATTGTTATAAGCATTTTTGTTCTTCTTAATGCACCCTATCTCTTTAGTCCATCTTTTTTACAAATGGTCTTTACTAATGAAGCACAAATTAAAGTCTTTGCCCTATATGTACCATTTTTCTCTTTATCCTTTTATATCCTACCAGCTATGATTATACTCATCTTTATCAGATCAGCACTTATAAGAACATTTAATAGAGAAATATTTATTATCCTAATTGGGCTTACATTAAGCATTTTTCTTATTTTTATTGAACCATCGCCTGGGTGGTACTTTTGGACTATCCCAATGTTTAGCTACTTTTATACCAAAGAAAAAGGGCGCTCTTTTTATATTTTTATTGCTTTGCAACTAGCATATCTTTTCTACTTCATTTTTAGCTTGCATCCTTATATAGATCAGCCTATTACAAGAAACCTCAGCTTTACATTTTTGCAAACCATGCTAGGTGTCAACTGTCTATGGCTCTACCATCGAGGTATTAAGCATAAAGAACAATCATGCTTTATTAAAAGCCCATTTCTTCTAGGTATTGGAGGCAATTCTGGAACAGGTAAAACTCTTATATCTCAATGTTTAGCCTCTATTTTTGGAAATAATCATACAACTATACTATGCGGAGATGATAGGCATAAATGGCAAAGAGGTGATCAAATGTGGGATGAGTTCTCCCATCTTAATCCTAAAGCTAATAATCTTCACTCAGAGATATCTGACCTTAAAGTCTTGATGCGATGGAAAACAATTTACCGCAAACACTATGATCATGATACAGGGAAGTTTACTGATCCTTATCCTATTGTAGCAAAAAATCTTATTATTTTTGAAGGTTTACATCCTTTCTACTTAACACAACAACGTGTGCTTTATAACCTAAAAATTTTTATTAAGCCTGATGCAACACTGGCAGAATTCTGGAAAATCTCACGTGATGTAGGCGCACGCGGTTACACGCTGACTAAAGTGCTCAATACTATCGAAAAGAGAAAGTCTGATGTACAAGAATATATACACGGCCAAGCAGAGCATGCAGATATTTTACTTGAGCCTAAACCAGAAGTTAATGTTGACCTTAATAATCTAGAAGAAGAAATACCCATTTATTTTAAGATTACACTAGCCAACTCTATATACATAGACCCACTTGTTGAGCAAATTGAATCTATCCAGAGTTTGCGTGTGAAACATTCATATAATAGCCAAGATGCACAGATCGTCGAGATTCATGGTGATTGCGATAAAGAAGCCCTAGACCTTCTCATTAATGGACTTGTGCCAAACTTTGAAGAGATCGGTATTCATAGTACTAGAGAGAACTGGCCTGATGGACTTTTTGGTATTATTCTCGTTATTATTATTTACTGTATGTTTGAAGAGGGGGGCTCTTAAATTTATGATAGAAGAATTTATAAGCCTTTGTCATGCTATAGGCTGTCAGCCCTGTTATATTCAAGGTGGGGGAGGTAATATTTCTTTAAAAATTGATGAGAAGTCTATGATTATTAAAGCCTCTGGAGGAATGCTTAAAGATGTTTCCTTCCAGCGGGGATTCTCGATAGTTGATCATCAGCAGATTGCAACTCTTTTACGCTCAGGCTGCGATGAAAATGTATTCCTAAAAAATACAGAGAATTTTATGATAGGTAATTATCCGCGCCCATCGATGGAGTTGGGTTTTCATGCTGTATTAAAACGGTGTGTGATTCATACCCACTCTGTCTATGCAAACCTGCTAACATGTGCGCAAGAAGGATATGATATAGTCAAAAAACTTTTTCCCATGGCAAAATGGATTAGATACCAAACACCTGGCTATCCTCTTAGTCGCATAATTGCTGAAAAAGCTGATGAGTATGATATTCTATTTTTGGAAAATCATGGCCTGATTGTTTGCGCTGATAAGAGTAATGTAGCCCTAGAGCTACATCAAAAAATTAATGACAATATCCATGATTATTTCTTGCCTTCACTCGCTAGTTTTGATAACTTCTCTTTTGAAGAAGAGGAGGAAAGTATGAACTCTCAGATTCTGTTTCCTGACCAAGTCATCTATGCCTATTCAAAGACAGATCTCAAGAATACACAGGCACAAAAAGAGACCATTAAAGCCTATCATTTTATCAAGGAAAATATCAAAAGGCTAGGACTCACACCAAAAACTATAGACGATAAAGAAGTCAATATATTATTAAATTTAGAAAGTGAAAAATATCGACAGAAACAGGTTTTATGACGTACATTTACCACCGCATCAATACGATTAATCAACTTAAAAAAGTCCCAGTAGATGCTGGTATAGAAATTGATATACGCTATCACAATGATGATCTAATCCTGCATCACGATCCCTTTGCTCACCATAAAAATCAGCCTGAAAAACTTGCGCAATTTTTAAAGCATTGGCAGCATAAAGGCCCCATCATTCTCAATGTTAAAACCGAGGGAATTGAAGAAGAGTGTATTAAACTAATGGAGCATTTTAATATTAAAAACTGGTTCTTCTTAGATCTCAGCATGCCCTATTTTTGTCTGTATGTACAAAAAGCCCTCAACGATAGTATTAGGGGATTTTCAAGCGAAAATTTATGCGTTCGATACTCAGAGTATGAGCCTATTGAATATGCGATTTCCTTTAGTCAAAAAGTCAAATGGGTTTGGGTAGACTGCTTTACGCAACTGCCCCTAAATACACAAGTTTATAGCAAGCTTAAAGAGGCTGGATTTCATATTTGCCTTGTTTCTCCCGAATTACAAAAACATGAGAAATTAAGAATTAGTGAGTTTAAAAACGCTCTAAATTCTATAGGAAAAGTGGATGCCATCTGTACAAAATATCCAAATATTTGGCATAGAGAAGACTAGGAATTTGAAAATTTTAAGAATAGGATGATGTAGTGCAAATTATTATTCCCATGACAGGTTATGGAAAGCGTTTTGAGAATGCAGGATATGATAAACTTAAACCATTTATCCAAGTGCAAAATTTCCCTATGATTGAGTGGGTGACACGGATGTTTAAAGGTGATGAGGAAAATATCCTCTTTATCTGTCGCAAAAGTCACCTGCAAATACACCCCTATATAGATAAAGAATTACATAAAGTAGCACCAAAAGCAAATGTCTTTTATTTAGATGATTTAGAAAAGAAAGGGCCTGTAGATACTCTACTCAAAGCCTCACACCTAATTAAAGATAATGAACCTGTTTTAATTAGTTACTGTGACTACTATATGCAATGGGACTATCAACAGTTTAAAGATCATGTCATAGAGCGCGATTGTGATGGAGCTATCCCCTGCTATACAGGCTTTCATCCCCACCTTTTACACAAAGAAAATCTGTATGCTACATGCCAGATAGATGAGAGCCAGCACCTTCTAGAGATTAAGGAAAAATTCTCTTTTGAAAAAGATAAAATGAACTCTCTACATTCGCCTGGGGTTTACTACTTCAAAAGTGGGGCTTTGCTTAAAAAATATGCACAAAAACTTATTCATGAGAATGTGCATATTAATGGTGAATACTATATGAGTCTGCCCTATAACTATCTTGTACAAGATTCTCTTAAAGTATGGTGCCCTAGCAATGTCCATTATTTTTGCCAATGGGGTACACCCAAGGATTTGGAAGAGTATCTATTTTGGACTAATCTGATTTTAGGAGACAAATCACTATGAATATCCTTATTCCTATGGCCGGAGAGGGAAATCGATTTAAAGATGCTGGATATACGCTAAGCAAGCCAGAAATTCCTACCTATAGTCCACAGCTTAAGAAAAATGTTCCTATGGTTGTTGCAGCTACATTAACCATTCCCGGCTCTCTTAATCCTAATAACCGCCTCATCTATATCGATCGTGACTGCCATCAAAAAGCAGGTCTACAAGAGTTGATTAAACAATATTTACCACATGCCCAATTTATAACTATAAACTATTTAACACAAGGTCAAGCCCAAACCTGCCTACTGGGTCAGCACTTATTAAATCTTGAGGACTCACTCTTTATTGGCTGTTGTGATAATGGTATTCTTCTTAATGAAGAATCATGGAGGCTATGCACACAAGAGTGTGATGGTATCTTGATTAGCCACACAAATGATGCTAATATTGAGCAGAACCCCTATGCGCACAGTTGGGCTGTACTGCAGGATAAAGGCCCCAAAATCAAAGAAATATCTGTGAAGCAACCTATCAGCGATAACCCCCTTGAAGATCATGCCACAACAGGGATGTTTTGGTTTAAAAAGACAAAAGACTTTATCCACGTTGCACAAGAAATGATAGCTCAAGAGGATAAGGTAGCTCAAGAATATTATGTAGATAAAGTGATAGACTATCTTATCAAGATGGGCCAACACATTGATATCTTTGATGTAGACTATTTGTGCTGGGGCACCCCTTATGACTATGAAAACTATATGAAAACAATTAAATACTGGAAAGAATTTCTTGTAAATGAAGGAATCATATTATGAGAAAATTTTCTTTGGTTATTCCTTGTTATAATGAAGCAGAAAACCTCCCCCTGATGATTTCTCGACTTAAAGAGATTTTTGCTTCTCAGCGTGATTTTGAGTGTATCCTCGTTAATAATGGCTCTACTGATAATACTAATGAAGTCATGGACAATATCCTCAGTAAAGAATCTATAGACTGGATGAAGGTGATTCACGTAGCCAAAAATGAGGGCTATGGTTATGGTATACTTAAAGGATTAGAGGCAACAGAAGGAGAATTATTAGGATGGACACATGCTGATATGCAAACTGATCCTCATGATGTTTTAAAAGCTTTTGAAATCTATCAATATAGTGATAATAAAGAAATTTTGGTAAAGGGATATAGAAAAAATCGCAAACTGATGGATAGTCTGTTTTCCTTTGGCATGCAGTGTATGGTGTGGGCAGTACTAAGAGTATTTGTGACTGAGATTAATGCACAACCAAAGGTCTTCTCTCGCAACTTCTATCTCAAATACATTAAAGATCATGCTCCCTATGATTTTTCTTTAGATCTATACTTGCTCTATCAAGGCAAAAAGAATAGAGTGCCCATTCTTTCCTTTCCCGTTTATTTTACTAAACGCCAATATGGTGAGGCTAAAGGTGGTGGTGGATCGTGGAAAAATCGTATAAAATTAATTAAACGTACACTTAGCTACATCTTTATGCTAAGGCATCAGATCAAAGAGGGAAAACATGCATAAAAATTTAGTTAAAAAAATCCCCAATTGGTGTATCTATATCCCTATTGCCTTATTCCTCTTGGGATATGTATCGTGGGTTGTCCGTGCTAATTTATCTGCTAATAGGCCCCTCTTCCTTGATGGTGATGAGTGGTTAGCCTATGTAAGTATTCAAAAGATTTTTCTCTCACGTTCACTGAGGGAACTCATTTGGCATATGGTCTATAACCATATGCCCATGTACGGGTCCCTGTTCATGAATATCAGTGCTATTTTTTCCTATATTCCACAGTTGATTTTTGGCCCAGAGGGACAAATTACTACTACCAGAATGGTACAAGCTATTTTCCTCTTCTCCTCTTATGGCATATTGGTCTGTATTTTTCTTAAAAAGAATTCTATGAGAATCTTGGCATTTTTTGCTCTTTTATTTCTTCCGATGACACCCTATTATGCAACATCTGCAAAGCCTGATCCTCTCCAGTTATTTTTTTTAGCACTCTTCTTTGTGATTTTTAAAAAATCACAGTTTAAGACTACATGGGTATGGATACCCTTAGGGCTGTCTTTAGTAGCAAAAGCCAGCTCTCTTCCTTTCGTTTTATTTTGTCTTATTATGTATGCTATTAGCCTTATAAAAGACAGTTCTATATCTTTTAATTCTCAATCTTCATTAAGAAAATCACTCCTCTTTACTTCTAGAAAACTCTCTATAGCTGTATTAGTCTTATCCGCTATGGTTGTTATAGGTATGCCTAGAATTCTATTAGGGGATTTTGGCTATTATACTCGTGTTGTTTTTGAAAATACCCGCTATGATACCAATATTAGTCAAATGACAAATCTCGGTTATTGGCTAAATTTTCTCCTTAATGATTATGTCATAACTCCACCACCGATCACCTTATTCCAAATATTAGGAATCCTACTTGCGATTCTGTACTTAAGCAAAGATCTTTTTAATTTGAGTCAATTCTCATATAAGAAAATATTAAAAAATGATATCATGCTTATTTTTGCAACCTTTTCATTTCTTCTCCCTGCCTTAATTTTTGGACGCTGGATTACAGGACATTTTTTACATCTAGGCACCGTATTATTACTTGTATGTACTTTTATGGCCCTAGAAAAAATTCTTATTCACGACCAACATAAAAAATTTTCTCAAATTACTTCTGGCTTATTTATTCTTGGTATAGTACCGTTTTTTGTTTTTCAAATTTTTGGACGTGAGCCTAATAATCAAATATATAGAGACCTTGAAAAATCTTTTGGCTATGCAGCAACGACCCCCCTGACTGATCTTTGGCCTAGTGGTCAAAAACGCACCTATGCCCTTAATGCGACTTTAACTATCTATGACTTAGATTTAACCCGCCCTCTGCGTATCTATGATAAATACCAAACCCATCCCTTGCAAGATAAAATACTCGATACCCAAAAGAAAAATTATTCTCTTGTCAAATCATTTCTAGAAAAAGAAGCTCTCAAAGAGCCCTTGCAAACACGAAGAATTTTGCACGATCTTTACTTTCCTCGCCTACAACCAATCATTTCTTTAGATGGCCCAATTTATGATGGTGAACCCTACTACACATTTATTACTAAAAATGACATTGAAACCGCTGACTATATTATTTTTACTGAAAATTATAGCCCACAGAAAATCTTTGAAATACGAAATAAAGATTCCAAACGCATATCTACCCTAGAGGAAGGTTATTGGGCCTTTAAAACTGCAATAGATGCTAACTTAGTAGTACAAAAATTCTACTTCAAAAGAATGCTGCTGGAAGATGCCCCAGATGTTTATATTTATAAAAAAGTTCCTAAGAGTCCTAAGTATAAGGAAGATGAAACAAAGTATTAGCCCTATCTTGAAAAACTATCAAAATGATGTTAGATTGATGCCTCATATAAGGCTCTATTGATTATCAAGGAAGTTATTTAAATGCATATATTAAGAAAAATTCTCCTGCTGCCGGCCCTGTTAGTCTTCGCCTGTCAAGCCAAAGATTCCCAAACTGGAGCTCAACTAAACAGAAGTAAAGCTGCAGCTGAATACCCAGATGTCATCAATGTGACATATGTAAAAGCCCCTTTGAATGTCCCATTAATCGTAGGACGTGCAAAGGGAATCTTTGAAGATCATTTTGCACAATCACAACACCCACAAAAGGTTATTTTTCACGATCTTACAACTGGACCACAGCAGATAGAGGCACTGGCAGCAGGATCAATTGATATCACTTCTGTCCTGGGTGCGACTTCTGCACTGATCTCTGTAGCCAATGACTCAGATTTACGTATTATCAGTATTTTTTCTCGCGCGCCAAAAACCTTTGTGATGCAAACAATAAAAAGTGATATCCAATCATTGAGTGATTTGCGTGGTAAAAAAATTGTTGGTCCCCGTGGAACAATCTTACATCAATTACTTTTGGCTGCACTAGAAAAAGAAGGCCTAAGTATTAATGATATAGAATTTATCTCGATGGGATTACCAGAAGCCTTGGCAGCAATGGTTGCAGGGCATGCTGATGTGGCATTACTAGCTGGGGGAGCTATGGTGCATGGTCTGCGTGCTGGGGCCAAAATTCTCACCACAGGAGAAGGCTTGGTTGAAGGCACTACTGTCACAGCCACTCGTCAACAACTCATAGACAAATATCCTCAAATGATCAGCACCTATTTTGATGCACATAAAAATAGCATGAAAGCTATGGTTGATGAATGGGATGAATCACTGCTGATCAGTGCAAAAGAGCTTGGACTCTCTGCACAAGAGATTAATGCGATTATTGGTCTATATGATTTTGATATGACAATTAAACCCACCGATATTCAGGAACTAGAAAAAACACAAGAATTCCTCTTTAAGACTGGTCTCATTCAAAAGAAAATCGATATAGAGGCTATTTTGATTCACAGGGATGGTGAACACTACCACCCATGGAATGTACCGCATAACCATGGGAAAGAAGGCGAACACACTGATAATCACTAAAAAAATGAAAATAAAAGAGTGGAAGGAGGAACGGAGAGAGAGGGATTCGAACCCTCGGAAGGTTTCCCTTCAACAGTTTTCAAGACTGTCACCTTAAACCGCTCGGACATCTCTCCATGATTGCTTCGTTATTCTAGCGCCTGTTTGCTAGAACTGTCAAGAAGGATAAAAGAAATAGAGAATTGACTATAAGAGATTTTTTGATTTAAGATGGATAAAATTAGCACGATAATAAAAACTCTTCTGTATAAAATAGTAGAAAAATGAAAGGTCTATACAAGAACATGTTGTTAAAAAATAAGTGGTTGCAATATACGCTTATTCTCATTGGTGTAGTAGTACTCATTGGTTTGGTACAAAAAATAATCCCTAAGCGAAAGTTTTTTGGATCCAAGGGTATAATTTCAGTTTTTGTTGAGCAAGTCTCACAAGAAAAACTGACCCGCAATCTTATTTTTCCTGCCATGGTCGAAGCCTATAATAGTTTTCCACAAACAGCATTTTTCAACGGCATTGTGCATGAAATTCCTGTAGAAGTTGGAGATTTGGTACAAGAAAATACCCCTATCTATAAAATGCAACAAATCAAACCTGGGCAAGAGTTTCTGAGCTCTTGGATGGGAGCACTTAATAGTGGCACTATTATTTCTGTAAATGTGCTAGAAGGTGAAGAAGTCCTAGAAAATGCAACAATTCTCACCATTGGTGATTTAGATCGCTTTAAGGCTAAATTGGCGGTGAGCCCAAAAGATATAGACAAGATTAAGATAGGTATGTCTGTCTTATTTATCAAAGATGATGGAGAAAGCATCGATATGGGTGCAAAAGTGTCACTGATTCCACTCATCCCTAATTTGCAAGGCAACCTATTTCAGGTAGAAGTGACTATTCCAAAAAATCCACAGATTTTTTTGGGCAAAGTGACACGTTTTCTCCTGCAGGTTCAGCCATTTGAAGGAATTTCTGTGCCACAAGAACTTATTGTACAACGTAGTGGGCGTCCTACTTTAACTATTGTCAAAGAGGGAAAAATTGTCTATCAACCTGTTGAGTTAGGGGTACTCTATGAACAGAAACAATCCATTATTGGGGGGCTAGAGCCTGATGATTTGTATGTTGTGAGCACAAGTCGCCGATACAGAGAAGGTGATTCTGTGACTATACAGAACAAAGAAGCCCTAACAGAAAAGAATCATGTGTAATATTTTGCATCTAAAAAATCTATTTTTTGAATCAATTTATCATAAAAGATTTCTTTTCTTCTTTGCTCATCCTCACTGACTCGTAAAGCCTTCTTATATTGATGATATTTAATTGCATCAAAATAAAGCAAAATTTCTTCTTGTTCTGGGGTCAATGCATCTAAATTCTCAGCTAATCCTCTCAGCCAATTGATGAGATGCCCTATTTTTTTCTGCCGTTCTTTTCGAGGGGTTAACATAACAACCTTTTGGGGAGTGATAGATGATTTTAACTGATCAAAATCTTTAAGTTTAAACTCTGCAAATGGGAGATCCACAGACGATGGAGAAAATCGATAGATATTTTTTGATGATGTGCAGTCTTTGAACCATGTTGCATAAATATCTAGACTAGGACGACTTTCCCATATAGCTTTTTGATAGAAAGAAACTAATGGTTGACAGCGTGTGCTTTGTTCATCATAGATAGGCGCAAAGGTATGCGGAAATGCATGTAGATGTAAGCCTTCTGCACAAAAATCTTGCCCTATTAAGATAATTTTACCCCCAGATATAGTCTGTGCTAGTACTAATGCATTACCTGCTACAGTACCATTCCAGGCAAAAATCGGTACTGGATATTTTTCATCTTGAAAAATCCATTGTTCAAAAAATGTATGAAAACTAAAAATAAATTTTGGATGGTCATAATTGTAGCTAGCAACCATAGGCATGGCAATGGGAACAGTTTTTGGCAAATATTGTAGATGCCTTTTGGCATAGTAACCACCATCAGTCATTACTAGTAAATCTGGAATAATATTATGCTGGGAAAGGCAACAAAGACTCGAGGGTAGGGCTATTAAATAATAATTTTTTCGATATTTTTTTAAGCTAGTGATAGCATATCTTAGGCTAGGGCCACTCGCAGCAATCACAATATCTTGCACCTTGGGAAGTTGCAAATTTTCTTCACAGCTAAGATAATTTGAAATAATATTGTTCAACCATCTCCAACCAAATTGTGACAAACTATAAAATGAAGACTCCAATCTCTGAATAAATGATTTGAGTGATTTTAAAATTTGTGTATATTTTTCATCAGCCTGTATCATGGGGCTCCATATCACGACTTCCAATCCATCTAGGTTAATTTCACTTAGCTTTTGTGCTAAAAACTGTTGAAGAGAGAGAGGATGTTGCATAGACCAACAATGGAGTTGTGTAGAAGATATTTTATCTTGCCTATTTTTATCTGCGAGATCTGTTGTATGCAAGGAAAGCACCATTGCCTGAGGATAATCGGTAAGAATCAGTTCATCAAGATATTGCAAGCCACTACCTATCAAGATAACTGTTGAAGGTGGAGTCTTTATTTTTGATTCTAAAAAACGCTGTGCTTCTTTGACTGGATCATAGGCAGAGTGAATCAGTATTGTCCCTAGCTTTGCAGTCAACGCACCACTCTTTGACTGGAAAAATTCTATACCCAAGAAAACCTATGCCTCTTCAACCTGTGCAGAAAGCTTATGAACCATACGACTGTCTAATGGAATAAAAAATGGCTCAAAGAGATGTTCATCGGGTTGCACGCCAAAAATATCACTCGCTTCAGTAATCAATCCCATCAAATAGTCTGACTCTGGCATTTCTACAGGGCGACTACTAATCACACTTGTATGTAATTCATCAGCAATAATAAATCCCTCATTATGAGTAAAGTCCTTGAGGAAGGATACCCAGGCTGTATTCGCAGATTCTAAATCAACCTCATCTTCTGAAAGTACCACAATTTGTGCTAGCAGTGTTTCACGATTTAGTTCTAGAACAAATGGAATACGTCCACGTTGCATCGAATCTTCACGGTATCGACCCAATACACTCATTGTATTCAGATCATCTTCGCCTGTTGTCATTTCATCCAAGTTCAGCATATCAAGGACACTGCTTGTCACCTGTCTTAAAGATTCTTTTTCCAGTTTGGATTTAATACTCAGATAGTGTCCATAACCTTTGGCTTCTGCCAACTGTGACTGCTGTTCATGCGGCAAACCATTAAAAATTTGCTCAAAAAAATCAATGAACCCAGTCAAATCATCAAAAAGATCTTGGTCATAGGAAAATTGTGTCTCCATCTCCATAGAACGACGAGGCATTCCACCTGTCGCACTCTCTAGTGCCGCAAGCACGTCATCTGAAAGTATTTGATCATTCATTTCATTTCTTCGCTCATCATCTGTAGATAAAATTGTTGGTGATACATATTCTTCTTCCTCTGTTGTGATCTCTTCCTCTGTTGTGATCTCTTCTTCTGTCGTGATCTCTTCTTCTGTCGTGATCTCTTCCTCTGTTGTGATCTCTTCTTCTGTCGTGATCTCTTCCTCTGTTGTGATCTCTTCCTCTGTTGTGATCTCTTCCTCTGTTGTGATCTCTTCTTCTGTCGTGATCTCTTCTTCTGTCGTGATCTCTTCTTCTGTTGTGATCTCTTCTTCTGTTGTGATCTCTTCTTCTGTTGTGATCTCTTCTTCTGTTGTAATCTCTTCTTCTGTCGTGATCTCTTCTTCTGTTGTGATCTCTATCTGGGGTAGAATTTCTACGCTAGATTGATCAAACATGGGCCCCACGGGTAAAACAAGATCCAAGCTAGGATTCTCTAAGTTTTGTATAGGCCGATTCAAAGCTTTGATCAATTCATCTGCGGGTGGTAAACTATCCAATTCATTAGGAATTGTGAGCCCAGCTTTAGGATCTTCATCCAATGTAGAAGTCTGAACTGGCGCACGAGGAATTTCAAGATCTATTTCAGGCTCCAATGGTTCTGGAACCTGTAGCGGTTCGGAAACTTCTTCTACCTTGGGCTGAATTGGTGGGGGCGAAGCAGACGCTAACACCTCCTCTGCGACAGGATCATAGGTTTGTGCCAGTGTAAACTGTGGTAAATCTATCTCTCCATCCTGATCTAGATTAGCAGGATAATTATCTAATGGAATATCGATCTCTACATCATTAAAGCGTTCATGTCCAGGCATAGCCAAGGGCTCAAGGTTAAATTCCTCCAGCTCATCTTCATCAAGTGTACTAATTTGTTGTATTTTTTCCTCAGAAAAAGACTGTAATTCCACATTCTCTACACTCTGAATCTCTACATTTCCTAGTTCTGAAAGTTGTATAGCCGAAAGATCTTCATTTTCCTCTCCAGATTCGTCTACGGCCAGAACAGCAGCCTGTGCATTAAGCTTAAAATGCTTATTTTGGGGAGTATCCGCAAGAGGATGTTTTTGAATATCAGGAACAACTTGATCCAGGTCCAAACGGCTTTGAAGCCTGAGTTGATCCAGGTTTACACGAATATGATTGATATCTGTGAGGATGGTTTGGAGTAACTTATCATCTTCAGGGCTTCTAGCTGTATCCACATGATGCAAGATACGTTTCCCCTTGTGCTTTAATGCTTCCCTTGTATCAAGTGTTTCAAATTGACCATAGGTCTCCTCTTCTACACCGATATTTTGTAGATCAGCACCCTCAAATGGCTTATCCATCGATAAGGTTCTCCCTTTTGTTCTTTCAGTCCTATCTCCAAATCACCGCAGACCCTGCTGTGTAAATTTGAAAAAGACCACACCTACACATCCATCGGCAAAAGATGCTTTAAAATTAAACCCATACAAAAAGTTGCCCCTAGTCTAATAAGGGTTTCAAATATTGCCCGGTATAACTTTTCTTATTTTTAACAATGAGCTCTGGGCTTCCCATTGCCAAAACACTACCCCCACCATGACCACCCTCTGGTCCAAGATCTACCAAATAATCTGCACTTTTGATCACATCAAGGTTGTGTTCTATGAGAATCAATGTATTACCCAAATCCACCAAATTTTGCAGACTCACAAGTAAGCGCTTTACATCAGAAAAATGGAGCCCCGTTGTGGGCTCATCAATAATATAGCATGTTTTGCCGGTGTGTCGCTTAGATAGCTCTAGCGAGAGTTTCACTCTCTGTGCTTCTCCTCCAGAAAGGGTCAATGCCGATTGCCCAAGCTTAATATATCCAACCCCTACTTCCTTCAGTGTAGTGAGTTTTCTATTGATACTGGGGATATTTTCAAAAAAATCTGCTGCCTCTTCTATCGTCAGTTCCAAAATATCATAAATTGTTCTTCCCTTATAGTAAATATTGAGTGTTTCTTGGTTAAATCGCTTCCCATTACACACATCACACATCACAAAAACATCGGGTAAAAAATGCATTTCAATCTTTTTGACACCACTGCCCTCACATGCCTCACATCGCCCACCTTTCACATTAAAGCTAAAACGCCCTGCTTTATATCCCCGTGCCTTACTCTCTGGCAAAGACGCAAACAAATCACGAATCCCCGTCCACAACCCTACATAGGTCGCTGGATTGCTACGCGGAGTGCGCCCAATTGGATTTTGATCAATGCATATAATATAGTCAAAATTTTCAAGTCCTTCGATTCTTTCATACTCACCAACTCTCCTATGTGATCGATTAATATGATTGTGTATTGCTGGATATAAAATATCTGTGAGAAGCGTACTCTTTCCAGAACCAGAAACACCTGTAATCACATTAAAACATCCCAGTGGAAATCGTACATCAATTTTTTTTAGATTATTCTCTTGTGCCCCAAAAATACTTAACCATTGGCCATTGCCCGCACGTCTTTGAGATGGAACATCAATAGTCTCTCTGCCACTCAAATATGCCCCAGTAGGGCTTTGTTCAATTTTAGCAACTTCAGCAGGGGTGCCCTGTGCTACTACGTATCCACCATGAACCCCTGCCTTTGGACCAATATCGACTAAGTAGTCAGCCTCTCTGAGTACTTGCTCATCATGCTCAACAATGATGACTGTATTACCTAGATCTCGCAAGCGCTTAAGTGTCCCAATGAGACGATCATTATCTCTTTGGTGCAGGCCTATAGTTGGTTCATCCAGAATATATAGGACCCCCATCAGACTGCTACCCAGCTGTGTAGCAAGACGAATGCGTTGTGCCTCTCCCCCAGAAAGCGTACCCGCTTTGTGAGAGAGAGTGAGATAGTTTAAGCCTACACTAATCAAAAAATATAAACGCTCGTGTACCTCTTTAAGTATCTGCTGTGCAATTTTTGCATGCATTTCACTCAGCTGCAACTTTCCAAAGAATTCTAATGCCTCTTCAATATTCATGCTCACGATAGTTTGAAGATTTTTACCCCCTACCATCACCGCCAATGCCTCTGGTTTAAGGCGTTTTCCACGGCATGTTTGGCATGTACACTCTCTCATAAATTGCTCATACCATGTACGCATTTGATCACTTTCTGTTTCCCGATAGCGACGTCTCATTTCATTAATAATCCCTGACCAATTGATGCGTCGGGTAGGGCCATTCTTCCATTTGTCACTCTCATCTTTAACTATAAAATTTGTCATAGAGGGATCTCCGTGAAGCAACAGATCCAATACTCCCCCTGGATAATCCTTGATAGGCTGATCCAAATCAAATCCATAAATTGCCCCTAATGCACTAAAAAGGGTTCTATACCATGTGCCAGAGGGATCATAGGTGAGAAAAGCTCCATCATTAAAACTTAACCCCTGATCAGCGATGATCAAGTCCTCATCAAACTCAAGTGTCGCTCCCAACCCATCACAGTCTGGACATGCCCCATAGGGACTATTAAAACTAAAAAGCCTTGGTTCTAGTTCTGGCATAGAAAACCCACATTTGGGACAACTACCCTTTTCACTAAAAAATAAATCTGCCCGACCTTCTTCAGCAAATCCCACATAGACAAGCCCCTGGCCAATTTGTAGTGCAACCTCTAGTGACTCTGCAACTCTCTGGCGGGCTTCTGCACCCAAAACAATACGATCAACAAGAATATCAACATTGTGTTTTTTGTTTTTTTCTAGCTTAATTTCTTCATCCAGACTGATGATTTCTCCGTTGATACGCACACGCAAAAATCCAGAGTTGCGCGCATCTTGAAGGACTTTCTGGTGCTCCCCCTTGCGAGATCGAATAACGGGAGCGTAGATCATCAACCGCGTCTCTTCTGGCAAACTAAAAAGTATAGATAAAATCTGATCCACGCTTTGCTCTTGAATAGGTGTCCCATCGTGTGGACAATAGGCCTGACCCACACGTGCAAACAAGAGGCGCAAATAGTCATAGATTTCCGTGATAGTCCCCACAGTAGAACGTGGATTACGGCTGGTTGTTTTTTGTTCGATGCTAATAGCAGGAGAGAGTCCTTCTATGTAGTCTACATCCGGCTTATCCATGCGTCCCAAAAACTGACGTGCATAGGCAGAAAGGCTCTCTACATAACGTCTTTGCCCCTCCGCAAAGATAGTGTCAAAGACAAGGCTGGACTTTCCACTGCCAGAAACCCCAGAAACAGCCACAATTTTATCTCGTGGTAACTCAATGTCAATATTTTTAAGGTTGTGTTCACGTGCACCTTTGACGACTATTTTCTCTTGTATACTCACGAAGAGATCATAGCCTTTTATACTTTTTTTGTCCAGAAAAATACTGTATTTAGTACCAGAAAAAAAAATTAAAAGTTATCTGGAATACCACTTCCGTTGCCCGCAGTGATAATACGGATTTTCATAGCCTTTAGTTCTGCATTATCCCATGGCCCATCTTTATCCACAATAGCATAAACACGGATAGTAGCCCCAACTAACCCGGTTCTATACTCGTACTCCAAGGCACCCTCTAGCTCCATCTTAATTGATCCTGTCTCATCCTGCAGAATAAACTCATCACTATCAATTTGTTGGACAACCTTGCCCTCTATAATCACTGCATCATATCCA
Source organism: Spirochaetia bacterium (assembly GCA_051648825.1). Classification (GTDB taxonomy): domain Bacteria; phylum Spirochaetota; class Spirochaetia; order WRBN01; family WRBN01; genus JAHHUI01. Next base: position 208,008 of record JBOFFX010000022.1, read on the forward strand.
CTAGACTTTGTTTTGACATAGTTAATTTTTACCTCTTTGGCTGTTGGCTGCCCAACAAGTGTCATACTCAAAGAAAATATTAGTAAAACTACAAATTTTTTCATTCTATCAATCCTTAATTATGTCATAAAAAAGCAGGTATTCCCTACTTTTTTACTTTTGCTTTTTTTTAAAAATCATCGGGGATCGTTGCAGATCCTGAAATCACACGTATCTTAAAGACCTTGAGCTCAGCAGGGTCATACCAATCATCCTTGTCAACCATGGCAAAAATTCGTACTGTCGCACCCTTGAGGCTTTGTCCCATCACAGAATACTCAGCCTGTTCTTCTAGCTCAATTTTGATTGAACCAGATTCATCAGAAAGGATATATTCATCATCATCAATCTGTCGAGAAATTTGCCCCTGCACGATCACATTCTCATAGTGTTGTGCCTTTGTTTTTATATAGTTAATTTTAACTTCTTTAGCATTTTGTGCAAACAAAAAGAAAGGTATAGATAATATCAAAAATACGAGAATCCTTGTTTTTTTCATACCCACCCCCAGTGAAAGACTCATTTTTCACCATATTGATTATCAACTAGAAAAAAAGGCTGCGATATTAGTCATCACAGCCAATACACTTCAAAAATATAAAACAAAAAAATTACAAACCAGCGATTTCGCTAGCAGTGGTAACCTTTAATTTTACAATCTCTAGAACAGTATCACCCCAGAGTCTTTTTTTAACAACACCCAAAGCTGCAACCTTTGCACCAAGCAAAACCTGGCTATTCAAATCGAACTCGGTCTCACCTGTGAGGTCAATTTTCATGCTACCAGAAGCATCTGTAAAGATATATTCTGTGTCGCTAAGTCTGTGTGTGATCTGACCCTCAACAATAACATTGGAAAAAGCTCCCAAGTTATCCTTGATTGCACTCACAGTTGACTTTTGAACAACTGCATTACCAGCACTGGCTTGTTGCTGTGTACCTTTTGTCTCAGTAGCAGGAGCAGGCTTCTTAGCCTGTGCACTTAATGCAAAAGGGACAACAGAAATTAATGCCAAAAGTAAAAATTTTTTCATAATTTAGTATCCTCCTGCTAAAGAGTATACGCATTGAGCACGACAAGATCAAGATAATTTTTTATTTGTTTTAGCCTAGACCACTACAGGGGCTGGACTATCCTCAGATTATAGGGTAGAATGGGGATAGTATGAAGAAAAATCTATTTTCAGTTCATCAGGAGGTTGTTTACCCTCTCCAAGGAATTGGTCGCATTCAAACCATCGAAGAGCGAGACTTTAAAGGCCAAAAAGTACTCTACTACAATATTTACCTAAAATCATCAGATATGACAGCCCTGGTTCCCGCCGATCGTGTCCAAGAGCTAGGCATCAGGCCCATTGCTCCCAAAAAAGAAGCCCAACGTGTTTTAGACCTGATTGCTGAGGATTTTGAACCACTACAAGGTGATTGGAAAACCCGTTATCAAATTAACCATAATCTACTCAAACAAGGCAGTGTCATGGATATCACTACTGTTGTACGTGCGCTCTATCACCGTTCAAAAGTCAAAGAGTTGCCTATTCTTGAAAGAAAACTATTTGATAGTGCACTAAAAATGCTAGTTGATGAAATCTCCTATAGCCTAGATAAACCCACAAAAGAAGTCGAGCGTATTGTTTTTAGCAAGCTAGAACCAGGTGGTGATGGAGATATATTGGGTGATATGGATGATGATATTTTTGATGATGATTTAAATGATGACATTGGTATTGATGAAACAAACTAGAGGTATTAGGGTTTGCCTTCTTACGCATTTATCATCCTAGCTGGGGGCAATTCCTCCAGGTTTGGAAAAAAAAAAGAACTTGTTAAAATTAAAAAAAATGACAATGCTATTTCTATGATTATTGATGTTATCAAAGAAAGTACATTTGTGACTCATATTCATGTTGTTTATCATCCAGACTATCTCCAAGAGATCAAATCATTGGTACAAAGCACAAACAGGCCGACTAGTTTGAGTATTGCAGGGCAAACAAGGCAAGAGTCTGTCTACTTGGCACTCAGATCTTTGGCTCAAATTTCATGCCCTGATTATGTACTGATTCATGATGCAGCACGCCCGTGGATCTCGCTAGATTTGATCGAAAAAATCTGCATAGAATTACCCCAAAAATTAGCCATCATTCCAGCCTTGCCTGTCACAGATTCTATCAAGTTAGTGAAAGAATATCGTATTGAAAAAAGTGTTCCTAGAGAGCCACTAGTTTTTGCTCAAACACCCCAAGGCTTTGAATTCAAAAAAATTTTTTCATCCCATACACAACTTCACTCACACAATCAAACCTGCACAGATGATGCAGAGGTCTGGGAACTGACCCAAAAATCTAGCGTTTATATTATTCCAGGAGAATTAAAGAATAAAAAAATTACCTACAAAGAGGATATCTTATAATGCTACGTATAGGATTAGGATCTGATTTGCACCGACTGACTGCAGGAAAAAAACTCATAATTGGTGGGGTAAAAATTGATTCTCCCCTTGGCTGTGATGCACACTCTGATGGAGATGTACTCATTCATGCACTCATTGATGCGATGCTAGGTGCTATTGCACATGGTGATATTGGAGATCATTTTCCTCCCTCAGACCCTCAATATAAAGATATAGAGAGTACAATCCTACTACAAAAATGCCACAAAATTTTAGATCTTGCAGGCTTTGCTATTGTTAATATTGATGCAATCATCAGCCTAGAATCGCCAAAACTTTTTAAATATAAGCCAAAAATTAGTAAAAATATTGCACAACTATTGTATTTGCCAATAGAGCATGTTTCTGTAAAGGCAAAAACCAATGAAAAAGTTGATGCAATTGGAAACTCATTGGCTATTGCTGCACAAGTTATTGTGTTGGTAGAGACACGGCATCTTTCTTCTTAGGAAATAACCAAGGCATTGACGGTAAAATTGTTTTTGTGTTATTTTTTAAAATCTGCTTTATAATAAACTAAGGAGTTTTAATGTCTGGACATAGTAAATGGAGTACCATTAAGCATAAAAAAGGGGCTATGGATGCAAAACGTGGCCGTATCTTTACAAAATTGATTAAAGAAATTACAGTAGCAGCACGTGGTGGTGGTGACCAAGAAACCAACCCAAGGCTCAGAACTGCTGTTTTGCGTGCACGAGCAGCTAATATGCCCAAAGACAATATTGATAGGGCTATTAAAAAAGGCACTGGAGAACTGGGAAGTATTGAATTTTTTGAACTCACATACGAAGGCTATGCACCAGGTGGTGTAGGATTGTTAGTTGAGACATTGACAGACAATAAAAATCGTACAAGTTCCAATGTTAAAAGTATTCTCAGTAAAGCTGGTGGACAGCTAGCCACAGCGGGTGCTGTTGGTTATCAGTTTAAAAGAATGGGCGTAATTTTTGTCTCTCTAGAATCAATAGATGAAGAAAAAGTAATGGAAGTGGCACTAGATGCTGGAGCTGATGATATTTTGAGTGAGGAAGGCATGCTAGAAATCCGTATGGATCCTAACCAATTTGAAAGTGTCATCGATGCATTACAGCGTGAAAATATTGTTTCTGAAAATGCAGAAATTACCATGATTAGTGATAACCTTGTTGCACTAGATAAAGAAAAAGCCATCAAAGTCATTGCTCTTATAGAAAAACTAGAAGATGATGATGATGTGCAAAATGTCTATAGCAACCTAGATATTCCTGATGATATGGAACTATAGACAGGAAGCGAATGCGTGTATTAGGTATTGATCCTGGCTTGGCAGACTTGGGCTGGGGGGTTGTTGAAAAAAAATCTTCTGCTAGACTCTCTTGCCTTGCCCATGGATGCATCAAGACATCTACTGATGCTAGCCTGGAGCAACGACTCCTTTTTATTTATGAAGAATTGCAAAAAATTATCTTGGAGTATAAGCCTGCATGTGCGGGTGTGGAAGACCTCTTTTTTTCAAAAAATGTCTCTAGCGCACTGCCTGTAGCACATGCCAGAGGTGTTATCTTATTATCGCTATTTCAACATGCATGTCAGCCATTTACCCTCACTCCTAACCAAATCAAATTAGGAGTAACAGGATCTGGCAGTAGTAATAAATCGACCATTCAACAGATGGTTAAAATGCTCTTGCAACTAGAAAAAATTCCTAAACCGACCCATGCTGCAGATGCTTTGGCATGTGCAATTGCACTGATCCACAATGGGGGTTGCCATGTTTAATAGCCTGATAGGTGTAGTCACAGAATATGGGACAAATTATCTTTATCTCATGACAAATGAAAGTCTTGAATGGACTATCTATACAACTACACATACAATCAACAATATAAAAAAGACTGGGAAACAGCGTATTTTAATTTATACACAATTTAAAGAAGATGGTGTAACATTATTTGGATTTGTGACAGAAGCGGAACGTTCATTATTTAAGAATTTAATAAAGGTGAATGGGATAGGCCCCAAAGCTGCTATGAAGGCTATTTCTGGGTCCAGTATCAAAGAATTACTTTTAGCTTTGGAAAATGGTGATACAGACATGATTGCAAATATCCCTGGTATTGGCAAAAAAACTGCTGAGAAAATAATATTCACACTAAAGGGGAAAATAGAGCCCCAATTGGCAGATGGAGAAACAAACAAGACTATAGAAATTGTAGAAAGTTTGGTTACAATGGGATATGACAAACGTATGGCATTGAACACAGTACGAGAAATACAATCATCACCTGGAAGTGAAGAAATAAATGAAGGCCTACTGATTCAGCAGGCCATCGTAAGACTCTCTTCTAAAAAAAATTAACCTTTAAGAACACTCACAACACGCTCAAGCACCTTTTTTCTATCAAGTGGCTTAACGATATAATTCTTTGCACCTAGCAACAAGGATTTTTTCACAAGATCTTGTCTTCCTAATGCACTGATCATTACAACCTTGGCATCTGGGTCAAATTCTATGATCTTCTCCAAAGCTGTTACACCATCCATTTTGGGCATAGTAATATCCATTGTAATAAGATCAATCTGCTCTTTAAGTTGCTTATACTTAGCGACTGCCTCTTCCCCATCTCCTGCTGTTGCCACAATCTCGAATCCCTCACTTGTGAGAATCTGCCCGATCTGTTTTGCAACAAACATGGAGTCATCAACAACCAAAACCTTAAAAGCTTTGCCATTAGTTCTTACACCCTCTGGGATTTTGTTGGCTATTCCTGGAATTTCTGTACCTTTAACCATCGACGCTAACCTCTCTCTCTTTTATCGCCACATTGATTTCTATTTTTCCAAAGGGTAAACCCATTGGAACAACCAATGCTTCAATGCCTATGTCATGTATTTCCATATTTTCACCAGTAATAATCGCTGGTGGAGTCAGATCAAATTTAAATCCATTTTCATGTAGCTCAGTAACAGCTACACCAGTAACAACATTAGCTAGCTCTGTAATTGTTGCACGTACCAAATCATCGATCTCATTAAGATCTTCATCATTCATAATAGAGGCAACCTTTAATGCAGTAGGAATATCCATGTCTAAGATAACACGCCCCTCTACACTACCAGCTAACCCAACTATTGTTGCAACACCCATAATTGACTGAGTTACACCCTTTAGGTAAATATTACCCCTTTCCACTGGGGTGGAAAGAACCTGTTCAACAACAGTAAATGCAGCCTCAACAAAAGGGTTAATATAATCAACTCTCATAAGTTTTCCTATGCTCCCTACACAATCTTTCTATAGACTGAAAAATATTCACTTTCAACAGGACTCCAAACTTCATCATTCATGATCTTTTCATTGTCACCAACAATAAGCAAAGTTCCAGGATGCGCTAATTTATCTATCCTTTCAAAGAATTTCATAAATACATCTTCATCAACAAAGGACAAGACATCTCTAACAATGACCACATCTAGTCTGGGAAAGCTATGATCATTAGCAATGTCATGATACTCAAAAATAATCGTATTTTTGACCTCATTTGAAAATTGCAATCCCTTGGGACCCTCAACCATTGCAAGTTTTAGATCTGATTCAACATCCTGTGCATCAAATGTTAATCCTGGAGCCCCAGTAATAGACATTAAGTCACTATCCGTTGCATAAACTTTACATCTTTTGTCACGTAAAAACAACCCCCCAGCCACACTATAGGCAACATGTCCTTTTTGGGAGTTTACATTCCAAATATGTGTAATCTTCTGATCCTCTTGTGAGACGAGATTACAAAAATCTTCCAGCATATCAGCAGGCCACAACTCCTGGCTATGTTTGGAATAAAATCCTGCAAGGAAGGAGGCCGCAGCCTCTTTGTCAAGTTTTGCCCCACCGCCATGATTGATAGACCATTCCTCATAAGCCTCTGTGAGCCAATCCTGGTTTAACTCACTAGGACAAAATTTCCCAAAGTTAAATAAATTTTCATAGAATGAATCACTGACAACCCCTTCATCCTCTTCCTGAGGATCTACAGCAATAGGATCAGCGGCTACTGGCTGGCTCACGGGTGCAGTAGCAATAGGATCAGCGGCTACTGGCTGGCTCACGGGTGCAGTAGGAATAGGATCAGCGGCTACTGGCTGGCTCACGGGTGCAGTAGGAATAGGATCAGCGGCTACTGGCTGGCTCACGGGTGCAGTAGCAATAGGATCAGCGGCTACTGGCTGGCTCACAGAATCAGCCACCACTGTTTGCGTAGTTCCTGCACTAGAGGTGACCTCTTCTTCATCCTCCTCTTCTTCACCATCTGCCTTATGATGGCCTAAAATGACACCAGTATCAAGAATTACATACAGTTCGTGCTCTTTCTCTACAACTCCATAAATATAATTTAAGCCAACCACATCTGCAAAAAGCGGGTGGGCTGGCTGAATTTCATCATGCAATACACTCACAACTTTTTGAATATGATCAACAATAACACCAACGATTGCCTCATTTTGTCGTAGAATTAGGATATCCTCAACCGTTTGCTCTACCTCATATTTAGGAAGACCAAAAAAATTGCGCAAATCTATGACGGGGATTATTTCACCGCGCAAGTTGTATACACCACGCACATAATAAGGGGCATTGGGGACATAAGTAAAACGACTCCCCTTTTGTATCTCCTTCACAGCCATAATATCCACACCATATTCTTTTTCTGCAAGGATAAAAGTGACCATTTTAAATTCAGGAGCTAGCGCATCATTATGATGAGTGCCGCTATTATTTGTAGGACTCACTGTTTCCATTATCAATAATTACTCCCCTCTTGGCTATTACGCAGGTTGCTCAACAACGACTTCTTTTCCTTTTTCATTCAAAGAAAGTTCCTGATCTTTCTCATATTTGACACTCAATGCCAATAATTGACTCACATCGATAATCAAACTTACTGTTCCATCACCCAAAATTGTTGCACCAGCAATACCCTGACTACCAGTATATCGATCCTTTAATGGCTTGATAACAACATCTTCCTCACCAATCAACTCGTCAACGAGTAACCCAATTTTCTTTTCTTCTGTACCAACAAGAACTAAATAGTGCGATTGATTTGCTTCTACATCACACTCGATTCCAAAAATACGCCCAAGACGAATAATAGAAACAACGTCTTCACGTACATTAAACACCTCAGAACCATCCAAGAAATTAAGCTCATCGGGACGTATGCGAAAACTTTCTAATACACTTGTAATAGGAATTGCATAAATATCGTGGCCTACGCGCACCAATAAACCTTGCACAATTGCCAAAGTCAAGGGCAACTTGATTGTAAAGGTTGACCCAAGACCGAAACCACTAGCAATGGTAATCTCTCCATTGAGCTTCTCAATAGATCGCTTAACAACATCCAAGCCTACACCACGCCCAGAAATATTCGTAATCTGCTGAGCAGTAGAAAATCCAGGCTCCATTATGAGTGAAAAAATCTCAGTATCTGTCAATGCTTTAGTTGCACTAATGACTCCGCGTTCGATTGCTTTTGCCCGTACGGCATTTGCATCGATACCCTTGCCATCATCAATAATCTCAATAACAACCATATTTCCCTGATTCGATGCTCTCAGCGTCAAATGACCTTCAGGATCTTTGCCAGCCTCAATACGCTTGTCTGGTGTTTCGATACCATGGTCCATACTATTTCGCACACAATGCATCAATGGATCAACGAGCTCTTCTGTCACCGTCTTATCCATTTCTGTCTCACCACCAATGATATCTAGCTTCACTGTCTTGCCCAATGCCTTTGAAAGGTCTCGCACCAATCTTGGGAAACGCTGAAAGACCTGATCAACAGGTACCATGCGAATCTTTAACACACCCTCATGCAACTCACCAGTGATACGACCCAGATCACCAGTAATACCTTTAACCTTACCAGTAGCCTGCTTTACATCTGTCTCAAAAAGCTCCATAGAACCAAAAACAGCAGAAAAACGCTGCTCTAGATTTTTCCTAAAATCTGAAGCATGCATTGTTCCCTTTGCCGCCTGCGCCATCATCATAGGTGCAGCCGCAATAAGATCCTTAATGGTCATTAAAAGTTGTGTTCTTGTGTACTGAAAAGAAGAAAAAACGGCCCCGATATGTGCAATAGCCTGATTAAACCCACCCTTGGTAATAACAAGTTCAGAAACCAAGTTCAGCAACGAATCAATACGACGAGAATCTACACGTAAAATCTGAGCCTGTGGCTCTTGTGCCTTTTTAGGCCCCTGAGATTTTGCCTTCGCTGCCTGCGGTTGTTCGGCAACTACTTCTGCTACTGGCGCAGGTGCCGCCACGACCGGCGACGCTACTTCTGCCACTGGTGTAGCTACCGCGACCACTGGTGGTGCTACTTCTACCACCGGCGCAGGTGCATCTGGGCTGATTGTACTTAGCTCATCCACAGCAGCAGCAAGTGTCACATCACTAATTTGACTTTTTTGTTGCAAAACATCTGCAGATTCACCAGAAAGCATGTAATAATCAACAAAAGGGAAAAACTGATCTTCATACAACGCGTCAAAATCTGGAGTAGTACGCAAGACCTGGCCATATCTCTTGAGTACAGCAAAGACTTGTATACCACCAATACTATTCATCGGATTTGACTCATCAAATTCAACCCTTACACGATAAACAAGGCGATCTCCATCTACAAGCGCCTGCATCTCGTCGATTTCATCTTTGGTCAACCCAGAAGATGCGGCCACTGCTGTAGCTACGGGTGCTGCTGTAGCTACAGGTGCTGCTGCAGGGGCAGGTTTAGCCCCTCCACCACCCAAAAATGCGCGCAATTGCGCCTTAAGTTCTGAAACATCTTCGGAATAGACTCGCCCATTTTGGCGTTCTACCATCATGGCTTTAATCACATCTAGTGAGACTAAAAGCTTGTCTACTACATCTTCATTAACCTGGCACACATTGGATCGTATACCATCAAGCAAATCTTCCACGGCATGCGTAAACTCTGCCATTTCCATCATATGGACTGTAGCAGCACCACCCTTGAGCGTATGTGCCGCACGAAAAATTTCGTCTATCGCATCATTATCGTTGGCATCATCTTCCATTGCCAAGATATTTTGCTCCAGCTTTTCTACTTGCTGCTCAGCCTCCATAAAGAAGTCCTTCAGCAGTTCTTCGTTGTCACTATCAAAATAATCGCTCATGTAATTCCATCCAAAAAATATCTACTTGATGTAATAAACGACAAAGGCGAGAAATAAAAAAATCCCACACAACAAGAGCCTGACATCTAAGATCATGCCCAACGACCACAACAAAGATTGTCGAACAATATCCTCTAAATCTAGAGTCTGTTCATCATAACTCAACCATTGTAAACAAAAAAAATACCTTATTCAAGTACAATATTGATTTACTGACAACTTTATCCTTGACAACTTGATTAAAAAGTACGTATACTAGAATGGTGATTGGATTGTATCCAACACCCATCCTGGCCAACTGTTTTAAAGATCCCTTAAAATTCTTTGTATGATTTCTAAAAGATTCTTTGATTAAAGATTGCATTGTGAATCATAAAAATTTGGAATCATTAATGAGACGGCCAGGGGATTATCAATTATTTTGACCACAATGGAGGGTTCGTAGTTTACTATGAAAAAAGGTCTTTTAATTCTGGTTTTAGCAACAATTGTCTCTACAAAGGCATTTGCGGGATTTGGTCTTGGTGCCAAATTTTATTTTGATGCAAATCATGATATTGCTTGGGGTGGTGGAATAACCCTGGGAATGGGATCCATGACTGGCAATGCTTTCATCATTGATCTTCTGCTGGGCACACATGGGGGAGACTTTGATATCAAGACATCCTTTGATTGGCATGCACTGCGCTGGAATATCAGTATTATTCAGCTATATCTAGGTATTGGTGTTGGATTGGGCATGGAGTTTGATGCACATGACAGAGGTTCACGTGATCCCGATCCGTTTGACTTTATCTTGGCTGGACGTATTCCTTTTGGTTTGAAGGTCTTCTTGGATCGATTTGAGCTTTTCTTAGAAATTACGCCACAGTTGGGTTGGGTCAACCATTCTTTCAACTCTTTTGATGCAGCTGGAAATAAAGATCGTTTGAGTAGCAACGGATTTTATTGGGCCATTGGTGGTAGCCTTGGCGGTAGATTCTGGTTCTAGTCCTATAGTCTAAATCTTAATTTTTTTAGATTTAAATATAAGCACAAGAATTTTTCGAATTTGAGATTTTTTTGTGCTTATTTTTTTTACAATTACTCCCCACTTTATAATCTTTATCCAGATTCAAAACAACAACTATCCTCAGATTCCTTGAAAAAAAAACACTCTTTACCGACAAACAAATGCGTTAGTTTATCTAACGACAAAATAATCGTTTAGCTGCCACTATAGTCAAAGAGGGTTTTAGCTATGCTAAAAGCTCTACCTAACTACAGTGTATATAAACATGGAGGTTTGTATCAAAATGAAAAAGAGTATCTTGCTTTTATGTATACTAGTCTTATCTGTGAGCAAAATTTCTGCATTTGATTTTGCAATGGGTGGACTTGTTTATGGCCAATTTAATACAGAAAGTCCTACTTTGGGGGCTGGTCTATCTTTGGGGTTTGGAGGAAAACGTTCCAATACTTTCATTCTCAATTTACTTGTAGGTACGAACGACATGGGGATTTTCACTGGCACCCAGCAAGGTTGGATGGACATGCGTGCCACACTTGACTGGCATCTCTTGGCTCTCAACCTTACTATTATTCAGATATATTTGGGTGTAGGGGTGGGCGGCCAAATGGGGTTTAATGTTGAAAAGGATAAAAATCCTTTTCAACATGATGAGAACCCCCTATCATTTACTCTTTTTGCACGTTTACCTATTGGCGTGAAAGTCTTCCTTGGGTCTCTTGAATTATTTTTTGAGTTAACACCAGAAGTAGGGTGGGAAAATACATCTTTTGAACGCCTTGATACAAAAATCTCTAAAGACAATCTTTTCTGGGCATTCACCGCAGGTACAGGCTTGCGCATTTGGTTTTAAACTCCCTTTTCTCATTAAAAAAAACTGATGCATATGTGCTTTATTTGCATCAGTTTTTCCTTTGTAAAATTTAATTCTCTTTCAACTTCTTCTTTACATACAACATGCAATGGTTTAAACTATCAGTTAGGTGGTGCTCACCTCTGAATGGAGCTTTCATGCGTGCTGTTGATCTAATCACAAAAAAAAGAAATGGTGGTACGCTCTTGGATGCTGAGATAAAATTCTTTATTCAGGGTTATATTGAGCAAATTATTCCAGACTATCAGGTGTCTGCACTACTAATGGCCATCTATTTTTCTGGCATGCAAATTTCTGAAACAGCCTGCCTAACACAAGCAATGATAGATTCTGGCGACAAATATCAATTTCCCTCCATTTCCTCACATCTTTTGGTCGACAAACATTCTACTGGTGGAGTGGGTGATAAAATTAGTTTGATCTTAGCCCCATTGGCTGCCAGCATGGGTCTGCATGTCCCAATGATCAGTGGTCGTGCCCTAGGCATCACTGGTGGAACATTAGATAAACTGGAATCGATCCCCGGTTATACAGTAACCCTGAGTGAGCAAAAATTTGTGGATCTTGTCACAAAACAAGGCTATGCGATGTCTGGGCAAAGTGCCTCCCTTGTTCCCGCAGATCGACTCTTATATGCCCTGCGTGATGTCACAGGCACAGTTGAATCTATCCCACTCATTACAGCGAGTATTCTGAGTAAAAAACTTGCTGAGGGGGCGCGCAACCTTGTGTTAGATATCAAGTTTGGATGTGGTGCCTTTATGAAAAATACACAAGATGCTGAAAAACTCGCCCAAAGTTTACTTGCTGTTTCATCTGAGATTGGTTTGAATACCACATGCCTGCTAACCAACATGAACCAACCACTGGGTATGAAAGTAGGAAATTTACTAGAAATCGAAGAAACTATTGCCTGTCTTTGTGGAGAGGGGCCATCAGATATTATGGATCTCGTTTTGACTCAAGCTGGCTATATGGCACATTTGGCAGGTATTGTGACTACACCCCAAGATGGCATTGCCCTGGCCCAAACCAAGCTAGACTCTAAAATTCCACTGGATCTGTGGTGGAGAAACATTGAGTTGCAAGGTGGTCGTATTGATGACTATGAAGCCCTGGCTCAGCGAAAAGTCAACTCACACATCATCAATAGTCCTGTATCCGGCTACCTACACTCTATTGATGCAGGAATCATTGGACAAGCAGGCACCATATTAGGTGTAGGGCGCAATCAAAAAACTGACACGGTGGATCCTTGGGCAGGATTTGAGTTCTATCATAAATCACCTCAAAAAGTGAAAAAAGGGGAGCCACTATGCATTGTTTATGGCCAGGATGAAAAAAAACTCCAACAAGCATGCCTATACCTCTCTGGGCAAGCCACTTTTACTATCAGCGAAAATATACCCATTGAAACACCACTTATTCTCAAAGAGCTTTCCAATCACTCATGAATGAAAACACCTTTCTTGCTGGAACAATCATTGCGTCAAAGCAGGCCATCGACCCTGCAGAAATACGCAAAATTTGCAACCTTTATAGCATTTCTGCACTAGAAGCTACAATTCTTCTACGTCGTGGCATCAGTAACCCTAAAGACCTTGTTTACTTTCTGGAAACAAGTGCTATTTTTCTTGAGAATCCTTTTCTCTTTAATGAAATGAGTCTACTAATTGAACGGATCTTCTCTGCTATTGAAGAAAAAGAAATTATTGCAATTTTGGGGGATTCTGATGCAGATGGAATCTCTAGTACAGTATTAATGGTGGAATATTTTGAAAGCTTGGGGATATCTGTACTCTTTCGTGTTCCTGTGGGTGATGATGCCTATGGACTGACCACACAGGCAATCAATGATTTTAAAGCAAAAAATACAACACTCATCATTTGTGTAGACAATGGGTCAACAGCGCATACATCAATAGAATATGCACACAAACTTGGTATTGATGTGGTAATTATTGATCATCACAGTGCATCAGAAAAACCTCAAAAGGCCTATGCCATGATTAACCCACATATTGAGCCTGCATACAAAAATAAAACCATTTCTGCGAGTGCCCTGGTTCTCAAGGTCCTTTTTGCTTTAGATTTTGCTAAGACTCCCTACTATGGACGTGGCTTATGTTTAGTCAGTGTCAATGAGGGTTCTCATATGCTCGAAGTTGAAACACAAATTATCTATAACTTAGTTGCAGGACAAAAAAAGACGTTTATCCTGGATGTAGAGAATAATAATAGTGAAGACTTTTTAAAGAGTATTCAAGGACTGCCGCTTTTGACATTTGGCGCAACGCAAGCTATCCAACTGCTCTCATCCTTTTTTCATGCAGATGTTTATATTGAAGATATTGCAAACTGGGTTCCCCCACAATTTTCTCGTCTAAAAAATACCAACCTGGATGAGCTGCGTCTAAATTCTAGCCTATTAAAATTTTTTCCAGAAAAAAAGTCACGTATTGAATTCATCTATAGTCTGTACTATATGAGTGTTGTTTATAATCAAGACCAACTCCATCATTACTGGAATGGATTTGATCTAGCAACAATCGGTCTGGTGGCAGATATTATGCCAATGATGGGAGAAAACCGCATCATCACTAGAATAGGGCTCAAGGCGATTGAGCAAAAAAAACGTCCCGCACTGCGCTTGTTATTGAATGAATTACAGCTACTGGATCAAAAGATTGATACCAAAACTATTGGCTGGAAAATTGGCCCCTTGCTCAATGCCAGTGGGCGTATGGGACAAGCAGATAAAGCCATTCAATTTTTTTTGGAAAAAGAATTCTCCCTGCAACAGAAACTACTGCTAGACTTGGTTGAAATGGGTCAAAAACGGCGTGAACAAACAGAATATTGGTTTGCAAAAATCTATGCTGATGCACACACATCCTATGAAAAATTTGGCCAAAAAGCAATTTTTGTCTATCATCAAGATTTGCCATGCGGACTTACAGGACTATTAGCGTCCCGCCTGAATCGTACATTTGCACATACACTTGTCATTGTGGCTGGCCAACGCAACTCTACAGAAATCTCAGGAAGTTTAAGGACCGACTTAGATGCATTAACACTGGAATTTTTTGATGCACATCAGGCACTTTTCCTTGATTATGGTGGGCACCAATATGCGGGAGGATTTTCTGCAAAAAGTGAAAATATACCAAAAATAAGATCTGCAGTACCAGCCTTTGTGCAGCAGGCAAACATTGAAATAAATAATATAGAAAAAAAGAAAGAGTTTGATGCAGAGATTCCAGCAAAATATTTTGATGAAAATATTTTTTCTACTGTACAAAAACTCTCTCCATACGGTGATAAATTCCCTATGTTGACTTTCTTTACTGCAGCCATCATCATTACTCAAATACAAATGATAGGCAAAAAGAGTGACCACCTAAAACTTTCATTAAAATTTGACACGCATGTTTGTTCTGGTTTATGGTGGAATAGTAGCCAGTTTGTCGAACATTTAAATGTTGGAACTGTGGTAGACATCCTATATAGATTGGATACAGATATGTATTTGGAAGAAAAAAAGATCTATATTATTGACCTGAAGGTTGTAAATTGAGTTTAATGATCCCTCGTTGCCGCATTTTTGCATTCGTTCTCTTTATGCTGTGTGGTCTTTTGCATGCCAACAACTCAGTTTTACATATCAAGCCTAATTGGGTACAAGGTGAAATTGGTCTTATTGTGCTTTATCCCACAGATAAATTACCAAAAGTAAAAGCACAGATTATCGATCCTAATGGCCGAATCCGTGCAACAGTACCCATGTTTCCCTACCGTTTTAGCAAGCAAGAGGGTGGCCATGTTGTGGCTATTGGGATGTTTGGTTTGAGCCCAGAAATGCCTGCAGGTCTGTATTCTGTACTTGTCAAATCTGATAAATCTAATGATTATCGCTCTTGGGAAGCAAGTGTCTTTGTGAGCAAAAAAAACTATAAAAAACGTACAATTCGTATGGGAAAAATGGGCACATCTATTCAATCCGCACGTGTAACCCAAGAACGCCAGGCCCAAGCCAAACGTTTTTATGAAGCACTAGCAATCTATCGTCCAAACAGTATTTATCACACTGGTTCTTTGATATGGCCTATCCGTGGTGAATGGCGCCAAAGTAGTGGCTATGGCGAAACACGTACATTTATTTATAGCAATGGGCGTACTGGTCGCGACTTTCATGATGCAACAGATCTGGCGGGAAGGCCTATTGGCACACCTATCTATGCCCCCGCTGATGGGCGTATTGTACTTGCTGAATTTCGTATTGTTACTGGATATACTATCATTATTGAACATTTGCCAGGTGTTTTCACACTCTACTATCACCTTAATGGGCTTAGATCTAAAAAAGGTCAAAAAGTGCGTACAGGTGATCATATTGGATATTTGGGTACCACGGGTTTTTCTACGGGCCCACACCTACATTTTGGTGTACGTGTTAATGGCTGGTCCATTGATCCCTATTATGTTATTAGTAACCCATTTTTGGATAAAGAATGGATCTTATCGCGCATTCGTAATAGCAAGAGAATAGAGTCTCAAAAACAGAATATGACTAGAAGTAAAAAAAACTTTTAAAAATGAAGGAAATTTGATACAATTTGCCTATGAATCCTCAAGCACAATCCAATTTCAAAAATTATATTAAAAATGAAAAGCACCCTGTCTTCTTAGAGGAAGCTCACTCTTTTGTCGACAATAGCACAGAGATACAAGAACGATTTTCTTCAAGTCTAGAATTTGGCACTGGTGGACTAAGGGGACTTATTGGGGCAGGGTACAATCGTATCAATCCCTATATTATTGCACGATCAAGCCAAGGTTTAGCAACATATACAAAACGCATTGTCAAAGATACACCTATTTCTGCTGTCATTTCCTATGACTCACGCCAATATAGCTGGGACTTTGCCTGCCAAGCTGCAATGGTTTTTGCAGCCAATGGTATTCGTACCTATCTCTTTTCTCGCCTACACCCTGTCCCGCTTCTCAGCTTTGCGGTACGCCACTACAAATCAACTTTTGGTATTATGATTACTGCTAGCCATAACCCACCAGACTACAATGGCTATAAAGTCTATTGGGAAGATGGTGCACAAGTTTTGCCACCACATGACTTGGGAATTATCAAAGAAATAGAACAGACTCAATGTGCGCAATCTATGCCGTTTGAAAAAGCAAAAGAAGCCGGTTTAATTATAGAGATTAATGATGAAATTGATATAATTTATCAAGAGGCTATTGCATCATTAATTCTACGATCAGATTTAATTAAATCACTATATGATACCTTTTCTATTGTCTATACACCTTTGCATGGTGCAGGATTTATCCCAATCTGTGAAGCATTAAACCGCCACAAATTCCGCTCTTATATTGTAGAAAGCCAAGCCGATCCTAATGGGTTATTTCCCACTGTGAAAAGTCCCAACCCAGAGGATCCCACTGCACTAAAACAGGCCATTGACTTAGCCAAAGAACATGGATCACAGCTGGTACTCGCTACCGACCCTGATGCTGACCGTTTAGGAGTAGCAGTATTACACCAGCAAAATTACCTCGTACTTAGTGGAAATCAAATAGGTGCTATCATTTTAGATTATTTAGCTGCCAGACACAAAGAAATGGGTAGCCTACCTACCAAATCATTTTTTGTCAATAGTATTGTTTCATCACCACTACAAAATGCCATCGCTAGATCTTATGGCATTAAAGATTTTCGTGTTTTAACAGGATTTAAATATACTGCAGAAAAAATACACTATTTTGAACAAGCAGATCCTGAGAACTATTTTTTATTTGGATGTGAAGAGAGTTATGGCTTTTTATGTACATCAATTGTCCGTGACAAAGATGCAGTCTCTGCAGCATTGCTCCTGGCTGAGTGTGCATTATGGAATCATGCACAGCAACGCACGCTCATTGATTGCCTCAACAATCTTTATCATAAATTCGGTTACTTTGAAGAAGCCCAAGTCAGTGTGGATTTCCCTGGCAATAGAGGAAAAGCAACGATGGCAAAACTTATGCTAAAATTGCGTGAAGCAAATCAAAATTTATTCCATCAAAAAATTCTTCATATGATTGACTATATGCAGGAAAATGAGCTGGTTAAACTGCCTCTCTCTAATGTTTTGGAGTTTCAACTGGCAGATGGCTCACGTGTGATAGCCCGACCAAGTGGGACTGAACCTAAGATTAAATTTTATATACTAGGTAAAGGAAAAAATCAACACACCCTTTCAGGATCTATACAAAATATAAAAGAAGATATACAAAAAATTATGATTGATTTTCTTTAGAAATATTGATTCTTTCACTAATACGCTTTGCATTAAGCCTCAGGTTATCTTTATCTAGCCAACCAAATCGCATTGAGCTCTTTTTCAGAGCTGTATACAAAGGCCCTGTATCCTGCGCAATCCAGAGCTGCAAATCAGCCCAGGGACTGGGATCTGCTGTAGCTTCATGCTCTTTATAAAACTGCAATGCAATCTGATTTTTGGGGCAACAATTTTGACAGCGATCGCAACCATAAATCATCAGTGGTGCATCTTCTTCGTATCCTATTGGCGGCTGCAGGCCACTACTAGCCCAGTATTGTGCACATTTTGGTACATCTAGTTGATATGGGTTGTGTAACGCATCCACTGGGCAAATTTTTTGGCAAGATTGACAATTGCCACATCCATGCTCTGCTTTATCTAATGGCGGATCTGGTTCAAGTTCTATAGGAATAAACAGCCCAATGAGTACACAAAGCGAACCCCATCCAGGGAGGATAATAAGTGAATTTTTTCCACGAAAACCGACCCCACAGGACTCTGCTAAAGATCGTTCATCTACTTTTGAGTTGCAAATAATAGACAAATTTTTAGGTTTATGACCAATGAGACTAGCAATAGAGTATCGTAAAATTTTCATCATATTTACAGCATGTTCATAGTTATCATGGCAAGCAAAAAGTCCAAAATATTGTCGGCTTTTTGTATCCGCAGGCAAGTATGGCAACCCAGCCATCATCCAGACACCTTGCCCAGTGGCTGCAAAACGTGGCCTAAGAAATCCTGCCTGTATAGCCAAATGAGAGATCTGATCTTTGATATTCATGAAGGAAGGGATAATAGGGTCTCTAGGGCCATCTTTATCATCTTTTGTGAACCTGTTTGACGCTCTTGTGGACTAGTACTCTCTTTGGTCAAAATATGGTCACTCACAGTAACAAGGCATAGACCACGTGCATGATATTTTTTGGCCAAAGTGTATAATCCTACGGCCTCCATCTCTACACCCAAAACACCGTATTTACCCCATAGGTCCCATTTCTGGTCACGTTCTGAATAAAAACAATCACTAGAAAAAACCAAGCCTTTGTGATGTAGAATTCCCTGTTTTTCTGCATATACTGTCGCTGCACGTAAAAGGTCAAAATCTGCCACAGCAGCATAATCACAGCCATCAAAAAGTAGCCTATTGGATGCATTGTCAGTACATGCACCAGTGGCAATAATGGTATCACCAACTTTGACATCTGGATGGATGGCACCACAAGTGCCAACTCTAATAATATTTTTGCAGCCATAAACATCAAAAAGTTCATTTGCATAAATAGAAAAAGAGGGGACCCCCATCCCCGAGGCCTGAATAGAAATTTCCTGGCCTTTATATCTACCAGTAAAGCCAAGTGCCCCACGCACCTGATTATAGCAATATGTATTTTCTAAAAAATTTTCTGCAATATACTTTGCACGCAATGGATCCCCTGGCATTAATACGCTACCAGCAATTTCGCCTATTTTTGCCTCATTGTGTGGTGTCATGATAGATGGCCTCCCTCAAATTCTGTAATGATAGAACTCAATTCTACAATTCTACGGTTTAAAAGTGAAACATTAGACTGCCCTAGCCATGCTTGAGCTAAATCAAGAAAATGTAGTGTGCGCTGAATCTCTTGCAAATCTACTGCTGTGAGTGATCCATCATTCTTAAGAAAATCTAGAATTTGCTGATCCGAAACTGACTGACCTATTTCTTTTTCTAGCAAATGGCGTTGGGCCTGGTAAGAAAGAACAATGATACCCAACATGACTGTAAAAATATCTGGGGCCATACTCTGTGAGAGTGATTTTTGTGCTAAAGCTTTGATCAATGAGTCATTTTTTGCATATTCTTGAGATAGTTGATCAAAATCTTGACAGCTATCTATGACTGTTTGATTCCATGCTTGCATAACTATCTCACTAATTTGTGGAATCACTTTAATGAAGCGATCAATATGAACATCAGTGAGTATTGTTGCACTGGCAAAGAGTGAAAATGGTGAAATTATTTTTAGGGAAAAGCATAGTATAAAAATAAAATTTCTCACCATTATTTTTTCGTCAAAAAATAAAATTCCTTTAACAATGTTGATAATCAACAGCTGTGAATAAATTAAGATTTTAATCATTGACTCTTGATAAATTCCTGTATTAAAATAGCCAACTGTTGGCTGGGAGAAAAGTCTATGCTTAACAACCATGCAGATTCAATATAAATAATGCCATTATTAGAGTGAAGGATAGGTATGCAGAAAAAAAGATTGAACTATTTGTCCCAATTATTGGCAAATAAAACTCTCTTGTATTTACTATTACTTCTATGTGGAATCTCTGATGCTTGGGGCAATGCTCTGGGCGAACAATTGTTTAAAGCCATTTCTATGCGTAGCATGCCAGGAGTACATGTTGCACTGATATCAGGCGCTGATATTCACTATAAAGATGCGGTGGGACGCTCAGCCCTACACTTGGCCGTAGAACAAAAAAATCAAGAAATTATTAAATTTTTACTACGACAGGGTGCACGGGTTAATACCAAAAATCGATTGAATCAGACACCTTTACACCTTGCTAGCAAAAGCGGTGATATTGCTATATTACGGATTTTAATCACTGCAGGCGCAGACGTAGAGGCTAAGGATATCCGGCAGGGGACTCCACTGTATTATGCGATTAACTTTAATAAATTAGGCTCTGTTCAGGTTTTACTAGAAATGGGAGCAAGTATCAAAACTCGTGCTTTATATAACCAGACCCCCTTGCATCATGCCAGCTATCACGGATCACCCAAAATTGTAGAAGCGCTGCTTGTTGCAGGTGCAGATCCCCATGCCAAAGACGAATTTGGCGCAACACCACTACATTTGGCCTGCCTGGATGGACATCTTGAGGTTGTAAAAATTCTTGTTGAGGTCAGATCACATAAAGAGGCTAAAGATGCCCAAGGGAAAGCACCTTGGGATTATACACAAATGACTCCCCCGTATTATAGCAGTAAACGCAATGAAAATGCCCTAAGGGCTATTGCCAAATATTTGAGACCTGGCAATGAAGGAACATCCAAAAAAAAGCAAACACCAAAAATACCAAAAAATGAAGTCCTACGTGCCAGCTAATAAATTCCCATGGGGTTGATATCCTCATCATAATTAATACCCTCTACCTCAAAACCATGCAGATTCATAAAGTCTTTGCGTACAGTTTCTAGGTCGGCATACTGATCCATATTATCTTCTTTGACCAGATCCCACACACTGAAAACAGCCTCTTGGATCTCAGATTTCATTTCATAATCGTCTAGGCGAATACGACCTTGATCATCTGTAGTAATATTCACACTTCCATACATCAGCTGGAGCATACGATATTCTTGCTCGATACAACCCTCGTGTAAGCCTTTCTCCTTCATCACTTTAAACAAAATTGCCACATATAGAGGGACAACAGGAATAACACTTGAAGCACGTGTCACTAGTGCTTTGTTCACAGAAACATAGGCACGCCCTGAGATTGTAGAAAGTTTTGCTGTAATCTCACGCGCACTATTTTCCAGATGGACTTTGGCCTGACCAATAGTGCCTTCACGATAGATTGGATAGGTCAACGCTGGTCCAATATAGCTGTATGCAACGGTATTAGCCCCCTGGGATAATAGATCAGCTTTTAACAAAGCTTCAATCCATAAACCCCAATCTTCCCCTCCCATGACCTTGATAGTAGCTTTGGCCTCTTCTTCACTAGCAGGCTCAACTTCTACACTTTTGATTGCACCTGTAAAAATATCTACAGTCTTTCCGTGATAGGACTGCCCCATAGGTTTGAGCACACTTTTGTATGATGTGCCATCATTGGGGTCTATACGCATAGGACTCGCAAGACTATAAACAACAAGATCAATTTTTTGATCTCCAAAAAGCTCTTTGGCTGCAACAATTGTTTGCTCTTTTGCCTCATGACTAAAAGCTTCTAGGTTGAGAGTTTTTTCTTTTTTGCCGTCTTTTTGGCTGATATAAGAAAATGCTTGATTATTATAAAATCCTACACTAGCCCCTTTGGACTCGCTGGGTTCTCTCTCCAGGCTCACACCCAGTGTGACTGTGTCACAACCATAAGCCAAAGCAATACGTGTTGCCAAGCCATAACCACCAGAACACCCCAAAATTAATGCTGTCTTTGGACCTGGCAATGTACCTTGTTTTTTCACATAGTCAATCTGCTTCTGTACCTCCGCTGCACAACCACCAGGATGCGCTGTCAAGCACACATTACTCATAATTTTTGGTACTATCTTCATTTTAGTTTCCTTGTCTTAAAATTTTAAATACTTCAGGCTATTCATATGCAATTTTCTTGATCTGTTCTGCAGATGCAGAAAAAATATCCAATGCATCTGGGTCTTTGAGCATGGAGACTTTTCCACGAAAAACAGCACCAGGTTCTAGATGAAAACGTGTGGCAGAAATGTCGCCGATCAGACTTCCTGTATTAAAAATTTGGACCTCATGGGTAATTTTGGCATTGCCAACCAAAGAACCTGCTACACCCAGAGAATTGGCCACAACATCGGCCCTTACAGATGCTGTTTGTTCGATAGACAAATCACCCTCTGCCAAGATACGCCCGTCATATTTCCCCTGAATGATGAGCGCACTACGAAACTGAATTTTTCCACGAAACTCTGTTCCTGTTCCCAAAATTGTAAATTTTTCTTCCTCGTGCACAATGCCCCCCAACAAGCCTCAATGATGACTTTTTTTAATTAAATTGTCAACAAAAAAGACTCTAATAGTCTTGTTTTTTTTTTTTTCTAGGTTTATTATCGTCAACGTTACTCACTTTAAAAAACATTGTGATGCTTGGCTATCACAACAAACCAAATACTAGGGGTCCTCGTCAAATGATTATTTCCCGTGTGCGTCTATCATGGGCACGTTTATTCTTTAGTGCTACATGCATTTTGATGCTTATGGCTTGCGGTATGCAAAGCGATACACAAGACAAGAACAATGCTATTCGTGCTGTCACAGAAAATGCATATCCCCCCCTCAATTTTGCAAATGCACAAGGCAAGGGTGTTGGGTTGGAATATGACTTGACAAACCAAATTGCCCAGATGATCTCTCGCCCAATTCAGTGGCATCTTTCCAATTGGGATGTGATGATACAAAGTGTGCGTCAAGAAATGTTTGATGTAGCTATGGATGGCATTACAATTACTGCAGAAAGAGAAAAAGAAGTTGATTTTTCTATCCCATATATCAAAATTTCACAGATCATGTTGGTGCGCAGTGATGAAACACAATTTGCATCTTCTGGAGAATTTATAGCCAATCCCAATCTCAAAATTGGAGTACAACCTGGCACCACTGGTTTTTATGTGGCTACAGACATGGTCAAGACCTCCCCAGAAAATCCTGGCCCACGTTTGGTCTCTTTTGAAAATTTTGGTGCCTCTGTTCAAGCACTTGTTGCAGGAGACATTGATATGATCATTATGGATGAATCTGCAGCAAAAAGGTGGATTAATAGTACAGCTGGGCGACTGAAGACTATAGAAGAAGTCCTTTCTTCTGAGGAAATTGCCTATATTTTCCCTAAGGGAAGTCCCCTTGTTGCAGAATTTAACACTGCAATTGAACAACTCAAAGCTAATGGCAGTCTAGACAAGATGGTCACTTATTGGTTTGGTGAGTATGAAGAATAATCAGGTGCGAGAGCTGAAATTTGCCAATCTCTACTAGAACCCCCCCCAAAACCCTCGCTGCTATTCCTTGGTGGTCATTTGCAATGGCAGGTATCTTTTTCCTTGCCATATTCTTTTTTATGGTAGACAAGGATGCATCCTCGACAATTTACTATCTTTCATCGGGCATCAAAGTCACGCTTTATGTGACGTGTGTTGCCTATACTATCTCATCGCTGGTTGGGCTAGGTGTTGCTTTTATGCGTATTTCACGTTGGAGAATATTGCGTGAAATTGCAAGTTTTTATGTTGAAATAATGCGCGGAATGCCTGTGCTTGTTATTCTTTATTATTTGGCATTTGTGCTGATTCCGCTCATTGTTACAGGGCTCAATACAGTATTTGATTCTCTGATCAATGCAGGACTCATTCCACCTTTGCATATCCGTAATATTAGCATGACTTCCAGGGCAATTATTGCACTTTCCCTCGCATATTCCGCTTTTATGAGCGAAATTTTTCGTGCAGGTATTCAGTCTATCGATCGTGGCCAATATGAAGCTGCCAAAGCCTTAGGCCTGTCTGAGTGGCAAACTATGCGTATCATTATCCTGCCACAAGCCATTAGTCGAATTTTACCTGCATTGATTAATGAATTTGTTGCACTCATTAAGGATAGCTCACTAGTGAGTGTGTTAGGAGTCTCTGATATTACACAACTGGGAAAACTCAGGAGTGCGAGTAATTTTAAATTTTTAGAAACCTATAATGTGGTAGCATTTTTGTATCTTAGCCTCACCCTCTTCTTTTCTTCTATTGCCAAATATATAGAAAAACGTCTAGAAAAAGGTCGTCGTTAGTTGTGCAGAAAGAAACTCTGCCATATCCTCATTACAATTTTTGAAGTTGACATTCTCTAGCTGGGCCAAAGAGAAAATGCATGCACTCAGGTTGCAGTTTTTCCACGCACTCTCATTCCATACACTGCGTGAAAAAAGACCATGGCTCATATCGCTATCAAGAATCTGCACCTCTTGAAAAGCTGCACAACTGAAATTGATTTGCAAAAAATCACAGTCTTCCCACTGCGTAGTAGAAAACTGTGCAAAGCTAAATACACTGGAAATCGCCCGTGTTTGAAAAAACTGTGCATCCTGCCACTTACTGTGGGTCAAAAAACATCCCTGAAAAGTACAGTTTTGCAAACTTACGCCTTTCCATGCTGAACCGGCAAATAGGCATGCCTCAAAATATACATTTTCTATGTTTAACTCGTTGATTTTTTGATCACAAAAGTCTACGCCTTTATAGATCTGGCCTGATTCTATCTTTATCATAATCGTATCAAACTATCCTGAAACGAGGACCAGGATTTTTTAAGTAAAAGACCATCGTTTGACCATCTTCTGGATGTTGTTTGACACCAATAGCCTGCCCACCTTCCTCACTTTCAATACGTGCATGGATTTCATTGCCCTCTTCTATGGTAATAGTCAAAACCATTGCATTGCCATGTAATTCAACAACTTGCTCATCATCTAAGTCTATTTTGCGTCCCATATTTACTCCTTTGTTGCGACAACAATTAGTCGCTCTGCATTCATATCATAAGGCGTACCACTCAGTGAGCCATAGCATTCCACTTTCAAAAAATCTGCCTGACTGAGTAGGCTGGCAATCTCTTGAGCGCTATAGAGTTTATGTGCAAAAATTTGCTCTGTATAAACTCCCTCTTTGACAAATCCCCAACGATTTTCTATCCGGCACCAGTTGTCTACAGGCATGGTTTGTACCAACATGATCGAGGCATCTTGCCCATCAAACCATTCACTTTCTTTATAGTCACGTGCAAAGAGTTCTTTTCCCTGCATATCAATGAGAAATTTGCCCCCAGGTTTAAGATGGTCATAGATGCGTTTGGCTATTTCTAGCTCTTCTTGAGCATCCTCAACATAGCCAAAGCTTGTAAAAAAATTGTAAATAAAATCAAATTGGTGGGGTATTTGTAAATTCCTGATGTCTTGATGATACCAGTCTATGTGATTTGTATACTTGAGCGATTTTTTACGCGCAATATCCAGATATGGGGCACAGAGATCCACCCCACAAACGTGATAATTCATTTGAGCAAACGTCAAAGCATGGCGCCCAAACCCACAACAATGGTCCAATACCCGCATAGAGGGACGCAAGGCACAGAGTTTGATCATTTCTTGTACATCTGTATATGTACGATCCAGCCGCTGCGGATCATACATCATTTCTTTAAAATCAATCCAAAATTGCTCATCTTCAAACCACATTGACTATATCTTCCTTAATGTTTAACAGTATAAGCCATTGAGTTGTATAACTCAAGAGTAAAATCAGTTTTCAGAAATAGGCCTTCTATTGATAAAAATCAGCAATTCTGTTAAGTTGTGATGATAAAAAAAGGAATGAATTCGTGGCTAAATCACAAAGAAACATTGGCATTATGGCACATATAGATGCTGGTAAAACAACGACAAGTGAGCGCATACTCTTTTACAGTGGAAAAAGCCATCGACTTGGTGATGTAGATGCGGGTAATACCCAGCTAGACTGGATGCAACAAGAACAAGATCGGGGTATCACTATTCAAAGTGCTACTACAACATTATTTTGGAATGGCTGTATGATCAACCTTATTGATACTCCAGGACATGTGGACTTTACTGCAGAAGTAGAGCGTAGTCTGCGTGTACTTGATGGTGCTGTGGCTGTATTTTGTGCGGTGGGAGGTGTACAACCCCAAAGTGAAACCGTCTGGAGGCAAGCTAATAAATATCAGGTGCCACGCATCATCTATGTTAATAAAATGGATCGTACAGGAGCAGATGCCATGGCTGTGGTGGCCCAAATCAAAAACCGACTACATGCACATCCCGTTCTGATCCAACTCCCCATTGGCAAAGAAAACACTTTTGAAGGATCCATCGATCTCTTGAATATGAAAGAAATCCGATTTGATGAGAATACCCAGGGGACCCAAATTGT
Source organism: Spirochaetia bacterium (assembly GCA_051648825.1). GTDB lineage: Bacteria > Spirochaetota > Spirochaetia > WRBN01 > WRBN01 > JAHHUI01. The sequence goes on from JBOFFX010000022.1 coordinate 234,606, forward strand.
GCTGTGTGATATTAGCACCGATCACCTTGCACAAGCCCAATCAGCACGCACACAATTACTAGATCAACTCTCTGAGTTCAGTGATGAAATGACTGAATTACTCTTGGAAGAACAAGAAATACCTTTAGATTTGATCAAAAAAACCCTGCGACAAGCGACAATAGATCAGAAAATTCAACCTGTATTTTTTGGCTCCAGCCTCAAAAACAAAGGTGTGCAACCCCTCCTTGATGCGGTGGTCGAATATCTGCCTGCCCCAGAAGAACTTGCAGATATTCAAGCCATTAAACACGGAAAAAAGGACTCCCCAATCATTGTTTCACGCTGTGATGATGGCCCATTGGCAGCCCTGGTTTTCAAAATTCAACAAAACAAAGACAATGGTAGTTTGTGCTATGTGCGCGTCTACAGTGGTATACTTAAATCTGGTGCTATGCTATACAATGTGGGTAAAGATAAAAAAGAACGCCCGTTGCGACTCATGCGCATGCACGCAGATAATGCAGAGCCTATTAACGAACTCAAAGCTGGAGATATTGGGGCTGTGATTGGACTTAAACTTGCACAAACAGGAGATTCATTGAGTACTGAGCAATGCCCTATTTTACTAGAACCTATCAACTTTCCTGCTCCAGTCATCTCTGTGGCAATCGAACCAAAAACGGCCAGTGATATGGATAAATTACGCCAGACTTTTGATTTTCTAAAAAGAGAGGACCCCACTTTTGATATTAAAGATAATATAGAAACAGGTCAAATTCTCATCAGTGGAATGGGAGAGCTTCACCTAGATGTTTTATGCACCCGTGCTACCAATGAATTTCGTGCACAGTTTAATATAGGAAAACCCCAAGTCAGTTATCGAGAAACCATCAGCACGGATAATACATCTCATGAGATATTTGAAAAAACCATCGCGGGAAAAGACCAACGTGCAGAATTAACCCTCAAAGTTTCACCACTTAAACGTGGCACAGGCTATCAATTTATTAACGAGGTCAATACAGAGCATTTGCCTGCAGAATGCTTACAAGCGATCCAAAATGGTTGTGAAAGTGGTCTGCAAAGTGGAATTGTTCTAGGTTATACTGCCATCGACATCTGTGTCACATTGATGGATATTCAATATAATGAAGAAATTTCAACTCCATTGGCATTTGAAGCATGTGCGGCCCTGGCATTTGATAATGCCTGCCGTGGAGCGGGGCCTTTGCGACTGCAACCTATCATGCATGTGGATATTGATGTGCCCAATCATTATGTGGGTGATGTGATCAGCCAGCTGACACAACGTGGTGGAATTGTTTCTGGAATGGAGGCGCAACTGGAAAATCAGATTATTCATGCAACAGCACCACTAGAAAATCTCTTTGGTTATTCTACTTCTTTACGTAGTCAAACCCAAGGTCGCGGCACTTTTAATATGATATTTAGCCATTTTGATTAAATTGGTCTAATCAGGAGAAAAAGCGCGTGTTTTTGTTAATATGGACATCGCTGAGACGATTTTTTGAGAATATTTCATTTAGTCACAGCGAACGCTTGCTATGCCAAAAAATTAATAATGCCCAAGCCTTACCACTGATTATCAATCAACCTATGCACAGTGATTTGAATCCACTAGAAAAGGGGCTTGCTCACACTGGTTCACTTGCAGAAACTTATGCAAGTATATTCTATGCATTGCAAGATTCACGTATAGAAAAGCGAAAATCTGCCCTGATGACACTGGTGCAAATGTGGAACGCATCTACAGGGATTGCCTTGCCTATCAATAAGTCACGACTACGGCTACATCTGATCAAAAAAATATTACAAACAAAATCTCATTTCCATCAGCAACTCGCTTATCTGCGTTATTTTCAAAAAACAGTCGCCTGCTCTCAAACCAAGTTACGGCATCTGTTACACATATTTGGACTCTCTGAGATACAAGAAAAACCCCTTTCCCATGTTGAACCCTATGTTTTTGATAACTACATTATCAACAATATAAATGACAAAGAACGTACGCTGAGTCTCTTGATGTGTGATCTCTTTATCCAGGGCATTAATGAAGCAACACTGGTAACGCCAACAATGCTATCAAAAGAAGCAATGGAAGAAATTTATGAAAGTGCGGCACTCTTAAAGATTCGCATACGTATAGGAATGCCTTTTGATACCTACCAAGATGGATATCCTGCCAAGTGTTTGGCTGTATTACCTCATTTTTCTAGCGGGCATGCTTTATTAAAATTTTATACCAAACACCAAATTGTCCTTGCCAGTTTCAGTCAGTCACTGGAGAAAGCCCAATCCGACCGTATCAAGTTGATGAAAAAAAGTATCAAAGAATTTAATCGCTATCATCTCTCATCATGTAATGAGCACTATACGGATTCGCAAAGGCCTTATTTTTTGGAACCCCTAGATATCCAAGAATTTTTTGAGGAATATAATGAAAAAACATCTACAGAAATGCATCTAGCTGCTCACCTATACAAAAAATACAAACGTGTCTTACTTAACCGAATTTTGCTAATTAAAGAAATTCGCAAAAATCCACACGCTTTTGACTCATCTTGGAATATCGAGTTGAAAAGAAATGAATGGCAAAATATCAAAACATTATGCCAAACGCTCTCTCCGTATCGGCTATTAAAACAATATTTTAGTGAAACACTTACTGAGCCCACGATCCCCACACTCTTTCATCTTTCTGAAATTGGTTGTATGTTTCGTAGTTTTGGTGGCTATATATGCTTATTGCCTCCCACTAAATTTGAAGAAAAATCCTGTAATTTTTTCTTAAGAAAAAATGTCCATCTCTTGGATCGTATTGAGGTTTATAACAACCTTGATGCAGTCAATAAATCACTCTCAGAAATATTGGCCTTTATGGGTATAGTCCATGACTATCAACATCAACCACAAACAGGCCATATGCCTAGCCTCACATGTGGCACACATGCCCTGGCCATGGAAGACTGTATGAGTGTGGGATTTTTTGTTCAAAAAAAATTAAAAAATATAAGTACCTTTACTTCAATCCCACTGCCCATACTCCAGGCAATACTCAAGGAACAACCATCTCATGCATTGCTACATTTTCCTGCAGAAATTTATATTCACAAACGTTTACCAGAAGAAAATACCCAATCTCATAGGCCATCTTATATTTCTCAGATCCTTAATCTTTCCTCCTATATCAATCCTATTTTTATGCGTATTGCTCTAAGTTTATTTGCACTACTGGTAGCCAGTCATTATATTCCTGTGGCCACTGCAGTCGTCATTTTTCTCTTGACAGGTATCTATATCAGCCTCTTACGTACCCAGCTTATTGAACAGCCATGTGTAGAGGAAGAACAAGCCACATTCTCGATGATACCAAAAATGCTGTTTATTCTGGCCCTATTAATGCCAGCGCAAGTAAAAATTTTTCATTTATTTTATGCAGACTGGCTCTCTTTTATTCCATCATTTTTGTTGATTTTTTTCCAACTATTTGCGTTGAACCTGATTAATGTGGGATTCCTTCTGATACTTTTCATTTGCTATAAAAATTTGCGCAATTCTCTGAAGAATCCTATTTATTGTGCGATATTGGCCTGGCCGGCAACAAGTATTCTTATGCTCTTGCCTCCAGTGATGAGCATGCATCCTGGCCTACTCATCACTGGAGTGACTGCGATTTTAGGTATTGCTTCAAGTCTACTAGGGTATTTAAAATATACAAGAGCGCAAAATAGGGAAATTCTCTCTCATTTACTACACAATTTTACATCTCAAAATACAAATGATAGGCGTGCCCATGCACTACTGAATCTTTTGTACTTTATCCCCAGGCATTTAGGCATTGCCCGATATTGGAAGAAAATACTCTGGACAAAAAGCCAGGATAAAGAGATTCAAATGCTTGTAAAAGATTCTCAGATATTAAAAGACTGGATCAATGATCCCAAACGATACAGTGAAATATTGGCATGGATGACTCAGCATTATCCAGCAACACGGATCAATGAGATTGCTGAAAAAACTCTAGACAATTGGAAAAAGCTCAAAAGGATCCTTGCTCAATAAACGCACAAAGATCCTCTCTTTATCTATTGCTATTGATGCTGATCTAAAAAACTATCTAGTGCATCTTTTGGTTGCGCACCCACTAATCCACTCACAGGCTGACCATCTTTAAATAAAATGACGGTAGGTACCCCCTGTAGTTGATAATTACCTGCATGCTCTCTAGTCTCATCCACATTACAGTAGAGAATCTTGAGTGTCTGTGACCGCTCGCCTTCAATCGCCTTGAGCGTTGGTTCAAGGACTTTACAATGGCTACACCAATCGGCACTAAAAAAAACCAAAACAGAACCCTGACTATTTAGCACAAGTTCTGAAAAATTTTGATCTGAAACATTTTCCATACGTCATACACCCCTTGGGTTAAAATTTGGGACCATGATACCCAATAGCGCAAGTATAGAACAAAAATAAGTATACGTCAAACTGCTCAATCCTCAAAGCATTGACAAATATGATATAAGAATCGTAGTATAAAATAAAACCCCCAAGGGAGATTGTTGCTTAATGAAAAGAACTATTTTAACCCTTTTGTTTCTCACATTTTTGTTGGGTTGTACCCAACCCGTGGCCAAAGAAAAATCACGCATTCAAATTGTCACGAGCTTTTACCCCATGTATCTCTTTGTTTCTAATATTGTCAAAGACATCCCTGGCGTCCAAGTTGTCAATCTCACTGATGAGTCTGCGGGTGGACTACACGACTATGTGTTTAACCCACGCGATATGAAAAAAATTGAAAAATCCGATATCTTTGTGATCAACTCATATGAACATGAAACTTTTTTTTCACAAATACAACAAGCCTACCCACTCCTAAAAATTATTCAGGCATCCCAAGGTATCACTCCACTACAAACAACATATTTTGAAAAAGATGCGCATGATCATGCTGATCATCATCATGGAACAATTGATATCCATTTTTGGGTCAGCCCAGTTTTGGCAATGCAGCAGATAGAGATCATTGCAGTAGAATTATCAAATTTTGATAAAGAATACGCAAATTTGTATATAGACAATGCACAGACATACATAACACAGCTCTCATCGCTGCACAAAGAAATGAAAGAAAAAATGGCGGCTTTCACTGGACGTAGTGTTATCACTTATCATGATGCATTTTCCTATTTATTTCAGGATATAGGAATCACATTATTGGCTACCTTGCAGTTGGAACCTGGAGTTGTGCCTACACCACAAGAACTAAAAAAGCTTGAAGATCTGATTCGTGAGAATCCAAAAACACCAATTTTTAGTGAGCCACAATATTCTAGCATACTCGCAGAAAATCTAGCAAAAGCTACAGGAGCCTCTGTATACGTACTAGACCCCATTGTTTCTGGTGGCACATCACTGAATACCTATCAAGATATTATGCAAAAAAACATACAGACGCTAGTAATGGCTCTGGAAGAAAAGTAGATGATAAAAAAGGAGTTTTTTTTATAATAAATCGGGATGACAGGATTTGAACCTGCGATCTTCAGTTCCCAAAACTGACGCCTTAGCCCCTAGGCTACATCCCGATTTGCTTTGAGGAGTGTAATTCAAAAGATTAGTTTTTGTCAAGACCTTTCTTCCTAACTCATCATGATTAAAATACTAAAAGTACCCTATAAAATAATAAAGATACTTTATTATTTCCCAAATATTACGCAAAAGAAAGAGGTTAACTTAAATAATGTATGATACTGGCAAAAGCCAAGAAAAAACTATAGGTATCAGTATTCCTATTTTTGCACTGCGTAGCAAGCAATGTCATGAATGGGGAGATTTTCTGGCACTCAAAGATTTGGGGCAATGGGCACATAAATGCAGTTTGAAAGTCATCCAAATCTTACCAATTCATGATACCGGGACCAATGCTTGCCCCTATTCCTTGCAATCTGCATTTGCTCTGAACCCAGTATATAGCCGAATAAGTGAAATATTTGAGCACGAAAATCAAAAGCATCCACTCTCCATCTCTCTGGAATTTTATCAAAAATCAATCACTGGATGTTCTTATCAACATATTCACAATGCAAAAATGGCCTTCCTTGGCCAGATCTACCAAGATGCAGAAATTTGGCAAGAAAATATTATCCTAGAAGACTGGATTGCCAGAAATGATTGGGTGATCCCCTATGCTGTATTCTGTTTTCTCAAGGATAAATACCAACAAGCACACTGGCAAGACTGGTTAGAAACTACCACTCCTTCTCCTGAAGATATTGCACAACTCTGGCAAACACATTTGCATGATTGCCTATTTTATGCTTGGGTACAATATCATCTGGATAGGCAGCTATGTTGTGCATCATCATTTTTGCGAGATCTAGGCATTGCTATCAAGGGAGATTTACCTATGATGATGGGCTATGACTCTGTTGATGTATGGTTTCATAGAGAGTATTTTAACCTAAATCAGCATGTGGGTGGGCCCGCAGATCCAATCAATACTGATGGAAAAGTATTACAAGCTGTTGCATATAATTGGGAAAATCAGGAAAAAAATGATTTTCAGTGGTGGAAAAACCGCCTAGATTGTATGGAGAGATTTTGTAGGTTTATCAGTATTAATGATGCTGGCAATTTTTTTAGAACATGGATTATCCCTTCTGGGATCGCAGATGCACGTTGTGGATATTTTTCCTCCAGCCATCCCATAAAAAAACAAGAACTCCTAGCTACTGGATTCTCTGAAGAAGATATTGCCCAGATCTCTAGTGCTTCCATCACAAACAAAATCCTCAAAAAAAATGAGCATATTATATGTGAAAAAGAACAAACACATATCCTGGAACATTGCTCACTACTCAATATTGATGCTAAATATTATCCTTGCTTGAACTACAAAGAATCACACTCTTTCAAAAGTCTTCCTAGTGAAAAAAAGGTATTGCTAGAGGCAATGATTGTAAAAAAAGAGATGATTGATAAACAAGAACAAAATATTCAAGCAGAAAAAATTCTAAAAGCACTTCTCACCTCCACATCAAGTATATTATGTGCACAACAACTCGCCCCATTGCCGAGCTGTATGCATGAAACACTGGATAGGCTAGGAATTATACGGGCATATATTGTTCCATGGATGGATGATCCCTGCCAAAGTGGAGAACTGATTACTATCATCTCTTATCCAAAAAATTCTCTGGCATCACTTTCGTATCATGCTTCAACTACTATGCGTGAATGGTGGGAATCAGATCCTAAAAAAATACGATTCTTGCTACGATCATTGGGCCTGCAAGAGGAGATTGCTGAAGAGGATTATACGCCTCAGCTAACAATGACAATTTTACATGCTTTTATCAAAAATACACAATCTCGTTTGATAGTACTATCGCTACAAGATTATCTTGCACTCTCAGATCAGTATAGAACTGGATGTGTCTCCGAAGAAGCAATTTGTCTGCCTGGCAACTGCCAACAGGCAGCCTGGCACTACCGCATCAAACCTTCACTAGAAGATCTCATTGCAGATAAACGCTTTATTTTTCTTATCAAAGTGACCAATACTATTCTCTAATTTGTGAGGTTTTACTACCCTTGTATTCATTGCCACTTCAATCTGATCAAAAAGACTCCCTTTCTCCGCTAGAAAAACTACGCAAGCAAGGTAGCGAAAATCTTTCTAACACAGAACTCATTCTTTTGGCCTTGGGTAAAAAAAATTTGCAAACAAAAGATGCCCCCATTATCAAAAAAATTATTGAAATTATAAAAAGAAGCCATGGAGAAATGGCCTACCTAGAAGATCTTTTACTTATCAATAATCTAGATGTTGAAGATGCTGCAAGTATTATCGCCTGTCTGCAACTCTCACGGCGTTACTTTTTTCCTCAGCTTAAAATGATGGAGTCCCCTGATCAAGTTTATAAACTATTGCTTAAAAAATATGCAGACTCATATGAGGAGGCCTTTATTTGTATCACACTCAATGCTGCACAAGAAGTATTAAGAATCCGTGAAGTAAGCCGGGGGATTGTGAATAAAGTGATGGTTCAACCTAGAGAAGTCTTTGCTGGTGCATTAATTGATAGGGCCACAGCAATGATTGTAGCCCACAATCATCCATCTGGAAATGTACTGCCATCAGAAGAAGATATTGCCATCACCAAGCGATTGATGCAAAGTGGCAAAATTTTGGGGATACCAGTGCTTGATCATATTATTTTTGCAGAAAAAAATTATTTCTCATTCCGAGAAAATGGAAAAATGGATTAAATAAGAATTTAAATCAACATTATTTGATATTATCAACTTTCTTGCCGAATTTTTTTCTTGGTGGCGCTTTATTTTTTCTACTATTTTTGCTAAAATGGTATCGCTATTCATTCGAATCTAGGGGTTTAATTCATTTTATGAAATACTATACATCTCTGGCTGCTATTGTTGTGATTACAATCATGGCATTTTCTGCCTCTATTTACAAAGAAAAAATACGTATATTAAGTGTGATCTCCCTGCCAGAGGACGATCGCTTCTACAGCCATACTGCTGGTAGCCACTATGACTTATCCTATGTTTTTAGGCAAAAAACGCTCTTTGGTTTTGTCTTCAGCTCATCATACAAAACAGGAAATTTTGCACTTTCTTATGCAAATTCAAACTTAACACCTTATACTCTTTCCAATACAGAATTTGTCCAGCTACTAGCCATGTATGATTTACCTACACCCACACGCTTACCAGCCTATCCATGGCATGAAAATCCCCTATGGTTTTATATCATCAGTCTGTGTATACTATTTCTTGCAGGAAAAACAGCAATACGACCATTAACAAAAAATGTGCGTCGCTGGAAAGGGCAAATGAATGTAAGAAAAATGAGCGCCCCCTATGCTGGTTACTTGCGCCGCAGATATTAAAAATGTTCAAGAACTCTACATCAGTCTTTGGAATCTCTATGGATCACAGGGATGGTGGCCCCTCTCGTTTACAGAAAACCAAATTGGATATCACCACGGATCATACTTTCAACCCAGTACTATACAGGGGCAATTTGAGGTTTGCATTGGTACCATTTTGACACAAAATACACGCTGGGAAAATGCCCACAAAGCATTAGCTAATCTCTATCATGCAGACCTGCTTCAGGCAAATATCCTACAAAAAACTTCAGATGAAATATTGAGTGACTTAATCCGACCTTCTGGATATTTTAGACAGAAAATTAAGAAAATTAAAATCTTTGTAGATTGGTGGATAGAGTTTCATCAGAAATCAAATAAAGAAACCCCATCTAGACAAGAACTCTTGGGTCTATGGGGAATTGGAGAAGAAACTGCAGATTCAATTCTTTGCTATGCTTATCATCAATGTGTTTTTGTAGCTGATGCATATACAAAGAAACTCTTCTTTTTACATGGGTTAATAAAATCCATGCAAGTTACGTATAGAGAGATTCAAGTAGTAGGAGAAAGAATCCAACCAATAAAAACGCAAGAACAATCCAGTGCATACAAAGAATTCCATGCCCTCATTGTGCATCATTCAAAGCATTCCCTACCTTTGCCTAATACTTCTTAATAAACTCATTTATAATATGAAAAAGCAATTGTTCAATTCTTTTAACACTAGCTATTTCCATTCTCTCATCAGGGGAATGTGCATCATAGATATTTGGTCCAATACTAATAGCGTACATTCCAGGATGTAGCTTTTCTAAATACCCACATTCTAACCCCGCATGCACAGGCCTGACTTCTACCGTCTCATTGAGTAATTTTTGAAAAGAATCTTTTGCCAGTTCTAATAATGGATTATCTGATCTTGGTGGCCAAGCTGGATCTGGCTCATCAAGATCAACTCTCACACTATGGCGTGTTGCTAATCTTTTAAGATTCTCTGCAATATCTAAAAGATCTTGATCTGAAAAACTACGATAAAAAAGTGTATAAATAAATTGCTTCTCTGTCTGCTTGATTGTTGCTAAATTACAAGAAGTCTCAGGCATATTTGCATAGCCATCACATAGAGAAATGATCCCGTGTGGAAGCTCATACCCTATGGCAAGAATCCTGTTGTGTACAGATTTAGAGAGTACTTTAGTATTGTCTAGTATGGCAAGTGAAAGAGAATATTGGGGATTTTCTTGATCATTGAGGTGATCCAGCTTCATCATAAGGTTTTGTGCTTTTTTAAATTCATCTGCATTAAGGAATGCCAGATGGACATGACCAAATCTGGCAATAGCATTATAAGAATTTCCACCAGTATCTGCATGAATAATACGAAATTGAATATTTTCCTTTTCAAAAAGAATCAACTGATCCAGGCATATTTTTGTAGCACTACCACGATTTTTATTAATATCTTCCCCAGAATGCCCACCTAACAATTCGTCAATTTTGAGTGTTGCTGTGGTGGCTATAGGATATTGTGTATCAAATTCTAGATTTTCTATCACTTTTACAAGCATAGACCCTGCACAACCTGTGGTGATGATCTTATCATCCTCACTATCCAAATTAATCAAATACTCACCTTTAAAAAAGCCTGGTTGCATTTTTTTGACACCAGCCAAAGATGTTTCTTCTTCTACGGTAAACAAAAGCTCAAGAGGAGGAATATGTTCCATCTGAGAAACAGCAAGTGCTAGACCTATCCCTATGCCATTGTCTGCCCCTAGTGTTGTCCCATTTGCATACAAAAATCCATCTTTCTCATACAGCTGAATAGGGTCTTTGAGAAAATCATGCACAACACCTGGTTTTTTTTCACACACCATATCCATATGTGCTTGTAGCACCAACACTGGCTTGCCTACACCGCGACCACGCCCAGGAATTTGAATACAAACATTTCCTATATGATCAATGGCCCATTGATATTGCTTTTCTTTTGCCAAATTGACCAAAAAATCTGTTACTAATTCCTCGTGGCCACTGAGCCTAGGGATTTGAGTAATCTGACGAAACCAAGCCATTGAATCAGTCATGATATAAATACCGCCCCTTAAATCTAAACTACATCATTTTAGCACGATTAAGATCTTTTTTATACAAATCATCATAAACAAAACCACGCATTTTTAGATTTTCACGGCGTTCTTGACTAAAAGGTATAGTCCTCCAAAAGATTCCACGCACCTCTCGATCAAGTTTTTGCATACCCTCGCTTTCCTTGGTCACCCACAATACATAGTTCTCAATAAAACTTAGACGCACATCACCACGTTGCTTAGTCTCAGAAAACCACTGATAAAATTGCCCAGTTAAGCCCTCTTCCATCCAATAATGTGCAGCCTTATCCTTGGCATAATTCCAGCGAAAATCTGCAATTGCCCAAATTACAGCAGTTTTAAGGTTCTGCGGGAACATCGGCACCGCAATACGCCCACGGCTGGTTGCACGATTAGTACGCTCATAGGGCTCCCAACACACACCATAAGAACCATAACAGGGAATTAAGATAACATGGGGAGGAATTCGATGCACATGTCGACGAAATTCACGCAGAAAAACCTCAGGATCAATTTCTTCTATTTCACTCATAATCTGGATAATATTTTCCCTTGATCCTACATTTTTGATATCCGGAGAGAAGAATTGTGTAGCCAAGATAGGAAAATGGTTTCCTTTGCGTCCCACAGACATATGCACAAGTTGTCCAATCTTTTGGCTTTCTTTCTTTACCAAATCCTCATCCCGGCTAGAAGTCTGATTATTATTAAGCCTGTCTAACTCACGTTCTGCCTGATCTTTTTTACTCTTGGCATCTTTAATCCCTTCGTAATTACTATTAATAGCACGTGCAAGAGTAGATAGGCTCCGAGAAACCTCCATCAGTGCCGAAAAATCAGCCCTCTGTGCTTCTGTGAATGGTTCCAATACTCCTATAATTTCGGTACTGGGATTTGTCTCACAAATCCGCTGTGTCATCTCTGCCAAAGTACCCACTAATTGATTGCGTTGTTGCTCTAACTCTAGCAAAACAGCCTTAAATGCAGTGAGTTGCCCTGCGGCTTTTTCCAGAGAACCCTGCCATTTTGCGACATCCGCAGCACTATTTCCATCACCCCTTTTTGCAACAGGTTCATCAGAAGCCAGCGGTGCAACTTGTCCATGTCCAACCATGGACACCCACTCATCAGAATACCAAACAGCCTCATCAATCTTTTTGTCAAAGAAAATTGATGCAACCATTTTTTGATGTGCTTCAGAAACCAAATTAGGCAACAATAGTCCAAATCGAAACATCAAGCGTTTTGGGTCAGGGCCATCACAATCCAGTGCTGCTGGACAAATTTCATGAAAAAGATTCCAATACGCAGAAATCAAACGCACACGATAAACATTGCGATCTGCAGGATCTGTTGCCTTGAGGTATGCAACGAGAATTTCGTGCACCCGTGTGGCTGTATCCCCCACACCAGTGAGGATGTTTTTATAGTATTCAGGATCTTCAAACCATGCCTGAGGTGGGCCACTAAATTCCTCAACTTTATCAAATTCTGATTTAAATAGCGAGTCTTGTTCAGTTGATTCCTCTTCTGAATCTACATAAGAAGGAACATCACCCTGATCCACATCTTCAGGAATATCTAGCTGCTCGCCTAGTTCATCCAAGCCCATTTTTCCCCCTAGCACATCCGAGATTAGGCTTTCCCTCGTCTCAGACAAAAAACATTCATTAATAATTTTAAAGACTAGGAAATAACAGCCCAGTTCTTGCGGTGAAGAGGACTTGAACCTCCACGACATTACTGTCATTAGCCCCTCAAGCTAACGTGTCTACCAATTTCACCATCACCGCAAAATAGTACTCTTTTTATAGTACAAATAAACTTTTTTTGTCAACCACCCACAGAGGTTAGTCTGCTTTTGTAAAAACAATGACCTCTGTATCGCCTCTTTCATTTTCATTGCGTCGTGCATAAAATGAAACAATCCAGATTGTACCTTTCGCTGCCTGAGAAAATGCACCTATATTGATATTTTGAGTACCATTATACCCTAATGGGCCATGGCGTATATCACTTGAGTTCTTACGCACCCCACCCATAAAGTAACTAAAGTTTAAAACTAACTCCTCTCCATATCCTGCCGTTACAGAAATCACATCTGATCCTTTCACCATTGCTTGATCTGCAACTCTTCTACCATTGACCATGATGACTGGTTTACTGACTCTCACCTCATCGCTAAAATCATTTGTTTTTTTTGCAGTGATTATTGGGATCGGCAAAATCAAATAAAACATGATGAAAAAAAATGCCCATCGACGCATAATCTCCCCCTTTCTTCAAAAACATTCTCTCATCCTTTGACCACAAACCCTAAAGTAATGTAGTATCTTCTCAAGTCATGAATGTTTTTTTTATTCGCCACTGTGAAGCTCAAAGCAATGCCTCACACATCCTTGCAGGTCAGCGAGAATTCCCCCTCACTCACAATGGCCAAATTCACGCATTGCATATTGCACAAATGCTCAAACAACAAATCCCTCATGTGAGCACCATATATGTTTCTCCACAACAAAGAACACAGCAGACCGCACAACCATTATGTAACATTTTCGGCCTTGTGCCAACAGAAATTGAAGAACTAAAAGAGCAAGATTGGGGGAAATTCTCTGGAAGAACTTACCAGGAACTCAAAAATGACCCTGATTTTGAACATCCAAAAAATAGAAACTGGGCCTTTCATCCTCCGGGGGGGGAGAGTTATGAAGCCGTACGTATACGCCTAGAGTATTTTTTTGCACATATACCCCCATTTCCACCAGATGCCAATATTATTTGTGTCACTCATGGGGGCACCATGCGGATTATTCGTGGTATTCTAGAACAGACAACCCCCCTCTATACCCCAGATGTTCCAGCTAATGGGGAGGTTTGGTATGTAGAGGATTGTCGCCCACAACAGCGCTACCATACTATCGAAATCCGAAAACTTGGAGGAGAAATCCTTCACTCTATGTGACGAGGACTCCTAGTCATTCATGCTTTGGATTTTAGACTCCAATTCTTGCAATCTTTTTTGCAATTGCTCCAAACTGCGTTCGATACGTTTTTTTTCAGACTCTAGCCTTTTCACTGTCATTTCTACCTTAGGGCGATGCTCGCGAATATAAGCCCTTGCTGTATCTGGACTCTCTCCAGTGCTCAGCATGTCTTGCACAACTTTACGATCCTCTTGCTCGGGCGCACTCGCTGCAATACGCATATTTTCATAACCAATTTTTGGATCAATATCTAATGCATACACCTTCATCACAGTACGTGCCTGTGTTCTTTGCATGCTCAAAACCCTCTCCGCATAGTCTTCAAAACTAGCCTGATGCTGCTGGCACAAATCAAATGCCTGAATCAATAATGCACCAAACTCTTTCATCAAGTTGCCATTTTTTGCCAGATAGTGATCTTTGATCTTCTTAGTCAATGTTTGAAATTCCTGATGACTTTCAAAGATATTTTTGTAAATCCCCTCTTGTTCTGCCTTTTTTAACAATTTATGTAGTGTATTACGAAATGCAATCGTGTGTGGTCTGCGCTCATACTTTCCCACACGATCCGCCTCACTTGCACATACATGGTGGGCAAATTCATGAATTGCAATATAAACAAGCGCATTATCCTGAGTAAAATTCTCATTATGGATAATGATCTCTTGTTTTTCTGGATGGTAAATGCCATGTAGCTTTTTACTTTTTTTACCTGAGAAAATCACTTTAAACTCTGCAACACTAGGCTCAAGTTGCAATAAAGCATTCTTAACCTGATCTTGATTCATTTCCATCCACTCCTTCACAATATCACATTCATTATTTTACTTCGGCCATTTTTCACAAAGAATAGCTACTCTACCCTCTTGATTCTAAATTTTAATTCTATAGAAGAACAAAATCTTGCCAAAATATGCGAGATCATGTAGACTGACCACCAAGTGTCAGACCAAATGCATACTCCACGTAGACCATCTTCCTCACACAATGAATCACCACAGCCCACTGATGGCTCAGTCTCTCTCGCATCCAGAGATTCTTATAAGGCCACCTTCATTATCACGCTTTTCATGTCCAATTTCTTGGCCAATGTTTTACTACTTGCACTACTGATCCTTTTGCCATTAATCAAATTTGACCTCAAGCTCAACTATATTGCTATTTCCTGGATCTTCACTTTTCTTCTATGTACCACAGAAGTAGGACATATAATTTCTCATAAACTCACACATCGACTTTCAATTTTTCATTTATTCTTGTTCACAAATTTTTCCCTTATTTTTGCCTGCCTCATCCTGGCATTTAGTACCAATCTTTTTGGCTTGCTCTTGGGGATAACGATTATGTGTATTGCCCGTTCATTTCTCAGTTGTACAGATCGTATCCTGCTTCCCTATAGTTCTCCTCTTCTGGCCAATTATGGCATGTTTTTTTCATTAATGATGGCAGGTATTTTGATCTCGATTTTGATAGATCACCAAATCCCCTGGCAAATGATTTTTTTCTTGTTTATGCCACTGAGCATTTTGCTCGTTGTCACTAATAAGCCCTATCTTATACAAAACAAAATACATACTGCTATACTGCCAATCAACTTCCAACGTTACAAGGCATTTTATAAAAATATTGATAATTTGACCTATATCTCTTTGCAAATGGCATTACATATCCTCCTATATGTCTTCATGCTATGGGCACCAATTTTTCTTGTTGATCGGCTCAAACACACACTATTATCTACTGGCATTATTGCCACACTGTGGTTTTTGTGTTTTATTTTTGGCCGTATTGTTTTTGATATCTTAACCCTGCTCAAAAAAAATTTATGGGATCCACCCGCGCAATTCTTTATTATTAGCCTTGTATCTATTTTTTTAATGCTCATTACCAATTTACTCTTTATTGACTCTCACTACCTATTAGTCTTGACAGGGCTATCTTGTGGATATCTTTTCCCTTTGTTATCTACTTTGATTCATACATATTATGGCACATCATTTAGCGAATGCCGATCTATCATTTATCTCACATGTGTGGTATTGCTGATAATCATTCATCTATTGAGTGGTCTTATCGCACAGGTTATAAGCCTGCGTATTGCATTTTTAATGATCCCATTATTCTCTGCCATCTTCTTGAGCATTGCTTTTTTTCTAGGAAAAGGTCTGGCCACAGATGACACCCTCTCTCACCCTTAGGACTACCAAAATACGTGTTAATTTCTGGATTAGAATGGCTTAAGCAACAAGGAAAACAACGTCAGACTTCTGCTGGCCGTATTTCTCAACTCGATCAAATAAAACAACTCATTCATACATTTTCCACTAATACACACTCTGTACCAGTCATTCATCTGGCAGGAAGCAAGGGTAAAGGATCTACGGCATTTTTTACTGCTGGCACACTCTCTGGTCTGGGATTTCGTGTTTTACTTTTTACATCCCCACATGTCTACAATGTTAGAGAACGAATTTTACTTAATCAATGCCCCCTGGATGCAGGCATCTGGGAAAAATATCTTATCAAAATCCATAATGTGATAAGTTCAAAAAATATTGTATTAGGATATTTTGATATACTCACAGTACTGGCATTCTGGCTAGCTAAAGACTTCTACTGTGACTATCTTATTCTTGAAACAGGTATTGGTGGTCGCTGGGATACCACAAATATCTGTCAACCTATGAGTATCATTTTTACCCCAATAGAAAAAGAACATATGCAAATATTGGGTAATACCCTAGAAAAAATTGCACAAGAAAAAGCAGCTATTATTAAACCCCAAGTGCCTGTTTTTGTTGGATATCAGCAAACAATTGTTGAAGATATAATCAGAAAAACAGCCACAAATCAACAAGCAAAAGTATTTTTTCTTAAAGATATTGCATGCATCACAGATACAAGAATAGAAAAAAATTGCTTCTATTTCGATTTAAAAATAGGCCAAGTTACTTACCCGCACCTGCATATCAAAATGCCTGGCCTTGTTCAAGCACAAAATGCTACACTTGCACTCACCTGCCTGCTTCATACCCTCAAAAATATCGATTCAACTCAAATTATCAACACGTGGTCATCATGCATCGCCTCACAAGCATTGCCTGCACGCTTTGAAATTTTTTCACAACATCCTCTGATTGTTTTTGATGGCTGCCATACAGTAGAGAGCCTCTCTGCCACCATAACCTTATGGAAATTGATATCAAAAATACCAGCAATAATTGTCTTTTCTTGCAAAGAAGATAAGAATTGGAAAGAAATGTCTAACCTATTGCCTGTTTTTGATCAAATCATCCTTACTGGAAGCGATCCTCATATAGGAGAAATCTTTCAAATCTTGCAAAAATCACATGCCCACAAAACTATATGGATTCCTAGTGAATATGATGTATGCATTTTATTAAAAGAGAAAAAATTTGATAAAAATGTTTTATTTACTGGTTCTTTTTATCTCATAGAGATAGTAAAGACCTACTTAACTACTTTACACCACCCATCATAACTTGACTTTATTTATAAAATCACTATAATTGTGGCGTTGATTGCCGGGATGGTGGAATTGGTAGACACAGGGGACTTAAAATCCCCCGGCCTTAAAAGCCGTGCCAGTTCGATTCTGGTTCCCGGCATCTTCATTTTTTAGCACACACATCATGCGCTTTAAAAACCCCCCTATCTCTAGGGGGTTATGTCATGTCTCTTTAAAGACCTTCCATTTTTTTAAAAACTTCTCATACTGACGATAAAACTCTGCCAGCTGTGCTAAATCACGTTCAGACAGGCGTTCTGGCTCCTCCAGTGCAGGATGTTCTGGAGGTACTGGCAACATGACCATACTAGGGCTTGTGCTTGCGCAAGACATCAATATCAGAGCGGTCATCACGATGGGCATCAATCTTTTCATACTCTTTTCCTATTTTGTTAATTTTGTTAAGTTGCTGTGCATTAATTTGTGCTTTATAGACAAAGATTCCAGCGAAAAATGTGCCAATAAGCCCCGCAATCAACGAGAAGATTGTTGCCATAACCCCTCCTGTTTAGCTAAAATTTGCTGGTTTCGCAAAATTGTAAATCCGAGCATTGTCAACAAAAATATGGCCAAAAAAATATTAACTTTTTTCATGGCTCACAGCCTTAATCTTGCTGATATCAATAGGAAGGACCAGTGCCTCTAACGCTAAAACGCCCGCGACAACTTCTGCCATAGAAATATTCCAAATCCCAAAACCCTTCAAAACGAGTGCGGCCAAAATCACCACAGCCCCCACAATTTTCATTGTTAAACTCACCCAATTTGCTTTCATTTCTTGCTCCTTATGCTATAAAATAATTTTTTTCTTATACTTGTTTTTCCTAAATCTTTTCCATACTCCAGGCTGTGTGGATCCCATATTTCTTTGCCATCTTTATCTGCCAAAGTAAAATGTCCACTGGGGAAATTTGTGTTCCAATGCAACACCACAAAATCGCCCTCTTGACGACCCCACACCTCACCTTTAGCATCAACACCCCCCACTTGTCTGCATGTGTATGGATGCCCAAAATGCGCAAAAACGGCGTCTGTAATTTGGTGTAAATTAGGGCCACACCAGCAATTTTTTCCGATCACTTTACTGTTTTGGCTATTTTTTGTATGCAATGCGTTAATTTCAAAACTCGTCAAAAACTTGTCGCAGCTCAGCTCGGCGATGGCCTGTAGACATCGAAAGTTGCAACCATAAAGCTGTATCTCTTTTTTGTTTTCTGGATGGTTTTGTGAGATCATAATTGACCCCTAAAAAATGCATTAACAAGAAACCCCACCAGGGCCCCCAGTGATGTGATAATCGTTGCAGCGACTGTCAAAAATCTGTATAAAGATTTTGTGGTAATGTTCCCCTCTAGAGACTTTTCAATAACCTCTAAACGTTTATCAATATCATTTTTCCATGTAAAAACCCCATTTATTTTTTTTCCTGTATCTGGACAAATACCAATATTAGAAAATCCTTTGGTGATGAGTATTTTTATATCATTGATATCTTTCTCTAGATTTTTCATTCATGACTCCTTGAGGTAATTCTCTGGGAATATCATAACAGTAATCTAGATTTAGAGACTTGCGTTATAGCAAAAGATAAGAGAGTAAGACTATCGTATTCTTTGTATTTTTAAGAGATTAAATGATCAAGGAGCGACAAGTCAGGCTCTTCATTTCCTAATTCTGCAGCATAGGAGAGAATCCCATAGTGATATTGATATAACCATTGATAAATTGCCGCAGAATGGTGTTCTACATCTACTAACAATCGCATCACAGGTTCAGTTTTACTTGCACGCATCCAAAAGAGTGCCACGGGGTTTCTCATCTCTTGATATAACATAATACGCAGGCCACCAGTGCCTGGAGAAACCTGATCTTCGAGTATATTTTGTCCCTCATAGCTGATAAATTGATAGTCAACAACTGCTAGTGTCTTATAAAGTTTTGGTTGCCACTGAGGCCAAAGTTTTTTAAAAATTTTTGAATAATTCTGTTTGACACGGCCTGGATTCCTCACACCCAAAAGTAATGATTCCTTTTCAAAAACGTTGGTTGTCTCATACATAGGAAAGGTGGTCAGTATATAGGATAGATCAAATTCTTTTGGACAGACCAGTCCATTAAGATTGCACCAGATCTCCATTAAGCCATGCTCTCCACGCAAATAAAGTAGCTTAATAATACTTGTCAATGTATTGAGCGGATCTCTACCAGTGGAAGGAAATGTAATATTTCCACCATTAGACCCTTCACCATAAAAACGCACTGTATAGCCACTCTCTCGAAGCTCTGTCGCCTTTTGAATAACATTGGCCTCGCCTGTTTCGACAACAAAAAGCTGTACGCCAAAAATTCGACAAATATAGTTAACACGCAAGCTCGTGGCATCATTGACAACAATAGCTACCTTCTCCATAGGGGTGCCAATTCTTTTTAAATATGCAAGCTCACTAAGAACACATAAAGAAAACCCACGTTGTGCCTCCAAGGGGAGTCCTTCATTCTTTTGTTTATCATAAATCACTAGATTGCCACGATCTCCATCACAGTCTGGAACATACCCCAAAACATAAGCTTTGTTACGATCATGTTGCTTTACTAGCATTGTTTGACAAACTTTTAGACCTGCTCCCTCAGGTACAATTTCATGTGTAAAGACACCTGGAATATCACCAACCACAGCCGTTTGCACACCAAAAATATCTAGATATTGTCTATCACAACTCATAATACGTGAAGAGCCATTATAATCAATAAGAATACCTAATGGACGATGTGTGATTTCCTTTTTAATTTCATAAATCACCATCTCATTTTCACTAATACTACTGAACCCACCTGCCACTTGTTGCAAAAAATGTAAATATGCTTGATGTGTTTGTGATTTAATCATGGGCATGGGAATTTGTGGTCCTCGATAAACCCATTTTTCCCAAAAATCAATTTGCTGTGCCTTTTCCAACATCATGATATAGTGGCTGACCTCTTGATAAAATTTTTCAATAAGAGAACTGCATAGATGACCTGGCAAAATTTTGCCATCTCCCAGTCCAAATTTAAATCCATTATATCCTGGAGGATTGTGGCTAGCAGAGATATAAAAAAATCCATCAACATAGGGCCACTGTTGGCAGGCAGCACACAACTCTGGAATACAAATTTGCTCTGCTACAATGACATGACAACCCATTTCATATAGTTGATAAATAGCTAATTCTAGCAATGCTGGACTAGTAGGACGTGTGTCAGATCCTACTAATATGACTGGGCGTTTTGCATGGCTGAGCCAAAATTCACCTACAATTTTGACACTTAATAATGCCAAAAATTGGTTATGCGAATCAATAGCTGTATCCAAGGAATCCTCAGTGCCATTCTTTGAAAAGATCTTCCTCCACCCAGAAACAGAAAGGATAAAAGATTCAAATTCTTCTATGAGTTTCTTAGAATCTAGAGAAAGATCACTGATCATATCCCGCGAATCTCCCAATCATTGTTTTTTTAATATCATCGGTTAATCCAAAGCTTAAATACTTGAAGGGATGAAGATCCAGTGGATTATCATACCACCCCTGCACAATAGTTAAGTCAATCAAGCTTGTCGCAGGTGGATGACTGATAGGTACAATGACATAGTTATTCAGCAAAATATTCTCTGCATCAGAGAGTATTCTCATACGAGACTGCCCCCTGCGCAAATTAGATGAAAATAGAAACTTGTCATAGTCTGCATCTTTATAGATCGATCTATTAAGTTGATTTCTACTAGCAAATAATGACAAAAATGCAATAGGATCTAGATAATCAGCGACCCATCCATAAGAAGCCAAAGTCGGCGTATTATGGGCCAAATACTCAAAATAATCTCCCTCTGGCACATGTACACGGACAGTAGTATCTAGCTCCAACCATGCAGAGGCTATAAGCTTGGCAGCCTGATCATGGATATGGCTAGTGGCAATTTCTAGCTCTGGCAACCCCCTACCCCCTGGATATCCTGCACGATGCAAAAGTTTTCTTGCTTTTTTCTTATTTGTTCTGAGGCCTCTAAATGAATTATATCCCAGAGATTTGGGCAAAGGGGGCACTAACCCCAATGCTGGAGTCCTGTAAAGTGAGCGCAATTCATCCCATGGAATAAGTAGGAATAGTGCCTCTCGTACACGTGGATCTGCAAATGCGCGATGTGGGCTAGAAAAGTAGAAAAAATGTGTAGAAAAACTAGGGTTTACTTTCATTGCAGCACGTTTTTTCAGTGACTTAGGATCAAATGGACCCAAGACCCAGTCAGCCTGGCCATCATCAAATTCCTGTGTATTTTTTGCTGCATCAGCACTAATATTGATCAAAATATTTTTAAACCCAACATTTGACAAATCCCAATAGAATGGATTGCGACGCAATTTGAGTGTTGTCTGTGTCTGTTCCGAAATCAGATAGGGACCCGAATATGCCACACGTGTATAGTCATTCCACATCCCAGGCAGTTGATAGCTACTAATTGGGACAAATGCATGATGTGCCATCAATGACAGAAAGTAGGGCACAGGATATTGTAGTCTAATTCTTAGTGTATAGCGATTAAGAACTTGCAAGCCTAATGTACTAATCGATCCACCCTTTTTTTGACGATAAAGCGAGACTCCGCGTACTGCATCCAAAAGATAGGCATACTCCTTTGGGCTATTAGGATCAATAAGGCGCAAGAATGCACGATAAAAACTATACGCATCAATAGGCGTGCCATCAGAAAACATCGAATCACGTCGAAGTGTAAAGGTGTACTCGGTGCCTTCCTTATTAATCTCCCAACTTTCAGCCAATGCTGGTTCTGGCATGAGGGACTTGGGGTTCAATATGACAAGTCCCTCATAAATACTACTATGCAACTGGGCTCCAATAGTTGTATTCACACGATGGGGGTCGAGTTCAATAGTTTCCTGAGGAAAAATAACTGAGAAAACCGTTTCATCCTCACCTGTAGGAATATTAGCCTCAACAGCTGATGACTGTCCATAAGCTGAGACTGTTATAAGGAACGAAAATATTAGCAGAAAAGCATGCATTTTTATACTATAACATTAGGATTTGTTTTTGTCTAGCATGATCAATTTTGTGATCTTTTCCTAACTACTTTATTGTTATTTGAGTACTTTTATCATAAAATAACACTCAGAACATGAAAAAAAATCTCACAGACAAAGTCGCAAAACTTGAAAGGATCAAAGCCCTCATCCTTGATATGCCAACTTTGTGTGGAGTTTACCTGTGGAAAAGTATAAATAGTACCCCACTCTATATTGGCAAGGCTATCAATATCCGCAGTCGGCTCATGAATTATTTAAATGACGAGTCCCCCAAAGTCCTGGCATTGCTAGATACTGTTGATACGATTGATTGTATTATTGTCAAAACAGAATATGAAGCTCTATTGCTAGAAAATAACCTTATCAAAGAATATTCCCCTCGCTATAATATCCAGCTCAAGGATCAAAAAACATACCCCCTCATTCGTATTACAAAAGAAACCTATCCACGCATCTTTAAAACACGGCAAAAAATTGAAGATGGGAGCATTTATTATGGCCCATATCCTGATGCCCAGCGTGTAGACAACTACCTCAAAATTATCTCAAAAATCTTCAAATTACGTGAATGTAAGGCTATCCCACTGCGCAAACGCAAAGAACCCTGTATTTATTATCACATGCACCAATGTTGGGCCCCTTGTTGCAAAGACGTTGATCCAATCAAGTATCAAAATGAAGTACAAGAAGTTTCCAAACTCCTTGCAGGCAATATTCAGGAATTCCTTGCAAACCTCACCAGAAAAATGGATATCGCATCACAAGAAAAAAACTATGAACAAGCCGCACGTTACCGCGATGCTATCCATGCACTCAAACTAGTAGAAGAAAAACCTATTGTTGAGGATCACAATAATATAGCACGTGATTATCTTGCCTATGCTGGAACCCAATGGAATTATCGATTTGTTATTTTGCCTATGCGCTATGGGAAAATGCTACAGAAAGCCTCCTTGCGCGTAGAAACTGCGAGTAATGACCATGAGGTCTTGGAAGAGTTTCTCTTGAGATACTATGGCAATATGCCAAAAGAGGCATTACCTCGCGTCATCTACATGGAGCATCTACCCCAGGCAAGTGCCCTAGAACTCTTCTTTAAAGAACAGATGAACGTTGAAATCAAACTAAAAATGCCTATTGAAGCACAAGACCTATCTCTTATCCGTATGGCTTTTAATAATGCAACACTAGATGTGGCACATGATTCTCATCGCGAGGGGGCGCTTGAGGACTTGCAACATGCACTTTCTCTTCCCAAAATACCCAAAAGGATCGAAGGTTTTGATATTGCTCAGCTCAGTGGTTATTTTACTGTCGCAAGTCTGGTTTCTTTTTTAGATGGCATGCCGGACTACAACAACTATCGGACCTTTCGTATGCGTAGCCTACAAGAGGGAGAAATTGATGATTATAAATCACTCAGTGAAGCAGTGGCTAGACGATTTTCCAGACTAAAAAATGAAAATCTTCCCTTGCCAGATCTTATTATTATTGATGGGGGCAAAGGTCAACTTTCAGCAGTACTTTCTGTCTTAGAAGCACTAGATTTATCAAAAAAAATTGCACTCATCAGTATTGCCAAGCGTGAAGAAGAAATTTTTATGCCAAACAAATCTGATCCTATTTTACTAAAAAAAGGATCCCCTGCACTGCGCCTTTGCCAAGCTGTGCGTGATGAAACTCACCGTGTTGCTACGTCTCATAATAAAAAATTGCGTAGTGGTATCCTATCTTTGCAACAACTTGAGGCCATTGAAGGAATAGGCCCAAAACGTGCCAAAAAATTAATGATTCAATATGGAAGCTTACAAGCGATCTCTCATCAGGAGCCAACCAATATTGCCCACGTTGCAAAAATTTCTATAGATTTGGCTCAAAAATTGATAGAAAAACTGCAGAATAACTCCGACCGATCCTAGGATTTTCCCATTTTTTCACAGATTAATCTTCTTAGATTTTCTTCTTGTGATCCCAACTGGATAATCTGTGCTTGCAATGCCTTAAAATTCTTTTGCACCAATGGAATCTCTGCAATCCAAGCATCCAAATCTACTATTTTATATTCATTGAGCTGATCAAAGCGATATTTTAATATTGTATACTCCTCACATCCCTCTTCTGCAAGACTCCTAACAAGCGCTTGTATTTTAGGTATATGTGCTGCATCCTCTTGCACATATGCCTGCCACAAAAATGGCTGACCCGTCAACAAAGCACGGCTCAGGCTATCTTCCCCACGCACCAAATGCATATCACACAAACTCATCAATGCATCATACTCTGCTTGTGTGCATTCTACAAAAATACAGAAGTCTGAGATCTTATCTATCCTCATGCCTGGAATCTTTGGCCCAACTACCCTCACTTGATCAGAAATACATAACTGCGTGTAATCTAGATCATATAGATAGGCACTAACCCATATTGTGTGGGGGTTCAAATCTATATGGTGACTGCTCATCCATAACCGTCTTGCATGCACACGGTCATAATCTATAGCATGGGAATAGCTAAAATTTCCCCACACCAACCCCCCTGTGTTTGTATGCACTCCAGGTATAAAAAAGAATCTCTTTAGCGGATAACTTTGCATCATATGGCATGATATTGACCAGTCTTCTGCAGTAAAATATTCTACATTCACCCGTAATGGTGGGCAAGGATAGCCTGCCGGCAAGCTACAAGCTAGCATCTCTATCGCCACATCTGATGGAGTATAGTTCTGCTGAAAAAAATCACACAGTACAAGAGGCCCTATATAGTCATTCAAAGAATTATATCCAGTGATTTGTTTCCATGCACTCCAATCATTGCAATAATAAGTGATTTGCCAATGGGGGTTACCACTGATTAGCGCCTGCGCTAAACGCCAAGAAACAGCGACATCTCCCCAGAAATCAATAACATCACAAAAAATATCTACCTTCAATTTTTGAGCTGATCCATATAGGTTTTTCTCATGTTCAATAGCATATTCTTTACGCTTTCATGCTGAAAATCAGGATACGTCCAGGGCAGGCTATGATATGCTTTTTTTGCATAAAACAATGTCATTTCTATATAGATGCCTGCTGAGAGCGCCATACGATGGCCTGCATTTTTTGTTGTGGCTAACGCAATACGTCCACTAGAAATTAAGCCAGGATCCAGATTAATCCTACGTTGGTTATTGGATAAAAACTGTGCTTCTTGCGTATTCGTCCAGACCTTGATAGACGCAAGTTCACTGGGATCCACCAGTCTTTCAAACGAAAAGAAAATACGAAAAACATCGCCTCCCATTTCTTGATTATAATATGGTGAAAAATCAGAAAATTTTTGCATAGAGGAGGTACAATCTATAGGACCAAATTGTGATTCTAACAGAGTTGCCACACGAGAAACATAAGTTTTATCATGAAAAAGGCATCCCATAAAAAGCTTTTCTTGTATGTATGCTTTGGCCAATCCCATAGGGTCTTATTCCAGGTAGGGTTTTAGATTTTGTATAATATAATCAATCTGGTCTTGCGTCAACTGGGGATAAAGAGGTAGGCTGACCTCATTTTGGTATTGATCATATGCCCATGGATAATCTTGCATATGATAACCCATTTTCTTGTAGGCAGTTAATAATGGCAAAGGCTGAAAGTGGACATTCAAACTGATCCCCTTTGCATAAATATCATAGATGAGCTTATCGCGACAAGGCTCACTCATCCCCTTGATACGCAGAGGAAAAAGATGATAACTACTTACAGCTTGGCTATCTATCCAATCTGGGATAATCGCCCTTGACAGGGGGCCCAACTGTGTGGAAAATTGTGCAAAAATCTCACGCCTTCTTTCTAGGTTTTGGGCATATCGTTTGAGCTGACTTAAGCCAAGTGCAGCCTGTATGTCTGTCATATTGCATTTATATCCTGGATGAATAATGTCATAACGCCATTCACCACCTTTTTGCTTAGAAAGTGCATCTTTACTTTGCCCATGCAATGACCATAGTTTAGCCTCTCTCAAAAAATCCTCGCCCAATACACCCCATATAGAAGAAAGACACAGGGCTCCACCCTCGGCAGTCGTCAAATTCTTGACAGCATGAAAGGAAAAAGCCGTGACATCCGCATACTGTGCAGCCATCTTGCCATCCGCCATTCTGGCACCCAAACTATGCGCAGCATCTGAGAGAATCAATGGACGCCCCAAATGTTCTTGAAACTTATTTTTAGCAGAAAAAAGATACTTTCGATCATTAAGAAATTTAAGGATCAAGTGATAATCGCAGGGCAACCCACCAATATCAACAGGAATAATGGCCTTTGTTTTTTCCGTAATAGCCAATCCAACCTCTGCTGGATCAATATTGAAAGCTCCAGGAAGTACATCAACAAAAACAGGTTTGGCACCCAAATGAACAATGACATTGGCTGTAGCAGCATAGGTATAGGGTGTGGTAATTACCTCATCACCAGGCCCCACTCCATAGATTTTTAGAGCAATCTCTAAAGCAGCTGTAGCAGAAAACATCGCACAAGCCCATTGTGTCTGGCTATAGTGCGTCAATAATTTTTCAAATTCTGCCACTTGTGGCCCAGAGGTGATCCATCCAGAACGTAAAACATCAACAACAGCCTCAACATCACCTTCTGTGATATCAGGACAAAAAAACGCAATCGTCATTTATCATCCTTTTGACGCTGTTGTTCATCCTTCTCCATCTTAGCCTTCCAGACTGTAATCTCACGATCAAGGTCATCAGCTTCTTGGTTGTTATTAAGCAAAACTGCCAAGCGTTTGGCAGCTAATAAGAATTCAATGGCTCTGTTAAAGTCATCACGGGCAAAACTTGTCAACTCATAACGACCGCGGTACTCCTTGGCTGATTTTTTGAGCAAATCACGCACACGATTGACCACGGCTGTCCTCTCTGGGTATCGAGATGCACGTGGATCCAACTGCTCTATGATATTCTTTAGGTTCAAGCTATTCTTAAAGATTACACTCAAACGTGCCTCCATCTCAACAAAAAACCAGTGCCATTTTGATTTTTCGATGAAGATATCGTCTAGATAAGTGATATAGAATCCCACATGCTTGAGTA
Organism: Spirochaetia bacterium; assembly: GCA_051648825.1. Lineage (GTDB taxonomy): Bacteria > Spirochaetota > Spirochaetia > WRBN01 > WRBN01 > JAHHUI01. The sequence continues at coordinate 262,300 of JBOFFX010000022.1, forward strand.
GGTTATAGCGTTCAAATTCATCCACTGCCAAGAGTTCTGTTAGTTGTTTTTCATAGTCACTAAAAGGCACATCCAAATAGGGCGTATAGGCCTTTTCTAAATATTGCAAGCAGCGTGTAATATCTCGGCGGGCTACAAGCAAAGACTCATCACGTTTTCCCCCCAAAAATGTTTCATTCAAGTATCCAATGCGAATTTGCAAGCCACAACACTGCAAAGCAGATGTTGCAAGGGCCAAGTTGGCTGTACCGCTGGTAACGACAATACTTTGTTCACTTTCTGCTTCAACTAATGTGTCATATTTTTGTGCAGACTCATCTCTTTGTTTTTGATAGATTTCTCTTTGTTCAACTGTGACCATTCATCTCACCTCATCAGAAATTTAAACGCGTTGACTACTATCTAAAAGTGTCTGTGCGTGCTGCAGTGCAATCTCATCTTGGCTACCGCTGAGCATTCTGGCAATTTCATAAATTCGTGCAGAATCCGCAACTGGGACGACTTCTGTTATTGTCTGACCATTGCTTTCTTTTTTTCTCAGACACATCTGACTATCGGCATGTGCGGCAATAACTGCCAGATGTGTGATACACAAAAGTTGTTTATCTTTGGATAAAAGCTGCATATGTTGTGCAACACATAGTGCAGCATTTCCTCCAATACCTGTATCTATCTCATCAAAAATCAATGTTTCTATCTCATCTGCACGCGAAAGTACGCTCTTTACAGCAAGTAAAACACGACTGGCCTCACCCCCGCTGGCAATATTTTTCAGGGGTTTGAGTGGCTGACCCACATTCGCTGCAAACAAAAACTCAATATCATCAATACCTGTTGCCCCAATTGATTTACGACCATCACTGCGTAGCTTTTCCTTCACTTGTATACTAAATTTTGCAGATGGCATACTCAGTTGGTGCAAGATTTCTTGGATTTTGGACTCTAGAGTCTGTGCCTCATCATAGCGCGATTGTGAGATCTCTTGTGCCAACTTATGTAAATCACCCTCTAGCCTATAAATCTCTTTTTTTAATAACTCTTTTTGCTCATCTCCAGTCTCAATACGTGCCAAGCGCTCACGTGCCTGTTGCGCAAATTCAGACAATGCATGTGAAGAACCACCGTATTTTTTTTCTAGCCGTTGTATGCCAGAGAGTCGTGCATTCACCACTTCTAGTTCTCGATCGCTATAGAGCAGACTGCCCTGCAATGCCTTAAAAATCTCTTTAACATCCTCAATTTCAATCATCGCACTTTTGAATCGCTCTACATCTTCTTTTTTAAGCAGATGAGAGAGTCCAGAAAGAATACTCTGTGCTTCTTTGAGTCTTTTTAAAACCCCCTCACTTCCAGAAAGCAAATGTATAAAGGTCTGTAATCCTGATGCAATCTTTTCTGCAGATTCCAGTGTTTTAAGTTTCTCTTGCAGTTGTAACTTCTCATCAGGCTTTATCTCAAATTCATCTATTTCACTTAGTGAATACTTTAGGTAATCGTATTCTTGGGTTAATTTTTCTTGTTCACTTTCCCATTTTTTTAATGCTTCATATTGTTGTTTCAAGGCTGCAAATAGATGGCCACACTCTTGTACTTTTTTCTGTAGGCCTGCACTGGCATCCAGAATGCTACGTTGGTTATCTTTGCGATAAAGAGACTGATTCTCATGTTGGCCATGTAGATCAAAAAGTAAAGCCATAAATTCTGAGAGGTCTTGCTGAGAAACTGGATGCCCATCAATAAAACTCAATGCCTTGCCTTGTTGTTTGACTAATCGCTGGACCATACAGGTGCATTCTTCTATCTCTATTTCATGTTGTATCAACCAATCTTTTGCACCCTGGTTTTTTTCTAATATGACTACTCCACTGACTTCTGCCTGTTTTTCACCATCTTTGATAATCAAATCACTCGCTTTATTACCAAGCAATAACCCCAATGCCCCGATCAAAAGTGATTTACCTGCACCTGTCTCACCAGTAAGCACCTGTAGCCCTGGCCCAAATTCCACACTCATTTCTCCTAATAGTGCATAATTTTTAACACGCAGTTCTTTCAGCATTAATCTTTAACCCTACTCTTGTTCTCACAAAGATTTCTCTCGCCAGTAATTTTATCACAAATCCTGGCATAAGGACTATGGTTTTGTGGGTACAAAAACTGCGCAGGGAACTGAGAAATCGAAATTACTGCTTCATCATCTTTGCTAAAAACACCCATATCTTGCCCATCTCTGACCAAAACAGCAGGATAGCGATTTTTTCTAGAAAGGCGTACAAGTATCTCACTTTTCCCAGAAAGGACCATTGGGCGCACTGCCATAGAATATGGATTGACACATAATAATAAGATCGCATGCAAGTCAGTACTGATCATAGGACCACCACAAGAGGATGCATAGGCCGTGCTGCCTGTGGGTGTTGCTAAGATTAATCCATCTCCACGCAAATCTAAGAGAGCCCCTTGACTATCTAAAGTGACTTCTAGTTCACAAAGATGATGACGAGATTGTCCAACAAAATAAAACTCATTGAGAGCCAAATTGAAAACATCAGCGTGACTCTTACGTTGGCATACTAGTGTATCACGTTGCCGAATAAGCAAGCCCCCCAGAAGCAGTTCCTGAATAGCCTGTTCCCAATTTTGCTGTGTGAAGCCTGTCATGAATCCCACACGTCCCATATTTACAGCCATCACAGGAATCCCCATGGGAGCCAAGGCACAGCCCACAGACAGTGATAGTCCATCACCACCAAAGATGAGTGCAAAATCAAACTCCAAACTTGACTGCGGTGGCAAATTTAGGAGTGCTCCATGCAAAATTTCCTCAACAACAAAACCCTTGTTCCTCAACAATACACCAGCCCCAAGTGCCAGATCTTGTAAACCCGGCTTTAGATCATGGACAATCAGAAGACATTTGGGCATATGAGAATGCGAAAGCGGCTTCCTCTGCAACATCTTATAATCGTCCTAGGCCTGTTGTTCTCTGTGTAATCCTTCTAATCGTGCCAGTTCTTTTGCATCAAAAAGGCGCATAATATTTAAAACAACTAAATACCCATCATCGCCCTGATTCACCACACCTTCGATATAGGCAGTACCTGCGCCTGTAATCATCTGTGGTGCAGGCATCAAATCACTAATATCGATTGTTACAACACGTAAAATTTTATCGATGGTCACACCTAGTTTTGTCTTGCCTATGTTAAAAATAACGAAACCAGACATATGATCATCCTCATCCTCATACTGTTTGGGTTCAACACGAAAACGTGTGTGCAAACTGATAATGGGAATAATTTCTCCACGTAGGTTAAAAATTCCAGAAACATAATCAGGGGCATGGGGGATAGACCGTATTTCGCTATAGGGATGAATTTCTAATACATCCATAATATCGATACCATAACTTTCCTCACCCAGTTCAAATGTCACCATCTGCATTCTGGTATCTCTTTTCATTGCGTCTTCAATCGCCATGCCGTCCCTCCCACATAATAGTCAATACAAAATCATGTATCGACACTATTCTACTTTGATTTTGACATTATTTCAAGAATATGAAAAAGACATGCCGTATTTAAAGCTTGACATTTTTAAAATATTTGTTAGAATAAAATTTCATATTTTGTGATGTATGCCGTTCAAGTTTGCACAATGTGAAATATCACATCAAAGCAAGGGGGAAATTCTAATGAAAAAAACACTTCTCACACTCATCGAGGAAAATACGAAACGCTGTGCAGATAATCCATATGCTTTCCGCAAAGTTGGTGAAAACTGGATTCCAACTTCCTATATTCAGATGGAAAAAAATGCACGCTATCTTGCAAGTGTTTTCATTGAAAAAAATATGAAAAAAGATACCCGTATTGCTATCTTGGCAGAAGGAAGTCCTGAGTGGATCTGTGCTGAATTTGGTGCAATTTATAGCCAGGTCATTTCTGTTCCTCTCTCTATCAAACTGACACAAGAAGAGATCCTTTTTCGCCTGGAGCATTCACAGTCATCCGTAGTTGCTGTCTCAGAATTTACTGCAAGCAAGTTTTTTCAAATAGGAAAAAAAACACATGCACTTCCTATTTTGTGGCTAGACAACGATAAAAATGCCGCTTTTGCATTGGCTAGAGAATATGATTATCCTCTAGAAAAAATTACTTTCATTGATGAAGCTATATCCCATGGAAAAGATTTATACGAAAATCATGGCTATGAAGCAAAAATTAATGCAATTCTGGAAAAAATTGAAGAAGATGACTGTGTGACCATTAGCTATTCTTCTGGAACAACTGGCAACCCAAAAGGTGTCATGCTTTCACATAAAAACTACTATACCAACACAACTGCCGCCACACAACTCATTGATATCCCCTATGGCAAAACCAAAACTCTGCTCATCCTTCCCTGCGATCATGCTTTTGGCCACACCGTAGGAATCTATATCACACTGGGCACAGGCGGACAGCTCTACTTTGTCGATGCACAAGGCGGGCCTTCCAGAATGGTCCACAATATCCCCACTAACCTAGTAGAAGTGCAACCCTGGTATATCCTGGCTGTCCCAGCATTACTGAGTAATTTTATGAAAAAAGTCTGGGGTACAATCCGCCAACGTGGTGCTGTAATTGAAAAAATGTTTACCATGGCTGTTAATGCAGGAATTGAAATGATTGGTGATGGATTTCACCGTGTGAGCCTGTGGACCAAATTTAAAAATTTTGGCCCCTGGTTCTTTTTTGGCAAGCTCTTGATTTTTCCCAAAGTGAGAAAGTCTTTGCCATTTAAATTTGCAATTTCAGGTGCAGCACTTTGTGATCGCAAAATCCAAGAGTTTTTTGGCGCAATCGGCATCCCTATTTACCAGGGTTATGGTATGAGTGAAGCCTCCCCCATCATCAGCTGCAATTTGACGACAAAGGGTGATTATAAAATTGGCACCGCAGGCAGGCTCTTTCCAGGCCTACAATGCCGGATCTTGCGCCCCGATGGGTCATTAGCAGAAACAGGAGAAATTGGGGAAGTCTCTGTGCAAGGTGAAAGTATCATGCAGGGCTATTTCAACAATCCTGATGAAACAACCAATGTCATCCGCGATGGATGGCTATACACAGGAGATATGGGACTCGTGGACGAAAACGGGTTCTTAAGTATTGTGGGGCGTGAAAAAGCTTTGCTTATTAGCAAAGATGGAGAAAAGCACAACCCAGAAGAAATGGAAGAAGCCATCTGTGTAGGAAGCCACGAGCTTGTAAATCAATGCCTCTTGTATTGTGATCATAATGCATATGTTTCAGCACTCATTTATCTAGAAGAAGAACGGCTGAAAGAACTTGTTGCCCAACAACCACTGCCTGTAAATTTGCACATCCTTAATACTGTGATCGAAAAAGAAATCTTTGCATTTAAAAATGACCCATCATACAAGGGCCGCTTTCCTCATGTCTGGATACCCAATACGTATCACTTTGTCCAAGCCCCCTTTCCTACCAATAGTACGATGAAAATCGTACGATATAAAGCATTTGAACAGTGCCAAAAAGAGATCTCAATGCTATACTCTGTGCCCGGAAATAAGCCAAATCATCCTGGTAATATTGACTATCTCAATGCTAAGCTACGCGAATGGAATATTCAAAGTATCTACTAAAAACAATCATTCTTTTCTCAAAAATTCTGGAAATGGCGCAGTACGTCCACCAATGATACAAGCAGTAATAATCTCTGCCTCCATCACCACCTCACCACTATTTGCCTTTGTGATTTGTTGCTCAAAAATTGCCCGCATTCTTCCTTGAAAGTTCATACTAGTACTAATCTCAAAGAGATCTCCTGCACGCAAAGAGCTGCGATAACGCAAATTCGCACCACTGACAACCCAAATAATCCCATCTTCTGCCATCTGGACTACAGAAATACCCGCCGACTCTCCGAAACACATCCTAGCATGTTCTAGATAATTCATATAGACTGCGTTGTTCACGATACCTTGAAAGTCACATTCATAGGAACGTACAGCCATTTTTATGTGAAAATTATTCTCTTTCATGCAAATGATTTTATCATGTCTACTCAATTATTTCTATACTTTAAAAAAAATTAGCACTTAAATTAAGTCGGCTAGTTTTTGACTTTTTGGTAGAGGTATGCTAGAGTACATCATTGATATAGAGGGAGTACCTAATGAAAAAAATTAACGTATGTTTCTTTCTTATTTTTACCCTATGCTTGATCCAGGGTTCCTGGGCACAGCAGCAGACGGCATCTTCAAATAATTCAGCCAAAAGTTCCGTTGCCGTTGATCCGCGCACACGCGTGCTTTGGAGTATGGCTGATGGTCCAGTAAGAGACCCAAAAGAAGTGCTCTTGCGATCCTTTGAATCAGGAAAATTACCTTTGGATAATACGGGTCTCCCATTGCTCAAGAGAATTGCAGGGGCTGGCTCTTACTATATTGATGGTTCCCCAGGCAGTCTCATTGACATCCGCATTCGTGGCCTTAGTGTATTGGGCACAGGTGGCACAGCTGGTGCTGAAGCAATTACTGACTTACTCAATACAGAAACAGACCCCAATGCGATGGCTGTGGCCTTTTACTCTTTGGGAGAGGCTGGCGCAGCTGATGATCCACGCTTAATTATTATGAGTCGTGCTATGCGTCGAGATGCATTGAGATTGCGCAGCAATACTGCTGCAGAACACTATATGACTGCTATGCAGAAAATTGTACCCACTGGCTCTGATACTAAAGGCACAATTTATGTTCTTGATATTTTGAGCTTGATTGTTGTTGCTGGATATTCTGATCATATCCGCAAGCAAGCAATTGAAACTATCAATACAATTGTAGGTTTATAACAACTCTTACACCTGATACATTAAAATAGGATCATCTTTTTTGATGGTCCTATTTTATCTATCATCTTCTTTAAATCGTGAAAAAAGGTTATCTGCCATGCGCTCTAGATCTGCGGGAGCAACCTCAGTATCCTGTGTTTCAATCAATTCTTCTGGAATCTCGCGCAAAAATGGACTAGGCGTACACTCTCTTGTATTATTTAGCCCCTTACGCTTTTCACACACAGTCAAAAAAAGGTTCTTTCTGGCACGAGTAACGGCGACATAAAACAATCGCCTTTCTTCCTCAATATTTGTGTCAGCTGTTTCTACCTCATTACTGGTATCACTGCCATGTAGCTTATGGGGGATAATTCCATCCTCTACACCTACAATAAATGTCACATCAAACTCTAGGCCTTTAGCCGCATGAATAGTCATCAGGCTGACCTTGCCATTGGCATTTTCATCTTCATTGTCACGACTAGAAAGCGTAATACGGTTAAGATAGGTATTAAGCTGAGGAAGTTCAGTATCTGACCTTTTTTCCCAGTTCTCAATATATTGAAAAAATCTCATCACATTATCATAACGATACTTAGCAAACTTAGACTCATCTTTTTCATCTGTACTGCGATATTCGACCTGCAAAAATAACCAATAATTAATATCTTCACAAAGTAATTTTGCCTTCATCGCCAAATCTTTACCAGAAGAAAATAATCCACGAAAATGATTAAATTGTTCTAAGAGTTTTAGCAAGTTTTCTTTTGCTATATGAGAAAGTGGACTATCATTTGCATATGCCAATGCACTGACAGCAGAATAAATACTATATTTATTTTGATGGGCATAATTACGCACCATATTTAGTGTTTGCATCCCAACACCTCTGCGTGGTACATTAATAATACGTAAAAAACTTATATCATCATCAGGATTGTCTATGAGCCTGAGATATGCAATCATATCCTTAATTTCTCTGCGCTCAAAGAAACTAGAACCTCCAGAAATAGTATAGGGAATCTGCTCTCGTGTAAAACTGTCCTCTACATGATTCATAAGCCTATTTGTTCTGACTAAAACGCCAAAATTTTCAAATGTGTAATGCTGTAGACTCTTAAGTTCTCTAATTTTTTCACAAATAAAATCTGTCTCTTTCGTATCATCCTCAAAAAATCGCAATTGTACCGCAGTCTCAGTGTGTTGCTCTTTGGTCCACAATTCCTTAGTCTTGCGATTTTCATTATTAGAAATAATGGCATTAGCTGCCTTAAGAATAGAGCCAGTAGAGCGATAATTTTGTTCAAGTTTGATCTCAAGACGTGCTGGAAAATCACGTTCAAAATTACTAATATTTTGAAAGTTTGCCCCTCTCCAGCTATAAATAGACTGATCATCATCCCCCACCACGCATAAATTCTGATGGCTTTTTGCTAAAAAATATAAAAACTGATACTGAATCTCAGATGTATCTTGGAACTCATCCACCATAATATATTCATAACGCTTGCTATACTCAGCGACCACATCAGGATAGCGACGAAAGATAAAGAGTGGTTTGACTATAAGATCATCAAAATCAAAGGCATTTTTGAGCAAAAGAAATTCTTCATACTCTTGATACAGTTTTTGGTAGAATTGATTAGTCGCATCCCATTTTGCACGCTCTGTTTTAATAGACGAAAAGATGCGCTGAATATTGACTAATTCAGTATAGTCAAAAGTCAACTTTAATTCATAAGCGACTTCTTTTATCGCTGACATCTGATCTTCTGTATCATAAATAGTAAAATTGCTACGATAACCAAGCATCTTACACTGTTCTTTGAGGATTTTCAGACCAAAGCCATGAAAGGTTGCAATGGTAAGATTGCTAAGTTTTTTTTTGGTCAACTCATGAATACGCTCATCCATTTCACTGGCTGCTTTATTGGTAAAAGTGAGAGCCAGAATATGGCTTTGAGGAATGCCCTCTTCTAGCATATGTGCCATACGATAAGTAATCACACGTGTTTTGCCCGACCCTGCACCAGCAATAATAAGCAGTGGCCCTTGTATCGTTAAAACAGCTTGCCGTTGTTCAGCATTTAAATGCGCTATTTGCATAAATCCTATATCGGAATAGATGCAGGGTGAACTTATTGACAAAAAATAATAATGCCTGTTAGGGTTATCCTATGCAAAACGGGATGTAGCGCAGGGGCTAGCGCGCTTGGTTCGGGACCAAGAGGCCGTGGGTTCAATTCCCACCATCCCGATTTGTCCGACTTTCCTTGAGATATGCGTATCTTTTTCCGAAAATTGTAACGATGCGTCGACTATTGATCATTTTTAGCTTTCTCATCATCTCTCATCACTCTGTGTGGGCATACAAAATTCAGTATGCTGAACAATGGTACAAGCTCTTCCATCAGCACTTGTATCGTATGCCAGAGGACGAAGCAGAGAACCTCGCCTATCTAGAAGAGTCGCTCAAGGCACCTTTTGCTAATCCATTGTATGCACTGGCAAGAATCAATGATAAACAAGAATGGGAATTTTACCGCTATCTATTCAAACTCCATGTCAATTTACAAATTGTGCGTACCTATCGTCAAATTGGGATGAAATATGATCGTGAGTTTGTTTACTTCTTTAATGCCCCTTTTAAACGTCAAAACTTGGAAAGCCTAGAAATTGCCGAAAAATACTACCAGCGAGCACTTTATTTTTGGAATGAAGCCTTGCCTTGGGTGGAAAAAGCCAATGATAAACGTTTTCGCTGGATGTATCTACCAGAAATTGCCAATTGGCGCAATGAGTTGCGCCAGATCAATGAGAGTCAGCTGGACTTTGAAAAAATTCTTGGCCAAGACCTCAGTCGTTTAGAAAAAAATCGTGCACAATTTGAAGCAATGGATGAAGACACTTACTAGGACATTTTTGTGATCTGATGGTGGTCGATAAAACGATCAACTTCAGATTTGATACGAGGGAAATACCCAGGAATAATCAAAGACATCTTTTTTTTGCTATTTTCTAAATAAAAAATCCATACAGGTGCCGCCTTATTCACAAACTCATAGGCAATAATATCTTTGGCAGGATATAGCGTGGCTGGAAAAAATGGGTATTTTTTTCTAATTCCCTCACCCTCAAATGCATAACCCACCCCTGTAAAATACAAAAAAAATAACAAAAATAATGCACAAGAAAATAAAATAATATCATCATTTTGCAATGGCAAAAGAAATGTATTCTTGAGTAAGCGCTCAAAAAAACTTGTGCGTAAAAAACAAATTATCATCAAGGCCAAAAATATGATGAAATGCCTGCGGCTACGGTGAAAATACATTAATTTTTCTCCAGCATAATATGTGCTTGATGATCACCACAATCTACAGCAATTGCAGATGGGTGGTGTTGCCAAAGTAATTCACTGGTGAGGGTTTCATCACAAATAATATTTGAAAATTCTTTATATACACGCTCTACATCTACGGGCCCATGTACCCAGAGTTTGATACGCTGTGAAACTTGCAAGTCTTGTGTTTTTCTCAAGTTTTGTATAGCTCTGACTAAATCTCGCATGGCTCCCTCATCCAAAAGTTCCTGTGTAATTTGTGTATCCAGTGCGACTGTCAGTGTTCCCTCATTAATAGCTTTAAAATTCTCTTTTTCCTCGCGCAAAATGGCAACCTTAGTTTGATCGATTTCTAATTTTTTATGTGTTTTTCCATCAAAAGTAATCATAATGATGGCCCCAGAAAGGATTCCCTGAATTTGTTCTTGGGTCAAATGACTGATAGCCTGTGCCGCCACATTCATATCTGGGCCCAAAATGCCACCCAAGACTCGATAGTTCGCTTTAGCTTGATATGTGACTAATTGCTCTTCATTATCCTGAATTTCTACCTGTTTCACATTTAGTTCTTCTGCGAGTATTGCACTCATCTCTGAGAGAATACCACGCTGTACAGAATCTCGACTGACCACATAAACACGCTGCAAGGGCAGCCTGTTTTTAAGATTGTGCAAACTACGTAGACTATGCCCCATTGCCACCGCTTGCATAGCCAGTGCCATTTTGTCTTCTAGCAAAAAATCACGCGCACTCTTTGGCACCACAGGCCAATCACACAAATGAACACTCTGGGGTGAGGATTCCAATTTAAGATTTTGATAAATAGCCTCAGACAAAAATGGTAAAAATGGTGCAGAAACTTTTGTCAATGTTGTTAATACAAAAAATAATGTTTCATAGGCATGCAGTTTGTCTTCATCATTTTCACTCTTCCAAAAACGGCGACGACTACGGCGAATATACCAGTTGTTCAGCTCGTCGATAAACTGGATAATCGCATGGATTGCCTTGTGCACTTCTCCATCACCCATAGCCTCATCAATTTGCATCACCAATCTCCAACTAGAGGAGACAATCCAATGATCCAAGGGATGATCCAACTCAGAAATATTACCAGTTGGTTGGAAATTGTCAATATTCGCATAGGTGACAAAAAAACTATACGCATTCCAAAAAGGAATGATGACACTTTTGAGAATTTCCTTAATTCCATCTTCGCTGAACTTCAGATCATCCCCGCGTGTCACAGCACTAGAGAGCAAATATAATCGTGTAGAATCAGCACCATATTGGTTAACAACCTCTAATGGATCAGTATAGTTACGGAGGCTTTTACTCATTTTGCGCCCATCAGCAGCAAGCACCAATCCCGTAGTCACACACATTTTGAATGCAGGACGATCAAAGAGTGCAGCAGCCAAAATAGTCAGTGTATAAAACCAACCACGTGTTTGATCAATCCCCTCTGCAATAAAATCTGCAGGAAAATTCTCCTCAAATATTTTTTCATTTTCAAAAGGATAATGATTTTGCGCATAGGGCATACTGCCAGATTCAAACCAGCAATCAAACACCTCTGTGATACGCTGCATAGTTCCACCACAAGCACCACAAGAAAAAGTGATCTGATCAACATGATGCTTGTGCAAGTCTGCAGGGTCCTGACCAGAACGTTCTTTGAGCTCTTTGCGACTGCCAATCACTGTTGTTTGATCGCAATTTTGACAGCGCCATATGGGGATCGGGTTGCCCCAAAAGCGATTACGACTAATAGCCCAATCACGTGCATTAGCTAACCATTTACCAAAACGTCCCTCTTTAAGATGCCCAGGAATCCACTGGATCTGGGCATTAGCTGCCAACATGCGATCGCGAATTTGTGGTACACGTACAAACCAACTACTAATAGCCCGGTAAATCAAAGGATGACTACAACGATAGCAATGGGGGTAACTATGTAAGTAGTTTTCTTTTTTAACAAGTTTGCCTTCTTCATGCAGATGCGCCAAAATATCTTTATCACAGTCTTTGACAAAGCGGCCCTCATACTCTGGGATTTCACTAGTAAATTGGCATTCTGCATCAATAGGAGAAACTGTAGGAATTTGTGTATCCTTGAGCAAATTATAGTCATCTTCACCAAATCCATTCGCTGTATGAACAATGCCAGTCCCACTCTCTGCAGTGACATAATCACCCACAAACACACAAAATGCCCCAACAGAAGCGAGGTTGCTAAAATAATCAAAGAGGGGCTCATATTGCATTCCCGCCAGTTGTTGACCCTTCTTGGTCCAAATCAGACTAAATTTACCCTCTTCAAAATAATGGTCAATACGATTTTTTGCCAATATATAGTGCACACCCTGGGTATCTTTAACTTTGACATAATCAATATCTGGGCCCACAGCCAACGCAAGATTTGAGGGCAGTGTCCAGGGAGTTGTCGTCCAAGCAATAAAATAAGTATTCTTTTCATTTAAGCTCCTGAAACGAACACTGGCACTTTGATCGGTGACATCTTTGTATCCACCCAAATTTAATTCATGGTTGCTTAAAACTGTGCTACAGCGAGGACAGTAAGGCAAAATATAGTGGCCCTCTTCTACCAATTTTTTTTTCCACAATTGCTGAAAGACATACCAAATAGACTCCATAAAGTCTGCGTCCATTGTTTTATAATCATCATCAAAGTCGACCCATCGCCCTAAGCGTGTGACATATTTGCGCCACTCACCAGCATAACGCAACACAACCTCTCGGCACTTTTCATTAAAGTTGGCCACGCCAAAATCTTCGATTTGACTTTTGCCAGAAATGCCTAGCTCTTTTTCAATTTCATACTCAACAGGCAAGCCATGACAGTCCCAACCAAAGCGACGAGGAACATGATAACCCTTCATCGTATAGTAACGAGGGAAAGTATCTTTGAGCGCACTTTGGACCAAATGGCCATAGTGAGGCAACCCTGTAGCAAAAGGTGGCCCATCATACTGTGTAAAGAGAGTTGCATCAGCGCGTTGATCGAGGGATTTTTTAAAGATTTGATTTTCTTGCCAAAATGCTAAAATCTCTTCCTCTTGCTGGGGAAAGTTTGTTTTGGGATTCACTGGGCGATACATAGAGGCTCCTTGGGGAATTGAATAAACTGAGCAAGATAATTTTAACAAAGCTAAAAACAATGATCAAGCTGAAGATCCACAACTGAAGGGTATAATAGATAGAATTTTATCTTCACACAACTATAAAGACTGTTTTCTCATCAACCGACAATAGGGGACAAGAGGTGGTTCGTAATCATGATGAGATCTATATTTGCTAGTATGCTTTGCCTTTGTGTCCTCTTGACACCCGCAAGTATTTTGGCACAAACAGCAATTCCTGAAGATTCTAGCATCAGTGTCACTGCACGTTACTACAACAAACAGGTCTACTACCCCAACACACCCATCTTAATCAAGGTCTCTGTACGCAACAATTCCTCTAGAGATTTTGTGTTGCAATTGGCAGATGAGCCAATTTTAAACCTAGATGTACGTGTCAAATCATTAACAAATGTGGCATTACAGCCATCTGAAGCCTATTTTACACGTCTTTCTGCAGCGCAACCATTTGTCTATCGACTGATGAATTTGCGCCCTGGTGAAGAGTATAGCTTTGATTTTGATGTACGACAGTTTGTTGATATTGGTAACCCCGGAACATATATTGTCGAGCTAGACTTTATTCCTAGCCAACTCAGTGCCACGTCTAGAATGCGCTATGAAAACCTGCCAACAACCTCTGCAGTTTCCACTTCTGCCAACTGGGAAGAGCGTCTGCAGGCAATGATTAAGGGTCGCTCTGTGGCCGCACAAGCCCAACCACTACAAACAAGTTTTCCCTCTGTTATCTCTTCTAATGCCCTAGGATTGACTGTCAGACCCGCTGTAAATAACAAAACAGCACTTGAGCAGATGATTTCAGAAGATACAGGTGAAGTGCTCTCGCGCCAAGTTCTTGCTCCAGATGAGGTCGTCTCTTATACACTAGAATCACGGCAAAGAGACCAGTGGAATAAATTTTTCCTCTACATTAATCTGGAGAGTTTATTCCTTAACAATACAGATCGTAATAGACGTTTCCGTGTTGCAGATACAAAAACAAAAGATTATATGCTAGAAAATTTTAGAAATCAGCTGATCAATCAAGAAATTGAGTTGGGAGTTGCATCTAGACCCTATTCATTCAAAGTACTTTCAGTGTACTATACTGAAGAAAATGCATACGTACTCACACGCCAAGTCTATAGGCAACCTCAGTATGATGAGATTAAAGAATATACATGGTTCCTTCGTAAAGAAAATGGATTCTGGGCCATCTATAACTATGAGGTTAAGAACCTGGGGACTGAGTAGACCTTTATCACTTCTCGCACGATTATCCCTTCTCGTCCTTTGGGGAGGGGCTGATTTTCTTTTTGCAACCCAGAAATTTTCTATTGTTGCTACAGCTGGAACTCAAACCTATGTCTATAACTCACAACTAGTAGAAGTGATCAATTATCGCAGTGACCTGCGTCAGTTTACCCTTCATAATCAAATCAATACAAGAGGGCAAGCAGGCATTAGCCGTATTTTGGAGAAAACACTACCCCCTGTATGGACAATTTCACCCTCTGGTAGCACACTGTTTGGTGTCGATCCAGAAACTCAAAATATTGTGAATATCTCACTCTCTGACTTTCAAAAAACACCCATTATACTCAAGCCTACCAATCTTAAACTTTTTCATGTCCTCACCCCCACTCGATGGCTTACGGCAATTCCTAACCCTACAAAGTATATTTCGATTGCTAGCTATGATTTAAACACTCATACTAGCCACCCACTATATGAAACATCCAGTCAAATATCAGAAGCATTCTATGATCCCATCAGTGCGCAATTGGCCACCTTTGAATTCGAGGAAAAGTCTCAATATACGGATATTTTAAATCAGATTTATAATCTGAAAAGAATAGGCCTTTTATCTATCATCAATATAAAAAATAAAAAGGCAGAGAGATTCTCTGGTGCCTACCCTACATATAATAGTTTTCTTCGTGAGATCCTCTATTTTGATGAAGGGCAACTCATGGCTTATTCTTTTGAGAGCAAACGCAAATATACCATGCCCCTCAAATTTTCTCCAATTTATAGTACATCTGGCGCATGGGTGTCTGCACCCAAACTGGTGCGCCTGCCCTCTGGGGTATTTATTGTATGGCTAAAAAAAGATGATGGAACCTACCAACTCATCGAATATTCCAAAGAGGGCCAAGCCTCTAGAATTCTTCTATCCAATCAAAGTGGGCCAGTCAATATTCAGCTATTATCGCCGCTGCCTACTAAATTTCTACAGGGGGATTTTTAGCATGTATAAATCTTATAAAACAGCTATTCATATATTGTTCTTCCTCTTTTCCTGTATCATATTACATGCACAACCATATGTCTTTTTTGCAACAAAAAACGATTTTCATCTATACGATACAAAAAAAAACCTCGTCATTAAAAACTTTGAATACATGCAAAACCGTACAAAGGGCGTGCTATGGCGCCCCACCGAAGACCTTTCTTATGTTTTTCTAAAAAACATTCCAAATAGTGCACAAATTATCAGAATGCGTAGTAGTGACCAAAACATAGAAACATTCACATACTCTGAGGAATTTAATGATTTCCAGGTGATTAGTGAGGATCTCTTAGTAATAAAGACAGAAACCGCTATCACCCTTTGGCCCCTGTCTGGCCAGAAAAGCACTACCCTTTTGCAAGATTTTTCAGGAATTTACTTTTATTATGATCATCTAAAAAAAATACTTATCACACAAGATCCCTCTCACATGATAGCACTACATACCAACACCCCCAATGAAACAACCCAATTCCTTGATCGTGCACAGGATGCAACGTTTTTTACTTTTAACCAAGGGAAACTCACATATCTCAATAGTTTTAGCAGTTGGGTCACATATGATTTGGAAACACAAAATATGACTCACCATAAACTTGAGCATGAAGGAAATATGGTTGCTGTATGGCCTATCAAAAAATATTTTTTTATCCAACAATCCTTACCCACTACTATGGGCAAGCGTCCTGGAACACGATTTTTTATCTATAATCCGATTAACCAAACCAGTAATGAAGTAGCTAGAGAGCAATCAGGACACCAAAACTATGGTGCCCAAATTATGACGAATTCTTTGGTCAAAGTACTCACGCGTGAGTCACTTCATCTGGGAATGAAATAACCTCTCTGGGCGTCTCTTCAATCTTTTGATTGATCATATCTTTAAGATCCAGTCCTTCCAAGATCTTTCTTGTTTCTTGCATTTTTGGACGAATAACAGGATTCTTAGGCGCAAAAAGCGCACAACAATCTGTTCCTGCCTGTATAGAAAGATCAAATGTTCTAATTTTCTCTGCCAAATCAATGATTTCTTGCTTATCCATACCCACTAGTGGTCTGAGCACCAGCATAGAAGTGGCCTGGTCTGTAAAACTTAAACTCTCGAGTGTTTGACTGGCTACTTGTGCCAGTGCTTCACCTGTAATCAATAACTTTGCTTCTTCTTTTTTTGCAATGCCTTCAGCGATTTGCATCATACAAGATCGACCCAGAATTGTGCCATAGTTTTCATGATGAGAATTACGAATTTTAAGTTGAATATCTGTAAAGTCAACCAAATAAAACGCTATTTTTCCCCCACGATTCCACTGAGCCAATTGTGTTGCCAAATTTTTTACTTTATTCAATGACTCACACCCAGTATAAGGTGGTGTATGAAAATGTATGGCGAGTAATTGAATACCTCGTTTAGCTATCATCCAACCAGCAACAGGGCTGTCTATACCCCCAGAAAGCAACAACATACCTCTACCAGCTGTACCTACGGGCAGACCTCCAGGCCCTTGCCCCACATGTCTATTGCGCGTATCTTTCATATAGAGATAACATTGTTCACGGATTTCAACAACCAATGTGAGCGCTGGATCTTTCACATCAACATGCATATGCAGACATCGATCCAAAATATCTTGACCCAAAAGTGAAGAAATTTCATAGCTGCCGATGGGAAATTTCTTGTTAATTCTTCTTGTTTCCACCTTAAAACTTTTAAATTTTTTTCCAGTACTCTCAATTATGCTGCAAGCCTGTTCACGTATAGCTTCTAGAGAGAGTGGTAATTTTTTTGTAATATGAAAATCAGCAATACCAAAGGTTGTACGAAGTACAGCGACTACATGTGTATCAAGAGTATCCTCTACCTCCAAATAGTAGCGGCCATCTTTTATCACAAATGACAAGTAATTTTTACCTATTCTTTGTTGAATATTATTTTTTAATGATTTTTCAAAAAATGGCCTAGAACCCTTTTTAAGGGTTAGCTCACCAAGTCTGATCAAAAATAATGACATTGCTAGAACCGCCTTTACTGAGAAGAAAGAAGAAAGGTAACAGGAACAACCCCATGCCCAGTAATACCCGCATGCTGTTTTTTTTGTACACGAATATCATGCTCACTATACAAACACTGCTCTATACCACGGTCCCATATTTCTATAGAAATAGTGACATCTATATCACTAAAAGGCAAATCGTCTATAGAAACATGGATATGACCAGATCCTTTTTTGATATTAAAAAGAATGCCCCTCTCTAAATTACTGGTTTGCATATAATCGTTTTGATGAAAAAATGGCACCTGGATGATAATCCTCACATCAATTTGATCATAGTCCTTTTCTGCCCTATAGTGAATACAAAATTGTAGTTTTTGCCCCTGTGAAAGAATGATTTTTTGATTAATCAGATCGCTTTCAATTGTCATTTTTTCAATATGCACAACCGAACCCTCTGAATTGACCAACCTTGACTGATGATCTTTTCTTGCCACATCTTGAATATCTTGGTAGTGAGAAAGCCCCTTATAAACATCGCCAAAAAAACTCTGCACCCCCTTGTTAATTAATACAGATTGGTCACAGTTTTCAGCAATTTGGTTGGCCATATGAGAGACTAAAATTAAAGAAACACCCGATTTTTGCAATTCTTTCATGCGTTGTGCACAACGATCCCTAAATGATTGATCCCCTACAGCTAGAATCTCATCTGCCAATAAAATATCAATATGCCCATGTACAGCAATAGAAAATGCTAGCCTGAGTGTCATTCCAGAAGAATAAGTCGCTACAGGGGAGTCAATGAAGTCCCCTACCTGAGCAAAATCAACAATTTCATCAAAGTGTTTTTTTATTTCTGTGCGCGACATTCCCAAAATTGATCCATTTAAAAAAACATTTTCTCGGCCAGTCATATGTGCATGAAACCCTGCCCCTACTGCTATTAAAGATCCTACCCTGCCCCTCACCCGTAATGTTCCCTGACTGGGGGGATAAATTCCTGCAATGAGTCTGAGCAGAGTGGATTTGCCAGATCCATTGACACCCAACAATCCCAAACTCTTGCCTGGTTCTAGCACAAAATTGATATCTTTGAGTGCCCAAAATTCAAGATCTCTGAGCACGCTATTCTGCGGGGTCATCCCGGCCATTGTTTTTAACGAGTCAACCAGTCCATAATATAGGCCCCTTCTTAGACTGCGTGTAAATTTTTTATAGACATGTTCAACTTCTATTGCATGCAAACCCATAGAACCATCCTGAAATTATGAATCTTAGTATAATCGTTCAATAACCAATTCTTCTGTCACAAAAAAAATTCTTAGAGAAAGCAAGAAGATCACGACAGCCACAATGCCACAAAGAAAAAATTCTTTCCATGGAAGATTTTCCAGCCCAAAAATTACATCGCGAGGCACAGTAATCGCATAGGTTAAGGGGTTGTACTTGATCAACAATGCGAGTTTTTTATTCGAAGTTTCTGCAGAATAAATAATAGGAACAGTATACATAAGTAGGGGGAAAACTTGATTAAGTATACGCTCAAAATCTGGGAAAACAACTTTGATGACCGATACCAACAAGCCAATACTTGCTGCAATAAGGATTAAGGGCAATAAACAAAAAGGAAGTAAAAATGCAGAAAACGATGGAACAATACCAAAGGCTAACATAATGATAACATTGATCAAAAAAGCAAAAAGCGTATTTGCTAATGCTTGCAAAATCTGCTTAATCAAGATAACTTCGTGAGGAAAATTGACCTGGGATGCATATGCTTGAATGACAACCAAAGTGTCTTTTGTGTATAAATAGGTAGAAGAAAATAGGCCCCAAATCATTGTACCTGTGAGCAAATAAATAGGATAAGGGATATTTAATGTACCAGGAGAAAGCAATCCAGCCATATTAAGGAAAAGCCAAGAAATCATACCAAAAATAGGAGAAAGGAAAAGCCATGCACTGCCCAAAAAAGATCGCTTGTTTGCGACAAAAAAATCACGCACAAAAAGTTGCCAAATCAACTCTCGTTTTGCAATCATATGTCTGAGCATTATCACCCATGTCGAGAAAATTCCTATTTTCTTGCGGCGATCGGATGTATAAATTTCGACGATTTTGGATACCTCCATGACTTTATTTATCCTAGCATAAACAAACAAACACTATCAAGAGTTTCTCCTATTGTTGGCAAATTTCATTTTCAGTCTTGACAATTTTTTATTTCAGGGTATCCTTAAGGTCGTCACAATGGCTAGAGCTTATTTCGCTTGCGGTTGTTTTTGGGGTGTACAACACCTCTTCTCTTCTCTTCCTGGCGTTTCTTCGTCTCGCACTGGGTACATGGGTGGTGCATCCTTATCCCCTTCTTATGTGGACGTGTGTACTGGCAAAACAGGTCATAAAGAGGCCGTAGAAATCCTCTACAATCCACAGCTCATTAGCTATCTTGATCTTGTACGTTTCTTTTTCGAGATTCATAATTTTGAGCAAGTCGATGGGCAAGGGCCAGATGTTGGGGATCAATATCTTTCTGCTATCTTTACCAGCGAAAAAGAGGAACGTGATATTGTTAGCACACTCCTGCAATGGCTCAAAAAAAATGGATATCAGCCCACAACACAAATTTTGCCCATGGCTACATTTTGGCCCGCAGAGGATATGCATCAAGATTATTACAAAAAAAACCATAAACACCCTTATTGCCATATACACAAAAGAATTTTTAAATCCATCTTATAAAGAGGTACAGGAGGAGTCGGGACTATAATGATAAACTATAAAAATTTGACAGAAACTCAGGCTTACACAAAGCTTTTAAGCGCAAAAAAAAATTCTATTGCTACATCGTTGTCTGCACAAACGGTAGCATCTTGCAATATTCCTATGGCTGCTGGACTCCTGTATAACTATGCAGCAAAAGGAATCTCCACCGAAGTTTTTAGCTTGCTAAATGAATTAGCACAAGAACAAGAACTCATTCAAAAATATCGTACACTTGTAGATGGTACAGTGATGAACACTGGTGAAAACCGTAGGGTACTACATCATTTGTGTCGTGGAAAACTTGGCAATGATGTGATATTTGAAGGGAAAAATCTTTTTGAATTTTATCAAACACAATGGCAACGGGTCAAAGAATTTGCTAACAAACTGCATAATAAAGAAATCACAGGCTCTACTGGCCAACCATTTTCAGATGTTGTACAAATTGGCATCGGTGGTAGTGATCTGGGGCCCCGGGCCTTGTGCTTGGCCCTAGAAAATTTGTATCCCACACGGTTAAGGGTACATTTTGTGTCTAATGTGGATCCAGATGATGCTGTTTCTCTGCTCAAAAAAGTCAATATAGAAACTACGCTATTTATTCTTGTTTCAAAGAGTGGTACTACGCAAGAAACGCTGGCTAACTACCATTTTATCAGCGAAAAAGCACAGCACTCCGGCATTTCTGGCCTTGATCTAAATAAGCATGTGATTGCTGTGACTAGTGAGAGTAGTCCCCTCGCAAAAAATACAAATTTCTTGGCCTCATTTTTTATTGATGACTTTATTGGAGGAAGGTTTTCTGCCAGTAGCGTGGTGGGTACCACTCTTATGTCACTGGTATTTGGAACACATGTTGTGGAGGAATTTTTGCAAGGGGCACACCTGGGGGATCAAAGCGCAATGCATCCCAATATTACCCAGAATGCGGCTCTTTTAGATGCCCTTATTGGTGTATATGAATGTAATGTAATGGGCTACCAAGCAACTGCTGTTTTACCATATAGCCAGGCTCTGAACCGATTTCCTGCACATTTACAACAACTAGATATGGAAAGCAACGGCAAATCTGTCTCACGTGATGGGATTGTCTTGGACTATACAACTGGCCCTTTAATATTTGGTGAGCCAGGCACTAATGGTCAGCACAGTTTTTATCAACTTTTACACCAAGGCACACATATTGTCCCATTGCAATTTATTGGTTTTCAGCAAAGCCAGTTTAATAGTGATGTTGTCTTTGAAGATTCCAAGAGCCAAGAGAAACTCAACGCTAATTTGATTGCACAGATCATGGCGTTTGCTGTGGGAAAATCAGATACCAATAGCAATAAAAATTTTGCAGGGAATCGTCCCTCTAGTTTGATTTATGGCAAACAACTCAATGCCGCTGCATTGGGTGCATTGCTCTCTCACTATGAAAACAAAGTGATGTTTCAGGGCTTTCTTTGGAATATCAATAGTTTTGATCAAGAGGGTGTGCAATTAGGAAAAGTCTTGACTAACAAAATCTTGGAAAAGAATGTCGACGCTATAACCGAAGAATATATCAAGTTGTTTGGTATATGATCCTTAATGTTTTTGGTGGAAATAATTATTATGGATGATGCAAGTCAACCTAGTTGGAGCAAGTAATGAGTTTGATAACCTTGCTTGCTCTAGTCCTTACCTCATTAATAATCCTCTCTGCATTTTTTTCTAGTTCAGAGATTGCCTATATTTCTCTCTCTGCTTATCAAGTAGAGCAGGTACGTAGAGGCCGATCACTGCTTGATCGGATCTCCAGTCTTTTACTCAAAAATAATGATTTACTTTTGGCCACAATCCTTGCGGGTGGGACCATTGCAAATGTCGGCGCGGGTGTAGTGACCTCTGTACTGGCCATTGCTTTGTGGGGAGAAGGTTCCGTGGGTATTGCCTCTGGGCTATTAACCATTATTATCTTGGTTTTTGGAGAAATTACCCCCAAACAAATTGGTCGTAGGCACAATGTGACTATTGCCAAATTAACTGCACCGTTGCTTTATTTTTTTTATATTATCCTGCGCCCCATTGTCTCTATGACATCACTACTTAGCTATCTTATTAATATTTTGACTGGCAGTAAACCTAGTTCACTTTTCAGCCTAGATCATGTACTATTTTTGGTAAAAAAGGGAGAAGAACAAGGTATTGTTGAAGACTATGAAAAACATGTAGTCAACAATGTATTTCGCCTTTCTGATACCTCTGTAGTACAAATCATGACACATAGAAAAGATATCTTTTCTCTTCCCTGTGACTTGAGTATTGACGATGCAATCCCTCGCATGATCAAGGAACATTTTTCACGAGTTTTGTTGTATGGAAAAACAACAGAAGATATTGTGGGCATTGTTATCCTTAGTGAGATATACCACAAACACATCACTGGGAGCGGACAAACTCCGCTCAAAGATATGATGCATAAGCCCATTTTCATCCCTGCAACATTTAAGGTCAATGAGGTTATCAATCTCTTTAGGAAAGACTCTATCAGCCTGGCTGTAGCCCTGGATGAATATGGCGGACTTGCAGGAATTGTCAGCCAACAAGATATCTTAGAAGCGATATTAGGGGAGCTGTATATAGAGGAAGATAGCCAAGATCCTGGAATAGAAGAAATTCAAGGTGGATGGAGGCTCGCCGGAGATACGCCTGTGCATTGGCTAGAGGATACCATCGGGGAAGAGGTCGAACATGACAAATCAGTCAATACAATTAGTGGTTATCTGTGTGAACAATTGGGAAGACTTCCTCTAACAGGTGAATTGATCCATACACCACAGGGGCGTTTTCATATTCATGAAGTGCGTGAGAATCGTGTTTTTAGTGTATCTTTTTATGCTCAACGCACAGAAGAGGATATGATTGAATGATGCAATTTGATATAAATACTACACTCATCGTCTTAAAATACTCCCTACAGATTCTTTTGTTGGCATTAGCTCTATACAAGATCTATGGAGTGATTGCACAGTCTCGTGCTATCCCTGCACTACGTAGTATCATGATTATGGGTATTATTATTTCCATTATCTATTTGTTGAAGCTAGAAATGCTAATGTGGCTCATAGATAAAGTCTCTTTATTTCTATTTTTGGCTGTGGCTGTTGCTTTTCAACAAGAAATCCGCAAGATGTTTACTATCGCTGGAAATAGTTTGTGGTTTAGCAATCAGACTAAAGCCTCTAAAGATAGTATAGAGTCAATTCTTTCTGTCCTAGAATCCCTCGCCCAAGCAGGACGGGGTGCATTAATAACACTTGTAAAAAAAATCAGCCTCAAACCCTTTATTGACTCTGGAGTTCCCCTAGATGCTATTGTTTCTTCAGCATTGCTCAATACAATTTTTAGACATGATACTCCCCTACATGATGGAGCGGTGATTATCCACAACAACCGCATTGTTGCAGCGGGATGTTTTTTGCCAATGACTAAGCAAGAGGGACTAGAAAAAACATTTGGATCACGCCATCGTGCAGCCCTGGGTATTGCAGAAGAAACAGATGCTATTACGATCATTGTTAGTGAAGAAACTGGTTCTATCAGTTTAACTTATGATGGTGTACTGTATTACAATCAGGGAGTCGATGGTGTGCGTCGACTCTTGAAAAAATTTATGGATACGAGTCAAGAAACTAGCCCAATGAATGAATCTGTAGGATAAAAAAAGGAGGCAATAAATGAAAAAAATTGCAAGTTTTACTGTTGATCACGAAAAGTTGATTCGGGGGGTCTATCTCTCTCGTCTGGATAAATTTGGTGATATTGCCCTGAGTAGTTTTGATATTCGCATGCGAGAACCCAATCGTGAACCAGTGATGGATAACCCAAATATTCATGCCCTAGAACACCTGGGTGCAACTTTCTTGCGCAATCATCCCACATGGGGACCACGTATCGTGTACTATGGACCCATGGGCTGTCGCACAGGATTTTACCTTATTTTGGAGGGCAATTATACCAGTACAGATATTATTGAGTTGATGAAAGAGCTATTCAAGTTTAGTATGGACTTTAGTGGGCCGATTCCAGGGCAAAGCCCCATTGAGTGTGGAAACTATCAAGATATGAACCTAAGTATGGCTAAATGGGAAGCGAAGAAATTTTATACAGAAATTCTCTCAAATATTAGTAGAGAAAACCTTGAATATCCAGAGTAGTCAAAAATTTTATGGGCAAAAAATCTTTTGTAACGGGTGAGTGTGCATTTGATGAATTTTATCAAGCGTCCTTTGGCTCACGTTGGAGCAAGCTACGATCATCGCTGATGTTGACCCACCCGTATCATGAGATTACCGTAGACTTGCATACCCCCTACTATCTAGACAAAGCATCACTTATTGCTGTGCAAGCATTGGACTTGCATCCAGGTCAACAGATACTCGATCTCTGTGCAGCCCCGGGGGGCAAGGCATTGTTAATTGCACAAGCTACAGGTAAAAATGCTTGCCTTACTGTCAATGAACGTTCTGTAGATCGCTTTCATCGATTGCGTCGTACGATGGATCTTTTAAAGACACCGCCTCAAATCACTTTCACACGTAGTGATGCTCGTCGCTATAGTATGTTGCACCCTGGACTGCTTTTTGATCGTATTTTGTTAGATGCACCATGCTCTAGCGAAGCCCATGTGTTAAAAAGCCCCCAATATTTGAGTCAATGGAGTACAAAAAGACCAAAACGTCTGGCGATAGAACAAATTGCAATGCTGTGCCAAGCCCTAGATCTATGCAGAGTAGGGGGAAAAATTGTCTATAGTACATGTAGTATTAATGGGTGTGAAAATGATGGTGTGATTGAAAAAATGCTCAAAAAAAGGGCCCATTTATTTAGTATAGAACCCGCAAATTTTGGCTTAGGAGAAAAAACAACACATGGCTGGCAAGTTTGGCCTGATCGCCATCAACAAGGACCACTCTATATTGCGATACTCAAACGTGAGAAAAATCCCTGAAGATCTAGAAAAAAAATTAAAAAAATCTTAGAATAGTGGTTATGGCAAAGAATCCACACAAAAGTCTTCATCATCTCATGCATGCACTGGTAGACGAGTTAGAACGTGTTATCAGTGATAAACGCCAAGTCTTAGAGTTGCTTGTCCTCTCACTGGTGAATAATGGGCATGTCCTTATCGAAGATTTGCCAGGTGTAGGAAAAACAACTGCTGTCAAAGCATTGGCAAAACTTATTGGTGGAACCAGTCATTCACGCATTCAATGTACACCCGATCTTTTACCTTATGATATCACGGGTGTAGAGATTTTTGATAATAATCTTTCTAAATTTCAATTTACAAAGGGTCCTATTTTTCATAATATTGTTTTAGTAGATGAAATCAACCGTGCCACTCCAAAAACCCAAAGCGCACTACTAGAAGCAATGGCTGAAAATCAGGTGACTGTAGGTGGACACACACATTCATTGCCAGATCTTTTTTGGGTGGCTGGAACTCAAAACCCCCTCGAACTGGGATCTACCTACCCTTTGCCAGTGGCAGAATTAGATCGTTTCCTATTAAAGCTGACACCCGGATATCCCAGCTTTGAGTCTGAATGTCGAATTTCAATGCAAGACCCTTCACATCATGTTTTGCCTACACTAGAGGCAATTGTTGATTTAGAGAACTTGCTTTCACTGCTGCCAGAAATTGAGCAAATCCATTGTGATATACGTCATAGCCAATTTGCTGTACGTATTGCAACACTCACACGTGAGCATCATGGGGTAGCCATGGGTGTTTCACCCAGAGGGCCTATTGGATTGATCAAACTAGCCAAAACACATGCCCTTTTTTATGGGCGAGAATTTGTGAGCGATGAAGACATGCTTGCCTTGGTACATCCAGTTTATCAGCATCGCATTATTACCCGCGAAAGCCAAACTAATATTGCTCTCATACTCGATGAAGCTATCCAAGTGGCCAAAGAGGAGTTTTATAGGTGAGGGATTCGCTAAAGAATTCCCTTTTTGGAATCTGTTTAGCCATAGCTTCTCTGCTTTTCATTTTTTATGCAACCTGGCAAAGTAATTTTGTTGCACTTTTCAGCAGTATCTTTTTTCTGGGTCTTATTGTCATTGTATTGCTCTCTCATGCCATACACCATTTGTATGTTATCAAAATTGTCTCGAAAATAAATTTGCACCCTATCTCACCACAAGAAATAGGTGAATTTGTTCAAATCAAAATCAATTCTCCTCTCATCCGTTTTGTCCCTATTTTTATTTACAAGATTCAAATCATTGCAGAGTTTTCTAGTAGACCTGTTCACAAAGAGGTTTTTGCGCTAGAGGATGCCATGGATGAAAAAAAGCTCCTTCTCAATATTCAGCACCGCGGGCTTTACAAAACAACAGCCAGTATTATCTGTAGTGATATTTTTGGACTTTTTTCCAGCTCATTAATCATTCCCGGCCATCCATTAATTGCCCTGGCTCCTGCATTGCCAATACCTAATAGTAATCTCAACCTCATCACCCTAGAAAATTCGATGAATGTGGTTATGGGAAATGTCTGGCATACTGGAGAGGAACCTTTTGATGTACGCAAGTATCAAGCAGGTGATGACCCTCGCCGTATTAACTGGAGACAATCTATCCGTTTTCATGAGCTATTTGTACGTCACCAAGAAAACTATCACACCGATTTAGAAGACTTGTGCTTTATCATTTTTTTACCACCATACGCACAGGGATCTGCAGATCTCCTAGATCATCTTATTAATATTTTTTTGAAAATTAGCCAAAATATCAACCCAGAGCAGATTCACTTAAGTGTCTATTTGGGTGCATACCTCATTGATCCATTTTCTCCCATTTCACTAGAAATGCGCAGCTTTCTTGCACGTGCACACTCAGGAATGGTCTATCACATTGAGCAAGCAGCATTTGATCACGTGGGCCAAAAACTTGTCTTTTTGGGGGCAGCCACAGATCCTGTTTTTGTGGATGCAATGCGTAAATACCAGAGTAAGTCTCCATTAATTCTGGTAAGTGGCACACCCGATATAGACACACAAAAAATAGAAAACATCATCTTCTTGGGACAAAGTTTGCAGCTGGAGGTCTGCCATGTTTAGTCCCATATCATTATGGCGATTTGTTTTGTGGTGCTATGTCCTTGTACACCTATGGCTTTCTTGGACTGCAGTTATTTGGTTGCCCATCGCTTTAGCCTTATTTATACTCGCAGATATTTTAGCATATTCTTTTATCAAGATGACATCACGCTACAGTATTTTGCAAAAACGTCAACTCTACATTGCAAAAATACTTTTGGCATTCCTCATTCCACCTATTGTTTACAGTATTGTATTCCTTTTGGATCAATGGGTTTTGCCTCTACCACTTGCACAAGTCTATACACATCTTAATTTAGATCCCCTATGGTTACCACTATTATGTTTCTATAGTTTGGGACTTTTTGTACGGCTCTGGCCAACCCTCTATTCTTATGAATTAATTTTGCGGTTATTTTGCCTTGTTTTAACTTTTATTCACGCACCAAGTTATGAAATCCTATTTTACCCACATCCTGGTGCACTCTTTATGAGCCTCTTTATCTATATCAGTGTAGAAAGTTTATATTTGATTAGTCTTAAATCTACACAGCCTTTTTCTGCTAAAGTATGGACGAATAGAACACTCGTGGGTATATTGGGATTCATTCTGCCACTCTCTCTTTTGTGCATGTTTTTGTATCAATTTATTAGTAGAGACCTCACTAAACATTCTAGTGGGCTACTCAAACCAACTCTTAATAGTTTTGATTTTAATAAATCTCTTTCTCTAGAAAATGAGATCAATCTAGGCACAAATCTTTTACTCTTTGTTCATCTGAATAAAGAGTTTAAAAACCGCTTACTCTTTAAGCGCCATGAACTGGCAGGGTATGATGAGAAGTCTGGGTTTTTTGTACTAGATAAATATCACCCCCTCTCTGATCATAACCCAAACCAACCCATTATGCTTAAAGAACAAGATTTACTGGGCAGAGAAAGTATTGAACAAGATTATTTTTTGGTTAACTTAGAAAAAAATGCACTTTTTAGCCTGGATTATGCCACAAAGGTGACACCTCTTCGCCTAGAAAATAAAGAACGGCGTTTTCGTGGAGCCTATCAAGTGACTTCTCAGGCTATCTTGGCCCCCCAGCAACTAGAAAGCTATACACAGTTGGAGAATGCTGGGCATACACAATTGAGTCAGGCAGAAAAAAATATTTATCTTAAAACAGGTGATATCAAAGAAATACTGCACCTAGCCCAAGATATTGTTAGTGAAGAGACATCCGGCTACCGCCAGGCACAAATGATAGAAACTTATCTCAAATTGAACTATCTATATAGCCTGAAGCCTGGGGCCCAATTTCTGGGAAAAAACACCAAAGATAGTATTGAAAAATTCCTTTTTGAATCACGCAAAGGTTATTGTACATATTTTGCTTTTGCTATGGCATTAATGACACGCGGATTGGGTTTGCCAACACGTGTGATTTCAGGTTTTTTTATTGATGCAAAAGATAATTTAATGGGCTACTTCCCTGTGAAAGCACAACAGGCTCATGCTTGGGTAGAGATTTATTTTGATGACTTTGGGTGGATCAGCTTTGACCCCACTAGCCAACAGATTGCCAGTGATTCTCTGGACTCTCTCAACTATGACTATCAGCCTGATAATTTGTATCCATTTGTAGAGGAGTTACTAAGCACACGCTCAGCGATGTCCTATATAGCTCAAAATATCCACTACCAGGAATTAGGTAGTATCACTAAAGAAAAAAAACACTGGCAACTTTGGTCGCTACTGCTGATTGTTCTACTCACGATGATATATAGTCTGCTCATTTTTTGGGCACATTTCTCTTCTAAAAAACTTACCCCAAAAGACACCGTGCGTCATGCTGTAAAAAAATTACTTCTTACTCAATTTTTACTGACAAAACAGTCGCCTCATCCCCTCACTTTCTTTAAAGACAAACCTCTTCTGCTTGCACTATACCGTAAAGCATTATTTGCTCGCTCATTCAGCATGGCTGACGCACATGAATTTCTAGCAGAAATTCAAAAAATTAGCAATATAAAAGATCTCTGTATTTTTAATAAGATCAGGATTTTTTTTCATCCATCTTGGATTGTTCAAAGGATTCATTATGCCAAAAATCATTAGACAAGCCATTTTTTTTATGCTTTGCTGTGCCTCCATAGTTGGCCAAAATAGTACCGATTACTATATTAATAAAGCAAGAGATCAACAAGCGCTGGATCAGAGTGAACAAGCCTTAATCACTCTCAATGAAGGAATTTTTGAAAATCCAATGGAGGCAAGCCTTTTTTTTGAACGTGGTATTTTATACTTCAATCAACGTATTTACCAACAGGCATTACATGATCTATTACAGGCAGAAAAACTCTCATATTCAAATAACTATGGCCTCTACAATCATATTGCAGAAATTTATGGATTGCAAGGAGAATACAAAAGGGCAAAAAAATATTACCACAAACTCTTAAAAGAATATCCAGATAGCGAGCATATCATTGCTAACCTTTTATGGTATTACTATAAAACATTAGATATTCAAGAGGGCCTAGATATTGGCCTAGCAGGCTTAGGGAAATGGCCAGACTCCAGTTCTATTAACTCAATGCTTGCTTTGCTATATGCCAGTTTGAATCAATATGATCAAGCTGAATTTTCATATAATCGTGCTGTAGAAATTAGTATCGATCAAGGCCGTTATCGAGAGGCCAGCCAGACCTTATATAATCAAGCTATTTTTGAAAATGAATTTTATGAATTTGAAAAAGCCCAAGATCTACTCATGCAGGCTGTAATGCTAGATTCTCACCCGTCTAGCTATCGACTCATTGGTGAAACATATATGAACCAACTACTCTACTATCCAGCCAAAGATATGCTTGAACTTAGCGAAGATTTGGAAGTCGCCCAGGCAGAACAAACTAAAAAAGATCGCACACCTCTGGGGCGTTTGGTTTTAGTGGAGTTATATCTGACCTTCAATCAGCTTGATGATGCAAAACAAGTGCTTGATGAAATTATAAAATTAAATAACTATGACTGGATTACGAGTTTTGGCACGAGCAAAGAAGCCTACTTTGCATGGATGCATCACCTGCAATATAAATTTTGGAAACAAAAAATTGCTCTAGAAAAGAAAAAGGTCTTCCAAAATATTGCTGATATAATCCATTTGCAAGCAAATTTATTTAAAGCATATTTTCTTAAATTTTATCATAAAAAACAGTTTCAAGCTTTTTCATTAAAAGTCGCAGAGCAGATGCGCAAGCAACATCTAAAACTAGCTGCATATCGTGAATACATTCATGCCAGCAGTGGTTATTATCTAGTACAAAATCGATTTCTGAATCTGGCACAGTCCATAGAAATGCCCTTTGCTCCCAAAGCATTAGCCTCTTATATGGCACAGTCATCGCTGATCAAAAAAGACTCCAATCTACGCAATGAAGCGGTCATCCTCATGGATCCACTTTATGAAAAAAAGAAACAGCAGTTCTTGTTGCAAGAATGGATTGAAGTACTCAAAAGTCCCAAAAAACGTATTCCATTGCTCATTCAGCTATACAAACTAAATCGCCCTATTGTCGAATTGTATGGCCTACCTGTCAAAATAGAAATCTCTGGAGATTTCATTTATACAAAAAAAATCTCACGTTTACTCAGAAATGCCCTCATTGAAACATCCTCATCACCCTATACTTTTCAACTCTCCATCGCAGAGGGTGAAGCGATACTTCAACTATTAGATAATAATGAAATCCTTGTAGAAAAAACACTTGATTTTACTGCTTCAAAAGAGGGGCTTGCCCGCCTGGCAAAACGGATCTTATTTTATCTTTACTTTCCTGCAGAATGACAAAAAATCAGTGGCGCACACAAATAAAACAGTCGCTAAAGTCCATGCCAGCTAGTATGCGTGATATGTATAGTGAGCAAATTTGGGGACATCTTTTTTCTCACTCTATATGGAAAGATTCCTCTACAATTCTTGCTTATGCGGGGATGAATGATGAAGTACAAACTAACAGTTTATACATAGAGGTGGCCAAATCTGGTAAAACACTATTTTTGCCGCATATCGATGGACGTGAAATGATATATTATGCAATAGATCCTGGGGTGACAAAATTATATACACACGACTTGGGCTTTCTGCAACCACCGGTGAGTCAAAAAATCTATAACCCCACTGAGTATCCAGATGCACTATTACTTGCCCCAGGATTGGCCGCAAACAGCAGGGGATATCGCCTAGGGCGAGGTGGTGGGTTTTATGATCGTTTCTTGGCCCCTAAAAAGCAACTCAAAAATAAAGTTGTGGTTATTTTTGAGAATTACTTGTGTAATTTTTTAGAAGAATCACATGATGTAGACTTTAATTTCATCTTGAGTGAGCGGGCTCTGATTAAAGTTTATCCAAGAACATGCTACAACGACCACTAGGAATAGGCAATGTTTTATTTTTCTTGATGCCCAAAAGGTGGCTTGTAAAATAGTAGAGTTTTTCACTTTCCATTCTTAGTTCCCAGGCACCCCTGGGTGTTCTTGCCGCAATAATAGAAATCGTATTGCGTTTGAGAGAAAGTGACTCTATCCCCATCAACTCAAGTGTAGGTACCACCCAATCGACTGTTTTTCTTGGTAAGCTAATAAACATCCCCACAATGTTTTCAATCATCAAGGTAATAGTCGCCAAAGAAGTAAACATGATATAGTCACTTTGATTTTCATAAGCTGGATAATCATCTGGTGGTAAGGCCGCCCCGTCTTTATATGGTAAATAGGCCTGCCAAAAGTTTCCCTTTTTGCCTGGTTCTGGATGAAATGTATCAAGAATAAAATACAAATGGCTAATGGCCTTTTCTCTAGCCAATTCCCATTGCTTATACTTTTCTAAACCCTTAATAACCATGAAGGTCAACTCTGGATATACAGCACCATTATAGCCCAGCCCCTTATTGCTGAAAGAAGATTCATTGGCAGCAATGGTGGGGAAAGGATTGGGGGTAGAAAAAAATTCTGGATCTTTGAGGTATTCTATAAGTTTTTCTAGATTTTCTTGGCTCACAATTTCTGCCAAAACAGCCCAATATCCTGCCAAAGTTTTAGTATGGATCTGATCTTTTTGTGCATCTAAGTCATAATAAAAAGAGGTACGGGGGTCCCACATCAAAGAGTTAATCTTTGTCTTGAGCATAAAATAGCGACGCTTATACTGATATGCAATCTCTTTGTCATTCAAAATATCACCCAGACAAGAAAGATAGTAAACACTCATAGCCTGTTGACAATTAAAGTCTATGGGATAGTAGGTATCCTTGCGTGCATCACTGGGCATACCTGTTGCTGAAAGCGGCACATGGTATAAGCCGACTTCTTCATCAAAAGCTACCTCGTCTAACCACGCATGATAACGCTGAAGAATAGGTAAAATATCTTTGACTCGTTTCTTGAGTCCCACTTTATGATACAAATCATATTCTGCCCAAGCAAATAATGGAGGCAAGATTCCCTGAGGATTATCTGCCATTTGAATGACCTCACCTGTTTCGATATCGTACTCTCCACGAATAGCCCCATTAGGCTCTTGCTTGCTATAAAAATTGTCTAAACCCGTATGTGCCAAATACTGTCTGTTTGAATAGACTAGGTAAAAGGTTGAGTAGCAGGCTTCTAATTGGTTGATACGTCCCAAATTTGGTGAACTAAAAAAGAGTGGTTCAAGGTGATTTTTATCATTCCCCTTTAACCAACAGTCATCGATCATATTCCAGCTACGCACGTAGATATCAACAAAATCTTGATTATAGTAATGCACTTTCGGTACAGGTCTTTTTAACTGAATCATAATTAAATTATATGCCTCTTTATTTTCCTATGACAACAGAAATGCTAAGATTTCTGCACTGCGCACAAGTGTTGTATAACAAATATTGCCCCTATCCTAAAGAACTCTGTTACACACAACGGCAAAAAGGTATCAAAAAGTTTAATAAAATTGAATTTTTCCTTATCGACCCTTTTGACACAGGACCTAAAGATCTTTATACTGGTTTGTGGGAGATTGGGGGAAATTGTGGGAGATTATGGGTTAAACATCCATTCGCTCATTACCATTGATGATAAAGGCCGGATTTTGCTACCTATCAAGCTGCGAGAATTGCTAGATGGGTGTGTACTGACCTTGACACGTGGAATTGAAGAATGTCTGTGGTTATTTCCAAGTGATGAGTGGGAGAAATTTGCCCAAACAGCATCGCAAGGACTTTCTATATTTAACCCAGATAGCCGTATGATTCAACGCAGAATTTTGGCACCCGCACAAGAGGTCCCCCTAGATGCTGCGGGGCGTATTAAGCTGAACCCCAGCCTGATGCAAATGGCGCGCCTGCAAAAAGATTGTTATCTCATTGGATTGGGCTACTATCTAGAAATTTGGGATTCGCAGTTGTATCATGCGTATGAAACTGCCACCAATGATCGTCTTGAGAGTGCTTTTGCACGTACGGGCGATAAAGCTCATGACTCATAAGCAATCTTATGAGCGCCACTACTCTGTGTTATTGCATGAAGTCTTAGATTTAATGCAACCAGAAATTATAGATATGCCTTTTGTGGGTATTGACTGTACTCTGGGTGAGGCGGGACATCTGCTGGCGATGTTGAAAAAATGGCCAACAATGCATGCGGTGGGCTGCGATGTGGATGCACAAATGATGCAGCGTGCACAAGCACGATTGGGCATGCTATCTGCTCGTGTGCAATGTCATCAAGCCTGGTTTGATGACATGCTGGGGCAATATCAGGATTATCCCGGATTGCCAGTGCGGGTGATTTTTATGGATTTGGGTGTATCTATGTACCATTTTGTTGCTAGTGGTCGTGGATTTTCTTTTAATGACGTGGCTTGGTTGGATATGCGCCTCTCTGGAGAGGGGGATGCAGCACACGATATTGTGAACCGGTGGTCCCAGTCGCAACTGTGTGATCTTTTTCGCAACTATGGAGATGAAAAGGAGGCTTATAAAATGTCAAAAATGATTGTTCAACAACGTCCATTTGATATGGCAAAAGATCTCGCTGATGCGATTTTTAAGATCTCTAGTAAAAAGCATGCACGCATTCACCCTGCAACAAAAATCTTTCAGGCAATTCGTATTCAGGTTAATCAAGAGTTGGCACGCCTTGAGTCTGCAATTGTGCAAGCTTTTGATCTTTTAGACATAGGGGGCAAATTGGGTATTATCTCTTTTCATAGCCTTGAAGATCGTATTGTAAAAAATTTCTTTCGTGATCTTGCGCGGCCATGTCATTGTTCTGCCAGCCAAATGCGCTGCACATGTGGTGGTCCAGTGGGGCGGCTGATGAATGCAGGAGGCACTGCTCCAACACAGAAAGAAGTTGGTGAAAATTCTGCCTCTCGATCGGCACGTTTGCGAGTTATTCAAAAACTGGGGGCCAGGTGTGGATAATTCGGGAAAAACGCTCTTTACGGGTATTTTATTGGCGCTTTCTCTCTTTATTGTCGCCTGGGTCAATGTACAGCAAAGCTGGTTTTATCATCAAAAAAGGCAAATTATTCTTCAGTTGGAAACTCGTGAAAATGAGATTTATCAACAAAATAAGCGCCTATTTGCACTTATTAGCGAATTAGAGTCTCCTGCCCATATCCTGCGTTTGATGCGTAATAATCCTGGTTGGAATCTGCACTATATTGCTCCCTCTGAGGTTGTATTAATTTATCCTGCCTCTGTGAAGGAGTCGATGAGATGACGCTTTTTGAGTTAGATGAAATAGAGGCTGTTTTGAGTGTCAAAAATATTGGCAATGAGGCCGTTTGTCCTATTATTCGTGTGGCCATTGATAGTCGTGCTTGTCAGGAAAAAACCCTCTTTTTGGGATTAGTAGGAGAACGAGTTAATGGTGCTGACTATCTGAGTCAAGCATTACAAAACGGGGCATGTGCTGCAATTATCCAAACACCAAGGGATGCCTATCGCGCGATTGACTATAAAGAAATTGCCCAGCAGCACCGTGCAGCACTTTTTTTGGTCGAGCAGCCATTACAGGCGTTGCAGAAACTAGCCAAAAGCTATGTGCAACGTTTTCCTCGACTCTTCAAAATTGCTGTGACAGGATCTTCTGGTAAGACAACTATCAAAGAGATGTTGTATGCAATTTTTAGAGAAAAAGAAAGCACTATTGCTAATATTGGCAATCTTAATAGTGATATTGGCCTGCCTCTTTCTTGCTTCAATATTCAGCGACATCACCGTTATGCTATCTTGGAAATGGGAATGAATCGTATAGGAGAAATTGCTGAGTTGGTAGAAATTTTCCCTCCCGACTATGCGATCGTCACAAATATTGGGCGTGCACACATTGGCCAACTGGGATCTCAGGAAAATATTGCTTATGAAAAAAAGTCAATATTTAATCATTTCGATGGGAAGCAGGTGGCATTTATCCCGCAAAGAGATCGCTTTGCCTCGTTATTGGCAGAAAAAATTCAAGGGCAGGTTGTCTTTTTTTCTCCCAGTACCCTTAAGCGATTTGAGCATGCAGAAGACCTGGGGCTTGATGGTTGGATTATCTACTATCATAATCAAAAAATACGCCTTAGGCTGGCGGGTCAACATAATCTCTCTAATGCACTCTTGTGTATTGAGGTCGCGTATCAAGCAAGAATTAAACCTGCCCTCATAAAGGCGGGGTTAGAGAAAATGGGGGGACTCACTGGGCGCAGTGAAGTCATTCGCGGGCGGATCACTGTGTATAATGATTGTTATAATGCAAACCCTGAAAGCATGCTTGCGGTACTCACGCTTTTTAAGCCTTTGCGGTATGCAAGAAAAATTGCCTTTTTGGGAGAAATGCGTGAACTAGGTGAAAAGGCCGATCGTAGCCATGCAGAATTGGCACAATCTGTTATTGATGCAGGTTTTGATGCCGTTTTTTTGCTAGGAGTTTCAATGAAAACCCTAGAAGTCAGTCTGAGGGAACACTATTATCTGGGACAAATATTTGCACCCTTGACCTATGAACAAGCAGAACAGGAAATTATTTATTTCTTAAAAGATGATGATTTGCTTTTGATAAAGGGTAGTCATAGCTTGGGGATGCAAAGACTTCTTCAGTCGTTAGAGAATTGCGGGTTTTTGTGGCCCAGTCAAACAAAGGAGGTTCCCATTGCTTAATTGGTTATTGTATCCACTTGTCAAATATCACTCATTTTTTAATATCTTTCAGTATATTACTTTTCGTGCGATTTATGCTGCAGTGACGGCACTGATGATTAGTTTCATCTTTGGCCCCTTCATTATTCGTATGTTGGCCCATTTTAAATTTGGGCAGAGTATCCGTGATAATGGGCCAGCCTCTCATTTGGCCAAAAAAGGCACCCCGACGATGGGTGGCGCGATGATGATTGTTAGTGTAGTGCTCTCTACCCTCTTATGGCAAAATTTGAATAGTTATTACACATGGTTATTGCTTTTTGCGCTTGTAAGCTTTGGCGGGCTGGGTTTTCTTGATGATTACCTAAAGATTAAGAAAGCAAATTCTGATGGCATCTCTGCAAAGATTAAGAGTATTGGTCAGTTGACAATTTCTGCCACACTCGTGATCTTATTGTTTATACACAGTCCCCATTTCTACAAAATTTTACAACTTAAAGACTATGAGATAATTGGTCTCAAAGAAATCACAATGCTCTATGTTCCTTTGTTTAAAAACCTTGTCATTGATCTTTCTTGGCTGTATATTCCCTTTGGCATTTTCTTGTTGGTTGGTACGAGTAATGCAACTAATTTGACTGATGGACTGGATGGATTGTTGACTGGATTATTGATTTTGGCATTTGGTACATTTGCTATTATTGCCTATTCTAGCGGCCACTCATTTTTTGCCAGCTATCTACATATTCCTTATATTCCAGAAGCCAGTGAGTTAACTATCCCTATTATGGCAATTTTGGGATCTTGCATTGGGTTCTTGTGGTTTAACTCTCATCCTGCATCTGTATTTATGGGAGACACGGGTAGTTTGTCATTTGGGGGAGTATTAGGCTTGTTGGCCATGATGCTTAAGCGGGAATTATTACTTATTGTTATTGGCGGCGTTTTTGTACTAGAAACCCTCTCTGTCATTATTCAAGTGGGGTATTTTCGCTATACAAAGAAGAAATATGGAATGGGTAGGCGTGTATTTAAAATGGCACCATTGCATCATCATTATGAGCAATGTGGGTGGAGTGAAACAAAGGTTGTGGCACGTTTTTGGATATTGGGTGGATTATTTTCACTTATTGCACTGAGTACGCTCAAGATTAATTAGGATAGCAAGAGGGTTATGATAGTATCAACAAATAAATCTGCCTCTGGCATTGGTAGCGAGTTTGGTCACAGATGGTCAATGTCTTTCTTTGAAAGCATGAGCACGGATGAGACACGTGGGTATCCTGATTCTACACTACTCTTTACGATTCTTTCGTTGCTAGGCACAGGATTGATTTTTTGTTTCAGCACATACTATCACTTTTCTAGCCAAAATTTCTCGCAACATGTTCCTTTGTACTATTTTATTAGCCGTCAGCTTTTGTGGGCTGGGGTTGGGCTAGGATTTATGTTGTTGGCATGTATTGTACGTCTGGAATTTTTTTACAAAATTACGCCTTTTTTATGGATTTTGACTGTCATTCTAAACCTCTTACCCGTCACGGGAATTTTTGGAACAATCCGTGGTGGTAGCCGCTGGATCTATATTGGCTCTTTTACATTTCAGCCTAGTGAGCTAGCAAAATTGACACTCGCATTGTACCTGGCAAGAGTCTTGTATCGCTGGAAAAATATGAGTGAAAGCAACTGGCAGTTTTTTGTCAAACCACTATTTATGACAGTATTATTATGTATTCCCATTTACCTACAAAATAATCTCTCTACCTCTGTCTTCATCTTTGGCATGTCATTAGTTATCTTTTTTATGGCTGGAGTCTCACCTTTATATGTGTTTTTTCAGGCTATTGCAGTGGCTGGAATGAGTGTTATGAGTGTGTTGAGTACATGGCGCATTGCCCGTTTGACAGAATTTTTAAATAATAATAGTGATGTATTAGGCACAGGCATGCAGCCCACCATGGCACGTCGTGCAATTGAGTCTGCAGGGTTATTGGGGAAGGGACTGGGTAATGGTACCTTTAAAATGGGGCGTATTAGTCTAGTGCAGTCTGACTATATTTTTGCTGCAGTGATTGAAGAAATTGGGGTTTTGGGTGGGCTGGCTGTAATTCTTGGATTTTTACTACTTTTGGGGAGAGCATGGCAAGTAGTGCAAAAAGACTGTGACGACTATGAATCAACATTGATGCTTTCTTTGGCCTTGCTAATTTTGGGGCAAGCATTTTTGCATATAGGTGTGGTAGTAGGAATTATGCCCGTGACTGGTGTTCCCATGCCGTTTTTTAGTGCTGGAGGATCGAGTTTGGCCATTACATTGCTAATGTGTGGCATCATG
Organism: Spirochaetia bacterium; assembly: GCA_051648825.1. Taxonomy (GTDB): domain Bacteria; phylum Spirochaetota; class Spirochaetia; order WRBN01; family WRBN01; genus JAHHUI01. Next base: position 301,249 of record JBOFFX010000022.1, read on the forward strand.
CTGAATATTTCTAGGAGAAAAAAAGATGGCCAAGCGTAAATTCTCACGCGTGCTTTCAATCTTCCTACTCGTTTTCATTATGATAGAGGGCTTGTTTTTTGTCTATTTAGTGCCAAAGATTAGACTTTCTCAGATCACGATTGAAGGAGATTTGTCTCTGACTAATGAAGAATTATTTATACTCTTAAACTGGAAGTCTACACCGCTATACTTTAATATTCATCCACAAGAAATTGCCCTAGTTTTGCAACAAGCCACTGGTGAAGATGTAGAAGTTTCTAAAGAATGGCCTAATCATTTAATTATTAAAAACTTTGCACATGGGCCAGTTTTTGTGACAAAAATCAATGAGAATATGCTTTATTTTAATGAATATGGCAATGTTGTCCCAACAGTAGATGCAACAACCACGTTGCCCACTGTTGTGCTTTTGCCAGATGTCAATGAGCAATCTTTGCGTGAAAAAATGTTGCCAGAGTGGATTAAGACCCTGGGACAGTTGAAACGGCAATACCCCGAGTTTTACTCCAATATTGAGAAAATTCAGCAAGAACCTGATAGTGTGTATATGAAATTTCGCGATATGCCATTTATCTTGCGTGTCAATGCAGATTTTTCTATAAGAAAGATTCATCACACCTATTGGCAAACAAAACAAATTTTTGAAAGTCGTTTTCCTTTTGCCAAAATTTTGGATATGCGAGGAAGTGAAATTGTATATAAGTCTGGGGGAGGTGTGATATGAACCAAAATCTATTGGTTAGTCTGGATCTGGGATCTGCAGATTATAAGTTGGCTGTTGCCTATATACACTCCGATCGGCAATTAGAGCTCATTGCACTCAAATCACATCCCAGCAAAGGACTCAAAAAAGGTGCTGTCCTTAATATGGAAGCCTGTGTGACTTCACTGAAGGAACTTTTTGATGAAACAGAAACTGAAATTGGGCTGAATATTGATATAGTCCATGCTGCTTATACAGGAGAAAATATTGATGCACTCAATAGTCATGGCGTGGCTGCTACAGGGCTCAGGGGGCGTGGGCGTCCCATCACGCGACAAGACAAAGAGCAGGTGATAGCTGCAGCTCAAGCTATTGTCATCCCACAAGATCGTAGCATTGCACATATTTTTCCTCTCAGATATATGGTAGATAACCAAGAGATGGTAAAAGAACCATTAAATATGGTAGGGGTCCGACTTGAAGCAGAAGCACATATTATTGTGACGCCGACAACGCTTTTAGATCATCTTAATCTGGCCATTAGTCGTACAGGTCGACAAGTGGCAGACTTTATGTATAGCCCCATTGCCCTGGGTGAGGCAATATTAAGTAAAGAAGAAAAAGAGCGTGGCACGATCTTGATCGATCTGGGCTTGAGCACAACAAAGATCACCTATTATCAGTATGGAGAGCCTTATTATAATTTTGTTTTACCCATAGGTAGCCATGCATTAACACTTGATTTAGCCTATATGCTACAAATCTCTGAAGAGATTGCGGAGGATATGAAAATGCGGCACGGATGTGCACATAAACCGCTCTTGGATCGGGAAGAATTTGCATATATTCCTGGCAGTAGCGATCGCAACTCAGAATCAATAAGCCTATATTATATTTGTGATGTACTGACAGCAAGACTCACCGATATGTATAGTGTAGCACAAAAAGAAATCAATGAAAGTGGGTGGCTACAGCGTGCACGTGGTATTGTCCTTGGTGGTGCTGGGGCAAAATTGCCTGGAGCAGTAGAGCTTGCAGGGCGAATTTTTGGGCGACCTGCACGTTTGGGTTATAGCATGGGGATAGAAAACCTAGAGGAAGCAAGTCGGGATGTTTCATTTGGGGGTGTGTTGGGCCTGATGAAGCGCTATCGCAACCCCCCTGTGAACTGGAATACTCCAGTAGCACAGATCCCTGAGGCTCCCCGTAGCGAAAGGTCGGCAAAAAGATCCAATATTTTTAGCTGGATAAGAGATTTTTTTTAAAAAATATGTCATAATAGTCCTACTGGATATTACAAAATAGCTAGTCGGCAAAAGATAGGGAAACGCAGTCAAAGGGAGACAGAAGTATGAGCAGTTTAAAACTTAAAGTTGTCGATGAGCAGACACAAAGTCCAGTAGGGCGCACTGTGATCAAGGTCATTGGTGCTGGTGGTGGTGGGTGCAATGCACTCAATCATATGATCAGTGCACAATTGCAGGGTGTAGAATTTATTGCGGTGAATACCGATGTGCAAGCATTGGAGGCCTGTCTGGCTCCTACGCGCATTGCATTGGGCCGAGACTTGACAGGTGGATTGGGTGCTGGGGGAAATCCAGATATTGGTGCACGTGCTGCGCAAGAAGATCGTGCACTTTTGGAACAGTATATTGATGGGGCACACATGGTCTTTTTGACCACTGGCCTTGGTGGTGGTACAGGAACAGGCAGTCTCCCTGTCATTGCTGAAATTGCCAAAAAATCTAGTGCCCTGACTGTTGCTATTGTCACACTCCCTTTCAGTGTCGAGGGCTCACGCAAAATGGATGTTGCCCGTGATGGCCTAGAAGACCTGCGCAAACACACAGATGCTCTTATTGTTGTTCCCAATGAAAAACTCCTGACAACCAGTGATCGCAAAATGCGTGTGACTGATGCTTTTGGCCAGGCCAATGAGCTCTTACGTATTGGTGTAGAGGGCATTGTCGAACTCATTAACCACACTGGATATATCAATGTTGACTTTGCTGATGTCAAAACTATTATGAGTTTTCAAGGTGAAGCCATCATGGGCCAAGGTGTGGGGCGTGGTGATAATCGCGCTCTGGATGCTCTTAAGGAAGCCTTGAGTTGCCCCTTAGCTGAAAATACAGAAATAGATGGGGCAAAAGGTTTATTGGTCAATGTGACAGCAGGAGATGATTTGGCTATTTCTGAATATGATGAAATCATGAGTGCATTGGCTGAACGTATCGATCCCAATGCTGTAAGAAAAATGGGCCTGTGTATCAATCCTAATGTGCATGATGAAGTACGGGTCACCGTCATTGCAACAGGTTTTGTGCGTGAAAAAACCAAGCCATTAAGTGTTACAGGTCGCTTGCGTGCTGCGCAAAGTCAAGAAGGGAAACTCTCTGCAAAAGCCAATAGTGAGATAGAAAGCCTGCAAAGTATCCCCTCCTCAGAGAATCTCTTTGGGTCTCAACAATCCTCACCTATTCGAGAGCACGCTCTACCTAGTGGAGGACGTTCTGGTTTGATTAGCTCTGATGCATGGGAAAAATTGACAAGTGGGCGTAGAAGCCAACCTCCAAAAGAATTGGATGAATCTATTCCTAGTTATTTACGTATTCAAGGAGATTCTAAGTAACGGGGAGGCCATTAGCCGCAATCATATGAATAAGTTGATTGACGAATATTCTTATAAAATAAACGTGGAAGATGGCCTCTCTGCACTCACTATCCAAGCTTACAGACGTGAGATTGTTGCCTTTATGCTCTATATCAATAGCCAACAGCTCGCGTTAACCCATATTCTGAGATCTGATATAGAAGCGTACTTGGATATTCGTCTGTTGCAAACAAAATCCCGCATGCGCGTGATTAGTGCATTGCGGTCTTTTTTTCGCTATCTCATGATCGAAAATCTGATAAAAGCTGATCCAACATTGCTCTTGGAAGCCTCCAAGTGCTCTCGTGGCTTACCACAGGTCATCGACCAACAAGATATCACACGTTTGTTTAACTCTATTCAAACAGACTCTCCCCTTGGCATGCGCGATCGTGCACTTTTTGAGCTCATCTATAGTAGTGGATTGCGTGTCTCAGAATCTATTAACCTACGCCTGGATCAGCTTCTCTTGGATCAGGGGGCTATACGTATTGTTGGCAAAAGGGATCGTGAGCGCCTTGTGCCTATTGGCGAAGAAGCTGAATTTTGGATTAAACAATATTTGGCTCAAGGAAGGCCAGCACTCATCAAAATAAAACAAGGATTTCCTGCTGAAGTTTTTTTGAGTCAACAGGGTAAAAAGTTGACACGCCAAGGAGTATGGAAAACATTGCAGAAAATTGCCGAGAATATTAGTATGAGTACAAAAGTCCATACACTGCGCCATAGTTTTGCTACACATTTACTTGAAAATGGTGCAGACATTCGTGCTGTACAACAACTTTTGGGACATGCAGATATTGCTGCAACACAAATTTATACACATTTGACAAATAAAAGTCTACAAAATGCACATAAAGCCTACCATCCCAGAGGAGATCAGTCATGAAAAAATTGGTATTTCTCATGTTTTTATTTGCGATATTACTCATAGGATGTGACAAAGATGAATATGAAATTCGTCGTATGCTCAGCCCTTTTGCCAGAGAAAAACCTGCTACAGATACACTGGCTGAACGTGCACAAAATATCGAAGATGACAAATCTATTGAGCAATTAAAAAGAGATATCGAGAGACAATCTAAAGTCCTTAATACAGCATTGGTTGCTAGTCAAAATCTGGGCCAAACACACTACCTATTAGGTATGAAATATATGGATTATCAAATGTATGGTAAAGCCTTCGAAATGTTTGAAGAAGCACTGGCTTTTTATCCAGAAAAAACAGACCTTCTCTACAACACTGGCATTGCAGCTGGATGGATGGGGCAATCACAACCCGTAGGAAAAAAAGGTCAAGAATATCTACAAAAATCACGTTTTTACCTAGAGAAATCACTAAAATCAAGTCCAAATTATGGGCCTGCCATTCTTTCTTTAGCCATTTTGTATTCTAATTCATTTGATCTCCCACATGCAGCAAAAAAGCTGATGCAACGTTATAATGAAGTAGACAGACCCACCTCTACCTCACTTTTTGTTGAGGCCCGCATTGCGGTACAAACCCTTGATGATAGACGTGCAATTGAACTTTACTCTGATCTTGCCCAAACAGCACCGAGTGAAGAAGAGCGTCAAATTGCCAAAGAAAACCTTGCCCAACTCACAAGGATTTAAATGATGGATGATCTATATGCACTAGCGATTCACCTAATTCCGCTACTCAATCCTATAGAAAAGATGGCTCTAGCAAAAGAATTGCCTGATCATACTCAATTTCAAAAAATAAAGGGATCAGAGCTCTTTGTACTATGTGGGGGACAAATCAAGCAAACCAAACACCGCATATCAAAATTTGCAGAATTTTCGGGTCAATCTATTTGGGAAAAAGCCCAAGTTATATATGAAAAACTTCAAAAACGGCATATTCATATCACACACCTTTTCCGCGAGGACTATCCTGCTTTATTGAGAGAGATCTATGCTCCGCCTTTTTTACTCTTTTATATGGGACAACTGGCTAACCCATTGCATCCTGCACTTGGTGTAGTGGGAACGAGAAAACCTCATGTTAATACAAAAAATGAAACTGCGATTTTTGTGCGAGAAGTCGCAAAAAGTATCGGTAGTATTGTCTCTGGCATGGCCATTGGTATCGACGGTATTGCACATCGTGCTGCACTCTCTGTGAATGCACATACCAGCGCTGTTTTGGGCAGTGGATTTGACTTTATTTATCCTAATGCCAACAAAAGACTTGCTGTAGATATTGTGCATAATGGTGGTGCATTAATCACAGAATATCCACCAGAAACCCAGCCCGCCATCTATACTTTTCCAGAACGCAACCGCATTGTTGCAGGGCTTTGTCGATCACTGATTGTCATGGAAGCTCCTCATCGATCTGGGGCATTGATCACTGCAGATTTTGCACTAGAACAAGGACGTGATGTCTTTATTCACCGCATTGGGCTAAAGCCAGAAAGTGGACTAGAAAAACTCTATGAACAGGGTGCAATTGCGCTAGAAAGAGGGGCAGACTTGCTTCATTCCTGGGGAATTATGCACAAAACACCAATTGCCGTAACACAAAAAAAAGAAGTACAAGCAAATGTGGCACAAGAGCCTACAATCAAGAAGAAAAATCGCACCTACGATATTGGTAAATTAATTGCAGAAAATACAGCACAAGATATTGGCTGGGAAAATGACAATGATCTTTGAGGATCTTATTTCTGTCTATCTACAAAAACTCACCCAGCGTAATTATAGCCCACAAACACTACGATCTTATCAATGTGATTTGCAACAATTTGCTACTTTTTTAAGAGAACAAAACTGCTCCCTAGATCTTGTCTCTTTAAAAATTGCACGCCAATACCTAGTTTCTTTGCGTGAAAAAAATATTAATGAGAGATCTATTCGTCGACATTTTTCTACGCTCAAAAATTTTTTTAAATATCTACAAAAGGATCATCAGTATACAGAAAATCCTTTTATGCATATTAAAACGCCAAAAATACCCCAACGACTGCCCTCTTGTTTGGTCTATCGTGATATCACAACAATACTCGCTGCCTGTGAAGACTCTTATTTGGGTCGTCGGGATCGTGCAATTTTAGAATTCCTATACAGTTGTGGACTACGTGCATTTGAATTAGTAAAGATGAACACTTCAGATGTTATACGTCGTGTCATCCCTATTGAGGGTAAAGGAAAAAAAGTACGCCTTGTTTTTTTGGGACCACCGGCCTGGAAGGCATTGGAAGATTATCTACCCCTGAGATCCTCATATGTTTGTACAGACGATGAGGATGCAAATCTAGCACTTTTTCTTAATGAGAAAGGAAAGAGATTAACCACACGCGGGCTATTTTATATCGTAAAAAAATATGAACCATTATTGCCATATGGACAAAAAATTGGAGTCCATTTATTCCGACATACATTTGCCACGCATCTTCTAGATGAGGGTGCCGACTTGCGTATTGTGCAAGAAATGCTGGGACACCAACATTTGTCTACCACTCAGATTTATACCCATGTAGGTATAGAAAAACTTAAACAAATTTACCGAAAGGCACACCCGCATGCCCAGCGCACAGGAAAGTAATTATCATGAATCCATTGCTTAGTTTTTTGCATTTTCTTAACAGTGATCGCTATCAATATACTGAATCAAGTGTTTTTTTGAAAAAAAAGATACACAAGCAGCGGGCTGTCTTTGAATATTTTTTTCGTCGTAGTGAAGACGGGGGATATGCCGTGGTCTCTGGTACACAAGATATTGTACGCCTGGTAGATCTTTTTAATCACACCTGTGAGTCAGAAAAAAGAATGTACCTCTCACAAGTTCTTGATGATCAAGATCTCATTGACTATCTGTCTCAACTACAATTCAATGGAAATATCTATGCTATGAAAGAGGGCGAATTTGCCTATCCTCATGAACCTATCATTGTGATAGAGGGAGAACTTATTGCAACAAAAATTATTGAAACCCCTCTATTGAATACTATGAATTATCAAATGACTATTGCAAGCAAAGCCAATAGGATTCGCCGTGCAGCTGGTGAGAATACAGCCATTTTTGCATTTAATACACGCCGTGCGCATGGGCTAGATGCCGCAATTTTGGGAACAAAAGCCGCACTCATTGGTGGATGTGATAGTCACAGTTCACTCTCTGCACAATATATCTTTGGTGCTCCTGCTATTGGCACAATGAGTCATTCTTATGTGCAAGCTTTTGGCCTGGGTGCACAGGGTGAATATCATGCGTTTGATGCGTTTGTTAATGAAAGGAAAACTCAAAAAGCAAATGCATTAATCCTACTTATCGACACATATGATACAATTAATATTGGACTGGACAATGCTATTGAGTGTTTTAAAAAAAATCAAATTGATGACAATTATGCTGGGATTTATGGGATTCGTATTGACTCAGGAGATCTCGCATATTTAAGTAAGTATTGCCGAAAAAAACTTGATGAGGCAGGCATGAAATATGCCAGAATTGTCTTAACAAATAGTCTAGACGAACACCTGTTAGATACTTTGATCAAGCAAGGTGCATGCTTTGATGGGGTAGGCATTGGTGATGCCATTGCTGTTAACCGTGACAATCCTTGTTTTGGTGGTGTTTATAAATTAGCGGCATTAAATGATGAACCAGTGATTAAAATTTCTGAGGATATTATCAAAACTAGCACCCCAGATACCAAGCAAGTTTATCGTATATTTCAAAATAATATTGCCACAGCAGATCTGGTCTGTCTGCGTGATAAACCAGATGAGGATCGAGATAAACTCTTGAATGGGGATGAAATCACAATTTTTGCAGAGCATAATAAATTTGCAAAAACAACATTTGCAAAAGGCAGCTACACGGTCAAGGCCCTTTTGGTGCCTATGATGATTGATGGAAAAATGACACAAGCTATTTCAACTAAAAGCTATCATATTTCTGATGCACAAAAATACCGTAATGAGAATATGCACAGCATGAGCGATGAGCATCGTCGCCTAACTAACCCCCATTTTTACAAAGTGGACCTTTCCAAAAGTTTGTATGATTTGAAAGCAACACTATTACAACGCACAAAAAATGACTCAGCCAAAACCTAAGATTTAGATGTCTTGGACTTTGACTTTTTCTGGAATGTGAAATACACCAAAAAGTCTTTCCATCTCTGCAAGACTATAGTTGCTACCACATAAAGCATTATAACGGGAAAGTAAGAGCTGTCTATGTGTGATATCTTCAAAAAATGTGGCACAAAATGCCCCTTTGTATTCTCCCAGCTGAGCAAGTTCTTCTATAGACTTATTTTTCATTTTTGAACGCATCCGCTTGTCTACCAGTGCTAAATTACCATGATAGCCAATCACTGCCAAAAAATCTTGTCTTTTCATATTGTTACTAATCCTTAAACCTCTGGCTGTTTTCTATTTGAATCACGCAATAAAATATCTGTGGCAAAGTGGAATGCCACACCTGTAGAAACCGCACTCACACTCTTTTTCAAATCATCCATACGGATTTGATGATAGGTCCCTACATACAGCTGGACCCAACTACGTAAATAGTAGTACATTGTAGCCTGAAAGATCAAGCTATGTGCAAATGGCCCATCAAAAGCAAAAGGATTCAGTGCTGAAGCGCCCAAGGGAATTGTGTCAGGATCGATGGCACTGCCTGGGGCATCAATATCAAAGATACCTGAGCCCTTCTGACCTTCTAGCAAATAACCTAAACTTCCCTCCACATACCAATCTCCACTGCTATATGTACCACGAAATTCGATGAGCATACTTTGTGGACCATAGGGAAATCCCAAGTAATATTCGACTAATGGCCAATGATTAACTCCATATTGAGGAGATGTGAAAAAGCTAAATTTACCAAAAGGATCATCCCCTGGACGCCCATACATAAAGCGTGAAGTATACACAGCCTCTATCCCAATAATTAAACCATCTGTTTTAGTAAATTGTTGCTCTCGCATTGTTCTGCTGCTATCACGATAAATTTCACCCTTGTATGGGGTGTCTGTGCCAAAAATCTGCCAGTCAGCACCCAGCATGAATGACATCGATGTGGGCTTTGCATTATCAAATTCACCCAACATCAAATCATCCATGGCCCATTCTCCATAAACACGTACTTGCTGTGCCAACAAGAACTCAAATGTGACGCCCAACAGAGCATTGCCATTGACGATGTAGCTATTATGCCAAAGTGTCAAAGGCCCGTTAATATCAAGTGTCGGCGCTCCACCATAGACCATGATCGACTCACTGAGTCCCACACGCCACCAATCACCCTCTACCCCAATTTTATGAAAAAAATAGCCTTTAAATGGGCTGTTATACCGATCAACCTGTGGAAATGTTGCGGTAGTAGGGTCATAGGTATCGACCCAAGCACCCACACCACCAGCGGCTGTAGGATCCCAATAACGCTGATTTTCCGTGAGAAATCTACGCCCTGCCTCATGGCCACTCATTGCCCCAGACAAAATCCCATACAAACGCACTTTATAATTCGTCATAGGATGAATATTAATCCAATATGCATCAAGAGCAGGAGCCTGCTCACTCAAACTTAGATTATATTTTCCTGGACCTGTAGCTAATTTGCGACGCCCAACAGAGATATCTACATAGTCATTGATATAGCCAAGCCAGCCCTCTGAAGGAAAATTAGCATTAAACCCAGCAGTAAAACTTTGATATCCAATAGGTAATGGCAAGTTGGAATAGGCGAGGCCACTTTGAAAAATTGCAGGGTTTTGAAAAAGTTCCAAGCGCATATAGGCCTGAAGTCCACGCCAATCTATATCTATACCCAATTGTAAAAATCGGGGATCATCAAGATACCGCAAATAATTGGTTCGAGAATATGGCATATCATTAAAAACATTTGTCCCAAAATTGAAAACTGGAAATGCTGTAGCAAAAAACTGGGCATATAAATTTGGCAGGGGTGTGAGCAACATCCATGTCAAAAAAAATATAAGAATTTTATTAAAACGCACACCTAACCCCGCTTTACTGAAGTAATTTTTGTAAGATTTGGCTCGCCAAATCAGGATTTGCCTTTCCTCGGCTTTTTTTCATAAGTTGGCCCATCATAAATTTGAGAGCATTATCTTTGCCATTTTTGTAGTCACTGATTGCCTGGGGGTTTTCATGTAGTACCTCTTGCGCAAATCCCTCAATAGCCTGATGATCTGCGACCTGTGAAAGCCCCAGTTTCTGAACCAAATTTTGTGCACCTTCTCCCGTCAGTACCATCTCTTCAAAGACAGTTTTGGCCTGCTTTCCGTTGATCTGGCCATCCTCAACTAGGTTACTAAGATCAGTAATTGATACAGCAGAGATAGGACTTGTCTCAATCGTGAGATTTTTTTCTTTCAGCACAGCAACCAACTCACTTAATATCCAATTCGCTACTTTTTTTGGAGCTTTAGCACCCTGCACAGATTGCTCATAAAACTTCACAAATGCGCGACTCTGCGTGAGGGTTTCTACATCAAAGTCACTCAAACCATAGGCCTCTTTCAGCCTGATGCGTGTATCTATAGGAAGCTCCCCTACTTCAGACTGCAATATCTGGATAAGGCTGTGCGGGACAATGGTGCACGGAATATCTGGCTCATTAAAAAATCGATAGTCATCCAGTGGGCCCTTGCTACGCATAAAGAGAGTACACTGTGCTTTATCATCCCAACTACGTGTTGTCTTGATTCCGGCTTTGTCGTGTAGGGTAATTTTGTCTTCTTTCCACTGTACCAATTGGCGTGTAATTTCAAATTCGATAGCCCCACGTATAGAGCGAAAAGAATTCATGTTTTTAATTTCTGCAATGGGTGTAGCAAAAATTTGATCCTCACAATGAATATGCAAATTTACATTAGCATCACAACGCAGACTACCCTCTTCCATATCTCCATTTGAGATCCCCAAATGCCGTACTAACTCTCTTAACCCTTGCGCATATGCAACGGCTTCTTCTGCAGTATGCAGACAAGGATGGGTGACAATTTCTAAAAGTGGCGCACCACAACGGTTGTAGTCGATGTAGGAAGTTTCAGGTTCATCCTCCAGATGCAGACTCTTGCCCACATCCTCTTCCATGTGCAACCCAACCAGATCAATGCGCTTTCGCTCTCCACCAATACTCACATCGATATATCCCCCCTGGCAAATTTGGGGAGACTGCGTAATTTGATAGCCCTTTGTCAGGTCTGGATACATATAGTTTTTTCTGACAAAATTGACTGAATCTTGGATTTTTGACCCAAAAGCCAAACCTGCTAAAATTGCCGCTTCATAAAGTCTTTTATTGACACGGGGCAATGCACCAGGTAATCCCAGGCATACGGGGCATACGCGTGAATTAGGCATACCCCCATAACGGTTTTCACATCCACAATAGGCTTTACTCTGGCTCAAAACTTGGACATGGGTTTCAATGCCGATTATCAGCTGGTATGACAACCCAGTCGACTCGTCGTAAGAAAGCGGCTTATTATTCATAATCAGGACTCATTGTAGATTTTTTTTAGCTTTTTTACAAGTCCTATTAAGAGGGAGACTTGAATAAAAATCCTCCTTATATTAGTGTCAAATACAAGAGGGATGGGAAAGGGTTTTTTGCAACGATCTATAAAAACGACAATCTATACACTGCAAGATATTCCTGCTTTGTGTACACTCTTAGGGCAGGGTGAATTGGTGGCATTTCCAAGCGAAACCGTCTTTGGACTTGGTGCCAATGCCTATGATGATGATGCCTGCAAAAAGATTTATCTGGCCAAAGGTCGCCCTGTTGACAACCCTTTTATTGTGCATATTTCTAGCCTTGATCGCATTGGAGAGGCTGCACAAAATGTGCCAGACATTGCGATGCAGCTCTTTGAAAGATTTTCTCCTGGACCTCTCACTATCATTGTGCCAAGATCTGAGAAAATCTCACCTATTGCGACTGCAGGACTCCACAGTATTGGTATACGTATCCCAGCAAGTCCTATTGCCCAAAAACTCCTATCAGATTGTCCTTTTCCTCTTGCAGCTCCTTCAGCGAATCGTTCTGGTCGCCCTAGCCCCACCACAACAGCCATGGTCTACCAAGAGATGCAAGGTCGGATCCCTGCTATTTTGAACGGCCCAGATGCTAGAGTAGGGTTAGAGTCTACCATCATCAGTTGCCTAGAGAAAAAAGTCCAATTATTACGACCTGGGATCATTGCTTTTGAAGAATTAGAAGCTTTCCTTGATAATAAAGGACATGGTATCCACAGGCCAAAATGGATGAAAACTGTGCAAAGTCCAGGAACACACCACCCCCACTACCGGCCAAACTACCAGATCACGCTCTTTGAAGAATCACAGTGGAGAGAGATTGTCCTTCGTTATCAAGATGAATCTATAGGCCTCATGATGCTTGCAGATGTGGAACTGAATCCTGTTTTTAGTCACTGGAAAGTTAAAAAATTCATAGATACAGAAGATTTTGCTAGACAACTTTACAAAGCTCTTGTAGAATTCGAGTTGCTGAGCTGCGTACAGGTGCTTATTATTCTGCCCCAAAAAAAAGAAGGCATTACGGATGCCCTGCGGGACCGTCTGATGCGTGCTGCCAGCAAGGAGTAAGCATGAGCCAATTTGACTCTGTAGATCAATTTTTTAGAAAACATCACCTGCATAGCGAACAAATTGATTTAGCCCAACACGTCCAACGCTTCACCCAACACATGCATGCAGGCTTAGCTCATCAAGGCCAATCTTTGGCAATGTTACCTACATATATTGGCCTAAATAGTCAAGTTTTGCGCAATGAAAAAGTTGTTGTTATGGATGCGGGAGGCACAAATTTTCGTGCTGCACTCGTGTACTTTGATAAAGAGGGAAAACCTGTCATAGAAAAATTCAGAAAGGGTAAAATGCCTGGCACAGAAAAACCATTGACCCAGGATCAATTCTTTGATGAATTTGCTACACACATCGCAGATTTGTGCCAAGAATCTTCAAAAATTGGCTTCTGTTTTAGTTATCCTGCACAAGCCATGCCAAATCATGATGGAGAGTTGATTTTTTTTACAAAGGGAATACAAGTTAAAGATTCTAATGGGATGCTCATTGGGGAAGGGCTTAAAAAAGCTCTCAAACGTCGGGGCATGAACAAAGATCATAATATTGTGATTGTCAATGATACAGTCACAACATTGTTGACAGGGTTAGTTGCCACACCTGAGAAAGAATTTGATGGATGTATTGGTGTAATTTTGGGGACAGGCACAAATGTTGCCTATGCTGAATTAAATGAAAAAATCATAAAAATCCCAGGACAGCTCACAGGTGCACGCCATATTATCAATATAGAATCGGGCAATTTTGATGCACATGATCGTGGTGACATTGATAACAACTTTATCAAAAATACCTTGCCCTATGGGCAGCAAGCCCTTGAAAAAGCCATCTCTGGAGCCTATCTTGGTCCATTAACACATGCCGTGATCCTCGCTATGGCTGAAGAAGGAATCTTTGTATCACAAAACCAAATAAAAAATATCCCACATTTAAGTACAATAGAGCTGGGTGAGTTTTTGCACACACCGGAAAATTGGCCAATACTATGGAATGGAGTACTCAAGGATGTGCCTGCTACTGATATAGATCTTTTGTACCGTGCATGCGAGTTGATCGTTGATCGTGCAGCAAAATTCTTTGCCATGAAAATTGTCGCTATTTTGTTGCAAAGTGGTCATGGGTTGTGCGCTAGGAGGCCAGCAAGAATTGTCATTGATGGAACAACATTTTATGCAACAAAAGGACTCAAAGAAGCAACGCTATGTTATATAAAGCAATCGCTAGCTGCGAAAGATCATCGTTATTATGAGATTGTAGAAGTAGAAGATGCTTCACTTTTGGGTGCAGCAGTAGCCGCATTAACCTGCTTTGACTTTTAGATTAATAATGCAAGTCAATACCTAAATAAAGCTCATACTGCCCCTGGCCATCCCGCTTTGTATCACCAGTGAGCTTGCCATTATCAAACATTGCCTCCACATCTTCTCCCAGGCTCACACGCAAACGTACATTACGTGAGAATTTTGGATAGTAAACAATTTCTGCACCTATTGCATGAAAGGGTCTATCAAATCTGCCATGTGGTTGGCGAGTCATCCCCCCATCATAAAACAAGGAAAGCCAAACTTCTCCGATAAAGTCTAGCTTGCCTATCCATGCTTTAAACATTACATCCAGATTCCAGAAGAACAACATATCCCCCACCATTCTTGAATCACGTATTCCACGCAAAACACCCCCCATATCATGCTTCTTTGCTGTATCAAATGGATAGTATGTCCATCCCATACGTCCTGTAAGTGTCACATATTCGTGTACAGGATAATACCCACGTGCAGTAGCAGAAATTGAGGAGTCTCTCCATGCGTGTTCGTCCTTACCAAAAGTTGCAGACTCGCCCCATATGCCCCAATGGCGTGCACGATATGGATTTGCTTTAAAATAAGCATTAGCATCCAAACGCAGTCCCCGACGCATATTGCCCACAAGATCAATATCGCCAATGCTAAAACTATGTGAAAAGACTGGGCTATAACCCCTACGTGCATCAGTGGCTTGTGTATCCAAACGATAGGTCACTTGGCCACCATGGCCCGTGAGGCTGGTAAAGGTACCCCATCCTTCTACTTCATAGATAGGAATATTTAAAT
Organism: Spirochaetia bacterium; assembly: GCA_051648825.1. Lineage (GTDB taxonomy): Bacteria > Spirochaetota > Spirochaetia > WRBN01 > WRBN01 > JAHHUI01. Next base: position 316,316 of record JBOFFX010000022.1, read on the forward strand.
ACAGTGTATACCCAGTATATAGAATATAAGGATCATAGTCGCGAGAGACGCGACTCTGCTGAGAAATGACATCCACACCTTGATAGATTTCTGTATAAATACCAAAAGCCTCATGAAATTTAGGGTATAACTGCCAAAACGTGCGTAATCCCAGACGCAAATTGAATGGCACCTCTTCTTGCAATGTATCATCAATAGAGCCATACCAAGGTGCAATGAGTGCAAAAATTCCAAATGTCACATCCCACTTTTGCTTAAACCAATAGAAGGGCACAGCCCCCTGAAGTGAAAAATCTACACCCCAACGGTTTTCTTCATTTAGAGAGAAGCCCACACGGCCGGTCCACTGAGACATAAATCCAAATGGGTTATAATGACGGAAACGTACACCAATATCCGTGCCATCGCTAGAGCTAAACGATACACGCGGATAGGCAATAAAATTGAAGCTATCTTGTATATCAATAGTCAAAATAATATGTGTAGCCTGGGATTGATTTGCCTCTGGATTGGGGCTCACAGTAACCACAAATTCTTCATTGATTGTACTCAGTCGTCCCAAATACTCTTTTATATCTTCAATCTTTTTATTAAATTCAGCCTGATTTTCAAAAATTTGCCCCTCATCAAGGTACAAAGTCTCTCTTAAAACCCAGGGTTTAGTGTTGCCATAAAAAAACTTCATTCCAGATTGTGGCACTGCGGTATTGATAACAATTTTATCGATAATGACGGGTTTTTGCTGTGCAAAAAGACTTAACTGAGAGAGAAAAATTAAATATATGAGAAATGAAAACCGCCTGTATTTCATAATTTTATATACAATCTCCTAGCTCTACCCGCTGGTCATGCAATAGCGCAACTGCGGGGCCAAACCAGAGAAATGTCCTATCAAAATCAAGCCCAAATTTATATGTTTCTGCCTGTTGCAGACAACAGGGAATGCCTGCATTCGTTATAACTTCTTTTTCTATAGCGGCTTCTTGTACTAGCCCCTTATAGGCCAGGCATAGAGATGTTAGTCTCAAAAATTTTCTTACAATTTTGGGCTCAAATTTCGTGAAGGCACGCGAAGTACATAGATCAAAATTTCCCTGAATTTGCTCAAAGTCCTTAGCCAAAATATGCACATTAGTCAGCTTCATCAAACTTGCTGTAGCAAGCAAAAATCCTGCTTTTTTTGTATTCCTTTCACAAAGAAAAAACTCGGTATTTGGTAGGAGCACTGCAAGAGATAGCCCCGGAAACCCCCCCCCACTACCAATGTCTAAAATAGATTTTGGAGCAATTTTTTCAAGCAAAGGAATTGGCAATAAACTATCAATAAAATTCTTATAAATAATCTGTTGCGGATCAAGACTTGTTAATCCCAGAAGTTGAGAAAAACGGACAACCTCTTGGTAGAAAACGTCAAAGGACAGGTATTGTTGTGCAGATGGGACACGTTGCAATGCAACAAAAAATTGGCCCAGAGCATCCTTGATCACACTGCTCAAAATTCCTCCGTGAACACACCCCATCACTCTACTACAAAGGACTCATGATGTGCAAGGGCAATAATATTTGAACAGTCTATCCAATATGGGGATTGGATCATTGACTAAGATGTAAAAAATGTTTAGGCTTGAGTCAAGTTATTATGCAGTTTACTCGTTCCATTCCTTCACTTATCCTCATCTATTGCCTACTATCTGTGTTGGCTTGCAGTGGGCCTAGTCGCACACTCAAAAAACAAGATCTCTTCAGTCTGAGCCTGGGCGTGATGGAAGATGAAATTGATTTTTTTGAACGTGATGGCACACTCTTCTTTGATCGTAAAATAGACATCTTTATGCGTGATGGCCTATTTTTTGTGACAAACCCAACCCTGGGTAAGGTGATGAAATTTTCTAGTTATGGAGATATTTTATCCCTCATCTACAACGAACGCTATAACCTTCCTTTCAAGACAAACGATCAAATCTACCGCGTAAGTACATGGGGCTTTCAAAATATTGGCCACCTCACAGTTGACTCTCAGGGAAATCTGTATGTAGATGATCGTATCGAAGTTGATGCCGAGTCTCTGGGAATGGTGACAACTGATCGTGTTATTCTCAAATTTAATAGCAATGGAGAGTACGAGGGGTTCTTGGGCCAAGAAGGAAAAAATGGAATTCCGCTCTCATATATATTAGGCTTAGAAACAACCAAAGATGATGCATTAGTCGCTGTGACCCGTAGTGAAAAAAGTTGGAATATTTATATATATGAAAAAGATCAATCTCTGCGTTTTGATCCCATAGAAATTGCAACAAGCATTCCTTCTCCTGATGGAAATGCTGATCTTGTTTTCCAGATCAACGCTATTAAAGCTGACCGCAATGCGCGCTATTTGTATCTCTCGGCTTCTGGCATTGTTGCAGGTGTCAGTGAAATTTTACCACGCATGCTCATTTATAATATTGAAAAAAGACGCTTTGAGGGCAACTTTCTCTTTCCCCTAGCAAAACAGGGGAAAGAATTTGAGTTTTTGGGTTGTGATAATGAAGACCAGCTCTATTTTGTACGCGATATTTCAAAGACAGGTGCACATTTAGCCTACGAGTTACAAATACTCAATACCCAGGGGGTGATGCTAGAATCTATTCTGCTCGCTAGCGACTTGAAGGAACCCACAATCTCTACAAATATCAAAGTTTCTGCAGATGGCATTGTCTATGCTCTATTGACATATGGATTTGGCTTAGACACCATTTGGTGGAGACATAAATAACAGTATTCCAAGGATATACCTCATGGATCCCAATTTTACCTATCATAGCCAAAATACTGTGGACGAAATGAATGCCCGCGCGCGCCCGTCTCGCAAAAAGGTTGCACGCAGAACTGGCTGGGCTATCACACTTGCTGATATTGCCATCATCACACTTTTGGGCATTTTTCTTATGCCTTTTCTATTAAGAAAAGGCGCTAATGTCACCTGGCAAGACTATGCCTGGACTCTCAAAAACCAAGCCCTCAGCGGGCAATCCTTTATCGCCCTACGTGTACAAAGTACAGACAAAAGCCAGCGAGAAAATGAAGCATTTTCTGTTATTTTTTATGCAGATGATATTGCCATACATGAGAGTCCCATACAGGGCACCTTGCCACCTATCACACAAGACAAATTTGTACGACTTACACTCCCTGCACTGCAAGGAAAACGCCTAAAAGCTGTGATTACTTTTGATGGAGAAGACCTAGAACTTGCCAATTCTATCGCCAGGGATGGCACATGAAAATTCAAGTTTTACCTCCCGCAGATGCGCGCCTTATTGCTGCAGGGGAAGTCATTGAAAGTCCTAGCTCTGCCGTGCGCGAACTTTTAGATAATGCGATTGACGCACAACCATCTATGGTCAAAGTTTTTTTAGAAGAAGGCGGAATGAAAGGCATTCATGTGATCGACGATGGCATGGGCATGGAAAAAAATGATTTGGAAAAATGTATCTTGGTGCATGCTACGAGCAAGATCCGTTGTTTGGAAGATCTTAACACCTCTACAAGCTTGGGATTCCGAGGCGAAGCGCTAGCGAGCCTGACAGCCTGCAGCCATTTGAGTATTATTAGCCGGACCAAAGACCAATCTCATGGTTATATTTTGCGTACAAGTCTCACACAAGCACCTATCACCGAACCAACAGGATGTGAAGTTGGCACAAAAGTCTCTGTGCAAGAACTATTTTTTAATCTTCCTGCACGCAAAAGATTCCTTAAGGGTGCCACATATGAACAAAAGGAATGTGAGCAAGTCTTTCTAGAAAAAGCACTCGCACATCCGCATATTCAGTTTTATTTTTTTCATAACAATCACCTAAAACATCATTTTGTTTCTACAGATAGGCTTGGGCGCGCTACCCAAGTTTGGGGAAATATCTTGGGGAAGGAGCCTCTATATTTGCACAGCCAAGGACCCCATGCTGACTCGGGCTTTGAGGTAAGTATTATTGCAGGACAACCCAATCACTATTATCACAATCGTCGTCATATTCACATCTATGTCAATGGACGTCGTATTAACGATTATGCTCTAGTACAGGCTGTCTTGCATAGCTATAGCATGATTTTGCCAGGAGGACAATTTCCTGCTGCACTTGTTTTTTTGCACATACGTCCAGACTTATTAGACTTTAATATTCACCCAGCAAAAAAAGAAGTGAAGATGCACCACCACAGTCAAATTCATAAAGCCATTGTGCACTTGCTTGGTCAACATTTGCAACCTGCACATGTGCAGCTACATAATATCGGGCATACAAAAAAACCCCCCATGCAGGCTCATCACCAACCTACACTAGAACTTTTGGATACACCACAATCAGATAAAAAAATAACACCAGCTGCATGTGATTTGCACACAAAAATAGAGCTAGCAAAGACCCTGTCTGTACAAAAAAAAACAGAATTTGGGGAAGGATCCTGGTATTATATAGGCCAAGCACTAGGAGTTTTCTTGATCGTTGAACGTGATCATCAGTTATTTTTGATAGACCAACATGCCGTACATGAGCGCATTATCTTTGATGAATTATCACAAAAAATACTGCATAGCCAAAAATTGATTACACCACAGATTTTTTCTGATACAGATGAAAATATTGCATTTATATTAACCCACCAGGAGCAATTTTTAGCATATGGGATTCAGATGGAGCTCAACCCAAAAGATCCTTGTGAATTACTTATTCATGCCTGCCCTGCAGAGATGGATATCTCATTTTTGAAAAAATTTATCCAAACACCAGGCCTGGATGTGAAACGAGAAATTTTTGCCAATATTGCCTGCAAAAAGGCCATAAAAGAAGGTGAAATCATTGATAATGAGACGGCACACAACCTTATTCATGCAACATTTGCGCTTAAAGAACCATTTTGTCCGCATGGGCGCCCATTATGGATTGAAATAAACCGACAACAATTGTATGAATGGATCAAGCGAATTGTATAAACTCTGGGATAGTATGCCTTGCACTGTGGTCAAAAAGTTTCTAATATAGATAATTATGCGAATCTTGCAACGCACAATCTTGACTGTTTTCCTCCTTTTCCTTTGTTGTGATCTCTATGCACAGTCATTCAAGCTGGCTGTAGCCAATTTGCGTATACAACTCAGTGATAAAGAAAAAACAGTCATGGAATATTTTGCAGATATTTTAATAAATACTGGCCTCAAACAAGAAGCCAAAATCTATACACATGCAGCAACCCAACCCCTCAACTTTTATGCGACACTTTTGCAATATCAAAATGAAATTTTTATTTTGGCCCCGCTCAGTTTTACATCTTTGTCAGAAAAATATACACTAGAAATCAGAGATATAAACAAAAAAATCGTGCGAGAAAGAAATCTCTCCTTCATTTCACAAATAGACAATTTGGCTGTCTTAAAAATCGCTGATGCAGGGATCTTTAATAATATTGTTTGGCAAGAATTAGAACAATTACCCAGTGAAACCACCCAGCGAAAATCTCGTACAATCACACTCCTCACATCTGAAATGGGAACACAAACAATACCAAGAAGAACATTGCCATTTGAGATGATGGGATCACTCATTCTCAATAAGGAAAAGGTGCCTATTGGTATACTCAACTACTATGATGCAGCAATGAATATGAATCCTTTGCGTAACATTTTTTCTCAAATAACCATGCTGGATGAACAACCCAAAAGTGAAGGAACTCCAGCCAATCTAGAAGCAGATATTGAAAAATTTATCATGCATATAGAAAATCGCAATTTTAGCAATGCACATAGATTTTTGAGTAAAAAACTGATTTATGATTTTGGTTGTGCAGCATATTTCTATAATAAAGATAATGAAAAATTATTTTCCACAATTATTACAAATGCAGATATTCGAAGGGGTGGCTTGTATCCTTTGGCAAAATCAATGGTTGCACTATTTATCCAAAGCAATGATAAAAGTGACTGGGAGATTCAATTTAGGATTATTGTCTCTATGGCTGACCGTGTAAATATTAACCCCTCTATTGTCACACTTTCGCTTAACAGAAATATTGTCCCTACTAGTTGGAAATTAGGCCCAGATCGCTGGCAACTAGACTCGCTGCCCCTGCCTTTTGAAAATAGACTTATTCCCTATCTTAGCTATGATGCACAAAAAGTACTCAATATTCCTATGCGGCCATTTTCTGGATTATTTCTTGAATATAACATGGCCTTTTATCCTGTAGAAATCTTTCAGGGAGACCAGCTTTCTGGGTATATTGGGTATCATTTAAATTTTACACGCTATCTGAGCATGAATTTCAAAATAGGGCTCTTGGGCTTGCTTTATAAAAGCGAATTTGACCGTGGCGGGGTCCATGAATCTTACAAAGCCCTGATCCAGCTATTAGTAGGCAAAATTGGGCTTCAACTACACTATCCTATCATGTTGGGAAAAAATGCATATGTGATGCCCTTTGTTGGCGTGGATATTGGCATGGGGTACGCACTGGACAATGCAGAATCTACATTTGGAGATTTTGATGAATTTCTTATTCGTCGTTCGCCTTTCACATTGATATTAGGATGGCAAACGGGCCTAGAATTTGGCTTTATTGCAGGGGCTCCTATGGGGATTGGACTGACTATTGGCTATGACCAAGATTTCTTTAGCCAACAAACCATGAAAAAAGGCCTACCCGGTGCACGCAATATCAAGGGATCTGCTTCTGAGTTTTATGCTTCTATTTACTACAAAATTGGGTTGCAAAAACTTAAAAATAAGACTGATTAAGATGATTGATTTTTGTTGAAAAAAACTCGATAATGAGCACATGAAGAAACCAATTCTCTTGATATTAGGCATCTCTTGTCTTTTTATTTCTTGTCGCTCTGATGTGCAGCGTATACGACTGCAGTCTGCCACACGAGAAAAACTAATCCAACAGATTCGCCTTCCTCATCAAGAAGTCCAAATCTCTCTCTCTGCCACAGAATTACGTGATGCATTACGCAAAAGTGCCATGGGTGCTGCCTATTACTATTCTTATGTGCTAGAAAGTCAGGGGGCTTCTGAGCAAGCTTTGCAATTTCTCATTAACGAGATTGAAGATCAAACACCTTTTGCTGGTCGTGCAGCTTTACGATTTATTGATCTTTGGGCAAAAGGAGTCAAGCACAATTTCAATGTCTATCAAGCATTGCTACCACTAGTCAAAAATCCTGATCAAAGTGATCCTTCTTTGCTCTTCAGTATTGGTTATGCCGCTTTTTCACAAAAGAAATTTCAAGAATCGTTAGACTATATAACACGAATAGACCCCAATCAGATGGATCTCTATCCATTTGGTCGATCCGCCCAAATGATCATCGCCCTCTCTCAATCAGCTTTAGAGTTGCCCGATTGGCAAAGTGATCTCAATAATTTTTTCCTAAAAAAACGTGGCAATAAGGAGAGCTTATTTGCCGCAGAGTGGCTAAAAGAAAATAATATTTCTACACCTAGCACAGCCTTATATGAAGCAATCAATCTGGATGCAAAAAATGATCATGCCAATGCCTATAGTATGTTCAAAAATTATATTAACCAGCTGGGTCCTGCAGCACTCAACAGGCATCCCATGTTATGGCAACAATTTGCTAATATCTCTGGACGTGCTAAGCAGCGTTCCCAAGCTGTCTCACTGATCTCTGAAAATTTGAGTCTACTCTCAGGAGAGACCCTTTTTCAAGCACAAGGAGCACTGGGGGCCTTGCTGTTTAATATGGGCAATCACAAAACGGCATTGACACACCTAGAAAAAGCCATCGCCTATCCTACTCAAGGTGAGGGGCTGGATCGCATTATCTGGTATTATATTTCTGCGCTTTATCAACAAGGGGCGATGAATCAATTTATTGCAGGAACTGCGCAAGTGGCTAAGATTTGGCACAATCCACAATATTTTCGTGCATTATTTCAGAGAATCCTCAATGATTTGGTCAGCAAACAATTTTTTCACTATGCCTACGATCTCTATCGCAATGCACTGTATCAACATACAGATTCTTTGACTGCAGTACACTATGCATGGGTACTCTCACGTGCCTTATTCCATCGTATGCTCATATTGCCAAAAGGCATAGACGAAAAAATGCTCTATAATGCACTACTCACAGATGCTTTGGCTGTGCCATGGAGTTATCCATCTATCATGGCTTATACAGTATTAGATGAAGTGCCTCCATTTTATCAAGAAAAAGATATCGTTCCACTAACCATAGAGGGAAAGGTCAGTAATTTTATGCATACAAAAACAGATGCCATGAATCCTGTGTACAAAAATTTTAGTGAACGTGCGCTGGGGCCTGGCATGGTCAATGATGATATCTATGCTTTGGGATTTCTATATTATGGGCTTGTCCAATATCCAGAGCTTTATCCAAGGCTGAGCGCCAAACTCAAAAGGATGAGGTCACGCCTATCTACCAATGCCCTGCGTCTTTTGGGCAGAGAATTCAATCGCCTGGATATGCCTGCAGACAGCATTAATATGGTCATTGTGACTATGAATCGCAAAGACTTTGAACCTACCAAAGAAGACTATATGGCACTGTATCCACGTGGATACAGAAAGGAACTAGAAGAAGCCGCAAATACACATGAGATCGCACCACATATACTCTATGGATTGGTCTGGAATGAGTCCTTATTTCAAAAAGATGTTGTCTCACGTGCAAATGCTATTGGGTTGGGACAATTACTAGAACCCACTGCAAAAGAAATGGCGCAGCGCATTGGAATGAAAAACTTTGACCTAAATAACCCCCAGGACAATCTTGTATTGACTTCTGTATACTTTAACTGGCTCAAAAACCGCTTTGATGGGAATATTGTCTATGTATTAATGGCCTACAATGCAGGAATAGGAAATGTACGAAAATGGGTAAAAAATACAGGCCATTTCCCTGCAGAAATTTTTATTGAAGCAAGTCCCTTTGGAGATACAAGAAGCTACGTAAGAGATATTACCGCAGACAGTGTTGTCTATGGGTATTTGTATTTTAACATTCCCCCCACACAAACAGTGCGTATGATTTTTCAAAAATTGCAAGGGGATAAAAAACGATGAGAGTAAGAGAATTTGAAAATTGGCTCCAGCAATGCCTGCCTATAGCGGAATTTCGCAAGTCTGATAATAGCCTCAACGGCCTACAAGTAGGTCAAAAGGATACAGATATATGCAAAATGTCATTTGCTCTAGATGCATGTCAAAGCTCGATTGAACAAGCCCACAATGCAGGATCCCAGGCACTCTTTGTGCATCATGGCTTATTTTGGGGACAAAATACACCTATTACAGATCATATCTACCATCAAATTCAATCTTTAATACAATATAATATTTCACTTTTTGCAGTACATTTACCCCTGGATGCTGTGGGAGAATTTGGTAATAATGCGATTGTAGCTAAAATGCTGGGTCTCACAAACCTTCAATCATTTGCACAAATAGGCGTTATTGGAGATTTGGAAACCCCACTAGAAACACATACTATCGCACAGCGTATTTTTCCTGCTAATAGCCCTCTAGTCCTTAACCATACCAAAGAAAACCAGCGTATTGCGATTATGGTAGGAGGTGGCTCTCGTTTTGCACAAAATGCACAAGCTCTTGGAGCTCAATGTTATATTACTGGCGAACCATTGCACCAAATTTTTCATTTTTGCCAAGAAAATGGACTCTCTTTGATTGCTGGTGGCCACTACGAAAGTGAAATGATCGGACTTCGATCATTTCAGGACTATGTCTGTCTTAATTTTCCAAAATTGGAAACACATCTTATTAATATTCCAACAGGATTATAAATGAAAAAACAACATTTTTTACAAGCTCGTGCATCTGTACTACTTCTTTCATTGCTACTATTGATTCTCGACCAAGTCTCAAAAATGATCATAGTGTACAAACTTCCCCTGACCTATCCACCAACGATTGCATTTTCTTTATTTGGTGATTTTTTTCAGATTATCCATGTTAGAAACCCTGGTGCACTCTTTTCTTTGGGAGCCACTTGGTCACAAACATTTCGATCTGTTCTTTTCAAAATTATACCTATTCTTGTACTGGGCTGGATTGCGATATCTATTAGCCTGACCCCTCAGCAACGTATGCAATTCTTTCGGCTAAAAAAAGAACCCCAAGAAGAATTTGATACAAAAAGTCGCTGGGCATTAGCTGCCATCCTGGGTGGTGGACTAGGAAATATCATTGATCGTCTTTTTCGTCCTGAAGGTGTTGTCGACTTTTTAGACTTAAAATTTTATGGAATTTTAGGGATGGAACGCTGGCCAACATTCAACATTGCAGATATGTCTGTTGTTATTGGACTTTGTCTGCTTGTGCTTTATTCTTTTTTGGGACAAAAAGCTAATACAAAATGAAAAGACAACCCTATTGGTCTATCAAAAAAGTTATTGCCTTGGTTCTTAATGTGATATCGATGTGTGGGATTACGTTCATTATTCTCAACTTTGTTGGGTTGCCTATCCTCAGGCTATCGCCAAGTATTCCTGCTGTTGAAACTGGGATACTATTGGGGTGTTTGATTGCTGCAATTTTTATTCATTTCAAAATATACCAGAATGTACTCTATCCGCTCTTTTTGGAAGAGGGCATAGAGTAAATTTCTTAAAGTGCTTCGTACTTAAGTTCACCACCAACAAAGGTTCTTGTAACACGCATAGTTTCATCTAGTGTCACAATATCTGCACGCAAAAATGGCAATAAATAACCCGTTTCGGTATTCTTCCTCAAAAGTGTTGCCGGATTGCCCGCAGCCATACGCAACGCCAAATGTGGACGTGCACCCCAGCTGATCATATTGCGTACTGCACGATCTAGTGTGAGTGCAGATCCTGCAATGACATCATCTTTGACTCTATGAAATATTCCATCATCACCCAAATAAACCTCTTCTCCATTGGCCACCATTTTTGCCCCTTTTTCTAGACCCGTAGGGGCCAAAGCATCAGTCACCAAAATGAGCTTTGTTGAGTCTTTGTCTCTCATAAGCATTTTGACCAAAGCAGGATGCACATGCACTCCATCAGCAATGACTTCACATGTAAACTCATCATGAATCAAAATTGCCCCAACCAAACCAGGATCACGGTGATGCAGTTTTCTCATGGCATTAAACATATGTGTACAGTGTAAAATACCAGATTGCATCCCCTCAATCATATTTTCATATGTGGCATCACTATGACCTGCCGAGAGTATTGTCCCCTGAGACACACAATACTGCGCCAACTCTCGCATATGCTTGAGTTCTGGAGCCACTGTCATGATGCTCACTGCATTTCCTGCAATACGATAAACTTCTTTCATAAAATCAATGTCTACATCTTGGACGGTCTCTGGTCTTTGTACGCCCAGTTGTTTGCAACTGATGAATGGCCCCTCTAGGTGCAAACCATGGATACGTGCACCCTTCTCCTCTCCCATAGTTGAGACACCCGCCTGTATGGAAGAGATCATTTGCTGTGCTTTTTGTGGATACATCGTGGGACAAAAGCTTGTGACCCCAGAACGCACTAGATAGTCTGATATACCCAGGAAATCTTCTTTCGTGCCATGTGCTGTATCAAATCCACCCGCACCATGCACATGTGTGTCAATGAAACCAGGAGCAACAATGCCCCCATTCATTTCAATCACTTTCATATCTGATGGCAAATCTAACTTTGACAGACGTGCCTCACTGACAACATCGTAGACTAAACCATCCTTGATCAAAACAGAACCACTCTCAATGGTTGCTATACCCGTAAATACCTTAGCATTGTGTAGACATATGATAGACATGAATGTATTATAATACTTGAGGCGATAGCTGTCAAATGAAAAATTTATCTCTCCTATTATCTTTATTCCTACTTTTCTCCTGCAATATCTCTGAGCCAAAACTCTCACGCTTTGACTGGCAGATCAACTGGCTATATAACCCACAAACAGGTTCTTTCTCTAAATTTCTCTCTGTATTGGTTGTGGTGGATGGTATTGATCATGCGCGCACATCCCCCATCATCAAAATAGTCAGAAAAGATCTCTCTTTGTCTTGGGATATTCCCCCATCCAAAGAAGAAGTTCTTCTGAAGTCTTCTCTGTATCAATCTGGACATATCACTATAGAACATGACCTGCCACCAGGAAATTATACCCTCACAGTCAGCGACATCCGTGGACCCATCAGTGAGACGGGATTTTTTGTGCCCGATCTAGGTATACCGCCCATCTCTGCATTCCCATATCTAGAGGGGAAAAAACTCTCTCAAGAATTTGATCGTGCCATTCTTCTTGTCTACAGAAATCAGCAGTTTTTTCTTATGTCCCATCTCTACAACACGCTTTTTTTACCAGACAAAGAACCAGGGGAAGACTTTTATCTGTATCATTTTGATACCAATATAGGTGCAGGGCTCATCTCTGGTCCATATTAGCTTTTTCTGTTACTATAAAAATCCATCTTGTGCAAATCAGGGATCATTACTGTGAAAACTATTTTTTTCTTACTTATTTTTTTTCTTTCAAAAATTCCCATCTATACTGAAAACTCTCTTGACAATTTAGAGCAGGACTACCAAGAAACTGTGCATAGTTATTATCAACCAAAAGAAAAAAATACCCCAGATTTGTTACTGGGTGAATTTCTGGCCCAATACCCTATGTATACCCCCGCATCGCTAGATTTGATCCAAGTTTATCGTGAAACTGGGCAACCTCAAAAGGCCTTTCTCATTGCAGAACAACTGGCAAATACTTACCCAGAAGAGCACACTTTTAGCACTTTGGCATTTGTCTTGGCTGTGCAAGCACGATTAAGGGATGATGCAACACGCCTGGCTCCGCTTATCCCAGTCACTGCAGAGGGACTCTTCTATCAAGGATTGCTCTCTTATCAACAACAAAACTATCCCCAAGCCATCCAGTGGTTGACAAAAGCAATACAGACAAATCAATTTATGCCACAGGCCTCTCACTTTTTGGGCATGAGCTATTTGGGTGAGAAAAACTATAAAAAGGCCATTGAGAATTTTCTTCTTACTCTTAAGTCAGAACCTAATTTCTTGCTTTCTCTAGAGCCGCTAGCAGAAAGCTACCTCGCTGATAATCAATGGAGAAAAGCCCTCTCTACATTTGAACGTGCAAGAAGTAATGTACGAGAAAATCAGCGTATTTCAAATAGAATCCAATCCCTGAGAACTCAATATAAATCCTCATTGGATGCAGAAAAGTCTCAAAAAACTGAGCGAAAAACCACTGCAATTGTACCAAAAACTACAACTTTTTCACCCATTGCCAGCCAGTCTGTGCGTGTGGGAATCTCTGAATCTATGCAAGGAGTGTTTTTGAAAGCCGGATCTGATTATACACTAGATTTTCAAAATCAAAGTATCAAGGGTGAGTCTGGAGATATTCTTTATCTGTATAAACGTGGAGCCAAAAAAGAACCCCTTGTAGCTAATAAAATTTATGAAATCAAAGAAGGTGAGACACTCAATTTGCGTTATTCTGCACAAAATGCCACAACCACTATCTTTGATCTCATCGATGGGGCGGGCTATTTTTTTGTACGCACAGCAGATCGTTCTTATCGAGGATCTATGCAGGTCATATATTTTAAAAAAGGTCTCACACTTGTGAATATTTTGCCTATGGAAGAATACCTGTACTCTGTTGTCCCCTCAGAGATCCCGCCTTATTGGCCATTAGAAGCACTCAAAGCTCAAGCTGTGGCCGCCAGAACCTATACATTAGTCAATATGGGAAAATACACCCAGCGTGGATTTGATCTCTTTGGATCCATTATCAGCCATGCTTATACTGGAGTTGGAGGAGAAAACCCTCAAACAACAAAAGCTGTTAATGCCACAGCCAATGAAGTCTTGTATACTCAAAAAAATAAAGAACGTCTATTAACAACTTACTACAGCGCAAATACAGGAGGATTTATAGATAAAGAAACTAGCGTCTGGAATCAAGACTATGAAAGCGATCATGCTCAGCGCCCAGACAAAAAAGAAGCCCCACGACCAAGCTACTTAGCCCCTGCAGATTTGATGCAATGGGTCAAAAGTCGTCCCTCAACCTATAGCAATTGGCCCAAAATGCATTTTGGACCTGCATTTCGCAGCATATTGTGGGTGAATGCAGAAGACATGAGTTATCGTATAGGACGCACAAAAAAGATTGGAAAAATTAAATATTTTGAAGTGATCAATCGTAGTATCTCCGGCCGTATCACTCAAATACGTGCTGTAGGCACCCAGGGAAGTGTTGTCATTTCTGGAGATGCCATCCGAAATCGTGTAGGCGGCCTGCGTACAAATTTGATCATGATGGAAAGCGTTTTAGGCACAGACGGACTGCCTGAGTATTTTGTCTTTTTTTCAGCGGGATGGGGGCATGGCATCGGTATGGACCAAAGTGGAGCAGCAGGAATGGCCGCCGATGGACATTCATATAAAGACATCCTTTCACATTATTATCCATTTTCTATACTCAGTGTGTATAGAGGAATTCCCCAAAAAAGACCTTAAAAATCCAGTGTTAAGCAACCCGCATCGCCTTGGCATGGACCTACCGTTGCTTCCTTCCGAACCTGGCGGAGTTCAGCCCTGCGCAATCGCACGGAACCTAACACTGGAATAACGGAGAGAGGGGGATTCGAACCCCCGGTACCTTGTGGGTACGCACGCTTTCCAAGCGTGTACCTTCAACCGCTCGGTCATCTCTCCAATGTTCAACAGTCACATAGACTAGCAAAAAATATATTTTTTTGCAAGAGCCATGATGTATCACCATAGATATATGTCATCATTGCCATTAAAAAATCTAAAATTCTATGCTTTGTCACTCTGGCAAAGAAAATAGACATTCCTCCCAAAAAGAGAAATGTCTATTTTTAAAAATAATAAAACTAACGATTAAAGGCCTGATTGAAAAAATCCACCAGTTTATGAAAGGGAATCTTATTTGTATCATCATAAAGATCTACATGATTAGATGCAGGCACCACATACAACTCTTTTGGAGATGCAGCCTCTGCATAGGCCATATCACTGTAAAAACGTGAATGCGCATTTTCTCCAGTGATAAAGAGTACAGGCCGTGGGCTGATACTCGCAATATGATTGAGTAACTGAAAATTAGTCCATGCTAGTCGACTCGTGGTGGTGGATCCACCTTGTGCATTAGGATGGTGTCCACGTGCCATACCATAGTAGCCATAAAACTCTGCAGTGATGGGATCTAAACCATCTGGCAAAGTCGCATCTGGAGTCTTAGGAAAAAATGAAAGATATTCTGGCTGACCTTTTTCAAAGTCGATCCAACGTTGTTGACTCAATCGCTCTAATACCTGTGCGCGCGTTGTTCCACTCGCTGCCCACTCAGATCGGCTAATATCATACATGGCTGCAGTGGCCACAGCCTTGATACGTGTGTCTACCTGTGCTGCAGAAAGGGCAAAACCACCACTACCACAAATTCCAATTGCACCAATTTTTTCACGGTTAACAAAGGGCCGTGTTCCCAAATAATCTACACCAGCACTAAAATCTTCAGCAAAAATATCTGGAGAAGAAACATCGCGTGGGGATCCCCCACTCTCACCTTTGTAGGAAGGATCAAAAGCCAAAACTACATAGCCTCTTTGGGCCAACTGATTTGCATAGACTCCAGGTCCTTGCTCTTTCACTCCACCAAATGGGGGGCCCACAACAATCGCTGGATATTGTTGGTTCTTGTTCAAGTCTTTTGGTGTATAGAGATCTGCAGCTAGCGTGATTCCATAACGATTTTTATAGGTGACAGATTCTCTTTTCACATCAGGATTTAGCTCAAAAGTAAAATATCGTGGCTTGTTGACCTGTGTACAAGCCACGATTAAAAAAATTATAAACCCACATAAAATACCTCTTCCTATTTTTTTAAAAATTACAAAATTCATCAAATATCTCCTCTCTCAAAATTAAGATAATTGAAGTCTACTTGACTAGAGTTAACTCGAGTCAAGAACTTTTTTAAAATATTTTCTTGACAATCTATTTCTATATAGATCACAATAAAATATCAAAATTTTAAAGGGTGGATTATCGTGGTATATACGATTAGTGATGTTTCTAATCTCATGGATATTTCTGTGTATACACTCAGATATTATGAAAAAGAAGGGCTTTTGCCTTTTTTGAACCGCAAAGGGCGTAGTCGTATATTTTCTGAAACAGATATAGAATGGATAGGAATGATTAAATGTTTAAAAGACTCAGGATTGCCACTCAAAGAAATTAAAATATTTTTAGAACTCTATCAAGCTGGAGATACCACACTTGCCCAACGTTTTGAAATGTTCAAAGAACGTCGCACGATCATTATGGAGCAAATCAAAGATTTGGAGCAAATCCTTCAAACTATTGACTACAAATACTGGTACTATCAAACTGCGATTCATGCAGGAACAGAAGATATACATAAAACATTGACTGAAAAACGAAAAAAACCAAAAACCTATGGCCGTCGTGAAGATCCATAGCAAATCCTATTATGAGAGGATTTAGCATTAATAGGAGATTATTACATATTTATCATTAATATAAAGTCATGATACAAATGAAATAAGGGGTACAAAAAATGCAATATATCAAACTTAATAACGGAGTTTCAATGCCCATTCTGGGATTTGGTGTCTTTCAAATTGAAGACCCCATTCTTTGTGAACAATCTGTACTCGATGCTATTGAGGTTGGTTATCGCCTCATTGATACAGCTATGATCTATAAAAATGAGCAAGCTGTAGGTCGAGCTGTCAGCAAAAGTGGTATTGCCAGGGAAGAGTTCTTTATTACAACGAAAGTCTGGATCAAAGATGCGGGATATGAAAACACAAAGAAAGCCTTTTACCATTCACTTTCTCAGCTAGACCTCAACTACATAGATCTTTACCTCATTCATCAGCCCTATGGTGATATCTTTGGATCATGGAAAGCACTTGAGGAGTTGTACACCCAGGGCCTGATCAAGGCGATTGGTGTGAGCAATTTTTATGATGATCGTCTGATGGATTTTATTCTACACAACCAGATCAAACCCGCTATCAACCAAATCGAAACACACCCCTTTTATCAAAGAACAGATAGTGCAGAATTTATGAAAAAACACAATGTTCAAATGGAATCATGGGGTCCTTTTGCAGAGGGCAAAAATGGATTATTTTCAAATCCCGTTCTCTCGGAAATCGGAAAAAAATATAATAAATCTGTGGCACAAACAACACTGCGGTGGTTGATTCAACGTGGTATTGTTGCCATTCCCAAGTCTGTCAATCAATCACGTATCCAGGAAAATTTTAATATCTTTGATTTTGAACTTTCAAAACAAGACATGGATGATATCGCAACACTAGATACGCATCAAACTTGCTTTTTTTCCCATCATGATCCAAGCATGGTTGAGCAACTATCCAGGCTAAGTTAGCAAGCTTTTTATATCTGCCTTGGGTGGGGCACCAAACATTCTTTTATACTCTTTATGAAACTGGGTCGCACTTTCATACCCCACCCGATAAGCAGCATTCACCACATCTTCTCCTGCAATGATCAAGCGTCGCGCTTCATACAGGCGCAGTTGCTTTTGGTATTGAATTGGGCTCATTGTGGTCACTTTATTAAAATTGCGATAAAAAGAGGAGGGCGCCATATGGACCTGAGCAGCAATATCTTCGACTTTAAAATTTTCTGAAAAATGCTCACGTATCCATCTCAGTGCCTTGGCAATACGATTACTAACACAACCACTGGTATGTAGCATACAAATTTGTGATCCTAGTGGCCCTGTCAATAAGCGAAAATGTATCTCCCGCATGATCATGGGTGCAAGAATTTTTTGCTGTGCTTCATTCATATCTAGCAAGTCTATCAATCGAGAGTATGCATCTAAAATATGCACATCAGAATCTGTGACAGCCATGCTGGGTTGGATCAAATCTCCTTTTAAATTAAGATCAAATTCTTGTAGTAGATCTGCAATGATCATATAATTGAACTCTATGCCCAGGGCTAAATAAGGTTTCTCTTTCGTAGCACCTCCTATACGACTACTACATAATATATCAACACCTGTCACCATGGTTTGGTTTTTGCCATACACGAGTTTTTCTCTACCAAAAATAGATTCCTTGTAGCCATCCAATATAGAAACACTCAGCGGTTTATACAAAACCTTTAGCACTTGATTGGGGTTTTCATCCCTGCGAACGATCGTAAAACCTGGGATACTTGTGATTCGGATTTCAGTATGAGGAAGTATCATTTTAAGCTTGTTTCGTAAGATTTGGCTAGTGTACTCCAACCTCTCTAAATTCTCAGGCATTGATATCTCCTATAGGCTGTACCCAGGACTAACATATTGAGTATATTATGCATAGCAGACCAAATTCAAGTGAGAGAATTTGATAGTAATAAGAGACTATTGTGTATTCCCATTAAAGCGATACCTCCATTAGACTCATCAAGTCATGAGTACTATTTTAAAAAAATAAACTTAAGAAAGGCGGCGCAAATGACTATCTCTACTAAAAAAATTATTTTACTAGGATGCTTTATCGCATTGACAACAGTAGTTCTGGCAAATATCAAAAATATACAAAGGCTCAAGACCCCTAGCATTTCTGTGAGGCAACAAAGTCTGGCAAAAGTTGCCGCTGCTACAGCTTTGGGAAAAAGAGATATCACAAACGATATCTTAATTGAGTCTCTAGATACTGGTTTGACTATCAATGAAATCAAAGAAGTCATGATACAAATGTATGCTTATACAGGATTCCCACGTTCACTCAATGCACTACAAGCACTAAGAACAGTGCTACAACAACGGCAATCTGTTGGGATCGAAGATGCACAGGGCCCAGAAAATGGTACTCCGATAGAAACTACAGTCAACAAATGGGATTATGGCCATGCTGTGATAGCCCAGTTGCGTGGTCATGAGGCTCCTCCTGCTATGATAGAGTTTGCCCCCACAATTGAAACTTTCCTACGAGAACATCTTTTTACAGATATTTTTTCTCGAGATGTACTGAGCTATCACGATCGAGAAATTGCGACTGTTGCGGCTTTGTCTGTACTTGAAAATGTAGAGAGTCAACTCAATTCGCATATCAATATTATCAAAAACCTCGGATTCACTGATTCCCAGATAGACAATATTCAGAGTTTTGCTCGAAGTCTTTTACGCTTTGAACCCACCTTTGGTAAAGGTGAAACTAATCCCCATTCAGCCTATTTTACAGGACAAACCTACTTAAACTGGATCACCCCCAGTGATAGTCATTTTAATATGCCCATTGCCAATGTGACATTTGAACCTGGGGCACGAACATATTGGCACAAGCATAGTGGTGGACAGATTTTATTAGTGACTGATGGAGAGGGGCGCTATCAAGCACGTGGTGAGGCACTCCGTTCTCTACACAAAGGTGATACAGTTCATATAGATGCTGATGTTGAACATTGGCATGGAGCAGCCCCAGGGTCATGGTTTAGTCATGTAGCATTATCGCCACATAGTCCAGAAAATCAGGTCACTTGGTTAGAAGAAGTCGCCAGGAGTGTGAGATAAGTGCACAAACTATTACCTGCTTTTTTAGTTGTGTTAAATATTTCATGTGCATCTGATACATTGAGGATTATTGATCAGGGCAGTTTTTCTGCGGGGGGAGAGGTCTTTATCCATGAAGGTGTTTATCAAAGTGAAAATTTTGATAACTGGCAACCCTATCCCCAAGGACAAACATACCATGCAGATCATGCGTCTGTTTTTTATCAAATCCCTCAAAACCGGCGCAAACAAGCGATGGTATTTTTACACGGGGCTGGACAGTCTGCACGCAGCTGGCAAACGACTCCAGATGGCAGAGATGGATTTCAAAATATTTTTCTAAAAAGACGTTTTGCTACCTATCTCATCGATCAACCTCGCCGTGGTCAAGCCGGGCGGAGTATGGTAGAAAGTCATCTTGTTCCTGTTGCTGATGAACAAATGTGGTTTGAGATTTGGCGCATGGGCAAATGGCCTCAATTTGCTCAAAATATACAATTTCCCCAAGATCAAGAAAGTTTATCCCAGTTTTGGCGGTGGATGACACCCAATACAGGCCATTTTGATGTACAATTGATTGCACAGGCTTGTGTGAATGTCTTTAGTAGGTCTGGAAAGGGTATCTTACTCACACATTCTCAAGGTGGATTGCCTGGTTGGATAGCAGCAACCAAAACAGATCAAATTTCTGCCATTGTCTCATATGAGCCTGGAACATATTTGTTCCCAGAAATGAAAGTTCCAGATCCCATGCCTAGTCGCACAGGCATACTCAAGGGCGTGGGGGTTTCTCTAGAAGAATTTAAAAAATTAACCCAGATTCCCATCATCATATACTTTGGTGATTACATCCCAAAATATGAAGATATTTCTGAGAATTTGGGTGCAGAAAATTGGCGTGTGCGTTTAGAGCTAGGACGTCAATTTGTCCAAGCTATTAATGAGGCTGGTGGAAATGCACAAATGATTGAATTACCGAGAGAGGGTATCTTTGGCAACACACATTTTCTCTTTGCAGAAAAAAATAACGTACAGCTTGCAAATCATCTGCAGGCCTGGCTGAAAGCCCATTCTTTGGATTAGAAGAAAAATAATATTATGTGTATAGATTCTCTTCTATGGCCTATTTTTTATTAGATATACAATTAAAGATGCTATTTTTAGTCAATATGTTAAATGGTCTTTAGGAATATGCTCTTTTGCTTAATCAGTTGTTGGTAAAAACTGACAATTGTTTCATTCATATCTACAAAGATGATATGCTCAAATCCGTGATAGGTCGCAAGATATTCTCTGACACTTTGTATGGCAATCCTTAGAGCTTTATCAAGAGGAAAACCATGTATACCACAAGAAATTGCTGGAAAAGCGATACTTTTAATTCCTAGGTTCTGAGCACAATCCAAAGAAGTCTTATAGCATGATGCAAGTTGTAACTCTTCGTTCTTTGTGCCACCCTGCCAAATAGGCCCCACAGTATGAATGATATATTGAGACTGTAAATCATAGGCCTTTGTGACCTTTGCCATACCAATTTCACAACCCTTAAGCCGACGACATGCTTGAAGGAGTTTTTTTCCTGCAGCCTTATGAATAGCCCCATCAACACCATGTCCACCCAGTAAAGATTGATTTGCAGAATTCACAATCGCCTGGATATTTAAGGTTGTGATATCAGCATGAAGCACAGATATATGGGTCAAAGAGAGACCTCCTCTACTATGTGATAAAAAAACGCAACAAAGCGGGGGAATAATCGGAGAGAGAGGGATTCGAACCCTCGGAACCAGGTTATGGTTCAACAGATTTCGAGGCTGTTACCTTCGACCACTCGGACATCTCTCCAAAGGACATCAGATTAACTCACTGATGTCCTTTGGAGGCTAACTCAAAATGAATATTCTGTCAAGAAGTTGCATTTTTGACCGATCATCATATTTGTGATTTTGGGAATTTGTGGCCCAGCATGTTCTGGCAAAAATATCGTTTCAGATATCTTTAAACAGCACGGCTTTTTGATCAGTGATGCTGATGAAATTGGACGGCTTGCCTTGGTCTACAAAAAGAAAGAACTCTTAGCTGTCTTTGGAGATCAGATTCTCAATAAGGATCACAGTATCAATCGCAAAGCCCTAGGTACTATTGTCTTCTCTGATCCCAAACTCCTAAAAAAACTCAATGCTATCACACACCCCTTTATCGAAGAACAAATGCGACTGTTTATTCAAAATCATCCCGGACAAAATCTTGCCCTTAATGCGCCACTATTACCCTATGTAAAAATTCCAGAAATAGAGGGGATCATTTGGGTAACTGCGGGGTTTTTTAAACGCCTGATTCGTAGCCTCAAAAGAGATCAGCGCGGCCTTCAATTTAGCCTTAAACGCATGTGGGCACAACGCCATCTTTCTCCTAAACTTTTCTTTAAGAAAGTCGATACCTATACTATCAGGAACAATGGGGACTTTTCCGCACTTCAGCGGCATGTAGAGGATATACTGACCCGTATTTCTTGCAAATAAGAAGGGCCGTTGCAGAGATGAATCAAAAAAGTAGTATCATGATCTTGGGGTCTGGGCTCATGGTTCTCACCCTGGCAACCCTGACTGCCCTATTTCTTTTTTCTCCTGCTAGCAAAAGTGCACGTGTACGTTCTTCAGAAAAATCATCCTATCCAGATATTTCAAGCTTGACACAAGAAGGCCCCCCTGGGGAAGAAAATCCGCAAACAAGCACACCTACAGGCAATGCACCCGTGCCAAGTACATCTGCACTTGTGCCATCTAGAAACTACCGTTTTGGAACAGGCACATCATCTATCAATCCCTCAGATCCTGGAGTTGCAGTAACTCGCCCAGAAACATCAACACGTGGATCACTCTCTCCATTGACAACACCCCAAGAAAGTGCAGGCAGCCAAATCTGGAGTCAATCCCAAGGAACTCCTGCCAATAGACCCACAGCGCCTGCTAATCAAGTTACAACATCCTCATCAACTAAACCATCCAGCACAGCACAAACACAAAAACCTGCAACAGCAGCCCCCACAAAAAAGCCAGCCTCTAGCCCTACAAAACCCACACAAAGTGCAAAACCTGCACCTAAAAAAATCCCCACTACCACATATTGGATTCAACTAGCGAGCTACTCTTCCCTCAGTCGCGCTAAGGGGACTCAAGAGGATCTAAAAAAAATTGGCTTGAGTACCAATATAGAAGTATCCGATATAGGTGGTGGTAGGCTTGTTTATCGCTTAAAAACTGGTGCATGGACCAGCGAAAAAGATGCCCAGAATTTTTTAAGCCAATTTAAAACTTCCAATCCACGCTTTGCTGATGCGTTTGTCGTCAACAACCGTGGTAAAAGATAAGAAGGAGTCCTCTTATGATTCGTGGTTTGTATACATCTGCTAGTGGTCTTAAAGCCCTAGAAAATCGTATGGATATTGTGGCTAATAACCTTGCTAATGTTGATCTCACTGGTTATAAAAGAGATGTAGCAATTAATAAGTCATTTCCAGAAATGTTGATTCGCCGATCCCATGACAACGGGACATTCAAATTGCCTATTGGTAGCATGGACACCAGCCCCATTGTGGGCAAGTTGGGTACGGGTGTAGAACATAATGAAACTTTCACATCATTTGAGCAAGGAAGCTTAAAGCAAACAGAAAATGCCTTTGATTTTGCCTTGGGCAATAATGAAAGCGAACGTGCCATGGGATTCTTTGTTATTGAAACTCCCTATGGCGATCGTTATACCAGAAATGGAAGTTTTGTTTTGGGTAAGGAAGGCTACTTGGTGACTAAAGATGGTTACCGTGTGATGGGTGAAAATGGTGCAATTCAGGTCAAGCTCAATAATTTTCGTGTAGATAGTGATGGAATCATCTGGCACAATGCTGCCTATGACAAAGAAGACCCTACACAACTCGTTGGTGATAGAGAAAATGACTGGCAATTAACAGAACAGTTAGATCGCCTAAAAATTGTCCATTTTTATGATATCATGGATCAACCTGCCGAACGCTACCTACAGAAACAGGGCAATAGTATGTGGAAAGATACAGAGCTTTCTGGGCCAGCTGTCACATTGGATCCTGGCCCACACCGCCCACAAGTTTTGCAGGGTTTCTTAGAGGCATCTGCTGTGAATGCTATCACAGAAATGGTCAACATGATCGCTATCAACCGTGCATATGAGGCTTGCCAAAAAGTCGTCCATGCACAAGATTCTGCTATGGAACAGTCTATTACACGTGTATTACGTGGCTAGTTTATAGCCAACAAAATTAAAAAGAGCCCTCTCAGTAGAGGGCTCTTTTTAATTTTCAATAAATTCTTTTAAGATCGCCTTGCGACGGGGATGCTTAAGTCGCTTGAGAGCCTTGGCTTCAATTTGACGAATACGCTCGCGTGTAACATCAAAATACAGTCCTACTTCTTCCAGCGTCAAAGAATATCCATCTTCTAGTCCATAGCGCATTTTGAGTACTTCTTGCTCTCTGGGGTTCAATGAAGAAAGTGCCTCTCGTAGTTTTTCTTGCAAAATACGAAATGAAGTCTGTACGGCTGGATTCTCTGCATCCTTATCGTCAATGAAATCACCAAGCAAGGAATCCTCCTCTTCACCTACAGGAGTTTCCAGACTAATAGGCTCACGTGCCACACTTTTGGCAGACTTGACCCTCTGTGCTGTCCAACCCAACCTCTCAGCAATTTCTTCATCACTGGGCTCTCGTCCCAAAATCTGCATCAGCTGGCGACTCTCTCTTGAGACTTTATTAATCTGCTCTATCATATGCACTGGCACACGGATAGTCCTGGCCTGATCACTGATACTTCTGGTGATGGCCTGGCGAATCCACCATGTGGCATAAGTTGAAAATTTGTAGCCCTTACGGTACTCAAATTTTTCTACAGCCTTAATCAGTCCCACATTTCCTTCTTGCACAAGGTCAAAAAAGTGCAAACCACGATTTGTATATTTTTTGGCAATAGAAACTACCAATCGTAAATTTGCTTCTGTCAAACGATCCTTTGTTGATTTCATCAAGTTCTTGCCACGTTCAATTTCTTGACTATTATATAAGATATTGTCGCATGAGAGCTCATACTCAAACTCGATTTCAGAAAGTTTTTTATCTGTGAGCTGAATTTGACGAATCTTTTCTTTAATTTCATCACTACTCAAGCATAACTGCTTTTCTATGACTACTCTTTCTTGAGAGTTTGCCAGTTGTCGCCCCAGTTGCCTTAACTCACGCATATTTTCTACACGCAATTCAGATTCAATACGAGCAATCTCTTTTTGGCATTCACGAATTCGCTTAGCTAAGTGTAGAAATTCATCAGAAAATGCAAAGATTTCCTCTTGGTGTATAGGAACTTTTGCCAACTCTTTTAACAATTCTTTACGAGAAATTGCCAGCTGCGGGTCAGTAAGCACATTGCCATCCATGGCAACAATATTATGCTTAAGCTCTATATGTGTTTTGAGCAAAGCATACAAAGGCTTGAGTGTATCACGATAAAACTGGTTGAGCCTACGACGCTCGCTCAACATATCTGTATTATCCTTACGATCCAGCTCTTCTACTTCTTCTCTTCGCATAAATGCCCGATTTGCCAATTCATAAAAACTATGAATGGCAATGCCTGAGTTGCGCAGTGTATTGGTGACAGTAATCTCTCCCTCTTCCATCTGCTTGGACAAGGCCACTTCATCCTCTGCACTCAAGAGGCCTTCCCGCCCAATTTCGCGCAAGTATAAACGGATAGGATCGTCAATGCTACCATCCATATCTGATTGAATCAACCTCTTTTTTGTCTTACTAAAGGGATCCCTGGCAAGTACAGAAAGTTCTTCTTCTTCCAAGGGGATCTCTTCAACCACATCATCATCTACTGGAAAAATTTGTGCATCTTCAATCTTAATGTTATTAGCCTCTAAATGCGCAAGAACATTGTCTATTTTGTCGCCCTGGATCATATCCTCAGGCAACATTTCACTTAGATCATCATAGCTAATTGAGTTTTTTAATTTTGCAAATTCCATCAGTTTTTGAATTGCTGGATCGGTTTCTAGTTCATTACTCAACTTTTTAGTCCTGCCTTCAATTCTTGTAATTCTTTCGCAACAAGGACATATTCTTTCATCAGATCATCAATGGATTCCTGGACATCTTTGCGCTCTTCTGCGCGACGGATCATTTGTCCTAGATTCCGACATTCTGCTTCCAGTCTCTTAATCTCCAAAGTGATCAACAAGCTTGGAATCCGATCCTGCCATTCAGAATCTTCTAAATGGGTTGGCTCAGCCAAATACGCCTTAATGTCTTGAGCAAAGTGATGTTGCTGTGATAACCACAACACAAAATCACGTCTTTGGGGATCTGATCGTAAATAGTCAGCAATTTGCTGCGCCTCATGGGTGTCTAGCCACAAACTTTGGAGATCCTGAGAGTACTGCCCATAGGCCTCTGGAACATCCAAAAATATTTTTAATAACTCATAAACAGTCCCATAAAAGTGGTAAAATTTAACGTTCTTTAGATCCTCATCGCTCCCTGCGCTCCTTTCATTCATACGAATAGGAAGATCGCCCTTCTCTATAAAATGTTTAAATTCATCAAAGACAACGCCTTCCTTCAAATCGACTCGACTGGCTAGCCTTCTTAATACGTGATCTTGGAGTACGGGTGAAGATATCGTGCGTACAAATGGAAAAATTGTACGGCAGACTTCAAATGCTCCCACGGCGCCATCAGAATGCGATTTTATTGCTTCGTCTACAAGAAAATCAATCGGGATTTTAGCATTTTCGATAGATTCTTGCAACCCCTTTAGCTTTTTTTTCTCTAAAATTTCTCCAGGGTCTTTTTCTATACTCAAATTTACCACTTTTACTTGCATTTGGACATGTTCAAATAACATGATTGCAGACTTCTTTGCCCTGATCCCTGCCTCATCATTATCATAGACAATGTACCCCTTTTCTACATATCTCCTGAGAACCTTCACCTGTTCTGCTGTCAATGATGTGCCCAATGATGCAATAGCCCCTTGGTACCCTAGCTCATACATTGCGCACACATCCATTGCCCCTTCACACAAAAAGAAACCATTTTCCAGATGCTTTTTGGCCTGAAAAAATCCATACAGATGCTTTTTTTTCTGATAAATTGCTGTATCAGGACTATTGAGATACTTGGGAGATCTTCCCTGTGGATCATATTGCAAAGCACGCCCAGAGAATGCAATTACTTCGCCTGTACTATGAAACAGGGGAAAAAGTACACGCCCACTAAAGAGACTATATTTTTCATAATTACGAGAAAACAATCCACTTCTTTTTAGTAAATCACGACTGTATCCCCGCTTGGTCAAAAATTGGTGTAAGTCTTGATTATTGGGTAAATAACCCAATCCAAATGTGCGAATTGTAGCCTCAGAGAGTCCCCTTTTTTGCAAATATTGCAATGCTGGTTCCCCCGCCTGTGTTTGCCACAAATAATGCTGAAATGTTTTCAATATACGTTGGTAGAGAATGGCCAGGGCCTTTTTGTCCTGATTTTCACCCTTTTCCAAACTTGCATCTTGTTCAATTGTGATGCCTAACTGATGTGCGAGTACTTCTACAGATTCTACAAAGGTGTATTTTTCCAATTCCATTAAAAATTGGAATACACCCCCACTCTTTTTACAACCAAAACAATAAAAAGAATTTTTGGATGCACTGACACTAAAACTGGGTGTTTTCTCTAGATGAAAAGGACAACATCCCCAGTAGCGGTCACCACGGCGCTCTAGTTGGACATGTCGCCCTATCAAATCAACAATGTCGATTTCATCCTGAATTCGTTTAATGATATGTTCTGGAATTGCCATGCTTCATCATTGAGATACGGAATCTTTGATTTATACTTTGAGCATTCACCATAGATTTTTTTATTCTTTTGAAAAAATTAACATACCCTTTTCTTTCACAAGCAAAATTCCATACCCTCTTAATACCACCCTTCCATGATCAAATTGCAGTGTTTGAACAAATCGACGTGGCAAGCGAAAATCAGGAAGCGTCACCCCCTTCATCATATAGTTAAACCAGCGATAAATGAGGCGTTGCTGTGTCAAAGGATCTTGCTCTGAAAAAATCCTCACTGGAAAAACAATACGCCCCTCCTCATAAATTTCTTCATCATACAAATAGTGCATCAGATGATCAGAGTGTTGCTTCCATTGCTGGCTTTCTTTTGCCAAGTGTAATAACCCACTCTTTAGTGATGGTGCAAATTCAAAAATTTTTTTGAGATCCTGGCGCACTCGATTGCGAAAAAAAACTGCCTCGTCATTACTGATGTCCTCATGCCAATCAATAGAGTAAGTCTGTAAAAAATCAATTAATTCTATTTTTGAAAATCCTAGTAAAGGACGAAAAATTTGATTGCGCATCGTGGGAATTCCAGCCAAGCCAGCAATGCCATATTGCTGTACTAGGCGCATATATACAGTCTCTACCATATCATCCTCATTATGTGCCAATGCCAGAAATTCACAACCATGTTCGCGTGCAATCTCATGCAATTTTTCATAACGCACATGCCGGGCTAGCGCCTCAGTCCCCGATGTTGATTCTTGAAAAATATGGGGGTCAATATGTCTGATATCATAAGGAATTTGATAAAAATCTGCGAGTTTCAAAATCGTTTGTTCATCTTTTTGTGTTTCATTTTCGCATCTCAAATGGTGGTTGATATGGCCAATGTGCAAAGAAAATCCATGCTCATTTTGTGTATATGCAAAAAGACTGACCATCGCCACACTGTCGCTTCCAGCAGAACAAGCAAGAAGAATTTTGCTATTTTTAGGTAGATTGAATGCTGATAAATGTCTAAGAAATTTCTTTAAAATCATAGGTTAAAAGTTGTTTGCAGATTAGCAAACCCCTGTGTAAAAAATTGCTGAATCAGCTCTTGCCCCTTTTGACTACATAGATTCAAAAAAACCTGCTCTTCTTCTTTAGGAAACCGAGAAAGCACATAACTGGCTACATCTTGGGGAGGCACAGGTCGCCCTATCCCTATATACAATCGCCAAAATTGGGAACCTCCTCCCATTTCAATAATACTTTTTAGGCCCTTTTGGCCTGCCGACCCCCCCCCAAATTTGAGGCGTATACGCCCTAATGGCAAATCCATATTATCACAAATGACACATATCTGATCTAACATGATACCAGTTCTGCGGCGCAAATCAGCCAAGCACATACCAGACAGATTCATATAGGTCAGTGGTTTGGCCAAATAGAAAGTTGCGTGATCCTGTTGCAGTTGCCAAAGAATAGAACGTTTATTTTCACGAATTTTTTCGCAATCAAAATTCTCGATGATGCTATCTATAAAACAAAAGCCAGCATTATGCCGGCTTTTTTCATATTGACGACCAGGGTTTCCCAGTCCCAATAATAATACCTTTGTCACATTTGCCATTGCAATGAACTATTCGTCTGCCTCAGCAACAGGGACAACCTTTGGTAAAACTAATGATACCACCTTGGCCTCGCTCTTACTCACAAATGTGACATTCTCAACAGGCTTAATTTCTGCCACAGTCAAAGAATCTCCCAGCTTGAGGCTTGTGATATCAATCTCGACTTCTTTGGGGGTAAACATCGGCATGCTAGAAATCTCTAGCTGCATCAAAGCCTGTTCGGTCACTCCACCATCACGTTGACCAATAGCGACACCCACCAGCTTGACTGGCACCTGAGATTTGACTTCTTTCACACGCTTAATTTCATATAGGTCTACGTGCAAAACACGATCGCGCACGATATCATAATGATAGTCTTTTACCAAAACATCATGCTTTTTAGAAGCAATATCGAGGGGAACTATTGTCTTACCAGACATATAACGAAATTTTTTATTAAAATCATCCGCATTCAATAGAATGTGTTGGGTCTTTGAGACACCATAAACCACCGCAGGAATTTTGCCAGCACGGCGCATGCGATTGGTCGCACCCTTTCCAAATTCTTCACGTGGCTCTGCAGTTAACAGCAAATCATCCATTTCTTTTCTTCCAAGCTCCTCTAAGCAAAACAACTCTCACAATTATATATTATTTTTCTCAATCAGTGCAAGGCTTTGCTTTTAAAATCTTTATTGGTTTTTTTTGAGTCTACTTTTGCTTGTCTTATTCACAAAAAATAGCTATTATCCATCTATATGGAACATTTACTTGCTACATTTTTTCAAAATAGTCCCCTGTGGATTATTTTTGTCAGCATTCTGGCTAGTTTTTTTGTGCTAGCCAAATCTGCCGATATCTTGGTAGAAAAAACCGTTGCCCTGAGTCTTAACTGGGGCATTCCTAGTATCATTGTCAGTGCCACTATTGTGAGCCTGGGCACCACTTTACCAGAAGTCAGTGTCTCTGTTGTTGCTGCCATCAACGGAGACCCTGGCCTAGCTCTGGGCAATGCGGTGGGTTCTGTCATTACAGATAGTAGCCTCATTTTGGGCGTCATCCTGATCCTTTGCCCCTTTGTTGCCAGCCGCCAGTTGCTCAAAAGCCAGGGTGCCATGCAATTGGGGTCTATTGCTTTATTAATTTTTGCTAGCTTTCTCTTTTTAGGTGGAAAAAACCCGTTTCAACAGGGGGGATACCTACCCCAGTGGTTTGGATTTTTGCTCATTGGCTTGCTTGCGGTCTATATTTTTTATTCTATCACCAGTAGCCGAAAAGCTAAAGCTTCTTTTGATTTGTCAAACCCTACACCCAGTGTATCAATGTTAGTTTTTATCCAACTTGCACTCTCTATCACATTTGTAATCCTTGCTAGCAAAATGCTTATTCCTGCACTCACAGAAGTTGCCACACGATGGAGAATTCCAGAGGGTGTCATTGGCGCCACAATTGTCGCACTGGGCACAAGTCTACCAGAGCTCATGACTGCGATTACCAGTGCAAAAAAGGGCCATAGTGAAGTAGGTGTGGGCAATATCTTGGGTGCTGATATTCTTAATATTCTCTCTGTTTCTGGAATTTCTCTGGCTGTCACACCAGCGGGGTTCATCATTGGGCCGGAATTCTATCGTATTTTCTTTCCATCGATGTTGTTGGTGGTACTGCTATTCCAAGCAACAGCATATATGGCGAAAGAAAAACCCCTAGGCCGCAAACTTGGGGTTTCTCTATTAGGATTTTATGTCGTCACATCTGTTGTCGGATATATTTTTATCTAGCTTAATGGTGCAAAATAGCCGCTGACAGTCTTGCCACTTTCCTTCTGCAGAACAACCTCTAGGTCTGTACTAATATAGGCACGTCCAAAATCTGGATCCTCTTGACTTGTATAGCGAATTGTATAAATCCCGCTGGATGCATTCTTGATCGTTTCTACGATCCCTGCAAGGCCCTGAGGTCTATACAAGTAGAGGCTATAGGCCCCACTCTCACGAGCGATCATGTCATAGAATTCATTGCGCTGATCAGCTAAGACATAAATGGGAAAGAACATAATCCCATTATTTCTTAAATAGGTTGCCAGCTCATTGGGCTGATATTGCTGAAAAGCAAACCCACTCTCTTCTCCTGTGGTCAAAAAGAACACGGCTTGCTTACCAGTTCTGGGCATTAATGCACTAGCTGACATCCTCAATCCTGCATCAAACCTCCAAAAATGGCTTGTCATCTGAGTTGCTTTCCTTTTGTATGCCTGTAAATCATCAAAACTGGTGAATACCGTATCTTCTATAGGAGACTCCGAAGCCCAAAAAGTTTTCAGTGTACCTTGTCCGAGCATTGCTTGATTCAGCTGGCGCACCCCTTGAGAAAAAAGATCTACATGTTCAAGCACATTGGGACTGCCTTCTATCATCAAAGAGGCTTGAACTGGCATATTTGCGCTATTGTCTAACGCCCCCAATGAAAAATTGATGACGGGCAATCCATTGTCATAAAGCAGAAAATTGCCCGGTTGTAAACCCGTGATAGGTTGGCCACTGCGAGACTGAACAGCCACCTCCATCGTAACTTGGGGAAAACGATCTGTCACTATTCTCCGTGTTTCTACAGACATACCACCATAAAGACTGGAAAGCCTACTCAGGTAAACAAGGCGATTTGTTCTGTTATCTGTCACCAATAATGCACCATTGGCATCAAATGCTGTTTGCATGACTTTTTCTGCTTTTCCTGTGAGGTCAGAAATGGGAACAAATGTTTCATTTTGCAAATTTCCCTCAATAATCTGTGCACCATCCGCAATAATCAAATATTTACCTTTGTGCAAACGCAAACCTTCAGGTGCATTCAATTCTCCCCTTCCCAGATCGCGCAGGTAATTACCGTAGTGATCAAAGACACGAATGACTTTATTGTCTACATCAACAACATAAAGCTCTGTAGGGCCTGCAGCAATACCACCAGGACGCCCTATCCCTTCAAAGACAGAAGAGGCTGTGCCAATATCCATGACATAACGCCCATTAAAATCATACTTGATAACACGGCGACTCGCCCAATCTGTCACATATAGATATCCATCCTCGCTAGAGGTAAGATACTGGGGACTTGTTAAGGACCCCTCATGAGGCAAAGATCCAAATGTCGCGAGCCTGAGGCCTGTGCGACTCATCAAACTCACACGTTTTCCACGAAACTCTGTCACAAAAAAACGCCCATCATCCAGTGGCAAAACATCCCATGGGCCATCAAATTGTACTAATCCACCTGTATAGCGTGTCAAAAGTGCGCCATTCACATCAAAAGTTGCCACAGAATTTGTTCCATAGCTCGCAACATAGGCCCCACCTGTGCGATGATCAGAGACCACACTTGTTGGTCTCAAAAATCGCAAAACACGCCCACTCTTGCCTACAGTTTCACCACGTTCTGCCCATGTATCATTACTCAAATTATCATAATAGGGACTACTACGAAACAAGAGTGTATCTATGCGAGATTGCAACCAATATCCAGCTACATCCTCACTCATCACAGTTTCCCACTGCGCCACAGCTGACTCATCGAGTCCTGCATAATAATTAGCCATACCCAGCCATAGCCGATATAGGGCATTTTTTGGAACCATTCCCAATGCTTTTTCAAAGTTGACTAATGCATTGTTATAATAACCATTGTGGAAGGCACGTACACCCCATGAGAATTCCTCAAATGCCATCACACTATCACGACTGATAGGTTGATTACTGGGCTTGGCAGGCAATCGCAAAGAGGCAATATCTGGCGAATCAGACTGCAAAAGTGCTTCTTCAGACTGTCGATGTGGTGTTGCCACAGCTGGCATACTCCTTTCCTCTTGAGAGGCATCACCATTCTCACCCTGCATAAGTCCTTGATCTGCGGTACCTGTCAATAGTGCTGTTTGTTCTGCAGTGGGCAATCCAACATCTGCAAACCCACTCAAATCTGTATTATCTTGGGACCCTGCGGACTGTATAAAGAATATGAGAAGAAGGAGGAAACTAAAAAAAGATTTAGAAATAGAACGCATTATTAACATAGAATTATTTTCTCCCAGCCACTTTTCTTACGACCTCAACGTGGTTGCGAATCTGCTCAGAGTCTGGTGAATTCATGAGCGCCATTTCTAGGTAGTCTAAAGACTCCTTAGATTTCCCCATTTTGTGCAAAACCCAGCCCAAAGAATCCAAATATGCTGAATTATTTGGGCGTGCACTCACCGCCTGGCGACACAATGTTAAGGCCTCCTCAAGATTTTCTCCCAATTCTGCATACAAAAACCCTAGTCCATTAAGCGTATTGATGTGTGTGGGGTCAGCATCCATGGCCATGCGATAGCGACGTGTAGCCAAACGCAAATCCCCACGTTTTTGTGCTACATAGGCCCAAAGTGAATAAAACTGTGCGCGTTGTCGTCCATTTTTTGCCATTTCAGAAAGCACAAATTCAGCATCTTTTTCACGGTTATCCAAAACATAAAGGTAACATAGCAAAAAGCGACTTTGTGTCAAACGCAACAAGTCTTGATCTTTGTTCACTACAAACTCAAGAAGCCGAATAGCTGCACGGATATCATTGACTCGGCTATAGCACAATCCCAAGTACAATGCTACTTCTGTATCTTCATGTGGGTTCACACCACAGCCCAAAAGCCCATCTAAAGCCTCTTTGTATTGTTTTTCTTTATAAAGCCTTACTGCATCTTCCTTTGTCATTACTCTCTCACCTTATCTAAAAAGCGGGTCTGTCATCTATACAAAAGATAACTCCTCATAGAGTATCGGCGAGTTTGGGCACATCATTACTGTTATTACACGCAGCAAGAATATGCAATTTTATCAACTATGGGGAGGTCTTGAGCCCTTTATTCATACGGCAGGCTAGCTCTATCTCAAGCATTTGCGCCTCTGTACCAGAATCTGCCCAAAAGCCTTCATATTTGATGACGCCCAATTCGCCATTTTTTGCGATCTGTGCATACATTGTTTCATATTTGACAAGGTTCTCATGTACTTTGTAGTCCAGCTCTCCCGCCTCTAGTTTTTCCACCAGATCTGCTACATCTGAAGAAAGATACTTTGCAAGGATTTTCTCTGGATTCATAATAATAGAAAAGCCTGTATTGATATAGCTTTTTTTCTCTCCATTGACACGCACATAGGGATTGAGTTTGATGTCTTGTTTTTCGTGAAACCCTTTGGCAAAATGGCCACTCTTGTCTAGCTCAACCACACCATAGTTGTGAGATTTTTCATGTGGCATGGCTACAACAATATTAAACACCAAATTTTCAATTCCCTTTTCTTTGTAGAGGGGGTTTTCTTTGATTTTTTCTAGCGCATCACCAAAATCAAAATTAATAAGATTATCGCCATTCGCCAAAATGAGAGGTCTATTTGGATAAAAACCATATTGTTTTTTTAAAAAAATTAGCCCAGCAATGGTTCCAGCAGGATGACGCTCTTGTAGGCAAAAAATAGGCATTTTTGCAAAAAGATTGCCCTGAGCTTGGTAGTAGTCTACGATCATTTGAGAGGCAAATCCCAGTCCCAAAAAGACACGTTCTATAGAGCCAGATGTGGCTTTATAGATAGAGAGGTGCCAATCAATCAAGGGTCTGTGCACATCACACATATGCAATGTAGCAAGCCCTTTTGGTCCTTCTTGCCCGTCGTATTTTTGTAATGCCGGCAGTAATGAGGATAAAATTCGCTTGCGTGATTGCTCTAGACGGCGTCCCTGACCCCCTGAAAGAACTAATACATCCATCTCCTTTGTTTTGACACATTTGTGCATGATTAGTCAAGACGGAGAAGCTTGACGTTTTATATTTTTTAATCTAAGATCTCAACCAATATAATATGCAATGTTGTTCAGGTTATTAGCTGTGAATCGCCGATAAATCAGTGATAAACGCATTTCGCATTGGGGAGATCAAAAAAAACATGCCAGAAATTCATGCAAAAAGAGTCGAAAGAGAAATGATCGACACCTGGATTGAAGATGATGTCATCTTTGAAGGGGATGCCAAATTAGATAAAAACCTCAATATTTGCGGACGTTTTTCTGGTAGTATCATTGCAGAGGGTGATGTTTTTGTGGGCAAAGAATCTACTGTTGTCTCTAATGTGACTTCACGCGGGTCTGTCTATATATTGGGAGAGGTGCGTGGAGATATTGACGCACAAGAACGTGTTGAACTTGCTACAGATGCCAGTTTGGATGGTGATGTAATTACAGGAAAAATGGTGATAGAAAATGGATGTTACTTCAATGGTTCATGTAAAATGCGCCAAAATTAGGATTTATGCCTTTGCGTCAATAATGATGGTCTTCAGCTTGCTGCCTACACATCTTTTTGCACGCAGTGATGACCCAAAACGTGTGACCATGGATGCAAACCTTTTGTATCGCGAACATCGTTATGCAGATGCGGTGGGATTGTGCCAGAGAAATCATAAGAGAATAGATCCTCGCAATATCAGTTTATTGATGGACAACTATACAATTTGGCAAAGATCACTCATTGCCCTAGAACGCTATGATGAGGCGATCGAAATTGGAATGATGGCACAAAAAACATCAAGGCATGACTATCGCATCATACAAGCACTGGGCGAAGCCTATTACCTAGCTGGACAAGGTGAACAGGCCCTACCCTACCTGCAAAGATATGCTGCCCTGCGTAATTCAGATGAATATACGGGGCGTGTCTACTACTATATGGGAGAGATCTACCTGAGACAGGGCAAATATCAACACGCAGACATTGCATTTTCTACAGCAATTTATCATTCATCCAATTCATATCGGTGGTGGTATCGATTGGGTTTCACCCGCGAAATGGCCAACAATAAAGGGGGTGCACGCAAAGCCTACGAGCAGGCACTGGCTTTAAATCCCAACTTTATAGAGGTGCGGAGCCGTCTCGATGCACTCTAATATGGATTAAAAGTGTAAAAAAGCTTAATTTTATTGACAGAATCCCGATTGTCTGTATACAATAACAAGAGGTTTATGGATTCTTCCGCAAAAGGTCATACTGAAGCGAAGAAAAAGAGGCCTCTGACAAGGCCTATAAAGGTTTTGATTTTATATTTATGTGGGTGGATGTTTTTCAGATGGGTTTTAAGTTATATGTTGGCAATGTGAGCTATCACACAAAAGAAGATTCCTTAAGAGAGCTTTTTGGAAATTATGGAACAGTCCTTTCTGTTCATTATGCTACAGATCGTGAGACTGGACGTTTTAGAGGTTTTGCCTTTGTCGAAATGGCAGAGCGTAACGAACTTGAGCGTGCTGTTCAAGAGCTGGATGGCAAGGAATTTGAGACTCGTCAATTGCGTGTCAAAGAGGCCGAAGAACGTCAGCCACGTCGTGACTCACGACAATACTAAAGAGAAATTTATCCTATCTTTATCTATGATGGGATCGTAATGTATCTAAAGTTTATTGATAAGGGTGTCCAAAATTATAAATTTTTGGCACCCTTATTCTTGTTTACATCATAGACGAATGTATTTTTATTATTTCTCAAAAGAAATTTTTCATCGCCGATAATCAACGTAGTGATTAATTAGGGCAAATAGGTGTATAAATAAAGAGATGGCAAATCTGCAAATGAACGCCAAGGATATCCTTGGGTTCTCTTTTTCAAAAAATAAAACCGACTTCTTCGTCGCAATCGGTGTTGTTTCGGTTGTTGTCATGTTACTTGTCCCATTACCTGGGGCTATTCTTGACTTCCTCTTGACGATGAACCTCACTCTGAGCCTGCTAACCATTCTGCTTTCTTTGTATGTTAAAGAGCCAGTTCATTTTTCTATATTTCCTACACTCTTGCTTATTACCGCTGTTTTTGGTCTTGCGCTCAATGTCTCTAGCACGCGTTTGATCCTTGCTCAAGGAAGCGCTTTTAATAGTAAAATTATCCGTGCTTTTGGGCAATTTGTGATTGGAACAAGTGGTGCAGAAGGCATTATCATTGGTATCATCATCTTTGCTATCATCATGATTGTGCAGATCATGGTCATCACAAAGGGTGCAACACGTGTCTCAGAAGTCGCTGCACGTTTTGCATTGGACAGTATGCAAATGAAGCAAATGTCTATTGAGAGTGAGTTCAATCAGGGCACGATTACCGAAGAAGAAATGAGCTTTAAAAAGCGAGAACTCCAAAGAAATATGGACTTTTATGGTGCCATGGATGGAGGTACCAAGTTTATCTCGGGATCTGTCAAAGCGGGCGTTATTATCACACTGATCAATATTGTTGGTGGCCTAGCAATTGGTGCGGGTGTGCGTGGAGAAAGTCTGGGCAATGCCTTTGGCATGTACTCTCTCTTGACCATTGGTGATGGTCTTGTTAGCCAATTGCCGGCTCTTTTAATCTCTGTCTCTACAGGTTTGCTTGTCACGCGCAGCGTGGGTGAGAATAGTTTTGGTACAGAAGCCAAGCAACAATTTGGCCAACAAGCACGTATTTATTGGATTGCTGGCGCATTCTTAGCCCTCCTCTCTTTCCTTCCTGGCTTCCCACGTGGCATCATGCTCATGAGTGCAGGACTGCTTTTATTGCTTGCCTATGCACTAAGTCGCAGAGACTATATCAAAATGAAAGACGATGAAAATGAAAATGCCAAAGTTGAGCTAGAAAAAAAGAATCCAGAGATTGCACCTGTTGTGCCATTAGACCCTATGAGTATGGAACTGGGTTATGGCTTGATTCCTTTAGTAGATAAAGAACAAGGTGCAGAGCTTTTGGATCGTATCACACGTATCCGGCGTGAGGCTGCACTAGACTTGGGATTAGTCGCCAGCCCGATCCGTATTGTAGATAATATGCGCCTAGAAGCTATGGACTACAGCTTAAAAATTTATGGTGTAGAAGTAGGCCAAGGCCACCTACGTCTAGATGAATATCTCGCTATCAATCCTGGTGGAGAGCGAGAACCACTAGAGGGGGATCCCACCAGAGACCCAGCCTTTAACCTGCCTGCCGTATGGATTACAGATGAACAACGTGACCGTGCTGAAAGACTTGGATATACCGTGGTAGACAGCCCCAGTATTGTGGCCACACATTTGACTGAAATGATTAAAAACCATGCTGCACAATTATTGGGCCGCCAAGAAACTCAAAAAATGCTTGATGAATTACGCAAAACACATGCTGCTGTTGTAGAAGAATGTAATAAGCATTTCTCTACTGGCGAAATTCAAAAAGTCTTGCAGGCATTGCTCAGAGAACAGGTCTCTATTCGTAATATTGTCACAATCTTAGAAACCATGGGAGACTTTGGTCCTGTGACAAAAGAGACAGGATTTTTGGTTGAAAAATGTCGCCAATCATTGGGTCGTCAGATCACGCGTCAATACACAGATGAAGACACTATCCTGCGTGTATTGACTATTGATCCCACATTAGAAGAAATGCTAATCGCTAGCCGCCAAGAAACAACCTCTGGCCCTATCTCTACCCTGCCTCCAGATAAACACCGCATGTGGATCAATGCGTTACTCAATACTGTGCAGCTAGTACAAGGCGAGGGATTTTTCCCTGTTGTTTTATGCAGTGAGGCCGCACGTCCGCTTGTCAAAAGTAGTTGCTTAAGAGACTTGCCTCAGCTGGCTGTTTTGTCTATCCTTGAGATAGCACAAGATACTCAGGTTGAATCTCTGGGTGAGATCAGATTGAGCCCCAATAACCAAGTTGTTACAAAGTTGTAAAACAAGATGAATAGAAATATTGAAAATTTTACAGGAACAACCATTGATGAAGCTCTAGAAAAAGCTAGAAAAGTCTATGGTGCAGATCGCGTACAATTTCTCTCTCACAAAGAAATTGAAGAGGGGGGCGTTCTGGGATTTGGTGCTAGACGCATGGTCCAGGTTGAGGTCTTGATCAAGCAACCCACCACGCCACCACCACCAGCCCCCATTGATAATAAACGTGATCTCATTGAGGCCGCAAAAATCGTCCAACAAGTAAAAAAAGAGGGTGAGCAATCTGAGATGCTCAAATCTATCCTAGAAGAAGTTGCTAGCCTCAAAATACAAATTCAGCACCAAAACTATCGCAATCAATCTACTGCAGATGATGAAATTTCACATCCAGCCCTAGACCGTATCCAACAAACACTCGTTTATGAAAATGATTTTTCTCCTATTTTTGTACAAAATATCCTTAATGAAATTAAACGTGATTTTTCTTTAAGTGAGCTAGAAGATTTTGCACTGGTAGAAGAAGTTGTGCTGAAGGAAATTGGCAAACGACTGATTTTTCATAGTGAGATCCCACGAGGAAAACCACGCATTGTTGTGATTGTTGGCCCTACCGGTGTAGGAAAAACTACTAGTTTAGCTAAGCTTTCTGCTATGAAACTCCGTGATAATCCTGCGCTAGATATCCGACTGGTCAACCTCGACTGCTATAGAATCGGGGCACAAAAACAGTTAGAAACCTATGCTGAAATCCTTGATATCCCTGTGACAACAATTTTTGATCTTTCAGAGCTTAAGAAAACAATAGATTTAGCTAGAGATGCCGATTTAATATTAGTAGACACAATTGGAAAAAGTCCTTATGACACCATCAAGATTGCAGAAATGCAGCAATCTATCGAAACCATCGGTCGAAATACAGAGATTCACCTTGCAATCAGTGCTACTAGCAAAGAAAGTGATGTACGTGAAATCCTATCAAAGTTTGAATTGTTTCGCTATCAAGCGGTCATCCTGACAAAAATAGATGAAACGGTGCGTCTTGGTGCTGCACTCAGTGCATTGATGGAAATTAGAAAACCCATTTCCTATCTGACCACAGGGCAAGTGGTCCCTCAAGATATAGAACGGGCAACAATTACCAGTATCTGGCAACGCCTAGCCGGATTTTCTGAAAAAACGCTAGAAAGAGTGCTAGAGCAAGAAGAGAGAAGTGGGAGATTTTAGATCCAATGCCTGATCAAGCTGAAGCTTTACGTGAAATGATGAAAAACGTTTCCTTGAATAAAGAGAAAAAAACCCGTATTATCACTGTCACCTCTGGAAAGGGTGGCGTGGGCAAAACTAATATTTCGATCAACCTGGCTATTGCCTATGCCAAACTAGGAAAAAAGGCCATCGTCATGGATGCAGACCTTGGCCTAGCCAATGTGAATGTTGTTTTAGGTGTCATTCCCAAGTACAATTTGTACCATGTGGTGCGCAAGCAAAAAAAAATGCATGATATTATTTTGGATACCAACTATGGCATACAGATTATTGCTGGTGCCTCTGGATTTTCCAAAATCGTCAACCTAGAAGAGTCTGAGCGCAAATCCTTTATTGATGAAATCCAGGCCCTCTCATATGCAGATGTTATTATCATCGATACCTCTGCAGGCGTCTCTGGCAATGTACTCACATTTGTAGAAGCTGCCGATGATGTATTAATTGTGACAACACCAGAGCCCACCGCCATTACCGATGCTTATGGACTAATCAAAATCATGTCTACAGAAATAGAAAACCAAGACATGAGCCTGAAATTGATTATCAACCGTTCTCAAAGCGTCACAGAAGCCAAACGCGTCCAACAACGTATTGTTTCTATTGCGGGTCAGTTTCTCAACCTCAAACTAGACTACCTGGGATTTGTCTATGATGATCCCATTGTGGCCCAAGCTGTACGCAGACAAACACCTTTCATGGCGCTAGAACCCAATGGCCGCGTTGCAGAGTGCGTGATGCATATTGCTAGCCGCCTAGAGAACCTGGAGTATAAAGAAGGTGGTGGCATGGCCCGCTTGCTACGTCGGTTTATGACACCAAAAGTTGAGTAACTATGGCTTTTTTTCATTAATTTGATCTATAAAGAAAAAAAGGCTTAACAAACGAGGCACCACTGTCTTCAGGTCAATCTCTTCATACACTGTGTGTTCAATCAAAGGATCACAGTCTACGCCCACTGCATCAATAGTAGGTACAAATTGGCTTGCAATATTGGCCATAGTCAAACCCCCAGCTTGCCAATCACTAATTTCTATATCGGCCACCTCTTTGGCTGTTGCACGATAGAGATCATTGAGTGCATCATTTTGCACCATCGCCTGCATCACGGGTATAATTTCACATTTAATTTTGCAACCTGGCACATGTGGTATTTTACAGATTTCTTGAATCTTATGTGCAATACGATCTCTTTCATTGCTATCAAAACATGCCAACCCAAATACCATTTCCACATGATCGGGAATATTGACTGGGCTGTGGGTTAGAGAACGAATTGTGACACTATTTTCAGGAATAAATTGCCCATGATCACGTATCCCCTGTGCCAAAAGTGCATCACGTGTCATCTTGTGAGGATCATGATTATTTGGCATAGGGGTTTGTAGTGCAAAGATTTTTGTCATTAAGAATCCTGATTCATATAGAGCATTGGCTCCCGCCTGCAGTGCATTGCCACCATGACCATTAATTCCCTCTACAGTGATTTTCACACGAGCAGAGCTCTTTCTGCGCACTACAATACCATAGTCTGGCCGCCCAGTATCAGCGACTAGCACATAGTCATGACTCTTGGCTAATTCTTCAACAATCTTTTTTTCCAGCTCACTACCACCCTCTTCTTCTGCATCATAATAGATAGAAAGTTGTTTAAATGGATGGTATTGAAAATGTTGATAGGCCTGAATTAAGTACATCGCCATCACGACACTGGCTTTGCAATCTCCTACACCCGGGCCTTTGGCAATTTTTG
Organism: Spirochaetia bacterium; assembly: GCA_051648825.1. Taxonomy (GTDB): domain Bacteria; phylum Spirochaetota; class Spirochaetia; order WRBN01; family WRBN01; genus JAHHUI01. The sequence goes on from JBOFFX010000022.1 coordinate 358,169, forward strand.
TAGCGGGATCATAACTAAACTGCAAGCTGCGATTATCCAAGACTGTATCAATATGCACAATCAATGCAATTTTGACCTCTCCAGAACCCTCATACCTGCCCACTAAATGCTCAAAGCCCCCCTCTTCATAAGCAATGACTTGCCCCCCAGTTTCAGCAATATGTGTTCGTAGCCATGCATTGATTTTTTGATTTCCTATAGGATCCTTATGCTGACTATCTATGTTTGTGATTTTTTCTAAATCTTGCACATAGGCATCAAATTGAGATTCTAAATATTCACGACATTGTTGTTTATTCATTTTTATCCTCGTGGTGATAGATTTTTTTTTCAAGTTGCTCAACTTGTAAGAGTATATCACGATAGCAAGCAAGGAATGGAAAATTTTCAAGCTGGTATAGGTTGATAAATTCACATTGTGGGCCAAAGTCCCACTGAAGATCAGTATCTAACAAAAAAAATCTGGGGTACAGTTTTTCTGAATATTGGGTATACGTATGGGTAATAGGTGGAAGCTCCTGGCCTTCCTTCCCTATTTTTTTATAAAATTTTTCATACTCTGCAAGAGACAGACGGGGAAATGCGCACAGGCCTTTACCAATGCCCTGTGTACGTTGTTCAACTAAAATTTGATCTTGGTATTCAATAATAATCATATAGTTTTCTAAGTGGATAATTCTTTTATTTTTTTTGGGAAAAAGTGCGGTTTGTTCACCTTCTTGATAGGCCTGACAACACTGCTGAAAAGGGCAAGTCAGACATTGGGGGTCACGTTTTTTACAAATATTTTGTGCAAATCGCATTATAGCTTGAGAAAAAACTTCTGGAGTATACTTTTTTTGAAACGGAACCAAATATTCTTCTATCTTAAGTTTCTGGTGTTTATTGAGTGGGAATTGGCGTATTAATCGTGCAAAAAATCGCTCAATATTGACATCAAAACCTACCACGTATTGACCAAAACAACGACTAAGGATTGTCTTTGCTGTATAGTCTCCCAACCCTGGTAAAGCACACAACTGGTAATACTGTGTAGGCCATCCATTTTGGGCAATCCATAGGGCAGTTTTGTGCAAGTGGCGTGCACGTGCATAATAACCTAATCCTTCAAATGCACGTAAAATACTTTGTAAATCTGCAATTGCTACACTGGCTAGAGTGGGAAATTCTCTTTGCCATTGTGCATAACGTTGACGAACAACAGGCACTGTTGTCTGTTGCAACATAATCTCAGAAATCCACACAAGATAGGGGTCAGAAGTTTGTTGCCAGGGCAAAATCTCTTGCTGCTCATACCATTGAATGAGTTCTCTAAAATTCTTACTAGTAGGAAAAGAGGAAGTCAAGTGCCTCATCCGCAGTTTCAAAAGATCGAATTTCTATGTCTTGTAAAACCTCACTGGGAATATCCTCAATGTCTTTACGGTTTCTTGTGGGAATCACAATTTCTTTTACTTGGTATCGATGTGCAGCGAGTGCTTTTTCTTTGAGTCCACCAATAGGCAAGAGATGTCCTGTAAGCGTGATCTCACCTGTCATCGCAATAGCAGCACTAGGCAATTTGCCAGACATCGCTGAAAACATTGCAGTCGCCAGAGCTATACCGGCAGAGGGGCCATCTTTTGGGGTTGCGCCCTCTGGCACATGCACATGGATATCATTTTTTTGATAGACATCTTTTTTTACACCATGTTTTTCACAATAATATTTGAGAAAAGATAATGCAATTTGTGCGCTTTCCTTCATAATTTCACCCAGTTTACCCGTCAGTAGCAACTTGCCATCCCCCGGAAAAAGGCGTACTTCAATCGGCAATGCCCTGCCACCAAGTTCTGTCCAGGCCAAACCCATAGCCATGCCAAGCCCCATTGGTGTCAAGTAATCTTCCTCTTGATAGCGGAATTTACCTAATAATTGTGTGAGACGATCGGGCTGAATTATCTCTTGGATTTGTTGATTAGGCTTTTCTTCTAAACTTCCGTCTATGAGTTTTTGCCTGACAATTTTGCGCATTGAGCGATTAATCTCTCGTTCAAGTTGGCGAACGCCCGATTCATTGGTATAAGCACGAATGAGTAATTTAAGAGCATCTTCTGTAAAAGTAATTTGGGACCCAGAGAGGCCATTTTCATTAATTTTTTTTGGCAAAATAAATTCGCGTGCGATTGCCATTTTTTCTAGATCAGTATAGCCAGAAAGCTCAATCACATCCAAACGATCAAGCAGTGGATATGGCACGCCACTTAAGCTATTGGCCGTAGCAACAAAAAGCACTTGAGATAGATCATAGGGAACCTCTAGATAGGTATCTGCAAAATGTGCATTTTGCTCTGGATCTAAAACTTCTAATAATGCATTGGCAGGATCACCACGGTGATTATCATAAGACATTTTATCTATTTCATCTAGCAAAAAAACAGGATTAGAACTTTGTGCCTTTTGCAGTGTTTGGATAATTTTACCTGGCAAAGAGCCCACATACGTCCTGCGATGCCCCCGGATCTCTGTTTCATCACGCACACCACCTAAGCTTAGTTTGACAAATTTGCGCCCCATACACTGCGCAATGGAAGAAACAAGGCTTGTCTTGCCTACTCCAGGCGGGCCAACTAAACACAGGATAGGGCTTTTGAGTCCTCCAGAAATCTTACGTACAGCAATAAAGTCAAGAATTCGCTCTTTAGCTTTTTCTAAGCCAAAATGACGTTCATCAAGAATTTTTTCAGCCTCTATCAAACTCAATACATCTTCTGTATAGGTATTCCAAGGCAGGTCTAACAATGTTTCTAGATATCCACGCAACATACCTGCCTCAGGAGAGGCTGGTTGCAACCGTATATAATGTTTCATCTCTTTGCGAAATTTTTCTCTTGCCTCTTCAGTCATTTTTGCCTGAGAAAATTTTTCTTCAAATTCCTTAACACCCAATAGATCCCCACGGTTATCACCAAGCTCTTTTTGTATTTCCTTCATCTGTTCTTGTAGGTAGTACTCTCTTTGGTTGCGTGCCATTTTTCGACGCACACGCCCATCGAGATCTTTACGCAATTGAGAAACTTCCTTTGTCGTTTGCATCGTATCGATTAAAAAAAGCACAATCTGTTTAGGGTTCTGGTTCAAAAATGTTTTGATTCTTTGCTCTAGTGTCAAAGATGGAATAATAGACAAAATATGATATGCCAATTCCATAAGTGTCTGACTTTTCGAAATAGATTCTTGTATGCGTGTTTCAATGTTGCTGAGATGGCTATAATCTTCCCATGCCTGACGCAAAAGGTTTTCTAATGTCTTAGATTGTTTTTCAGAAATCAGCGGGATAGAGAGAAATTGGTACTCGACAAAAGAGGCATGCCCTGTCTGCTTGACTTGGCCCAGGTGCACACGATCCATACCATCCACAATGATACGCTGCGGACCACTGGCAGAAGAAATAACCTGCACCACGCGGGCCAAGACACCCAAGTCACGCACACCTACCCCATCTGAGGGATAAGCGACAACAACCTCACAGACATGACCTTCTTCACTAAAAATGAGTTTTTCTTGGCTACTAAGGCTTAATGTCACAGCAATATTGGGCAAAACTAGTACATCATGCGCAACAATCAGTGGTGCAAAACCACTGCCTTTATGCCGTAACTTTCCGATGAATTTCATGCAAGGCTTTTTCCCATTTTTTCTCTAAATCTGCTGGCTTGGTCAAGATCACAGGCTCTGCCCCATCCAAAATGACCTCTTTGGTCACAACCACGCATTTGCGGCCAGGAATACTAGGTAGTTTAAACATCACCTCATTCATCGCCTTTTCTACAATAGCACGCAGTCCACGTGCACCTGTTTTATAAATCATCGCACGATCAGCGATCGCATCCACTGCTTCTTCTTCAAACCATAAATCTGCATCATCAAGTTCAAAGTTTGCTAAATATTGCCGCAAAATCGCATTCTTTGGAAAACTAAGTACACTTTTTAGGTCTTCTCGTGTCAATGCATCTAGTGCCACAGAAATGGGCATACGCCCTATAAATTCTGGAATTAGCCCAAATTTGACCAAATCTTCTGGATGCAATTGATCAAAAAGCACACGTAAATCTTGGCGATCGCGTGTGCTGACATCCGCAGCAAAACCCAAAGATCCCTTATATACGCGTGACTCAATAAATTTTTCTAGTCCCACAAAAGCTCCGCCACAGATAAAGAGAATATTTGTTGTATCAATACGCAACATTTCTTGATTTGGATGCTTTCTTCCTCCCTGGGGGGGCACATTGGCTACTGTCCCTTCTATAATTTTTAGTAGCGCTTGCTGCACACCCTCGCCAGAAACATCACGTGTGATAGAAACATTTTCTCCCTTGCGTGCAATCTTATCGATCTCATCAATATAGACAATACCAATCTCAGCAGCCTTAATATCATTGTTAGCAGCCTGAATCAGTTTGAGCAAAATATTTTCTACATCCTCACCCACATAGCCTGCTTCTGTCAATGTGGTCGCATCAGCAATGGCAAAAGGAACATTCAGCTTGCGTGCCAAAGCACGTGCCAATGAAGTTTTGCCAGTGCCAGTAGGACCAATGAGCAAAACATTTGCTTTTTCTAGCTCTACATCAGCATGTACTTTTTCCTTATTTTTGATACGTTTATAATGATTGTAGACAGCCACAGAAAGTGTCTTTTTTGCAATTTCTTGCCCGATGATATACTTGTCTAGATGATCTTTTATTTCCATAGGAGTGGGCAGTTTGTCTGGCAAAACAGGTGTCTGCTCCTTAGGCTTATTGTCTGAAAGCTGTAACTCCTCTGCCATAATGCCAGAGCAGACCTCCAAGCACTGATTACAAATAGACACGCCTGGACCAGCCACCAATCGCCTGTGTTCGTCACTAGGTTTCCCACAAAATGAACATATCTCATAGTCTTTGCGCTTTGCCACTAGTCGTTCCTTTCTAATACCGCATCGGCGAGGCCATATTCAACAGCCTCAGCTGCACAAAGATAAAAATCACGCTCCATATCTTTAGCCAAAATCTTGCGATCTTTGCCTGTATCACGCGCCAAATAGTCAATAAGCAATTGCTTGAGTCGCAGGATCTCTTTTGCATGGATGGTGATGTCTACAGATTGGCCCTGTGCACCACCCCATGGCTGATGAATCATAACACGGCTGGAGGGCAAACAAAATCTTTTTCCTTTGGCCCCACCACTAAAAATAAGCGCACCCATACTAGCAGCCTGCCCCACACAATAGGTCGCAATATCGGGTTTGATAAAATTCATCGTATCATAAATAGCCAACCCAGCAAGGACAGAACCCCCCGGGCTATTGATATAGAGGCTAATATCACGATCTGCATCCTGACTTTGTAAAAACAGTAACTGTGCGACTATCAGGTCTGCACTGATGTCATCAATTTGGCCATCTAAAAAAATAATCCTATCTTTGAGTAGGCGAGAATAAATATCATACCCACGCTCTCCCGTACTTGTCTGTTCAATCACCATAGGTGTATGATAATGAGCACGCATCATAACTTCTGATACTCCCAAACCCTACTAATTAAGAGGGTTTTTAGCTTTTTTCCCCATCCTCTGAGGATGCCTGTGTTTTAGCCTTTTTTGCCTTAGCCTTTGGCTTTTCTTCATTTTCTCCAGACTTGGGCTTTTCTGTTGTCTCGGCAACAAACTCATCCCAAGAAAGTGTTTTTTGTTCCTTCACTTTGGCACCATCAATCAAAGCCTGATGCAGCTTACGCTCTTTAGCTTCTTCCTCAACATACATTTCCCACTGCTGAACACCAATTTGTTGTACTAAAACCTGCTCTTCTGTGCGATAATGTGCAATGAGCAATTTTTTAGCTTCTGCCTTTTCTGCATCATCCACAGACAACTTCATTTCTTCTTTAAGCTTTTGCAAGACCAGTCGACTCTTTACAGACTCCCTCATTTCTGCCTGCATGTTTTCATACAGCTGCTCTTTTTGACCACCAAGCATTTTCATCAAAGTCTTTTCATCCATGCCACTTTGCTGAGCCATCTGGCGTATGCGCATATCCGATTCTACACGTATCATCGCGGCAGGAATATCGATATCTGTCTTCTCTACAATCTCTTTGATCAAGTGATTGATGCGGTGATTGCGCGCAGACTCCACAGCGTTAAGGTCCAATTTGGACTGAATATCCTCACGCAACTGGGCCATCGTCTGAAATTTTTCATCAATATCTTGTGCAAAATCATCATCCAGCTCTGGCAAGTCGCGCCTCTTGATTGTAGACACCTTGGCCCTTAGGCTCACTTCACGACCAGCCAAGTCTTCATGACGATAAGCCTTGGCAAACTTTTTCTTAAATTCTTTCTCTTCGCCAGCCTTCATTCCCAAGATTTCTTTTTCAAAATCATAGTAGGTTTCATCTGTCCCTGCAGTAAAGACAAATCCCTCACGCTGAGTACCATCCACAGCCCTACCTGCATCATCTAGTTCTGCATAGTCAACGGTGATAATATTGCCCTTTTCAGCGATCCCATCTTTTGTCACCACAATGGCATTGCGCTCTCTCAAGCGTTCAATTTCACTCTCCACGTCTTTCTTGGAAACTTTAACATCATAGATTGTAGTAGACATTTTTTTGTAATCTGCAACTGTAAACTCTGGCTCTACTTCCAGCTTGATTTCAAATGAAAAATCCTTTTGAGCGTCAATTTCCAATGGCCCATCAAAGTGTGGATGTGCATAGGGCAATGGCTTGCGTTCCAATTCATTGCTCATTTCCTGAATAGCCTCTTCCAAAAGATCTGCAATCAGTTCAGCCTTCAGCCCCTCACCATAACGCTTTTCGATCATTTTGATGGGTGTGTGCCCCTTCCTAAATCCAGGCAAATTGATTTGTTTTTGATATTTTTTTAGTACTTCCTGATACTTAGCACTGACATCACTTGCCCCAATCGTGGCAGAAACCGTTGCCAGAGAACCTGCAATATACTCGATCTTCTTATTATTAATTGTCAAATTTTTATTCCTCATCATTTTTATAAAAATAATTTGAATACCACAGTGGATATCTATCAAAACCCCACATGTGAACATTCTTTTTTCACAATCTTTCAGGGACCAAAATGCGAGAGAAGGGACTTGAACCCTTACACCTTGCGGCGCTAGATCCTAAATCTAGTGTGTCTACCATTTCACCACTCTCGCATAATTTCCAATTCACCTACAATTTTTTCTAGATGACCGCATACATCATAGGCGTTTTTAATACTCATTGTCAATAATCAGCCCACCTATTGGCAAGTTAAAAGTCTCTTCATTTCTGTCTACTGCGCGTATTCCTACGACTTTACAAAGAATAAAAAATTTGCGATAATCAAGTCCATGAATATCCTTCCCATTGCCAGTGGAAAAGGTGGTGTTGGAAAAACCTCCCTGGCTGCCAATCTTGCTGTTGTCTTTGCCAATGCGGGCAAGAAAGTCATCTTGGTGGATCTAGACCTGGGCGGATCTAATCTGCATCTCCTGTTGGGCCATCCTGCAGACACCCCTGGTATCGGCTCATATGTCACAGGAAAAAAAGAAGGAACTCTCAAAGATCTTATTGTGCCCAGTGGATACAAAGGTGTCGACTTCATTCCAGGTGATTCAGGCATTCCTGGCACTGCCAATATCCGTGTAGAACAAAAACGCCAGCTTATTCGTGAACTGTGCACCCTAGAGGCAGACTATCTGATCCTGGACTTGGGGGCAGGATCAGGGTTCAATACTATCGACTTCTTTTTACTCACAGGCACAGGCGTTGTTATCACCGCACCTACCTCTGCTGCCATCGCCGCCTGCTATCTCTTTCTCAAAAATGTCATCTTTCGTATCATTGTTTCTTGCTTCAGCCTAGAAAGCCCTGGTGGCATGCTCCTGCAAAAACTCAAAGAAAATAGTGTTTCTATGCAAACTTTGCATATCGAAAAACTGATCCGTGAGCTTGAACATATTGACCCAGACAATTTTAGGCGTTTTAGCCGTATTTATCGATCTTTTCATCCACGCTTCATTATCAATATGCTCGATGAACCTAAAGAAGCTGCTAAAGGTGAGCGCCTGCGCAAAAATGTTTCACGCTATCTGGGCCTCGAAATGGACTATATTGGCGTCATCTTTCGTGATGAAACACAAAGTCGCGCCCTCTCTAGTGGATTACCCATCACTGTGTACAAACCCACCAGTATTATGAGCCAAGGGGTTGAACGTGTGGGAAAACGTATTCTCTCTGGTGAAGCAGCGACCAGTAGCCGCCTACTCTCGCCAGATCAAATCGAAGCCTCCTACCAAATCGCGCTCTCAGATGCAGAAGCAGACTACCAAAACAAAGTTGGCTCTATCGAAGATTTATTCAGAAATGGTGATATTGGTGAAGGCGATTTGCTAGAAATTCTACGTAACCAACAATTTGAACTCAACCAATTGCGTAAAGAAAATCGTTTTTTAAAAAGAAAATTACATGATTGCCTGAGCAATACCAATCCAAATATGGAGAATCAATAAACAATATGTTATTATACCTTAATTTTCCCGCGTGGCTGAGCCCAGAAATTTTTCCAAAACTACCCTGGCTATCATTCCTGCGATGGTATAGCTTGGCTTATCTACTAGGGTTTCTCATTGCCTACAAAATATTTGTCTGGATCCTCAATCGTGAAAAAAAACCCCTGCTTAACTCTGAACAAGCCACAGACTTTGCGCTCTTGTTGATGATCTGCCTTATCTTGGGGGGGCGTCTGGGGTATGTGCTCATCTATGACCCCGCCTATTTCTTTGGCAGTTGGCAAGCATTTTTGTCTATTTTATTACCATTCAGTTTTGAAAAAAATCCGATCACAGGCCAATCATTCACATTCACAGGAATCTCTGGCCTCAGCTATCATGGAGCGGTCATTGGTGTCATTATTGCAATGTTCATCACAAAAAAAATCCACAAAATTTCTTTTTGGAAGCTCTCTGATTCTCTCTTGCCTGCTGTTGCCCTTGTTTATACACTAGGCCGTTTTGGTAATTTTGCTAATCAAGAGCTCTATGGCAAAGTCACAGCCAATCCATTAGGCATGATTTTTCCCTCTGCTGACTCTATCCTTATCATTGAAGCATGGGCAAAGTCCATCGCGGAAAAAACAGGGCTACTAACGACGATCAATGAACAAGCTATCCCTCTCTTGAACTTACCACGTCATCCCAGCCAAATCTATGAGGCACTCTCAGAAGGCCTACTCTTGGGACTTATTTTACTCTTTATGACATTAAAAATTAAAAAAATTATCCCAGGCATGATTAGTGCCACTTATCTCTTTGGCTATGGATTTGTACGATTCTTTATAGAGTATGTACGCGAACCGGATCCCCAGCTTGGTTTCATCATCCGTGGGGGTGTGGGCGCAGAAAACCCAGAAGTATTCACAAGCTTACTCAATCTTTCTATGGGACAAGTCTTGTGTGCCCTGATGATGCTTGCAGGCCTGGCTGTAGCAACTTATGCCTATATTATACAAAAAAAAGCTCATCCCTCGGGGTGATTTTCATCCCGCCCACTGGATGATTTGCCTAGCCCTAGCCAATAAGTTCTTTTCGCATCGTAGGGAAATGTTTTTTTAACTACAGGTTGTTGTTCCTGTGTAACTTTTTTTAGAGAGAAAAAATGATCCACCCGCGCCTCTGGCAAAGGCTGATGTATACGGTCAAAAAAATCTCTCATTTCCTGGTTTTCATCATATGTATGAAAGTGTTCTTTGTTAAATTTTCCATTTGTATATAATTTGTAATACTCAAAATAAATTTGTTCACCATTGCGAGATAAATCAACCTGCATAGACTCTCTACACCAACGAATCAAACTAGCACAGGGTGTTGCATAGGATCTGGGAATCATTTCTTCTCTCATAATCGTGGAAATTAAATCCTCCTGTGCACACTCATACTCTAGATATTTTTGAACAATGTTCTCTACCATCAATCGATAATCTAGCTCTTCTGTCATCCGAATAATATGCCACTCGTTTATTCTCAATGAATTTTTTAAAGAAATTTTCTCTCCAGATGAATAGATAAAATTAATTTTTTGCAGACGTGCTAATGGATAATTTTCTTCTAGAATTTTCAGACAAAACTGACTCAACAAATGTTGACTGGCACTATAAATTTGACTATCGTACAATTTTTTTTCTAATAAACTCCGCCTAATTTTACGCATCGCACATAGCAAGCTCTCATAGAATAAAACATGTATAATTTTTTTATCCTCTAAAAAATCCTCATTAATGACCATTTTTTGCCATTTTTTGCCCGCACTATTGCTATATTTAGATTTTATTAATAATTTTAATTCTCGGCTCAGATACGAGCCTGTATAAAAGTGATATTCACTCATTTCAACCCCTCCATCATATAAATTTTCTCATATTTTGACTATTTTTTAAAAAAATGAGAAAAAATATGGTGAATCTGATTTTCTGGAATACTGCTAATCTCAAAAAAAATCAGATGATGATGATAACTTTTAGACGGCGCCTGCAATAGCAAAAACTGATCTATCACAAGGAAAGAAAAAAGGTCTTTATACTGATGAATATGTGTATCAATTTTATTAATATTTTTTGTATTATCCAAATGCAAAAATAGTGGCCATCCACCACGGGGTGTATGAATACTACGAAAATAAGCATCCACACGTACTCCTTTTAAGAAGCAATTTTGCAAAGCTAAAAGTACTTGGGATCGCATTTTTTGAGGAACAAATGGCCAATCTAAATGAAAAAAGATGCGATGTCTTGCTCTATATACTTTTTGGGCAATATATGCACTCCAGCCCCTTCTCTCTATCTCCACAACTTTATGTGGATAGTGGAAAAACTTGTGCACCCCAGATGTCCATCGAGGAAGACCTACTCCAGAGATTTCTTGAGCAAAATTTATTGGAATATGGCAGGGTGACTCTTGTAGTTCTGAAAGCATGATAGACTCCTGTAAATTTGTGTATAGATTTTGCAAACCCTCTCAAAATATATACACAAATTTACAGGAGTAAAAGAAAATTTACTTACTCTGAAAAAAACTATAAATAACACAAATATTACTCGCCTTTCAGCCAGTCATTCACATGCAAGTAGCATATAAAACATGCCTTATTTTTTTGGCTTTATAAACTGAATAATAGCTGAACGCAAATGATCAATACTCACAATTTCATCAATAGAGCCTACACTTTGCGCACGTTGAACACTGTGAATGCGATCAAAACTTTGTGCCATCTGATTCTGCTTTTCACTATAAACATCTCGATATAGTGCGTTGAAATCTGTACGACTCATCTTGCGTATTTTTAATTTTTCTTGTGCATCAATCATACGTGAATCCTGGTATGTTTCCTTTTTTACCTGCCCTGGAAATACTACCGCTGCAGCAGGGGCCCCACCAATCACAGAAGCAAAAGATCCCTCTAGCGCAATGGATTTGAGATTGGGGTTTAAGGCCTTAGAAAACACCACATATGCACCCCCATGATAACGGCTGACTACCACAAATAAAATAGGCCCATCAAAATTGACCACCGCACGTCCAATCTCAGCCCCCCACTCCAGTTGATTTTTGCGCAGACTTTCAGGAGAGCCATCAAAACCAGAAAGATTGGCTAAAACAACAAGGGGAACTTTGCCAGAAAAACTATTAATGGCGCGTGCAACTTTTTTACTAGACTGGGGATAAAGCGTACCTCCAGAAAAATTGCCTGGACCATCAAAAGATGTATACCCATGGCGTATCAAGGATCGGCTTTCTATACCCAGAAGGCCACAAGCTACACCACCAATGCGTGCATGCCAGACAATGGCCGTTTCTGCATGTTGCATATGACTCCAGCGTTCTAGTGGTTGACAATCTGTATCAATAACGGCACGCATCACCTGGCGCATGTCGAAAGATTTCTTTCTTTCTCCATTCAATTTTGTACTAAAGATGTCAGCAATTTTTAAAAAACCCTGTCCCAAATCATCCTGATATGCTGTTTTTCCAACATTGCGGGAAGGGGAATCCTTTGTTGTCACAGCCGGGACTAATTCTCCCACACGTGCATAAGAAAGTGTATAATATTGCCATAAATATTCATAGGCTTCTTCAAGGTCCTGAGCATAGATTTGCGCTTCACCATTGGGTAGCATAATTGTGTGCGCGCCACCAATGCCCAAATTGTTTTCTGCAGAAACAGAACCTGAAAAATCAAGGGCTTTTTTACCTGTCAATAGCATCGAGGCATCGGCAGTCATGATTAATAATCCACGGCAATGCATGAGCATCGTGGCTTCACTATTCCAATAAGATTGTGCACCTACATTGGTGCCTGCAACAATAATATTTAGCTCACCCCCCGCTTGTGTATACTCAATAATCTTGCGCAGAGTTCTCGCTGTCCAATCGAGATTTTCTGTTCCGCTGGTCAAATTGATTCTGGCACCAGAAGACGTGGTGACCCACTCTGCAGGCAATCGCTCTTTTTGTGCCAAATCGAGTGCAGCATTGACACGTCGACATTCAGCTTCAGCCAAGCTACCCATGTCTGAGCTTGGATCACTAAAAATAGCCACACGGCGACAAGCTATCCCATTTAAAGGCATCTCTAAAATACCAAAAACAATATTGCCCTGATTTTGTGCATAGGGACGACCTGCTACACTTTTTGCTTCTTCTGAGTTTTCATCGCACAAATCAAATTCTTCAAATTTTGCCTGTGGCAGGTTAAATCGTCCCTCTTCTAGGTTGTTAATGAGCTCATAGGGGTAGAATAAGCCACGGCTTTTAGATAATGAAATTCGATGAGTATATTCGTTGAGTTGCACCAGTGCTTCTGTCCTAGCAGGGCGATGATGTGTATGAATGGCACCACCTGAAAGTTGTGAAATGATAAGTTCGTGATACTGCTCATGCTTATCACGCAGATACACACTAATGTGTTCTAAACCCAATTCTCTATTCAAATATTTACCAATCATATGCTGTGCGTATTCTGTAATTTGCTCCCAAGAAGCACTGAGCCTAGGGCGAATAAATACAATAATACGATTCCACCTCAGTGCACGCTTATGTTTTGCTTGGGCCTCTTGCAATGCTGCCATACCACTGAGCAGACGATCCTCAAAGCCCACAAGTTTGGTCAGTTGCTGTTGTTCATTGACCACAGGATTCACCACCTCTACACTGATGAAGAGAATTAAACGCTCATCCTTTTCTTCTTTGTGATGATGTGCATGCGCCAACACCAATCCAGGTGCCAAATGTTGATATGTTTTAGTAAATTCCTGCAAGCGATATATGCGTAGTTCACGATAAAAAAGTGGGCTAATAAATGTGCGATCTGGATCAAGTTGCCACGTTTGATTCTCAAAGATAAAGTTACTGTATAGAATAGTCTTCTCATTGAGGTGTCCAATACAAATGCGCGAAAGACCAATGCGACTTTTTTCAAGATCGGTAAGCCCTACTTTTTCTTTGCAAAAAAGAATGCCCACATTGTTTTTGATATCTGCAAATAATGCCACGCCTTCTTTGAAGGTTTCAGCGACAACAATATAGGCAATTTTTTCTTTACCCTCATGATCTACATAGGTGAGATGCACCCTTTTTCCCTCTATATCACTTTGCCAGTCAGAAATCAGACAGTCTCGATACATACGATGGCTGAGCACTTCTAGACACAAAGCTGCATCATCATGCTTCAATATTCGCTCAACAAGATAGGGCTCACTTTGGCGTCCATAACTGACCGCCTTTGCCAACAAAAGCTTGCGATTTTCTCCACCTTTTTTCAAAAGCTCAATGTTATGCGCCTGTTTGTCCAAACGCAGACTCGCTAATGCTTCTCTGAGGGGTTGATCAACTAGCTGATATCGTACATTGCCAGAAATAGAGCGCAATGTTGGTACATACGTGGCCACAGAATCCAAAAGCAATAAAAGGTCTTCATCTTGCCAATCTTTAAAATGCTCAATTGTCAAAAGCATAGATCCTATATACTGTGTGACATTTTGCATCCCCACATAAAAACGATAACAACGATACAGCGCATGATCCTGCAATTTTCCCACACCCAGATCACATGAGAAATATAAAAATGCACCTCGCAAATTGTCTAAAAACTCTTGAGGAAAATCTTTCTCAAGTCGCTCATAGCTGCGATAATAATTAATCATTAGTTGCAAAGAGGATAATGCTCCCGCATAACCACCCATAGAAAAACTATCATGACTAAATATTTTCACAAAATTGATGTAGTGATTAATTGCTGAAATAATAGGCTGTGACTGTGTCATTTGCCGGCACAAAGAGGCAATATCCCCCGTGTCATAAAAATCATACCCAGTCGTCAATGCTAATAGCTCATCCTTTATATGATCCTTTGAATCATCTTGATAGGCAGCAAAAATCCCCGCATCCGCATGTGCTTTGGGTTTTGCTGTGCCCCCATGTTGTTTCTCTAATCGAATTAAAGTTTGTCCAGAGCCTACTTGTTCTCCAGATTTCACCAAAATTTCGCCCACAACACCCGCCTCTGTCGCCAAAAGCGGTAATTCCGTTTTCATCGCCTCCAGTGTTAAGAGAACATCGCCCTCTTGTATGCTTTGGCCCGTTTTGACTTTGACCTGTAATACCAAACCAGGGGAGGGGGCCTTGATCATACCCCCTGCATCACTTTCCAGCAAGTATGGCACATGATCTATCTCTACACGCACCTGATTCCCTGATCCACTAATTGATACATAATGCAAATTGCCAGAAAATCCTAGCGTATTTTTGACCCCACGGATATACTCAAAATATAATTTTTTATCGCCTACTCTCACGCAATATTTCTTATCGCTAAGCCTGTGCACCAGCATTTCATAACCCACACCTGCATACTTGATGTTGACCTCTTGGCCAAAACTAGCAGGCAAGGCCCGACTGTATCCATTAAAGATCATTTGTTGGTGAAAAACTTGTTCAAGTTCTTCTTCTCGACTCAAATAAATCTCAGCAGCAGCTACCAAAAGTGCTTGCAATGCATGCTTTGTGGGATGCGGGCGTGTTTCTAGATAGGTCTCAACAAAGCGTGTAGAGACCCCTCCGTCCTTGATGTCTTGCATCTGCAAAAGTTCTAGCAAAAAAGTGCGATTTGTGGCCCCACCAACAATGTCGACTCGCGTTTCTTTGACTGCACGATATAGGCGGGCACGTGCCTCATCACGCGTGCGTGCTGTAACAATAATCTTAGCCACCATACTATCAAAATCTGGTGGAATAAATGAGCCACTTTGAATGCCTGAATCTACGCGCACACCCATACCACCAGGTGCCCTGAAATAGCGCACAAATCCCCCTGCTGGGCGAAAACCATTTTCTGGATCTTCGGCATTCAGACGTACCTCCATCACATGGCCCTGAGGGACTGTATTATAGTCATCAATGTGTGCACCAAATGCCACGGCAATTTGTCCCGCAGCCAGATCCACACCATAAAGTTGCTCTGTGATTGGATGCTCAACCTGCAGACGCGCATTCACTTCCATAAAATAGTATTCATGGCGTTTAATATCATACAAAAATTCTACTGTACCCGCACCACGATACTGGGCTTCTTGCAACAGGCTCTGGGCAGAGGCTTCGATCCCGGCAAGCACTGTAGCATCCAAATGTGCTGGGGGCGTTTCCTCTATGATTTTTTGATTTTTCCTCTGGACAGAACAGTCTCTCACTCCAAAGGTTTTGACACAACCATGCATATCAGCCAATGCCTGTACCTCTAAATGGCGCCCTTCTTCGACCAGTCGCTCCATAAAAACCACAGTATTACCTGTCACACGCAAAGTCTCATCAACGGCACTTTGATACTGCTGTGCTAACTCATTTTTATTGAAAACAAAACGAATGCCTCGCCCACCACCCGCATTGCTGGCTTTGACAACACAGGGATATCCAATTTTTTCTGCCACTTTGTAGGCCTCATCCAATGAAGGAACAGGCCCCCCAGACCAAGGACAAATGGGTGTACCGCTACGTTCTGCGAGTTCTTTGCTAGAAATCTTGTCACCGACTAGATGCATTACATGACTGCTGGGGCCCAAAAATATCAATCCAGCATCTTCTACTTTTTTGACAAATTCTGAATCTTCACTGACAAATCCCCAGCCTACCCAAACTGCGTCACATTGGGACTGAATCAGAGCCTGAATCAGTAATTCATGATCCAAATAGGCAGGACCCTTGAGATCTTTGAATGCAGAAAAACTGCTTAAAGCATAGGCATCATCTGCTTCTTGTGCAAAAAGTGCTTCCTTTTCTTTTTCTGTATAAAAGGCCACGCTAGAGAGTGACTTGTCGTACAGAAGATTATACTCGCGCACAGCACGAATAAAGCGATAGGCTGACTCCCCCCTGTTAACGATTCCAATACGTGCGCTACAAGAAAGAACTTCCATCACAACAATGCCTCCAAATATTTTAAAAAAAAGAAATAGAATAATTGTTCAACAAAGTCACTTGATTGTCAAGGACTCAAACTATTGAGAAATTTATCGATACAACCCACAACATTCACCATAAGGAATATGAGACCCACAAGTACATTCATCAACCCAATTAAGCTCTTCGCCAGTATCAAAATTGACGCGTACAATGTGCCTGATCCGTATAGAGAGCGGAAACTGGATGACTTGTGCACGTTGATACAGAAAAAGGTGCATAGGCTGATCTTGATTTATCGTGCAAAAAGTTTGAAATGACTTGAGGATGAGGGGGAGCGCCTCTGTATAGAGCGTCAGAAAGTTGCCAAGCCCACCACACGATTGTAAATAACGAGAAGCATGGATTGCAAGAAAGGAAAATTCTGCCACAGATAATTGCAAAAGGCGCCTGACATGTGAATTTTTACAAAAATCCCATGCTTGCTCACTAACCTGAGAAAGCCCCTTTTTTCGTAAAGACAAACCAAGCCCCGCAGTGACATACCCAATGAGCAACCAACATAGATTTTTTTTGAGATCAAGAACCGCCTGATCAGAGCTTTCAATCGCAACAAGAATATCAAGGTTGCTCAAGCGAAAAAGCGCCTTGTAGCGTTCTAAAAATGTATCGCAGTTGTCACAAGCTGCCAAACAAACGTCCATGATACACTAAAGATATGATTTTTTTACAAAACAATCAAGTCTGTCAAAGAAAAATAATTTCGTGTATTTTGCTTAATTAAAACTTGACACTCTTGTATGCCTCAGTCTAGAGTTATGTTGTGTTTGGCATTATGATGTCAACCCATTGAGTATGTAGATAATATGAGGGAGTGTTTCAAATTGAAAAAGAAATTAATCGCTGGTAATTGGAAAATGAATAAAACCCCATCAGAAGCTGAAGCATTGATCAAGGAGATTCTCCCTTTGGCCCAGGCCTCTGAGCATGATGTGATGGTAGCCCCTGCCTATGTGTGTTTACCTCAGGTTATTAGCCTGACAAAAGGCAGCAAAATTAAGGTGCTTGCACAAGATGTTTCACAACACCTTGAGGGAGCCTATACTGGTGAAGTTTCGATTTCTATGCTTGTTGATTTGGGTGTAGAGGGTGTCATTCTTGGGCATTCAGAGCGTCGTCAGTACCATGGGGAAACTGATGCAATCATCAACAGTAAGCTGGGTTTGTGCCTCAAGCACAACTTAATTCCTATTGTGTGTGTGGGTGAGACATTGGATGAACGCGAAGCAGGCAAGGCCTTTGATGTGGTAGAAACACAACTGAAGATTTCTTTGGCCAATATTGAAAAATCTGCCGCTGCTTCGATTGTGATTGCCTATGAACCAGTGTGGGCCATCGGCACAGGCAAGACAGCAAGCTCTGCACAAGCCGAAGAGGTGCATCAGCATATTCGCACTGTCCTTGGCAAGCTCTTTAGTGAAGAGGTTGCTGCAAAAATTGCCATTCAGTATGGCGGAAGCGTGAAGCCAGATAATATTGTAGAATTGATGGGAATGCCGAATATTGATGGGGCCCTAGTCGGTGGTGCCAGTTTGCAGGCTGCATCATTTGGTGGACTGATCAAATTTTAGATTGAATCTTAACTTTATTTAAATACAACGGGATGGATTTTATGCAATTTTTTGGAAGTTTATCGTTAGTGATTTTTATCACCGTAGCTATTTTACTCATTCTGCTTGTCTTGGTGCAAAATGACCAAGGTGAAGGACTGGGCGGGCTTTTTTCTGGCAACAGTGCAAGTCCCTTTGGTGGACAAGGTTCTAATGTATTGCAAAAAATCACAGGAATGCTGGCCCTTTTATTTTTTCTGAGTGCTGCAACATATGGTATCATTGGGCGTGCACGTTATGGCATCGCACCAAATATAGATACCTCTTTTCAAGAAAATACAACTGAAAAGAACTGGTGGGGGGAGTCTGAAAATTTTCAACCTGCTGATGATGGTAAAAATACAATAGGTCCTTCTGGGGAATAGCAAATTAAAAAAAAAGCATATCAAGGCATCGGGCCGTGGGAGTATCTAAAATGAATAAGGGTCAAAACATCATTGTTCTTGCTTTAATTTATTTCTTTGTGTCAAGCGTCCTTTTTGCACAAGATCGTGTAGCCTTAACAGCCAGGCCTATTGCAACTGTGATTCTTGCTAAAACAGAATTTTTGACGACTCAGAAATTCTCAGAAGAACTCAAGGGTGTGGAAACTGTTACCGGGCAAAAACTGCCTACCAAAGGACGCCTCCAATTGCGAGAAAAAATGATCGACAATATTGTGGTGACCCAAGTGGCAGAACGGGCAAAAGTGAGGCCAGATGAAAAAGAAATCTTGGATTTGTTGCGTGGTCAAGTCAATAAACCTGATGCCTCATTGAAAGATCTTAAAGACATGTACGAAAAATCTCCTGCATCAAAAATACAAACATGGGACTCTCTCTTGCAAAGGCTGCGTAGCGAAAGCATGATGAGTAATTATTTTCGTAAAGAAATCACACGAGATTCAATTAAACAACCCAGTGATGCAGAGGTCAAGAAGGCCTATGCTGAACATAAGGCCTCATTTGTGATGCCTACAACTGTGCGTGTCAGCCACGTGTTCTTTAGCTTTAAAGGATCTGCAACCAAGGCAGAAGCTAAACAAAAGGCAGATAAAGCATTGGCTGAAATAAACAGTGGAAATGCCACATTTGAAGAACAGGTACGCAAATATAGTGAAGATAGAGATAGTTCTACTCGCCTTGGAGATATCGGATATATCACAGATATGCCACAAGCAAGGCAGATGCTGGGAAATCAGTTCATTGATGCTGCGATTAGGTTGCGTGCAGGACAAAGCTCTGGTGTAGTAGGCACTGCAGAGGGCTACCATATTTTAAAAGTTACAGAAAAACAGCCTCAAAAGCAGTTAACACTTACTGATTCTAACCCTTCAAATCCACGTACAACTGTTTATCAGTTGGTAGAACAGCAGCTCATGGAGATGCAATACAGGAAAAAGATTGAAGAATTAGTAAAGAAATTGCGTTCTGAGGCGAAAATTACGATAAACGAGGATTCATGGAAGCCTTGGGTTTCAGAGACATAAAAAAATAATCTCTACCTATACCCTCGCTATACAGGACCTCTATCTATCAGCTCTATCAAAACGGGGTCCTCATGAAGCCATCAACTAAGTTAACTTTCATACTTTTATTCCTAGGTTTTGGATTAGCATTACTCTACTATTTTATTCAACAAGCTGGCTATGTTTCTGTAGATAAACTTCTAGTCCAAGTTGATCAGAAAATAACAGCTGGTCAATACTCAGAAGCTACACGTATGCTAAAGAAAATGAAGAATGTCTCCTTGAGCCGACAAAATTGGTTGCGTATACTTTCTCGTGCATACGACCTCTCAAAAGTAGAGGATGACTATTCTACCCTAAAAATTATGGGGTTACGTGCAACAAAGGCATTGCCTGGTGCAGAAGAATTTTGGGCTTTTTACGTCTATGCATTACTAAGAGGAAAAGAATACGAAAATGCTAAAAATGCTGCGAAAAATTTACATTCTGAAACATTTTTGAGCATGCGTGCTGAAGCTTTACTCAGTGCATTGCATGCAACAGAAGAGGATCCTCTGGCATATACAGAGTCAACGCTAACAACATCAGCAGATGCCTCCTACTTTCAAAGTGTAGCACAAGATATGAAAAGCCCTATTCTCTTTTATAATACAGCAATTCTTTGGCTGAAAGCTGGATATCCTGAGCGCTCACGCGCTATCTTGCCCTGGATTGGTACAGGAACCCAAACACCACCCCTGGGGCGTGCACTAATCGCCTATGACAGTGGAAATATTGACCGTGCCCTTCAAGAGGTTAATTTGGTACAAGAACTTCAGAGCCCCTCCTTTGATCAAGTTTTTCTTTTAGCCAACCTCAATCTGACTACAGGACACTACAAACAGGCCTATGAGCAATATAATAGTGCACTCGAGATGGATCCCAAAGGAGACTGGAGAGTCTACCAAAACTTAGCTATCTTAAACTGGGAAAATAACGATCGGATTGTCGCAGTTGATTTACTCAGTGAAGGTCTAGAGCTTTTCTCAATGCAAAAAAACTTGCTAATGACCTATGCTTTTTATCTAAAAAATGACAAACAAGTTCAACCACTTATCGAAAAATATTTGGAACAAAATCCACTAGAACCAGATATTGTTATCTACAATCTACATTACTTTCATGGACAAACACCCCCTGAAAATCAAAGTTCGACTCTTTGGAATTTATACCATAAAAATACTAAATTGAAGTCTTTAGTTTCGTATATGATTTGGTTCTTTTTGAGCAATCAAAACATTCAAGATGCAGAAACAGTACTTGCTGAATATAGAAAAAATAATGGCTCTCCAGAATGGGCTGATTTTTGTCAAGGATTTATTGATGTGGCAAAAAATCAATTTGAAGAAGCATTACAAAAGTTTGCTACAGCCACACCAAATGGATGGGAAGGCCCCTTTAACCAAGGACTCATCTATCTCTACCTGGGCAACAATGCCTCTGCACTAGAGGCTTTTGGTCGATCAGAAAAAGCATTTTTAAGTCGTTCTAATGCCTATCGCAGCCGAAAAATGCTCGCTAAAATCTATAGCCAATTGGCATTAACAAGTCTTTATAACCAAAAATCCGCATTGGCGAGAACATTTGCAGATAAGGCATTATATTTAGATTCTAGCAATCCATTGGGCCAACGCGTGCGCAAAGAAACAACTCTTTAAGCGAGGCCCACATGATCCGTATTAAGACACCATCAGAAATAGTGGGTATTCGTAAATCTTGCCATTTACTTGCGAAAATATTTGATGAAATTATTGAGTTTGTTGAGCCTGGTAAGACTCCTATTGCTATCAATGCATTTGCTGAAAAACTTATTGCCAAAGCTCTAGCTAAACCTGCATTCAGTACATATGCCAAATTTCCTACAGCCATGTGTATCTCTGTCAATGATGCGGTAATCCATGGGGTTCCAGATAATCGTCCGATCAAGGAAGGCGATATTTTGAGCATGGATTTAGGTCTAGAAAAAGATGGTTTTTTTTCTGATATGGCTCAAACTCTTGCCATTGGCAAAATCTCTGAGGAAGCCACACGCTTACTTGTAGACACGAATAAAAGCCTTTACCTAGGTATTGATGCCATAAAAGCAGGCGCACGTATTAGAGATATCGGCAAGGCTATTTCTTGCTATCTTAAACCGCTGGGTTATGGTGTTGTTTATGAATTTTGTGGTCACGGTGTAGGGCTGGCTGTACATGAGGATCCTCAAATCTCTCATGATTACCCATCGTCTGGTGGAAATCAACGAATTCGTGCAGGCATGACGCTAGCTATTGAGCCCATGGTCAATTTGGGCAAACCAGAAGTTAAAATTGATAAAAAAGATGGGTGGACTGTTAAAACTATCGATGGTAAAATTTCTGCACACTTTGAGCATACTATTGCTGTTTTTGAGGATCATATAGAAATTCTAACAAAACCCTCGTTCTAATATAATGCATATTAAAAAATATTATTTGAGAACTTTTTTGGTAAATCCAAAGAATACTCCACAAATGCCCCCCAGAACGTGTGAGACTTGTGAAATATCCTTGTCTACAAATGCACCTTGAATCTCTTTCCACAAATATAAAAGTAAAACAAGAAAGAATGATAAAGGAATTTGGCCTTGCTGGATATTTGCAAAGGAAGTAAGAATAATCATCATAAAAACAATCCCACTACATCCTAGTAATGGAGTAGAAATAAAAAGAATATTGACAATCCCACCCACAAGTGCAGTAATAATCATCATGCGAAAGACGGTACTAGTACCAAATTTTTCTTCTAGAGCAGGTCCTAACAAAAGAATAAACATAAGATTAGCTGAAAGATGTTCCCAATCACGATGACCAAAAACATAAGTAAAAAGACGAAAATAGCTTTCTAGACTAGAAAAACTAAAGGTTCGATTACCCTCCAGTGTAAAAGCCGTCGAGATAATGCCAGGATAAATCTTCTGGTCTATATAAAGAATTAACACCGCCAGAAATGAAAATGTTAAAGTGATCTGGGCATTATAAGTGACCTTCACAGCTATTTTCCTCCATTATGTGAGAAAAGAAAAACTAGCAATCATTCTCACGATCCCTAGTTTATCAAAAAAAATTAATTTAAAATTACTGGCAAAGTGCTGCAATACCTGGAAGAACTTTACCCTCTAAGTATTCAAGACTAGCTCCACCACCAGTGCTCACATGGCTCATTTTTTCAGCCAAGTTAAATTTATTAACGGCAGCCACACTATCACCACCACCAACGACAGAAATACCACCTCGACCTTTCACATCAGCGACCAATAGTGCTAATTGCTTGGTTCCATTAGCAAAGTGATCAAATTCAAACACACCCACAGGTCCATTCCAAACGATACTTTTTGCTGTTTCTAGCACACTTTTATACATAGCAATAGTTTGAGGACCTACATCCATACCCATCATTCCATCGGGGATATCAATACTTTCAATAGAAATAGGATCTTCATCTGCAAATTTCTTAGAACCAATATGATCAACAGGTAAGACAATCTTGACACCCTTCTTTTCTGCCTCAGAAAGGATATTTTTGGCTGTATCAATAAAATCATCCTCAACCAAGGAGGTGCCAATTGTGTGACCCTGTGCCTTCAAAAAGGTATAGGCCATGCCACCACCAATGATCATAGATTGTGCATTTTTGAGTAAACTATCCAAAACTGCAATTTTGCTAGATACCTTACTTCCACCAATAATAGCAACCATGGGGCGCTCTGGAGCTGTGACCATGGGATCAATATATTTGACCTCTTTTTCGATAAGATAACCCGCATAAACCTTGCCATTCATAAACTTGGTAATCGAACATGTGGAGGCATGATCTCTGTGTGCTGTGCCAAAGGCATCATTCACATAAACATCAGCCAACTTGGCAAGTTCCTGGGCCAATGCATCACGTTCTAGTGCTTCTTTGCTAGTCTCACGTGCATCAAAGCGTGTATTTTCGAGCATCAGCAGGCTACCTGCAGACAATTGAGAAACCACATCATCAACCAATTTGCCTGTTGTCTCTGCAACAAAGCCCACTGGCTTGCTCAGCAAAGTACCTAGATATTCACTAACTGGTTTCATGCGATGTTTGCTATTCAGATAAGCCTCTTGATCAAAAGGCTTTCCTTCTTTTTCTGCCTTTTCTTTGGCTTTTTTGCCATCTTTTTTTGGATCTCCCAAGTGACTCATCAGAATGAGATATTTAGGGTTTTGCTCTAAAATATAGTTAATAGTAGGCAATGCTGCACGAATACGTGTATCATCTTGAACTTTTCCGTCTTTCATTGGAACATTAAAATCTACACGCATAATAACACGTTGGTCTTTCAAAGATGCATCTCTGACAGTACGTAATTTCATGTATTCCTCCTTAGTTTTTTCATCAAAATTAAAAAGGAGGCCCATTTTGATATACACAAGAATGGCCTCCTTTCTTCTAGAAATAAATTAAAATTTAGAATTTACCGTCCTTACCGGCCATGTACTTCAATAGATCCACAACACGGTTTGAATATCCCCATTCATTATCATACCAAGAAACAATCTTGAAGAAACGCTTTTCATCCTTCAGATTGTTCTGCATCGTTGCCAGGCTATCATAGGTAGAACTGGCTGGATCATGAATAAAGTCTGTAGAAACGACTTCTTCGTTGGTCACAGTCAAGAAATTTTTCAAATATGTACGTGAAGCCTTCTTGAGCAAGGTGTCGATACGACCAATAGATGTGCTCTTTCCAGAACGGAACGTCAGGTCAACCACAGAGACTGTAGGAGTAGGAACACGGAAAGACATTCCATGTAGCTTGCCCTTGACAGCTGGCAAAACTTCTGCAACAGCCTTTGCAGCACCTGTGGTGCTAGGAATAATATTGATAGCTGCAGCACGTCCACCACGCCAGTCCTTTTTGCTAGGACCATCGACAGTCTTTTGTGTGGCTGTATAGGAATGAATGGTTGTCATCAACCCTGTCTCAATTCCCACATTTTCCTTGAGCAAGACATGCACAAGTGGTGCCAAACAGTTTGTTGTACAGCTAGCATTAGAAACAACATCATGCTCTTTGGAGTTGTACTCTTCATGGTTCACACCCATCACGATAGTTTTGACCCCACCCTTTCCTGGTGCAGAGATAATAACCTTTTTTGCACCAGCAGTAATATGTCCACGAGCTTTTTCTAGGTCTGTGAAAACACCTGTAGACTCAATGACATAGTCAACTGCCATATTCTTCCATGGCAAATCCTTGAGATCCTTGACAGCTGAAACACAGCGTACTTCGTGACCATTGACGACCAAAATATCTGGGCTCTCTAGACTATCACTACTCTTTTTTGCCTCAATCTTTGCCTTCATACGCCCCTGTGTAGAATCATACTTGAGCTGATAAGCAAAATAATCTGCATCTGTAGCCATATCAACAACAGCCACAACATCGACTTTACCAGGTCCCTTGCCCAATAACTTTTGAGCAACCAAAGCCTGAAATACTAGACGACCAATTCGACCAAATCCGTTAATAGCAACCTTCATAGGTTCTCCCCCCTCTTCCTTTCTTTTAAAATACTTTATACATATGTTTAATGATATCTTGTCATTTATATATTTGTCAATGAATCAATAAAAAACCTTCTGGAATTCCTTTGATTGGTGGTGTGCCTGGTGTCACTGCACGCACGTCTTTAATCAAAAAGACCTCATCCTCTCTTGCAACAGTGTCTGGTTGTTCTTTGGGAATGATTTGTGCTTCACTCACAAATTCATCCACACGCGTGACTCTGAGCCTTCCAAGAGAATCTGTTGTCTGATAGGTATAGAAAGGCACCTTATTGGTAAACCTGGACTTGCGTGCACGTACGACAATGAATTCATCTCCCGCTTTTACTCCATGTACTTTGCCCAAACTGATAATACCTAGATAGTCCTTACGCTCTAGCACTGTTGCACGCAGAGGGATAACCTGATTCAATTGTGAACTCAAAGAATCAAAAATACTATCAATGCGATCTGTGCTTACACGCGTGAGACTATAGCTGCCTACCAAGGCACTAGTAGAAGTCAAATACAGATCATAGCCAGCATAAAACTGACGCCCCCCGTCAATATACCTGAGCACAACAAAAAAATCTGTATTATAATTGCGTGCTTCGCGCCAAGCATCACCCACACTTTCTGCTTTGACCACAGTTTTAATATCAAAACGCGTATAGCGATCCAAAAAACTACCAAATGAAGATTGCAAGTGTGCAGCTGACCCAAAGGGTACATCATTCTCACTATCTATTGTTGTAATTAACAACTTGATAGGATTACCCACCTGCCCATAGCCCATTTTCCAATCCTTGGCTACACTAGCCACAGGACGGTACTCCTCCATCTCCAACTCATCCCGCATACGCTGTGTGGGGCGCCCCGTTTGGCTGATGATAGAGAGTTGATTGACATATGCAAAATGATAGCCCATGAGTTTTTGCAAGCGAGCATACTCATAGCGAATATTCATGTTATCTGGAGAGAGAATGAGTGCAATACGATATTCACGGTGTGCTTTGTCATAAAGAAAACTTTCTCGAAATTTTTCACCACGTTGAAAACGAAACTGCGCATACTCATCACGCACAGGACTGGTCTCTGGATAATTTCTTCTCGCAAAATCTTCTGCAGACAGACGTATGATCTCATTATTTGGATCCAACCGCAATGCCTCACTATAAGTAAAAATGGCATTGTCTTTATTCCCCTGCAAAACAAAGACTTCTCCCAACATGGCCCAGATATTCACATCTGCACGTGCGTCTGTTTTTAGTAAATCTTCTAAGATTAATGCAGATTCATTATATCGCCCCAAATTCAAAAGTACCTCTGCACGCCGCATATTGATACCAGGAAAACGTTTCTGCAAAAGCACAACAAGATTATAATATTCCAGTGCTTTCTCCCAATCCCCCAATTTATAGTAGTGATCCCCTGCAATGTAGAGGGTGAGTGGATCCTGAGGGTTGTAATAGAGCGCTTTTTTGAGTGTATTCTCTGCATCTACAGGTCGCTTCACTTCATCATAAAGCACCAACAGGCTTAAGAGCGCACGACGATTGTCTGGCACACGTGTCAATAAGCGCTCAAAATCACGTATCGCCTGATCATAGCGTCCATTGAGCAACTGCACCTCAGCCATACCAAATTGTGCATCTAAATTATTAGGCTGTGTAGTCAATACACTGGCAAGCAATATTTGTGCTTCATTTCTGCGTCCCAATGCAGCGAGTGCACGACCTCGTAAAATATGTGCATTGATGCTTTTCGCCAATGCATCGTACTGGTCGAGTTGCTGTAAAACTTCTTCATATTCCCCTGAGAAAAAATAGGCCTGTGCCAAACCAAGAAATGCATCTGCATACTTTTCGTTGAGCCTGAGTGCCGAACGAAAAGATTCAATAGCCTGAAAATAGTCTTGTCCATCCAAAGACTGGTTGCCCAAACGAATATAGTCTTGGGCGCTCTGACTATACGTAGCATTCAAAAAACATAATAGAAATGCAAGTTTAAGAATGACTTTCACTAGCGACCTCTCTTTGAATTATAATTTTAACCTTACGCACTTTATTTCCATCCATTTGTTGTACTACAAATTGCACATTCTCATGATCAATTTTTTCATACAAAATAGGCACTCGGCCTATCAGATCAAATACAAACCCACCCAGTGTATCAAATTCCTCATCAGGAAATTCCAGGGAAAGCTTTTTGTTCAAATAGTCCAAATTTGCCCGTGCATCACACAAAAACTGTCCATGAGCCAATTCTACTATATCTTCGGTCTCATTATCAAATTCATCCTGAATATCTCCAACAATATGTTCGATGATATCCTCCATTGACAAAAGCCCAGAAACCCCCCCATATTCATCTACAACAATCGCAATATGCAATCTGCGGCGCTTAAATTCACTGAGCAATTCATCAAGCCTTTTTGTTTCTGGCACAAAATATGGTCGACGTATCAAATCCTCTATTTGCAAAGATTCTCCTGTATAAAAAATCCTTAGCAGGTCTTTAACATACAAAATCCCCACAATATTATCTATACTTTCCTTAAAAATCGGATAACGCGAGTAGCCTGTTGAGAAAATACGTTCAGCAACTTCCTCTTTTTTTGCATCACAAGAAATAAAGACTGCATCTACACGTGGTACCATTACTTCTTTTGCTGTTTTTTCCTCGAGAGTGATAATTCCCTCAATCATCTCTCTTGCCTGTTCTTCTAGTGCATGTTCTTCTACTCCTTGCGGGAGCGGCACCTCATCTTTTTTTACTTGCTGTTTTTTTCTAAACACGCTTTAATGGCTCCATTTTTATTGCAATTTATTGAAATTTTAAAGAAAAATTCATAAAATTACTCAAAATTTGCTCTTGTTTTTGCAACATTGGTTCATCCAAATCATTTGTCCTATGATCCTCGCCCAATAGATGCAAAATCCCATGCACTATCAATCGCTTCAACTCTACTTCATACAACACGCCAAAATATTCTGCATTTCTGGCCAGTGTCTGTGTGCTGATGAAAATCTCTCCCAAAATCTGTGGCCCATCACTGGGCCAGTCTTGCTGATCTGCAAATGCAAAACTCAACACATCTGTTGCCTCATCCTTATCTCTATATTCTAAATTCATTTGCCTTATAGTGGTATCATCCACAAAAACAAGTGAAAAATCATTCTCATCACATATACCACAATATGCTGCAACCTGCTGTGAAAAAGTCAAAATCCTGTCCTTCTCATAATCGGGAGGCAAGAGTGCCTGCCAAAGAATTTCAACCATTTTTACTCTCTGGATAAATAATGCGCGCATGATATTGGCCAGAAAGTGTGTGTACCATGTCCTCAGCAATCTTATGAATCTCATCCATTGTCAACGAACAGTGGCTAAATATCCCCTCACGAATTTTATTCATCACAATTTCCTGCACCACCTCATGCAGTTTTGCAATACTAGGATCTTTAATTGTATGACTCACTGCCTCTACTGTGTCAGCCAATGCAACAATCGCTGATTCACTGGTTTGTGGCCACTGCCCAGTATACATAAAATCTTTCTTTTCTGGCAGGGGGCTGCCTGCTTCATGATGCGATTTCATAGCTTTTTCATAAAAATATACTACCAAACTTTGTCCGTGATGCTCATTAATGATTTGCAAAATCTCTGCTGGCAGGCGAATTGAAGCCCCCAAGTCTAGCCCATGTTTCACATGATCACAGATGATGCGTGCAGATACTTCAGGGGATAAATCATCGTGGGGATTGAACCCTACTTGATTTTCAATAAAATACTGTGGATTTTCCATCTTGCCAATATCATGGTAATAGGCTGCAACACGTGCCAATAGCCCATTGGCGCCTATGGCCAAACAGGCATTTTCTGCTAAAGTTGCAAGATTTAAACTATGGTTGTATGTCCCTGGTGCGACTCCCTGCAGTTTTCTTAGCAGCGTTGCATTCAGATTCGCTAATTCCAAAAGGCTATAACGCGTGGGAATGCGCACAAAAAATTCAAATAACGGCAAAATTCCCACCGTGCCTATCACGCTAAAAACACCAGAGGAAAAGACAAATACATTTGTCATAGGATTATTCATAGCAAAAAGTGGGAATATCAACATAATACATTGAAAGATAACCACACAGACAATGCCCAACCCCACCGAACAAGCAAAAAGTCTTAGTCTGGTACTAGCAAAATGCATAATAAAGAGTGTAGAACCCGAAATTAACACTATATACAAACAAGCTGGGGGATCAAAGCGACAAATCATAAACAACACTGTGCAGAATAAAAAAATAAACCGCATCGCCAATCGATGCCCATATAGCAATACCATTAATGATGAATACAGGGTAACAGGAAGCATCACAATCTGCAAAAATCCCTCTATATTTAGGTGTGAAAAAATGGCAAAACTGATCCCCAAAAAAATCACCAACAATGCCAATGCTAGATAATAGCGCTTGGAAAGGATTTTCATGCGAACTTTTGTCCCATATTGCAACATTCCATAAAAGAAAATCAGACAAATCAGCACCATATACACAAAGATAATTGCAATATCATAAAATGTAATTTTCTGTGAAAAACTTGTCACGATATCTTTGTCCAAATACCGAAACTCCAGATTCCCCTCAATCAAACTAGAGACCAAATTGACAACAAACCCCACCGGCAGATTTGGAACCTCATTTGCTAAACTCGCCACCTCACTTTGTATATCTGTTTTTGCAACTAGGTTGGAAATAGGCGTTCGACTCTTGGCTAATATCCCTGGCCTGCCTTTTGTCTCAATATAAATATAGGGGGCATCACCACGTACCGCAGTTTCAGGGGACTCCATATAGCCCCCCCTCATCAGTTTTTCTATCACAAAACCAGCATACTTAATCCCTAGCTCTATTGCCTCTGGATCGACCCCATTGAGTGTGCTAGTAGGCAAAATTGTGCGGCTAGATTTGACTGTATTATTTGCTTCAAAATGACTAAGTGTTAAATCCTTGAGAATCTCTAGTCGCTGAAAAACTCTTTCTATTTTTTTGTTGTCTAACTCATAGACTGCAGCTGTTTGTGTCTTGACAAAAGCCAAGTTTTCGGGGGTATACCGCCACCATACAGGTGTGCCCCCAGCAAAAAACAGTGCCATAATAGAAATCATCAACATACTGATGAAGAGCCCAAAGACGGGATAGCGGCCATTCACAGGGAAGCGATGCACAATACTTAAGACGCGTTGACTCAGCTGTTTTCTTTTTTCTTTCATCGGGATTACTTTAAAAAATCAAAAAGTCTGTAAGTCCCTGTGATCAACAACCACAGGCTCACAGACTCTATTATAAAAACAAATTACTAAAAAAAACTAGTTAAAAATAAAAATAAATTACCAAGCATCAAGAGGATCATCTTCTTCTTGGCTATTAAATGCACCAAAGTCAACCCAAGCTCGCATGTCATCCAAATATACATAGTAATTACCGCGTGAATCACTTAAGTCTGTATCAATCTCAAGTCCAACGATCTGAATGCCCACATTAGATCCAAACCCACGTTGTGGAACACTATCTGGAATTGCTACAGACATCTGTCTCCATCCCATAAAGTCTAGTCTTCCCATATAGAGTTTTTTCAAACGGTTATTCTGATCTCTGACAACTAACGACATATGATGTGGGATATTACGCCCAGCCACCCAAACACTCACGACCTTCACCAATCCGTCGATAGGAATCGGCCGAATTGCTGTTACGCGCACAGGGGTCAATCCTCTGCGGATAAACATCACCTTTGCTCCATACACATAGCTATTGGCATTGTCAGACTCTCCCGCTTCATTTGCAATAGGTTGCTTGCCAGCAGGAGCCCCCTCTATCGCACGTCCAGTGGTATAGCCAAAGTCTCCAGAAATCGATGTCTTCCAAACACTCGCATCTTCAAAAGTGCTAATAGATACTTCTTGCAATTTTTGGAATGCAGGGTTGCCCGCACCCACCACAGGTGGTGTTGCAGCCTGACCCTGATCCCTGCGTGCAATATTATCTGGATTGTTGGCATCTGGAGACTGTGTACTACTCCAAATCTCAGACACTTTTTTAGGATCGATCAACTCACTTCCATCAAAATCAAAGTAGCGTTGAATAATTGTTGAAACTGTCACATCTGTAAAATAAACATAAAAATTCTCAGAACTCTCACGTGGAGTTGTGGTAATCACAAATCCCTTGAGTTTCAAGCCAGAAGCAAAAGGATACTTTGAACGCTGTGGAATACCATATGGCACCATTGCTGTGAGGTTTCTCCACCCCATAAAATTCAACTTACCCATAGGCAAGCGATGCTCAATGCCCTCTTGGTCTACTACTACGGCATCCAAGTCATAGGCATAGTTGCTCCCCCACACCCATACCGATACACGCTGAATATCACCTTCCAGCTTCAAGGGCACAGCCTGAAGCTGCCCATTGACTGTACGTGCAGGATTAATCTCAACAGTATTATATCCACGACGTGCAAACGAAGCATTCACGGAGTAAGCCCTTAACTGATCAGCATTGGCAGGGGAGGCACCATATTTATCTTCTGGCCATGTATTGGCCATCGCTGTTTTTGGGAAATCTGTGACACTTCCCTTAGAGGCCTTGATAATCCACTGCACATTTTCATTCACATCTGGATAAACTGATTGGCCAGTAAAATTTTCAACTAAAACTGTCTCAGCTTTAAATAGCCGACGTGTTGTCGCATTTTGTGCATACATTGTCTGGACAAAAAGCACAAGCATCAACACAAGAGCAGATACTCTTTTCATTTTTACTCTCTCCTTCTTCATTTTCGACCGGTCTCTTGGTCTGAATACAACAGATCCAAGGGAGATAAAATATGGAGCCAATTATATTAGCTTACCTATACTTTGTCAAATTGGATTATCGGATCAGATATTTATTGGCTTGATCACCTGGACAAAACTAAAATTACTTTTCAATTTCTGCTTCAATCGTCTTTATTTTTTTACCCAAAAGTGCCTTAATCTGTGTATCAATCTCATCACTCACCAGTGTCACGCCATTGTGACCCGCCACCACACCCGTAGAATACACATGTTGAATAGACTCCATATACAGACTTAAGCCATTAATAATCAAAAAATTCCACGGCTCAGCAAAAATAATGAGTGTTTGTATCTCTCTAAGTGCCATAATCGCCACTGCCTGCTCTATCGATTGGTTGATGTCTATCTGTGCATTGATGGGTAAAGAAAAAAGATCTACACCCTCTTCCATCATACCTGACAAAACATTATAATCATCTACATTTTTATACAAAAATAGAATATTCTTGTTCTCTTTTATTGCAGATTGTGCGATTTCTTTGAGCACTTGGTCGCGCGAAAGTGCTACTGTTCTCAGTGATATAAATTCACTCTCCAGCCCATGCATATTTAATGCACTCCAATGTGTCGGTAACTGGGGAATTTTTTCTGCCAAAAATCCCAGCCAGGGGCTCAAAATAACCTCTCTTTTGACGTTTATTCTTGAAAGATATTCATTGAAATTTTTTTCCACTTCTTGAATGCTGCGCCCAGAAACAACTGCATAACGCAAATAGTATCGACTCGCCAGCCATGCTGGGTTGATTCCACGACTACGCATGATGGAATCCCAATAGTGATCCACGACAAGTGTCCCCCGTAGACACCCTATCAGTATGCATGAAAAAAGCAGCAGACCTATAGACTTCCTTATCATCAATGAATGACTAACCCCTCTTTCTCTTTATCGACCCTAATCATATCATTAGCTACAAAATCTCCTTGCAACAATCGCTTGGCAAGTGGATTTTCTAACAAGTCTTGGATCGCACGACGCAGTGGACGTGCCCCAAATGCAGGATCATAGCCTGCGTGTGCCAAATACTCACACGCAGCATCACTGAGTTGCAAAGAGACTTTTTGTGCTCTTAATCGTGCTTGCAATTGGGCCACTTGACCCTTCACTATCTCTCTTAATTCTGCTACCCCAAGCCGATGAAACAAAACTGTATCATCAATGCGGTTCAAAAATTCTGGGCGAAAAACCTGCCTTAATTCTTCTTTTATTGGCCCCCACACATGCGCAGGATCTTCTGTTTCTAATAACAAGTGACTACCAATATTACTAGTTAAAATAATAATGGTATGGCTAAAATCTATCACATGTCCCTGGCTGTCAGTCAATCGCCCATCATCAAGCATTTGCAACATAATATTAAAGACATCTCTATGGGCTTTTTCCACCTCATCAAAAAGTACAACACTATAGGGACGCCGACGCACTGCTTCTGTCAACTGCCCACCCTCTTCAAATCCCACATATCCAGGAGGTGCACCCAGTAGCCGACTCACAGCAAATTTTTCCATATATTCACTCATATCAATGCGCACCATAGAATGCTCATCATCAAACAAAAACTCAGCCAGAGCCTTTGCTAACTCTGTTTTTCCCACACCCGTTGGGCCCAAAAACAAAAAACTACCCATGGGCCTATTTTCATCAGAAAGGCCACTGCGACTACGTCGAATTGCATCTGAAACAGCAACAATTGCCTCTTTTTGCCCTATTACTCGCTCTGCCAAATGTTGCTCTAGCTGCAAATACCGTTCTTTTTCACTGGCTAGCATTTTTTTGACAGGAATCCCCGTCCACTGGGCCACCACACTTGCAATATCTTCCTCACTGACCTCTTCTTGCAATAATGCCTGATTTTCCTGCAGTACTTTTAACTCTAAAGAGAGTTTTTCCAATATTTTTTCTGCACTAGGAATCCGGCCATATTTGATTTCACTTGCCTCATTCAACTGCCCATTACGAATCGCCTGTGCTTCTTTATTGCGCAAATCTTCAATCTCTCGTTTGGATTTTTGAATCCCTGCAATTTTATCTTTTTCATTCTGCCACCGCAGCTTCAGTGCATCTCGTTCCTCACCCAGATCAAGGAGTATTTTTTCAATAACTTCATTGCGACTGGCACTTCCTGCATCATTCTCACGTGCCAGACTCTGCTTTTCCATCTGCAATTGCAAAATCTTACGTTCCAGTTTATCTAATTCTTCTGGCTGGCTCTCAATTTGGATCTTTAGTCGACTCGCTGCCTCATCTACCAAATCAATCGCCTTGTCTGGCAAAAATCGATTCGTAATATACCGATGACTTAAACGTGCGGCCGCCAACAATGCATCATCACGAATACGCACGCCATGATGTGCTTCATAACGTTCACGCAGACCACGCAAAATACTAATTGTATCCTCTACACTTGGTTCATGCGCATAGACAGGCTGAAAACGACGCTCTAGTGCCGCATCTTTTTCGATATACTTACGATATTCATCCAGTGTTGTCGCACCAATCGCCCGTAATTCACCCCTGGCTAAAGCCGGCTTAAGTAAGTTACTCGCATCAGTAGATCCCTCACCACCACCGGCACCCACCAGCGTGTGTAACTCATCAATAAACAAAATGATACGCCCCTGGGCCCGCACGATTTCTTTGACCACAGATTTCAGGCGTTCTTCAAATTCTCCACGATACTTGGCCCCCGCCACCAGTGCACCCATATCTAGAGCTAAAACCTCCCGGTTTTTTAAACTATCGGGCACATCACCAGAAATAATACGCCGTGCCAACCCTTCAACAATGGCCGTTTTTCCCACACCAGGCTCACCAATAATCACCGGGTTGTTCTTTGTGCGTCGACTGAGCACTTGCAAAACCCTGCGGATTTGCTCATCGCGGCCAATCACAGGGTCCAGTTTTTCTTGCCTGGCCAAATCTGTCAGATTTTGACAATATTTTTGCAAAGCCTGATACTTATCCTCACTCTCTGGGCTGTCTGCCTTGGTCCCTGCGCGCAGACTCTCAATGGCCTGTAATAGGGACGCCTTTTTCACTCCCTGTTCCTCTAGTATGGGTAAATGTGTGCTAGCCAACAGAATATGTTCGATGCTTAAATAAGGATCTTGAATTTTAGCACGCTCTTGATCTGCCTGAGCCAAAACACGCTGTAATGCAGCAGAAATTACCACCTGGGCAGCCCCTGTCGCCTTAGGCATTTTTTGAATTTTTTGTGCCAATGCATCTTTAACAAGACTAATTGTTATGCCCAAACGTTGCAATAATGCCACAGCCAAACTCTGTGGGTCTCCAAAAAAAACAGATAAAACATGTTCTGGTTCTATGGCTGCATGATGGGATGACTGAGCCAAGCTAGCGGCCGCCTGGATCCCCTCTTGAACTTTGATAGTCCAGTTGTCATTCATGGATATTGTCCTCTACTTTTCGCTTTTTACATAATATAAGCAAATTAAAATTGCTACTTCAATTTAAAGTTAGCAATAAGAGGAAATAATTGGCAAGTTTTTTCAATAAAAGAAAGTTTAAATAAGCATGATTGAACGCCACGGTTCAATGAAAAAAACGGAGAAGACGGGACTCGAACCCGCGATCCCCTGCGTGACAGGCAGGTGCGATAACCAACTTCGCTACATCTCCAAAACAGCAACGGATTAATCCGATAGATCAACTCTAGTATAAATCCTATTTTTTTGTCAAGTCACACCTTTTTTATTTTGCTTGACTTTTTTGGTTCTGCTTTCTAATATTTAGTTCCTGTATCTTTTTTGATAGACAAGTTATGCACACAAAACAACAAGGAATATAGATGCAAAGAACAGAACGCTACCTCCCCTTGCTTGGATTTCTCACTTTTTTCCTCTGTACATCCATACTTTGTGCACAAGCGGTCAATGAGGTCGAAAACCAGCGAGTTCTTTTTGAATATGAAAACTGGGTCGGCTATAAACGTCCCCAGGGGCTTCTGCTTGTTGCCAAAGGTCGCCCTGTCTATATCAAGACACTAAATGGTGTCGATAATGCCATTATTTCAAAAGCCTTACAACAGGTTTCTTTTGGTATTTTTTATCAAAAGGGGAAAAAAACACATTATTTTTTACGTTTTTCTCCTGCTTTTATTAGCGGGGGATACCTAGAAGATAAAACATCCGCAAAGTGGCAAGAATTGGGATTTGCGACTTTCAGAAAACGCCACTTTTCTTTGCTTAATTACTTTGAAAAATTGCAAAATC
Source organism: Spirochaetia bacterium (assembly GCA_051648825.1). Classification (GTDB taxonomy): domain Bacteria; phylum Spirochaetota; class Spirochaetia; order WRBN01; family WRBN01; genus JAHHUI01. Next base: position 394,450 of record JBOFFX010000022.1, read on the forward strand.
AACTCACTCTATGGCATATAGAGCCTATTTATCATGAAAAACAATTGCCTCCAGGATTGCTTGAATCAACAAAAAAAGCCAAAACAGAAGAAGAACGCAATGCGCTTTTGGGTTCCTATTTTTGGCAAAACCTTTATGTAGACTGGACATTGCGCAAAAATTCTGTGTGGTTGGAAAACCTGCATATACAAATAAATGACAATGATGATCCTGTTCCTTTGCCACTTGATTTTTTGACCTGGATCAATGCAGGTATTCTCTTTAATCAAAAACAAAGCACTCAAGATGGGGGAGATTTGAATAATCTATACATGACCACTACGCTAGCAACACTCGAGCAACAGCCCTCATTTACGCTGGATTTTGGATTCAACCATTTGCCAAAAATCTTCGAGTATATGGAAGAACATAGCTCGCTCTTTCGCTAAAACCCTTTTGTTCCATTTTGGTTGAGGACTACCATGCATCTTCGCCATAATCACCACGTGTGCCTGAGACGAATCGTCCAATACTTTCAATTTTTGAGGTAATTTTTTGTCTTAAAGTAGCCAAGTCTGTGCCATCTATGGGCTTGGGATAAATTTCATAAAGCTTGCGAAAATTTTCTGGTTCTGCTTTTTGCATCAATACATTGGCCCCCACCTTCAGTGCCAGAGTTATATCACCTGAGAGCACATTCAGCGAGCTTGTTGCAGGAATCAAAGCCTTGGGTACGACCAAACGTGCTAATGCAACGGCCTTTAGGCTCAAAAAAATATCCCCAGCAGGCACGTGACGCAAAGGAGTGGCAGCATGGGGAATAAAGGGGCCAATTCCAGCCATGCGCAAATCTAATTTTTGGATCAATAGTAAATCTTTGGCAATAATTTCATGTGTTTGTCCTGGTAGTCCAATCATAAAGCCGCCACCTGTTTGAAATCCTGTTTTAATGAGAATCTTTGTGCATGCAATACGTTCATCAATTGTACTGCCAGGATGCATGCGTTGATAAATGAGTGGATCACAGGTTTCATGCTTGATTAAATAGCGGTCAGCACCTGCAGCTTTAAATGCTAGATAATCCTTAATGGGGCGCTCTCCCAAACTCAAAGTCACAGCCATATCAGAATATTGTATTTTAATATTTTTGACCAAATTGGAAACACGTTCTTTTGTAAAACTCAAATCTTCTCCAGACTGCAGCACTACTGTACGATAGCTGGCTTTATGTGCTGTATCAACGGCTGCCAATATTGCCTCATCACTCATCGAATACCGCGGAATACAACGATTGCTAGCATTCAGACCACAATAAGCACAATGGCATCGACAGGCACTTGAAAACTCAACAATCGATCGCAAATGCACTCCATCACCTACCACTTTTCGACGCTTTTCTTCTGCTGCCTCAAATAGTGCTATCGCCTCTTTTTGATCTAAGCCCAAGATATATGTTAACTCTTTTCTGCTGGCATGGCTTGTATCAAAGAGCTTGTTTATAATTTTTTCTTTTTTTTCAAAACTCACACCTAAAACATAATATATTTTGTACTTTCTTGCTATAGGACCATCATCTTTTCAATTTGATTAGAAACATAAAATATGATACGATCAGGTCGATGGCTTATCACCTACTCAAATCGCCTTGCATGGAAGACCTAATCCTTGCCCACAAGGATCTTTTTATCCCCAAAAATCCGCTTTCTCAAGACACGCTGATTATTGTGCAAAATCAGCAAACAACACGCTGGCTTGCAGCTGAGTTAGCAAAAAAAAATTCTCTCATCATGGGCTTTGAGGCATTTTTGATCGAAGAAGGATTTCGCCAGTTGGCCATGGGCTTTGATTGTGTCAAACATGCCACAAAATATGATGAAGAAACCTCAAGAGTGCAGGCACCTTTTCTTTTCGACGATGATCTCAAACTTTTGATCTACCATCAATTGTTGCAACATAAAGAAAATCCTGCCTTGCAATTTGTACAACAATATCTACAAAAAATTGCCCCCAATGAACAAGATACACAATGCTGGAATATGGCTGGAGAAATTGGCACATGGTTTGCCCAATACGCACGATCTAGCTCAAAGCTAATGCGTACATGGCGAGAAAATACTGCTTTGCCCAATTTGGGAGAAAAAGAACCCTGGCAAAGATTTTTGTGGCATCAAATTTTTGGTGGGGATACCCCAGCCTATAACTTTTTGGGAGACTGGCTTGATCGCATTGAGTTAAAAAAATCACAGTATCAAGGAAGAATTAGACAGGTCATTCTAGTGGGTTCTGCATTTCTGAATCAAATTTATCTTGATTTTTTGCAATATTTGAGTGCAGATATTGAAATTACACATTTTCTTCTACAAACTATCTCTGACAATCACCCCCAATTACAATGGCCATTTTTGATCAATCATACTATTATGTCACAACAGTTGATGCGCTATTTTTCTGAAAAAAACAACACAATACATACTGCCATACCATTGACTCACTCACCTCACACAGCACTACAGTCATTGCAATCTGTTATCTATTTTGGCCAAGAAATGATCCCTCGTATACCCCTGGATGATAGCTTAAAACAAATCACATGCAGTGACCCATACAGAGAAGTCGAAGTCCTTAAAGACCAGATTTTGCAATGCCTTGATCGTGATAAGACACTACAACTCAATGAAATTGCTGTCATTGCACCAAATATCAATAAATATGGTGCCCACATTCAAGCTGTGTTTGAACGTGGGGGACACAGCCAATATTTGCCATACAATATGATTGATCTAGATGAGAGCCGAGACCCTGCCTTTACACAAGCAAGTCTGGGGCTGCTAAATCTGACGATAGGAAATTTTTCCCGCAAAGACATTTTTGTAATCTTGGATAATCCACTCATCATTGAGCGCTACAATATTCAAGAGGAGGATCGCTGTGTTTGGTTGGATTTTTGTGCACAAACAGAAATTCTATTCCACAAAAATGCACAACACAGAGCGTCTTTGGGACTGGGAAACAATAATCTAAACACTTTTGACAAATCATTTGGAGAATTTTTGCTGAGTCGGATTTTGGGCCACAGTGTAAGCCCTAGCACAGAAAAGATGTCACAAACGAATGAGTCTACTAAAGAAAAAATTGGGAAATTTATTGCGATTGTCGAACAGCTATATGCAGACTTTTATCCCCTTGCCCACCTGCGATTAACAATACAAAAATGGCTAGATAAAATTGAGCACCTCTTTCTGATACACCTACAGTCACCAGGCCAAGAACAAGAAACTTTACACATAGTTTTTTCGCACTTAAGAGAAAGTACCCAGAAAATTGCTAACCTAGAATACAGCCAGCAAGCTATTTCTTTTGGGGTAATCAAAGAGATCATCAGTGATGTGATCAAGGGTCAAAAACGTAAAATAGGGCGATATTTGGCACATGGCATTGTTTGTTCTTCCATGATTCCACTGCGTGCATTACCATTCAAAATTATTGCTGTACTAGGCCTTAGTCATGGAGAATTTCCGGCTATGCCTAGTCAAAAAAATATTGGCTATGATCTTTTGGAGACAAATTTCCTCAAGGATCAGCTTATTATCTGGGCACAAAAAAATTATCTAGATCGCCACGCATTTTTGGAGACAATTTTCTCTGCACGTCAGGCTTTATGGTTATTTTATCAAGATCGTCATAGTATCAATGGAAACAAAATTTCTGCATCAGCTTCTATATGTGACTTACAAGCATTGATGCACATGACCACTATTATGGATACTCATATGGTTCAGTGGCCAAAAGCCTACCCAAAAAGTCCATTTTCTGCCAAACTCTATACACCAGAGTCTGGATATCACAGCTATGATAAAGACTGGTATGCGCTATGTGCATCAATGCAATCCCAAGAGTGCCCACTCGCAATCCTGCCCACAGACAAAGATTGTGAGGTAAGAAATTATACAGCATCTAGCATTAACATTAAGGAACTCTATACATTTGTCAAAAACCCTGTAGGTTATTTTGAGCAGTATGTTGTACAAATAGACCAAAGAAAAAGTTATCATGATGTTGCGAATCATATTGATGAATCTTTTGAACTCTCATATAGAGAACAAGGTATACTCTATGATAAATTTCTTAAATATGTGCTGCGCCAAGAGGAATCAAGTTGGCATTCATTTTTGAATACAGATAGAGACATACGGCTAAAAACTGGCAATATCAGCAATGAAATGCTCTCTCGTCGTTACTATTTATTATTAGAAAAAAAAATTGGTTGGATGAGTGAGGTTCTTACATCAATGGGGCTGCCGCGTTTAACCCAAGAGGTTTTGCTACATCGCCATGGACTGGGGAGCCACAGTTTTGATGCACCATTAGTCTACACGGGAGAAAAGTTTTGCTATATCTATGGCTTGCTTGAAAAAACATTCCTGGATAAAGAAACACAAATGTTTTATTTTTTTAGAATAGAAAAAGAGGATAAGGCAGAAAGCTCTATATTTTTGAGGTATGAAGCATATTTATATCTTTTATTATGCAAATGCATTGCCCCAGACTATGAATTTCATGCATACATACTTTTTTTAGAAACACAAAAAAAGGTGTGTATGCAATTGCCAGAGATCTCTGAAGTGCAAGCTAAAGAAAAAATAGCACAGCTGGTAGAGGCTTGCAGATGTGCATATGAAAGGCCACCACAAATTGATACACGGGTATTGGACAAAAAAAATATGCATATTGCAGAAATTGCAAATATGGATGAAATAGAAATGAAATTATTAAGAGAATTCTATTGGCTATGTGAGAAAAAATGAAATATAAAAAAGAGTATGGGAGTGCAGTTCTTGAAGTTATGTGCCGATAATCTAGAATAGTATAGCTTTATTTATTTGCAAATGTGAGATTTCAGTGGGTGTAAAGATTTGCACTCTGATAAAAAAATTGCAAAGAGTAGAAGTATTCTACTAGAGAAATGGCCATCTGCGTTCATGGACAATGCATAATGACTATTAAGTTATATCACTTAAATTGATGTTAGGGTGTTTAAAATCATGAGTAATAAAAAATCTGAAAAACCTGCAAGTTTGGTAGAAAAGATTTTCAGAATTTTTTCTGGGGGCAATAAAGAGTCTGATTCTGAAAAACAGAATAAAAGACTACTAAAGGGCCTTGCTGAGCTCCTTAAAAAGCGTGCAAAATACTATGATTTTCCAAACCATCGCCTGCAGCCTGCAGTTGCACGCTTTTTCTATGATATCTATCTGATTGTAGGGCCTATCAAGCCATTCACACAAAACCTTTCTCGTTCTGAGCAAGTACGCAGTATTGTGGTAGAAACATTTTTGCCAGAACTAGAAAAAGAATTCTGTACAGAGATCTTTACAGAAAGCATCTATCACAGATTTGACTCTTTGGGCTTGCAACAAGTGCGCGAAACAATGAAAGAAAAAACTGAGCAAGTCTATACGTATTTGAATGATCGTACACTGGCAAATCGCATTAATATTGCCTATGCATATTTGTGTTGCTTTGCAGGATTTTGTAGTTTTGACTTTTATTCTATTCTCAAAAAATTTGATAGTTCTTTGCCTGTAGCTAATTTTGAATATAAGTTGACACCAGAGCCCGTGCCCGCCAGCCAAATTCTCGATGAGCTGGAAGACTTCCTTGTAGAGGCTATTCCCTTACTTTCTATTGGAGATTGGGATGAGATTTTTGATATACTGAAGAACTATCGTAATACAGAAATTGTGAACCGCCATGGATGGCAAAAAATGCTCTCCTCTATCAACGAGATGGTTTCTTCACAAACATTTGAGTCTATTGTCAAATTTGTACGCAATGATCCCACCATGGCGATTAAAGCGACAATCACAACCGTAGATATTGTGAAACCCTATATCAAGAAAATTACTAACCAAGTAAAAACTGTTGTCCAAAAAGTTGAGCTAATAGAACGCAAAAAGGTCAATGAAAAAGTTGGGCGCGACCTTTTCATGGGTGCAGACTATGGCAGTGCCTTGCGCCACTATACCAAAGGACAAAGTGGGCAAATTTTTGGAGAGGGTGCAGATGGCTATGAATATGCTGATATTCTCAGTGCATTGGTGCATTTTTCCAATATCTATTTGGACCGTGATATCAAAAAGCTCATGGACCGCCTGATCCTAGTAGGAAATTGGTCACAAACTTCACACTATAAAGATTTTTCGAATGCGTTGCAGGATCTCTTGCAAAACCGTGTAGAAATTCTAGAATTTGACAAAACATTGACAGAAGAATCAGGCCATGTTATTCGGCTAAAAAACCTAGTGAAGTCCCCAGGAAAAGATCGCACATCTCTGAATAATTTGCGTACTGAGATAAACGTAAAAGCCATGAGTTTGATGCGCAATGCAAACCAGGGATATGCTATTTTGGCCAAATCCCTCAAGACATATCTAGATGACTACAAGAAAAAACCTGGCAGCGAACTTGTATTGAACTGGGATGATGTAGCACGTGATTTTGAACGCCCATTAGGACGCTATATGGCTGATATTTATACAAAAATTTATCAGCTCTTACAAATGATGCAGCAATACCTGTAGATAAAATATATATTGTTAGGCTCAAAAACCCCTAATCTCTTAACCTAAGGGAATAAAAAAATTATTGACAGGCTGTTTGCAAATCTAATATAATTCCAGGTCGTGCTATAATAGAAACATATAATTTTGATTTATTAAGGAGTTCTTATGTCTAAAAAGCCGTTTAAAGCTGAAGTCGATCGCTTACTTAAGCTCATCATTCACTCGCTCTATAGCCACCATGAAATCTTTTTGCGAGAGCTGATCAGCAATGCCAGTGATGCTTTAGATAAGATGAAACTGTTAACCCTCACAGATGAGCATTTTAAGGGGCAAGAATTTGTTCCCCAGATTGATATTGAGCTAGATGAAAATAACCATACTCTTTTGATTCGTGATAATGGAATTGGAATGAGCCTGGATGAGCTAAACAAAAATCTGGGCCAAATTGCACATTCTGGCACTGCCGAATTTTTGGAAAAACTCAGTGGCGACTCCAAGAAAGATTCTAACCTGATTGGCCAATTTGGTGTAGGGTTTTACAGTGTCTTTATGGTGGCAAAAACTGTGCGTGTGACAAGCTTGCGTGCAGGAGAAACTCAGGCCCATTTTTGGGAGAGTGATGGAGAAACTGGCTACACTGTAAACAAATCTGAGTTTGAGGGAAAACACGGAACATCAATTCTTATCACCCTCACAGATGAACAGCATGAATATGCGACACGTTGGCGCGTCCAAAATATTATAGAAACTTATTCGAATCATATTGCCTTCCCTATTTTTTTGCATTACCTAGAAACTAAGTTTAAAGGTGAGGGTGAAAATAGAGAGGAATATAAGGAACAGACCCGGCAACAAGTCAACAGTGCACAAGCATTATGGACCCGTAGCAAATCTGACCTCAGTGAAAAAGACTACATGGATTTTTACCATACCATTGGTCATGATACAGAAGATCCTCTTATGTATATGCATACGAAGGCGGAAGGCAGTCTTGAGTATACAACTCTTTTTTATGTGCCCCAAAAAGCATCATTTGACCTTTTTCAAGCCAATTATCAACCAGGAGTCAAACTCTATGTCAAGCGTGTCTTCATCACTGATGATGATAAAGAACTTTTGCCTGCTTATTTGCGTTTTGTTAAAGGTGTAATCGATAGCCAAGATTTGCCACTAAATGTGAGTCGTGAAATCTTGCAACAAAATCGTATCCTCTCTAATATTCGTGGGGCAAGCATCAAAAAACTATTGAGTGAGTTCAAGAAACTTGCTGAAACAGACAAAGAAAAATTCAAAACTTTTGTCACAGAATACAATCGCATCCTCAAAGAGGGTTTGTATAACGATCATGCACACCGCGAAGATTTGTTGGCTGTAATTCGTTTTAAAAGTACTGCCGGCGAAGAATGGACCAGCCTGGCCGAATACAAAGACCGCATGAGCGATGAACAAAAAGACATTTATTATCTCATTGGTCAAAATGAACAGGTTGTGCGTTCTAGCCCACTCTTAGCTGCATACAAGAAAAAAGGCTTTGAAGTTTTACTTTTGACCGACGATATTGATGAATTTGTGATTCCTCTTGTACGTGATTTTGATGGAAAACAACTCAAAGCTATTAATCTGACAGAAAATGATGAACTTTTTGATGATAAAGAAGGTGCGATTCCAGAGGATGACGATCACAAACAGCTTCTCGAAAAACTCAAAAAACTCCTTGAGGGCAAAGTGCAAGATGTGCGTTATTCTAAACGCCTGGAAGATGTGCCAGCCTGTATTGTGAACAGCCAAGATGCATTGGGGATCCAGATGCAGCGCATGTTTAAAGTGATGGGCCAGGACAGTATGGATGTGAAGCCTGTTCTAGAGCTTAATGCGCAACATCCTGTGGTGGATAAAATTTTGAAACTCAGTGATGAAGATGAGCTCAAATCCTACGGTATCATGCTCTTAGACACCGCACTCTTAGCAGAAGGGATACTACCCAAAGATCCACATGTGTTTGCTGACTTAGTTTTTAAAAAGATCTAGTTGTTTTTACCCCTCAATCATTTGAGGGGTAATTTTTTTAACCATTTTTAGTAACTCAGCGATGTTGCCAATGGCTTGTTGTAACTGTGTCACGTATATCAAGTTTAAATTTTGGGACCCCTCATTAATAGGCCCCAAAAAATGACCAAATCCCAAGTCTGCCGCACTCTTCAATCTTTTTGCCAATTGTAGAGGTGCTTTAATCTCACCAGAAAGTGCAACCTCTCCCGCACTCACAAGTGATGGCAAAACCAACCCAGTTCTAGCAGAATACAATGCCAAAGCCAGTGGTAAATCAATGCCTGGTTCAGTCAAGCGAATACCCCCACTCACATTGACATAGACATCTTGGTCAGAAAAACGCACCCCCACATGCTTCTCTAGAACCGCAGCAATACGTTGGGCACGACTGGCATCAATACGTTCTGAATACACACGACTCAACCCAGACTTTGCAGGCACTGTCAAGGCCTGGATTTCATGAAAAAATACACGACTTCCTTCATAGGATGCAGCAATAGCACTGCCAGCAGGCGCATTTTTATGAAATAACCGTGCTTGATCTTTTTCGCTAAGTTCACACAAACCTTGTTCTTCCATCACAAAAAGACCAATCTCATCCACAGCCCCAAAACGATTTTTGATAGCACGCAAAACACGCATTTCTTGGTCGCCTTGCTCAAAATACAAAACCGTATCAACAAGATGCTCGATGGCTTTGGGTCCAGCAATATTTCCATCTTTGGTGACATGTGCAACAATAAAACACGCAATATTAAGTTCTTTACACACACCAATCACCTCGTGTGTGCAACGTCGCACCTGGTTAATTGTGCCAGGAATAGCACCCGCTTCCCCACTGTAAAGTGTTTGTGCTGAGTCAATAATGAGTAACTGGGGGGCAACATTTTTGATAGTTTTTAAAATAGCATCCAAATCGGTTCCTGTGTACAGATCAATGGGGCTATCGATATTCAAGCGATGGGCACGCATTTTGATCTGAGAAGGACTTTCTTCTCCAGAAATATACAAAACCTTGCCGTGCCTATCAAATTTTTGACATATCTGCAACAACAAGGTTGACTTACCAATCCCTGGTTCCCCACTAAATAAAATTGCAGCTCCAGGAACAATCCCCCCACCCAAGACTTGGTCAACCTCGGCAAATCCACTGGGATACCGCCGACTATCCTCAATAGCAATTTCTGAGAGTTGGGTGAGAGTTCCTGTCCCTTTAAAAAATGCGCTACTTGCATCTTTTGCCTGGGCAGAAGATAATTGCTCATTCATGCAGTTCCATTGACCACAGGCACTACACCTGCCCGCCCATTTAGGTTGTGTATGACCACAGTCACTACAAATAAAGAATGTTTTAGTTTTTGCCATCAGAATAGGCTCCTTGTGTAGTGAATTTGGCAAATATGGGTCAAAACTTTGCCCCAACTCTGCACCAAGACCCTTGACGATATAAAAAATAATCGTGTATGATCTGATGGATTTGCATCCATAGATTATAGGCTGCAAGCTTCACTTTGAAAATAGGGGATTTTCATGTCTACAAAAAAAAGCAAACCCACAGAACAGCCCATACGAGAACATAAAAAAACAAATCCATTTGTCTTTATCCTCTCTAGTCTTCTACTGGTCATTTTAATCGTGAGTTTCGTCTTTACACCTGCACTCTTACCTAGCCAAGCCATGGGTCAGGGGCTTGTTTTTGGTCGCTATGGTTCGCAGGAAATTGCCTATCGACCTGGCAATTTTTTTGCGCAACAGTTTGATTATACCATGCAACAAGCCACCAGTCAGGGTTATGATGCCTATTCCCCATTCATCTATTATACTCTATGGTTGCAGGCATTTCGTTCTGCCTCGCAATATGCTGTATTGATGGATCATTCTACACAAGCAAAAATTGAGATAAGCCAAAAAGAGTTGACCACTGCAGTCCAGAATTCAGGATATTTTAATAAAAATGGATCTTTTAATAGCAATGAATTCAATACAACTGCCCCCGATCGAAGAGAAACTATTCTCCAAGACATTCGCAATGGACTCATGATTTCACGCTATCAAGAACTTTTAACCAAAGATGTTTTACGCTCTAAAAATGCCATTGATATATTAACCAATCCTTCCGGTCCACTGCGTCGCTTTGAAATAGCTTTTTTTCCTTTCGATCAATTTCCTGTTGAAAAAATTATTCAATTCGCCAATGAAAATATACCACTTTTTGAACAAATCGAGGTACAGCGTATATTGGTCGAGGGAAAAAAACAAGATGCAGAAAAAGTTTATGCACAGCTAGCCAATAAAGAAAAAGAATTTAGCACAGTCTTTATTGAGCAATCTAGGGAGCAGTTTGCCAATGAGAGTACGCCCCCACAGCAGGGCAGCCTGGGTGCCGTTTTTGCGTATCAAATCCAAGACTCACTGCAGAATATTGCCGATTTAGAAAAAATTATGGCACTAGACTCCGACAGCTATTCACTGCCTATTGCATATCGCACTGATGATAAAAAAATCTCTATTTATGCGATCTATCATGTAACAAAAGCACGCACAACCCTTGATATGTCTCAAACATCTGCACGTGCAGATGTGCTCACATATCTGCAAAGCAAGCGCAAGGGTTTAATCAGTGATTATTTTCTTGAGCAAGCCAGCCAAATTAATGCCCAACAATTTCGCTCTACGATTCCCCCCACAGCCGAGTACCTGAGCACAGATTACTTGCCAATGGTTTACAAACTAGGCACAGAAAACCTACCTCGTGAACAAGCAATGTACTATCCATACAATCCACATATTGACTCATTCAATGCTGGATTTGGTGATGAAAATATAGCATTAGCAAATGCTGCAATGCATTCTAAAGACTTCTTCATGCAAGGATTCTCTCTTGCTGCCAATACAATTTCAGATCCAGTAGTCCTTGATTCTGGTGTAGTTGTGCTAAAACTTCTGGATGAAAAACCTGTTGAAATTGAAAAAGGTGATGATTCATCTATTGACTTTTTAATTAATTATTTTTTAGGGCAATATACGATGTCACGCGTCTCTGAGGATGCACTAGCCAGCCGTCGCTACAAAAATAATTTTAACAAAGTGTATGCAAAAAAAATTGAGCCATTGGTCAATCGGGCAACACAAGAAACAACTGAAGAACTCACAGAAGAAACATCCTCCTTTGGACCAGAAATGCCTGTACCCAGTATTGGCTTGCCGCAGTCTGCTGCAGAATAGCCTGGAGTTTGTATAGTGTCACGGCTAACAGTGACAACTTTGGGTAATGCACAAAATGTTTTTTGGGATGATCGTCCCTTATATTCTCAATATGATCCACGCCATGGGGCCTTGCGAGGCCTGCCCACTGTACAGGACTACACCTTATATTTTGTTCCCAGCCCACTTTTGGGGTATGGACTAGATACTTTTTTATCGCAGCTACCGGATCACAGCCATCTATTGGTGGTAGAAAAAGAACCCTTGCTCAAAAAAATTACTGAACAATCTATGGATGGCTGGTGCCAAGAAAAAATGAGTTATCTTTTTGACCCAAATGAAAAAGATTGTCAAAATGTTCTAAAAAAAATTGAATACTTGAATATCAAAGATAGCCATTATTTTTTTGTTAACCAAGGAGAAAAGATCCACACTCAGGCATATCGCTCACTTTTTAAGTTTTGCCAGCAAGCAATTGCTTTACAAAATTCTAATAGGCTGACTCTAGAAAAAAATATAGATATTTGGTTGTCACATTTATTTGAAAATCTTGCATTTTTTCCTTATTCCTATCAAATGGCGACTCCAAAAAATAATGACCCCTATGTAGTGGTAGGAGCTGGGCCATCACTAGAAAATGCTTTGGATGATTTAAAAAAATACCGCAAAAATTTTCGATTGTTGGCCGTAGACACAGCATTGCCAGTACTGATGACTGCAGGTATTAATCCTGATCTTGTTTTTGTATTGGAGTCTAGTCACTATAATATACAAGACTTTATTTTGCCCCAGCAAGTATCACTGTGTCTATGTTGCGACTTGACTAGCCTTCCCCAACAAGCCAGAATGCCCCATATCCAGTCACACTTTTTCTTGACACATTTTGCCCCATGCCAATTGCTAGATCGACTACAACGCTCTATAGGAATCACGCATTTACCTGCATTGGGAAGTGTGGGTGTTTCTGCTTTAGCCTTTGCACTGAAACAGACACAAGGACCTATTCTTTATACTGGGCTTGACTTTTCATTTTTGTTGGGAAAAAGCCATGCACGTGGGGCGTATAGCCATACCAACATGTTGTGTGCATGGAAGAGAACCCATCCAAACGAAATCCTCATGAATCAACTCTCACATCCTATAATGGCATATCAAACCTCTCCTGGAGTAAATGTGTATAGTGATCCTTTGCTGATGCGATATGCACAAATGGCTAGTCAAGGTGATGCAAGTCGGATCTTCTGCCTCACAGATTTGGGTCTATCTTTGGGTTATAAAAAGTGTACACTTGAGCATTTTTCGCCATTGCCTGATCAGGTATTTTTATCAAAAAATCCAGGCTTCTCAGATCTCTCAAATATACAAAATTTTATTAAAAAAGAAATTGTACTCCTAGAGTCATTTTTTCAAAAAGATACTCAAAGCCTACAGGCGCTAGACTATTTATGGGTGGGCAAAGAAGTCTCTCATGAATCTATTTTTGAGAATCTAAATATAGGCAACCGTGCAGAATTTTTTTATAAAAAATGGCACGTGCTTCAAAAAATCTATGATGGGGATTGTACGGTTTATGGCTCAAATATGGCAGATTGATCGCAACATCCAATCATTATTAATACAAGAACTCAACAAAATTTGTCTGCAGGGCTACAAGCAGATCTTGATACACAGTAAACAAAATACTCATCAGGTCATTGATACAATTGCTAAAATAGCCATAGGCGAAATATCTCAAGTCTTACATATTTTTCCTGATCTAGAGAGCGGTGATATTATCTTGTGTTATCATACACCACAGCCATTAAATACCAAACCCAACCAATTAGATTTTGCCAGTTACCTCTCACATCAAGGGATTGGATTGGCCCTCATTGATAAGCCACTCTCTAAAGTACGTATGTTGGGCATGCCTAGCCTGCCAAAAAATAAACTGGCATTATTGGATCTAAGCACAGTGGCAGATCCCCTCAGACCAGGGGGTACATTGAGTCAACTCATCAAACATTATGAAGTACGTGATAGCCAAATAGAAATGCTAGAGTTTATTGCCAAAAATTTTAATACAGATGGTATTGGTATTGCAGAAGGTGGTACGGGTGTAGGAAAAAGTTTTGCCTATCTTATTCCTGCAATAAAATGGGCCATGCAAAATTCTCAAAGAGTATTAATTTCAACGGCAACCATTGCACTGCAACAACAGTTATTAAAAAAAGACATTCCTTTTGTCAAAAAGATTCTCAATGCTGATATCAAAGCTGTATTGGTAAAAGGACGCAGAAATTATCTTTGCTTGCAACACCTACAAGAGGTGCTTAGTGAGGAAAAACTTTTTCTAAAAGAAGATGATCCGCTTTCCATCATTGAAAAGTGGGTAGAGTCTACAAAAACTGGGGATAAATCTGAACTACCATTTTTGCCCCAAGAGGACCTCTGGACACGTATATCTAGTGATACGGATAGCTGTCTAGGCAGCAAATGTCCACACTATCAGAATTGTTTTATTTTTAAAGCACGCAAATCTGCACATCAAGCACAAGTGCTTATTGCCAATCATCATCTTTTTTTTGCCGACTTGATAGTACGTAGCCAGATAGAAGATAACCAACTTTCTATTTTGCCACCTTATCACAAAGTGATCTTTGATGAGGCACATCAAATAGAATCTTCTGCCACACAGTTTTTTTCATCTACATTTTCATTTCATGCACTTCAGCGCTTATTATCTCAACTATCTCGCAGACGAAAAAATAAACAACTTGGGTTGCTCTATATGATAAAAGATGCACTACCCCAGTCACATTTTCATGAAAAACTACTAGAAAAAGCCTTCGAAATTTTTGATACATGCATACAAGCTGGGCAAAAACTCTCTGAAGAACATGCACAGATCGATATGACAAGTATTCGACTGTCTGTGAATATGAAGGAAGAGCAACGTCAAAAATTTATCGCCCCATTACACAGACTATGGCAAACACTGTCTAACTTATATGAAAATTTAGTAAAAATCAAAGAGTCATTGGAGCATATATCTGAACACACAGAGATGTTCAATGAATTCTTGCTTGTCTTAAAAAGAGTAAAAAAGCTGGTGGAAATACTCGAGCATTTTGTAAGATTTGAAGAATATTCTGGCTATGTTTTTTGGGCAGAACGCAGACGCACACGTTTTCAAGACCAATATTTTACGTATTTAATGACACCTTTAGATATCGGTCAAATGTTGCAGCAATTTTTGTATAAAAGACAAATCACGCTGCTCATGACATCTGCAACGCTGACATTCAATCATCAATTTGACTATTTTTTACAAAAGATGGGACTTAAGGAAACAGCAATTTCTATCAAAGCTGAGAGTTTTCCCTCTCCATTTAACTATGAAAAGCAGATCTGTTTTATGATTCCTTCAAATTTGGCGGCGGTGGAAGATGAAGAAAATTTTTCTCGAGATAGCCATGCTTTGATTCTAAGTATTATTAAAAAAAATCCCAATAGAGGAATGTTGATTCTCTTTACCAGTTATTATTCTCTGAAAAATTGTGCAGAATTTTTGTATACAGCTTTAGCTGAAAAAAAAATCCCCCTACTTAAACAAGGGGATGAAGAACGTGCAATATTAATTGAAAAATTTGTGAAAGCTAAAAATGCTATCCTATTAGGAACCGATAGTTTTTGGGAAGGTGTAGATATCAGTAATGATGCATTGAAAATACTAATCATGATGCGATTGCCTTTTCAACCACCCAATACCCCATTATTACAAGCCAAACAAGAAATTTTTGAACGTGCTGGTATCAATCCATTTCTCAATTTACAAGTACCCGAAGCAGCAATCAAATTGAAACAAGGATTTGGCCGATTAATGAGAAAAAGTAACGATACTGGGTGTATTCTAATTTTGGATCAGCGAATTGTCAAAAAAAGATATGGAGAATTCTTTATGAAGACATTGCCTCATTCATATTCTCACCAAGTAAACTGTGCACAAATACCTGGTATGGTTTTTGATTTTTTGGAGAAAAATGATGGATAGAAGAATATTGACAAAGTGTAAATTATAGATTAAGATTTGACCGTTTATGGCTATATTAAAATTAGTTTTTCTATGTTAAAAGACTAGAGAAAAAAGGATAAATCCTTGTTTCTCTAGTCTTTTTTTTGAAATGAGAAAACAGCGGAGGCAGTTATGACAGTAATTCTTGATGACAAAGAAGTAACAACTATTATTGAACGGTTGGCGATCGATATCTTTCAGCATACTCCTGATATGAGTAATTTGGTACTCATTGGAATTCAGAGTCGTGGAGATAAGATAGCAGAGCGATTGATTCAACTGCTAGAGAAAAAAATGGTGCGCTTGGGCATTAATAATCCAAAAATCCCCCTAGGTGTACTAAATATTAATTTTTATCGAGATGATTTGAAAAAGAACCATGAAGCTCCTAAATTAAGCAAGACAATGATAGATTTTGATATTAATAGCAAGCATGTCATTCTTGTGGATGATGTCTTTTATACAGGGCGTACAGTACGTGCTGCCCTTGATGCTATTTTTGAAGTGGGCAGGCCTGCACGTATTGCAATGCTGACATTAATTAATCGGACTGGGCGTGAGCTACCTGTGTTGCCCGAGTTTATTGGCCTGCATGTAAACGTGAAAGAAAATGAATATGTGAAGGTACAAATTAAAGAGATTGAAGGCCAAGACCTTGTATGTGTAATGCAAAAATAATAGAAAATATAAACAAATAAAAAGGCAGCCATATGGCTGCCTTTTTATTTGTCTGATCGTCATTAATATTAACGAGGAATTGAAAAAACCTGTCCAGGATAAATCAAGTCTGGGTTATCCTGTTGATGGAATTTACGACGATTTGCCATATAAATCTTAGGCCAACGATATGCATCATTATAGATTTCTGGCTTTAAAGAAATTCTCCACAAGCAATCACCCAAAACGACAGTATAATCATTAACTAGGATCATATTTCCATAAACTTTGCGTAACTCTGTCACAGCAGACTCTGCATCCACACGACTACCCACATAGTCAGCAGAGTTAAAACGAGATCTGGCTTTGCCGGTAAGGTTCACACCCCTAGCAAAAACATCTGGATTACTCTTATCCAATCCACGACGACGGATCAATCTACTTAACTCATCAGCCTGCGCAATCAAACGATTGGCACGGAATTTATTCAACTCGACGAGTCCTTTACTTGCTTGATCATAGGCGGCAGGCCAGTCCCTACGTGAGAGCGCATTGGCTGCCATATTCTTGTGAGACAAGCTCTTGCTATAGTAAGGGTCACGACTCAAACGAGGAGATACAACAGCCAAATTTCTGGGCTGACGACTTGTTCCATCGCTATATTCAGCGTTGATCTCATCTTGTTGCTTCACTAATTCCTCATAACGAGCCCGTGCTCTTTTTTCATCAGCAACGCCACCTGCACCGCCTGTACTACTACAAGCTATGGCAAACAACGTAAATACTAAAACAGGTGCTACCAATAATTTACTGTTCATAATTAATTAGAACCTCCTAGGTTATCAAAGACTTTTTGAAATATTCGCAAAATCTGAAAAAACTTTTCATAAAAAATTCAACATAAAATCTGATAGACATTCTCAATGCCCCTCGTTATCAAGGTTGACATAAAAATGTACATGCAAAGTATAGTCGAACAAAACATCTTTGTAAAGTATAAAATTCCTAATAATTTTAATAAATGAGTTATCATTCATCTGTATGCGTGTCGAAAAATAGCCTATGTTTTATCAACTGCAGAATAATAGACCACAAATTCACCCAAACACCTATGTAGCCCCCAGTGCAGATCTCATTGGATCTGTCATCCTAAAAGAAAACTCCTCTATCTGGTTTCAGGCCGTTCTGCGTGCTGATGAGTCACCTATTATCATTGGGGAATTCAGCAATGTGCAAGATGGAGTAGTCATTCACACAGACAAAAACCGCCCCACTATTATAGGTAAACAAGTCACCATTGGTCACCGTGCTATTGTGCATGCTGCTACAGTGGGTGATGGTTCGCTTATTGGAATGGGAGCCATTGTTCTCTCTGGTTGTCATATTGGTCAAAGTTGCCTAATCGCAGCAGGGTGCCTGGTGCCAGAAGGGCTGAAGGTACCAGACTATAGCGTGGTCATGGGGGTTCCTGGAAAAATTGTCAAACAACTCTCAGAAAAACTTGCTGCACGCCTGTTGCGTGGGAGTGACCACTATGTGGAGATGGTAGAATTTTATCGCCAACATTGCCAATCTATCTAAAAATATAATTTTTCTGGACAAAGCCCCATTTTGCATAGTACCATAGGGCTTGATTTTTTTTCACGGAGTATTGCATGGACAAAAGAACTCTTGATGCGATAGCATTATCTATTCGCTCGCTTTCTATCGATGCCATTGAGGCGGCCAATTCTGGTCACCCCGGCATTCCTTTGGGTTTAGCGGAATTAGGCGCATGGTTTTTTGGAGAAATGCTCTCTCATCAGCCCACAGACCCCCATTGGATCAACCGTGATAGATTCATTCTCTCTGCTGGACATGGCAGCATGTGGCTGTATGCCCTGTTGCATCTTTCTGGCTATGCGATTCCCCTGGAAAATATCAAGAAATTTCGCCAACTGGGTGCCAAAGTTCCTGGTCATCCAGAATACCCCTCTGTGCCTGGGGTCAATATGAGCACTGGCCCCTTGGCAGAAGGTATTGCCTCTGCTGTAGGATTTGCAATTGCACAAACTATGCAAGCAGCTCGATTTAACAAGCCTGGATTAAATATTTTTGATCACTATACTTATGTGCTGGCAGGAGACGGTTGTTTGATGGAGGGTGTCTCTTATGAAAGTGCAAGTCTAGCAGGGCATTTAAAACTTGGCAAACTTATTGTTTTTTATGATAGCAATACCATTACGATCGACGGGCGCACACAGTTGACGTTTACAGAAGATATTCCTGGACGCTATACATCCATGGGATGGCAAGTTTTGCATGCAGATGCTTATGATTATGAAAGTCTGCGCCGTGCAATGTCTGAGGCCCAATCTCACACTAGTGCCCCCTCTTTAATCATTGTCAAGTCGATCATTGGTCATGGTAGTCCAAACAAAGCCGATAGTGCTGATGCGCATGGTGCGCCATTGGGAGAAAAAGAAGCATCTCTGACAAAAGCAAACTTGGGCCTGGATCCTCAACAACCTTTTTACATAGACCCCCTTGCACTAGAAGGCATGCAAGCGCGTTCTCAAGTATTAGAAGAAAAATATACAAGCTGGTCTAGCACATATACACAATGGCAAAAACAATTCCCTGATTTGGCCCTTAGATTGCAATCTGAAATTAGCAACGATATACCTGATATTGACTTGTGCAATGTCGATCTCAAACAAAACATTGCGACACGTGTGTGTAGTGGTCAAATTATCCAACAAATCGCACAACAATACCCTGCGTTGATAGCAGGATCTGCAGACCTCTTTGGGTCTAACAATACCTATATCAAAAATGGTGGTGACTACAGTGCCCAATCCTTGGGGGGGCGCAATATCTTTTATGGCGTGCGTGAACATGCCATGGCTGCTATCACCAATGGCCTTAACCTTTATGGAGGACTACGCGCGTATGGCTCCACATTCCTAGTCTTTTCCGATCATATGCGTCCCTCTATCAGATTAGCAGCCATCATGAAGTTGCCCAGTATTTTTGTCTTTACCCATGATAGTTTTTATGTAGGAGAAGATGGTCCTACACACCAACCTGTGGAACATATTGAGAGTTTTCGCCTAATTCCCCATGTGTGTGTATTGCGCCCTGCAGATGGGGAAGAAACAGCTTTGGCTTGGAATCTGGCTCTGCAAAAAAATGATGGGCCATCAATTTTGTGCCTGACACGTCAAAAAGTCCAGCATATAGAAAAGCCGGCCCATTGGGAAAAGCAAGCCCAGCGTGGCGCCTATATTGTGCATGAAACACAGGAGAATCCACATCTAATTCTTGTCTCTACTGGCAGTGAAGTGACTTTGGTCTTGGCCGTTCAGCGTATCTTGCATGCACAAGGAATTTCCAGTCGTTGTGTGAGTGTACTCTCTAGAGATCTTTTGCTAGAACAAGATACGAAATTTATCCAAACCCTCATACCCAACAAACACAAAGCAATCGCCATAGAAGCAGGATCTGCGGGTGGGTGGTTTCGTCTGTGTGATCATGTCTTTGGCATAGAACAATTTGGCCGTTCTGGCAAACCAGAGGATCTGTGTGAATACCTTGGTTTTACTGCACAACATCTGGCAACATGGGTTGGCAACAAATATAAAGAATTATCTAGGGACTAGGAATTCTGCCACTAATCCACTATACTAGCGCTAGGTTGGAGGGGTGAGTCTGGATGAAGACCACAAAGATAGCAGAAGCCTGCGATGAGCTCAAAGAAACTGAGCAGATCAAAGAGCCTGGAATGTATAAAGTCATTGCATATAATGATGATGATACATCACAGGATTTTGTTGTAGAACTGCTAGTGCGAATTTTCCAAAAACCCCCCAGAGAAGCTGTAGAGTTGATGTGGAAGATTCATACTGAAGGTAGTGCTATCATTGGAGTTTTTACCTATGATATGGCCTCTAGCCTGGTGAGAAAAGCCCATCAATTAGCACGCTCAGCGGACTTTCCTCTACGCCTAGAGTATGAGCCAGCCTAGGGAGAAACAATGACTATCGATTATGAACTACAAGATATTTTGAATAAAGCCTTTGCCATGGCCAAAAATGAGTCGCATGAATTTTTCACTGTTGAGCATATTCTTTTTACCGCGATCTCCACATTTCCCTATCCCCGCCAGTTAATTATTCATTGCGGGGCTAACCCAGACCCTATTGCTAATGAGCTCTCTGAATACCTGGGCAAATATGTGACAAAAGTTGAAAAATCTATGCCCGATCAGTCTTCTGCATTGCGCGAACTTTTTGAATACCTCACAGATCATCTGGCACATACAGGCAAAAAAACGCTCACATCTGCAGACTTTATTCTGGGTATTTTTAATCTAGAAGAAAGCTTTGCTGCCTACTATTTGCACAAAGCAGGCATCCATCGTAATAACTTGCAAGAAGCAATTGCTAGCGTGTCTTATGATAGTTTGGCTGGCCAATCCTATACCCAAAAAGATGTCAAACGCACCAGTGCTCTTAGTAATTATACCACAGATCTCACACGTGAAGCAAAACGAGGCAAAATTGCTCCATTGATAGGACGAGAAACAGAAATTGACCGTATCTTACTAATTTTGGCACGCCGATCAAAAAGCAATCCTTTGCTCATTGGAGATTCTGGTGTAGGCAAGACCGCACTCATCAGTGGTCTGGCATGGATGATTGCACACGATCGGGTGCCAGAAACGCTCAAGGGGTGGCAAGTTTGCAGCCTAGATATTGGACTCTTGATTGCAGGAACTCGTTATCGTGGAGATTTTGAAGAACGCCTAAAACAGGTACTCAAAGAAATTAAAAAAAATCAAAAAGTTATCTTATTCATAGATGAGATTCACATGATTGTAGGGGCAGGATCTTCCTCTGGAGAGTCTATCGATGCCAGCAATCTTATCAAACCCGCACTGACCAATGGTGAATTGCGCTGCATAGGTTCAACAACATTTGAAGAGCACAAAAAACTCTTTGATCGTGACCGTGCACTTTCTCGCCGCTTTCAACCTATCGAGATCAATGAGCCAACACAAGAAGAATGCTACAAAATTATTGAAGGAGCCATCAACCTCTATACCGAATATCACAAGACAACCTATCATCCTGAAGCATTGAAAGCTGCAGTTGATTTGTCTATGCGCTATATGCCCGAACGCCGACTTCCAGACAAAGCCTTTGATCTTATTGATGAAGCGGGAGCATGGAGCAGACTCAATATCCCCCTAGATTCTCGCATTGTGACTGTAGAACTGATTGAGCAAATGGTCTCTAAAATTGCACGTGTGCCAGTGAAGTCTGTGAAAAAAGATGAAAGCTTGCAGTTATTAACCCTGAGTGATCGTTTGCAAGCACGTGTTTTTGGCCAAGAAGAAGCCACTCTTTCTCTGACACAAGCCATCAAACGTGCACGTGCAGGCCTAAGAAAAACAGATAAACCTTTGGGTAATTTTTTATTTGTTGGCCCTACTGGTGTAGGAAAAACAGAACTGGCAAAGACTCTTTCTGATGAGTTATTAATGCCACTTTTGCGTTTTGATATGAGTGAATACCAAGAAAAACATGCTGTTTCACGCCTGATTGGTTCGCCCCCTGGCTATGTAGGTTTTGAAGAAGGGGGCCTACTCACGGATAGCATTCGCAAACACCCTCACTGCATCCTTTTGCTAGATGAGATAGAAAAAGCCCACAGAGATATTTATAATATTCTACTTTCTGCGATGGACTATGCCACCATCACAGACACCCAGGGACGCAAAGCTGACTTGCGCCATGCTGTTATCATCATGACAAGTAATGTGGGGGCACAGCAGATGGGGCAAAAAGTCATTGGATTTGACAATGCAAGACAAAACCAGCAAGCAGTTTTTTCTGAAATTGAAAAAACTTTTACCCCCGAATTCCGCAACCGTCTGGATAAGGTGATCCTATTCAACCCATTGGCAATGCCGTCTATGCGTGCAATTGCCACCAAGGAGCTGAAAAATGTGGCAGATTTGTTGGCGCTGCAAAACGTCACATTTACCTATAGTGATGAGAGTTTGAACTATCTGGCGCAAAAGGGCTATGATCCAGAATTTGGGGCAAGACCTCTCTCTCGTGTCATCGAGGATGAAGTAAAAGAACCGCTGGTGAATAATTTGCTTAAAGGTGTTCTCTCTGGCAAACGTGTACATCTGATGTTGAGAAAGGGACAGTTAACACATCAGGTAAAAAAGATTCATGCAGTTTCCGTACCTGCCTGCTGACGTAGATTTTGATTTTCCATCTCCCACCCAGAGTAAAGATGTGGTGGCTATAGGTGGAAATCTTTCTCCCGGTATGCTATTGTCTGCATACCGTAGAGGAATCTTTCCTTGGTACAACGATGATGAGGGTCCCATTGTATGGCAAAGTCTAGACCCACGCTGTATTTTGTATCCACAGAATTTGCACATATCCAAAAAATTTTCTCGCTTTGCAAAAAAACAAAATTGGCGCCTCTATTTGGACAGAGATTTCACTTCAGTGATCCAGGCATGTGCTAGCCAACCACGCACAGGTCAAGATGGTACATGGATCACAAAAAATATGCAACAAGCTTATTTAGAACTTCATAAATTAGGATTTGCCCATAGTTGTGAAGTTTATGATGAAAATGATATATTTATAGGTGGCCTATATGGTGTACTTTTGGGGGCAGTATTTTTTGGAGAATCTATGGTCTCACTAGTCTGTGGGGCATCCAGATATGCCTTTATACATTTTGTATGCTATTTTGAGCGACGGGGCCTATTGTTGATCGACTGTCAGCAGGCAACTGACTATTTGATGAGTATGGGTGCATGCATCATTCATCGTGATGAATTTTTGCAAGAGTTGCAATCTTTTATTCAAAAAAAGGAGATCACTGAAAATTGGGTCACAAAATTTGCAGATTTTCAAGATTTTTCACCTTTTTTCTAGGAGTATGGTTGTGTATGCCTTTTGTGGTTTTTGCACAAGAGGATAGTCTCTCGCAACAAGTCAAGAATTTTGGGCTAAATACTCAAACTAGCTATACTAATGAAGAACTTGCGACTTATCAATATGTACAACGGCTCTTGCAGGATGTTATTGAACAGTATCGCAAAGGAAATTACAAAAAAGCCCTTAATGCTAGTAAATCTGCACAAAATGCCCTAGAGCAGTTACCAAACAGAAAAGATCTGGTTCCAATTTTTTCTTCTATAGATAATATTATTAAGGTCAAAAATCTGGAAGGCAAAAAAACTACATCTAATAAACAGCCAAAAAAACTTAAATGGGAAGCTGATGAAATAAGTACAACCGATCAATCTCGCTATCTTTTTGCCCTCTGGATTAACCCTAATTTTGAAATTTTCAACTTGAATGGCCGCAAAGATATTTATCGCGCCGGCATAGAAACAAGCATTGAATTCTTTCTTCCCTACCTAGAGCGTTCGATTGGATTCAGTGGCAGTTTTACTGCAGGATTCTTAGATTTTAATCTTGCAAAAGTGGTAGATACATATACAATTTACCAATACAGTGCATTTTTTCAATATCGACTGGCATGGAATCTACCTGCCATTGATCAAACAGCAACACTAACAATCAAAGCCGGTGCTATTGGCCAATTTGTGACAGAAAAACGTATCAACTCCTACCCTTTTCAATCATTAAAATCTTATATCGTACCTGCTATTGAACTAGGCGTACAAGACCCTATTTTAAACCGTATCTTTCAAAATAAATTTAATAAAAACCTTATTTTTAACCCAAGTGTAGCATTTCACTACTTGCCAGGCACACAGGACGATGCGATTGGATTTTCTGCTGCATTGGGAATTTACTACAGATTCAATGAGTTCTTAATTGGACCAAAATATACATTTCAACTATACTACAATACAAAAAAGAATATCAACCAAACACTCTCACGTATTGCGCTAGTCATGTCTACACAGTTTTAGAAAAAAATACCCCTAGGGCAAATAAGTGGTCTCTGGAGCCAGTGCGCTCTCTCCACGCAAAGGATCATCTGTATAGGATGTGAGACTAAAATAATACAGCTTACCAGGGGTCAAACCTTCCAAGTAATATTCTGTGACATTACCGACATCCACAGGAGATGAAATACTTGCAGAATCTCCAAAATAATTGCGTGGTTGATCTCCAAAATAGACTTTATAACCTGTCACATTGCCCGTATAAATTGGACTCCATTTTAATAAAACTCCATTAGCACGTTTTTCAAATATAATACGCCCGGGTGTTGGTGGAGGTGGTACAACTTCTTGAGTGATCAGCATATCGCGCAAAACGGGGCTACTTTGAGAAGCAATCCCTGCAAAAAAATCGACCCTAAATTGTACAAATCGATCTGTTGGGCCTCTATAAACCTCCCCAGAAAGATATTTTTGCCAAGGAACATTGCCATATTGAAAATCAGATTTGTATGAGGCAAAACGCAAGTATGTTTGAAAAGATGAGTCACGCTCATTTTGTCCCACAAGTTTGAAAGATTGAAATTTTTTACCCCTCAGATCATAGGGTTCTGTGATGAGTGAACCACGATCTGCATAACGCGCATTTACAAATTGATCTTGATAATAAGGCAATATACGAAAATCATCCAGATATCCAGAAAATTCACCAATAACCAGTAGCTGCTGTTTGGCTGTTCTCCAGTTTGGCTCATAGACATCAGCCGACTCTGTACGGGTAGGTGTTGCATGTGTCACATCAGTCACATTATCATTATCAAGAACTTCTAGCATTCCCAACTGAGATTCATAACGCAGTGTATGGCGATGCCATTTATTTTTCACGATGGGTTGCCCACTCAGATTCAGATCAATAAGATTACCACGAATATCTGAGAAGATATTTTGAAAATACCAAACAATGCGTCCTTTTTCAAAATCCGCAACTATGCTCTGCGTGATAGATCCACCTTCTCTATCAATCATTGCACTATATTCAAAAACTCGTTCACCGTCAGACATCCGCATAGGATAAACCCAGAAGTCTATCGTAAAACTTTGTGGATCCATGCGAAAAATAGAACCAGGTTCCGGCTGTAGATAAAAGGGGTTATTTCCTTGGAATCCTGCGGAAGAATTACCAGATCTGGCTTCTTGCCCACTCAGATTGACCGCACCACGCATGAGTTTGTAGTGAGATCCCCACTCTCCAACTTCTTCAAATGTCAATTCCATATTTGGATTGATAGCCCTTCTCACTCCAATGGTCAATAAACGTGTATTACCAGGTAGGCTACGATATTGCAAATCCAAAAGGTTGAGTGTTCTTGGCCATCCCTTGCCATCTGTGGTCAATGAGATTACATTTCCAGAAGAGGCCTGGAGCAAAAATGAAGATATGAAAATGGTTAAAACAAAGAAGTACTTCACGTATGATCATATCGACCATTCTCAAGCAACATTTAGATAATTAAAAATTGCAGCTCTCATTTATGACTTAATATCATCAATCTCATCATAATTGAGTACTGCTGTCACATAAAACTGTTTACTCAGTTGTATAGCAGGTGAATCCCCCACCTTGCTACCGCCCGCACTCCGAATAACATTAACAATAGGAAATCGTACATTTTCTGGATCATTATCTACAACCATCGCCACAGATCCGTCTGAAAGTCGCACATAGCTACCCAGTGGAAATAGGGATAGATTACTCACAAGACAATTCAGCAAATATTCATCATATTTACGTCTCATATCTTTCACCATTGTGGCCAAACTCAAATGTTCATTTTTGGCAGAACGATAGGGGCGATCACTAATTTGGGCATGATAGGCACAGGCAATACAAATCACTTTGGCATACAAAGAAATAGAATCTCCCACCAGTGCTTGCAAATAACCACTACCATCCAAATGTTCATGATGCTGCAAAACTCCTAAAAGAATATCTTGCGCTAACGAAAATTCTTTTAAATTTCTATAACCAACAATCACGTGACTAGAGAGCAGTCGTCGCTCCTCTACAGACATAGGACCCTCTTTATCGTACAAACCAGCAGGCAAGTGCAAAAGCCCAATCTCGTGCAAGAGTGATGCCATACCCAAATCAACCAAACGATGTGGTGGTAATTTGACAGCATCACCCATCATCAAAGAAAGAAAAGTTGTTTGAATAGCATGGTTGATAAAATAATCATCACATAAACCACGATAAAGACTCATGCGTAAAACAAAACGCCTGCGATCGCGCAAAATCTGTAGCATTTCTCTCAAAAGATCGACTATTTCATGGATGGGTAAACCGCGTTTTGCCCGGTATGCATCAAAAATATCTTTGACCTTTGCCACTGTCTGTACATAGAAGTTACGCACATATTGTGTTTCTTGTGCCTCATCCCCAGTCAAAGAGACTGTGCGGCGATCTTCTTTAGCTACAACCTCTTCCAAGATCTCGCCAGTACCGTTGGTATAGATATTCTTGATTTGCCATTCTTTGAGTTGGGTCAACATACCAGCAGGAATTGGCACACGTGCAGGCAAAATGATAAAAGCCGTATCATTGGTGAGATACAAGTCACCATCGGTCATTTTATTTGCCTCAAAGCTTGTAATCGCCATTTCTTTTAATTCTGACATGTTCTTTTTATACCCCCACTCACCCTCATTCTCGGAAAAAAAAGCCTAAAAACCCTAAGGAAGTAAATACTTTTTTGTACTTGTTACTTGAAACAAAATTCGAGTATCTGCGACAAACTTTCCACTTTTTAAATAAACACGTGGTGGTTTTTCCAAGAAAACAATCCCAGAAAGGCTCTCTGGTTTGGCATGCATTCTTTTGCGCTGATATGCCCGAATGGCTTCTTTCACACTTTGACGAATCGCCTCTTTGCGCCCTTCAAAGTTACTCACCATATCAGCATTGCCCTGTCCAGAGGCAAAAAGCAAGCTAGGACTTGATCGAAAAGCCAAATGGTGTTGATCTTTCTCTCCCAAATAATAACGTGCATGCATACGCAGCAAGCTCCCATTTTGATGATCCACAGCAAGGGGTTCTAGATTAGGGTCGCCTACCTGAATTTCAGCAATAGGCTCTAGTGTAAAAATCTCTTTCACCTGCTTAAATTTGTCGCTAGGGCGATAATAAAACTTCCATCCATACAAAACCCCGCTGAATACCAAACGTGCTTCTTCTAGCAAGTTGATACTCGCCTCTACCAGCTCACGATCTGCTTTATCTAGTTTTTGAAAATCTGTACCAGGCACTCGCCCATATCCGTCTTCAGAAAGTAAAAATCGATCGCGTGGCAAAAAGAGTGTACCATCATACCAAAATACACCCACTAAAGCCTGTGCACCATTGGCATATGAATCAGCATATAAGGCCAACCTACCATGCGTGAAAAATAATAGTAATATGAGAAGAAATCTAGTTGGCATCAAGGAGCTTGCCCTTTTTTTGAAGTTGTTCTTCAGCTTCCTTTTTCAATGTGCGTGCCAAATATAAAACCGCAGGAGGAATCGCAGACGCTACACGTGCATCATTGGCTGAGGCAAGCACAGTATCAAAGAGTTCTACTGCTTTTTTATATTGTTTTTTTGCATGAAAAAGTGAGCCTTTTTCGTATTGTGCAATGATCACTTTATCTGGTCGTCCACCAAAATTTTTGATAATCAAATCATAGTACTGCATCGCTAGGGTGTTATTCCCCTTATTGCGTGCTGTTTGTGCATAGCGAAAATATCGCTCTATAGTCACTTCTGTTTCATACACGGGTTTTTTGCTAGCACAAGAGATGAGACTGGCTAATAGAAGTAAAAATAATACTAATTTATTCATAATCTTTGATTCTCACTATAAAACAAATTATACAGTTCCGACAAGACTACTCTTTTCATGCATGTTTTGATAGAATAAGCACCAGATGTTCATAGCAAATTTTTTCAGGTTTTATCATCATGGGGCCTTTCTCCTCTCATTGCTCACGCTCATGGGGTTTGGTCTTGCAATATATATTCCATCGCTGTATTTTCTGTATATCATCCTCGCAGGTGTGTGGCTTTGTTTTATCTATTTTTGCACACATATCAAAAAATTTTGGATAACCCTTCTTTTGAGTACAGTTTTTTCTCTCTTACTGTTCTCTACTTATCGGCTACAACAAAAAACTAAAAAGCCCAACTTTGGCCAAAACGCCCCAATTCATACAATTCATGGCATCATTCTCACTGATGTGGCGCAACAAGATCAATTTCAAAGCATCAAGGTACAAATGACAAAAGCCCTCAGCCATATTGCCACTACCCAAGCCTCTGGCTATATTTTGGTCACAATTCCTCTTGAGCATCCAGTTTTTTTTAAAGGACAGCGTCTTATCCTGGAAATAAGCCGCCCCATATACGCTGAGAACATCTATGGGCCTGTGCCTGCAAAAAATTTACAAATTGGCCCATATACACACGATATATGGAAAATACGCGCTCAACTACTTAATCAATGGCGCAAATTTTTCACAGAGCACTATCCTCAGCAAATAGGCCTCATGAGTGCACTGCTATGGGCCGATCGATCTGCATTGTCGCCCTTTCAATCGCATGATATTCGCAAAGCAGGAATCTCTCATCTATTGGCACTTTCTGGGATGCATCTGGCTGTGATCATTGCGATGACATTACCCTTGCTCTCTTATTTTTTTGGAAAAAAACATGCCCTTATTATTCTCATTGGACTCATGCTACCATACCTATTTATTACAGGGTTTCCTGCCTCACTACTACGTGCTTATTTAGCCTTTGTACTGGGAGCTCTCATCTGGATATCTGGACGTGATGCTAGAGCACTCGATTTATGGGGAAGTGGAGTTTTGATCAGTTTAGCTATAAATCCCCTGTATTTATTTTCATTGGGTTGGCAGCTAAGTTTTGCTGCTGTTTTGGGTATAATTTGTTTGCAAAAAAATTATGCGAATCTGCGTGGTTTTTTCCCAAGAATTCTCGCAAATCCTCTCTCGGTAGGACTTGCAGCAATGGCTACAACAACACCTATCTTAGCTATTCATTTTTCCAGTATTCATCCACAAGGACTCATTGCTACACTCATGCTTACCCCGCTGCTAGCCCTATGGATGATTATGGCTATCGTAGGACTCATCATTCCCTTGCTACAAAGTTTCTTTATAGGATTTGATCAATTTTTATGGTGGCTTATTCATCAGTTTTCTCTGATGGGTAGTATCCCTAGTGGCATCGGCATTTTGATTTTTTCATTTTTTATCCCACTCACTGCATTTTTTTTTAAATGGAGAATTTATGAACGAAATGATATCTAAAGATCCCATAGAGTATGACTCACCCACAGCGATCCAGCAATTTTTTCAGCAATTAAGCATTGCACCACGCAAATTTCTGGGCCAAAATTTCTTAATTAATCGTGGAGTACGTAAAAAAATCCTCACATTGCTAGACCTTGACGTGCAGGATGAACTATGGGAAATTGGACCAGGCATTGGAGCGATGACAGCACTAGCACTGCCCATGGTAGGGCAGCTAAAGGTCTTTGAAATTGATCATGCCTATCAACAAATTTTAATTAATTTTTTTGGCCATCATACACATTTCAGCCTGGTCAAAGGTGATGTGCTAAAAACGTTCAAAGACGAATCTGTGCAAAAAACAATCAAAGTATTGGGCAATCTTCCCTACAATATTGCTGGGGCAATCATTCAGGAATTTTTGAAACAACCCATGGATATTGCAGTCTTGTTGGTACAAAAGGAACTAGCACAACGCATGAATTCTGCCACCAGGCAAAAAAGTTATAGCAGTTTTTCTGTGTGGGTACAAAGCCATTTCCATATCAGCACACATGGAATTGTCAAACCTCATTCATTCTATCCAGTACCAAATGTTGACTCGATGATTATTAAAATAAAACCGACAAATCTGCTAAAAAAAGAAGAATCTGCGCTTTTAGATCGCCTGTTACGATCAGCATTTTCTAGCCGCCGCAAAACACTCAAAAATAATCTATTGGGCAAAAATAGTCGCCTCGTTGAGTATTTTGAAGCATCACATATCCACGCAGCATGCAGACATGCCAACATGGAACTTGCCCACCGAGCAGAAGAATTTACCCCCCAGCAATATATTCTGTGTGTACGCTACTTGCTAGGTGTTTCTTGATCCTCTTGAGTTGAATTTTCTGGTTTTTCCTCAGGCAAAGCAGCCGTTTTATGTACTGGCTTGTTAGCCTTCAATTTTGTAGCACGTTTAGCCTCTACAAAAGAAAAAATAGGATAGAATAATCTGGAAAATGGAAAATCCCAGGCACCACAACGATGAATAAGATCCCCACCAAAACCCACTTTAAATTGATACAAGCCAATCATAGGATGATCTGGATCTGGCGCAGGGGGAATACCATAAAAATCATAGTCGACGCAACCTGCGGCCCATGCATCACTGATAGCACGCCATTGCAATAGATAGTTGGCCATTAAATTACGCTTGATAGAGCTGGATGCCCCATAAACATAGGTGGCATGTCCTTGATAAAATAATACAATGATTCCAGCTAACAAATCTTCCTCATGCCATGCCAAGTACAAGCGTGCCTCAGGCCCCTGTGTGGTGTGTGTTGCGGTATAAAAGAATTTTTGATAATAGTCTAGACTATGGATAGCAATGCCATCACGTTGTGCCGTTTGCTGATAAATACGATACCACTTAGATACTTCATCAAAGCCAGCACGCTCAATGCGGACGCCCCTTTTTTCTGCTAAACCAATGTTATATCGTGTCTTTTTGTGCATATTGGCTAATAATACATTTGTGCCCAGTGTGAGATTCAAAATAGTAGTACTAGGTGGTTGTATTGACATTTTTGCACAGGCAAAGGGGGTTGAGAGTGGCTGTGACCAAGGTAAATCCCAACGCAGAAAAACCGTGCCCATAGGCAAAAATGCTTGTAGTTCTTGGCTCAGTGATTGTAAAAATTCTTCTCGTTCTTCTTCTGGAATGACCTCAAAAGCTGGTAGAGGCACATAGGCTAATGTAAAAAACTTTACAAAACGCCGCAATAATACTAAAAACTGAAAGTGCCCACCATAATAGCTGGCCTCAAATGTCATCGATTTCCACCCATACTGCCCCTTAAAATTGGCCCAAAATGGGCTTTGTAGAAAATTTTTTGCCACAGGCATAGGTCGATGCTGAACACTAATCTCCATATTCTACCTCTATTTGATCCGTATACTTAAAATACCACATTTTCTTAACCAGTACATCTAGATTGTGATATTGATGCGTAGAAATCTCAATGACTTCATCCTCTGGGTATTGCTTTTTTAACATATCTAAACGCTGTTTTACATCATCACAAAGATCACTTTTTGTTGCTACAATTACACGTTTCTTTTGCAACAGAGTTGGCTCATACAGTGCTAATTCATGCAGTAAAATAGATAAAGTTTGCTCATAATTCTCATCATGCAAATCAATCAAAAATGCTAATCCACGTGTGCGACGTATATGCTTGAGAAATTGTAGCCCCAAACCAATTCCCTCACTTGCACCCTTAATAATACCAGGAATATCGGCCAAGATAATCTCTTCATCTCCACGGCGAATGAGTCCTAAATGAGGTGTTTTGGTCGTAAAAGGATAGTCTCCCACCTTTGAATTGGCATTGGTCAATGCATTGACAAGTGTGCTTTTTCCAGCATTGGGCAACCCCACCAATCCTACATCAGCAATCAAAGAGAGTTCGAGAATAATCTGCATCCCAGATCCTGGCTTGCCTTTTTCTGCATATTCGGGTGCTTGACGCTTGCTTGTGCGAAAGTGCCAGTTGCCCCGGCCACCCTGACCCCCAATCAAAAAAAGATAATCCGTTTCTTGCGTTCCCAAATCGATAATAACCTTGCGTGTCTCAGGTTCAAGAATACGTGTACCTGGTGGCACAAGAATACGCAAATTTTCACCCGCAGCACCTGCACGTTTGCGGCCTGATCCACTGATGCCATTGGGTGCATAGAATTTGCGTTTGCTTTGTAAATGTGTAAATGTTTTAAGATTACGACGCACAGAAAATATGATATGACCGCCACGCCCCCCATCACCACCGTCTGGGCCACCACGTTCAACATATTTTTCGCGATGAAAAGCAATCGCCCCATTCCCACCATTGCCACTATGAACTTCTATTTTTGTTTCATCTAGAAAATAATTCATGGTTTCCTGACATGCCTGAGGCTAATTAAAAATGTTTTAAAAAATTAGACCTCAACAATACTGATACGTTTTTTTCCCTTGGAAAAATGAAACTTTACAGTGCCTGCTGCTAATGCAAAAAGTGTATGATCACGTCCCACACCAACATTTTCACCCGTATGAAATTTTGTTCCGCGCTGGCGTACCAAGATCTCACCAGCTTTGACAATCTGACCACCATAACGTTTCACACCCAAATACTTGGCATTTCCATCACGTCCATTTTTGGCGTTTCCACCACCTTTTTTCGTTGCCATATACTATTCCATTCCTTCTATTTTTAGCTTTAATTGCTGGGGATATTCATGCTGCAAATCTTGTAACCCCATAATCAAAAAATCTGCCATTAACAATACTCTTTCATCAATCCTTACATCCGAAAAAAGCGAAAAGCTTAAGATTCCCTCATTAATCTCATGTGCTTCAACCCAACCACTCTTCAGAGCCTGCCTGAGTATTGTGCGCACCAAAACACTAAATGCTGCACACACGATATCTTCACCAGCACGAGCATACCCAGCATGCCCAGTAGCGACAAATGATTGCCAACCGCCTTCTTTAAAAACTAGCTTTGCCTGAATCAAAATTAGCCAATAATATCCTTGACGATGACATTGGTATAAGACTGGCGGTGACCAATGGTCTTGTGATAAGCTTTTCTTTTTTGGTACTTAAAGACACTCACCTTCTTGTCCCTAAAAGAATCTGCAACCTGGACCTGCACTTTTGCACCCTCAACATAAGGTGCACCGACCTTACAGTCTTTTCCATTGGCCAGCAACAAGACAGGAAATTCTTTCATATCACCCTCTTTTGCATCACCACACAAATCTACTGTGAGCTTTTTGCCCTTTTCAGCCTTATATTGCTTACCTAAAATTTCAACTACTGCGTACATTTTTTTCTCATTCCCCATATAAGGATAATTACAAAACTTCCTCAGGATTTTATACTATTTAAGTCACAAAAGTCAAGGTCTAAAGTCTTTTTCTCACAACGTACAACATAGATTTCAAAAATTTCACGTGATGCTGCCTCACCTTTTTTCTGAAAACGTGTTTTAGGGCGCCATACTTGTGTGGGCGAAAACCCTGCATGTGGGTTGTAAAATAGCACCTCAGCAGAAACTCTCTCCAAGACCTCTTGGGCATACTCTTGCCAATCTGTGGTCATATAAAAATACCCACCCACCCTTAGTTTTTGCGCAATTTTTTGAATAATGGATGCTTGCAAGAGTCTGCGTTTGTGATGGCGTTTTTTGGGCCAAGGATCAGGGAAAAAAACATGCACACCATCTAGACTCTCATCCATAATCATGCCAGTGAGCACCTCTACTGCATCATGTTGAATAATACGTAGATTCTCTAATTTTTTTTCTTCAATTTTCATCAGCAGTGCACCTACGCCCGAAGCATAAACCTCCACACCCAAATACCCCGTATGTGTATGGGTTTGTGCCAGCTGTGCTGTGGCATCCCCCGCACCAAACCCAATTTCCAAAACCACTTGCTCACAACGAGAAAAATATTGTGCATAATCAAGGAGTTTCGGTGCATATGGAATTGTCCACTTGTGCCCCAACTCTTGCAAAGCGACCTTCTGCCCTTTGGTTGTGTTACCTGCACGCGAGACATAGCTGCGAATATGTGTGCCCATGGAATTCATATAGTTTTGATCGCTGACGGGATCGAACCGCCGACATTCTGCGTGTAAAGCAGACGCTCTCCCAGCTGAGCTAAGCGACCTTAATTTGCCCTATAATCCTAGATCTTTTAGGAGTTTTTGTCAATATCTTGAGTTGACTCACCGCGTAACTTGAGTAGGTATGGCGCAATTTGAGCCTTAAATTCTTCAACTTCTTTTCCACTCAGGTTCCGACTACTATCCATTGCACGAACCACTGTTGCGGGGTTTGTTTTCTTTTTGCCAATGTGTACTTCATAATGCAAATGTGGGCCAGTAGACATGCCTGTTGACCCTACATAACCAATCGTTTGTCCCTGCAATACGCGTGCACCATTCACACTACTGCGTGCAAATCCTGACATATGTGCATAAAGCGTGACATATCCATTACTGTGTTGAATTTTTAAATAGTTACCATAGCCATTAGGGTCCCAACCCCTGTGGATAATTTTTCCATCTCCCGCAGCCATAATAGGGGTACCAATAGGGGCTGCAAAATCTAGTGCAGGATGTACTTCTGTATATCCATACACAGGGTTTCTGCGTGCACCATAACCACTAGTCAGCCGCCCTCCATTGACAGGCATCAATAATAATGCCTTACGAATACCACGTCCATCTTGAGAATAAAAATTAATTTTCCCCTGTGCATCACGATATTGAAATGCCAAATATTCCTTACCAGCAGCCGTCAAACGCGCTGCCTTCAGATTGCCCACACTCGCTACACGCCCTAAGCTATCATTTTCTGTTTCATAAAAAAGGTGAAATTTGTCCCCAGGATGTAAATCTCTTTGAAAGTCGACAGTAAACGCAAAGACATCAAATAGCTGGGCCAATTTGTTCACTGGAGCTCCCGCAGCCAATCCATCTGCATACAAACTTGACTCAATAGCCCCAGAAATCTCTACCTCTTGTGTACTGAGAAAATTCTTGCTGTGTTGACCATAAAACCTGCCAGTTGGATCAGAGAGCACAGCAATGCGATCAACACGCCCACGTGAAAGAATCACAGACTTAAGTTTTTTTCGCCCATCAATAATGCTATATCCCACATCAAAAGTCTGCCCAGATGCCAAATGACGCAAATTTAAAAAGTCTGAAAAAATTGAAACTGCATTATTGACACCACCAGGGTCATTCACCACACGAGAAAGCGCCCCGGCCAAAGATTCCCCACCCCTAAGCGTAATCTTCTCACCCAAAATATCCGGTTTGCTACCCACAGGCATTGAAGGAAACTCTGGCAATCTTCGTGGCCGAGATATGAGAAACCTTATAGACGTGTAGGTCAAGCCTAATAGCACACAAGAAAGAACAAGCAATGTGCTATAACTGAGGAGACGATGCCTTTGCACAAAGAGCAGTCGTTTGATCTTTTCCCCAAAAGTCTGATCAAATCCGACAACCCGCGCAGAAGTCTGCCTCGATTTAGCCCCAGCACCCACCACTACAAAATTGCGTATAGCAGAGCGTTGCGCCCCGTTCTTTATCGCAGAACCGCGCATCGTAGTTGTCACTTCATCTGGCTGAAAGGCAAAGAGTGCCCCATTGGTCCGACGCCTACGCCGAGGCTGAAAAAAATCTACAGACATACTAAAGTCCCCATCGGTATCAAATCTATACGCCTAAAGCGATTTTTTAGAATCAAAAAACCCCTATTTGCCATTCAAAAACTACCCCTGGGACCTAGCAATAATTTTCTCCAATCCTGGCAATCTTTGCAAATCTTTTGGCAAAGAAGCCTCTCTGGCCTTATTTACATAACCCGCCTCTCCAAAGCTGTATTGGTACTTAGTATGCACATCATAGGTTCCGTTCACCAAGGCATAGGTATCTTCAGTCATGACAAGCTCTTCATCTGTAGGAATCACAAAAATCTTCACCTTGCTCTCATCTGCACTGATACAACTCTCTGTATTGCGTGTGCGTGCTAATGCATTTTTTGCAGGGTCAATCTTTATTCCCATGCACTCGAGTCCTTCCATTGTATGCAATCGCACTGTTGCATCAAATTCTCCCACACCTGCAGTAAAAATGACCGCATCAGGCAAAACACCCAAGGCACCTACATAGGATCCTATATATTTGCGCAAACGATACGTTTCTAGATGGTGAGCCAATGTACAACGTGCATCACCATTTTTCATCCCACTCTCCACATCACGGCGGTCAGAAAACTGCCCCGTGACACCCTGTAGGCCACTCTCTTTATTTAATGCGCTATCAATTTCTGCAACACCTTTTCCTGTCATGCGACTCATATAGCCCACAATTGCAGGATCCATATCTCCTGCCCTTGTCCCCATCACAAGCCCTTCAAGTGGTGTCATTCCCATACTTGTATCAATGGCTACACCATTTTTTACTGCACAAATACTCGCACCATTGCCAATATGACAAATAATCAAGTTGCATTGGCTTGCACTCTTGCCCAACAACACACTCGCCCGTTTGGACGTATACAAGAAACTTGTGCCATGAAAACCATAGCGACGCACATTAAATTGATCTTTCCATTGGTGTGGAAGTGCATAAGTATAGGCAACTTCTGGCATAGTTTGATGCCAAGCCGTATCCAAAATCGCACAATGTGGCACATTGGGCAAGACAGCCATTGCAGCATGAATCCCCAAAAGATTAGCAGGATTATGCAAGGGGGCCAAGGCTTCTGTCTTTTTAAATTGCTCAATGACATCGGCTGTGATTTTCACAGACTGTGTGAAGACTGCACCACCATGCACAATACGATGACCCACGGCCATTACTTCGTTCATATCATTAAGGCATCCATGTGCTTTATCCAAAAGCAATTCCATGACCCAGGCCACAGCTTCCTTGTGTGTAGGGCAACTGCGCTGTCCTTTGTATTCTGGTTTGCCCACACTCTCATGCTCCAGGTCACTTTTTTCCTGGCCCACACGCTCAAGTACGCCCTTGCCTAATACATCTTTTTTTGTCCAGTCATAAACTTGATACTTTACAGAAGAACTTCCGCAGTTTAATGTGAGAATAACCATTTTTCCTCCAGGTCAAACATGATCTACCTTTATTATAAACAAAATAAACAAATAAAAAAAGGGGCTATTTGCCCCCCTTTTTTTTAAAAAGACTCGCTTAAAGCTCGTATTTTTCCCTTAACTGGTTTTTGTATACTTCAGCTTTTGCGCCATAAATGACCTGTATTCCCTTGCCACTACGAATGACACCTTGTGCTCCAAGCTCTCTCCAGTGTGTATCATCTGCCACAAGTGACTCATCCTTCACTGTCACACGCAACCTCGTAATACATGCATCAAGGCCTGCAATATTTGATCTGCCCCCAAAGGCTTCAAGCAATTGCCCCAAAATAGGATCATCTAGGCCCACTGTGCCAGTGCCACCTTGTGTATTCTTCTTCTTTTCAAAATCAGCACGGTGATACAGGCGATTTTCTGCACCCCCACGCCCAGGAGTCGCATAGTTAAATTTAAGAATCATAAAGCGGAAAATTGTATAGTACGCCACTGCATACAATGGCCCCAAAAGCAAAATCCACATATAGCCCGTCTTCGCATTGCCCTGCAATAGTCCAAAGAAGGTAAAGTCAATAATTCCACGGCTAAAAGTAATACCTACAGTCACATTCAAAAGATATAACAGCATATAAGAGATTCCCTCAAGAATGGCATGAATCACATAGAGCGGAAATGCAACAAATAAGAATGTGAACTCCAGTGGCTCAGTAATCCCTGTTAAAAATGAGGTTAACCCTGCTGAAAGAAACAACCCCTTTACGGCCTGCCTATTTTCTTTTTCTGCACATTGATACATCGCATATGCCGCAGCAGGCAAGCCAAACATCATTGGCAGAAATCCTCCCGTCATAGTCTTTGTTGCCTCACGATTAAAATGTGTAGTAGAAGGATCCGCGAGCTGTGCAAAGAAAATATTTTGTCCCCCAGATACCAACTGTCCCTGAACCTCCATTGTACCACCCAATGGTGTATACCAGAAAAGTGGATAAATCGCATGATGCAAACCCAAAACATTGAGCATACGCATGGATGTGGCATATAACAATGCCCCAATGCCACCCGTCTTTGCAAAGAACATGCCAGCATTGACCAAGGCCTCAAAAACAACGGGCCAAAAAAGTGGAAAAATTGCACCAAGGGGAATAAATGTTAACATTGTCGTCAGTGGCACAAATCGGCTTCCATTAAAAAACGATAAAATATCTGGCAATACAATTTGTGAAAATCGATTTGTCAACATGGCTGCAACAATTCCACAAATGATGCCTCCCAAAACCCCTACCTCTAGTGTAAAAATACCTAACACGCGTGTGTATAATCGACTCATCGCCTCAGCTTTGTCTGCAGAGAGCCCGCCCTCTATCATATAGGCAATACTCGTTGTTTCAGGTGTCAAACCACGCCACTGCAAGATGACATGAATGACTGTATGAAAGGCCAAAAACCCTATTAATGCTGAGAGTGCTGCTGTGTCTTTATTGATATTTGCCAGCCCAATCGCAACACCCACAGCAAAAATCACAGGCAAGTTGGCAAAAACCATCGCACCCAACTGGGTAAACAATGTAAATAGATAGTTTAAGGGCATATTCGGCAATAGCCAAGTCAAGCCATAAGCATCAATGAGCTGTGGAGATGTGAATGAGGCCCCAATCCCCAGCAAAATACCCGCTACCGGCAATACTGCGATAGGCAACATAAATGCACGCCCCACTCTTTGTAAAACTTCAAATAGTCCACTAAAAATTTTTGTCATACCCATCCTCCCTGCTATTATAAAAAAGTATTTTTTAGCTCAAAGCTTGGACAAATTTTTCTGTAATTAACTGTGGCCTAGTAATCGCAGACCCCACCACCAAGCAATGCACACCCAGAGCCTTCACCCGGGTAGCTTTTTCTGGAGTATCGACTTTTCCCTCTGCCACGATAGGGACCCGTACCGCTTCTATCACTTGTTTCAAAAATTCAAAATCATTATATGCAACATCCATATCTTGGGTCTGCTGTGTATAACCGTGCAGTGTTGTAGCGATAAAATCAAAGCCCAAATCCTGTGCATGTTGTGCCTCCTCTAATGTGGCAATATCGGCCATCAAAAGTTGATCTGGGTATTGCCTTTTTATCTCTTGCATCAATTGTGCCAATGTCTGACCCCCAGGACGTGTGCGCGAAGTTGCATCACATGCGATGACCTCCACACCCACACGCACCAATGCATCGATCTCTTTCATCGTAGGGGTGATAAAAACGGGACAATCTGCATAAACCTCTTTAATGATACCAAAAATTGGCAAATCGACACTCTCTTTGATCGCTTGAATATCTGCAACTGTGTTTGCACGGATCCCCTTGGCACCCCCTTGCTGGGCAGCCAAAGCTAAACGCCCCATAATAAAGGGACTATGCAATGGCTCATCTGGCAATGCCTGGCAAGAGACAATGAGCTGCCCCTGTAGACTTTCTAAAAGCTCTTTTTTATTCATAAAACTCCCCTCACCACTTATGCAAATTCTAGACCCCACAAATAGGTCAACATCAAAGGGAAACGCCTGGCAATAGAGCGCATATTATGCTCTCCATCCTCATCAATATAGAACAATAAGTTGGGAACATGGTCCTGCAATGCCCGATGAATTTTTTGTGCACCCTCTAGATAGATTTGTGAAAAATCGTGATGCCCGGGTGTATTTGCCCCTTCAGTGCGTCCAATATCCAAGTAAACACGATCCCCTTTTGAAAAGTGATTGATCCGCTGCAAAAAATCGTGAAACGGTGTCTGAAAACACCACAACGCGGGAGAAATGACGGCAATACGAGAAAAATAAGCATTATAGATACACCCCATATACAAGCTCATCATGCCACCCATCGAAATGCCCGCCACTCCACGCATCTCTTTGGTACCACCAATAGGATAAGTCTTTTCCAAAAAGGGAATGATATGTTCCACGATATATTGTGCATATTGCTCTCCTCTTCCACCAGGAGCTGCATGCTTTTCCCGGTCTAACTCACTCACATAGCCAAAAATATCATAAGACACCCACGGTGAATAGTCGCTAAGCCGCTGCAATCGTTTTTCGCATGGCCATTCACCCATGCCTTCCCATGTATCGATACCCACTAGTGCAATAGGCCGCATCACGCTCTGCCCCAGTCGCTCTATTTTAGGAATTGTCCCACTATAAGTTTCTGGACATTGTTGTGCCCAGGTATCAAAAAACTCCTGCCCATCATGCACAATAAGCATGGGAACTTCTAATCCTTCTGGCACAGGTGGAATCGCCACTCTCACCTTTAAGTTTCTTCCAAAAATTGTGTGTGTTTCAAACTCATGAATGACAATTTTCACCTAGAACTCCTATGCGCAGCATTCCTTGATACGTGCTTCAATCATCTTCCTAATCTGTGTGATTTTACCAATTTCTTCTGGCAAAACAGGAAAGAGTGGTGGCCGCCCCGTACCAATATTCATACCACGTTGCTTTAACGTTTCTTTGATCACACAGTACATGTGTGCACGGCATGTGGTCAAGGCAATAATACATTCATTGATGACTATCTGCACTTTTGCGGCTTTTTCTAGCTCATTAGCACGCAAACATCGCTCTGCTTCCAAAAAAAGTTCCGGCATTGCTGCATATGTGCCACCAATTCCTCCATTGGCCCCCATCATCCTCCCAGCAATATATTGCTCGTCTGGGCCATTAAAAATTACAAATCCCTCCTTGCTAAACATCCGCTGCTTTTGGATATCTAATACTGGCATAGAAGAATTTTTAACGCCTATCACCTGGGGCAACTCACACATTTTTTTTAGCATATCCATAGACAAACTATAAGGAGTGGTCTGCGGAATATTGTAGATGATAAAGTCTAAGTCCGTAGCTTGCACAATTTGTGTCCAGTACTCACGAATTGCCTCCTCAGAAAGCCCAAAATAAATAGGGGGGATAGAGGAAAGTGCATCCACGCCACAGCCCGCTGCATGCTTGGCCAACTCTACACTATGCTGTGTAGCAGGTGCCCCCACATGTGCTATCACAAAAATACGCCCCTTGGCGACTTTCATCACATTTTCCAATGTTGTTTTGCGTTCTTCTAAAGTTTGGTAAATACATTCCCCAGAACTGCCCCCCACATACAAACCCTGAATTCCTTTGCCTATCAAATATTCTGTAAAAGCTTGAGTGCGTTGTGGACAAACCATGCCATGATCATCATAACACGCATAAAATGCAGGGGTAATTCCTTTGTATTTTTCTATTTTTGACATATTGACGCTCCTTTGATTTTTACTCAATTTATTGAATATCTGAAAGATCTCCCAAAGATGTATAGGTCAATCCCTTGAGCTTTTCCTCCCCAGGATTTGAGGTAAACATAGATGCTAAAAAGCCTACAACTACAGAGACAAAGAGAATGATAAATGCAAATAAGAATGGAAAAATCTGTGGCTGCTCATACCCAGGAATCCACGATAAAATCTTCGCTGGATTACCCAGATAAACCGAGAGCGCCGCAGACACACCAAAGCCTATCCATGCTGCGACAATGCCCGCTTTTCTGCAAAAAATTCCAAGCAAAAAGATTCCGGCCACCGGGGCACCCAATAGCCCAATAATTGCATTGAACAGTGTATACATATCACCTTGACCATTCACCACAAAAGACATCGCCACCAGGGTGCCCAAAATACCTGCACTCCAACTGGCTAATTGTGCAAAAAATAATTTTTGTTTTTCATTGAGATCCGGGCACATGGGTTGCACAAAATCAACAATCGCACATGTGGCCGTAGAATTGAGACTAGAGGATACTGTTGATTGTGCTGCTGCAAATATTCCTGCAATAATTAATCCAGAGATACCCATGGGCACTTGGTGCACCACAAAATAAGGTAATATCGCATTCATGTTTTCTAACTGTGGAGCCACAACCCCGCTATATTTATAGAAAAGGTATAACGCTGAACCCATCAAGATAAACATCACAATACTCACTATCAACAAAGGTGCATTGATCAATACTGTGCGCTGGGCTGCTTTAAGTGATTTGGTTGAGCTATAACGCTGCACAACATCTTGGGATCCAATATATTGGTAAATAGAACCAAAAAAACCCCCCATAAACAACCACCAAATAGTGACATCTTTTGGATTAAAGCCGAAAACGCCCTCACCAAACATCTTGCCATCAGCAGCGAGTGTGGCAAAAGGATTGACCCCAGAAGGTACCACAGAGAATCCAATCATTGCAATCAAAATCGCCCCACCAAAAAGTACAAATGTCTGCACAACATCTGACCAAATGACCGCTTCAAATCCACCCACGGTGGTATAAATGACACACAAGAAACCCATGATAGCCACCAGTAATAGTGGACTGACGCCAGGCAATGCCTCTTGAAACGCAAGTGTAGGAATAAAGACGACAATGGCAATGCGCATCACATGAAAAACCATGAATACAAGACTTGCCATCAAGCGCATAGGCCGATGAAAACGTGCCTCCAAGTATTCGTAGGCCGTGGTGGCATTAATACGCCGAATAAATGGCACAAAGAATTTTGATACTAAAAAGAGTAGGGGGATAATACCCACAACACCCATAGCAAAAACCCATCCTACACGATATACAGAAGATGTAATCGCGATATATGAAATGGAAGAAAGTGCCGTTGCATACAAACTGACCGCTGCAGCCCATGCTGGAATACGCTGGCCCCCAACAAAGTAATCTTTACTGGTTTTGTTATGTGAAGAAAACATGAATCCCATCACAACCAGTGCACCCAAATACAAAAGCAAAACCACCCAGTTTAAGATATGCCATTGCATAGTCGACCCTCCCTATGTTTTAAAAAAATCTATTCTAATTTTCCCACCTTAATGAGAGGCATACGGACCTCCGGCTTAATTTCACCAGAAACAACCCAAATGGTACCATCATGAAAAAGCAATGGAAAGCATCCCGCCAATCCCAAAAATGGGGCTTGCTGGAGATGCGTAAACATCTTTGTTCTTATATTATAAATAAAAAAATGATTGTTAAATTTGAAGTCCTGCGGATTTTGTGCCAAATACTTTTCCCTAAATGACTGAAATGCCTGATCTTTGAGATGTGTAAGTTCATGAGAAGCTTGTTCAAACACTTCTTTGTTGACCCCTCCAAAGAGGAGTATTTCTTCTGCAGAAATAGCTACGGCTGTGCCCCCGGCCACGGTATAGACCTGCCCCTGATGCCACAGTGATGGCAATGTATCCCAGCTGTCTTTGGTAAAGTCATAGACATAGCCATCAGTCTGTGCTATGCCCTGCGAAAACCCATGAAAGATGTAAATCTTATCTGCGCACACTGCATGCAGTGTTTGCACTCTCGCTACCTGGGGAAAAGGCGCAATCTCTTGACAATGTGATCCATCTAAATTACAAACAAAACACTGCTGACTGGGCAATCCGTCAACTTTTCCACCAAAAAGATAAAGTCGGCCACCATATAATGCCCCAGATCCCCCAACCCAAGTAAAAGGCAATGCCCCAACTTTTTGGATATTGGGCGTCTTGCCAGAAAGTGTGAGATACCAAATGTCTGCACAATCATCTGCCAGATTCTCCCCGCCAACAAAAAACAACCCATCAGCAGTACCCACAGTCAGACCTGCAGCAAATTTTTGTGGCAATAATTTATGCGCAACTTGTGTCAAGGATCCGTTCTTGCTCTGAAAAACAAACAAATCATCAGAAAATTCTTTTTGACCACCATGCACACTGCTACCACGAGGAAAATTAGAGCCCCCCGCCACAATCAAATAATGGCCCAGAAATCCAGCGAAGGCCCCCGCCACACCCAAGGGCTGAGCAAGCCCGTGCTGCAGGGGAAATTCAATAGCATCATGCCAGTCTACAATGTTGCGTCCACCCACAGTGCCAATACTGGACATACTCAGAGATAGCAAGGAAATAGGGTTCATATATTTTCTCCCTAAAAAACACAACCTAGATGTTTTATAGCCTAATAGTACATTTTCTTTTTGTCAAGAATTTTCTTCAAAGGTCATCACTTACTTCTCATCAAAAAAAGAAAATCTACTCGCATCATTTTTCCTCTTTTTACAAACGCTTGACACACTATTGTTTTCTCCCTACAATACAGCTCAATCTAGAATTTTGCACTCAGTAGGGAGGTGATTTTATGAAAAAAACTTTTTTTATTCTTTTGGGACTATCCTTATTAATTCTTTCTTGCGGAGCACCATCAAGTTCTAACTCAAAAAAGAATACCAA
The DNA here is from genome assembly GCA_051648825.1 of Spirochaetia bacterium. GTDB lineage: Bacteria > Spirochaetota > Spirochaetia > WRBN01 > WRBN01 > JAHHUI01. The sequence goes on from JBOFFX010000022.1 coordinate 439,188, forward strand.
CACTGGGCCAAATCGCATTGTAAACCTTGAAAATTTGATCGGAAAAAATTTTGCAGGACGCTTGTATGTTGGCAATGGAGGGAATACCACCTATACTGCAGGAACATTTATCAAAAAGAATAATCTCATTTACTATGTTGAGGCAGAGCAAGTCAATGCTGCAGGGTACTATGGTTACCCTACAGAAGCTGCGGCGATTAAGGGACTTTCTGCTAGTCGTGTCACTCAAATGCCCACAAACCCAGTACCAGGCGCCATCGTTGAGCTTGGAAGCTATCATGTAGGCAGTAGTACATTCACAAAAACTTGGTTAAAATTTGGTCCCACGGATGACAGCTTTGAATTCTATCTGACGCACCCCACAACAGGCCAGCCCCTGCGTGGCGCAGATTTAAGACTAAAAAACTGATCATTGTGATGATCAATAAAATCTTTCATTATCTAATTAGGTCTTTTATATCAATAAAAGACCTAATTATGTTTAGGTATATCCAAAAAATCCGTGAATTCTTTCTATTTTGATACTGCTGCTACAGCCATTCCAGACTCTCAAATTTATGAACAGGCTATGCACTATGCATGCGATTTTTTTGCCAACCCTTCTAGCACTCACGCCCTGGGCAAGGCAGCAAAAGCCGAATTAGAAATTTGGAGACAAAGAGCTGCGATTGCTGTGGGTGCAAATGAAAGGCAGGTGATCTTTACCTCTGGAGCAACAGAGGCCAACCAAATTATTCTTTTGCGCATGTTGTTACTCAAAGATAAAGAACGATCACACATTGTGGCCCCTACATTTGAACACCCCTCTATTCATGAAAACCTGCTGACTCTCAAAAATCAAGGCATACAGATTTCATGGGTCAACCCCAAGTCCTCTGGCCATATCGATGAGGGAGAATTTGTTGAAAAAATTGAAAATAATACACGATTAGCAACCCTAATGCTCGTCAACAATGAAACAGGAGCCATTCAGCCTGTAGCAGATTTGATCCACGAAATTCGCCTTTTACCCTTTGGATCCTTGGTCCACGTACATGTAGATGCGACACAGGCATTAGGGCGTATCCCACTAAATATTGGCAAAATCGGATGTGACTCCGCCTCTTTTTCTGCACACAAAATTGGTGGACCAAAGGGTGCAGGTTTACTATATATGAAGACGCCTAAGCCGAGTATTTTTCACGGGGGGGGTCAGGAGTTTCACATCCGTGCGGGCACAGAAAACCTCTTTGGTATTATTGGCATGGTGCTAGCCCTAGAAAAAGCTTGTGCTACAGACTATACTTGCCGTGCAAATGAAAAAATGTGGCTACAAACACTCTCTGAATTGGAGGCCACATTTGTGCCAAAACCACGCAATTTGCACCCAGAATTTTATGCGCCTAGCATTATCAGTTGTGCATTCCCCCCTTTGCCAGGAGAGGTAATAAGCCGTCTTCTCTCAGAAAAAAATCTGTATGTGGGAACTGGTAGTGCGTGTGGCAATAACAAAAAAGACCGTCTGCGGGGTTTATTATCAATGGGGGTTTCTGCTGAATTAGCAGAGTCTGCTATTCGCATTTCTTGGGCACATGCACTCTGTGAAGAAAAAACCCATGCCGCATGCCAAATTTTAAAAGATGTTATATTGGAACAAAAGGCTATTCTTCATTTTTAAGATCTTGATCTTAGGGGCAATGTTTTTTACAATGAATATGGCAAATCGCCCAAGGAGCAACTCAATGCTATTAGACTGGAGACAACCCATCTTGACGCTACAAGAACAAATCAACTCTCACTGGAGGGATCTTTGACTCTCAGTCCCTACGTCGCGAAGTTTCTGAGCTAGAAAAAACCTGCGAAGATCCAGAGTTTTGGCATAATCGTGAAAAAGCAGAAAAAACACTCTCAAGAATCAAGCACTTAAAGTCTTGCTATGAGCCATGGGAAAAACTCATCACAGATCAGGCCGATTTGCAGGCACTACTGTCTTTGGCGCTAGAGGCCAAGGATGAGGCAATAGAAAGCGAAATTAAAGAAATCTACAATATACTTAAAAAAGAGTGGACAAAACTCACAACACTAGAGTTGCTGTGTGATGAAGCGGACTCCTTGAGTTGCTATTTAACTATCCATGCGGGAGCGGGAGGAACGGAAGCCTGTGACTGGGCACGCATGCTCTTTCGTATGTATATGCGATATATTGAACGCACACAGTTTCAGATGGAAATCGTGGATGAACAAACTGAAGAAGCGGGCATCAAGTCAATCACACTAGAAATTACAGGCACATATGCTTATGGATTTTTGAAGGGGGAAACTGGCGTGCACCGACTGGTGCGCATTTCTCCCTTTGACTCGAATGCCAGACGACACACTAGCTTTGCCTCTGTGTATGTCTCACCTATGCTTGATGAGACAATTAGCGTAGATGTGCGATCGGAGGATATTCGGGTTGACACCTATCGTGCCAGTGGTGCTGGGGGCCAAAAAGTCAACAAAACTAGCTCTGCAGTACGTATGACACACCTAGAAACAGGTATTGTTGTGCAGTGTCAAAATGAACGTAGCCAACACCGCAACCGGGATATTGCTATGAACATGCTCAAGGGACGCCTATATGAACACTACAAGAGAGAACGTGATGCTGCACGTGCCAAAACTGCTGTGGCTAAGCATGAAATTGGATTTGGCAATCAGATTCGATCCTATGTTTTTCATCCCTATAGTATGGTCAAAGACCAAAGAACAAAAGAGGAAACCTCTCAGGCAGAAGATGTGATGGATGGAAAGATACAGCCATTTATTGACGCATATTTACGACAACTATGGGGAAAACCCCCGCAGGAACAGAGCTCTTAGAATCAATGAAAATTTCCTATCGTTACCATATTCATATGTTACTCTTTTTGGTATTATTAGCCCCTTTGTCTGCAGAGAAAGCCTATGATTTGCCAGACAAATATAGGGTTGTTTTTACCAAAGTCTCTGGTGATGAAGCATTTGAAAAACGCTGGACAAAGCTTTTGATGACAAATATCGCTGTTGTGAGAGAACATCAGCTGGCAGAAGCAGAATTAGCGGCCATGGATCAAAATGCACGCCTAGCAAAAAAACAAAGCTGGGTCGAGGCACTCTCAAAAGTGCAATTAGAAATGGCACAAATTCAGCTCAAAAAGGGATCCTCAGAAACAGGGCGTTATTACAAACTCTTTCTAGAGCATGAGTCTTTGAAAAAAAAGATAGATAAATTGGAAAGTGTTAAAAAGCTAAAAGCCGATGGGGTCTTGCCTATTGAGTATGATCAAGTCTCAGAGATCTACTATGACGACTTGGCATATTTTTCTCCAGAAAATTACCTTTGGCTATATGGAAGAGCTGCCGTTGTGCGCCCAGGGGTCTATTATCTAGAATACTTTGCCTACAATAGCCTAACAAACAAAAGAGAAACATTGATTCAAGAAACATTTGAAAACCGCAATATGGTAAGTGTAGCAAAAAAAGCAAGTCGACGCCTAACTGGGTTGCTACTGGGACGTGCATGGGGTGGACTAAGTGTGACGAGCACCATTGTCAGTAGTGAATATTTTTTGGATGGCTATGAGGTGAGTGATCCACGGTTGCTAGAAATATTAAAACCTGGAAAGTATGAGTTGGTGGTAAAATCCCCTGGTTATGAAACCGAAACACGCGAAGTAGAAATACGCGAGCAAAGAATATTGCGCCTGAATTTTAGCCCCAAAGTCTTGCCAGAAAGCAGTCGTCGTATCGAGTCTATTCCCGCTGGAGCAGAGGTTTTTCTAGATGGAGAGTACAAGGGAAAAACCCCACTCAATATTGTCGCAGGCCACAATCAGATTCTCTACCTCAACCAAGAGGGGCATCACCCCATATTCTTTACAATGAATCAAGAAAAAGAGCTGATGTTTAAACTATACAAAAATGATTTTGATCCCCAAAAGGAAGTAGAAAATGCACAAAAGTGGTTCTATGCTTCCCTTGGAGTTTTTGTAGCCAGCCTCATTGTGCCTATCACGATGTATAGCATACAACGCAACTATATTGACAAGGCAGAAAATCTAGAATTTCGTGGAGATATGGCGGGTGGGCAAATGGCGCGCCAGCAAGCCAGCACATATGGCATTGCATTTTGGAGTAGTGCCGGTGTTTCCGCAGGATTGATGGGATGGAGCATCTATCAACTCGTGCACTATGTGCGCACCAGCGCAAAATAGTGCGATGATCCCCCTTGTTTTTTCACAGGTGTTTTTATAGAATAGGCTATATGGCGCGTGCATCTGAAAAAACATCCAAATTTTATATATTATATGATCGATTTTCAACACTTTGTGTCTCTTGGGTCGAGATGTATCTGACAAAAAGAGCCCAAAAAAAGCAGCATATCATCGATACACAAGCACGATATATACAAAAATTTGGCAAAATTGGCGGCAAAATTGCCGACTGGGGGCTGGCGTTTTTATGGGCAGCCATATGGGTATTTTTTATCAATCAATACCTAATTCAGGCCTATATGATTCCCTCTGAATCTATGGTGCCTGCCTTGCGTGTGGGAGATCGTGTTTTTGTCAATAAATTTTTTGCAGGGCCAGAACTTTTGCCAGGGTTTCAAAAACTACCAGCCATTACCCAGGCAGAACGTGCACAGATCATTATCTTTAGTAATCCTGAACTCGATGCCGGACACCCTATTCTACAGAGCCTTCACAGACTCGTCTATATGATTAGCCTCTCTACCATAGATATCGGTGGCAGAGAAAATATGGCCCAACTTTTGGTAAAAAGAGCTGTGGGTGCCCACGGAGATCAGATTATTTTTCGTGATGGAGACCTCTATATCAAGCCCAAGGGGATGAGTGAGTTTTATTCAGAAAAAGAATTTCAAAAAATCTCAGGGGTGCATTACACAGTCCAAAGACTTGTACCCAAAGACATGAAAGAGTTAAACCAACAAAAAGCTGCATATCGTGCGTATCAGCTGGCACTGACCACCACACATTACCCCCCTAATATGCAAGTGCCTGCAAAGTATACACAACTAGAAGAAAAGCTTGCAGGCGTACAAATGGGACATGTATTTGACGCAGGTGAGGCTGCAGCCCGCTATAGCTATATACAAAAACTATATCAACTGATGCCCTATGACCAAAATGTGCGTGAACAATTTTTGCGAGAAGACATGGGGATTTATGTACCAACTGGCATGTTTTTGCCATTGGGAGACAACCGTGACAATAGCCGAGATGGACGCTACTTTGGTGTGATCAAAGAAAAATCTGTGCTCGGGTATTGGTTGTGGCGATTTTTTCCATTCAACAGGCTGGGGGGGGTAAAATAATGGGTGTACCCTGGCGATTGCGTAGCTATCAAGAAAAGCAAGAAGCGATCAAAACATTCAGATTTTATCTTATATTTTGTCTTAGCCTTTTTGTTGTTTATCAAAGTGTCATCTCTTTTTTTGGCAAACCCTACCGAACAGACAATCAGGGCATGGCCCCCACAATAGAGGTGGGAGATTTATTTATTATCAATCCTATCTATGCATGGTGGCCTGGTGGTGCAGAAAATCATTGGCCCAAACGTGGGGAGATTATACTTATTCATAGTCTGGGAGAAGAAAAGAAGGGGTTTTTTCGCGGAATTTTTGAGCCTTTTTTGCGACTTTTGACTATGCAACAACTAGGGTTTCGTACACAAAAAAGCAAGTTAGGGATGCCCAGTGTACTACTGAAACGTGTGATTGCCCTACCAGGAGATTGGATTAAAGCAGAAAATAATACGATCTATGTGCGCCCACGTGGTAGTATGTATTTTGTGACAGAGTTTGAAGCGAGTTCACAAGTCTATGAGATTAAACCATCAAAAATTGCAGAAGAATGGCGGGGGATCGCACATTTTTCTTCAGATTTTTTAGAATTTCAACTAGGAAAAAATGAGATTTTTGTCCTGGGAGATAATCGTGAACAAATCAATGATAGCCGCAGTTTTGGCCCTCTAGAATTGTCTCAAATTGCTGGGCGTGTAGATTATATCTACTGGCCAATACAAAAATTGAATGTTATTGAGCAAAGGAAGGCCTCTTCCTAGATATTTACAAAATATACCTTTATGTCAACAATATTTCCACTTGACCCTAAAACATGCTTAGTGATAGGGTAAATACATTACTGGGAAATTTGATCATTTTTTTTGAAATTCCTTAAATCTAAGCCAAAGGTTCCTTGTGTATTCTGCGTCAAGGCACTCATTTGTGCTTAAAAAACCATGGAGGTCCCCATGTCTTTAGAAAAAAGTGCTTTTGAACCTGTACATACTAGCCGGCGAGTTGCTTGGCATAGTATCATGATTGTGTGGATGGGAATGATGATTTGTATCCCTTCCTTACTAGAAGGTGGGAGTAAAATCCTGCGATTCTCTATGGGTGGGGTCTTTTGGACAAGCCTTGTTGGTTATGCAATCCTTGTTGTTTTTATGTATTTTCAGGGATCGCAGGCTGCAGATTTAGGCTTACCTACAACCGTGCTTGCTGAGAGTTCCTTTGGGCGCAAGGGTGGATCTATGATAGTTTCTTCTGTCATTGCCACTTCATTAATTGGTTGGTTTGGTATTCAAGCCGCATTGACTGGCGATGCTATTGCCGCCATTCTAGAGTTGCGTGGAATCAATTCCTCTGCAACTTTTTGGACAATTTTGACGGGTACATTGATGATGCTCAATGCCATTGTAGGTTATCGTTCGCTAGAATTCCTGAATAAAATCGCCGTGCCTGCGTTGTTATTGTTGTGTAGTTATGCGGTTTTTTCTGCATATCAATCATTTGATTTGGCCACAAAAGCGCCTGTTGCAGATTTCTTCAAATTTGATATATCAATGGTTGATTTCTTATGGGGCATCGACTTTACTGTGGGTGGCTTGATTGTGGGTGTGTGTATTTCAGCAGACTATTTCCGCTTCGCCAAAAATAGGCGATCTGTAGCATTGGCTGGTGCGGTGGGTGTGATTCCTGCTGGTGTTGCCCTGGCTATGGTCGGTGCGATTTTGGCATTAGCCACAGGCACCTCAGACCTCACAGTAATCATGGGGAGTTTGGGCTATCCATCTTTGGCATTAATTATTTTGATCTTAGCATCATGGACAACCAATGTGGGCAATGCCTATTCCAGTGGGTTGGCGCTAACACGCATGTTTGGTCTACCTTCTCACAAAAGGCACTGGGCAACATTTGTTGCTGGGGCATTGGGAACAGCACTGGCACTAGCAGGGATTTTGGATAAATTTGTGGATTTCTTACTCTTCCTGACCAATGGCGTCACACCCGTCATTGGGGTGATGGTTTGTGATTACTGGATTTTGAGCCAGGGTAATAATGAAAAATGGCGTATTCATAAAGGTTGGCATATACCTGGTGTCATTGCTTGGGCTGTGGGATTTGCTAGTAATTATATAATCCCTTGGGGTAGCGCCTCTATCAACTCTGTGTTTATTGCTGGATTGTTGTATTATGCAATTGCAAAATTGACTCCTCTACCAAAAAAAGGGTAAAAAAATGAGAAAAATTAATGCTGATGATATTGAAGCAATGGCTATTGGTGCTGCGGTCTTGGGAACAGGGGGAGGGGGAGACCCCTATATTGGCAAGTTAATTGCACAGCGGCTTATCAAAAAATATGGCCCTATCACTATCTTGGAACCAGATGAGGTAAAAGATACAGATTTATGTGCATCTGTTTATGGGATGGGGGCACCTAGTGTAGGGGTCGAAAAAATCATGGCTGAGGGAGAAGAGGTTGCACCATTATTACGCCTAGAAAAGTACCTGGGGAAAAATATAGATGTGATCTACCCTATTGAATGTGGAGGAATGAACTCTATGGTGCCTTTCATTGTCTCTGCCCAAACAGGCAAACCCATTGCAGATATTGATGGGATGGGGCGTGCATTTCCTGAGTTACAAATGACAACTTTTCATATTTTTGGGCATACGGTGGCTCCATTAGTGATGGGAGATGCACATCGCAATCTTGTTATTATGGAAACTGTCAATGATAACTGGGCCGAACATTATGCACGTGCTGTGACAGTAAAAATGGGGGGGCAAGCCTCAATGGCCGATACTGTACTCTCTGGCAAAGATCTCAAAAATGCTGGAGTACATAAGCCGCTAGCCTTGGCACAAAAAATTGGGCAAACTATTATTAGTGCTAATCAACAAAATCAACCACCCACTCAAGCATTGTTGGAAGTTTGTGAAGGTTTTGACTTATTCTATGGCAAAGTTATTGATATCTTGCGTAGCACAGATGGGGCATTTGTACGTGGAGTAGCCACACTTGAAGGGCTCTCACGAGATAAAGGAAAAACTCTTAAGCTAAGCTTTCAAAATGAAAACCTGATGGCTGAAGTCGATGGAAAAATGATTGCCAGTGTTCCAGACTTAATTTGCAACGTAGACATGCGTACAGGCATTCCTATTACAACTGAAGGCATTAAATTTGGCCAAAGAATGATGGTACTAGGCATCAAAGGAGATCCAAAATTACGATCACGGGTAGGTCTTGAAACTGTGGGACCACGTGCATTTGGTTATGATTTTGACTATCGTCCAATAGAAGATATTTGGAGGCACACATGAGAATTGGCATTGATGTAGGGGGTACGCACACAGATGCGGCACTCATAGGGAATGCAGATGAGTTAATTTATGCTTGTAAAACCAGCACATCTGCAAATGTGACAGACGGAATCAGTGATGCCATTAACAAATTATTAGATCATCCTGAAATAGAACAATCTCAAATCTCTGCAGTCATGCTGGGAACTACACACTGTGTCAATGCTATTTTGCAGAGAAAAGACCTGTGTAAAGTAGCCGTGATCCGCATTGGATCACCTGCCACTACAGGGGTGCCTCCGCTAGAGTCATGGCCAGAAGATCTTGTTGCTGCCATTGGTGGTGAATATGAAATTGTGCATGGGGGCTATCATTTTAATGGCGATTTCATTTCTGAATTTGATGATGAAGAAGTCGAAACTGCCATCAAAAAATTAGACAAGAATTGTGAAGGATTTGCGGTAGTAGGGGTCTTTGCTGCTGTCAAAGATGATCAAGAATTACGTGTGGGAAAACTCATAGAAAAACTCACAAATAAACCCTATAGCCTCTCCTCTCGTATCGGTTCTATTGGATTACTAGAAAGAGAAAATGCAACCATTCTCAATATGGCATTGCGTATTGTTGCGCAACGCACAACTCAAGCATTGCGACATGTATTAGAAGCACAAAATCTGGCACATGCGCATATGTATTTTTGTCAAAATGATGGGACCTTGATGAGTGAAGATTTTGCACTGACCTACCCTATTCTGAGCATTGCTTGTGGTCCCACCAATAGTATTCGTGGTGCATCCTTATTAACACATTTTGAAAATGCCATTGTCATTGACATTGGGGGAACAAGTAGCGATGTGGGTGTCATTATTGAAAATTTTCCCAGAGAATCTGCACTGGCTAATGATATTGGAGGGTGCCGTACCAATTTTAGAATGCCAGACCTGGTCTCTATTGCCCTAGGTGGAGGATCGATTGTCAGAGAAAATAATGGAGCGATCACCATTGGCCCTGATAGCGTGGCATTCAAGCTACACCAAGAAGCCCTTGTCTTTGGGGGTCAGACAATGACCACAACAGATATTGCAGTACGTCTTGGCTTTGCAGAGATTGGGGATGCTAAGAAAGTTGCGCATATTGAGGAATCTTTTGCAAAAAAGGTGATGGAACAAATTTCTGCTATGCTGATTGAGGCTATTGAACAAATTAAGTTTTCAGCCAAAAGAGAGCCCATTATTCTTGTGGGTGGGGGCAGTGTGATTGCTGATCAAAAGGCACTTTCTGTACTAGGTGATGTGCATCTTCCTGCAGATTTTGGTATTGCTAATGCAATGGGTGCAGCAGCAGCTGATGCAGGTGGAGAAGTTGAAAAAATTTATTCATTTGATCAAATGCCACGTGAACAAGCGATTAAAGAAGCCTACGAAGAAGCCTGTCGATTGGCAGAAACAGCGGGAGCAGACAGAACCTCTTTGCAAGTCGTACTAAAAGAAGAAGTTCCATTAGCCTATTTGCCTGGCAACGCTGTAAGGGTTAAAATCAAAGTAGCGGGAAAATTAAAACAAATCTAACAAAAAAAGGTCGCTGCGATCAAACAGCGACCCTTTTTTAAAATAAACAAAGAAAAATTTGGTTTATTCATTGCCAATAATGACTGGTTGCAGTGTACTCTCTAGGACATCTCTCCAAAGAGAAGATTCTGGATTCAGCGTATTACGCCCTGATGTGACCAAGCTAGAGGGCACATGTGTAAAAGCCCCATTCCAATAACTAATAACCATTTTTGTGCTACCAGCCATCGCAGCATGTACAGCATTTGATCCCAATCTTGCACAATATAGCGCATCACTAGCAATAGGGGCACTGGCACGAATAATATAGCTAGGATCAATATAGCGGACATTGGCATCCATTCCAACACTCTTAAAATAAGTCATCATTTTTTCTTTAAGATAATGTCCAATATCTAGCAATTTTTTATTGCCACCTGCATCGCACTCATCGGTACCACCATGTTCTTTCGCTATAAGATCTTGACCTGCACCCTCTGCAACAACAATGACCGCATGACCCTTGCGTGCCAAGCGTTTTTCCAAAAGTTTGAGTAACCCATTTTCTCCCTCTAGCTGAAATGGGACTTCTGGAATAAGCACAAAATTTGCCTCATGACTAGCAAGAGCAGTTTGTGCAGCAATAAATCCAGAGTCACGTCCCATGAGCTTGACTAATCCAACCCCATTATGGGCACCCTTAGCCTCTGTGTGAGCCGTCACGACGGACTCTTGGGCTTTTTCTACAGCTGTTTCAAAGCCAAAACTTTTCTGGATAAACATCAAATCATTATCAATGGTTTTGGGGATACCCACCACAGCAATTTCATAACCACGTTTTTGGGCCGTCTCTGCAATTCTATGTGCACCCTTTTGGGTGCCATCACCACCAATAACAAACAGCATATTAATGTTATATCGCACCAAGGTGTCTACAATTTCTTCTGGAAATTCTCCACCGCCACGCGCACTACCGAGGATAGAACCTCCCACTTTGTGGATCTCATCAACAATTTCTGTATCCAACCGCATGGGGGGGGAGGGTGTCAACTTCAACATACCCTTAAACCCATAACGAAATCCCCAGACATTTTTAACCTTGTAACCAAGCATCAGCGATCTCACTACAGATCGAATCACATCATTAAGTCCAGGGCATAGACCCCCACAGGTGCAAATACCAGCATTGACACGTGCAGGATCAAAATAGAGTTTTTGTCGTGGCCCTGCTTTTTCCATCAAGTTGGAAGATGCCAAAAAGTTGCCATTCTGTTCCGGCGATACACTTGCATCATAACGCGTATCAAATAGCACTTTATCCGTATCAGGAACAAAATTAGCTCTTTTATCGCCATAAACACTTGAATAAAGAAAGGGACTTTCATGTGTCGCCTTACCCAATTTCTCAATTGTAAAGTCGAGATTATCAATCCCAGCCAAACCCAGTTCTAAATTACGTCTATCCTCTGTCATACATTAGATCATAGTTAAGCAATGATAATTTTTCAAGAGTCTTTGAATCTTTTACAATCAATTATTTTAAAAATTATAAATTTTGTTGACATTTTTTTAGAGCTATTGTAGGATTCTAGGCGTTGTTGATTTTTAAGACTTGCGTGAGTAGCTCAGTGGTAGAGCTCCACCTTGCCAAGGTGGATGTCGTGGGTTCAAGTCCCATCTCACGCTCTTTTTTATGATATAATTATGTTAAATTAGGAGTTTTACTTTGTGCTTGTTGTACAAAGCTACTAGTCGATAGGTATAATGTTTCAAAAGTATTATCACTATCCAATAAATCTATATTTAGCATCTCTACCCCTGGTCTTGGGAGGTTTCTTCTAAAAATGAGCACAATACCTGAGCGCATAGCTGAAATAAGAAAAATTATGCGTGTCAATGGCATAGACTGTTGTATTATTCCTACATCTGACTGGCATCAGACTGAAATTCCTGCAGAATACTTTGATTTTCGTGAATTTCTTTCTGGATTCACTGGTTCTGCAGGATCACTTATTATCCTTGCCGATCGATGTTTCCTGTGGACTGATGGGCGCTATGAATTGCAAGCCGATAAAGAACTCGATGGGACAGAAATAGAGACAATGATTTATGAGTCTGGAGATTCAGAGATCATTGCCTGGCTCTCTACGCATCTGCGTCAAGGGCAAGTTGTAGGCATTGATAGTCGGGTTTTTTCTTTGCAGTGGTACCTAGATGCCAAAAGATTACTGGGTGCTGCGGGCATCAATCTTAGTGATATTCAGACATTGCTAGACTCTGTCTTTGTTCCCAGGCCAGAATTCCCTAGTGGACCGATCTATCCACTAGCCAAAGAATATACAGGCTACTCTACAGCAGAAAAACTTATTATTATCCGTGAAATGATGCGTGAGAGACACATAGAAAATTATCTTGTGGCAACACTAGATGATATTGCCTGGTTGTGCAATTTGAGGGGCAGTGACATTTGTCATACCCCTATTTTTTATGCATATTTACTCCTGGAGCCTGGCAACAATACACTCTTTACACAGATCAGTTTTTTGACCCCAGAAGCGATACAAAGCTTGAAAAAAAATGGGATTCAGACCCTAGAATACTTAGAAGCTGAGAGCCATTTTTCGTATATTACACTAGGAAATATCCACCTCTCCTATACTTCTACTAATGCACATATTGCGCATATTTTGGAACGCAATAATCACCTGATTTGTGTAGATGAATTGATCCAACAAGTGAAAGCTGTAAAACATAGCGCAGAAATTGCAAGTATGCGAGAAGCCCATCACCAAGATGGAGCAGCAATGGTGCGTGCTTTACACCAATTAGAAGAAAAGTGGAAAACAGGTATCAATGAATACGAAGTGTCTGAACTCTTACTCAAGGAACGTCAAAAGGAATCACTTTTTAGAGACCTTAGTTTTTCAACTATTGTTGGCTATGGCAGCAATGGCGCCATTGTTCACTACTCGATCAAAGAATCCTCAGCAAAATCTTTGCAGAATGGTCTAACCGTTATTGATTCTGGTGGGCAGTTTATGGGTGCAACTACAGATATCACGAGAACTTTTTGTAGCGGTGATCTCACAGAAGAAGAAATGACTGACTACACATTAACCTTAAAAACACATATTGCGTTGGCAAGTTGTGTTTTTGTGGCTGGGGCCAGCAGCGCACAACTAGATGGTATTGCACGCCACACAATGTGGACACATGGAATAGATTATAGTCATGGCACAGGGCATGGGGTGGGCGCAATGTTGTGCGTGCACGAGCCACCAATGAGTCTACGTGGAACAAATCTCACAAAACTGATGCCTGGAATGTTTGTCACCATTGAGCCTGGCATCTATAAAGAAGGCAAACATGGTGTGCGCATAGAAAATCTATATTTGGTTGTAGAAAAAGTTAAAAATGATAAACAATTTCTTGCATTTGAGGCAGTATCATTGTGTCCGATTCAAACTATTGCTTTACGTAAAGAGTTATTAACTCAGGAAGAAATTGCCTGGCTGAATACCTACCATCAAAAAGTGCTCAAAAGTCTGACCCCTTTACTTTCTGGTGATGATCTAGCATTTTTAGAGCAATCTACACGCCCAATTTAGTATCTAAATAAGGTTTTTATACAGAGAGTGGGGGTTCTTCTTTTGGGGAGTGATCTGAAAGTAGGTCTCCCACTTTTTTCCCTGCATAGTATCCCAGTGACTCATTGATATATCCAATCAAAGCTTCACTAAGTTGCGATGCATAAATAAACCCCTTTTTATCGATAACGGGTTGAGCTTCCCTATGATCAACAATCTCTAAAAACAATGTTTCAGGTTGAATATCTAGAACTTTAATCATTTTCTCCATTGTATCTGGAGAAGGAAATTTGCGTGCCATCTCTATTTCACCGATATAGTTCGTAGAGAGTGCACAAGCCTGTGCGAGTTTTTGTTGAGAGAGTCCCTTTTGCTTGCGATAGTATTTTAGATTTTTGACAAGCCTTTGGTGAAAAATTGTCATTTTTCTCTCCTCCCGCTTTAAAATTAAGCATTAATATGTTTAAATATACGGATATTTTTTGGATATGACAAGTTTTTTCTTCATAAAAAAGCCTTGACGTATCTCATATCTTTTCTCTATAATATGTGATGGTTCAAGGGTCACTTAACTCAGCGGGAGAGTGCTACCTTCACACGGTAGAAGTCACTGGTTCAATCCCAGTAGTGACCATAAAGAAAAAGGGCTCCCTAGGGAGCCCTTTTTCTTTATGGTCATTTTCCAAAATTATATTATTTTGAGTAAAACTCAACAACCATCTGCTCATTACCCAATGTAGGGATCTCTGTGCGTACTGGATCCCGCTCAATTTTACCTTTGAGTTGATCTGTATCAAACTGAATCCAACCTGGTACTACCTGCTGAAACTTTGCCAATCCCGCGCGTGCAAGGCTTTTACTCTTCTCACTCATGGGCTTCACTTCTAGTGCATCACCTGTAGAAACACGAAAACTAGGAACATCTACAAGTCGCCCATTCACATAAATATGCCCATGACTGACCATTTGACGTGCCTGAGATCGTGTTGTGGCCATGCCACAACGATAGATCACATTATCAAGTCTTTTTTCCAACAAGATCATAAAGTTGTCACCTGTGAGACCTGGCAAATGTTTGGCTTTTTGAAAAGTCAGATAAAATTGCTTCTCTGACATACCATAAGCAAAACGAATCTTTTGCTTTTCCATCAATTGCTTTCCATACTCGGAAACCTTTCCACGGATCTTACGACCACGTTCTACCCCAGGGGGGTTACTCTTTTTGCGGAGTAATTTATCGTATTTACTATTACCGTAAATATTGACACCTAAACGGCGGACAATTTTGCCACGTGCTGTGGTATTTCTTGCCATTACTCTCCTCCTTATCAGTAAATTGCTGTATCCCCCCAAATTAAGTGAGGCACAGATCCTTGTGATTGTATCTAATATTGTTGCTCTTGGTCAAGTTGTTATTGACTTATTACACTGCAAATGAGTACGATGTATAAACGCATGAAAATCACTATCGAAAATTTTTTTAGTACAGCATTACAAAATTATCAAAGAATTTTTATTGGCCTACCCGATTCTTACAACACACAGCACAAGTATCCCGTACTATATATGCAAGATGGACAAAATGTTTTTGACCTGCGTTATCACAATATTCATGACTGGGCTGTCAATCGGCTTTTTGAAGAACTAAATACTTCCTGGATAATTGTGGCCATAGAAAGTCCTACTCAACCAGAAAAACGCTTTCATCAATACTACCCATGGCCTGTGACTGGGCTAGAGAGATTCCTCCCTCCAGAGGATTTTCCAGCAGGAATAAGCCTAGGTGGGGGAGCTCATAACTATGCTGATTTTTTGGCAAAAGAGCTGATTCCTTATATTGAATCAAATTTTTATACCTCTCAAAGACGTGCTATTGCCGGGAGTTCACTTGGTGCAATTATCAGTTTGTACACAGCGGCTGTTTTTCCTATTTTTGAGATTATTGCTCTACTCTCTCCCGCAATCTGGTTTGATCGTGCACGATTTTTGGACTATTGTACACAACAAGATTTTACTAATCAACACATTTATTTTTCGATAGGCACACATGAGACATCTAACCCAAACCATCCAGATTTCCCACAAATATATAGACAAGATGCAGATAAATTATCAAAAATTCTCTCTGAAAAAACAGCATCTTTTGTCTTTGAAACTATTGATGAAGGCACACATGAAGGGCGTAGTTGGCACACCGCAATGAGGCATTTTATTCAAACCTATCTTAGCTATACACCAGAGGAAATTTATAGTGATACCCAAAATTTGTAATCATATCAAAAGGTGTGGCTTTGTGAGTATTATTGGACGGCCCTCCACTGGCAAAAGTAGCTTTGTCAATCGTGTGGTGGGGCACAAGACTGTCATAGTCTCACCCCTGCCACAAACTACACAAAAGAGTATTCGTGGAATTTATAATGAAAATCGTGGGCAAATTATTTTTTTGGACACGCCTGGCATTCATCAAAGTGAGCAACGCTTTAACCAAAGCCTTAATTCTCAAGCCACCAGCACAATACAAGAATCTGATCTTGTTATCTATATGGCTGATATCAGCCGTATGCCAGGACAAGAAGAAGAAGATATTGTCACAATTCTTGGTGCTTACCAAAAAAATCTCTTGCTTGTACTCAATAAAATTGATCAGGAACGTACCTACCATAGTGAATATGTACTATTTTTTGAAAAATATTGGCCAGGAAAAAATATTCATTATATCTCTATCGTGACAGGTGAGGGTATCGAAGATCTGAAAAATATACTCTTTGAAAATCTCCCTGAAGGCCCACTTTTGTACCCAGAAGATGTCTATACTGACCAGGAACCTAGCTTTCGCATTGCAGAAATTATCCGTGAGCAAGCTATCAATCGTGTCAGAGAAGAGGTCCCTCACTCCATCTATGTAGAAATTGCAGACCTAGAAATGCAAAAAGATTTTTTGTGGATCCGTGCATTCTTAATGGTAGAGCGTGAAACACAAAAAGGCATGTTGGTAGGAAAAAAGGGCGCGATCATTCATTCCATCAAAATGGCATCATTAAAGGGGATAAAAAAACTCTTTAATTCTCCTATCAAGCTTGATCTACAGGTAAAAGTAGACAAAGAGTGGCGCAAAAACAACCATCGTTTGAAATCTTTGTTTGGATAAAAATCTTAACTTACCTCATGAAACGTCGATAAAAAGGTTATGACGATTCAAAATTTGACCAACCCTTCTGTAGCCATTCAATCAGCACAGACACATAAAACTCAACCCTTGCTAGATGGGCTAAAAGCTGTAGCTCAGGTTGATGTGGAAAAGATGAGTGAAAAAGAAAAGGCAGAACTACAGGAAAAGTGTCAAGAATTTGAGAGCCTATTTGTTAAAATGTTATTGGATACTATGAGAAAAAGTATCGATCGTACAAAAAATGAGTCTGGTGCAATTGAACAAGGCAAAGATATCTATGAAGAAATGCTCTATGGACAATATGCCAAAAATATCAGCCAAACTGCAGGGGGATTGGGTATTGGCAAGATGATTTATCGCCAACTAACAACACCTGTTATCTCACCAGCAGAAATTGCCCGCCGTTACAATCAGTCATAGTTTTCTTATAAAATCCTACCTATTTTTATAAAAATGTAATAAAATCTCCTTATACTCTAAAAAAAGGAGACCTCCTGTGCTAGAATTCTGTGCATTTGCAAGCCGTGGTTACGAGGGAGCCATCGTAACTGTAGAAACTGATCTCCGTAGAGGTCTGCCAGGCGCAGAGATCATTGGATTGCCAGATAGTGCTGTTAAAGAATCTAAAGAACGTGTACGTGCTGCAATAAAAAATAGTGGATTCCTTTTTCCTACTGAACGTTTACTGATCAACTTGACCCCTGCAGGTATGAAAAAAGAAGGGGCCTCATTTGATCTGGCCATTGCGCTTGCCATATTAAATGTTAGCCATCAGATACCCAATATAAATAAAAATTTTTCTTCATCAATCATGGTACTTGGGGAACTAGAACTCTCTGGACGTGTAAGGGGTATTAGTGGTGTGCTTTCTGCTATTGATACCGCATTGGGAATAGGGGTGAGTCATTTTATTCTACCATTGGAAAATCTAGCAGAAGCTGATGCCGTGATCTGTGGAAAATTTTGGCCTGTTACAAACCTCAAAGAAGCACTACATTCATTAGAGTGCATAAGCCAAAATAAAATTCCTCCACACCAGTCGTCCTCAAAAAACTCTATTGAAACTACACCCACCAACGATCACATCACCATTGATATGAAAGATATTAAAGGGCAACCATTTATGAAACGTGCACTGGAAGTGGCTGCTGCAGGACGCCACCATCTTTTTTTCTTTGGCCCACCAGGATGTGGTAAGACGCTCTCTTGTAAAGCATTACCATCTATCATCCCCCTACTGAATAGAAAAGAACAATTAGAAACTAGCCGTATCTATAGTTTAAAAGGTCTCTTAAAAAATGACCTCATCACTACCCCTCCATTTAGAACGCCCCATCATTCCGCCAGTCCTGAAGGAATTATTGGAGGGGGAAAAACCGTCATGCCAGGAGAAATCAGTTTAGCCCATAATGGTGTCTTATTTTTAGATGAAGCACCAGAATTTGGCAAAGAAGTCTTACAAAATCTACGTGAGCCATTAGAAAATTGCAAAGTGACAATTGCAAGAGCAGGACAAACAACGTGGTTTCCTGCAGATTTTCAACTATTAATGGCAGCAAATGTTTGCCCATGTGGATCAATGGGCCAAAATGATAAACACTGTTTATGTAGTCCTCAAGAAATTTCCCGCTATTGGAAACGCATTGGTGGCGCAATATTGGATCGTATTGATATCAGACTACCTGCACAACAAGTGGATCCCAAAAATTTGCTAAATGAAGATGAAGAACCTAGCGCCGATGTAAGAGCACGTGTATTACAAGCTATTGAAATTCAGGAAAAACGTTTTGCAGCTTTTTCTTTTAATCGAAATGCAGCAATCCCCCCCGGTCATATCAATGAATTTTGTCGACTATCACAAGAAGCAGAAGAAGCATTTTTGCTAGCAATTAAGAGGCTAAGCCTTTCAAATAGAGCTGGACATAGTATTTTAAGAGTAGCAAGAACCATTGCAGACTTGGATGCTTCAAGAGAGATCAAAGCAGAACATACACTAGAAGCTGCAAGTTATCGTCGATATGGAGATAACGATCTTTTCTGGACCGAAATTTAGCCGTCAAGTACTTGGGTAAATTTCTTGGTATCAAAAATCCTTATACATGTTGCTTCAACCCAGATCAACTCTTGCGGATTGCACTGACGTGGTCGTGAAAATTGAACGGTAGCAACCTCATATAAGTAGCCAGTTTTAGTAATAGGCCATTCTCTTATTCCTGTAGAATAGAGACTCTGAATCAATTCAGGAGTTCTGTCTCGGTGAATAGGATTTTTAACAGCCTCAAGCCATTGATCTTGTGTATATGGCTTACCTAGCTTGGGCTGAAGTTTTTTTGTCCATTCATCAATATAGTTGCCACCCTCTGTATAGAATTCTACTAGTGAAACTGTATTCAAATATTTATTGATAGAGAGGATTATTTTTCCATCATGACCAAAATACTTTCCTTTATATAAAAGTCGAATTTTTTTATTAGAATTTTCTGGAGATAGAACCTCCTCTATGGAGCGTGGTTCACCAATCTGTTGAATAACCTGTTCTTGGGTTTTTCCCATAAAAAAATAAGATCTGTTTTAGTGGATTGTTGATGACGACAGACAAGCATAAGTATTGTCAAAATAAAAATATAACCAAAATTATCCATAAAAATAGGGTGCCATAGGCACCCTTTACTTAATATAAAATAAGCTTAAAAATCTTGCATCTCATCATCCAAAGCATCGCGACTAGAGCGGTGAGTCTTATCATCACCAGCTTTCACTACTTTTCCACCAGTGGAACCAACAGAAGTAGAGGAATTACCAGACTGTGTTGTAACATCATCTGGAGCTGGTAAAATCTTCATTTCACCATCCTCATCTTCATCCTGCAACCTAAAGAATGAAATCTCAGACTGTAAGTTAGTCACTTGCTCAACTACTGACTGTGCCGTAGATGCAAGTTCTCGACCAGCTGTTGCATTACGCTGAATGATTTGATCTAGATGCGAAACGGCAGAAACAATTTGCTCAACACCAGAACTTTGCTCACGGCTGACAGTACTAATTTCCTGAACCAGGTCAGCAGTTTTTCGAATTTCAGGTACAATTTTCTCAATCATTGCACCCGCACTCTCGGCGACCTCCACACTTCCACGAGAAAGATCACTAATCTCAGATGCAGCAACCTGACTGCGCTCAGCAAGCTTACGCACCTCACTAGCAACAACAGCAAAACCACGTCCAGCCTCACCAGCACGCGCAGCCTCAATAGCGGCATTAAGCGCTAATAAGTTTGTTTGTGCAGCAATATCTTCAATAATTCCAATTTTACCAACAATATCCTTCATGGCTTGGACTGTCTGAATAACAGCTTTACCACCCTCTGCAATCTCAGAAGCTGCAGCATCAGAGATTGCCTGGGTTTTCATTGCATTCTCAGTATTGTGCCCAATCGTTGCACTCATTTCTTCCATACTAGAAGAAATACCTTCCGCACTAGCAGCCTGTTGATTAGAGTCTGCTGACACCTCTTGTGCGACATCATTAATTTCCCTTAATGATGACATGACTGTATTTGTCGCAGCCATGACAGAGCCAATTGCATCAGCAACACGCCCACGCATTCCCTCCAAGCTACCCAGCATCTCTCCAACTTCATTAGAAAGACTTAACATCTTCTCATCCACTTCGTGAGAAAGATCTCCACTACTCATAATATTCATAACACTGACAGCTGAACCCAATGGTTTGAGTAAAACGCTAAGCACAACCCAAATCGCCAAAAGTGTGGCGCCCAAGGTAAAAGCCCCTGCAGAAATTAATAAAATCAAAATAGTATTTCCTGCTTTGCCTGTCTCAGACTGTGGTATTGCAGAAACTACACTCCAACCAGAAGTTCCCTCTATCCGTACAGGTGAAAAATAATAGTTTACACCACTTTGAATGGCATTATACTCTTGCCCAGTAGAAATCGTGTTCAAAAATGCGGTACTCTCGGCAAATGGCACGGGCTGGCCAACATCACGACTCTCATTGCTGGCAACAATAGCCCCATCTTGGCCTATCACCATCATGCGCCCCTTAAAATTGCCAATTGTTAATCTTTGTACATAATTTTGTAAAAATTCTTGAGGAAAATCGACCCCAGCTGTTCCAATCATCCGACGATTTGCATCGTAGATAGGAACAGCATATGTAATCACATTTGTTTGTTTGCCATATGCTGCATCACTGTAAAGACCACTACCAACAACTCTATCCGCTCTTTCTGCAGCACGTGCCCAGTCCATTGTCCCAGGACGCAGGTAGGTTTTCTCTTCATAACCATTGTAGTTCACAGAATAATAGGAATACTGCCCAGTGAGAGGATCAGAATCAGGACGACCAACCACGGCCCCCCCATCTAGTGCAGCTGGCAACATGTATAACCATACTGCATATGCATCCTTGAGCGCCATTGCACCACCATCAAGTGTACTACTCAATGCATCACGGCGATCCCCAGCAGCCACACTGGCAATAATCTGTGTCACCGTTTTTTCAAGGCTTCCTATATAGTTCACCCCTGCACTCAAGCGTGTCACTAGATTTGCCGCTGCTGCATCACGCGAGACAAGCTTGACCGTGTTTAATGCGTCCTTCGCTCCAGTCGTTCTTACTGTAGCACCCACTAGTCCTACCATTAACCCCAGCAATATGGTGACAACTCCACCTATAAATAGCATGCTCGCTGTCTTTAGCTTCATCTGTGTCCTCCGATCAAATTAGACGGCTGGCTCAATCCCACCAGCCTGATCAATCACTTTCAACTATCAGTTTAAAAGTCCCTTCTGAAAATTATCAAGACAGAAAGGATCTCTTATAAGATCTATTAATAGACCCCAAAACTTTAGTCCTTATATCAATAAAAGTAAATACCTATACAAATTTTTCTTTATCAAGTCTATCTTTTACTTCAAAAAACCAAAAATACTTAACTATTTCCTGGCAAGTGCCACAGTGTCTGCATCAAGAATTTCCACACATGGCACTCTTGCTCTCTTAATATTATTACCTATTTAACAAAATGTTTGGCCACAATTTCTGCCTCTGGACCCAATATAATTTGTACACTATTTCCATCTATCAAGCTTCTGTGCCCCATTTTCAAAAGTACATCAAATGCTTCTTGATTCAATAAAGATGAATCCTTCACTGTCAAACGCAAACGTGTAGCACATGCATCCACTGTTGCGAAATTACCATCTCCGACAGCTTGGCGGATGGTCACAAAAAGTGGATCCTCATCATCTGCACTAATCTCTGGCATTCCCATTTTAATCTTGGGATATAAGAGTGTATAAATAAACAAAAACCCAATGCTTGCAATATTAAAGAGCACAAAAGGTGCATACGCAAGTGTTGGCACACCTAAAATCCCCGAGAGATAAATTGCCGTGACAGTCCATGGAATCAATGCTTCTGTCAGGGTTGCCCCCTCTTCCATATTGCGCGACAAACATGAGGGGGCCAATCGATATTTTTTGTATAAATCTCTAAAAATTGGCCCCATGGTCAAGAATGTAAACTGTGCACTACTTACGCTCGTATTTACAATCAGCGTGGCTGTCCAAGTTGCCCATGTCAGACTAAAGACATTGTGTACAATCTTGCTAAGCACGACCAAAATCTTTTGTAATGCTCCAGTCAACTGCAATAATGCCCCAAATGTCATTGAGCAACTGAGAAACAGCAGGGTCTGCATCATGCTCATAATTCCACCACGATTAAGCAATGACATGAGTGTGGGGTTTAGCTCTACACCTTGCAGACTGGGAATCATGCTCATATTAAACCCACCAATGAAGGCCTCTACACCGTTGGTCAGTGAAAATCCCTGAAATATCAAGCCCAATATCAACCCCAAAAATGACCCAGTAAAAATGACCAAAATGGGAGATAACTGCAAGATTGCACCGCCCACAATCACCACAGCAGGCAATAGCAATAAGATATTAAAGTTATAGGCACGCGAAAGATTGTCTAAAATCTGTTGGGATTCTGCACTGGTAGCAAAACTGCCTGCAGAGTTGAACCCCATAATTGCATATCCCACCACACACACCAGTCCTGCAGGAATTGTTGTCGCCAGCATTGTCTTCACGTGAGCATATAACTTTGAACCTGCACCAATGGCTGAGAGCACTGTTGTATCAGAAACTGGGGAACTTTTGTCTCCCAAAAATGCACCACTAATAATAGCACCAGCGACTAGCGGTAGCGGAACACCCAATACGGAGGCCACACCGATAAATGCGACACCCGCTGTAGCCGCAGATCCCCATGATGTTCCTGTGAATAAGGCAATGACAGCAGCAACAATGAAGGCTGTGAGGGGCACAAAATTAGGATGCAACCACTTGATTCCATAGTAGATTAACATCGGCACAGTGCCAGAATACATCCATGTACCCACCACAGCACCCACCAGCATCAAAATCATCGCACCCGGCCATGCTTCGCCCATCTTTCGGCAAATGGCATCTTCAAGATCGGCCCAACGATAACCCTGCCAATAGGCAACAAAACCCACAAAAACTACTCCAACCAATAAAATCCACTCTATTCTCAGTGGATAAATTAAACTACCAACAATGGCCAAAGCCATTACAAAAACAATGGGGGCAAAAGCCAGCCATGTGGGTAAATCCTTGATCTCTTTTTGAGGTTTCACTCTTCTCTCCTTGGTTATCTAAAATTTTGACAATGCCAACCGCAAGTCCTCTATGAGTGTCTCTACGGGCTCTAGTCCCACAGAAATCCGAATTATCCCCTTTGAAACACCCTTGTTTTTGACTGGATCATACACCCCAAAGTGTGGTGAAATAGCCAAACTCTCAAATCCTCCCCAACTCACTGCTTTTTTAAAATGCTGCAGATTGTCAATAAATTGGCTGATTTTTTCAAAGTCCTGTGTATCCAAGTCAAAGCTAAATAGCCCAGAATGTCCCATGAGTTGTTTTTGTGTCAAATCGGCATCTTCTTTACGCAAAGCAGGGTGATTGGTTGAAAGAATTTTGTCTTCTTGGGCCAAAAAATTAGCTACAGTCATCGCACTTTGCTCATGCTGTTTCATCCTTAATGGCAAAGATAGCAATCCCCGCAAGCATAGATATCCCACAAATGGTGACATCACTGCACCCTGTAACAAAAAACCCACAGGAAAAATTCGATCCATCAATGCACAAGATGTGATGAGTGCACCTCCCACCAAATCGCTGGCACCGCCAATATATTTGGTGAGTGAATGCACCACTAAGTCTACCCCAAAAAGGATTGGCTTTTGAAACAGTGGTGTTGCCCAAGTATTGTCTATCATTGTCAAAATATTGCGAGATTTTGCAATATTGCAAATTTTTTCCATATCTACTTGACGAAATGTCATTGTGGCAGGGCTCTCAAAATAAATTAACTTAGTATTGGGCAAAATCGCCTGCTCGACAGCCTCTACACTCACATCATCTGCAAGATGCTCAAAGCTGATATTATTTTTCCTACTATGTGTCAAATATTGCAAAACAGGGCCATAAATATTGTTGACGACCACAACATGATCACCGGCCTCCAAAATCGCATAAAGTGCTGCACTGATCGCACCCATCCCAGAAGCAAAACACTTACATTCTTCACCTTGCTCCAATCGTGCAAGTTTTTGTTCTAATACACGTACAGTTGGGTTAGTCCCCCGGCTATAGACACAATTGCCTCGCTCTTGCTTGATTGCAGCAGACAAATCTGCATAGCTAGCAAAACCAAAACAACTTGTCATTGTGATGGATGGATTCATGGGCACTGAATTCTCATGCTCCCCACATTTGCAAACCTCCATACAGATCTCCAAATCTTTTTTCCAAAAATCCTCTTTATTCATTCTTGCCCCTCAATATCAATGCTATCATACAAATATCTATCTGTGTAAAGAATAATCACCCTTTTGAAACTATTTTCTGACTAATCCCCATTGCGTGCATAAATGTAGAATTTTCCTTTTGAGTCTAAATTGAAAAATATCCATTTGCTGGGCACAATAGATGCACCAACGCAATTTAAAGCAACTATACTTAATCAGCTAATAGCTTTAAGGCGGGGCCTCTCTGAAAATGCAAGCTGCGCAAGCGAATCAATTTGCCATCTATGCTATTCATAGAATGCGGAATACCGCCCCATATACGATTTCTTCCAGATAGTTTTTTGTCTGACCATTCTTTGCTAGATCACATCCATTTGTATGTGTCACACCATTATCAAATCTTATCAGGAGTATGATCTTCATCACAATCCTTGCTTGGTACAAACAAATCACTAGCCTCATATTGATTTTTTAAAATAATGCACATAACGATCAGCAAAATCACCCCTCTTATCCTGCAAACATACCAAGTACTCCACAAATGGATAAAAAAATTGGTAACGCTTTGATCACCCCATTGCCTTGATCTTTTTTAGCAATGCTTTCACCTTGCGCCCCACACGTCGTATCAAAGATGGCTGAAATTGCCTGTAGTAGCGCCTCCCACCAGGAATCTCTTTGAGTCTCGCCACACAAATCGGCTGCCAATGCTTTGTGATTTTCCCTGGCACCTCTTTAAGCGTTTTTTCATGGCGCTCTATTTGCTCTTTATGTGTCTCCTTGCGCGGTTCCGTACGTCCAAAATACACATCTGGATTATATACAAAGGTTCCCTTTTCTAATGCACGCGCCATCGTCACGATATCAGGCCCCAAACACATCTCATCAAAAAAAACTTCCTTGAGTACATCTAGTCGCCAGACCCCACATACCAATGAGCAATCATTAATATGCCTTAAAAATTGATAAATCCTTTTAGGCATAGAACGATGTACCAAAGAAGGCGCATAGTCATAGTGCTCATCTTTGATCCAATGACCCAAATTGTCTGTTTTTTTTGTATACCCAAATGCCAATACAGCCTCAGGATGTGCCTCCAGACTCCTCTCCAAACCACTCAAATAATTGGGAGAAATTGTATCATGACCACCCACAAGACAAAAATATGGTGTGTGTGCATGCTCAAAAAGATAGCGCCAATTTGCCAACATTCCAATATTTTTTTCCTGTCGAACATATTGAATCTGTGGATATTTTTGCGCATATTCCCGGCAAATCTCACCACTTCTATCTGTCGATCCATTATCTGAAACAATGATTGCACTTGCCTCTTCTGCAGCCAAAACAGAGTCGAGCGTCTGTTTTATATACCTTTCTTCATTATAACAGGGAATGCCAACCGTCACCATATCTATGCCCGCCTTAAATATCCAGAAGGAGCTACACTAATAATCAACTTATGATCAATCTCTTTATCAATAGAAAATTCCCCATGTGCTTTAAGGAACTCAACGACTGCGGTCTTAGGATTATCCCCCACACACCAAGGGCGATCGGGAGTCATACTCTTCACTTCCGGATACTCATCTGGCACCTTGATATCCTCCACAAGTGTATCAAAGACAACACAATAGCTACCAGAAGTGACAAGTGGCGCATAGGCTTCCAATTCTTGCAATACATGATCGTGCGTGTGATTTGAGTCTAGCACCACCATGATTTTTTGATGATTTTTTGCAAAATCATGCACCTGGCTCACCACATCTTCTGCAATGGATGAGCCTTGTATCATTGTAATCCTTTTAAACATGGGATGCTGTTCTATTTCTTGGCGGTTATGTGCCCTAATATCAATATCAATTCCCAAAATATGACCATGGCCAATAAGTTCGAGCATGCTCGCATAAAAAATGAGACTGCCCCCATGCGCAATACCTGTCTCAATAATTAAATCTGGCTTCACCTGCCAAATAATCTCCTGCATTGCAAGAATATCCTGTGGGTATTGAATAATGGGACGCCCCATCCATGAAAAGTTATAAGAATATTTATGCACAACACTATGGTCTAAGAAATTCTTGCCAGCCTTTTGAATCCTGGCATCTTCCCCCATTCTTTTAATATTTTCCTTCACTTCATGCTTAAATTCATCAATAGGATTCATTATAACTTGCTCCTTCCTCTTATTTCTTTTTCTTTATTTTCTCTTTCAAAAGCTTCTAATGCCTGATTTAGTCGCTGTGTATTACCCCAAAACGAGAGCGGCTCATACTTAGCCATCGCAAACTCCCCTAGTTTCAAGGAAATCTGAGATCCACTTTTTTTGACATACTCTTCAACAAATCGCCTCACAGAAATTGGCACCCCACTACAACAATGAACAATGCCAAACACACATTGTTGTATCGCAATTTTTAAGATATACTCCCCAACCTTTTCTACAGGCAGATAATCACGCATCTGCTCTCCCAAGCTCATAGAAAATGCCTCATTATTTTTAATTGCTATATCCAATTGTCCCAAAAGTGATCTGGCGCTGCCTGGGCCATAGGGATAAAAAAGTCTCACCCATTTATAAGAGAAGGACTGATGTTGCTGCAAAAAATACAAACTTTGATGCAAAAAATACTTTGCTTGTCCATAGGTAGTCACGGGCTCACATGCATCGGATTCTTGTAGTTCCCCCTCTTGCAGACCATACTCAAAACACGTACCAATGACTGTAACATGCTTCACTCCACGACCTATAAGGTTTTTCAAAAACAAATAACTGGCCATATAATTTTCTTCTATATGGTGCATCGACATATAATGAGGCAAGCCTTTCCATGCCAAATGAATCACGGCATCTGGTGCCCCAAAAAAATCAAACCAGTCCTCACGTCTTTCATGCAGATCGCAGACAATTGCCTCCACATCCATGGCCCAATGCATTGCCTGAATATCTTCTTGTGCCTGAATAGCCAAGACAACTGTATAGCCATAAGAGAGCGCACAAGTCACCACATATTGACCAATGAATCCTGTACCACCAGTGATCAATAGCTTCATCTATGCTCCTTGCAGCCAAACCTACAGAATGCCAAACACATACACCCACACCCCACATTAAACATGCCAAATTAAAAAATCTCTAAACTCGGTATTGCTGTGACAAACTCTCCACCCCATTCTCTAACATAAGCAAGCTGTTCCATAATTTCTGTCTTAATATTCCAAGGAAATATCACAATATAATCTGGGCGTGCCTGCACAAGACAATCTGGAGAAACAACGCGAATATGGGAACCAGGAAGAAAGCGACCCTGCTTATGTGGTGATAAATCACAGACAAAATCAATAAGATCTGCCTTCACTCCACAGTAATTCAAGAGCGTATTACCCTTAGCTGCAGCCCCATATCCGACAACCTTCTTTCCCCGTTTCTTCGCATCAACCAAAAAATTCAAGAAGTTAAGTTTGACCTGCAAACATCGCTGAGAAAATTCTTGCACACAAGCAAAATTCGTCAGGCCAAAGACCCGCTCTTGCTCTAATGTTGCCTCCACTACGGGGGAAACCTCCAAGTCCGGGTTATCTTTGTGTGTCAAAAATACCCTCAGACTACCCCCATGCGTGCTCAGTTTTTCTACATCAAATAACTTGAGCCCATAATCCTCAAAAATAGGGTTGATAGCCACAAGCGATAAATAAGAAAAATGCTCATGATAAATTGTATCAAACTGATTCTCTTGCACAAGACACAGCAAATGCGGAAATTCAAATGTAATATAACCATATCGACCACCTTCACCATGACAAATGGCAACAGAGGCGGCAGCAATAAAATCGCGGATATCTGGCACATGTGCCAGCACATTATTACCCAAAAGCAAGTCAGCCTTTCTCTGGCTCAAATACTGATCTACAAATTGTTGTGTAAAAAAATCTTCTATTGTCTGGATGCCACGCTGCATCGCAATCCTTGCTGTACTAGAAGATGGCTCAACGCCCAAACATGGAATTTTTTTTTCTTGAAAATATTGCAAGAGATATCCATCATTGGATGCTACCTCTACCACAAAACTCTGCATATTTAACCCCAATCGTTGTGTCACTTTCTCTACATAGTCGCGCGCATGGGCCAACCAACTTTTTGAATAAGAAGAAAAATAAACATAGTCTTCGTTAAAAATTTCTGAAGATTTTTTAAACTCATCCAACTGCACCAAAAAACACTTATCACAAAACCATACCTTTAATGGGTAAAATGTTTCCCCCACACCCCCCTCTATTTCCTGCTGCCTCAAAAATGCATTGGACAATGGACTATAACCCAAATCGACAAAAATATGTTTAAGTAGATTTTGACAACAACGACACTTCATTTCGATCTCTCCAAAGGGGCTTTGATATAGCGATAACTTTGATCTTTTTGCGAAAGATTTTTGCAGGCCTTGGGCCAGTTTATTTTTAAAACAGGATCATCAAAGGGCACACCACGCTCTTTATCCTTGTGATAAAATTCACTCATAAAATACAACATTTCAACATGATCGCTGAGGGCCTGAAATCCATGGGCGAACCCCTTGGGAATGATAAAGGCTTTCCTGTTTTTTGCACTGAGGACTTCTGCATGCCAGTGCAAAAAAGTTGCAGATTCTTGCCGCATGTCTACAGCTACATCAAAGATTTCTCCAACCAAGCAATAGACAATTTTATCCTCTGCATAGGGTGCATCTTGAAAATGCATTCCACGGACCGTGCCCATCTGGGCTGTATAACTATGATTAATATGCTTGATAGAATCCTCAATCCCCGTTTCTTCCTCAATGATTTTTGCATCAAAAAGGCGCCCAAAGGAACCACGTTGATCCTCAAATCTTTCAACCTCTAGAGTATATAGCCCAGAAAGGCCTGTTTCTATGATTTTCAATCGCCAGTGACCTCCCTCAGATATTCTTTAATATTTTCTAGGGTAGAAACCTGCGCATCCTCATAATAACGACGATACCAATCCAATGTTTTCTGAATTGTTTTTGGCATTGGCCATACTGGAGCAAACCCCAAGTCAGCACGTGCCTTCGAAGAGTCTAGGCGCAACTGCTGTGCCTCATGAAAATCACTTTTTTCTATATGATAACTCAAACCAGGCAAATAAGCCTGTGCCTGACTCACAATATAATCCACACTCGCAAAACTTTGATCATCTGGGCCAAAATTATACGCATCTGCACATCTCACCTCTCCTGCATACAGCCGCTGTGCCAAAAGCATATAACCATTGAGTGACTCTAATACATGTTGCCATGGTCTTACCGCAGCGGGGTGACGCAAAACTAGTGGGGTCTGCGCTCTCCATGCACGTGCAATATCAGGAATCAGGCGATTCTCTGACCAATCACCCCCACCCAGCACATTGCCAGCACGGGCGGTGGCAACAAGCGTATGATGTGATTGTCCATAATTTTTGAGTGAAAAATAAGAATCTCTATAGCTTTTTGTCACGATTTCTGCACAAGCCTTGCTACTGCTATAGGGATCAACTCCACCAAGGCGATCCACCTCACGATAGGGCCAAATCCACTCTTTATTTTCATAGCACTTGTCTGTTGTCACAATAACAACTGCCTTGACACTCGAGCAAGCCTGGCGCACCGCCTCTAAAACATTGAGGGTTCCCATCACATTTGTTGCATAGGTAGAGATGGGATCTATATAGCCCGTCTTGACTATCGCCTGGGCTGCAAAATGAAAAACAATTTCTGGCTGCGTAGCCTTGATTGCATAAGAAATATTTTGAAGATCTGCAATGTCACCCCAATAAGACTGCATGCCAGATTTGAGCAAAGAAAAATGTGCACATTGCACAGCCGGTTGCACATCAAGAGGCAAAGAAAACCCCACAACACGTGCTTGCAAAAACTCGAGCAATGCAGTCATCCAAGATCCCTTGAAACCCGTATGCCCCGTCAAAAAAACACTTTTATCCTTCCAAAAAGCTTGATCTACTCCCATACTTTCCAGGGAGCTTGACCCTGCCTCCACAACTGTTCAAGTTGATGCTTTTCTCTTAATGTATCCATAGGCTGCCAAAACCCAGTATGACGATACGCAAAAAATTGTCCATCTTTAGCCAATTTATGTAGTGGCTCTTGCTCCAAGCTTACATTGCCCTCTATATAGTCAAAAATACCTTTCTCTGCAACAAAAAACCCGGCATTAATCCAATCATCTACATTTTGCGGTTTTTCTAAAAAATTTTTTACAGCACCCGCTTCCTCCAGCTCTAAAGAGCCAAAGCGTCCCATAGGGCGTACTGCCGTGACTGTGGCCATCTTTCCATGCTCACGATGCAGCTTCAAAAGAGCACACAGATCTACATCAGAGACTCCATCCCCATATGTAATCATAAATGTCTGTGTGTCTATATAGGGCTTGACAGCCAGAACTCTGGCCCCAGTTAGGGCATCTGTGCCCGTGTCAACAAGTGTCACTTTCCAGTCTTCAACTTTTTTGTTATGAATGATCAAGTCATTAGTTTGCAAATCAACGGTCACATCTGCATTTCTTAGATAGTAATTATAAAAGTATTCTTTAATATAATGGCCTTTGTAGCCAAGACATATCACAAATTCCTTAAAGCCATAATGGCTATAAAATTTCATGATATGCCAAAGAATGGGCATACCACCAATTTCTACCATTGGCTTGGGCTTTAAATCCGTTTCCTCACTCAACCTTGTGCCAAATCCACCCGCCAAGATCACAACTTTCATTGCATCAAGTATCGCAAAATCTTTGACCTATGTCAACAACAAATATTGTGATTTTTCATACAGTCAACGCAACATTTTGTGCTTTCTCAAAAATATGACAAAAACGTGAAATTGTATCAATAATATATAAAAAATAAGGGAATAAATTAGTCCAAAAGGCAAACAATTTTGCCACAATGGCCCAAATTTCCAGCCTTTAGCCTATGTAATACAGCAGGAATTTCCTCAAAAGAAATTTTTTGGCTAATAATAGGTGCAATCTCTTGTGGTGTCAATATTTTCATCAAATCATGACCCATTCTAGCTAATGCCATTTCAGCATGCACATTGTGATGCACATACCCCCCACCCAAACTGGCAGAAGAAAATGTCAAGCTTTTCATAAAAGGGGGAGGCGCTATTTCTGAGAGCCCCAGCAAAGGAAATATAGCCGATCCAAAATTCATCAATGGGTAAAGTGCACCCGAGTAAGACGGGGTAAGCGATTGTGAAAGAATCACTACATCCAAAAGATCTTTTTGTAATAACCCCTTAAGGGCACCAAGCTCATCCCCATGATAGTCAAAAACAACATCTGCGCCCAAACTTTTTACATAGTCATGATTTTTGGGGCTTGCTGAAGCAAAAACATGAAAACCCCTTTTTTTGGCAAGCAAAATAGCAAAACTTCCCACACCACCTGAGGCTCCCTGAATAAATATATTTTTTCCATGTACTTCAGGCAACCGGTAACCAAGTAACTGCTGCGCAGTAAACCCTGCACATGGCATTGCAGCAGCTAGCTCAAAACTAAAATCATCCTTAATATGAGAAAGTGCAGTATATTTAGCTATGGCATATTCTGCAAATACGCCGTGCAAAAGAATTGATCCATGAAAATAAACACGATCGCCTGCTTTAAACCCTTGTGTATGCATAGTAGTTTCTACAACCACACCTGCCCCATCAAAACCTATAATCCTGGGCCATGCCCCATAGTCCTGACTGGGAATCACTTTGTAATCAACTGGATTTAAGCTTACCGCCTTAATCTGAATTAAGACATCCTCGTTACTGGTGATACCTGGCTTAGGGAAATCCAAAATTTGCAAGGACTCTAATGTCCCATTAGTGTTGACAATCGCCTTCATTCACTTTCTCCAAAAATAAAGATTTAACGGTTTTTTAATGCTTCTTTAAGCACGGTATCAGGCAAATCCTCTTCACGAATGGGGCGATAGATAGTTTTCGTTAACAAGATTTCATTTCCATAAAAATGGTAATCATAGTGGCGCCTATTTCCATTACTCAAAAGCGTAAAAGCATCATATTTCATGCCACGTGAAAAATAAGGTGATGAAAAAACAATTGTCCCATCTTTCTTTTTATACCCATTATATCCTTTGTGAAATATGGGGGTATAATAATTTGTAATTTGAGTTGTCAGTGGATCTGTGGTCATATTTGCGCCATCAATTCTATTATCATCATAAGTGGTAAACTCATAGTATTCCATGGCACCATACCAAGTCAGACCATGTACCCACTCTCTGCTAACAACCACTGTGCTATAAACACGATTTGCACCAGGGATTGCACAAGAGAAAAAAGAAAGCATATAGAGAAATACAGCTGTTAAATTAAAAAACTTATTCCTATCAATATACATTGATAGCCACCTCCATATCGTAGGTAGGGATTATATGATAAATCCAAAAATTAATCAACAACATAAAAGAGCAAAAAAAAGCTGGCAACGACCTACTTTCCCACGCGAACGCAGTATCATCGGCAAAAGAGGGCTTGACTTCCGTGTTCGGGATGGGAACGGGTATTTCCCCTCTCTTTATAATCACCAGCAAAAATC
>JBOFFX010000023.1:0-1200 GCA_051648825.1 Spirochaetia bacterium
TCGCACAGGCCTGCCATGCCCTCAGACCAAAAACAGCACAACAATGGCATGGTTGTGTAATTGCAACACAATCGCTGGGAGAGCTTTTTGCCCCTTACTGGATCGTGGTGCCACCAACGGTTGGGAAGGGGGTGAATGACGGGCACACACACCTGCTTTAAAGAACAAGGGCAAAATTGCATTAGTGCTGCTGGAAAGAACAGAAGGGGGGGGGGGGTTGTTTCTACAAGTGGTTAAGGCGCGTATAAGAATGGGAATCATAAGGAATTTAACCACTTATGGTTTCGAATCTATTTGCCAAAAACTACACTAGTGCAGTGCAGCACACCTGCCACTGGGAAGGGAAGAGAGGAATGGGTTGCATGGGTGCATGTAGAAACCATTTTCTTTCCCTTCTTTGCAATGAGAACCTTAAAGGAATTCAATGTTTATGATTGCAATTCTAGTTGGCGAAAACTCCATTAGTGTGGCACGCCTGTCACTGGTAAGGGCAAAGGGGAATGTGGTTCATACAGTTGCGGTGCATATAGGAATGGGAATTGCATAAAAAATTCATGCTTATGGCTGTGATTCTACTTGACGAAAAGTACACTTGTGTGGCACACCTGCCATTGGAAAGGGAAGAGGGGAATGCAGCTCTTACATGCAGTTGAGGTGCATGGGTGTATGTAGGAATGGAATGATTTTGTTCATACTTGGCGAAAATAGGATTTGCATGGGAGAATTATTGTTATATGTGGTTCAAGTGCATGGGCACATGTAGAAACCATTTCCTTTCCCTTCTTTGCAAGGAGAAGGAATTCAATGTTTATGATTGCGATTCTAGTTGGCGAAAACTGCATTAATGTGTCCTACACCTGGCACTGGGAAAACGGTTCCATGCAGTGATGATGCATTGGCACATGTTGAACTGGTAATTGCATGCAATTTAATGATTATGGTTGCATTTCTACCTGCGGCACACCTGTCAAAGGGGAATGCAGTTGAGGTACATATTAGGGGTGGGGGAAAAATTCGATTCTTAGATGCATCGCGATGCCGACGTGGACAATTCTGAATCGATTCACAAATGTCAAAAATCGATTTTCTATTTCTTAATATTAATTGATAACGTGATGTTGACGGAACGCAAAAGGCAGAACTCTAGCCCCTTATTTACACTGCACGCATCCGCGGCGCGTTATGGCTCCGACAAGGTTT
>JBOFFX010000024.1:0-1469 GCA_051648825.1 Spirochaetia bacterium
TATAGGCGGTACTAGGATTAAGAAGAAAAATAAGCCAACTGCGTGATTAGGCTATTTGTTGTGATGTTGAAAAATGTGTCAATATTTAGCGTTTTCTGCCATATTACTTGGCAAAATTGTGCATAACCTTACAGTCTCTCGCACCGTGAGATCAACACATGTTGATCTAGCTATATTGTCGTCTTTGTACCTATTTAACTTTATGTGTTATTTTGTGTCATTCTTTAGCGTTCTATGCTGTTTTTTGGCATAGTACTGCACTATCAAGCTAAAATTCCCCTTCACATTGACAGCATTTTTTCTGTCATATATTTTCTTTTCGAAGGGGTCTTTTATGGCTGAGCAAAATCTATTTGATATCAAAACAGCTGCCTCGTATTTATGTGTGGGGGACCGTAAGTTACGTGATCTCATAAAGTGTGGCTTGATTAAGCATCATCAGCATAAACCAGGTGCATCTATTCTTTTTAGAAAAGAGTGGCTTGATGCTTATATAGACAAGAATGCAAAAGGGGGGCTATAGGGTTCTTGTTTGACATTTTTAGGGAAGGATTAGGTCTTGGCATCTTTGGATGCTTGCTCAAGGGTCTGTAGGAGTGCCTTAAGCTTTTGTTCACATGGGCTAGACTCTGTGCCAGTCACAAGATACTCGACAGTTGTGCCTAGCGCTCGTGCGATAAGGACAATCTCAAGGGCATCTGGTAGACGGTTCGCAGTTGAAAGACTACTTATACGCCTTTCCGTAAACCCGCAATTCATTGACAGCCCAGCCTGTGTTTTGTTTTGAGCCTTAATGAGGGAGTTGATGCGTTGCCAAACGACTTTATTGTCCAT
This sequence comes from Spirochaetia bacterium, assembly GCA_051648825.1. GTDB lineage: Bacteria > Spirochaetota > Spirochaetia > WRBN01 > WRBN01 > JAHHUI01. Next base: position 835 of record JBOFFX010000024.1, read on the forward strand.
AGTTTTATTGTCGAAATAAAAATTACACGTAATTATGTGTTTTTCTGTTGACAATACATTTTTATGTGTATATAGTTTGTTTATATCACACATAAGTGTGTAATTTATTCAGTCTAGTCTTGGTACAAGCGAGATAGATGGTGTGTAGAGCCTTAGATGGCCGATGAAAGCTAGCTTGTACCTAGTGATTAGTCGGCCTTTTTTTATTAGGAGGGTGTTGTGTCATAGACATGGCTGGCATTATCAGGGAGGGGGAATATTGGGTGTGACTTGCTAGGGAGCAGGGAAGCGCCTATAGGACATTGAGGGGGTGTATTGTGGACTTTAAAAAATTTACTAAAAATGACCTGGATCGCCTTTTGGCAGATGAAGAATTTTATACGGTTTATGAAGAGGATATAGATGGTCATGTGCGAATTTCGGACTTGGATGTTGATGAAATTCTCTATAGTATCTATCTAGAAAATTTTAATGATGGAAATTTTGAAGAGAATATAGAAGACAGCCCTTCTTATCTTTATTCGAGAATGATCGCACTCTCGTATTGTTACATGGAGTTGTTAAAAAGAAAAACAGGCGATGATAATGGGGGAGACAGGGAGTGCTCTGTTTGTAAAAAAAAGATCAACTTAGAA
>JBOFFX010000025.1:0-2422 GCA_051648825.1 Spirochaetia bacterium
CCCAAAGCGATGCACCAGGACCCCTACCAGATCCGCCGGATTGCCATCTTCCCCCGCACAGATGTATTCGGGCTGTGGCGCAAAATTCGTGGGAATTATGTTTTTAGAAAGGCATGACCATGACGCTAGCTGCAAAATATTGTCATCGACTTAGTGTTGTACTCTGTTCAATAACGTTGTTTTTCACATTCTGTGGGCTCTTTATTGTACCATTTGGCCTGCATTATCTGACCAATTTGCTTGTTTTATCATCAATAATTGGAGTGATAAACTACTTTTTGGGAAATAAAGAGCTGATAGGTGTGTCAGCAAAAAATCTTTATTGGTGTGTGCTTATTTATATTGTGGCAATTGGTATAAGCCGATTAGTCCACGATGATGAAAGCTGGTTGATTAGAAACCTGTTATATATTTTGGCATTCTTCTTGTTAATGCCAAGAGAGCCAGTTTTGGTTAATGCATTCAAGTTGGGTTCCCTTGTTGGTGGGATTGCAATTGGTTTGCTTGCTATGTGGCAATATCATAATGGAATGCTTCGGGTTGAAGGGTTTACCAATGCTATCCTGTTTGCTCAAGGAGCTCTGATTTTAGCCATTTTGAACAATTTTTTCGCACAAGAGTCATCTACTGTTTTAACCAGATATAGTTATATTGTTAGTGCAATGTTTGCAATTTCGGCCATATATTTGTCTCAAAGCCGAGGTGTATGGCTGGCACTGATTGTCGTAGTTACGTTTGTACTTTTTGCTAAAGCAATAAAAGAACCAATAAAATATTTGTCGTGGTTTTTAATACTATCCTGTGTGCTGGCAATTACTTTCTATGAGAGTGATATGTTAAGAGCACGTATTTATGAAAGTATTTATGAAGTCAATCTGATGGAAAGTAACGATTACACATCATCGTGGGGACTGAGACTAATGGCATGGAAGAGCGCTTGGGCCGGGTTTGTTGATAACCCATTGCTAGGTGTAGGGTTGGATGGTTTTAAAGCCATGCAGCAACAACAACTCTTGGATGGCATAGTAAATGATTTTTATGTTAGTTATGGCATGAATCATGCACATAACCAATTTATGCAAAATATGGTCATCAGAGGTATTTTAGGGCTGATAGCAGCATTGGCTATATTGGTTTATCCAATGAGATTGTTTTGGCGCCGATCAACTTTTGTCTCTGCAGGATTTATAGTAACATTGGGGACATTCATTTGTGCTCTTACTGATGTTCCAATAGAGCACCAAAACACTCTCTATATATATTTGATTTCTTTGTTTGTTATCTTCTTTAAGAACGAAGGCAGATTCAATGACAAGGTTGCCTCATGACTAAACGCCTTCTGTTTTTTATCCATTCGCTAGGTATGGGGGGGGCAGAAAAAGTTCTCCTTACTTACGTAAAGGGATTGGTGGATAATTATGGCTACCATATTACTATTGCTACCAATGAGGATAGCCGTGAATATGTTGTAGCTAAAGATATTGCCAAAATAGCAACAATTGTAAATGTCGATTTTAATGTTGGTTACCCTGTCTTTTCAAAATTGATTTGCTCAATAAAGAAAAGACAAAAAATCAATAATCTTGTTGAAAGTAGCGATCTGGTAGTCGATTTCCTTGACGGCGATTTCTTCAGGTATTTGAAACATTGCTCAAAGCCAAAGGTGATGTGGTTGCATTCAAGTTTTTATAATCTTGAATTGCGAAAAAGACATATGAGGAAAAGGTGCGATAAATACGACAGAGTGGTTTTGATTTGTCAGGATATGCTTGCCGAGCTTCTGCATGAGAGAATGGATTGGTTGGCAAAAACTCGAGTTGTTTATAACCCTTTTGATTTTTCTCATATAGAAAAATATGCTGGGAAATATGATGAAAATTCACCTATAGAAAGAACTTTGCTACAAGGAAAATATGTCTTAAGTGTTTCACGTCTGGACGAGCAGACCAAGGACATTGAAGGCTTAATACTGGCTTATGCCAAAGCTTTGGATCATGACTTTGATAAAGACCTGGTTATTATTGGTGATGGTCCAGATCGGGACTATCTGGAGTCGGTAGCCGCTAACTTGAAGTTACATGACCGCGTTCATTTTATCGGTCTTAAGGCCAACCCCTATGTATGGATGAAGCATGCTGATACCTTCGTGCTGAGTTCACGGGGAGAGGGATTTGGGTTGGTGTTGGTAGAGGCATTATTGCTATGTGGCCGGGTTATTTCTACCGATTGCCCTGTTGGCCCCAGTGAGGTTCTTGAGCGTGGGCGGCTGGGTACCCTGGTGCCTATGGGGGATGTGCCTGCATTGACTGATGCATTGCTCAACCCTCCCCCGAAATTATCAAATATTGACCTTGCCAAATATTCAAGTGAGAGTGTCTTGAGAGAATTTGATAATATGTTGCGCGAGCTTTTATAAACAATT
>JBOFFX010000026.1:0-1457 GCA_051648825.1 Spirochaetia bacterium
TGTAAAGGTAGCGATACTAAATACAACCTATTCAATAGTCAGAGAATTAATGCCATTAATATCTCTGCAAATCCAAGTGAGGATAAAAAATGAAATCCTTAAAGATAATATCAATCCTCTTGGACTACCCTGATATTGAACTATGGGAGAATAAAGATGAGATCTTTGATTCCATAGCTGAATGTAATGAGCTTACATCGGAACAAAAAGCATCAATATGTGACTTTGTAACATATGCCTTTGAGCGCTCTCTACTTTCATTCCAAGAAATATATTGTGATATCTTCGACCGTGGCCGTTCCACCTCTCTGCTTCTTTTTGAGCATGTTCATGGTGAGTCGCGTGATCGCGGGCAAGCAATGGTAGATCTGCTTAAGCAATATGAGGATGCAGGATTCTCCCTTAATAAGAGAGAATTACCTGACTTTCTTCCTGTGTACTTGGAATACCTTTCAACCAGAAATCATGCTGATATTATAGAGGGATTGTGTTTCATCACTCCAATCTTGGGATTGCTTAAAGAACGGCTAATAAAAAGAGAGAGCAAATATCATTTGTTATTTGGCGTGCTTATTGAGCTATCCATGACAGAATACGATATAGCGATTATAAGCAAACAAGTTATGAAAGAGGCTGATGATGCGACACCTGCTGCGTTAGATTCTGTTTGGGAGGAAGAGCAGGTCAAGTTTTTAGGGGCAGATTCATGCCCTAGTTCAATTCAATCGATTCATAGCAACCGATTTAAGAATGCAGTCGTACCACAGTACCTTGAGATTGGTGAGGCAAAAAAATGAACTACATTCATAGCTTCTTCTTTGATATATACCCATATATAGCAGTTACCATTTTTCTACTTGGTAGTTGGGTTCGTTACGATTATGGACAGTACACTTGGCGAGCAGGCTCAAGTCAGTTGCTTGATAACTCGAATATGAGGCTAGCATCTGGGCTTTTCCACATAGGTATTCTTGGCATCATCTTTGGCCACTTTTTTGGCCTGTTGACACCTCACTGGGTATATGAGTCCTTCTTATCATTGCAAGCAAAGCAACTTATAGCTATGAGTGCAGGCGGTGTCTTTGGTGCAATGACGTTGTACGGTGGTTATCTGCTCTTAAAGCGGCGTCTGACAAACGCAAGGATCAGGGCAACATCATCGACTGCGGACATCTTGATTTTGGTGCTATTAGTTTCCCAGGCGGCACTTGGCCTTCTTACAATCCCATTTTCCGCCTTCCACCTTGATGGCAGCGTCATGATGAAGCTCGTCAGTTGGGCACAAGATGTAGTGACATTCCAAACAGGGGCCTCTAAAAATTTAGAAGGGGTATCTGTTATCTACAAAATTCATATGGTTTTAGGTATGACTTTGTTTGTTGTCTTTCCATTCTGTCGATTGGTACACGTTTGGAGTGTACCGCTTGAGTATCTAACTAGACGTATCCAGATCGTAA
>JBOFFX010000027.1:0-1166 GCA_051648825.1 Spirochaetia bacterium
CTTACTTTCGCAATACCTTGCAACAATTGTCTTGCCTGAATATTCTTTTGATCTTTCCATCTGCCAAGCTTGACAGAACCATCAGCAGAAGGGCGAGAGAAGAAAGGTTTGCTCTCCCTATTATTGAACTTGTCTTGCATATCATAGACTGTTGGCAGTGCATCCAGCCACGACATTCTTAAATCTGTGCCATCTTCTGAGGCTTTATTTGCAGCTGCAATATCGGAGAAGCTGGCATTCATTGGCCGAAGGTTTTCATTCAACATCAGTTGTAGATGTGATGCAACCACACTCTTATCTGAAAGATATGCCTCATGCGTCGCATACTCACCATCATCAATATACGCACCAGCTAGGATGTGTGATGCTGTGTCTACATTTATGCGACCACCATTGAAATCAAAAGAAAACTCTTCTCTCGCCATTTGATCGGCGGATGATTCCGGTGTATCATTCCATGTATTCATCAATGGCTTTAATACATCTTCATCGGCCGCAGTTGAATTTGTTGTTGCACCAAAGAAACTTCTTGCATCACCAATCTGTGCATCATTTGGGATAAATTTTGGGTCATACTTAAAGCCAAACTTATCTAGTTTCACACCATGAAACTCTGCCGCTTCACGGAACTTTTGTGCGGCATCTCCACCATGGTGTGGGTTGTGTTGCATGAATGCAAAAGTCTTGCGTGTGAATTCATCATCTGCATCTATGCGACTACCAAACCTGACCTCTTGAGTGCCATAAGTTGCAGCACTTTCAAAGTCGGAGTATGTTGCATTATCAATTGCCAACTGATCCGCACTTAATGAACCATTGACATCAAATAGAGCTTCACGCAGTTTAGAATTGTTTGGATCATATCTTGGCATAGAATCAAGATGCGTCCCCATTGCGTTAGCTAGTTCAGCATGCAACACTTCTGTATCTTGCTCTCGTGGCAACAGGTTATTAAACCTCTGACTGCCATCTACCATCAGGTCACTATCAAGACCAAATGAAGAGTATTCTACTGCTTGCGGCCTAATAAAATCAGTCCGCCCTCTGTTCCTGCTACGAGACATTACACGAGATGGGTCATTAATCTCTGCCTCAATTTGTTGTCGTCTTATTTCCCTGCTCACATCATCCATAATCGTATATCGCCTGTTGGCGCTCCTCTTCTT
>JBOFFX010000028.1:0-1033 GCA_051648825.1 Spirochaetia bacterium
AGCCCGGTTCTGTCAACACTGCACTGGCTACCTATTAAACATCGTATAGATTTTAAAATCTTGCTTATTACTTATAAAGCCCTGAATGGTTTAGCACCTCAGTATTTGAACGAGCTCTTGTTACATTATAGTCCTCTACATTATGCCCAACACACATCCACCCAACACATCCATGCCCAACACACCCATGCCCAACACACACCCGCCCATCGCACATCTGCCCAACACACATCTGCCCATCACACACATGCCCATCAAACACATGCCCAACACACATCCACCCAACACACCCATGCCCAACACACATCCGCCCATCGCACATCGGCCCAACACAAAGAGACAGAGAGATGAAGGCCATCTGGCCAGGGTCAGAAGTAGGCATGGGACAAATTATCGATATGGCAATATATTGATGTCCTTCTTGGTGCGATACAAGAATCGATGCGCTGGCGCCAAATATCGTTATTTTGATTAATAAAATAAGGTGCTCTAAATATATTTCCCTTCTCCCAGTATCGCTAATTCATGGCACACGCCCATCACAAACCCGCCCAACGCACACATGCCCAACACACATCTGCCCATCACACACACGTCCATCACAAACCCGCCCAACACAAACCTGCCCATCAAACACATGCCCAACACACATCCACCCAACACACCCATGCCCAACACACATCCACCCAACACACCCATGCCCAACACACATCTGCCCATCACACCCATGCCCAACACACATCTGCCCATCACACACATGCCCAACACACACACGCCCATCACAAACCCGCCCAACACACACACGCCCATCAAACACATGCCCAACACACATCCACCCAACACACCCATGCCCAACACACTTCTGCCCATCACACACATGCTCAACACACACCTGCCCATCACACACATGCCCAACACACACACGCCCAACACACACACGCCCAACACACACACGCTCAACACACACACGCCCATCAAACACATGCCCAACACACCCATGCCCATCACACCCATGCCCAACACACATCTGCCC
>JBOFFX010000029.1:0-1581 GCA_051648825.1 Spirochaetia bacterium
TCATTTTAATCCCTATACGATCTCAAAGCTCCAACAAGCTACACGTACAGGTAGCTATGAGACGTTCAAAGATTTCTCTGAGGCAATTAACAATCAAGCAACGACGCTTTGTACAGTGCGTGGCTTGTTAAAATTCAAAAAACATGAGCCTATTCCAATTGAAATTGTAGAGCCTGCATCTAGCATTGTAAAACGTTTTGCAACGGGGGCTATGAGTTTTGGGTCCATTAGTAAAGAAGCCCATGAAACGTTGGCTCAGGCTATGAACGCACTAGGAGCTAGATCCAATACAGGAGAAGGCGGAGAAGATGCAGAGCGTTTTGGTGATAATAGACGCAGTAGTATCAAGCAGATTGCATCAGGTCGTTTTGGTGTAACAGCCCACTACCTAGTCAATGCAGATGAGCTTCAAATTAAGATGGCACAAGGTGCAAAACCAGGTGAAGGTGGCCAACTTCCAGGTGGAAAAGTCAATGAGGTGATAGGAAAAGTACGACACTCCACACCAGGGATTGATCTCATCTCACCACCACCACACCATGATATTTATTCCATTGAAGATCTAGCGCAGCTCATTCATGATCTTAAGAATATTAACCCTAAAGCACGTATATCTGTGAAACTTGTATCTGAAGTAGGTGTAGGAACAGTAGCGGCAGGAGTTGCCAAAGCAAAATCTGACGTGATCTTAATTTCAGGTCATGATGGGGGTACAGGTGCATCACCACTGACCTCTATCAAGCATGCAGGTGTACCATGGGAGTTAGGTCTTGCTGAGACCCAACAAGTATTGCTGCTCAATAACTTAAGAGGGCGTGTGATTGTTCAAACAGATGGTCAGTTGAAGACTGGTCGTGATGTGGTCATCGCAGCACTACTTGGTGCAGAAGAGTATGGATTTGCAACAGCGCCACTTGTCGTATCTGGTTGTATGATGATGCGAAAATGTCACTTAAATACTTGCCCTGTAGGGGTAGCGACACAAGACCCAGAGCTGAGAAAGAAATTTAGTGGAAAACCAGAGCATCTTATTAAATACTTCTTCTTTGTAGCGGAGGAAGTAAGGGAGCTCATGGCAAGCCTAGGCTTTAGAACCATCGATGAGATGATTGGTAGAGCGGATATGCTGGAAGTGGATGAAGCACTGAAACATTGGAAATCCCAAGGCATTGATCTCTCACCTATACTTTATAGACCAAACTTACCATTACGTATTGCATCACGCAATGTCACGACTCAAGATCATGGTATTGATCAAGCCCTAGATCATGAACTGATTGCCGTAGCATCAGAAGCACTTGAAAAAGGCAAGTCTGTTCAAGCTGACTTTGGCATTAGAAATACTAACCGTACAGTGGGGACGATGCTCAGTGGTAAAATTGCAGAAAAATACGGGGAAGAAGGTTTGCCAGAAGATACAATATGGTATAACTTTACAGGAAGTGCAGGTCAAAGCTTTGGTGCATTTGCAGCACCAGGTCTGACACTGACACTTCAAGGAGAGGGCAACGACTACGTGGGTAAAGGTTTATCTGGTGGTAAATTGATTATCAAGCCACATCCAGAGAGTACATTTGTACC
>JBOFFX010000030.1:0-1192 GCA_051648825.1 Spirochaetia bacterium
AGAGAAACTATGTTAACAATATATCAAGCCCTGATTATATCTATACTTGATTATGGATGTATGGTGTATGATGCTGCATCAGCAACATTGTTAAGGAGATTTGATAGAATACAATACAGAGTGCTCAGGATATGTCTAGGAGCAACTAAAACAACTTCGGTCACTCCACTATTAGTAGAGGCCAGGCGCGGATTAAAGCACAGGCTTGCCTAGGCTGCAGCCTAGGGGGCCCCACGTGTGCAGGGGCCTCAGATTGGCCAGACTATTTTTTTATTATTTTAAATTTACTTGAGCGCAAACAAAAAAGACCCTCATTGGCCCATAAGAAACATCAAAGGAGCATTTGTTGCAGAGCAATCGTTAAATTGAAACCGAAAGTAAAACGTGCACGTGCATTCAAAAGCATTTTAATACCCTGCGTTTTGAGAGCGACTCACTGATGCGCGCAAATTAGGCTACATAAAATATCTAGGCTGTTATTAGTATGTAGGCTATAATAGGTTGTGTAGTTGTCTAAAGCTCTGCATCATTGGTCTCTATTTGCGCTGAATATAGAGAGAGCACGTATTGTTCTCACTTAATAGTAGGGGTGGGCGATATGAGCTAGAATTCATATCACGATATTTTACACTGTCCAGGCGATATCGATATTATATTGCGATATGAGAAAAAAAAATTACAGGCAAAATATTTTAACCTTATATAACCAGAAAAAGTGAGGGATTGGACATAGACCAGAAAAGTCTTTTTTTTATTGTGCCTTTTTTTCTCAAAAAGTGCAAACGTGCAACATGAGGTAGGCCTGTATGAATTATATTAAATATTGATTTGGACCATGTATGGCACTAAATACATTTCTCCAGTAAAGCATAATAATTAGGGGGGGCAGCCTAGGGGCCCCTGACTACCTTAATCCGCCCCTGGTAGAGGCAAATGAAATGCCATTAAGTTTACGTAAAGTAAAATTGTCCCTGGCATACTGGACATCAATGAAGAGTCATGCTAGAGAACATATTTCTAAAGATGTATTGAATAATTGTTGGGAATATACAAAGGAAAAAGGGAAGGGTTTTGGATGGAATATTAATCAACTAGCAGAAATATATCAGATTGCAAATATAGAATGTAGTATGTCTCCAGTATGGGGCGAGGTATCAGCTTGGTTAATTTCTGAAGTTAAAATTGATTTGGA
>JBOFFX010000031.1:0-1386 GCA_051648825.1 Spirochaetia bacterium
GCCAAAATATAACAATTCAAACAGCACAAGAGTTTAGCATGAGAGATGAGCTAGAGCAGATGATAGTGAAACACGGCCTGCCGTGGGTTGTCGCCTTAGCTGCTGTGGCTGTAAGTAAGCTATACTCTAAAGAGAGACAAACGCTAGTGACTATAATCCGCTCTCTGATTGCTAGCCTCTTGATAACTTTTTTGATTGTGGAAAACCAGACTGACACAAGCAGGGCGACACTGTTTGTCATGGTTGCACTGGCTGCAATGCTGAGTGATTACATTGTTGAAGCTGTAATGTCTTTAGGGCAGAGGATTAAGGACGATCCATCTGTAATCAAAAAGTGGTTCGGTGGAGACAAATGACCATCTTTTTACTTATGTCACTTATCAACATTACCCTTTCTACAGTCCTGATGTGGCAGTCAATATCCAAGCTACGCCAAATTACATGTCCACTCACAAACCAGACAGTTAGCGCCACGATTTTTATAGCGTTAGCTATGATGGTTCTTCACTGCATATCAGCACTAAACCACAATCAATACTCTGTCACTGATGTAGTCGATGGGGCTTGGCGAGTTGTTGACATGCTCGCATCTATCATCATGATAAAACTCGTCACAAATCTAAAAGAATAGCTTTACATATCCCGCAGGCGTGCTATAGTCTAGCTATCAACACAACGAGGGCTAGAAAATGAAACCGTTTAATTTAGAAGAAGCAAAAGCAGGGAAGGGTGTTATCACAAGGGACGGTCGTCGTGCTAACATAACAAGTTTTAACATGCCTGGGTCACCATACACTATTCATGCTAATGTTGATGGGTGCATGAATGGGTTTAGCTATACCAGTTCTGGGGCGTTTCTTAATTATGGGGCAGAGTACCATTTAGATCTGTTTATGGAAGAAGATGAGCCACAAGCAGAAGTTAGCAGCCTACAGGAATGGTGCAAAGAAATTTTGCCAATTGTTCAGGCTGCGGCTAATGGCGAAGAGATTCAGGTTTTAAATAATGGCGAGTTTGTTGATAAATTTAACTTAGTTCTGGCTGGTAGTTCAAAATATCGCATAAAGCCAAAGGTAAAGGCGGTCAATGGCTTCGAAGTGCCTATGCATGAGACTTCTGCCCTAAGTGATAACACAACCTATTACACCCCAGATATACATAATAAAGCGTTCAACACCTTGTACTGGTGGGGTGATTCTGATGATCACAGGTTCTTAGCAAGCGGAATTGTTTACTTAGATAAAGGATCAGCAACTAAGTGTGCCAAAGCAATGCTTGGAATCAATCCAGAAGATTAATATTAGCATCAAAAAATAAAGCCCCAATCAAGGGGCTTTTTATTTACATCATTTGCATCATTTCTTGATAGGTTGTCGGCCTCCAGCG
>JBOFFX010000032.1:0-1236 GCA_051648825.1 Spirochaetia bacterium
TCAAGGCCATAAGGCTGTTCTATGCAGATACATGAGCACTGAGCGCCCAGTGATCGCCTGGAGCTCCGAAATCGGCATAGCAAATTTTCCAAATAGGCGTTATCTTTATAAATAAACCGCATATTTGAGTTTTAAACAACTACATTCTCGTCTGAAATACTTTTAAAACTACATTTCATGACACGATAACAGTAATATTTTGAAAATTATCAGAATAAATGGTGGTTGAAATCACAATGCTGCGTGAACTCAACTGGCAGAAGCCCCTCCCATGACACGAATTAGCATCTGTTGTGAAGTGAATTTCATTTGTGGGGCTTCAGAGCACACCGTATTTCTAAGTTACATGTTTGTAAACCATGGTTGATGGGAGGATTAGGCTTGCCAAACTTCCAGCATTACTATTGGGCTGCAAACTGCAGAGCCTTATATCATACTGGAAAAAATCTTATCTTCTGGGGCCTGCAGATGACATTCCATCTTGGCTTGCGATTGAACAGTGTTACAAACTACTCTCTCTCTTTGCTTTTTGCGGTGCCTGTGCCACTCAAAAAAGTGGCCAACACAAACATTGTGCTTTGTAGCGCTCTCAAAATATGGTATCAGGTACAGAAAGCATTTGCATTGCCATCTACCACACTGTCCACCCCTATCGCTCACAATCATGCCTTTAAGCCATCACTCACAGACTCCACATTTTCAGTTTGGTCTAGCAAAGGAATGGTCACCGTGAGAGACTTGTATGTGGATGGTAAATTTGCCACATTTTATCAGCTGAAGGAGAAATTTGATCTTCCATCAACGCATTTTTTTAGATACCCTCAGCTGAGAAATTATGTTTGCACGTCAATCTCAAACTTTGAACTGCTTACAGATGGAAATTAAGTATATAAATTGCTTTCTGCCTCCTCTAATGCCCTTAATTTGATTTCCCGTTTTATAGGTGTCTTTACCAGTCAGCTCAGCATATCTACCTTATATCTGAAAGATTCCTGGGAAAAGGTTTTAGGCATTTAGATGTAGGGTATCAGACCGAATCAGATAAATTAAGATTCGATCAAGAACATGGTTGAAACACGAGGAGCCGAATTCCACAGAAAGGCCCAAGACGACAGGATGTTCGTAAATCAGATCCTATCGCCAGCCAGTCTGAAGCAAGCCTAACCAACCAACTCTTTCACAGAACAGCTTGCAACATTAACACAAAAGAACAACTCAGGAAGGAGATTGTTAATT
>JBOFFX010000033.1:0-2123 GCA_051648825.1 Spirochaetia bacterium
AGTAGCCCTGCCATCATGATGTTGCCAGTGCCTCCAGAAACTCCTGCCCTCAGGCACCCAGAGCAAATGGACAGGCAAGACGCCCAAGACCTGGCACACTTTTATCAGGACTACGAGGTCTTTCGTAAGAAGCTGGAGATTTTTAAGAAGCATAATTAAGAGAGTCAGTTACAATCTGTACAAATATGCATTGATTTTGAATTTTTACGGTCATAAAAGGTGTCCTGGAGCTTTCTTTTGGCACCATATGCTTCAACTGAGCCAATACATGCCTTCCATATTCCAGCTTCACAGCAGTGGCAAAGCTCAGGAGCATCTTGCTTGTAAAATTTGTCTTTCAAAGAAATTAGATTAACAGCATGGACCCATGCCTCAATCTCCTCCTCGCTTGCTGGATCTGGAATCATAGTCGTTTCATCATATTTCTTGACAATTTTGCGTAGATATATATGCGCGAGTTCATGTGCCAATGCCAATCTAAGTTTAATAGGTTCCTTAAAGTTTGGGTCATACTGAATAACCGTAATATATCTATTAACCAGTTTCCCTTCTGATGTTCTTGCTTGGCGTGTTGTTACGTATCTGACCCCCCCCTGCAAATGATCTTTGGAGGGACAAATAAGTATTTCATAATGTCGCAACACTTGTAGATGACCGAAGCTATTTAAATGGCTTATTTTTTCAGATTTTTCCTCGGCAGTAAAGTTAGGGTCTTGCTCAATAGCTTCAATTTCCTCTTTTAAATAGAGCTGATTAACACAATCCGAGAGAACTCTTACTGCATGAGAAAGATAGTGAGACTGGGCCTTATCATTAACAAAAATACCCAGAAGTTGTGCATCACCCATTCTGCGCTCTATAGAATCCCCTGATTAGGAGAAATGTGTCTTTCTCACTCACATAGTAGCTTCTCTGAAGCTCCTCATGGTCTAGCTCATCTTGGGCGTCAACAGAAACCCCAGCAGGCACAATAGTACACTCCATAGCTTCTCTTAGCAATGTATTGCGCATTTTATAATCTTTAACATTCTGTCGCTCAAAAAGCGCATCAATTTGCTCTTCGGTGCAGCACTCTTTTAGCTCGTTAAGAATCAAATCCTTTGTTCCTTTATTGAGCAAGGATTTATCTATGTCTTTCTGCCCAGCAGGTATGTTGTTGGGGGGGGGGTCCGATGTCGCACCAACGATCATTGCCCCAATGATTCCTATTCCTGCCATGCTATATACTCCTTAAATTCTTCATAAATATCATCCTTGTCTAGGGCAGTACATAACTGAACAGCAGGATTTTTTTTATAAGCTTTTTCCCAGGCCGTACCTTCCCTATGAGACCACGTAGAGAGCTGTCCTGCACTCCAATTTCCAAAATGATTGATAACCAATTCGACTAATTGTGCGATATCATCAGGAATAGAAATTTGGTATAATTCATCAGATTCTTGAAAAAATTCTGGGTGATCTTTTTGTGCATAATAGAGCTCTGGGAAGACAGGACCATAGGGCCAGCAATAAGGAAGGTCATCATCAAAAAGAAGCTCTTTTTCAGAGAAAAAAATATAGAAACTATAGCAGAGATACGTCCACTTTTGTGTCTGTGTAATGTTTGGAACAATGCCTTTTTTTCGGCAGTACGCGGTTAGATAGCGCGCAAATTTAACACTTGTCACGTTCTACCTCCTTGTCTGTCATCACAAAACGGCATTTGTGATGCCTGCTAATGTATGACTTTTGTGCTTTTTTGTCAATCTGCCTTTTTGTTTTTTTATTAAAAGATATTATTGCATGAAACGACTGTCAATAGCCTTGTCTATAGGACACCCACTTAATGGCTATACACAAGTTGGTCAAAATGACCCCGTCTCCAGGTTGAAAATGAACAGGGAACAAGTTCAAAATGACCCCCCTATTTATATAAGAGTATAGATCTAGAAAAGAAATAGGCCTAAAGGTTTACAAAAATAATAACTACTACCAGGTAATTGATCCAGAGACAGAGGAAGAGTGGTCTTTCAAATCCATGACCTCCATAGTGTTTGTTATTAATAAAACAATGCAATTTATAAAAAATCGTGATAAATAATTTGATGGACACATTGGCCAACATTGGTGGACATAGTGGCTAG
>JBOFFX010000034.1:0-1173 GCA_051648825.1 Spirochaetia bacterium
CTCTGTCATAAATTGATTTGTGTGCTCAGATCTGTGCTCGTTTCTACGCTAGATTGATAATTGAGGCCCGCTGTCTCTATCCAGTAGGCCTATCTCTTCAATCAATACACTTACTGATCAAAGCACATATGTAGAAAAGATCGACTTGGGTAGGTGAGGCTGAACCTTCATATATAAATCATTGTTCTAAACATTAATAATGTAAAGAAGAGACCTTTACTCTTTAATAAAAAAAAATCAATAAAAAAAACATTTCTCTCTAAAACATGCACATGGCCACATACTGGAAAGACAAACAACTACGACCTGCCAATACACATCAAACATGCGAGTAGGAACTGAGCCACCACCATAAATAACAAAGCATCCTCTCCACACACCCGCTCAAGGTGAGTATTGCCAAGAAGAGCTCATAGTTCTTTGATTCAAACGTCTGGGTGAAAAAAAAAAAAAAAGATGAAGAAAAAAGGAAAGTATAAGAAGAATCCAAGGCAAAAGATGAGTGTGGACAGGAAACCTGGTGGAGAGGGAATTATGCAAATCCCTCTGTTCCCAATCTGGGGTGCGTTTTCTGAAAGCAACTATGGTTGCAAGTCCCGTTGTTACAAATAGAGTTCAATAGAACTTACGATCATAGTTAGCTAACAATGCTTTTGGGAAACGCACCCCTGGATTGTTCTTTCTCACTGGCCTTGCTGCTTTCGCCACAAATTCCTGGGTGTCGCATGATTTACGGCAGGCTGTTCTGTGGATGGCCAGCTTGGCATGCGCAACCTGATGCCAAAGGAAAAATATATCATGTGCGATATCAAGTTTTTTGATAATGGACGAGTAATATGTCCCCACAATTTGCTTTTGAAGAAATATCGTAATTTCTTGCTTCAGCGCACATGCTATCAGTTGCAGTTCCGGCGCCTCCATCTCAATATGCAATATACGCACTTATCCCAAACCTGTATTCATCTCGTTCTTATGCTGAATGCAAAAGAAGATATTTTGAAGAATGTGGGTAACCAAACAGTTGCTGGTCCCCACTGACTTTGATAGTAGAAAAAAAAAAAAATACTATAAAAGTCACTGGGGACCAGCAACTGTTTGGCTACCAACATTCTTCAAAATAACTTATGTTCAACGGAAGAAACTCATTCAGGTTTAAAACAACTTGAGAGTGAG
>JBOFFX010000035.1:0-1194 GCA_051648825.1 Spirochaetia bacterium
TGCCAAGTAAGACATGTTCCTGGATCAACATCTTTTGATGATCCTGGATCAACATAATTGTCCAAAAATATATACTTAACCCAATCCCTACCCCTAAACCTAACCCTACCCATAATTTATTCCTAAAATCAGTGGGAAATGATAGATGATTAACAAGGGTATAGAAGCCTCTAACCCTGATTGTAAGCCTAAAACAGATATTTCCCGAAAAGTTATATCTCAATTCTGATTGGTTGATTGGAAAGTTGTTCCAGGATCAACAAGGATGTTGATCCAGGAACATGTTGTACTTGGTGAAATCACGCTCACCAGACGCAAATGCACATATCCAATTCATATTTGATTTTATTTCGACATATGAATGAGGCCTGAAATGAATCTGAGAATATCGGAATCCATGTGATTTTTTTCCTGCTTACAAGTTTGTGGGTCATATTTGATTTGGTGCCACAGGAAAAATCGGAATTTGAAACATGAAATGTAAATGTGGCCTATGTGCACAGTGTATAGTGCAAGGGTCTTTAATCCATGTTGCTGAAGGTCCATAGACCTTCAGAATTTGGAATTCTAGCTAGGGTGGCCATATGTGCCGTTCATAAGGGACACGTCCTGGCCAGGATTTTAATATTGCCTAAAACATCCAAAGCAGTTTGACCAATAACATGCAGGTATTGTACATAATCGACCAATCGTGGGGCTGCGCATGAGAAGGTGAGATCTACAGGGAATGATCAAAGCGATGCAAATATTGCGCACGTGTTTGTTTGTTTGTTTGAATTGAAACGTCGCTGCGCACCGATCAAAAAAGACACCAAAGTAGGTGCGAGAGCGATTCGAAAGCATAAGCGCATATAGCCAGCCTAATTCTAGCAGTCCAGAAGGCCTTGATTAGCAGTTTCATGTGTATTTAATTAATGTTGAAGTTAAACTCTGCAGGTCTGTGGACCTCATTGGAGACCTCTGGCATGGTACATAATATGGTACACAACTATTTATTGATACATACAGCACATTCTGCCAAATGTATGAAGTTATCCCAGTACTGCATGCATACAAACAAATTTGCAGTAGTATGGTCATCCTGTTCCCAACATGATATTTGTGTCTTCTTCTACTGTATGTATGGTAGTGAGAGAGTCTATCTGACTCCTGTTTGTGTGAAAACATGTTTTGCAAAACAAAGCCCAGCCCACT
>JBOFFX010000036.1:0-1335 GCA_051648825.1 Spirochaetia bacterium
AACCGCAATGCCACTGACATTCAGATTTGAAGATATGCCTTTTTGGGTTTCGGTTGCTAGGATGCTCAACAGTGGTTGCTAGGGTGTGGCTTGATAGCTTCCCAATAATCATAAGAGACTGATTGGTTGCCAGTGTAAAATGAGCCGACCCCCATGCCTCTTTGACACTGTGCTGCAAACATATTCATCTGGGCCTTTTATAATGGCAGTCATGGGCGAATATACAGGGGCAAGAATATTTTGATAAATAATAATTAAAATTAAATTAAAAATTAATAAATAAAAGCAAAATATTTTTTTTTAGGATGTAAGAATCAAAACAATGCCCTACCATATTGCAACGCATCAAAGCAGTCAATACAACACAGTCAAGAATAACTTAAAGAGGTTGCAACCTTTTAGTAAACTGTGGACTAGCTTTGACTCTTCCTGCTGACTTGAATGGCGATGCTTGCCGTTTGTCAGTTGATGGCCTTTCATTTTTAACCAGAAATGTGCATGCTGCTTTTCTGATGTTCACTGAAGTTTTCCGTGTCTTTTTCCCATGTCACTTGAAATGTGTCAGTTTTGAATCGTTGTTACCAAAGGCAAGACATGTGAATCAGATGTGAAAATGAATCAGTTGTGGGACTATATTCTGTCATAAATTGCACACCATTCATTGCTGAACTACCGTCATTGGCCATTGCGTTCAAGAAATCGACAGATATGTCTGTGATTGGCTACATTGCTCAATGCTGCAAAAACATGTTGAGGGTATTTAGCTCTTGGCAAAGTGCTCCAATTGCAGCAGGGCCGACATCAGAGATTCCATGAGATTCCATGGGGGGGGGGGATTGCTCCCCCTTGCCCCCCCTTGCCCCCTGCTAATGTCGCCCATGATGGCAGTCTATGGGATCAGTTGCTAGGGTGCTCTATATGGTTACCAGTGTGTGGCTTGACAGCTTCACGATGATTCTGAGAGACTGATTGGTTGCCTGAGTAAAATGAGCCCACCCCCATGCCTCTATGACACTGTGCTGCAAAGATATCCATCTGGTCCTTTTATAATGGCAGTCTATGGGATCAGTTGCTAGGGGGCTGTAAATGGTTGCTAGGGCGTGGCTAGACAGTTTCCATCAAAGATTGTCTTACTATAGGGAGATGAGAGGGTCTGTATTACTTACTATTGGAGAAAGCGTAACGGTCAACTTGGATCACATGTGCCTTAATAACCAATCACATTACAGCCTTGAGTTGTGCGACACTCAAACACAGTTTACGGATACCATAGGAATGAATGAGAAATGCCGTAAGCAGAATCCCACCTGTCGCAAAAAGTCAGTGACTTCTCTT
>JBOFFX010000037.1:0-1052 GCA_051648825.1 Spirochaetia bacterium
TACGCCTAGCCCATTTATAGCCATTTCAATAGCACTGGACATGTTGTTGCAACTTAGCTTGCTTTTGACATTTATTCTGACATGTTCACAATTGATAGTAAAACTCCATTGGTTATTTTTTTGGGGATAGAGTGCATTATCATCCCATATAATACATGGCAATGTATCCAAACTGCTCGGGTCATCGAGTTGGGAGTTAAATATATTGGGCGAACCAAAGCAATTGTAACCAATCTCAGCAATCTCCCTGACAACGACGGAGTCATCTTTGGGGAGGGTAGAAGACATAATCAAGTCCCATTCATCATTGTGATCTGGCTGGTACTCACCTAATGTTGCAATCAGCTTGATGCTGATGTCATTGCTCAATGTGCTGAAACATGGGGATATCTTACTTGCGATAAAATTCAACGCGATGTTATCACCATAGATATGAACATCACCACAAGATGAGGATTTATAACTGTCAATGAACTCATATAAATCCCCATATGCATCCAATATGGCATCTATCTTCTTTATAAATGTGCGGCCTACTGTAGTTGTAGATACACCAGTATTATCTCTATTGAAAATTTTAAATCCAAGAGTCCTTTCAAGATCGCTAATTATTTTGCTTATATATGGCTGATGTGAATTAAATTTGGTTGCAGCAGCACTCATGCTCTGTAATTCGCCTACAGTTTTCACTATTATTAGTGGTTTCAGCTTTATTGAGGTGAGTTTTTTCATATTATATCACGTTAATTGGACTAAATTGATAAGATATTATTCCATTTTTACTAGTAATCTGACATACAAGAATCATTATGGTGACATATATATTTTTTGTCGTGACACCTTTACAAGTGCTGTGTAAAAAGGGTGGGCAAATAATTAATCATTATTGACGCATTTGTTATTTGTACGGAGTGTGGAGTCAAAACGACCTGGTTACTTAGGGCATACCAGAGAGCATGGAGGGTATCATATGTCAGGTTTAATCGCAGAATTAAGAGGTAAAGGCGTTGATCTGCAGCCCTATCGAATGCTTGGCATTGCGCGAGTTGTAG
>JBOFFX010000038.1:0-52659 GCA_051648825.1 Spirochaetia bacterium
ATCACTAGTCAAAATATTTTTTAAGAAATTTGACAAGTTAGCTGAATCATCATTGATTCAGACCCCTCACCAAGCGTATCTCTCTCCCCTTCCCTAACTGTCCAATAAAACAAAAATCAAGCGCTTCACACGCCCAACAAGAGAGAATCTATACTATATTCCCATTCAGTGTCAACACTATTCTAAAAAAATCTTAAAAATATCTAGTTTTTATCAATTCCCCCTAAAAATCACACGCTCTATACTTAAATCCTCCCCTTTCAGGAGTACAAAATCTGCATAATTGCCACGTCGAATCATCCCCACCTCTTCCTTCATATTCAGCGCCATCGCGGGCACACTGGTATAAGACGCCAGTGCATCCTCCAGGCTATATTCGCAATACTTCACCAAATTTTGTATACATTCTATAGGCGTGACCATCGACCCTGCCAACCCACCATATTCGCCGACACAGCGATGTTGTTCATCTATATAAACCTTTTGAAAGCCGAGTTTAAACTCTTTAATATCTGTTCCCATTGCCAAAATCCCGTCTGTAATCGTAATGAGGCGTCGACCCAGCAATGCATGTGCCATACGCACAGACTCAAAATCACAATGATTCCCATCGGGAATAATTGAACTATAAATCTGCTTGCTTGTCAAAAGTCCACCCACAACATTAGGCTCTCTAGAGGAAAATCGACTCATCCCATTATACAAATGTGTCCCCAATTTCACGCCCATCAGCTCTGCAGATCGCACATCTGCCAAGCTTGCATTTGTATGCGCAATGGAGACCTCGATTCCTGCTGCCAAAAATTCTTCTATTTGTTGTACAGGTGCCACTTCTGGCGAAACAGAAACAATGCACACATTGCCTTCACATATTTTCTTTACTAATTCCGCAGGAAAAATACGAATTAAATCTGGATTATGTGCACCTTTATGCTCAAAGGAAATCATATTCCCCTCTATGTGCAATCCCAACACACCCATTTGCTGCATTTTTTCCTTTTCACTGACTAGTGCCAGGGCCTTTTCAATATCAGCATCTGGTGCCGTAATAATCGTAGGGCAAAAACTTGTACACCCAAATCGCCTAAGTGTTTGAGCCATCTCTTTGAGTGTTGTTTCAGAGAGTCCTTGTCCATAAAAGTCGGCCCCGCCCGCCCCATTCACCTGGATATCCACAAATCCCGGACTGACAGTCGCCTGTGTTGCAGTGATTTTTGCCTGGGGGTACTTCTTTTTTATCTCACTTGCGGGCCCAATGGCCACCACCCTCTCCCCTTCCCACAACACCACTGCATCATGATGAAAATAGTCCCCATCAAAAATCTTTTTAGCCTCTAACCCTTGCATGAATAGCACCCCCTCATAAGGTATAAAAAAAGAGAGGGGATCACCCCCCCCCTCTTTGTACTCTTTAGTTAAAATTATACAATTCCGAAAAAAGAACCCACAAGTCCCAATCCAATCAACAACCAAATAATCGTTGTTGGCTTTACGCCCTTTTTGGCAATAAAATAAAAAATTGTTAGTGTGAGTGTCAATGGCAACAGATTGGGCATAATAGCATCCACAATCTCACTTTGTACATTGACTGTTTTCTGAGCTTCACCACTTCCTACAGCAAATTCCAAAGCCAGCTGAAAGCGCACATAGGAGGCAATCAACGCACCAATGACTGTCAACCCAACAATAGTTGCCGCTTTTTGGAAATGCACTGTCACAGCCTTGAGTTTATCAAAAGCCTCTAGGCCCAGCTTGTAGAAAGAATGCATGAGCCCCCAACGCAATGGCAGGTGAACCATATTAAAAATAATCAGGAACAAAATTGGTCCCAAAACATTGCCACTGAGGGCCAGGCTGGCACCAAAAGATGCGGCAATAGGAATCAATGTGAACCAAAATATTGCATCACCAATACCACCCAATGGGCCCATCATTGCAACTTTCATACCACGAATCAGCTCTGGATCCTCACCCTTCTCTTCCATTGCCAGCGTCAGTCCCATAATAGAAGTGACCAAAAATGGATGTGTGTTAAAGAACTCCATATGTCTACGTTGTGCATCCTTAAGTTTGTTGGGGTCATTCTTAAAAATAGCCTTTAATCCTGGCATAATAGAGAATAACCAGCCACAAGCCTGCATACGCTCATAGTTAAATGATGCCTGCAAAAACATCGAGCGAAAAGCCATGTTGTTGAGTGTCTTTTTATCAATAAGTCTCTTAGATTCCATCACTATTTCCTCCCTGAGCTGTTTGTGATTTCTGAGGACCACCACTCTCACGCGCCAGATAGAATTCAATCATCGCAACAATGAATCCAATTCCAGCAACAGGTAAAATTGGTGCCTTAAAGAAGGTCACAAGGATAAATCCTAGTGCCAAATAAATTGCATACCGTGGGGCATACATGATCTTTAGCAAGATAGCAAATCCTACTGCAGTCAACATACCACCAGCCACACTCAATCCATGTGTGATCCATGCGGGCAATGTTCCCAATGTTTGACCCAAGACTGTACCACCCAAAACAATACCAATAGACAAGCCCGCATACATCACGAAGAGAATGCCCATTCCCAAAAGATTGGCATTAGTCACAGCACGATCGCCACGCCCTGCTTCGATCGACTTATCTACTCCGTGCATAACAGGAGAAAAGAGCGTAAAGAGTAAGGTAATCAAGCTTTGCATGAAAACAGCAAATGGAATTGCCATTCCTACCGCAGCCACAGGCTCAATTCTAGGAGAAGAGAAAATTGCGAGAACCGTGCCTGCAATTCCACCAATCACCACATTTGGCGGTTGTGCGCCACCTACTGGCATAGCACCCAAGAAAACAAGCTCTAGTGTTCCGCCCACTACCAAACCAGTCTGAAGATCTCCCAAAATAAGACCAATCACAGACCCCGTCACCACTGGTCGATGCAAGTGAATCAATCCATCGAAAAGATCAATACCCGCAAGGCCAGCCCAGATACCAATTAACACAATTTGCATTATTGATACATCCATTGTTTCTTCCTCCTACTTTAAATATAAATATTTTATTTAAATTCCGCCATCACTACTCATATTTTGGCCTGGCACCGCCTCACCAAAAATTCCAATACTCTCTATACCCTCTTGCTTGATCTTTTGGCAAAATAACAGTGGATCAGCCATATTGGTGCGCATATCAATCGCCGCAAAAACCATCCCCACATTAATCCCACCAATCACACCCATTTTTCCATATGTATGGAGCAGTCGAGAGGCCTGGTTAAAAGGTGTGCCCCCAGCTAGGTCTGCCAAAAAAATGACCTTCCCAGCACTATTTTCATAGATTTCATCAAATTGTTTGTAAAGCTGCTCTGGTGTAAAATCTCGTGTAAAATCTATATACTCGATATGATCTGTTTCACCAAAAATCAGGTCCACCGTTGCCTTAATTCCACTGGCAAACGTCCCATGGCCCGTCACAATAATCGTTAACATACTCCCTCCTTTTTAAGCATTATTAATTGCAGACGTTAGATCAATAAGCGACTCTGTGGGCAGCTGCTGATATGTCACCTTGACACCCAGTCCCACGAGCTCTTTGAGTGCCTGAATCTCTTCTTCGGAAGCAAAAGCTGATTTTGCAATAGGCTTTTTGCCATCTCCACCATGCATATTTCCAACATTGATTGCATCAAAGGGCACGCCGCCCTTTTTCAGAATTAATGCGTCAATAGGTGTTTCTACGATAATTGCAATATGCTGCGCATCTGTCGCCTTATGAATAATTTCTATTGTTTTTTCTAGGCTAAAAAAACGTGTTTGTACCGCTGTGGGAACAACCATATTCATCAAGCTTTGCCTCATTTCATCCCCAGAGACCTCATCATTGGCCACCAGGGCCAAATTAGCCTGCACATGGGGCAACCATGCTGTTCCCACCTGTCCATGAATCAAGCGATTATCAATACGCACCAAACGAATATCTGGCATAACTCTACCTCCATGCTCACAATTTTTTATAGGGATAAATATTTACCCCTTGTACGACGCGATTAATAGTTCCAGAGGCACTGGGCGCATCAGGAGACAACCCTACCGCCAAGCTTTTGTATAGCCCCAAAAGTTGCACCACAATAATAGCGGGTAAAACTCTAAAAAAATCACCCAGCCCTCCAGTCTCTATAGCTACCAAATGTGGCAACTTGAGCTGCGAAGCACCCTCTCCTACGATAATGTATGCTGCCCCCTGTTGCTTCTGCTGCATTTCTGCCAACAAATCTAACTCATATTGGCGAATATAAGAATCCTCACTCAACACTGCACAAACAAGCGTATTTTTGTCTACAAAAACCTGTGGGCCATGACGCAATCCCAAAAAAGAGTCCACGCGTGTTGCCACCTGACCATCTGTCATTTCTAGCATTTTCAAATGCCCCTCTGTCAGCACTCCGCGTGCATCCGACGTTCCCAAATACTGCACTCTTCTCACATTATTTGGCGCAATAGCTGTATACAATGCCTCACTTTTTTCAGAAATCCATTCCCGAGCAAACGCACAACCCGCATCCAGTAACTTACGATCACATCCCCCGGCAAAAAGCTGCGCACACAATACACTGGCCAAAACCATCGAAGAATAAGAACTTGTCATCACCAAAGATTGATCATTGGTTTGTTTTGGCAAAATTAGCGCAAAGGTATCGGGGTCATCCAGTGCACGCAATGCCAAATTTCCCTCTTTATTACACGTGATAACCAAGTGCTTTGTCTCTGGCGCCACCTGCTTCATCAGCTCATAGGACGCCACAGACTCTGGACTATTGCCAGATCGCCCATACGAAATCATCAGTGCCGCAGGCGTGGGGATACTGTATTTTTTGGGATTTGTCACAATATCTGTCGTGGGAGCACTCATCACTGTACGGCCAAACACCTCAGTCATTGTATCAATCGCACTGAGCCCCACAAACTCTGAAGACCCTGCCCCGCTAATAATAATGCGTGCATGCTCATTGGCGAGTGCTTTTTGTAAAAACGCCTTTAGTGCCTGATTTTCTGCCACAAGTTCAAAGGTTTCTCTCCATGCTTGCGGTTGTTGAGAAATCTCCCGCAAAGTATGTACATAACGCATATCTTCTTTATTTTTTATCAAATCCTGCCACATTTTCCATCTTCTCCTATTTCAACTGGCCCATCGCACCACAAATATTAATTTTGTGCAAAAGAATTTTACGCATTTCATCCTTGGCTGCACCAAAAATTTTGCGCAAATCATATGCACTGGGATCCTTTTTCATAAAGTCCATAAACCCCATAATAAAATGTTGCTTTAGTTCCGTATCAATATTAATCTTGTTCATTCCCGCTTCTACACAAGTACGTACTTCATCATCAGAAAGCCCAGATGACCCATGCAATACCAATGGAATTGTGCTCGCCGATCGCAAATCCTTAATCAGTTCATAATTCAACTTTGGCGTATTCTTATAAATACCATGCAATGTACCCACTGCAGGGGCAAATAGTGCAATTTGGGTTTTTTCGATAAACTCTATTGCCTCAACCTTATCTGTATACAGGGTCTCTTCTGCCTCTATCTCTTCTTCTTTTCCACCCACAATGCCCAGCTCGGCCTCTATCAGCTTGCCACAACTCATCGCCACGACCTCTTGGGTAGCAGCCAAATTGTTCTGAAAACTCTCTTTTGAACGATCTATCATCACTGAGGTAAACGCGTTGCTCGCCAGGCACCTTTTTATATTTTCCAAACTTGTCCCATGATCCAGATGTACAAACACATACTCACTACGATCCGCCACCCCCAAAATCGCGTCAATATAGTCAAATCCCGCATATTTCACGCTACTTTCAGTAATCTGCAAGATGATTGGCGATTTTGTTTCTTCTGCCACCTCTACAATCAATGAGGTAAATTCCATATTCAATGTATTAAATGCTGGCAATGCAAATTTTTCCTTCACAGCTCTTTGCAAAACCGCCCTAAGTCCCTCGATCTTCATTTTTACCCCTGTGCCCTATAATACTTGTCTATCACACGCTCTACAGCCCAGATCAAAATAACTCTGGGATCAAAATCCCGGTGCCCCTCTATTTCTCCCCGCTCAATCACCCACGGCAAAAATTGCGAAACCACAGGATACAAAAGCTTGTTGTCCAAGTTTTTCATCAGGTGCGCTATTCTTTCTTGAATTTTTTCATCTGTCCAATAATATCTAACACGATCACTCAAGCTATAGACTAACTTGTGGCGAATTTCTGCCTCACTACCCCCATAGTATGGCTGCCAATACCCTGGTGCCATACGCATTTGTGCCTCTACGGTTTCAAAAACAGCGCTCTTTTGGGCAATGTCAGGCAAGGATTTCTCTATCATTTCCAGTGCATACAGTGCCTCTCTCCACGCAAAAGTGAGTTCTGGCCCCACTTTCAAAATAGCAAAATGATCTTGCACCAACCCTCTAAGCGACTGTGTTGTTTGATAGTCCGTAGAATGTGCTTCATACACCACGGCCTGTTGTGTATCAATTGCTTTATTAAGCCCTGCAGCCTGTCCTGGTTTATACAAAAAGACAAAGTCATCACCAAACTCGACCCCAGGCTGCACCACCACACCGCGCACACGTGCCCAAACCTCTGCCACACCTGTATTTTGCATGGCCTGGCGCATTGCATCGATGGTTTCATGCACCTCTTTCAATGGTGTCACACTGATATGATCTTCATGCTCTTGTGCCCCACCAGGCACAGGCACTTCTGTACCCACAATATAAAAAAGGTCGCGCGAGTGTCCGTAGATCTCAGTCGCGACAGTTTCTGCTTTTTGCATCATTAATGCAGTTCTGTGTGCAATTGTGGCAACGGGTAGCGGAGTTGGATCGTCTGCACAACCCATACTAGGATCCAGGTGCAACTTTTTGTAGCCCGCTTTCACATATTGCTCAATCAAGACCAAACACTTTTCCATTGCCTGGGTGGCGGGTAAGTTTCTCCACACATTAGGACCCAGGTGATCTCCTGCGAGAATAAAGCGCTCTTTTGTTATTCCAAATTCCTGCGCATATCCCATCACATTTTGCACATATTGATCGGGGGTCATACCTGTGTATCCGCCCTCTTGATTTACCTGTTGCACAGTGCTTTCGATAGAAAAATTTGCATCTGGATGTTTTTTTAGAAAAGAAAATGCTGCACGCAAAACATCAGGATGTGCCGAGCAAATACAAATTAGGGCGCCTTGGCCCTTTTCTTTATTCTGCTTTACGATAGAATCAATCATCTACATCTCTCCAATGACAACAGTCTAGATCGGTTCTTCAAATCCGACAAGTTTTTTATTTAAAAAAAATCACACACGATAGACAACAAGTAATGCGTACTGCTAGACTGAGCACAATATGGACCATTGTGAATGTCAAAACTACCTCCAGGATCAGCTCATCACCTACATAGGCAACAAACGCGCACTGTTAGCGCTCATTGATCGTGGGGTTGCTTTAGTCAAAAAGAAACTTTCCAAAGACTCACTCGTCACACTAGATATGTTTTCTGGTTCTGGCATTGTTGCACGTTTTCTCAAACGCTATAGTACATGCCTTATTGCTAATGACCTTGAAGACTATGCACACATCATCAACGCATGCTATTTGGCAAATAAAAACGAAATCGACTGGGCCTTGCTCGAATCTTGGCATACTCAGATCCTTGACCACCTAGATCACAGTCCACCTGTGCCAGGGTTTTTGACCAAGCTCTATGCCCCAAAAGATGAAGAAAACATCCAGCCGGGAGAGCGTGTTTTTTATACCAGGGCCAATGCCATTTACTTGGACATGGCACGTACAGCGATTGCTCAAATGCCCACCGATTTACAGCCCTTTCTTTTAGCACCCCTGCTCTCGCAGGCCTCTATTCACACTAATACCGCAGGTGTCTTTAAAGGTTTTTATAAGAACAAAGCGGGCATTGGGCAGTTTGGTGGGCATGCTCAGCATGCGCTTTCTCGTATCAAGGGGCAAATTGAGCTACAGCTCCCTGTCTTGAGCAATTTTAATTGCCAAACAACAATTTTTCAAAAAGATGCTAATTTATTAGTCCACGTATTGCCTGATGTGGATATAGCCTATCTGGATCCTCCTTATAATCAGCACCCCTATGGTTCCAATTACTTTATGCTCAACCTGCTGGCAAACTATGAAGAACCCCATGATATTTCTCGCATCTCTGGCATCCCCGCTCACTGGCATCGCTCTGCCTACAACAAAAAAACCAACGCCTTAGAGGCGATGCATCAGTTATGTGAAAATCTGCCCGCACGCTTTATTCTCATCTCGTTTAATTCAGAAGGGTTTATCAGCAAAGAAGGCATGTTAGATATGTTATCCTCTTTGGGAAAGGTAGAGATTTTGGAACAAGACTATCCCACTTTTCGTGGTAGCCGCAACCTGCGTGAACGTGCTATATGCCTACAAGAGTATTTATATATTTTGGAGAAACCCCAGCATTCTGCAGCTTAGAGGCTAGTCAATGTGGCATATTTTTGGTATTTTTAAAAAAAACTTATTTAAAAGGAAGGACAAAATGCGCAAACTCACAACAATTATTGTTCTTGGCATGCTCTTTGCGTTGACCATGCCTGCATGGGCTCAGCATCGCAGAATGATGGACAATCAGCACCAAAATCGGCTCTCACAAAACGACACAAGAACACAAAGCGGTTACTGTGGTGCCTGCCCTTATCGGAATGGAAACCAGTCTGCCAAATTGCAAACAAACTCTATTGCTCAAAGATAAGAGTTTTATATTTTTCTAAAAAGGGGAATGTCTTTCCCCTTTTTTTCCCCACAACTGTGCGCTAGTCAGATTTAAATACACATGATATACTGCATAAGATGCATATATAGGGGGAGATTTTATGTCCAACATTGACTTGTCTACACTACGACACTCTTGTGCACACGTCATGGCATCTGCGATACAACATTTGTATGGCAAAGATGTCCAATTCGCTATTGGCCCATCCATAGAAGAGGGGTTTTACTATGATTTGGAGTGTACGCATACCTTTACTGTAGAAGATTTTGAAGCTATAGAAAAAGAAATGGCTAAAATTATTCTCGAAAAGCATGATTTTGTGCGTCAGGAAATTACCCGTGCACAGGGGCAAGAGATTTTTAAAGATCAAAAGTATAAACTTGAAATTATTACCGATTTGCCCACTGATGCAGCACTCTCCACCTATCAAGTGGGAGATTTTTTGGATCTGTGCAAAGGTCCGCATGTAGAAAATACACGTCAAATAGCCAGTGAGGGGTTTAAACTACTCTCCGTAGCGGGTGCTTATTGGCGTGGGGATGAAAAACGTCCTATGCTACAGCGTATTTATGCCACAGCCTTTGCTAGTAAAAAAGAACTCAAAGAATTTTTGGCCTATAAAGAAGAAATGGAAAAACGTGATCACCGTCGCCTAGGTAAGGAACTGGACCTCTTCTCCTTTCATGAAGAAGCGGGGCCAGGACTTGCCTTTTGGCAGCCTTATGGGGGACGCATTCGTGTAGCGGTAGAAGATTTTTGGCGGGCACAACACGTAGAAAATGGTTATGAATTTGTCTTTAGTCCCCATATCGGAAAACGTGGTCTATGGGAAACCAGTGGGCATCTCTCCTTTTACCAGGAAAGTATGTACTCACCCATGCAAATTGATGAAGACCAATATTTTGTGAAACCCATGAATTGCCCCTTTCACGTACTCATCTACAAAAATGGGCAGCATAGCTACCGAGATTTGCCCTGTCGTTGGGCAGAGCTTGGCACAGTTTATCGCTATGAACGTGCTGGCGCCTTGCATGGGCTACCGCGCGTGCGTGGATTTACCCAAGATGATGCCCATATTATGTGTACTCCCGATCAGCTGATGGATGAGATTCAGGAAGTCATTCGCTTTAGCCTCTTTATGTTACGCAGTTTCGGCTTTAAGGATATCAATGCCTATCTCTCTACCCAGCCCAAGGAGTCTGTGGGAGAAAAAGAACGCTGGGATGATGCGCAAGAAGCTTTGCGTAAAGCCATGGACATAGCTCAATTACCCTATCAGGTAGATGAAGGTGGGGGTGCCTTTTATGGACCAAAAATTGACATCAAAGTGAAAGATAGTATGAATCGTGAATGGCAGCTGTCAACCATACAGGTCGACTTTAATCTACCAGAACGCTTTGATATGGTTTTCATCGATAAAGACGGTCAAGAAAAACGACCCTATATGGTGCATCGTGCACTTTTTGGCAGTATTGAACGTTTCTTTGGTGTATTGATTGAGCACTTTGGAGGTGCATTTCCACTGTGGATGGCACCTCGGCAGGTCTATGTGGTACCTGTGGCTCCCGCATTTTATGACTATGCAAAACAAGTCAGTGATGCATGTAAAAAAGCTGGATTACGTAGTGAGGCTGATCTCAGTGACAACCGTATGAATGCTAAAATTCGCTATGCAACGAGTCAAAAAATTCCCTACATTTTGGTAGTAGGCGGCCGTGATGTGGAAGCCAATACTGCTAGCATTCGCCTACGAGGACATCAAGACCAACGTGCAGATATACCACTGCAGAAGATTATTGACGAAATTCAAAACAAGAACATGATGCGTGTTCTTGAAAATTAAAGGAGGATTTTTATGCCAAAAGAAAAAAAGGTTATACATACAGATAAGGCCCCTGCAGCCATTGGACCCTATAGCCAAGCGATTGGTGTGGGACCATTTATTTTTAGCAGTGGCCAACTAGGGCTCAACTTACAAGGTGAAATTGTGGGTGATGTAAAAGCTCAAACGAAGCAAGCATTAGAAAACCTGAAAGCTATCCTAGAAAAAGATGGCAGCGGGTTGAACCAAGTGATTAAAACCACTGTATTTTTAGCAGATATGGATGATTTTTCTACGGTGAATGAAGTCTATGCTTCTTATTTTAGCGAGCCATATCCTGCCCGCAGTGCCTATCAAGTTGCTAAATTACCCAAGGGTGGCCTAGTTGAAATTGAGGCCATTGCTCTGGCATCCAGCTGTGGGTGTGGTGGCCACAAATAAAAAAAATATCCACCTAGGAGAATAAACCTGGGTGGATATTTTTAGCGTTGTCTTTGCCATTGGGACGAAAGCGTAGTCTGCGCAGCAATACTAGCAAGCAAGCGCAAATTGGTATAGGTCAGACTTGCAAGCCCTGCACGTGGAGACCTTGTCATTCCTTGCAAACTTTTGAGCAAGTCATCTGTAAGTTTTCTATTAAGAAAATCTTCTGCTACAAAATACTCTCCAAGCCCCGCTGGTGGAAAATTTGCGCCATTCTCTGTTTTTGGACCCAGGTACAAATCTAGTGATTTTTCATTAAAATACGCAAAAGAATTTTCAATAGATCGCTCTTCAAATCCCTTGAGTTGCTCAACTCTTTTCAAAAATTTTTGCTGTATTTTTGGATCATAAAAAACACAGGCTAGCAATTGAATTTGATCTTCAAAAAACATCAAAGTCACGAGCTTGCCGCTTTGACCTTTTCCAGATAGCCGATACCCCGCCACAGAAATATCTAAATAGCCTGGCACACCACGAATAGCTTGTTTTGTATAAATTAAAAAACCAGGACGCCCCAAAACCTGTTCTACTTCTGCACGTGTCAATTCTTGACTAAAGGGGAGGCCCAGCATTTCATAATTTGCATAAATTTTGAAAGTTGAAACAAGTAAAAGTAATAACAATATCCATAGCTTAAATCGTAGGCACATGTAATCTCCTTTCAAAATTGATTAATTTTTATTCAAATAAATTTGGGTCAACAGGTGTCATTTCATCGGGAAAAACTTCCTCACCATTGGGTACTGATGGCGCTGGGATGTCCTGTGTGCCTGGTGGGGGAATAGGCGTTCCTTTTTCTGGAGAGGGGATATTAGGACTCCTTTTATTGGAAAGCAGTTTTTCAAAAAGTGTTGTTAAAAAATTTAAATCCTCTAAGGATTGGTGGAGAAGTCCAAAAAGATCCTCATCGTGATGCATCACTAAATAATAACGTGTATCTTTATCCAAGACATCGACAATTTGCCCCTTGATCTCTTGATTAAGCAAGCTATCGCCTGTAAGATTTTTTTGAAATTTTTCCATAATAAAGTACTGTGAGTGGTCTTTGTCTTGATAGTATTCCCAGCCACCCTTTTTTCCACGTAGAAAATTTTTATCCTCAGAAATTTTCCATGCGACTACCTCGTAAGCTGGTTCACGATAAAAATTGATAAGCCGTATGACATAGCCATCCAAAAAAATCGCTAGTAAGTACTGTGGGTAGCTCTCTTGCCAAGCAGGCACCTGATAAAATGAATAGGAAACTGTGGAAAAAGAGGCATGGTTTTGTGCAGGTTTTTTACTAAATTCTTGTGCGAAGGAAACGAGTGGGGCTCCCAAGGTGCCCTCTACCTCTGTGCGCTCCATACCCAAAAGAATGGGGGTCTCTAGTATGTTGCCAAAACCCTGGGCCATAGCAAAAACAGGCAAAAAGGTTATCAAAAAAATACAGCCTAGTTGTCGCAAAGATCTTTCTCCTTTCAATTCTGCCTATCTTGTTAATACGAGGCCATAGCCTAAACTTTTTACCACATCATAGTCAACATGAACAATCGCATAGGCCTTATCTTTGGGCACAAATCGCAAAATATCATGGCGAGATTTGACATCTTGAAAAAGTTCTTGATTTTTTGCCAGTGCATCAGAAAACTGATAGGCCTGTATTCCATCTTCTGTCACAAAAGTCCATGTATGGCCAGTGATCACTGTCTGTGTCATGTTTGAGTCTGCCTGTAAACGATAAACTGCCCGTAAAAATGCTGGTTCTGAGACCAAAAATACAGAAAAGAGCACTTTACGCATAATATATATGATGAGGACTGGTGAACGCTGTGTTTGTAGACTGCCTCGATAAAGTGCTAAATGTAGCCCACGTCCAGGATATGATGGAGTATTCTCCCATAGCAATTCACCCACCTGTTTCTCTATCACATTGCGATCTTGTCCTGGGATGATTTGTCCAGACAAAAGCGGGAGAAGTGCAAAAATTTGAAAAATAGCAATAAGGAACTTTTTCATAGAGTGGATCGAATCTCCTCCATATTCTCGGCACAATACAAATGAAAATTTCATCTTATTCACGATTCTTGCTCATCAATTTAATTTCTGATACTATCCAAAGTATGAGCGAATTGCAAATCTTGCTGCAACGGGCTATGCCCATTGATACACACTTTCACTATTTTCACTGTCTGGATAAAAGCCCACAGGCCAAAGATGATTTAATATTTGCATTTGCTAATGGCATGCGCATCGCTGTGGATGCTGGCACCCCTAGTCATTCATTTGCCCAGCGCAAAATACTCGCAGATGCACATTCTGGACTTTTTTTGCTCTCCGGGCATCATCCAGACACCTGCAAAGCTGACTTTATTATGGATATTGCACAGCTCAAAGAAGAGCTCTTATATGAAAAAAATATTGCGCTGGGAGAAATAGGTCTTGACTATAGCTATGATATTCCCATAAATGTGCAACAACAGGCCTTTCATGCGCAGTTGCAATTGGGAAAATCATTGGGCAAACCTGTGGTTTTGCATGTGCGTGATGCCCATGAGGATGCACTGGCTATTATTCAAGAACATGATATACATGCAGGAATTGTACACTGTTTTACCGGAGATGTGAAAACTGCCAAAGCATGGCTTGATCAGGGATTTTATCTTTCTTACTCGGGCATCACTACCTTTAAAAATGCTGTGAGTGTGCAAGAAAGTGCTGTGTATACACCCATAGATCGCCTATTTTGCGAGACAGATGCTCCATTTTTGGCCCCTGTTCCCCATCGTGGAGCACCAAATCAATTGGGGTTTGTTGCCTATGTTTATCTATTTGTTGCTCAATTAAAGTGCCAACCTATTCAAGAATTTTCAGATCAATTGGCAGCCAATTTTCATAAATTTATTACATCAAAAAATTAATGCTCATAAAGTTCTTTGATCAGCAAAATTGGTACACAGTCCCAGTTTTGCATAATATAATCATCCCCTACATCTTGAGTGGGATCACTGGCAATGGGAGGACGCAGTGGGTTTTTTTTCTGCCAAAATTCTTTGAGTATTTGCCTGGCAAGATCTGTTTGTGCACATTTGGAAAGCGCAAAAACAATAATACTCATCTCTATGGAGCTCAATTCTAGTTGAAATTTTTTGATGGTGGGCAAAAAGTATGTTCTGCGATCGGGAATCTCTGCAAGTACCGCCAATGCTGCTGTCACTGGGTACACAGGAAATAGCCAAAATTCTTTTTTGTATGCCAATAAATGCTCAATTTTTGCTAAAAAATCAATCCAACCAAAGTGAAAGACTAAATGTTTGATTTGTCCAAATGTCAAAAAACAAAGAATTTGTTGAACCATTATTAATTCTTCTGCATCATGGTTCAAAAGTAGCGGCCATAGAGTGTTTTCTGGTTCTGCAGGAAAACTTGCACGCCCCCCATCTTTGCAAAAAGAGAGTACCTGGGCGACTTTATTTTTAATTTCCTCTGCATATTGCTCAAAAAATCCCTCATCTTTTGTGTATTGATAATACTGTGCCAAAGCCATCAAAAGCCACAATGTGGCTACTGGTGAATCATCTAGCCATAGTGTATCCTGACAGCGTTGCAAAAGATGGTGTAAACCACGCTTCCAATCTTGGCTAGCCCCACACAAATCGTGCAAAACTGGCCCATGAATCCATAATCCATAAATTGTATCATATGGCCAGAGACTAGGTTGATACCATAGTCCATCTTGCCAACATAATGAGGCCATAGCACAAGCCCCCTGCCAAATCTCTTGTATTGCTGGTTCAAAGACTGGGCAAACGGGAAAATTAGGCTGTGTATGCGTCCACAAAAGCAGTCTATCCAATACCACATCTTCTTGCGTTTTTATTCGGATAAAACGATGCACCTGCTGTCCTAAAATTATAGGATAATGCCCATGCCCCTGATATGAATAGCCCTGGGCTATGCCTTTATGAAATAGAAAAAGGCTCTCTGTGCTACATACGTGAATTTCAAAGGTTTTGCTGGGTTCAAAATGTAGCTCCATCATGCCGTATGCAACAACCCCTAGATCTATCCAAACTTCTTGAGCGGCGGACAATCGCAGTGGCAATACCAGCGCCTGCCACCGGTGATCATTGTGTGACCAAAAAGAAATTGGAAAAGAGTGTATGATCCATGGGCGCATTTTGCCTTGCATAAAATTTCCAGTTTTTACTGATAAATATAGATATCCATTATACAATGAATTTTCTAAAACTCTACACAAAATTATAAAACTGAGTATAATTCATCTATGTCTGAGCCTATTTTTGAAATAAAAAATATCCAGTTTGCCTACCCAGAGTCGTCATGGCCACTTTTTGAGAATTTCTCATTGAAGCTCTCTCGCAAAAGTGCATTATCTATACTTGGCCCTTCTGGATCTGGAAAGAGCACCCTGCTCAAACTTATTTTTGGAGTACTCTCTGCATCAAAGGGAAGTCTACACCTATCTGCAAAAAACCCCATGTATTTAGGCCAAGAAGAAAGCCTGATACCCTGGAAAAGCGTGATGTACAACTTGTTGTTGCCGTATAAGCTAAACACAGAAAAGGTGAATACACAGATTCTTTCTGATGCACATATCCTCCTAGAGCAAGTGGGACTATTGTCATATCAAAAAAGACGTGTGTGTCAGCTATCTGTAGGCATGCGCAAACGTTTGGAATTGGCGCGTTGTTTACTTAAAAAACCAGATTTTTTACTCATGGATGAGCCATTTGCGGCTCTGGACCCCGCGCACCGAGAGGCAATGCTCTTGTTGGCCAAAAACCTAGAAAAAAAATATGGGTTTGCCAGCGTTTTTGTAACCCACAATATTGAAGATGGTGTTTTTTGGGGTGAAAAAGTCATTGTTTTGGGCTCAAAGAATCCAACACAAATACTCTATGAACAAACTCTAGAAAAATCTAGCAATTCTATTTTTAAGCTTAATTTGATAGAAGAAAAAAGTCATGATGATATTCGCGCTATCTTTTTTGAGTCACAAAAAGAAGACCTTTCGCATCCCCCTGTGAGGCGCCCTATCCCGCAGCCTCGCAAACTTGATATATGGCAAAAACTTTCTCCTCTAGTTGTCTTTTCCTTTGTATTGTGCACCCTATCCTTGGGCAAATATCTTGGAAAATGGCCTGATTACTTGATTCCTTGGCCCACACAAGTCCTTTCCCTATTCATAGAAACCCTTGCTAATCACTCTATTTTCCCTCATTTGCAAGAAACAATATATATCAGTATGATGGGCTTTGTCTCTAGTGTGATTTTCAGCCTGCCCAGTGGGTATTTTTTGGCTCATTTTTCTCTTTTTCGTAATATTTTTTTGCCATTTATCATTCTATTCAATACCATCCCCATGATTGCATTGGCACCATTTTTGTTGCTATGGATAGGCATTTCACCTCTCACAAAAATTATCATTACAATACTGGTCATCACATTTCCACTTTTGCTGACGACGCAGCAGGCCTTTCATATTGGGCAAGAGCAAACCCAGTTACACAGGGCTTATTTGCCAGGAAAAAAACTCAGCCTTTTCATTCATCTAGAGTGGCGTTACGCACTTCCCATATTGCTAGTTGGGTGGAAAACTGCATTGGGAACCAGTGTGATTGGGACCGTGATTGCAGAATTTATCATTGGAAAAAATGGACTGGGTGCGCTGATTAACTTGGCAAAATCACGCTTTGATACACCACTGATGTTTGTGGGTTTAATTTGGCTTGTTATTATGGGATTCTTATATTTTCAATTTTTTTCATTGATCCAAAAAATTTATCAAAGAAGTACTTTTTCATGAAAAAATGGATCAATGTCGCTATGTTTTTGGGGTATTATTTGCTATTTATCCTTTTTCCTGGCCTTGCTCAAATTAAGGTTAAGGGCGAGATTTCTTCGCTGAATTTTAACCACTCAGCTACTCTAATTACTATCATTATCAATAGTTTGCCAATGTTGGTGGTCGGCTATTTTTTAGGATTTAATAAAAAAAATAGCCAAAAAAATGTGCACCCCATTGCAGGGATTCTTTTTTTTCCCATCCTGATTTGTATTAGTTTATTTATGATGAATATACTATTGACATTCTTGAGCCGCCTGGGATTATTTGTCCCAAACATAAAGCAAAATATCCAAGGGCCAATTCCCTCCCTGTATGGGCTAGCTGCACTGGCATGTCTTGCGATCGGCTATAGTGAAGAATCATTTTTTCGAGCAGCAGCAAAAAGTACATTTGTAGCCAACAGTGCGTGGAAATCCTATATGATCACAAGTATTTTTTTCGGTATTGCACACCTGGGCCAAGGTATAGCGGGTATCATTTTTAGCACTTTAGCCGCTATTGTGTTGGCATTTTTTTATGAGAAACTTACCCGCCATTATGGAAAGGTGGGGTGGCATCTTACTGCTATTGGGCATGGGATGTATAACTTTGTGATGCTTTTATTAGCAAAATAAGAGTATGCAGCGCACTAAAATGTGGCGGCTAAATTCTGCTTAGACTCTAGATCTGCAGCAATTTTTGCTAAATCTCTGGGCAAAAGAATGCGATCAACATCTAGCAGAGAGAAAAACTGCTTGCCATAATGTGCAAGTCCGGCAACAAATTCCAAAGGAATAACACTGCCAAACTTAGGTTTTGGCTCAATACAGCTATCAGGCATCTCAATGACCTCGTGCACGGAGTCTGCCAGGGCAATAAAGAGCACGGGCCGATTATTGTGTTGCTGGGCACTCTCTAGCACAATCATGGAGGTGCTCTTTGTGATAATCATGGGCTCAAGGGCAAATTTGACGTGCAAATCGATCACAGCAATGCCTGTTCCACGCAAATTGACAAGTCCTTTCATTGCTTGAATACTTTGTGGCAAGCGCGTAACACGCATATATGGCAAGACTTCTTGTACCCGAGAGACGGGAAAAACACACTCGGTCTCCCCCACATAAAAAGTTAAATAGTGCTTCTTTGGTTCGTTAAAAATCTTATCACGAGAAGACTGATGGGTACGAATCAAGCTTTGTTTTTGCATCACAACTACTCCTATCTAAAGACCGATACAGGAAGATTATAACCTAAATCTGGCTTTGCTTGTCAATTTTTGTGTCCAAAATACCTAAAAAAGAAATTTTCCAAAAGTGTCTGTGGATTTTGTCTATATCCCACATATTGCCTTTTCATCTGGCTTAATGCACGCAATTGGTCCTCGGCCGTATGAATACTCAGCACTCCTGCTTTCCATCCCAAACGAATCTTTTCAGAAAGTAGGGTTAAAAAGTACTCAAAATTTTCATCGGCCAGTTTATTACTATAAACATCGGAAAATTTTAGCGAATTCTGCATGCCTGCATAAAATTCCTCTACAAGGTGCTGTATTTTATCATAATTTGTCGCACCAAAAAAAGTCCCCAAGCTCAATTTTTTTTCTTCTTGGCGAAATACCCGCTCTATAATTTCTTGTTCTTGTGCTTTTGTGCGATCCAAAAACTGATAACTGCGCAACCGAGAAAGCAGTGTGGGAATCAATGCTGATCGTTGTGGAGCTATCAAAATAAAGTACAAATCTGCTGGCGGCTCCTCTAGGATTTTAAGCAAGGCATTGCGTGCACTCTCATTCATGCGATCTGCATCTTCAATAATGACAACTCTTTTTTCCCAAGATGTACTCATGCACCAACTGCGCAATGCACGCACCTGGCCAATAGAAATATGGTATCCACTCAAAATCGCACTTAAGGCTTGTGCACTTTGCATCATTTTATCGATTAACATCGCTTTGGATACAGGCATTTTTTCAAAATCTTCACCCTCAAAATCTGCCAAAATCTCTCCTAAATTCATAATGAGCGACTTTGCTTTGCGATACCGTTGATCATCATCTTCCCACAAAAAATTATCAAAACGCCTAAGTAGTTTGCGTATAGAACGAATAAATAAATAATAGGTTGCACGATTGGGTTGTGACAAAAATGTGCGTTGGCATGCTTGTATCTCTTGATCAAAATAGCGATTGCCTAACATTAGTGTATATGGATAGGCTAGTTCACGCTGGGCCTGGCAATGTGCACATAGGCATGTCCAGCGTGCATCTTCTTTGCATGTCAAAATACGTGAGAGCTCTAGGGCAACAGTGAGTTTTCCGCTATATTGTGGACCATAAAATAAGAGTGCTGGTGGTAGTTGATCGCCAACAATTGTAGCCTCCAAGAGTGAAACCACTGCCTCTTGGCCAATGATATTTTCAAACATTTTTACTTAATTTTTTTCAGACTTCCTGCCTGAATTTGCTGTGCATAGTAGGCAAAAAACTGCCCAACATAAGAATCTTTGAACATTCCAGAAACATCAAAAAGTGGTTGAGAAAGAAGAATGAGGGTAATGACTATACATAAAACGCTACCACAAATTGCCCCCAAAACAAAGCCCATCATACGATCTAGGCCCGTCATTTTGATAGCCTTGATAGATGAGACTAACACACCCTCGATAAATAGGCACACAATCCAAATCGCAAAAAAGACCACTGCAAATGCCAATACCCAGCGCCAATGCTCATTTTCAACCATGCGAGATACCACAGGTATCATCTTTTGAGAAAGTAAAACTGCACCCACAATTGATAGGACGACACGCGCCACTGCCATGGTTTGGCGAATTAGACCTGTTGACAGTCCATGCAATGCAAAAAGTAGCACGATGCCACAAAAGATAATATCAAGAATCATCCACGTCCCCCAAAGATCTCCTTTATCATCGGCAGATTTTGTAACAGATTTTATAAAATTTTTTCAGCGATCTTCTTGGCCAAATACTCACTCGCATCAATCTTGATCATACGACTCATCGCTTCTTTCATTGATGCTTGCTGCTGTGGATCTTGCAAAATCTTTAGCACATGTGATTTAAGATTGATAGCTGTAGCCATAGCACCTGGCAAACTGATGCACCCACCCCTTTTTTCTATTAAGGCTGCATTGCGTACCTGATCTCCACGTTGCCCCAGGGGAATAAAAATCGATGCCGCCTTAAGCATTGCTAACTCCCATACAGAACCGGCCCCTGATCGACTAATCACCACTGTGCTTGCCGCAATACAATCGGGCAATCCCTCGTTGATAAAAGGCACTGTGATGTAGCGGGGGTTATGGCTCTCTTGATACAATTGGTCCCCCATCTGATGTAAAACAAAACAATCTGCCGGCAACTCAGGGACAATAGCCTGTACCAACATATTGACCTGGGCAGAGCCCAATGACCCTCCCAAAACCAATATTAACCGATCTGTGTTTTTTAGCTGATAACGATCACGTGCACGCTGAGCATCAGCATTTAAAAACTCTTCACGAATAGGGTTGCCACTCACCTCAATACGATCGCGCAGTGATGCAGAAAAGGTGCCTATTGTCTCCTCATAGGGCACAAAAATCTTTTCTGCACAGCGACTAGCAAGGCGATTGGCCAACCCGCTGTCACTATCACTCTCATGAATATAAATAGGAATACGCAAGAGGCTAGCTGCCCACACCACAGGCACACTCACAAATCCCCCTTTGCTAAACACCAAGTGGGGTCTTTCTTTTGTCAAAACAAAAAATGCCTGCACAATTCCCAGGCCTATTTTAAAAATATCAAAGAAATTTTGTATACTCAGATACCGTCTCAACTTACCCGCACTGATGCTAGCATAGCGATATCCCTGCCCTAGGGCTATACGTTTTTCTATACCATGATGCTGTCCCACCCACAAAATATCTAAAGCTGGAATTTTCTTTTTCAACTGTTCAATCACAGCCACGGCAGGATATACATGTCCTGCCGTACCCCCTCCAGTAAAAACAACTTTTTTCATACTTTTCCTCTTTTCTCGCTCTGTATATCGGAAGAAACCCAGCCCTTGTCAACTCATGGTAAATCGTCTATCCTTGAGCGTAGCGATCTTTGTTCCACCAAGGGGATATTTTGAAAAAACGGCACTCTGAAAACCCACAAGCCTGTGCGTTGCCCTTTCTTAAATGGGCTGGGGGCAAACGGGGCATTATCGATCAAATTCGCACACGCATGCCTGCCTCTATCGCAACCTATTGGGAACCTTTCATTGGTGGGGGTGCATTGTTTTTTGCTACTGCACCCAAAAATGCCGTCATTGGTGACAAAAATGCCCAACTCATCAATACCTATCAAGTTGTCCAACATCACTTGCCCCAGCTCATCCAAATTCTCGATATACATGCCAAAGAACACTGCCACGACTATTACTATAGCATACGCTCCACACAAATCGATGCACAAGATATGATTGCTATGGCTGCACGTTTTATCTATCTGAACAAAACCTGCTATAACGGCCTATATCGTGTAAACAAAAAGGGACAGTTCAATGTCCCCTATGGGCGCTACAAAAAAGTCAACTTGTATGATAAAAATCAAATTCAACAATGCCAAAATGTCCTCAAAAATGTGAAAATTTTTTGCGGAGATTTTTCTGAAATCTCTCCTCAAAAAGGTGATTTTGTTTACTTTGATCCCCCTTACTATGAAACATTTACACAGTATACGCATGATAGTTTTGGCCCAAATGAACAAACACGCTTGCGAGATTTTTGCAAAAAATTGCACGAATCAGGCGTATCTTTCGTACTTTCAAATAGTCATAATGATTTCATTTATGACCTATACAAAGACTTTCAGATAGATGTAATCCAAGCCCCCAGGTTTATCAGCTGTCAGGGGCAAACCCGCGGCAAAATTCAGGAGGTCATCATCAGCAATGTTTGAGTCTTCTGGTGCAAAAGCGAATAAAACTGGCAATCTGCTAGAGTTGACTGTGCGCCAACATTTGGATCACAAAAACTATACACATGTGCCTGCAAAAAACTTTGATGAACTGATTGCCCAAAATCTGCTCAATCAACCACTCTATACCAC
Organism: Spirochaetia bacterium; assembly: GCA_051648825.1. Classification (GTDB taxonomy): domain Bacteria; phylum Spirochaetota; class Spirochaetia; order WRBN01; family WRBN01; genus JAHHUI01. The sequence goes on from JBOFFX010000038.1 coordinate 22,047, forward strand.
ACAGGCATTAGTCGGAAAAACCATTTATCACACTGATCGGCGATGTGATTTTCTTATTTTTCATCCCCAAAAATGGGCCCAAAAACTCATTATAGAATGCAAGTGGCAGCAGTCCAATGGGTCTGTAGATGAAAAATTTCCTTTTTTGGTCGAAAATATCCGCCTGCTCAAAGTCCCCTCTCTCATCATTGTAGACGGTGGTGGACATAAACCGGGCGCCATCACTTGGCTCAAAGCACAAGCAGATACCCACTTGTTACATGTCTTGAGTCTTTCAGAATTTATGGTCTGCCTCAATGATGGGCTGTTTTAACAATGCAAGATATTAATAAAAGAGAGGATATTTTGGCATGATAAATCTTTTTGGTGTAGAGTTGAATACTTTTGAAACTGTACTTGTGATTATTGCAGCCTTGTGTGCGGGAGCAAACAAAGCTGGCGTGCACGGTGTGGCACTGATTTCAATCCCGTTACTCTCGAGTGTGCTGGGAGTCAAGGCTGGTACGGGCTATATCCTATTGCTATTTTTTGCCAGCGACTGTATGGCAGTCAAACGCTACAAACTCATACATCCAAAAAAATTGCTACAATTGCTGCCCTTGGCCCTGCTGGGACTTCTTGCTGGTGCAATGCTGGGTAAATACCTCAATGATGTGGGCTTCAAAATCATGGTCACGATCGTCTTGAGCCTGCTCATTGTCCTGCTTCTCATTCCCGCCAAGTACAAAACATTTTTTCAATCCAAAAAATGGATAGGCAATCTATTTGGATTTTTGGGTGGCTTTACTAGTATGGCAGGCAATGTGGGAGGGCCCGTCCTTTCTACCTATATGCTAGCGCAAAACATGCCAAAAAACATCTACCTATCTACTTATTCCTGGTTCTTTTTTACTATCAATTTTATTAAAATGTTTATCATGATCTTTTATTGGAAAACCATCACTTGGCCTGTGATTCAATTTTTTGCTGTTATTTTTCCTGTGCTAGTTCTGGGGTTTGCACTAGGGGCTTTTATTGTGAAACGCACTAGTGACGCACGATTTAACTCTTTGGTCACTGTTTTAACCATTCTTTCATGTGTTTACCTCTTTTATACGATGTTCACTACTTAAGTTGCCCCGTTTTTTGACAGATATGCTAAAGGGGGGATAATTAAAAATCCATGAAAGACATACCTTTGTCAGAAGATGCTATAAAAGCAGGGGAGTCCTTTGCGCGCCTGTATCAAACAATCTTAGAACTACGCGGTCCAACAGGTTGCCCCTGGGATAAAGCCCAAAGTATGCAAACACTTCATCCTCATTTAATTGAAGAAAGCTATGAATTATTAGAAGGCATCAAGAATCAAGACACAGAGAATATTTGTGAAGAAATTGGTGATGTCTATTTGGTCAATACAATGATCGCCAGCATTATGGCAGAAGAGTCTGCCCATAGTACAAAAAAAATCCTTGATCAACTCAATGAAAAACTGATCCGACGCCATCCACATGTTTTTGGTGAAGGAAAAGTACAGACCGCCGAAGAGGGTCGCGAAAGCTGGATTAAGGCCAAAATGGCTGAAAAAAAGAACCTGGACATTGCCACCCATGGTGCGCTGTATCGTTGTGGTCGTGGACTGCCCCCCCTAGAGCAGGCAGCAAAAATTCAAAACAAGATTTCTAAATTAGGATTTTCTTGGCCAAATGCCATCACTGCCTTAAACAAAGTAAAAGAAGAGATACAGGAATTGGAAGTAGAAATTGCTGGTGGCGATATAAAACAACAGTCCCATGAAATTGGTGATGTATTCTTTTCTCTTATCGGATTGTCTGCGAGTTTGGGTATCATTGCGAGTGAGGCGATTTATGCCACCTCACAAAAAATTGTTCATAGAGTGCACTATATAGAAAATATACTGCGAGCTAGTGGACTAGAACTGGATGAAAAACACCGTGACAAAATGGAAGACTTATGGCAAGAGAGCAAGAAGAATCCCTTATGTAAATAGCTAAAGCTTGCTTAAAGTGATGTTATAGATTATGGTATATACAAAGAGCATGTGGATTTTAGGAGGATTTTTATGAAAATGAGCAAGGAAGATGTGAAAGCACTGGCAGAAAACGTGCGCAGTGTCTACAGGCAGCTGAGTCAAATGTCTGCAAAATACGGTCCCTTGGGCGCCTCATTCGAAGATCGCTACCATGCCACAATTTCTAATAGAAGTGATGAGGGCGCTTTTTTGCATGAAGAACTACTTTATGCACAAGCTGTGATGGCCAAAGAGCGCCGAGAACAAGAGATTCGTGAGGAAAGTGTAGCTAAAGTTGACCATTCCGCAATAGAAAAAGAACTTGAAAAATATCGTCAACGTATTGAAGCCTATCCGGCCATCGAGATCCCTGGGATAGATCTTGAGCCTGAATTAGCAAGACTTTTTGGGGGATTAACCCTCATGGACAAACAATACTGGGTCTTCATTGATCGTTTTTTTAGAGATCTTTATCCTATTCGTGCCAAAAGTCCTATGGAGGCACTCTCTAACCAATTTATCCGGTTTGTTTCTGCCAGTAGCACTAATATTCCCCAGGCACTCGCCTATTATGTAGATGAGCTTCGTCGGGGAGATGACGACAAAGCTGATGATATGGCCTATGCTGTGGTCAAAGAAGTTGCATTTTTTCTCAATGAAGTTATTTACCTATTGGATAAAGACAACTTTGACTCCAATCATCCTGCTTATGTTTTTATGACCGACATGATCCGTGATTTTCGACTCTCTGAAATTAAAAAGCGCCATAATTCATAGATTATTTCCTATGTCCTTTGTGGCCGTGCCAAATAAACTAAGTAGGCCGTCAACATAAAGCGAAAACTATCGTGGCGAATAATGAGGGGGTTGTTTTTTGTCTTTCTCAGGGAAATCTGATCAATTTTTTGCGTAGGTAAAAGCTTGTCCCAAAAATTTTCACATGCATCAATATAGTCCTTATATCTGAGTTCATTACTGAGCATTGCTAGGGGGATTTGCATACTAATTTTTTTAGAAAAAATTTGATAATGCTCCAAAAGTGCTTGGTAGCCCTCTTCTGCAGACTTTAAAAATGTACAATAAAAAGGGTAAAACCATTCAAAAATGCCCAATCTGATTGTCGCACTCAAAAGTGCTTCTCTGGCAATGTCTTTGGGGACTTTATTCCATAATAATGGACGAAAAAAGTAGCGAATCTGCCCTTCTGGCAATATTTTTTCTAGTGCTGCAAAAAGTCGCACCAGGACATATGGATTTGTTGAGGGGGCAATTTTTTCTATCATCATTTCTACACTTTTTGAATCTTTCATTTCTGAGAGTGCAAAAATAGCTTCAGCCTCCAGTCGATAATCGGGACTATTCATGGCAGTACGCATTTCTGCAATACTACGTGTAATTTTCATCTTACCCAAAATACGTGCGGCAATATATGCCGTTGTATATGGCGAGTAGTGGAGCTCTTTAATCAACGCCATAATCAACTTGCGATCTTTGAGACTGGGCATACTCTCTATTGCCAAGAGTGCCTGATGGCGAATTTGTTCACGCGGAGACCCGAGCGCTTCTAAAAGAAAATCCTCAGACACATCAGAGTGGCTATAGCTCATTTCATGCAAAATCTGCAATTGTCGTTTGGGAGAAGTGGTTTCTTCTAGCTTATTTGCCAAAGAAAGCGCGCGCATATCTTTGACACTAAAAATATATCCCAAACTCTGAAATACCGAATGCTTGCCTGTATTTTGCAAGCGTGCAATCACATATAACAAAAAAACCAAGAAACTGAATGCAATAAGAAAAAAAACACGATAGCTCTCTGTGATATCCATGCCAATTCTTTCACAAAAGTTAAGAATCCCACCTCCCAAAAGAGAACCGATACCACCACCAAGCCCATAAATAATATAAAAAAAACTAAAAACATCCGCAATCTCTGTTGTTCTGATCACCCCAAAAAGATAAGACTGTGCATTTGCCTCTAGCCCATACATACCCAGATTCGAGAGAAAATGAAAAACAATTAAAAAAATAATAAGAGTCAGTCCAGTCATTTGTGGAGAAAGAATCACGGGGATCAAGCTTAAAAGTGAAAGTACGATATAAAAAATATGCAAGGCCTTTGTGCCCACTACATTGACAGTGAGTCGACTAAACAAGCCCATAAATAATGCACCCAAAAATCCTACCGTCGTAAGCAAAATACTCATACTATCAGCCTGATGATAGACTTCTTTTGTGTAGACAATGGCAAATGGACGTACCATCGCCAAGGTGAGAGACACTCCAAAGTGACTAAGGATAAATGTGCGAAAGGATGGCCGCCGCATGGCCTGTACCACTGTTTGAATAATATTGTGCTTATCATCATTCTTCGCAAATTCGGGGAATGAAAAAACAAAAAAACTCGACCAAACACCGGCTATTGTCCCTGCCAAAAAAAGCATAAAGTAGGCCCATATACTATCTGCCATGATATGCAAAACAAAAACCAGAAAAAATGAGCCAATGATATAACCTAAAAATGTGATAATAAAAACCATCGCCAAATATCGACTGCGTTCCTTTTCTGTGGTCATCGTCGCAATGACAGGATTATTACCTACCATACCAATGCCTCTGAACAGGTTAAAACCAAGACTTGCTATTAGCATCAAGCCAATGGCCACATCTTGTCGATTGGCAATAATAGAAAAAGGCACACCCAACATGGGGAGTATAGATAAGTAGCGCAGCATCCATGCCCAGCCATAAATCTTAATAATACTAAAATGGCGCGAAAGAATATTCCCCAGTGGCACACAGATAAATGACATAAAATTTAAACTGGCAATGAGCCCCAAAAAAGACACAGGCGCATTGGCTTTGAGTGCATATAACGTGACAACCGACCCATTGACCAAAACAAAAGCAAAATTATTGATCAGCTGAAATGTATTATGCAACTGACGGGCCTTTTTACGCTGTCCAGTAGAGAGGGTTGGCATTATTTAGGGATTTCCTTCGGTATTTGTGATCTGCTCAAATGTCATAGAGTCTACCCGGTTGCTGACCATGCCAAAAACATGCAAGTCTCCTGGTGTAATGACAAAGGAGCGAATCAATCGACCACCCTCCCTGCGCTCACTATTACTAAACTGATAGACATAGCGATTTCTGAGCCTACCATTTTGATCCACTGTTTTCGCTTCCAGAATATCTTGTTTATTCACTTTGAGAATCGCATACATCCCTTTTTCCTCTGGGCGACCGTCAGTATAGGAAATTGTCAAATTGGGGTAGTTGAAAAAAAACTCCTGCCCATCAGCTGATCGATAAGATCCAGCAAGCTCCGTACCATAGGTCTGTAAAATCATATTTTGTTCTTCCACAGAATGGTTGCGCTCTTCTCTAGACATTTTTCGATAGACACCTGTCCAGATCATATCTCCCTGAAATCGCATCAGAATTCTGTCTCTGCCAATAAATTGAACAATAGCACTTTGTGTAATTTGCTGAACAAAACTATTTTGTAAAGAGATGAGAATCCCCGTCAAGAGTGGTGTTGTGCTACGCCAGGTAAAGATTTCTGCCATATCGTTGCGACTGAAAATCACTTCTCGATTTTCTGGCATAAAATTGACAATAACACGATCTTTGTGCAAATCAGAGGGGGTAAAAAGACTCTCTGGCGCATTTTCTACAAAAACCCACGGCCCTTTGAGCCTGGCACTGGGAGTTTGAGACTGAGAGGGTTGTGTACCCAAATAGCCTGAAAGCACTTTTTTGTCCAAAATAACGGGAGAAATAGAAACAAATTTTTTGCCATCAAAATTGTGTTGTGTACGTCGTATGCCATTCCCCATAGGCTCATCATTCTGAATTTGCACATTATCCTTGCCAATATTTTGTAAGTTGATTTGCCCATTGCTAGAAACACGAAAAACTTCCTCTATAGAGAGATTTTGACTAAGCGTGCATATGAGCATCAATTCTGTTGAATTGGTCCAAATGATACGGACAGCCACAACAGGGTTAGGATAGCTAGTAAAGTCTAGCTCATCAAGAATAATGGCACTAATTTTGCCTGTGGGAAGCTGGATATAAGGTTCATTTTCTGTAGGATCTCCACTAGTATTGTCATGACGATCCCACACACCTGGAAAAACATAATTTTCATCATTTAAAGATTTCCAGTATCCTGTATCCTTTGATCCCTCTGTGTTATACAACACTGCAAGATCCCATCCAGAAATATAGTCGCTAACCTCTTGCCCTTCCAAAAAATCTAGGCCAGAAGTTGCATGACCACCTAGGGTAGGCACAGTGTTGGAGGGGGACCTATTGCAAGATATAAACAGGCCCAAAATGGCAATTGCCAGTAATGCTCTCATTATTAGAAAAATCCTTTACCCTAACTATGTCGAAAGTCGACTCTTTTGACAAGCCCAATTAAATATAAATTTGGGGTGAATTTTTAGTTTACATCTTCTCTAAAAAGGTGTAACATCCTCGAAGAGAAATAACGAGTGCTTTCGCGTGTGAAATATATTTATGAGAATGTTCATGATCTGTGCATGGGACATTCATTGCATCCTCTGAGACTGCGTAGCCACCTAGAAATCGGAAGGCGATATATTGTTCCCTCTCTACAGATTCATTTTCCAGCATCTTGCACAACAGAAATGGCCAGAGCCCTCATAAAAAAACACCTAAAAGAACTTGATGCGCTGCCCAGTTATGCGCTGCATGAGCTACTATTGCAAATCTGTATCAACAATGACTTATTAGACCAATCACCCTCAGCCATACAAATACTACTTTTACCTGTTTTTAAACAGCTTGAAACCTGGCGCACACAGCGTCGCATCAAGATTGGGCTTGCCTTGCATCTGGGTTATGACATAGATATTATGCATGCGCCACAAGATGTAGTTGAGCAACTATTGCCCCATATCAAAGAGGTCTCAGGCTCGGGGGCTGACCTTGTTTCTTTGCAGTTTAATCAACAAATTCCTGGCTATATTTCGTTATTAGAGACGGAAGAACTTATAGGAGCTCTTTTACTTTTTTATGAATATTACGAAAAAGTCCAACTTATTTTTTTTTCACTCATTGCGCAAGTCTCACTACCTTCTTTGCCCCTGTGTCTACGCACGCCAGAGTGGATAAGCTCCCCCCTGCCCCCACAAATACAAAAAATCTACCATCCACTTGTGATGATTTTGGGGGCTAAACTTTTAAGCATTCCCTCTATAGCACAAATGCCAAATTGTCTATTTTGCGGCATGGGCAGTGGTATGTTGGCCAAAGCAATGACTGGTGCCCCACTGATTGTGCCAACTTTGCCAGTGCCCCAAAACCTAGCTCCACTCTCTCTTTCGGTAACTGATGGACTATATTGCCAAGTTGTGCTACCAGCAGAAAATCGTTTTTGTGAGGATCTTTTGGCCATGACACAAATTGTTGGCTATTTTAATACAATACACGAAGAGGATGGTTATTCTGCCAATCGCAAAACACGCAATACCCTAATAAAAAGTATACAAGATGAACAACCTTTGCATCTGTTACTCAAGCATCCAGCTATTTGTGATCTAGCAAAAAAGGTGCTGGCTATCTCTAGGGAAAAAAGCGACATCTTGAGCCTTTTTGATAAAATTATCCAAACCCTGCATGATGCCCACAACCAGGGAGCCTTTATTCTTGATCCACCAGAACTTGCCTTGTTGCACAAATGTCATACTCAGATACAGCATGAATTCTAATTTTTAAAATTAAGTGTGCTCAATGACCGCCGATGATCGGAAAAGGGAGTCCCAATGCTCAATCTACGCAACAAGAAAAAAACTACGCAAAAATCTCATGCACAGAACCTGATCTATACGCGTGTTTTGCCAATCTTTTTTATGCTTTTTGGCCTGGCATTGATGTTTCTTATTTTTAGTGCATCTATGGGCATGGGTGATGGCCTTCATATTGGTGGATTTTTTTTCCAATCCTTTCATCTTGCCGCGTTTTATTTGCCACTCTACTTTATCACAGTGGGGTTGTTAGTCTATTACAATGAGATGACTTACAGACTTTTGCATATTCTCAACTGGAGTTTTATTCCATTTTTGACACTTGCGTTAGCCTTAAAAACAGCATTTTCTGTACATCCTAGTGTGCTAGAAGAATTTTTGCTCTACCTATTTCCAGAACCTGGTGCAACTGTGATTATGCTAGCACTTTTTGCCCTGGAACTAGTGATTCTTGCCCGCTTTTGGGTAGTTGCAGCACCTACCGGTGATGAAGAAGATCTTATTTATTATGAAAAAACCCAGCAACAATATAAAGCACAAGATGATTATAGCCCCCAACAACAGATTGCAGACCCCAATGGACAAACACCAGATGTCACAGATCAATTACGCCATTACTTGGATGAACTAGACGAAAATAGCCCCGATCAAATAGCACAATCCCTGCCCATCACGCCAGAATCTATACAAGAAAGTCCCCTATCACCAGATTCAGTACAAATACCCACCACCGATGTAGCACCACCTTTGGCTCAAACTCCTGCTCCCGTTGCAATGGCTGCCCCCCCACAGGCTGCTATACAGGCAGAGACTCCCCCACCTGCGCCAGTAGAAGAAACTCCAGATACACCGCAGGCTGAAATTAGCCAAGAAGAAGCTGCAGGATTGATCGAAGCACAACCTCCAGTTTTACATGATGCCTTACATGGCAATCCTCAAGATCTGCCCCCACACCTTTCATACAAACCACTCCTGAGTGATGCCGAGCAGGCTGCCCTGAGTGAAGTCGCAGATCTTATTGCAGAAAATTCTCAAGAAGAACAAAAAATGGCTTCAATCCTTGAGCATGCGAATCGCGAGCTAGACTATATTCTTTCTGGAGAAGAATACAATCGCCCATTCAAAGCAATGGATACCAGTTATCGCGTGCCCGCACTTGAAGATCGATCTCAAATGGTAGCTCCTTTACCCACGAGTGTACACCATAACGTTGCGATGGCTCCAGAAGAATACCGACATTCTGGGCGCATTGATGAGCCTGAAGAAACGCTAGGAAAGCAGGGTGACTATGACTATGAAACCCAGCATCGTCTACAAAGAGAACCTTTTACCTCATTGTTCAATGATCTGGTGGAAGCAGATGGGGTACGCACCCATGCTGATGCCCATGCCGCAGGACTCTTTCACTCTCCATACAAAGACCTGACAAACTATCATGTACCAGCAGAATCGCTGTTAGCCGAATACAAAACAAGTACATATTGGGAAATTGATGATGAAACAAAACGATCTGCTGGGATCCTGGAAGACACCCTCAAAGAGTTTAATATTCAAGCACAGGTGACTGGTATACAAAAGGGCCCCGTCATTACCATGTTTGAGCTATTGCCCGCACCTGGAGTCAAACTCTCTCGTATCGAGGCATTGTCAGATAATATTGCATTTCGTCTAGCGGCAAGTCGTGTGCGTATTGTAGCCCCTATTCCAGATAAGCAAGCTGTAGGAATTGAAGTGCCCAATAAAGAACGCTCACTCGTGAGCTTTAAAGAAATGGTTGCCCAAGATGCACTGCATGATCCAGGTGACTATCTGCCCATTGTTCTAGGAAAAGATATTGGTGGAAACCCACAGGTTGTCGATTTGGCAAAAATGCCACATTTATTGATTGCAGGATCCACAGGATCTGGAAAGTCTGTATGCGTGAATGGCATTATTTGCTCTTTTCTATTTTCTCGCAGTCCCCATGATGTACGCATGATTCTCATTGATCCCAAAGTTGTCGAGCTCAAGCCATACAATGACATTCCCCATTTGTTAACCTCTGTCATCACAGAACCTCTCAAGGCCCTGCAAGCCATGCACTGGGCTGTGGGTGAAATGGAACGTCGCTATAGCTTGCTGGACAGCCTGGGAGTGCGCAATATTCGATCATACAACAAAAAAGTTTCTGAACTGGATTTAGCAGCAGAAAAACTGCCCTACTTGGTGATCGTAATTGATGAATTTGCAGACCTGATGGCAACCTGTGGCAAAGAACTCGAAGGCCTCATTGCACGCCTAGCAGCCAAAAGTCGTGCTGCAGGCATCCACCTGATTATTGCAACCCAACGGCCTAGTGTTGATGTCATTACCGGTCTGATCAAGGCAAACTTTCCCTCTCGCATTGCCTTTATGGTGGCCAGCAAAACCGATAGTCGCATTATTTTAGACACAGGTGGTGCAGAGCAGCTCTTGGGCAAGGGAGATTTATTGTTTGTCAGCAGTTGGCACCCATTCCCCATCCGTGTGCAAGGGGCATATCTAAGCGAAGAAGAAGTTGAACATGTGGCCTCTTACGTCAAATCTCTGGCCAAACCACACTATATTGATGATGAAATTTTTCCTGATGAAAATGAGGATTATAATGATCTTGATGAAGATTTTGATGATGATCCACTCTTTGAAAAAGCTGTGGAGATTGTGGTTGAAAGCAATAAGGCTACAGCCAGCTATCTGCAAAGACGCCTGAAGGTTGGCTATAACCGTGCTGCCCGCCTTATTGATGTGATGGAAAAACGTGGCATCATTGGCCCTGCCAATGGATCTAAACCCAGAGATATTTTGCAGTCTCACTTATAAAAATCTCAATGCCTTTACAAATAAATAATTTATCTGAAGAACACGATCGCCTCTGGGAGCTATGCCAACAAGCATTATTGGTAGAACGCCACCAATTTCTAAAAAAAATTAAAAAAGCACAAACACCCAAAGAGCTCTCTATGATCGAGTCAGAAATCACTGCAGCCGTCTATCGTCGCAAATCTCGATCTCAGCACAAACCAGAAATTATCTACCCTGATCTTCCTATCATCCAAAAAAAAGAAGAAATCATTAATCACCTCAAGATGTATCGTGCGATTGTTGTATGCGCCTCCACAGGATCGGGAAAAAGCACTCAACTGGCCAAATTTTGCCTGGATGCGGGACTCGGTGAATATGGCAAAATTGCCTGTATTCAGCCCCGCAGGCTCGCAGCCATCAGCCTAGCAAAACGTGTAGCTGAAGAACTGGGAGAAAATATTGGTGAAAGTGTTGACTACCATATTCGCTTTGATGACAAAAGTTCCCCACACTCTTTTATCCGTTTTATGACAGATGGCATGCTATTGGCCAAATTGCAACAAGACCCATTTCTATGGGAATATCGTGTTATTATTATCGATGAGGTACATGAGCGTAGTCTTAATATTGATTTACTATTGGGGTTGCTCTTTTTACTACAAAACAAACGCCCTGATCTCAAAGTTATCCTTGCTAGTGCCACATTGGATGCAGAAAAATTTTGTCGCACCTGGCAAGCCCCCCTGGTGCATCTAGAAACTGCATTATTTCCTATCCAAATACACTACCACCCTCCCCAAAAAGACCAGGATCTTATTAGCACAACCATCAGCGTCATAGAAGAAATTCTCTCAACTTCGCAATCGGGAGATATTTTAGTATTTATGCCATCAGAAGAAGATATTCACCAAACAACCAGGGCCTGTGAAACCCTCATCTCCAAAGAACAACTGAATATCTTTCCTCTCTATGCACGACTGGGACAAAGTGAACAACAAAAAATCTTCCGCTCTTGCTTTGGGCGCAAAATTATTATCTCTACCAATATTGCAGAAACCAGTTTGACCATCGATGGCATCTGCTATGTCATTGATTCAGGATTAGCACGTATCAGTCAATATTCAAGTGTGACACACCTACAAAGCCTGCCGATATTGCCTATCAGTCAATCCTCGGCCAATCAACGTAAGGGACGCTGTGGTCGCACACAAGCAGGTATTTGCTATCGCCTATATAGTCAAGAAGACTTCAACTTGCGCCCAGAATTTTCTACCCCAGAAATCCAGCGATCTAACCTCACAGATGCACTCTTACGCATGCTCTCTTTGGGTATCACAGACCTACCAGCTTTCCCATTTCCAGATCCTCCACAAAAACGGTATTTTCACCATGCGCTTATTATCTTGCATGAACTGCGTGCTGTGACTTGTGTTGATCGCCCACGCCTGACAAAGCTAGGGCGTATACTCGCACATTTGCCCCTAGACCCCAGACTTGGGCGGATTTTGCTCGCTGCTTGTGATGAAGGATGCCTGCAAGAGGCTATTATTATTGTCGCAGGGCTTGCCAGCCAAGAGATCAAGGAGCGCCCCAAACTCAAAGAAAGCCATGCAGATCAAAAACATGCATTATTGATGCAAAAATCTAGTGATTTTTTATTTTTCTTGCATCTTTATCAACAAGTTACACGCCTACAAAAAGAATCTAACCGTGCGCTAAAAAAATTTGCTAGCGATCACTTTCTTTCTTATCCTCGCTTAAGAGAATGGCTTAGTCTCGTCATACAGCTCACACATACAATGAAAGAGCGTGGTTATCCTTTGAGCTCTATAGGCGATCGCCCCATTACTGCAGCACTGAAACCTTTGCAATTTTCTGATGCCTATGCCTCCCTTCATCGTGCATTACTCTATGGTTATGCGAGACAGACCTGCCAACTTTTACCCATCAAAACAAAAAATAAAATGGAAAAACCTTCTTTTGGATACCAAAATATTAATGCCCGCGATATCAAGATTATTAAGGGTAGCGCCCTCAGCAAAGAGCAATACCCATGGATTTTTACAGCAATTCCCTTGCAAACAAAACAGCTTTTTGCCCGCATGAATGCTGCAATCGACCTAGAATGGCTTATCGAAGTTGCACAACCTTTTTTGCGTTATCGTGCAGAAAATGGCTATTATAGCCTAAAAGATGGTGAAGTTTTATGCCAATATCGTGGATATCTGGGGCAGTTTCTTATTGACAAGGGAAAAAGGGTCGCCCTACATCCGCATGACCCAAAACTCGCCAAAGAGCTCTTTATTCGCAGCGTTTTTTTGGCAGAAAAACTTGACTTTGATCGTATGGAACTCTATCCTTTTTGGCAAAAAAATACTGCCTTGAAACAAGACATTGAAAGCCTGGAAACCCGTCTGCGCCAACAAAGTTTTTATGCTGGCGAAGAGGCACTCTACCAATTTTATGATATTCATTTGCCAGAACTCTCTAGCTGGGTCACTCTAGATGCCTATATTCGCACCCAAGGTGATGAAAAACTATGTTGCAAAAAAGAGGACCTTCTGGCCAGGCCCATCACATTTAATGAAGAAGATTTTCCTCTCTCCTATTTTTTGCATGAAAAAAACTACTCTATTGCCTACGCATTTGAACCTGGAAAAAAACATGATGGCTGCACGGTGCAGTTGTATGCAGATGAAATAGATCAGATTGACCCCGCACAAGCTGCATGGGGGATTGGGGGTTTGTTTAAAGAAAAAATAGAAAAAATCATTCGACAATTACCCAAGGCAGATCGCATTAAACTACACCCCATCACAGATCGTGCCCAATATATTGATGCACATATTGATCGTTCAGGCTCAATGTATGAACAGTTAAGTATATTTTGCAAATCACACTTTGATGTTTTTATCAGTCCACAATCCTGGCAAACTGCAGAGTCAAAAATCCCAGAATATTTGCGTATGAGATTTGCTATTATTGATCATGAAGGTAAAGAACTCTTTGCTACACGCAATATTTCTGACTTAAAAAAAGCCCGCATGCCCGCTACACCAACAATTTTTTTGGATGCTATCAAGAAAAAATATACACGTGAAGATCTCTGTGATTGGCCCGATTTTGATATCCCAACCTCAGTCCCGATTGAGCATAAGGGTAAAAAAATTGGGGTATGCTATCCCTGCTTGTTTGTTGAAGAGGGAAAAATCTCTGTGCAGGTTTTAAGCGAGAAAAATGCTGCATTTATACATCATGATAGCGGAGTCCAAGCCTTGATTCTTAAAAAATACCATAAAGAAATTATGGGGATCAAAAAGAGCCTGCAAACAGACTCTCAAGAAAAAATTTTTAGCTACTATGGAGGAACACGTCGCTTTGACCAACTCTTGTGGCAGGGAATTCTTACACGTTATTTTAAGCCATCAGTACGCACAAGAGAAGCCTGGCAAACATATTCTGCGGCATGGATCCGCAGCCAAGCACAAGCTATTGCTCAAGAAAAAAATTTTATGATTATGGCATTGCACCTTTATGTAGAAATCCAAGAAATGCTAGCCAATTTTATGATAAAACATAGTCATTTAAAAAGATTGTGGCAGCAGCAACAACAGGTGGTAGAGAGCGTGGCAGGACAACAAATTTTGCCACAATTATCAATTGCGCTGATCCATTTTTTGCCCACATACCTGAGGGCCATACAACTGCGTTGCCAGCGTGCAATAGGCAATCCCAGCAAGGATCGTGATAAAGCACAATCTATTGAACACATTGAAACCGAAGTTCAAAAACGTTGTACACTCTCATTTGCCAATCATACAACAGTGCAACTGCTATGGCAACAATTGCAAGTAAAAACATTTGCACCTGAACTCTTGCCACATACGCGTGTCTCTGCAGAAAGTCTGACAAAAATTCTCAATGAGGATTCTTGACACAGAGTACTCAATATGCTACGATCTTCACGTTGTCTCTATGCGTCGGTCGTATAATGGCTATTACCCGAGCCTTCCAAGCTTGTGACGTGGGTTCGACTCCCATCCGACGCTCTTATTCTTTCTTCTACCTTTTTCAAAAAATATCCACCCCAAAATAGGAAAACATAGCCAGAAACTCTTTTACAAGAACCTCTGGCTATGAAATGAGACAAGCTTGCCATTTCCTAAAAAAATAATATTTTAGCTAGAAGCGTGTGAAGACGTAGGTAAAGAACCAATATGTTCTTCCATTACATTTTTGGATAAAATCTTCATCCAACTGGACATAGACATTGTGGCGCTCCTCTGTATACTCCAATAGTCGTGTATCACGCTCGAGATCGTGTTGCGCAACTTTTGGATTGATTGGTTGGCCAATAATCCATGTAGGCTGCCCATCTACCACAGTAAACTGTGTGATGAGGCCAAATTCTCTTGCCTTTTTCACCACATCGTTTCTCCACAAAAGATTCTGGTTAGCTCTTCTAGTGGCAGCACTGACAGGCGCAGCCTTCTTCTTTGTTGTGGTTGTTGTAGACTTTCTTGCTGGGGCAGGACATTTCCATGAAACAGCAAACGCAACATCCGCTAAAAATACAATGCTTAACAATAACAGTATCTTTTTCATGTTGCTATTTTAACCACAACCCCCATTCTGATCAACACAAAGTTTGCTTGTTAAAAAAAAAAAATCTTACTAAACATCTTTTTTTATAATTATTTTAGAATTTTGCGTAATAATTGAATTTTATCCCGATAAGGAGCGTAGCGTGCATTTATGTCTTTTGCTGTACTGCGCTTGATAACGCTGCGCTGATGCGTAAAAGTATCAAAACTTGCCTTCCCATGATATTGCCCCATGCCACTATTTCCCTGGCCGCCAAAGGGAACATGTGCAGAAATAACCTGTAAAAGCGTATCGTTGATTGTCACTCCACCAGAACGCGTATTATCAAGAACCCATTGAATTTTTTCTTTACTTTCACCAAAATAGTACAAAGCCAGAGGTATCTCTTTTGGAGCCAAATCCTTTATAATATATTCCAGATTATCAAATTCCAAAATGGGCAAAATAGGGCCAAAAATTTCCTCTTGCATCACCACGTCTTCAGGGCGCACATCCACAAGTACTGTGGGCGAGAAGTAGCGTTTTGCTACATGAAAATCACCGCCAAAATGAACATTTTGTCCGTGTAAAAACTTGGCCAGTCGCTCCACTGTCTGTGCATCTATCATGCGACCATAATCTGCACTCTGCATAGCATTGCGCCCAAATTGTTGCTCTATTTCATTGACCAAACATGCCAAAAAGTTTTGTTTAACCTGCTTGTGCACATAGACATAGTCAGGAGCAACACAGGTTTGCCCTGCATTTAAAAATTTCCCCCACACAATGCGCTTGGCTGCCAGTTCAACTTTAGCATCAGCATCAACAATACAGGGACTTTTACCACCCAGCTCCAATGTCACGGGGATTAGTTTTTCTGCGGCCTTTTTCATAATTATTTTGCCTGTCGCACACCCACCAGTAAAAAAAATGTGATCAAAGTGACAGTCTAACAAGTTTTCATGCAAATGCTGAGAATTAATTGCATCAATGACATACAGAAATTCTGCAGGAAAATTTGTATTAATCAAATTTTCAATAAGTTTGCATGTTGCAGGTGTCCGTTCTGATGGTTTGAGAATAGCGCAATTCCCCCCAGAAATTGCACCCACAAGTGGGGTCAAAAGCAATTGAAAAGGGTAATTGAATGGCCCCATAATCAAGACAACCCCCAAGGGAACTTTATATACTTTTGCTTGTGCTGGATATTGTAGTAAATTTGTTTTTCTAGACTCTGGACGTGCCCATTTCCTCAAATGCTTGATATGCTGTGCAATTTCTTCATACACCATACCAATTTCAGAAGCATAAACTTCAAATGGAGACTTTCCTAGGTCTTCGCGTAAAGCCTGCATAATCTCATTTTCATTTTCTTGAATCAATGACTTTAATTTTTTTAAATTTGTTATCCTAGCAGAAAGGGAAGACGCCTGTCCCGTATGAAAATATTTTTTTTGTGCTTCAAACACGCTTTTTATCTCTGGCATTTTAAACTCCTAGCATCACATTATGATGAACAAAATAAAATCGTCAAGCTGTATATGACAACTTGACCATTTTATAAATTAATTTATGTCTCAAGCACTAAAGAGGTTTCTGTCTAGTCTTGGGCATTGTTGATAAAACTCGCTCTTTAGATGGCTTGCGAGAAAGATGGTCTTTTAATTCAGCTTCTGGCACTCGTGTCCACTCCAAGTCTGCACCCATTCTACCCGCTTTATCTAAAGATGCACGCCAAACTAGCGTCTTCTTATCTGCGCTGAAGCTCTTTGTATTGAGGTAAAAATACTTACCATCCATGGGGCGATAAATCTCTCCATTTTCCCATGATTTTTTTCCAGCGTTAAAAACGACGTCATAGACAAAAATGGCCCCTACTAAACTACGACCCTTCAACTCGGGATCAGGATTGCGCACATCATCCACCATGCCAGTGCCACCACTTCTGTATCCAAACCCATATGAATAATACTTTCCTCTATGCTCAAATATCTCTGTAATCATTTGTTCGCCATTTTTTTCTTTTGGCCCATACCAGTATCCAAGGATATCATTGGCGGCCTGTGCATATAGCGCAGATGCAAAGATGCTTAAAAATAGTGTAAAAATCATTTTTTTCATTCTAAACTCTCCTCTTTTTATCATAAATAATATTTAATAAAATTTCCAGTTAATTCCAGTATTTAGCTGAAACGCAAAGCGTTGTGTCATATATTCATCCCACACCCAGGTTCCAATACGTCCACGAAAAAATGGAATAATATCAGGATAGTCCGTGAGTGCTTTCTCATAGCTGACCGCACCAAAAACACCAATGCGCATGAGTCTTCCAGAAGAATTGACATGGTCAATCATTGTGCTAAGTGCAGTAGACCAACCGGTTCCTGTAAAAGCATAACCCAATGAAATGTCATGCTTCCACAAAATATCTGTGGCCTTCATCACTGCAGACTCTCTGCCATAGTAGTAATACTGATCAGCACTCATTCCAAAATTCTGGATATAAAGCATCGTGGGCGCATAAATCAGTGCCAACATCCCATTGCCTGCCTTTCCCCCCATCGTCATGCGTGGGGTAAACTCGACTATCAATGCCCCATTTGTGTCTAAATATGTGGGTTGCAAATCCTTTGGATTGAGCCCAGTAAAAGGTGGCAATGCCTGGTTGTATCGGCCATGTGGATCATCAATGACTACGGGCCTCAATCCAGAAATTAACTCCTTTTCATAGCCCACCCTCAACTCAAATGATGTGGCAATGACAGGCTGAAAGAACAAATACGCTGAAGTGCGTGAAAATGGTCCTAAATCTTGCTCTATTCCTGTGATAATTGCAGAGTCTGCAAACCAAAATGTATTCTGCTCTCTAAACAAGGGCTCTTTATAATACAGACGCCCCTGATAATATGCACCAAAGGGATTCCAGCGGCCATAGCCTGCATTTAAGAAATACCACCCGCGATCTTCTTCAGAATTAAATGCACGTGTACTTGTCTTCTTGGGTGCATCTTCTTGAGAGAAAACATCCATAGGAACAAATAGTGCAAATAATAGGATAAACAAAAAAAGTCTTTTCATTACGATCTCCACTTTTCTTTTGATAAGTATTTAGTGTGCTATTCCAAATAGCGCAGAAATCCATATATGTGCAGTACCCAATGCTGTACCTACCACCGTGCATAATGCTGTACGCAAAATCACAAGCCAACGCATAGGGAAAATCATATCCATCGCCGTATGATAACCCCCAATGATAGCACCTGTAAAGCCTCCGCCAGGAAATCCCCAAGCACTGGCAAAGAATAAGTTTTTCACCTTTGGTGCACGCATAGGCGCACGACCAAGAATATACTTCATCTGTTTGTATCCATAAGCTGTGCCCGCGGGACAATGTAAATACCGTTGAATCGTCTTGGGTGTTGAGATTTCATAATACTCAATCTGCTCAATAATACCAGGATAAACCTTCTCTAATTTCTGAAAGAGTGTTTGTGCTAAAAAGTCTTTCTTCGCACGGTATTTTTCAATAGACAAATCATCCCATTCATTCAAATAAGAAAGGCTTGTCAATACTCCAAAAGAACGTGGATCTCCCTCTTTTACCAGCCCAGAATCAATCGCTGAATAATCAACAAAAACAAAGGGACGTTCCTGCACCTCACTTTCTCTCATCATCTTAGTAAATTCTGACGGGGAAGCATCAATACCCCCATCATGTGCAATAAATGTGCTATAGGCATTGCCTGGGTACAAGTCTGAAATCTTATTTTTGAAGATCAAATAGACAGAATATAAGGAAACTGAAGGTTTGAGATCCTTTCTATTTTCATCATCAAATTCTGCGGGCAAAAGCTGTTCATATGTCACTTGAGGAGCACAATTGGCAATGACCTTTTTTGCACGGGCTTGGTGTATCTCTTTGGTTTTGCGATCTTCCCATGAGACACCACATGCAACATCGCCTTCCAAAAGAATTTTTTTAGCCTCACAAAAAAGCTGAATATCTCCGCCATTTTCCTTGATAATTTCAACAAGTACATTCGAAAGTTCCTGACTGCCACCTTTGACAAATCGCGCAGAGTTATAGTAGGCATTTTGTGCACATGAATGATAGAACCAAGATAAGTCATCAGGAGAGTCATCATAATAAACAATATTGACATTCAAGAGTGTTTTAAGTCTGTTGTCCTTGATAAATTTATTCATTTTTTGACTTACTGTTGCCTGTTGCACAAAATTTTTAATATGCAAAGGCAATGTTGTGAGTGGGAAAAAGAAAAAATCCCAGAACTTCAAATCACATGGCAATCGTCGAATACTATAAGAAACCTCTTGCATTGCAGCAAAATACTTGCGAATACCTTTTTCCTCGTGTGGAAACTTAGAAATTAAATACTCGATTGCTGCCTTGCGCCCATGGGGAATTGTAAATTCCTCTGATCCCGCACGCAAACGCCATGTCTGTGGCAGTTCGACCCAAGGCACACGCTTATCTAGCCCCAATTTTTTAAAAATTACGTGCTTCATATCTGTTTTATATGCACCCATATCCATCTCATGCAAGCCTACTTCACACTTGACTCCGTGGCGCTCAAATACTGTAGCACACCCACCTGGGATGAAATGCTGCTCTAGAACAAGCACTTTTTTCTTGCCAAATTTTGCAAGTGTTGCAGCAGCTGTTAGGCCTCCAAGCCCAGAGCCTATCACGATTACATCATAATCCATCATTTTAGTTACCTCCCTTATAAAGCCATATCCCTATAATATCACAGATAAAACCTCTATACAATCATTTTTTGCAAAAAACGCTTACAAAGAAGTATTTCTCTTTTGTTTTTCGCCCAAAATAGTTGTTTTATAAGTAAAAAATTGAGTTTATGCTTATAAAAAGTCTATTTTTAGTTGTGAAAGCATATTCTTATCTACCGTCAAAATCATGTCGATACACTAATCAGATCTGTACTAATTTTAAATAAAAGGAAAAATTTATGTCTCAGTGTTGTTCTGGAAATCCCCCACACATCCCCCAAGCCCACTCAAGAAAAGTCCCAGGGCTTACGCAATTCTTTGTCCACGTCATTATTCTATGCATAGGGCTATTGCTTATCCGCCTTATTCCAGAAGCCACAGTCTATGGCCGTATTCCCTATGCCATTCTTTTCTTCATCTTTGGTTGGCCATTCTGGGTCAACAGTATCAAACATCTGATGAAGGGACAAATTTTTGATGAAAACTTACTCACAGGCATCGCTGCCTGGGCTGCATTTTATCTACAAGAATATCCAGAGGGTTTAGCTATTATGTTTTTTGCTAGAGTTGGCGAGCTTTTTGTTGGTTATGCAGAAACAAAAAGTGTTGCCTCTATCCAGAGCCTGATGCAAATGAAGCCCACCACCACAGAGGTCTATCGCAATGGTGAATGGGTCTGCATTCCTATAGAGAAGGTTTATCCTGGGCAACGCTACAAAATTACTGTTGGAGATCGCAATGGTGTAGATGGCAGGGTCGTGCAGGGAACAGCCAGTATCGACACATCCATGCTCACAGGAGAGTCTGTGCCCGTCACTGTTCAACCTGGAGACCAAGTCCTAGCAGGAATGCTTGTTCAACAGGGCACCTTAGAAATGGTTGCACTAAAGGCTGAAAGTGAGTCTAGTTTCCAACGTATTTTGGAACTCACAAAAAACTCACAGCTTAACAAAAGCTTTGCAGAACGTTTTATCACAAAATTTGCCCGTATCTATACCCCTTCGGTTGTTGTGCTGAGTACCCTAGTTGCCATCCTCCCCATCCTTTTGTGGAATGAAAATATTAATATGGCCCTCACGCGGGCCATCACACTGCTTGTGATTGCATGTCCTTGTGCCCTCATTATCTCTGTTCCCCTCTCTTACTTCACCGCCATTGGCCGTGCCAGTCGACTGGGCATCATTTTTAAAGGCAGTCAATTTATCTCAGAATATCCGAGTATTCGCCACTTTGTCTTTGACAAAACAGGCACCCTTACCTCTGGCCAATTTACTGTGCAGCACCTCTTTCCCCATAAAACAGATCGAGACAATTTGCTCAAACTAGCGACTTATGCCGCAGCCAACTCCTCTCACCCACTCTCTAGGGCTGTCTTTGAGTATGGAAAAGCACACGGATGCGCCAACCAAGACGTCATGAATTTTGAAGAATATGCAGGTTATGGAGTCACATGCAAATATGCAGGCAAAACATTGCTGATGGGTCGCCAAGACTGGCTTAAAAAATGTGGGATCAATCCTCCAAGTGACCCGCTGACAGAGCAAACAACTATTTTTATTGGCTATGATGGAATATATATTGGTTGTATTTCTTTAGATGATGAACCACGTCCCCATAGTCAGCAGTTGATCGCTGCTTTGCATGCACAAGGCATCAGAGTTTCTATGCTTTCAGGCGATCGAAACGCCGTAGTAAAGCGCATTGCCACCGCTTTGCATATTGATGATTTTAAAGGAGAATTACTCCCAGAGGAAAAACTTGAATACCTGGGGCGTTTACTAGAAAATAATACAGGCAAAGTGGCCTTTGTTGGAGATGGAATTAATGACTTGCCATCTATCGTACGTGCTGATATTGGTATTGCAATGGGCAAAGGAAGCGAGAGTGCTCTAGAGGTGGCCGATGCAGTGCTGTTAGGCAACAACCCATATACCCTGTATCAAGCCAGAAATCTTTCCCAAAAAACTCAACGCATTGTTTGGCAAAACATTATCTTTTCTATTGGCATCAAATTTGTTGTATTAGGGCTGGCGGTATTGGGGCTTTCAGAGATTTGGCAAGCAATTTTTGCAGATACAGGGGCCACAATTTTGGCCGTACTCAATGCCTTTCGTATTTTTCAGTTTGAAAAACCTATAGCGACATAAACTGATGCAGCAGGGACAACGTCTACAACTCAGACAAGAGATGCGTCTGAGCACCTATATGCGGCAGTCGCTCAAATTTCTCTCACTCTCTGGCGCTGAGATTCTTGAAGAAATTGCCCAGTTTATTGATGAAAATCCTGCTATAGAAATCCAAGATGAATTCTTTCAAGCCGTGGATCACTTTTCTAAATCTTTGCCGGGCAATAATGCGCTAGTCGAGGGACTTTCTGAGCATGCCCCTTCTCTGCAAGATATGCTACATCATGCATGCCAAATTGAAAATTTTTCTCCATATCAACAAGAAATCGCATATAAAATTATCTCCTCTCTAGATGAGCATGGATTTTTGAGCACTTCAGTATCAATGATTTTACAAAAAGAATTTCTGCCAAATGATTATCGTTTTGTTCTGCAAAAAATACAATCTATGGAGCCTGTGGGTTGTGCTACCGCTGATTCATATGAAAGTCTGTGCGTACAAATGCGTATCAATAAATTTGCTATTCAACCCTTGCCTAATGTTCTAAAAAAAGTTTTTTTGGCATGGAGTAAAAATAAAAAAAGTGTATGCCAAAAACTCTTAAACATTGACAATCCACAGGACCTAGAATCATTTATTGAGCAGATTAAGACGCTCTCTCCTTTTCCTGCTAGTGGCTACCAAACCAAAACTATTGCTAAAATTTTTCCAGAATATGCAATTTTTTATACCAATGATGGGTGCCTAGAGGTTAAAGCACTTTACGAAGTGAGGCCATTTATTCGCCTATCCCCAAAATATGCCAAGGATCCTTGCTTCAAGAAATATTTGGATAGTGCACAGGCATTTTTGCAGATGATTGAGTATCGTGAAAATACTATTTTGCGTACAATTCGGACTATTGTCCTTTATCAAAAAAAGTTGTTTGAAAATGGGTGGATTGCCCTACGTCCACTGACTCAAAAACAAGTTGCCACTATGTTGAATGTTCATGAAGCTACCATTAGTCGTGCTATTCAAAATCGCTATATTCAAAGCCCACTGGGTGTGATTCATGCCAAAGATCTTTTTTCTTCGAGGATTTTTCAAAAAGGCAAAGCTGTCTCAAAAAAAACATTGCAAATTCTCATCGCCCAAATGATTCAAACATCTGCATTGCCACTCTCTGATGAAAAAATTGCACAAAAGCTACAGGCTCAAGGTTATCAAATTGCCAGACGCACTGTCACAAAATATAAAAATCAACTGGAAAAATTTTAGAAAGTGCTGTAAAATTAAATATAGGGCGCCTTGAACATTGCTCAGACTTCCTATAATCAACACAATCTTTTTAGGGGGTTTCATTTATGAAATGGCATGCAACTGGTGTAGATTACCATGTGAGCGATCACACAAATGAGTATTTGGAAGAAAAATTTCATCGACTAGAACATATGTCCTCTATCCTGGACAATGTGAAGATTACAATCGTCAAAGAGCCGCATGGGTACAAAACTGAAGCCCATACGCATTTTGCCTGGCACAGCCCTGTTGTGCATGTAGAGCAGCACGACAAGGAATTGTGGCCTGCTATTGACCACCTCTTTGACAAACTAGAAATTAAGCTCTCAAAAGAAAAAGAAAAACATCAAGATCATCGGCCAAAATGCCTCCCTAAATCCGAGTGCTAAGCGTTTTTGATCTACTGGCTTCTCCCTTGCCAGAATCACAAAATCTTCACTTGATCTGCCTAGGGGGTCAAAGTTGCTTGGACGTGATGATTGCGGAACCAGAAATTAATCGCCCAGGGTTAGCCTTGGGTGGATTTTTTGAGGGATTTGGTGAAAATCGTGTCCAAATTTTTGGCCGAGGAGAAGTCTCTTATCTCAAGAATTTGCTCGAAAAAAATGACCTCTCGGGATTACGGGGTTTCTTTGAGCATAAAATGGCCTGCTGTGTCTTTACCCATAGTCTGCAACCAGCAAAAGAGTTTTTGGATCTTGCTGCACATGCCAAAGTCCCTGTCTTGCAGACAAATCTTACCAGCAACGAATTCGTCACACGCATTTTACGACTTTTTGGCAATGCCTTTGCGCCCAAAGAAACCCTGCACGGTGTTTTGGTTGAAGTCCATGGCATTGGAATGCTATTGCTAGGAGACAGCGGTGTAGGCAAAAGCGAGGCAGCCCTCGAATTATTGGATCGTGGACATCGTCTGGTCTCTGATGATTTGGTTGAATTGCGGTTAGTTCATGGAAAAACTGTCATAGGAAGTTTGGTTAATAAAATTAATAAGCAGCATTACCTAGAAATCCGTGGTATGGGCATTATTAGTGTTGAGCATCTTTTTGGCACGCGGTCTTGTTTGCAACACAAAACTGTTGACCTGGTTATACGCCTAGAGCTTGATGATGCAAGCAAAAATTATGAACGAACAAGCTATCAAAAACACCGTTATAGCCTGTTGGGCATCTCATTGCCATTAATGGTGATTCCTGTCAAGCCTGGGCGTAATATCCCCGTTATACTAGAGACAGCAGCATTACATTTTCGTGGTTTAGACCAACAAGAAACGCTTTATAGCTCTGTCTTAAAGCGTATAACGATTGAGTAGTGTGTACTATCTGAAAAAAAGGATGGCCAAAATGAAAGAAGTAGAAGTCAGCATTCGCAACCGTGCAGGACTGCATGCCAGGCCCGCCACAAAAATTGTCCAAATTACTAACCAGTTCCCCTGTCATACAGAAATGGTCTATAAGGGGGAGCATGCCAATGCCAAAAGTATTATGGGCATTATTGCCTTAGGTATTTTGTACAAAGAATCTGTCAAAATTATCACTGATGGGCCTCAAGAAGAAGAGGCAATGCAAGCACTTGTGACCTTATTTGAAAATGGCTTCAATGATGATGAGTAGGGCCTGAAATCTGTGCATCACTAGCACGTAAATAATGTGGGCCTGCATAGTCTGAAGCAGGGCCTTCTTGCAAAAATTGTCTTTTTCCCAGTTCTATGGCAAACTTGCCACGACATCGCGTAGCCTCATTTTCGAGTTCTACATTTGCAGGCAATTGTATCACATGCATTAATTCTTTTGCCCCTGGGCCTGTCAGCCATACCTTTTCGTATATTTGAACTTCTTTAATAATTTGCTGTGGTGTGGCATCCATTTCATTGCTGATCAGCACACCATTTTGAGACAAAGCCACATAAAAACGATCTTTTTTTGCATCAAAACATGGCATATACACTTTGTCTGGATCCCCTTGTCCATATACCCACAAAGAAGATACAAGCACCATGGGGCATCCCCAGGCCAATGAGAGGCCTCGTGCACTCGATACCCCCACCCGCAACCCAGTGAAGCTGCCTGGGCCTGAAACACATGTCACCAGATCAATGTGTGGGGAATCTATATTTAAGTCTGAAAAAAGATTCTTAATGCTAGGCAAGAGTTGTTGAACATGTGAAAATCCAACCTCCAAATAGCGCTGCGAATATCGATCATCATAGAGTAATGCCAGTGAGATGGCCCCAGCAGTAGTATCAATAGCCAAAATATTCACAAAATATGCTCTCCAGATTGGATGTCTGTAATGTGGAGTTTTCTTGCACCCTGTGCAAGAATTTCAATGTTGACTTGCCAATACTGTTGGGGTAAAATTGGCGCAATAATCTGTGGCCATTCAACAAAACAGAGCTGCCGCCCCAAAACCTCTTCCCCACCAATCAAAAAAAATTCCTCTATATCACACAATCGATAAAGGTCAAAATGGTACGCACAATGCTCACCATATACATATTCATTCATCATAGAAAAAGTCGGACTAGAGACGGCATGTTCATTGCCACCCAGCCCAGAAATAAAGGCTTTCACAAATAATGTTTTGCCAGCCCCCATAGGCCCATACAACAGAATTGTTCTATCAAACAAATGTGTGCGCGCAAATTGCTGTACCTGGCAGACAAAATCTTTGGGTGTATCACAGATTATCCCAAGGTGAGCACCCCATCCTCATAAAGTTTCATGACCCTCTCTTTAAGTAATCGCATCAATGGAATTAAGGGGTAATCAATAGAGCCCAAAAATTTTGCATAAATTTTTTTCTCACCCAAAGGACTCATTTCTATGACAAAATTAACTGGAACAGTCACTTCTTTGCCACTAATTTCAAAGACGGCATTCGCATCATAAACCATGCGGTAGTAGACAGAGACCGCCCCCGTTTTGATATCACGAATATCCAATAACTGCATCACTTTTCGAACCCCTAAATTCATAGACTACTTCACCCAGATAACACAAGGCCGCCTTTGTAGACTCTGTAAATTGTACCTCAACAAGGTATTCACCCTGATCTTCATCTTCTTCAGTTTCCCCAATCTGGGGCAAACCTGTACGTCCATAGTACAAAAGTTGCTGCTTGCCTACTGTAAAAATAATTGACACACGTAGCCCCTCTGTGCAAGCCTCTTTGAGGCGAAGAATGCACCCCGCCATAGTCAAAGACACAATAGATGCAGCCTGAGTAATAGGCTCACCCAGAGGTTGAGAAAATTCTCCTGTGACATCTATTTTATGTACTGACTCTAACAAAACATCATCAATAGACACTTCTCTTTGTCGGTATCTATGCCGAAAGACTGCATAAACATCTGCAGTATGAGCCAGGGCCAGGTAAAAATGTTCGCGATCTATAGCAATAATTTCTAATATTTGTGCAGAAAATCGATATTCTTCTTTGAGCCCAGCAGAAAAAGAAAAATCAAAAAAAATTCCTTCTTCTACTGAAAATAAACACCCATATGCCTTCTCATTATTATGAGAGGCATTTCCTACATCAATGAAAAGCGCAAACTGCTTCTTTTCATTACTAATAATTTTAGCCTTAATCTTGCTTTTTTTCCAGAGAATAAAAATCTCTTGAAATAGTGGCAAGTTTTGGGTTTTTTGTAGGTTGAGTTGAGAATGATCATCCAAATCTACAACTTGACGAATTTTATAGAGATCCAAAATGAAATCAAGTTTTTCTTCTTCAGAAAAAAGGCGATTTGATTCAATGGCCAAAAGTTGATCTTTGAGAAGACTTTG
Organism: Spirochaetia bacterium; assembly: GCA_051648825.1. GTDB lineage: Bacteria > Spirochaetota > Spirochaetia > WRBN01 > WRBN01 > JAHHUI01. Next base: position 49,187 of record JBOFFX010000038.1, read on the forward strand.
TAGTAAATCTTCTTTTTTAAAGATTCTGGAAGGACAACGAATATTTTTTTCTCTGATAATCTGGGACAAAGTCTGTGTCAAATGATGATCTAGGCCCCTTTTTGTTGCCTTTAGCATAAAAAAAAATGTTGTATAAGAATAGATATACCAAAGCACTGACAAGAGTATCAATATGAAAATAATGCTGACCAGATAATGCATATATACTATTATTTCTCACTACATAATTAAGCTTGTAGCATTTTTTTTAGCTCATCCAAACTTTCTAATTGTGGCAAGATTTCATACTCTGCCACATCTGCAGCCAAAACATAGTCCTTGTCCTCACAAGCTTGTGTAAATTCGCGTATTTTTTCAGAAAAAGACTGCGCCACTGCGGCTGTTTTTTCTCTAAATGCCTGATATTCTTGCACAGGCAAAAAATTGACTGTTCTCATAAGTTTTTGAAAGAGTTCCATAAAAACCAGAATGTCCTGCATTGCTTGCCCATCCTTTCCATTTTGAAAAAGAACAGCCAAGGAGGTCAGTGGTTCTTTAAAGTTTTGTAAGCGATCTATCGCCAGCAGTACTTCTTCTTTGGGATTCTCCAGCTCTCTTCCCTTTTCTTTGACAGCCTCCATAGAAAGTTCTAACATACGAATAATTTGATCTTTCAACTCTGGTTTGTCTGAGACTTGAGCAATCAGATGTGGCAAATTTTTGATTGTATTGAAATAGCTTTCTCCCAAATGAAAATCTGAAAGCCAAAAACGCAAAGAAATAACAAAACGAGGCCAAAGGCCAAGAATTTTTTTTAAGTCTTCATCTGTACCAGCAATAAAAACCTCTTTGGTTAGCTCCAAAATTTGCATACACTGCTCAAAGTCATATGCCATCTCACCCTTGACTTTGAGCAACTGCACATCTTCGACTAATAGTTCATGCCAAGAAATATCTGTGATTTCTAGGATTTTGCCATCTGCATCAAAAATAAGATCCACAAAAGCATTTGACTGTAGATACCCTACAATACTCTTAACAACATCTATGAGTTTTTTTTCATTCTCCAGCTCAAAAACAATCTCTTCACCATTTATTTCTAACTTCATCCAATCCTCTCTGTGTAGACTATTTTCCTCCAGCTGAGAAAATTCCATCCATTTGTTTTTTTAGTCTTTCTAGTTCTGACTCTGCAGATAATACTTTTGCAAAGTCTGTCTCCCATTTTTTCTTTTGATCTGCAAGTTTTTCATTAAAATCATCAATTTCTTTTTCTTGTGTACCAATGCGGCGATCCAAAATCCCTATACGACTAGACATAAGTCCATCATTGCCACCAAAAGATTTTAGATAGTCACCCATTTTGACAGCCAGCCCATCATCAGCAATGATAGTAGCCCCTGTGTGACTGGCAAAAAAAGCTTTCACATCATTCCAGTCACTTTCCAGCTTCGCTCGTAGTTTTTTATCATCAATCTCAAAATAGCCTCTCAGATTACCCAACCCACCTTGACCACCTTGATTGTTACTACTGATACCCATATCGCCAAAAACCATTCTTTTTTCTCTTTCTGCACCCGTGATATATGGGGCGGTCATCAGTGTAAACATTCTACCTTTAAGTTGATTCAACTGAGAATCACCTTGATAAATACCTAGTCTTTTTTCTGCCGCTTCTTTTTCTCGTTCTGTTTCAAAATTAATTTCCTCTAAAACTGCAACATTTTCCTTGTGTGTTGTCACAACATTAATTTTGCTGGCATAGAAATTATAGGCAATAATAAAATTGCGAATTGCCTCTTCTGCACTCTCAAAATCTGGTTTGACAGTAATAGTCATGGGGCCTTGGCTTTTTCCATGCAGAAATAAGTTGACCTCAGGTGTAAGATCCTCAATCTTATTATTGGGTCTTTTTACCTCTACACCATCTAGAGTAAATTCTGCATCTTGTGCACGACTTGCCGCATTAATAGGGATAAAGTCAAGTTCACTGGGCGTAAAAAATTCTAAATTTTGCACCTCAATATTCTCTAGCCCACTTTCATTGCGAAAAACGATGCCCTCCACATCTCCACTATATTCATCTAGGCCAATCTTTATTGGGCTATAAGTCTCTTGCAGGTCTAGTGTTGCCACAGGTGTCAATACACCATCAATAACCAAATAGACATTCGGCTGGTCCAAAATTCGTGGCAAGTGCGTTAACCCTGCATCTAGATCAGGAATCAACGAACCTTCTCGCAGTGCCTGTTGTTTGCTGATACCAGTGGCAGATGGAGTATAGGTGACAGAAGCCCCCTGTGTTTCATTCTTTTTGTATTCTAGGCTCAAAAATGCCCCTTTTTGAATTTTTAAGGGGGCTCCTGACTCTAGGCCAATATCTAAATATCGCCCAGGGTTCAATCGTAAAGGCATTTTGGGATCTAAAGAGGTTTGTGCCCGCAGTCCTGCATTATCATTCTTCACGACATAGTTAAAGGCCACCTCATCTGTGACAAGCCCCAAGTCAAATGCCATTTTTTTGGCAAGACCCTCAAAGTTAAGACGATTTTCAGATCCTAATTTGAGTGACTCGAGCAATAGTGTTTCTTTATCTGAAGAACTCTTAATGATAGAGGATTTGATATTCTCTGGAGAAGCCTTAGATATTGCCTGAGAAAAAGCACTCAGTGTGCCCCCTTCAAAATTGACAGGAATTTTTGTTTCACCTACAAAAAAATCATAGGTACCTGCAGAGATCTGATAGTCAATTTCTAGTTCTTTACTATAGAAACGATCACTGGCGGCAATTTGCCGCACATCCAAAGACAACTCTGTAGGCTTAGCGCCCCTTTTGACCTCTGCTGTCACAGAGTTAGGGTTAGAACTTATCGCATCACTCTGATTAAAAACACTCTCTAGGCCAAAAAGCCGTCTTATCGTACTCTGTAGGACACCAATATCACGTCGATTTTCAACCAAAACATCTTTCTGAATTTCGCTACGCTCTAGTCGGGTTTCCATGGGTTTGCGCTTGTCTTCAGCGATTTTAACAAGCTGATCAATATAGGGCTTATACTTTCCCCCACCCAAATAACCTATTGCATCAGACATGACCACTCCCTAACTGTAAAATTATACAGCTGATTACTTTCATTATAGGAGAGTCGGGGAAAAAAAACAACGATTTGAATTTTATTTTAGAAAACTATAAAAAAGAAAAAAAACAAGAGCAAGAAGTACGCGCTCTTCTTGCTCTATAATAGCCTGGGCCACATAGCTTAGACCCATTTTTATCAGTGCGATGGCGAAAGAGATTCTGCCACCACCGCACCAAAAAGTTAAAATTAACCGAGCAAACGCAAGACGCCCTGGGTCTTCATGTTAGCCTGAGCCAACATTGCTGTACCAGCCTGCATCAAGATTGTATTGCGTGCCAAGTCCATAGAACCTGCAGCCATATCCATATCACGGATCTGGCTCTCGGATGCCTGAACATTCTCAGCACCGATCAT
>JBOFFX010000039.1:0-1099 GCA_051648825.1 Spirochaetia bacterium
CATTTTCTGTATTTGGCTTGGTTGCGTTGAGAGTATTTGCAGTGTTTTCTGTATTTTGTTGTGTTGTATTTGTAGCATTTTTTTTTATTTTGATGCATTGTGAGAATTTTCAGCGTGTTTCGGTATTTGGATGCATTGAGAGTATTTGCAGCGTTTTCTGTATTTGGTTGCATTGAGAGTATTTGCAGCGTTTTCTGTATTTGGTTGCGCTGAGAGTATTTGCAGCGTTTTTAGTATTTGGTTGCGTTGAGAGTATTTGCAGCGTTTTCTGTATTTGGTTGCGTTGAGAGTATTTGCAGCGCTTTCTGTATTTGGCTTGGTTAGGGTTAGGGTTAGGGTTAGGAAATTGGAATTTGCCAAGAAAATTGCAATCGGTGCATTTCTAATATATTATGTAAAGAAAAACTTATTTTGGATGCGATTTATCACGATTATTTGTTTGACAGCACTAGTTGTGAGTATTTGAAGCGTGTTTCTGTATTTGGTTACGTTGAGAGTATTTGCAGCGTTTTTTGTATTTGGTTGCGTTGAGAGTATTTGCAGCGTTTTTTGTATTTGGTTGCGTTGAGAGTATTTGCAGTGTTTTCTGTATTTGGTTGCGTTGAGAATATTTGCAACGTTTTCTGTATTTGGCTTGGTTGCGTTGAGAGTATTTGCAGCGTTTTCTGTATTTGGTTGCGTTGAATATTTGCAGCGTTTTCTGTATTTGGTTGCGATGAGAGTATTTGCAGCGTTTTCTGTATTTGGTTGCGTTGAGAGTATTTGCAGCGTTTTCTGTATTTTGTTGTGTTGTATTTGTAGCATTTTTTTATTTGGATGCATTGTGAGAATTTTCAGCGTGTTTCGGTATTTGGATGTTTTTGGTTAAAGTTGGTTAAATGACCATGGTGTTGGTGTGCTTGACTGGCCAGCAAACTCGCCAGACCTGAACCCCATAGAGAATCTATGGGGTATTGTCAACAGGAAAATGAGAAACAAGAGACCAAAAAATGCAGATGAGCTGAAGGCCACTGTCAAAGAAACCTGGGCTTCCATACCACCTCAGCAGTGCCACAAACTGATCACCTCCATGCCACGCCGAATTGAGGCAGTAATTAAA
>JBOFFX010000040.1:0-1219 GCA_051648825.1 Spirochaetia bacterium
GCCATCATCTCGCTACGCTTTTGGGGCTTCACGATATCTGTCACAATGTCGCCTCGCTTGTGATGTCGCATTAAATACTGTATAAAAAACCAGTTCAATCACTGACTATTGATGATTATGCCTACAAATGGCTAAGAAATAAGTGAGTTATCTCTGTGAAAACCTTCTTGAAAAAATATGAAGATGCATTAAGCGCCCTGGCACATGAACATACCCCCACAGGAAGTGACCCACGAGCATTAATTCATCAATGGCTGCACGCCATTGCATCTGACACTGAACTGGCATGCCAATCAGCAAAAATCAACAAAGAAATCATCATCTCGGAACTCACCAAGCATGATTTGATTACGAGCCCGTCCGAGCTGAAAAAAACTCTGCATTCTCTTGTAGTAAGTCCACCATCAGATAAAAACGTTTTTACTTTTATAGATTTGTTTGCTGGCATTGGTGGTTTTAGAACAGCCCTGCAAAGCCTGGGGGGAGTTTGTACATTTAGCAGTGAATGGGATAAATCTGCACAGCAAACATATCTCAATAATTATGGCGAACTGCCATTTGGTGATATCACAGCTTTCACAAATGATAATATTAGTGACAAGCAGTTGAATACACTGGTCCCTTCACATGATATTCTTGCTGCAGGTTTCCCCTGCCAACCGTTCAGTGGTGCAGGTGTATCAGCTAGAAATGCTGTCGGCAAAGAACATGGTTTCAAATGTGAAACTCAAGGCACTCTTTTCTTTGATGTGATGCGTATTGCATCAGTAAAAAAACCTAAAGTTCTATTTCTGGAGAATGTTAGAAATATTACCAGACATGATAAAGGTCGAACCTTTGATGTAATCAAAAGGTCCGTAGAGGAAATCGGTTATACATTCAAATATGAACTAATCGATTCATCATCGCTAGTACCACAACGTAGAGTACGTTGCTACATGGTATGCACTCGCAATGATCTGAATATCGACTTCAAATTCCCTGAATTTGACGGTCAACCTCTACCACTCAGGTCTATTCTGGAGCCGACTCCAGACGCAAGATTCACTATTTCTGATGCTCTCTGGCAAGGACATATAAAAAGAACAGAGAGAAACCTTGATAGAGGAACAGGCTTTACAGCCTTTACAGCAAATCTGGATAAGCCATCAAACACACTGGTCGCAAGATATGGTAAAGATGGTAAAGAATGCCTAATTCCTCAGGAAGGTAAAAACCC
>JBOFFX010000041.1:0-2742 GCA_051648825.1 Spirochaetia bacterium
CAAAATCCATCTTGATGTACATTGCAAAGTCTCACGCCCCAGGAATATCTGAAAAAGACATCCTGGATGCTTCTGATCTATACAAAGAGGTTGTAAGATGCGAGAAGGGCTATCTTCATAGCAATGGTCAGAGCACATCTCCATCATTCAAAAAATGGAGTCAGCCAAGACAGAAAATGCATCCATCAATGTACATGTCATCAAAAATAAACAAAAAATCAACAGAGTGAAGCGTTTTTCCTTTAGTCTGTTTTTACTTCTTTAGGTGACGGGCGCTCATTATACATCGCCTGTCTTTTTTTTGTTTGCAAATTGCATTTTTTTGCAAAAAAAGAATTTTCCTACTCTGTGCGTTCATTGCTCATTTTCTTGACTATAATAACTTTTATGGATATATTACCAAAAGGTGTTTAGAGACTAAATGAATGATAAAATGAACAAGTGCGTAAATCAGTTGTATCTGCCAGAATCAGGCAAAATTGCAGCCTGGGCTGGCCTACCTGGCTCAGCCAAGAGTCTTGCCATCTCCAATGCCAGAAAGCTGACCAAGAGCAGCTTGATGGTTATTTGTGTTAATGATAGCGAGGCTGAAAGGGTCTATAACGAGATTCGTTTCTTTTCCGAAGAGAATGAAGGCGAGATTTGCTATTTCCCAGAAACGGAAACTCTTCCATATGATATGGAGTCCCCTCATACTGGCCTAGTCTCCAAAAGGGCAAAGATCCTTATGGAGCTTGCCTCAAGTGATAAGCAGCGAGTGATGGTGCTTTCTGTTCATGCTTTGATGCAGCGAGTTGCATGCAAAGAGCATTGGGCAACAAACTACCTTAAGTTTTCCCAAGGGATGCCTTTTGATGCTGAAAAAATCATCGCAAGGCTTTGTGATCTAGGGTATGTAAACGAAGAACTGGAGGTTTCAGCACCTGGACAATTTGTGTTGAGAAACACAGTTTTCGATATATACCCAATAGGCTCTGACATCCCATTCAGACTAAGATTAAACAAAGAGACTATTGGATCTATATCCATGCTTGATGTTAATCACCAAAGAAGCAAATCGAGCGTTAGCTCATTTATTGCTCAGCCCGCCAGGGAAATGCCAATTAGCGCAGATGCTATTTCACTATTCAGGCAAAGATATCGCTCTTTCTTTGAAAAGGGAGCGATGGATGAGCTTTATCAAGAAGTAAGTAAAGGCATTCTCCCTCCAGGTATAGAGGCTTACGCGCCTTTCTTCCAGGAAAAAACAGAAACTCTTTTTGACTATCTTCCTGATGGCTATGACACCAAGATTTTTCTTGTCGGCAATGTGCTTAAAGCAGCCAAAAATTATTTGGATCAGGTGAATTCAAGATACAGTGACCTCAAAACAGATCTTACGAGGAAAATCCTTCCTCCAGAGATGAACTGGCTAACAGAGGGTGAGTTCAAAGCTCGCTTAAGTAAACATGCAGTAGTAATGACTGCTGAAAACAGCATTAAAAATGCTGTTATTGATTTTCATGCAGAGAACACCCTTTTTGAAAGAAAATCTGGAATTCAGCTTACAGTTGAAATGATTGCTCCCTTCATTGAAAAGAGCAAAAAGATTCTATTTTGCCTCAGATCTGATGTTCGAGTTCAAGAAGTAGAGCTGCTGATCCAGATTATGGGCCTAAACATTTCAAGGGTTAACTCTTGGAGTGATTTTTGGGAAAAGGAAGACCTCGCCATTGCATGTGTCATTTCTGATGTTGATGAAGGATTTTATCAACAAGAAAATGGTTTGCTCATAATTACTGAAAAAGAGCTATTTGGTCAGCCTATTTTTTCTAAGTCAGAAGATGAAGAAGAAAGCGCTATTAATTACCAGGCCATTCAAGATCTTCAAAACTTAAACAAGGGAGACCCTATCGTCCATGCTAGATTTGGCGTGGGACGATTCAATGGTCTTGTCACCATGGATTTCCATGGTGTTGAGAGAGAATACCTGACCATTTTGTATGCAAATGATGCAATTGCATATGTAAAAATGGAAGATCTTGATTTTGTTTCAAGGTATAGCGGACTCGCTGTAGAAAAGGCTCCGCTTGATGAAATGGGATCTGAAAAGTGGGTAAAGGAACTTGATTCAGCTATTAGCAACATCAAAAAGACAGCAAAATCACTGATTCAGCTAAAGGCGGAAAAGAAAAAAAGAAGAGGTAATGCCTGTTCAAAGCCTGGTTATCAATTCTATCGCTTTTGCAACGAATTTCCTTTTCAGGAAACTAGAGACCAAAAGGCCGCAGTTGATGACATCATAAAGGACATGACATCTATTCATCCAATGGATAGATTGGTCTGTGGGGATGTAGGTTTTGGCAAAACCGAAGTGGCCATGAGAGCCTCATTTGTGTCCGTTGAAAGTGGGTATCAGGTTGCTGTTATGGTGCCAACAACCCTGTTGGCGAATCAACACTACGAGAGCTTTAAGAAAAGATTCTCTTCATTCAATGTGAGAATTGAGTGCCTAACCCGCTATGACAAAAAAGACGAGAAAGAGATTTTGTCAGGCGTAGAAAATGGCACGGTCAATATTGTAATCGGAACGCATCGATTAATTCAGGATGATGTCAGATTCAAGAATATCGGCCTTATGATCATTGATGAAGAGCATCGCTTTGGTGTTAATCACAAAGATAGAATTAAGGCTGTAAGAAAGAATGTGGATGTTCTTTCGCTAACTGCTACTCCGATCCCCAGAACCATGAGCATGGCGCT
>JBOFFX010000042.1:0-3332 GCA_051648825.1 Spirochaetia bacterium
GAATGAAGAAAATGGCCACTAATATGAGGTGCTCAGTGCATGTGGCTAGCGCCTTATAACGGCTCTGATTATTTTTCATTCTGAATACAGCAATCAGTATACCCATGTAGGTCAAGAAAATAAAAATCAAAGGGCAGCATGAGATCCAAATGCTAGAAGTTTAATATAGCACTCAGCGAACAAATCCAAATCACAAGACAATATCGTAGATGATGAGACAAACAGATTTTGAACAAACGTGAGATCAGTTGATTACCATGATGGTGGTGTAACCGTTAGAATTGGGCAGGTCTGTGATGAAATCTATTGATAAGTGTGACCAGGGTCGATGCGGGATTTGCAGGAGTTGGAGCAGGCTGGCTGAAAGTTCGCAAGGGATTTTTGATCGATCACAGACTGACAAGCCTTGGCAAAATTGGCAATGGCATCCCTGTTGATATTCAGCCAGCAGAATGCATTACGTCTAGAGCTTAGTGAAGTGTGGACCCACTGCAAAGTTTGATGGCGTACAGCTTGAGGAACATATTGTCAATTAGGAGAGCATTCTGGTGGTGGTGGGTCATCTTTTTGTGTTTGTTGAATCTCCTCCATAATATCCCAACTGATCTGTGCAATGACTATGGAAGGCTGTAAGATAGGTATGATAGGATGGTCGATCTGTTCACGATCATGCCTGCGTGAGAGTGCATCTTCCTTGTTGCCTGGACGCTATGTTACGGTTTGTAATTGTAATTCCTCTCAGCAGCATTTAATTTTCGTGAGAAGAAAGCACAGAGATGAAGCTTACTGGGGCTGCCGTGGCGTTGCGAGAGTACCGCACCAATCCCACAGTCTGAGGCATCTACTTCTACTACAATGGGCAGTTCTGGGTCTGGGTTATAAAGATGGGTGATGTGGGAAAGCTGGTTTTGAGATTCTCACAGGATTTAACTGCTGCCCCATTCCACTTTAATTTAGTGGGTTTGCCCTTGAGTAAGGAGGTCAATGGTGCTGCGATCAGACTGTAGTTGCAGATGAACCTGCGATAAAAGTTGGCGAATCCTAGGAACCATTGGAGTTCTTTAATTGGCTTTGGAAGGGGCCATTCAGAGACTGTTTGAACTTTAGAATCATCCATTTGAACTCCTTGATGGCTGATGATATATCGCAGAAATGAGGTCTTGCGAAAATGAAACTCACATTTCCCCAGCTTGGCAGTGGTAACCAGTGGTAACAGATATCGATACTTGACAGTGATGTTGTTCAAACCACAATAGTCTATGCAAAGATGAAGGCTGCCATCTTTCTTTTCAATCCAGCGGTGGCAGGTGATGTTGAAGGTTCGAATGCAACTGGGGGTGAGAGCTTCTTCAGTGTAAGTTTCCATGAACTGAGTCATGGGATGTGACAATGGATATATTTTGCTCTTAGGTGTGGACATATTGGGCAACAAATAAAATGCGCAGGGTCGATGTGGGGGTAATTGTGTGGCTTTAGCTTTACTAAAAACTTCAGAATATTTGACATAGATCGTGGGGTAATGCGGTGTGTGTCGTAACTTCTGAACTTTCAATGCTGGTTGACAATCAAGGTAAAGACAGGTTGTTGGTTAGACAGTTGGTGTGGCAATAAGCTGACCATCATGCAAGTTCACCCTGATTCCACAAGATAATGGGATTGTGGATAGCCAGCCACTGGTGACCCAGAATGACTTCGTATCTGCATGACTTGACTACATAGAATGTTATGGTTTCGTCATGGAACAATCCAATGTGGATAGTTAGAGGTCGAGTTAATGCTGTAATTCCAGAGCCAATGAGGCTGTCATCAATGGCTGTTATGTTGATGGTGGGGATACATGGTGACGTGGGAATCTTAAGTTTGTTGACTATTTGGTGAATAATTATATTTACTGCTGATCCTGAATCCACTAGCGCTGAAACACAATGAGTAGTAGTATCAAAAGTGAGCTCACAATTGAGAAGGAAACTGCATTTAGATGTGGTAGTAAAATCAATGGTACTCACACTGTGCGGGGTTACTGGTGATTTCTTAGGTTTATGAGGGCAGGCTGCATTACGATGGTTCTCTTCACCACAGTAATAGCACAGGTTCTCTTGATGATGCAGATCTCTTTTCTTATCGGAGAGGTGAGTAGTAGCAATCTGCATGGGCACGGGTGATTCACAACGTGTCTGGGCCTGTTCAAGGCTGGTTGGAAATGATCTCTTGGAGCATGGAGTGTTATGCATCAGATTATTGACCTTGATGGCAAGGGTAATGAAATCATTGTAAGACAGATCAATGCCCTTACATGCCAGTTCCGATTGCAATTTCACGTTCAGTCCCTTCTTGAACACAGTTTGAGGGCGACATCATTCCATCCACTTTGTGCAGCGAGAGTTCTGAATTCAATGGCGAAATCGACAGCGGTACGAGAACCTTGTCGAAGACTCAGCAGTTGATCAGATGCATCCTGGTCCCCCTCAAGATATTCAAAAACTTTGCGAAGCTAGGAGATGAAATACTCAAACGATGATTAAACGCGAGTCATTCTCCCAGACAGCTGATGCCCAATCTAGTGCTCGACTGGTCAATAAAGACATTACTACAGGACACTACTTTGATTCTTTGTTATAAATTTCTGGTTGACTAGAGAAAAAATATCTTGCACTGATGAATGAACCTTCTACATTGTTCTGGTGACTTTTCAGGCAGGGCGAGTTTTACAGCTTTGAGGAGAGAGAGAGAGCAGATATATTGGGTGAGACTGTTGTTCATGTTCCGCAGATGAGTCAGTTGTTCTTGTTCTTTTTTTATGTTATGTATATGAGGTTGTTTGGTTTAGTACTGATTGATTGATTAAGGTTAAACTACTGTTACTTGTCTGTATGCTTACATTATCCTTGCCTGTATATTGATATTATTGATACATAGCTTGTCATATAGTCTGACAGTCAAGATTGTGTGTGTTTGAGTGAGCTGGTGTTGATTCTTGTTGTTGGTTCTGTGTATAGCATAATTTTTAAGTGGATGCTGATTTTTTTTTTTTTTTGTATTGGGATAGAACTATAAGTATTAGGTATAGTGTAAATTTATAATTAGTTTAGAGCATGTGTGCATTACGTATGTATAGATTATTTCTATTATATTTTTAAACACTTCAACTGAGTGACAATTTTACCATCAGTCCAGGGACTGCAGATGCAAAATAATAATTCTCGGCAAGGCAGTACTTCACAATGAATGGATGCAAAAGAATGGTTTAAATAAGTTGCCACGCAGGAAGTAACCAACGAAAAAACAAACAGTTCAGTACTCGGGAGAGGGCTCCTTCTGGTGGTCGGATGGAT
>JBOFFX010000043.1:0-1391 GCA_051648825.1 Spirochaetia bacterium
CAAAAGCTAGACACCATTATTGCCTTGTTGGCAAAGAGGAGCACTTAATGCCTGCATATAGACGAATATTTCCATCATACGACTGGGATGATGCCTGGTTGGTTAATCAAATCACTCAACAACCCAATGTTATCCCCAAAGAAGAACTTGGGCTTATTTCAGGAGTTCCCAATGAAGAAATTAAATCTAGTGATGAAAAAATAAAAGCCTGGATAAATGAGTCAATGAACGGCTGTTCTTGTTTAATTCTTTTTGTTGGAGAAAAGACACACCTTTCTAAATGGTGCCTTTACGAGATTGAACTAGCCAAAGAAAAAAGGATGGGGCGATTTATTATTTACCTAGACGGAATGAAGAGAAAGGAGGGAACGATATGCAAAAAGGGCCAAGACCCATATGAATACCACGGCTTATACGGCCCTCCTGATAGCACTCGCACTGGCTACACAATAGAAAAATATTCTTGGCTATCTGATGATGGACAAAGCAATATCAAAGAGTGGATTGAAGACGCCTGCAAGAGAGCAGGAAAATAATATCGCACTCACAATCATTACAGGGTAAAGAATTTGAGAAAAACTAAACATCACCCGAATAAGTGATACCCCTTTATAACTTGATGGATTAAACATCCAAGCCTCCTGCGTTGAAAGCTCTTCAGAAACAAGAGCCTTATGATGGGCTCGAAATTGCCTCTCTAACTGTAGATACCTGGCATCAATAATCCAGAAAAAAAAACCCAATAAAGAGAGCCACAGAAACCCAATAGGCCCAACACAAAGGCTACCACTTCCCATAAATGTACCCACACCTGCACACAATGCCAAGAACATGGTTTTAGTGCGCTGACTATTGCCAGCCATTCGTTCGATAATGCCTTGATTCAACTCTATGGCCTTAATTTCATATTCTTTTAATTCTGACTTTCGCATATATAACCTCACAACAACTATATCACTTATCTTTATGTTATACCATTTCTCGCAGAAGGGATGAACGCAACGGTCACCCCTTCATTAGTTGACTACCGACCTAAACAGGTATCCCTTTAAGATTCCAGTACTTTTTTACAGTATCGCAATCTCCATGTAGCTTATGCTCCTTAATCATAGACCCCCCCCTTGCCTTCTTAAACCTGCTGATCGTCAGAAGAATCAGGTTCAACCCACCAACACCCCTGAGAACAAAAATTAAGACTAACAAACAATTGTGTGTTAAAGTCAAACAAATTCCTAACTCTAAGCAACTGCTCTTCTAAGTTGATCTTTTTTTTACAAACAGAGCACTCCCTGTCTCCCCCATTATCATCGCCTGTTTTTCTTTTTAACAACTCCATGTAACAATACGAGAGTGCGATCATTCTCGAATAAAGATAAGAAGGGCTGTCTTCT
>JBOFFX010000044.1:0-1669 GCA_051648825.1 Spirochaetia bacterium
AAAAGACACCTAGATGGCTAGCCATTTGGGTGTCATGACACCCATGTCAAAAAATGAAGTTTCTCAAATGGCCCCAAATCTTGCCAAGCTAGTTGGGAAACGTCTAGCGATCGCATAATATCACCTTAGGCACCACCCAATATCACTTTTTCGACACTATGCCCACGGCAAACCGAAAAGACACCAAGATGGCTAGCCATTTGGGTGTCATGACTCCCATGTCAAAAAATGGACTTTCTCAAATGGCCCCAAATCTTGCCAAGCTAGTTGGGAAACGTCTAGCGATCGCATAATATCACCTTAGGCACCACCCAATCTCACTTTTTCGACACTATGCCCACGGGAAACCGAAAAGACACCGAAATGGCTAGCCATTTGGGTGTCATGACACCCATGTCCAAAAATGGACTTTCTCATTTGGCCCCAAATCTTGCCAAGCTAGTTGGGAAACGTCTAGCGATTGCATAATATCCCCTTAGGCACCACCCAATCTCGTTTTTTCGACACTATGCCCACAGCAAACCAAAAAGACACCGAAATGGCTAGCCATTTGGGTGTCATGACACCCATGTCCAAAAATGGACTTTCTCAAATGGCCCCAAATCTTGGCAAGCTAGTTGGGAAACGTCTAGCGATTGCATAATATCACCTTAGGCACCGCCCAATCTCACTTTTTCGACACTATGCCCACGGGAAACCGAAAAGACACCTAGATGGCTAGCCATTTGGGTGTCATGACACCCATGGCCAAAAATGAACTTGCTCAAATGGCCCCAAATCTTGCCAAGCTAGTTGGGAAACGTCTAGCGATTGCATAATATCACCTTAGGGACCACCCAATCTCATTTTTTTGACACTATGCCCACGGCAAACCGAAAAGACACCGAAATGGCTAGCCAATGGACTTTACTAATTTGGCCCCAAATCTTGCCAAGCTAGTTGGGAAATGTCTAGCGATTGCTTTATATCACCTTAGGCACCACCCAACTAGCTAGTTTTCCGCACTTTGCCCACGAGCTACCCAAAGGACACCAACAAGGCATGCCATTTTAGGTGGCTTGGACACCATGACATGGCCCCATGCCAAAAATGGATTTTCTCATATGGGTCCAAATCGTGCCAAACTAGGTGGGAAACGCATAGTAATGACATAATAACACCTTATGCACCACCCACTTTCGTTTTTTCCGCACTTTGCCCACGGGTTACACAAAGGACACCAACAAGGCAGGCCATTTTAGGTGGCTTGGACACCATGACATGACCCCATGCCAAAAAAGGATTTTCTCATATGGCTCCAAATCGTGCCAAACTAGGTGGGAAATGCCTAGTAATGACATAATAACACCTTATGCACCACCTACTTTCGTTTTTGCCGCACTTTGCCCACGTGCTACCCAACAAGGCATGCCATTGTAGGTGTCTTGGACACCATGTCAAAAGTGGCTTATCTCACTTAGCTCCAAAAAACGGCACACGTAATTCTACTAAGGGTATAACCCCAGCCTCGGTGCCGAAGACATGGGTAGGAGGAGGAGGAGTGGGGGTGTTAATGGGAGGATGGGGGGGGGGACGAATCGAAGCGACATAGGGCTGAATCTCAGTGGATCGTGGCAGCAAGGCCACTCTGCCACTTACAATACCCCGTCGCGTATTTAAGTCGTCTGCA
>JBOFFX010000045.1:0-217010 GCA_051648825.1 Spirochaetia bacterium
CCCACTCTCCGTGGGTTCTAACGCGATTCATCCATTTTGTGCCTGCAAAAATATATTTGACTCATTTCCTGGTTAGTTGTCTGCACCGCCTGATTCACTAGGTAATGTAACTTGTCAGTCACGTTCAAATACAGGCTATGATGATCCACACGCCCACAAACAGGCCTGCATTGTGTTTCTTCATGATTGGCACATCGCGTTTGGCATTGGCAAAGCTCTTGAGACACCAATCATGCCTTCGCTCAAGCTCAGCTGGCGTGCTTTCTTCACCTCTTTCACCCACTCCTTGAGACTTCGGGGTTTATCTGCGAGTGCGTAGAAATTCCCATCAGCCGTTTCATCTTTCCAATTGGTTACAAAAGTTGCCATTGATTTTCCCTATATTTAAGATATCATTTTCTTATATCTTAGGTAAGGTTCGTACATCAGCACTTTATGTATAGGCAGGGGAAAATGACTGGGACTAATTTTTGGGAATAAAAGCCGAAACTGGGAATTGAACCCAGGACCTACGCATTACGAGTGCGTTGCTCTACCGCTGAGCTATTTCGGCATGCTTACCAAGGAAATGATTTTCATAGAAAATAGCCAAAAAGTCAATAACACGTTTTTTAAAAGGCAGATTTTGATAACAAAGAACTTTTGTTGTTGTGTTTTTTTGCACGACAACATATAATAAACAAATACGAGAGAAATTTTTAAAAGGAAGAGAAAAAAGAGGAGACGTTCATCTATGGTTAGTTATAAAGAACTTGGATTGGTCAATACACAAGATTTATTTGCCAAGGCCTTTGCTGGTAAATATGCCATCCCTGCTTACAATTTTAACAATATGGAGCAAATGCAGGCCATTGTTCAAGCTTGTGTAGAAACAAAAAGCCCTGTCATTTTGCAGGTCTCTGCTGGTGCAAGAAAATATGCTAATGCCACACTTTTGCGCTATATGGCCCAGGGGGCAACCGCCTATGCCAAAGAGCTGGGAGTCAATATCCCTATCGTTTTACATCTGGATCATGGTGATAGCTTTGAAGTATGCAAAGACTGTATCGAGCATGGATTTTCAAGTGTCATGATTGATGGCAGCCACCTCTCCTATGAGGAAAATGTGGCATTGACAAAAAAGGTGTGTGAATTTGCTCACAGCCAAAAAGACTACGTTTCTGTCGAAGGAGAACTCGGTGTTTTGGCAGGAATCGAAGATGATGTGGTAGCAGAGCATCACACATACACAGAGCCTGATGAGGTAGAAGATTTTGTCAAAAAGACTGGCGTTGATAGCTTGGCTATTTCTATTGGCACTAGCCATGGTGCAACCAAGTTTAAGCCCGAGCAGTGCACACGCAATGCAGATGGCATATTGGTTCCACCAGATTTGCGTTTTGATATTCTTGCTGAAATTGAAAAGAGAATTCCAGGCTTCCCCATTGTCTTGCATGGTTCATCTAGCGTGCCTATAGAACATGTACGGATGATTGAGAAATTCGGTGGAAAGATTGCCGATGCGGTGGGTATTCCAGAAGAACAACTGCGTCGTGCAGCCAGTAGTGCTGTGTGTAAGATTAATGTTGACAGCGATGGTCGCTTGGCCATGACAGCCAAAATTCGTGAGATCTTTGCAGAACAGCCTGGTGAATTTGACCCAAGAAAGTATCTGGGCCCCGCCCGTGATGAGTTGAAGAAGCTCTATATGGAGAAGAACAAAAACGTTCTTGGGAGTGCTGGCAGAGTCTAGTTTGCCTATGTTATAGATAAAAAGCCCATGGAGTGTATAAAATCACCCCATGGGTTTATTTTTAGCACAACTTTTGAGGTGTCCTTGTGTCTGAATCTGCAAACAAAAAATTTTCCCATCATCAATTTGAACGTACGCTTTGGTTAAGTCTGACCTCTATTTTGGTATTAATCATTGTGCTCTTGAGTGTCTTTGCTTTTCCTAATTTTTGGCAACAAAGCCAGGCAACTGTGACCCCTCTTTCCCAACAAAAAGAGACCCCTCATTCTTATACTCAACGTATAGAACGTATCTACAAACTCATTTTAAATAAGTATTTGGATGAAGTAGAAGCAAAAGAACTCTACCGTGCAGCTATCAAGGGCATGGTTTCCCTTATTGATGACCCCTATGCTGAATTACTAGAAAATAGCTCTGCCACGGGTGTTCAAGATACAATTCGTGGTGAATTTGGTGGGGTTGGGTTGGTCATCAGCAAATTTAATGCACGTGAAAATGAACAAAACTCTCAGAAAAAAAACTATCAAGAATTATATGTGGTGACACCAATCGAAGGTACCCCTGCCCATCGTGCTGGTATCCGTGGCGGAGACTACATTGTTTCTATTGATACACGTTTGACAAGTGAAATCTCTACAGAAGAGTCAATGAGTCTCTTACGTGGAAAAGTGGGCACCACTGTCTCATTGAGTATTCGCAGATCACAAACCATCTTTGATGTCACCCTCAAGAGAGCAAAAATCGAAGTAGAAACTGCCAAATATTCCAAAATTAATGAGCTGGGCTATTTGCGTATGATTCAGTTTACGACACGCCTGCCCTTGCGTGTGAATGAAGCGATCCTTGCACTGCAAGAAAATGATATGAAGGGTCTTATTGTTGACCTACGAGGAAATCCTGGTGGTTCGCTTGATGCCGTTTTAGAAATTGGAGACTACTTCTTAGGCAAAAATGAGACGATTGTCTCCACCTCTTCTCGCGATAAATCAGATGAAGTCCATTATAAAAGTCATAATGATGCACTCTTTAACACACAAATCCCTATTGTTGTTTTGGTAGATAAAGGAACAGCTTCTGCTGCAGAAATCCTTGCTGGGGCTTTGCAATCACACAAACGGGCCACTATCATTGGTGAGGCTACTTATGGCAAGGCTAAAGTCCAGCAAATTTATCCACTCAAAAACGATCATTCGGAATTATTCAAACTGACTGTTGCACGTTACTTGACCCCCAGTGGAAAAAATATTGATGGCGAGGGCATTATTCCTGACATCCTGGTCAACTCTCCATTCTTGACCTCTCAAGGAGCTGCTAAAGACTGGGCCACACTCACCAAAGAACGGGCAATTGAATCATTTTTAACACAATTTCCCAATCCTTCACCCCAACAAATTTCACATTTCATCTCCACACAGAGAAACAAATATCAACTCTCTCTTTCTAATGAAGACTTTCAATATCTTATTAGTACAGAAAAGGATCGCCGCAGTACACCCATGCCTATTTATAATTTGCAATATGACCCAGTTTTGCGAAAAGCCATTGATATTCTAAGTGTAAAAGACCATTTATGAGACTGTTTTGTCTACAAAAAAGCTATGATATTGACAATGAAATTATCCTCAATACACAAGAGTCCCACCGTATTCTTGATGTTTTGCGGATGCCTATAGGATCCCATTTTTTTGCCAGAGATCCTTTGCGTACACGCTATGAAGTACAATTATCTAAAGCTAAAAAAAATCAAGCGACATTGTGTGTTCTTTCAAAAATCCCCTATCAACAAAAAATCTCTCCCATTATCCTTTGGCAAGCCATCCCAAAACAGCAACGCTTTCAAGAAGTCATCCCTCTGGCGATAGAAGCGGGGGTGACCAGCATTGTCCCTATTATCACTGAGCATACACAAGTATCAATAGTCGACACTCATAAAAAAAACCAACGATGGAATCGCCTGGCACAAGAAGCCATCGATCAGTCTGGCAATAATGACTTCTTAAGCATCTGTCCTGCAATCAACCTTAAAGAAATATTTGCAACAAAACCACAAGTTTTAGGTCTTTTTGCCCATCAAGATCCTCTTTCTCCTATTTCTCTTTCCAAAGTTCTTAAAGGAAATCCCCCCAGGCAACCGATTGTATTAGCAATAGGCCCAGAAGGTGGATTCAGCGAGCGAGAAATCTCTCTCTTTGAAGAAAATGACTTTCATAGTATTTATTTTTCAAGTTCTATACTAAGAAGTGAGCATGCGGGGCTATTTTTTTTGGGTGCAATAAAAATGCGACTACAGGAGAGTGAACAATTTTATGGAGAAATTACCAGTTCAAAGAATTAATGTCCTTGGTGTTCCAATAGATTGTATTCTGCCTGAAAACCTTGAATCTGTCTTAGAAACTCTGTGTGAACAAGAATTGAATCAGCGCATTATCTTTGTTGATCTTGCATTGATTTTTCGTGCCAGAAAAAATACCGAGTGGATGAATTTTATCAGCGAGGCCGCCCTAGTTTTGCCTACAAACAAGACCATCACAAAAGCAATTCATTTTTTATATAATAAACAAGCTCAGGCTTATATCCCGCTAGATTTAATTTTACAACTCATGACAATCTTGGAGAGAAAATCAGGCACAGCCTATCTTTTGGGATCTCGTCCGAGTGTTTTACAAATAGCCGATCTTAATCTGCGGGGCACATACCCAGGCTTGCAGTTTGTTGGCCGCCATGCGGGATACTATCAAAAAAAACATGAAGATGTCATTCTTTCTGCTATCAGAAAGGCCTCTCCATCATTATTAATCTGTAGCCGTGGACTCAAGGGTCGAGAAATGTGGCTCTATCAAAATGGCCCCACACTCAATGCCAATATTTTGATCTATTCAAAAGACTCTTTTGATATTTTTGCCAACAAAAAACCCCGCCCTTCCACACAAGGGCCTAGCGGTGGTGAACTTGTTGTTTCTTACCTCATCAAACCCTGGAAATTATTACTATTTTTCCGCTATCTGATCTTTCAAATGATGTTGGTATTTCAACGCATCAAAATCCGCAAATCCGGCTAATTTATATTGCAGTTCTGCACATGGGCAGCAGGATAAATATCCTTAGAGAAATTAGCGCCTCCTGTTTTCACTATGTACCAATCTTTTGCCTCATCACTATCTTTCTTGCTTCTTCTCAATACGCTGCGTGTGGGCGTCGTTCCACAAATTTGAATCGGATCTCCCTTCCAAACTCCCTGATCTTGCAACCACTGGAGTTGTCGTTCATATG
Source organism: Spirochaetia bacterium (assembly GCA_051648825.1). Lineage (GTDB taxonomy): Bacteria > Spirochaetota > Spirochaetia > WRBN01 > WRBN01 > JAHHUI01. The sequence goes on from JBOFFX010000045.1 coordinate 5,003, forward strand.
TGGCTGGCCTAGCTTCTGCGCCATCGACATAGGCTAGGGCATCTAAAATTTTTCCAGATTCTGGACGATCCGTCAAAACAATCATCCCCCGAATATTAGGCAAGCCGACGGGTTGTATAGACAATAGCAAATCATAGGGCTTTACTTTTGTGGGTTCAGCGGGGGGGCGCAGTTGTAATGTGATTAGTTGGCCCTGTTTTACTGGGTATTCAGGCAGAACAACAAAACGTGTTTGTGGCAAACCAGGCTGTCCCAAAAACAATGTTAAACCCGCTAGATTTCCAGATTTTATCACATAAAGCTCTAGCCGTTCTCGATGCTTAGCACTATGGCGTGTTGTAAATTCATTCATGATGACACCAGCAGGATAAGGATTGTGTCCATAAAAAATTATCTTGAGTTGGGTAATATTTTTCTTGAGATCCCAAGTGATAGCCACTAATTCATAGCGTTTGCCAGGGATGAGTGGCTTTTCGAAAATAATCTGATCTCCATCAATCATACTAGTGATATCCGATCCATCCAAATAGGCCTCACGAATCTGGATGGGCACATCAAATTTTAATCTAAGCTGTGTTTCACTGACAACATCGCTACCCAAAAATTGGGGAACAACAATATCTTGATGTATCAATCGGCACGAAATAGTAAGAAAAAACAAAATCCATACCCAAAATTTGAGTAAGTTAGCCATGGCCAAGGCCTATTTTTTCCCGAATCATCGCCATTTTTGCTTGTGCAACAACACGAATGCTTTTTGCCCCTTTTTGCAATAAATCATGAATATGATCCGGCTTTGCTATTAAAGTTTCATAACGTGCACGAAATGAAGCCAGTGCCTCTTCTATCACATCATAAAGCGCAGCCTTGGCATGACCCCAGCCCATTCCTCCTGCTCGATAGCATGCTGCCAAACTTTCTTGTTGATCTGGTGTAGCAAACAATTTATACAAAGCAAATACTGGGCAATGCGTGGGATCTTTGGGTTCTTCGAGCGTTTGACTATTGGTCACAATACTGTTTACTAGTTTTTTGAGTTGTTTGGAAGAACAAAATAGGGGAATCACATTCTGGTAACTTTTGCTCATTTTGCGCCCATCCAACCCTGTCACAACTTGTTGTGTCTCCTGGATATAGGGCTGGGGAATTTCAAAAATAGGCTCGCCATAGCAATGATTGACAGCCTGTGCAATATCTTGGGCCATTTCAATATGCTGTTTTTGATCCTTGCCAACGGGAACCAAATGTGTATCAAAAAGTAAAATATCTGCCGCCATCAGGATAGGATATGTGTACAATCCCATGTTGATCTGGTGGTCTGGGGGATTTCCTTCTTCCTCATTTTCATCTACTCTGGCTTTATAGGCATGAGCCCGATTCATTAATCCCTTGGCTGTAAAACTACTTAAAAAAACCATTAATTCAAAAATCTCTGGTACATCACTTTGTCGATAAAATGTGACCTGTGAGGCATCTAGACCACACGCCAACCAGGCGGCTGCAACACAATAGGTATAGTCTTTAAGTAATCTGGCATCCTTGAGTCCATTGATAGCATGATAATCCGCAATAAAATAGCGTGCCTCAAATCTTTGAGATAATTCTATGGCAGGCTTAATTGCACCAAAATAATTTCCTAAATGAGGTTCTCCTGTGGGTTTAATGCCTGTAAGCACAATCTTTTTTTCGTTAGACATCCACTCTCTACTCCGCAATCTTTGCATAATGTTTCATTTCTTCTATTTTTGTCTCTACCAATCCACGTGTCTGCGCTGACTGCATAAATTTTTTTAGTTGAGCAAACCCTAATGATTTTAGATTAATTCCTCGTTGACGAAGGTAAATACCAATTTGTGTATATGTATGAAATTTAGGCTCTGCTCCACGATCAAGATCATTGAGTCCCTCAACCAAAATTTGTAGTGCAGCCTGCAATCCATTTGGCAGGTTTTTTTCCTCTGTTTTGATGGCATGGATGTTGGGTTGTGCATCCTCATCATCACGTTCAATCGAGACATAACCTGCACGCACCGCTGATCTCACAAAGTCACTAAAGCGTTTGTATCCTAGTTTTTCTTCTTGAAACCCAGGATTGAGCATACGCATTTTTACCTTGACAGGGCTAAAGCTCGCACTACGGTTCTCTTTTTTCAAGAGCTGGCAAGCCTCTGCCAATCGCTCAAACCAATACTCTTGGCTTGTTTCCATCAGACCTTCATCATCATCTTCATCATCATCATCAGCAGGCAACAAATCACGATAGTCAACAAAACTATCTGCCAATGCCAATAAATCTTGTGCAGCTGTTTTCAGATCACACACAATATGAACGCGCTTACCACTTTTACGCAAACTCAGCAAAAGTGGACGAAAATCTGAATCTCCCGTCACCAAAATATAGCGATCAATGTGTTCATAAAACCGTAATAATTCTAGCGCATCGCTAACAAGTTGCATATCGGCAGAATTTTTGCCCTTGCGCTCACGTGGCACATGTGCGAGTCGAAAGTGGCGTGCAGCCAAAGGCTTGCCCAGCCTGCTAAAATTGGGTTTGGCCCAGTCTGCATAAGCATAGTTAGTAATAATACGGCCCATGCTTTCTGCATACTCAAGCAACCCTTCAATAAAAAGTGTATCTGTACTAGCAGGGGTCACATTTTCAATATCCCAGAGAATCGCAACATTTTCTATTTTTTGCATATTATTGATCCAAAAAAGACCCCCGGGTATGTTTCCGGGGGGTCTTTTTACTCTTAGTCTTCAGAATCAGACTTCAGCTTATCAGCGTATTTTTTGACCAGCTCATCCGCTACATTTTTTGGGGCAGGTGAATAACGCAAGAATTCCATGCTAAACTCAGCTTTTCCTTGCGTTAAACTACGTAAATTCGTTGAATAGCCAAACATTTCAGAAAGCGGAACTTCTGACTCGACCATACACATTTGGCCTTCTGTTCCACTACCCACAATCATTCCACGTCGTTGGTTTATACTTCCCATCATTGCCCCTTGGAACTCTGCAGGACCCTCCAGTACGACTTTCATGATTGGTTCAAGCACCTGTGCCCCAGCCTTTTCATAGGCCTCACGGAAGGCACCACGTCCCGCCGCTTGAAATGCCATGTCTGATGAGTCAACAGGATGATATTGTCCATCATTAATTGTCACCTTGACACCCACAATAGGGAATCCTATCAAGCGCCCTTTATCTAGACAAGCACGAAATCCCTTGTCACAGCTTGGTACATATTCTGAAGGAATAGCCCCACCCTTAATTTGGTTGACAAATTCATAACCACCCTCTTCCAATGGCTCCATAAATCCTGCCACACGCCCATATTGTCCAGCACCACCGCTCTGTTTTTTGTGCGTATAGTTGAACTCAGCCTTACGTGTAATGGCCTCACGATAGGCCACTTGTGGGCGCCCTGTTTCGACTTCGGCCTTGTACTCACGTTTCATGCGCTCAACATAAACTTCCAAATGCAATTCGCCCATTCCTTGAATAATTGTTTGATTGCTTTCTGGATCCACAAATGTACGGAAGGTGGGGTCTTCTTTGGTAAAACGGTTGAGTGCTTTTGCCATATTATCTGCGGCTTTCTTATCCTTGGGAGAAATTGAAAGACTGATAACAGGATTAGGCACAAACATACTTGTCATACTATAGTTGATGCTGGGGTTACAAAATGTATCTCCAGAGGCACATTCAATACCAAACAGAGCCGCAATATCCCCAGCTTCTACAGCATCGCTAATATCTTCCATACTTGCAGAATGCATCCGCACAAGACGTCCCACTTTAAATTTCTTTTTGGCACGCACATTATATAGCTCATCACCCTTTTTAATTTTTCCTTGATACACGCGAATATAGGTCAACTGCCCATACTGTCCGTCATCCAGCTTAAAAGCTAAAGCGACTGCAGGCTTATTAGGGTCTGATGGCAAGACAATTTCTTCCTCATCCTTGTTAATATCTAGCGCTTTATTTTCCACATCACTGGGACAAGGCAAATAGTTGAGCACCGCATTCAACAGTGGTTGCACACCCTTGTTCTTGTAGGCGGAACCCACCATCACAGGCACCAATTTTTCTGAAATGGTACCCACGCGGATGGCTTTGTTAATCATGGCTTCGCTGATCTGTTCGCCTTCCATCATTTTTTCCATCAACTCGTCATCAAACATTGAAATTGCATCTAGCATTTCTTCACGATAAGTTTTTGCCTCATCCATCATGTCAGCAGGAATAGCACCCTCTGTCATCTCGCCTTCTTCATTAAATGTATAGGCCACCATACGCACTAAGTCAACTGCGCCCACATGCTTATCTTCTAGCCCAATGGGCAATTGAATCAATACTGCATTCAGGTTAAGTTTTTCACGTAATTGATCTTTGACACGAAAAGGGTTGGCTCCCGTGCGGTCACACTTATTGACAAAAGCAATACGAGGAACATGATAGCGTTTGAGCTGGCGATCGACTGTGATAGACTGGCTTTGCACACCAGCGACAGAACATAAAACTAAAATTGCACCATCAAGCACACGCAAACTTCGTTCAACCTCAATAGTAAAGTCCACGTGACCGGGAGTGTCAATCAAGTTGATAGAATGATCTTGCCAGGTCAGGTAGGTTGCAGCACTGGCAATGGTAATACCACGCTCGCGCTCAAGCTCCATATTGTCCATGACAGCACCCACGCCATCTTTTCCCTTCACTTCATGAATTGCGTGAATCTTTCCACTAAAATATAAGATACGCTCGGAAAGCGTGGTCTTTCCTGAGTCAATATGTGCACTAATACCAATGTTGCGCACCTTTTCGATGTCCATTCGTCTTCATTCCTCACTTCTTAGTGTTTTTGCACTAGTTTAAGCTAATCCAACCTATTATACATGAGAGAATGCTTTTTTTTCAAGGGCCATATACCAAGAAGAATTCTTAAAGATATGGCTGATGCGGATCGTTGAGTCGATACAAATCCACATAGACTGGATCTGATCCCCCGCTGGGATAAATATCAAAAGACTGCCAACCAGAATTCATCAAAAAAATTAATACAGGTGTTTTTGAAGAGTTGGCTCCTACAAACATGGCCATTGAGTCATAAATAGTATCAGGATAAATATGCACATTGCTCACTAGTCGCAATGCACTAGTCGCCTTGCCAATACTTATCCCTTCTCCCATATACACAGAGAGTTGTGTCGCATTGATTTTGCGCAACTCTAGCGCCACATACAAGGTGTCATTAGTATTGCGCCCTATATAAAAATCCTCAAGTCCCGAAAGTGTAAATAAAATAGGCGGCAAGGGGGGTAACACGGGAGGAACACCTGCATCACCATAATAAATACGCCCCACCGTAGGGACAGAACAAGAAATTGTCAAAAAACAAATCGCGAAAATGCCTGCCAATAGACGCACAGGACCCCCCTTTCTTATAGCGCTTAACTTAATGGACTGGACTGTTCACATACTGATGTGCAAGAACCGGTATGGTACCGGCCATCAGTGCGACACCTGCATGCATAAGCTTTCCATCTTGGCAAAGCATCGGATACTTCATAAATTTATCGATAGAAATAGTTTTTTCAAGAGAAATATCTTCGCTGCCCTGTGGCAAAACGCGCGTACCATGGGGTGCATCGACAAAAAGGACCTCACACTCGTCCTTTTCGCCATCCCCAGCAGCAAGCAGCATTCCCTGTGATGGAGTGCCACGAAACTTTGCTTTTTTCAAATTGGCCACCACAATGATGTTTTTCCCTAATAGTTCTTCTTCTTTGTAATATGGGACAATAGAGGAAACAATTTGTCTCTCTTCATCACCTATTTGTAGCTGTAAAATATAGAGTTTTTCGGCATCTGGATGTCGCACCACCTCTTTGATATGTGCCACACGCAAATCTACCACTTCATGAAATGCCACATCCTTTGCCTCTTGTGATTTTTGTGATGATGATTCTTCGTTCACTCTCTCTCCTCCGCCAAAATGTGTGCGCAAATTTTGTATCAATTGATTTTCTAGAATTTCAAATAAAATGGTGGGAGTGGCAACTTTTTTGATATGCCCCACTTGCCCCAAATTTTCCCAGCCTGCTTCTGTGTGCAAAAATCTGAGAATCTTTTTGGATGTTTGGGGTAAAAATGGTGCAATCAGCTGTCCTAAATCATGTGCCAAATGCACCAATTGCCCAATCAAGCTTTCTGCACTGGCAGGATCTTCTGTGCGCAGTCTCCATGGTTCATTCGCTTGAAAGGTTTTGTTTCCCAAATCGCTGAGTTGCAAAATCAAATTTAATGCTTCCTTGAGTTGGCAAGCCTCGAATGCTGCAATGACCTTGCTTTCCAATTCTGCAATCTGCTTCCACAATGGCCCATCCTTGCTCACAACAAGGGGAACATTGCCTGCATAGAACTTGGAACAAAAAGCTAGCGTTCGGTTGATAAAATTAGAAAAATTGCCAATCAACTCACTATTGACACGATCCTGAAATTCTTTCCATACAAACTGTGTGTCATGGCGTTCTGGGCGTGTATAAAACAGATAAAATCGCCACACATCAGCAGGAATTGGCAACTTTTGGCAATCATCCCCAAAAATGCCCACTCCACGACTTTTGCTAAATTTTCCAGTTTCGTAGTTCAGGTATTCTGTACTAGCAATCTGATGCAACATTGTCCATTTTTGCCCCGTGCCCAACAAGCTAGCAGGAAACATTACTGTATGGAAAGGAATATTGTCTTTTCCTATAAACTGTACAAGCTCTACTTCATGGGGGTTTTTCCACCATTTTTGCCAATCGGCAACCTTTTCTGCTGTGATAGAAATATAGCCAATAGGTGCATCAAACCATACATAGAATACCTTATTTTCAAACCCCGCACGTGGCACGGGCACCCCCCATTGCAAATCCCGTGTGATACAGCGCTCTTGCAGGCCATCCCGGATCCAGCTACGTGTCATTGAGAGTGCATTTTGTGCCCACCGCCCCTGCACACTAGACTCATTCACCCAGGCTTCCAGTTGTTGCTGTACTTTGGGCAAATTGAGATACAAATGATTGGTTGTTCTGGGCTCAGGCGTACAGGCACACACCTCACAATGCGGATCCTTGAGATCGCTAGGATCTAGTAATTCACCACATTTTTCACACTGATCTCCTCGTGCGGCATTGTATGCACAATGTGGACAAGTGCCATGCACAAAACGATCCGCCAAAAATCTCTGGCAGGTTTGACAAAACAGTTGTTGACTCTCTTTTTCATTAATGAGGCCGTTCTCATTAAGTAGGTGATAAATTTCTTGGGCAATCTTGGTGTGCATCTGCTCGCTGGTACGACCAAAATGATCAAAGTGCACATCAAACCAGGCATAAATATCGCGGTGTAAAACAAAGTAACGATCACATAGCTCGCGTGCTGTGATGCCCTCTTTGAGGGCACGTGTCTCGCTGGCCGTACCATATTCATCTGTGCCACAGGCATAAAATGTTTCATATCCTGCAGCACGACAATAGCGCGCATACACATCGGCAGAAAGAATCTGTACCAAATTACCCAAATGTGGGGTATTGTTTACATAGGGCAAAGCACTCGTCACTAATCTTTTTTTCTTCATTTAGCTAGGATCATAGCATAATTATTTTTGCCAGGTCAATGAAATCTCTTGCAGGTGGTTGCAAAAAATGTTAATATCAAGGTCAAGACACTATTTAAAATTAAAAAATTCTATCAAGAAAGTGTTGAAATTTTTAGGAGGAAGCACATGAGCAGTATCATCGACTTTGTCCAAGCAAGAGAAATCTTGGACTCACGCGGAAATCCCACACTAGAGGTAGATGTCTACCTCGAAGACGGAACCATGGGGCGCGCCGCTGTTCCTAGTGGAGCAAGCACGGGAACCCGCGAAGCTTTGGAAATGCGCGATGGCGATAAAAAACGCTATGGGGGAAAGGGTGTTCTTAAGGCAATTGAGAATGTCAATGACAAAATTGCCGAGGCTATTGCAGGTTTGGATGCACTAAGCCAGGTTGAAGTTGACCGCACAATGATTGATTTGGATGGAACAGAAAACAAAAACAAACTAGGCGCGAATGCGATATTGGGTGTGTCTATGGCTGTTGCCGATGCCGCTGCCAATTACCTGGGCGTTCCTCTTTACCGCTACTTGGGCAATGCTCATGCAAGTACATTACCCGTGCCTATGGCCAACATCATCAATGGTGGATCTCATGCAGACAATAGTGTTGACTTTCAGGAGTTCATGATTATGCCTGTAGGCGCACCAGATTTTCGTGAGGGATTGCGCTGGATGACAGAAGTTTTCCATACACTCAAAGGCCTATTGCACGATGGGGGTTATGCCACATCTGTGGGTGATGAGGGTGGTTTTGCTCCTAACTTTAAGAGCAACGAAGAAGCCCCTGAGTTCATCATCAAAGCCATCGAAAAAGCAGGCTTCAAGGCTGGTGTTGATTTTATGATCGCATTGGACCCTGCTGCAAGCGAATTCTATGATGAAGGCAAAAAGAAATATATCTTCAAAAAGAGTGACAAGCGTGAGCTGAGTAGCCAAGAAATGGTCGCATACTGGGAAGCTTGGGTCAACAAATATCCTATCATCTCTATTGAGGATGGTTTGGCTGAAGGCGACTGGGATGGTTGGAAGCTCATGACCGAGAAATTGGGCACCAAGATTCAGATCGTCGGTGATGACTTGTTTGTCACCAATACCAAAATCCTCAAAGAGGGAATTGACAAGGGTATTGCAAACTCTATCTTGATTAAAGTAAACCAGATTGGCTCTGTCACAGAGACTATTGAAGCTGTAGATATGGCCAAGCGTGCTGGTTACACTGCCATCATTTCTCACCGCTCTGGTGAGACTGAAGATACATTCATTGCAGACCTCAGTGTGGCATTGGAGACTGGTCAAATCAAGACAGGATCTCTTTCTCGTACTGACCGCGTAGCCAAGTATAACCGATTGTTGCGCATTCAAGATGAGCTAGATGCTTCCAAAAAGGTCTCAACCTTTTGGGGTAAAGACACATTTTATTGCTTGAAAAAGAAATAGTTGCAGTCATTCAATTATTTGTCGATTAAAAATGAGAACCCTACACTTTGTAGGGTTCTCATTCCTAGTCTCGTATGTAGAGTATGAATTTATAATTAAATCTAGAAAAATCTTGACTTTAAACAATGAAAAAAATTATTTACTTCATTTTAATTTTATCCCTAGTAACACTCATCATCTCTTGCTCTGTACCAACGACACTCTATACCACTAGTAGTGCAGCTTTTCTTAATTATCAGCTTGTCATTGATACCACATGGATTGTCTATGAGCCAGGAAAAGGATGGAAAGCCTTTTGCTTCCAAAAAGGATCTCGCCCCAATGTTTTGGGACTTAGCTATTCAAATAATACTTGGTTAACTAAAGAGGCGGCTATACTTGAAGTACAATCATTACGTGACTATACCGAAATACCCACAACTAATCCCTTTGATGATTTTGATAGCCTTTACTATTACAATACAGCTATGCATCAAAATTGGATTTTTAGGTTTAGCAGAAATAGAAAATTTGCTAGCCTAATTATAAAAGAAAAAGGACTTTCCCCAGAGCACTTTTCTATGATTCAGGCCGAATAGTTTCTATTTAGCAGAGCCTCCAAATTTCTGAAAAAATATTGACACTACCTACCTCATTTATATTGACACTATCCACTCTCTATGTTAATCTCTACGTCCCATCAAAAATTGTGAGGTAAATTTTATGCAAAAAACATGCTCAGAGCCAATAATTAGATGCTTACTCTTGGTTCTTATTGGAGTATCTATCATTGGATGTGGAGTACCTACAGGTATTTCTACGGCAAGCGCAGCTGCTGCTGAAAATACAGAAATGGAGGGGGGTGGCATTGCCGGTGATATGCAACTGGGTGCTCAACAAGGACCAGGTATTGGCATGCAGCGTAGAGAATATTTTTATTATGACTCCCCGTCTTTAAACGGTCCGAATCTTGTTGATGTTATTATGATGGAAGTAAAAAATGATGGAACTGTCCAAGGCTATAGTGCTTGGGGCGCAAAAAGCCTCAAGATCGAATCTATTAGAGATGTGCTGATGATAGAATATCCATATGGAAAACTACTCCCTGATGGTAATTTCGAATTTTTTGATGATGCCCAGATGACAAAACTTTTTGGAACATACACAAAATCTCCAGAGGGAAAACTCATCTTTATAATGCCAAATGGAAAACCTGCAATGGATTATGCTTTGCTATTTTTTCCAGAAGCAAACTAAATATAATTTGTTAAATCAATCTCTAGATGCCATAGCCGGGTCTAGAGATTGATTTATTTAAAAATTGCCTTCCCATAGTTTATTGCTTACATTTATTGTGTAGACACATTATAAAACAGGCGGAACAATGCAATGAAAAAAAGAACTCTTAAATTTTGCCCTATAATCATGCTTATTATGAGCGTACTATTGATGATGACTTCCTGCATCATGCCAGAATCAGAAAATGACAAAACAAATAAGGAGTCTGAAAAACCTGAGGAACCAGAGAAAGTCGTACTTTATGAATATTTTCACTATAGAAGCCACTCTCCCAAAAGTAAGGAACTTGAGGATGTATTGATGATAGAAATTTTTGAAGATGGTGCAATCAAGGGCTATGTAGCTTGGGGGGCAAGGGACCTGACACTGGAGAGTATTAAAGAAGTTTTAGCATTGGAGTATCCATATGGCATGTTGACCCCTGACGGTAATTTTGCATTTTTTGAGGATGTCCAGATGACAAAACTTTTTGGAACATTCACAAAACAAAAAAATAAAAGACTAGTACTGATACTCGCTAGTGGCGAACCTACAACTGGTTTTTATTCAGCATTTATTCCCAAAAAAACTAGCACTGATAAATAACTAGAAATACCTTTCTCTGTAGATAGATATACCCCCTCCTAATGGAGCGGGGTATTTTTTAGTAGTAGACTTGCAAATATCTATTCAACTTTGATAAACTATTCCATATTAAAAAAAATTGATTTTTTTAGAAATATCAAAATATTTAAAAGGGGTAAAGAAAATGAACTATCCAAGAAATTTTTCGCATATTGGGTTGAGTGTCCCAGACCTAGAAAAAGCTGTTGAGTTTTATACAAACGTGATGGGTTGGTATATTATTATGCCCCCAACATTGGTAAAAGAAGATGCAGAAACTGCGATTGGCATTATGTGTCAAGATGTTTTTGGTGCTGGATTTAGGGAGTTTAAAATCGCACATCTCTCTACTGGCGATCGCATAGGGATCGAATTATTCGAATTTCCTCAAAATGAGCAGCCTTCACATGTTTTTTCTCCGTATAAAACAGGAATTTTTCACTACTGTGTGCAAGACCCAGATGTAGAGGGCCTTGTTGATCGCATTATTACTGCAGGAGGAAAACAGCGTATGCCTATTCGTTATTACTATCCTGGCAAAGCTCCATATCGTATGGTCTATATGGAAGATCCCTTTGGCAATATTCTAGAAATCTACTCCCATTCTTATGAACTACATTATTCTTCACAAACTTATCAATAAAAAGGTCTTGACTTTATATTTCTATATACCATATAATATCCAATCTAGGGTATATAGAAATATTTTTTATATAAAATATAGTAGAATGGGGGGGAAGTATGAAAAAATATTTACTTTTTATTTCGTTTTTTCTGATATCAATTTTACTCGCCTGTAGTGCGCCTGGTTCATCATCCAGCAAGACAAACTGGAAGCCTATCAGTCTGGATGAGTTCTTTAGTGACACAATTTGGTCAGGAAAGATATATTCATCTAGTGCTACTCCTAAGTATGGAGCATGGAGACTACACAAAAGACCTAATGGTGATTTCCTCTATAGCGTGATTGAGAGTGCTGATTCTGAAGCAGAGGCACTGAATCGAGTAATGTTTGAGGGCGAATTTATTGTTCGCGGGACAAAATTTACAGAAAAGGATGATTTTTATTGGATCAGAATTACTGGGTACGGAAGTGGCAAAGAACGTAAATTCCAGTTGCATAAATCTGGAAAGCGTGGCCATGTCCATGATGAAAATGATATTTTAAAATCTGATATTGTTAGAAAAAACTAGAATCAGTTCACTTGTGTCGACTGTAGTAAAAAAAATGGGATGCTTGCACCCCATTTTTACTTTAGATCGCACCCATTTTTTGAAACATAAATTTTTAAAAAAAAATCTAACGTATTGACTTTTCGTCCCTTATCCTACAACAATAAAACCGATATTGTATATTACAAGACAGTTGTTTTAAGAGAGGTCAACTTATATTATGAAAATAAAATTACCTTTAGCATTTCTTCTGTTGGTTGTCCTTCTTTTGATTGGTTGTATTTCGCCTACCTCAGAAGCCTTTGGGGGTTGGGCCCCAATCACAGTTGCCGAGTTCTTTAATGATACTGTCTGGATCGGTCACTTTTATGGAATTGATCCAAACACACCCTACTCAGCATTAAAATTATCAACCATTCCATCAACGGGGCAGATGGTCTTTAGGGAAGTCTATGGTGGCCAATCTATGTTTGACGCATTTACTCGTTTGACCACTGCACATGAATACATTGTTACTGCATTAGATCAGGCAGAAGAAGGAAATTGGTATATCTTTAGAGTCACATCATTGGCTGGTCTGCGCTATTTTAAGATACATAAATCTGGTACACGAGCACATATTTTTAATGAAAAATATCCAGATGCTGGTCTATTAGCAGATGTTGATAGACAAGTTTAAATACGCCAAGACTCTCCTTTGTCTTTAGATTTCAATATTAAATAAAACTTTGGATACATGGCCAATAATAAAACTAATCAATGCCACAGAAAGGCTAATAATTGCCATCTCTCTAAAATGTGGCCAAAAATTAGTCCCTTGCACAGTCGCAATATAATAATTAAAGAAGAAAATTATTATCAAAACAGTCAGTATCACCACCCCCAAAGAAACATACACTTGATGAGGAATCAAAATGTAGGGCAAAATAAGCAAAACTACCACACTAATGTAGGTTAGCCCTGTAAAAATACTTGCCCGCAAAGCATCTGGCCGTTGCTCTGCCTTCAATGATAAATACTCGCTAGCAGCCATCGACATTGATGCTGCACTGCCTGTAATGAGCCCAGTAAGGGCAATAAGCTTAGAATTTTGATATGCCAAGCTAAATCCAGCTAAACAACCAAGCATTTCGACTAGCGCATCATTGAGTCCTAACACAATCGATCCTATAAATTTGATATAACTTTGATCTAGCAATAGCAGAATTTGTTCCTCATGGTCATGTTCGTCTTTGATAATAATAAGTTCTACCTCTGGGATATCTTGCTTCAATAACTCCATTTTTTTTGGGAAAAATTGACGATCTGCTAATTTTTCCATTGAACGCAGGGTAAAAGCTGTCCCCAAAATGTAGGTGGAGCAGACTCCACAAAAAACACCCCACCTACTGGGAGATATCTCTTGTTTTGTATATTTCTTCCACACATCATAATGTTTCATTTCTTCTTCAGCAATCTTGAGAAGAATATCTCTATTGTGCTTATTTCGCATCTTTTTTGCCAAAGTTTTATAAATATAATACTCCGTTATTTCCATACGTTGCATTTTACACAAAAGTTTCTTCTTTTTTCTTGCAAGCTTTTTGTCATTCGTCATTTTTTTTCTCCAGTATTTTATATCCTATTCCCAATATATAAAATTCCATAGACTCACTTCTAATAGCCTTAGGCCGCACGGCCTTAACCACATCAAAATATGAATCAAGTTTTTTCATAAAATCTCGTTCATCACCATGTTCAAAAACTTTGGCCATAAAAACCCCTTGTGGCATTAAAAAAGACCCCGAAATTTTCCAAGCCTGTTCTACTAATGCTAAACTTCTTGCGCCATCAACGAGTCGGTCCCCTGTTGTTGCTGGTGCAGCATCACTGATCACCGCATTGTACAAACCATAACACCCTATTTTTTTTAGGATCTCTGCATGTGTAAAATCCCCTTGTATCATATGGATCTCTGGATGTTGCACTTGCAAGGGCTTGAGATCACAGGCAACCACACGTGCCTCAATTTTTTTGGCTAGATACAGACTAAAACTACCGGGGGCCGCACCCAAATCCAATACCAAATCATTTTTTTTGATTAGCGGATATTTTTGTAAAATCTCTTCTAACTTGAAGACACTACGCGCAGGATAACCTTTTCTTTTTGCCAACATCGCATAGTGATCATTTTGGGTGCGTTTTGCCATCAGCAAAGAATCTCTTTGATCACATTGAGAATTTCTAGCATATCTTGGCAATTTATATTTTCTCGTCCTACCAAATTGCGTACTGTGCAACCACCCTCTTTATCCAAAAAGATTGCAATTTTTGCCCCCATCGACTCAGCATAACGATATTGATGCTCTATTTTTTTTTCCTCTGGAAAACATGTCACACGATAGCCACTTTCTATCAATATACGCTGTAGTCGTCGTTGACTTGTTATCTTTGGTGTATACATTAGCAAAATATCTAGTCGATGTGGGCATTGTAAAATATGGGGATGATTTTCAAATGCTGCCAAGAGTCGATCTAATCCAATACTGCCACCAATCCCACTGATATTTTCATTTGTATAGAGGCCTACAAGATTGTCATAACGCCCTCCTGAACACACGCTACCAATCTCTGTCATATCTGCTAAAAATGTCTCAAAAACTACACCTGTATAATAATCCAAACCACGTGTGACACAAGGGTTAAAGAGAAAACAACCAGCAAGTCCTAGTTCCTGCATAACATCAAAAATCTCTTGCAAATGCATAAGTGCAGAGCTTGTGGTTTTATGCGCCTCAAATTCACTAGAGAGTTTTTTTATGATATCTTGAGAATTTTCTGTACTTTGAACCAATGGCCACAACTGCTGTGCATGTTGTGGCAAGAGCTGCTGAAGATCTGTGTAGGTTTTTTCTGGACCCACCTTAAAGACTTTGTCTAGTAAGCCCAGAACATTTTGATACTGATCTTCTATACCCCAGATTTCAAAAAGCTGCGAAAAAATCTGCCTATGATTGATGTGTATATGAAATTTTTCAATTCCCAGAGTCTTCATTGAATCATAAACCAACAACAAAATATCTATATCTGCCTGAACACTATTTGAGCCTACAATATCAAAATCACACTGATAAAACTCACGATAACGCCCCCTTTGTGGATTCTCTCCTCGCCAGGCTTTGCCAATATGATAACGGCGAAATGGCAATCCCACCTCATGGCGATGCATAGCCAAAAAACGCGCAAATGGTACTGTCAGGTCAAAACGCATTGCCACATCACGCCCACCTGCATCTTCAAATCGAAAAATCTGTTTCTCTGTTTCTCCGGCACTCTTACTCAGTAAGACATCTGCATACTCAAGTGTGGGGGTATCAATGGGTTGATACCCATATTGACGAAAAAGATGCTGAAGCCTCTGCATTGCCATTTCTCTTTGCAGGGCTTGCTGGGGCAAAATATCACGAAACCCCTTGACGATGCGAGGCTGAGTTTGTTTTTTGCTAGACATATTTCCCTCTATATCCTAAAAATCTGTATATGGCTAAGCCTTGATCGCCTGGATAAAAAAGTCGCGTACTATTTCTGGGTTTTCTGTTGTAAAAAATCCAGCGGCTTTGACATGCCCACCACCACCAAAGTGTGCAGCAAGTTTGGCCACATCAGTCTCACCTCGGCTACGAACACCCACACTGTACCCATTATCCTTTATGCGCATCAAAATAACCACTTCCACATCATCTACACTTAAAAGCAAACGATATAAGCCAGCACTATCGCGATCTAGCTCTAGATCGTAGCTTTCCTCTACTATCATGATTAATCGGCCACTGGCATAGGATTGCGCATTGCAGAGCAATTTTCCCATGTATTGGCGGCTAGCCAGGCTAAAACGCCCCTCAATTTTTTCATGAATCTGTGCAACAGATATACCACCTGCCAACAGCTCTCCCACATCACACATATAGGGTGCAGCATTGGGTCCCAAATGACGAAAAAAACCAGAATCTGTACAAAACCCAGTCATGATCCATTCTATTTCTTGGGGTGTGGGCTCCTGCTTCAAAGCTCTCATCAAACGCAAAATAAGCAATGTAGCAGAAGGCGCATGGGCATCAATATATCCAGGAAAACTCTCTTCTTCGATACAAGCATGATGATCGATGGCCATGCCTTGGCAAATAAATGGCTCATAGCCTGTGCGCAACAAAGCCGCACAATCTACAAGTAGGACAGCAGCACCTGGCTGCGACAAAGAAATCAGCGGCAAATCTACCTCAAATGCATCCTGCATATCTTTGACATCTTGACGAGAAAATGGTCCTTTTGAGACCAAAGCAACTTTTTTTCCCAGTTTTCTCAATATGCTAGCAAGCGCTAGTTGAGAGCATAAACAATCCAGGTCTGGACCCTCGTGCCCCATGACACAAAAAAATTGATGATCGTGGATAAATTGGATTAAATCTGTGGGGACATTAGAAGACAAATTCTTTGCTCCCCTCTAGTGGTACATTGGGAAAATCACTATCTCGATAAACTTCGCCCAGTGGAGCCCCATAGGAGGGAATTATGTCTCCTGGTGTCACACGAATACGTATACGTGCTGGTTTTCCATCTTTAAAAAAGACCGTCATTGTGGGGTTAGATGGATTAGCCTCAAAAATTAACTCACCACGACTTTTGAATGAAAACCACGAAAATGGCAAGAATACACGTTGCAACCGGCCATTTTCTCGTACGTAGTACACCACATAGCCTTTTTTATGAAATCGCATATCATGAATGCGCACATTCCTGGAATAGATAGAAGGTTCTTGTTGCTGTGCAAGAACAGGAAAAACCACATTGACCATTAAGATGAATAAGGAAAGCAATATTTTCATTGACAGATGATACACTAAATCCTCTTTAATCGTCAAGAAACACTAGGACTTTTTTCTTTCTAAATACCAATCAACTGTGGCCTCAAGTCCCTCTTCAAAACCCACTTTGGGATACCAACCAAGTTCCTTTGTCAACTTGCTATGGTCAATAGCATAACGTAAATCATGCCCGGGCCTATCTCTCACAAAAGTGATCAGTCGTGCATAGGATCCTGCTGGGCAAGGATGTTTACGATCCAAAATTTTGCAAATATTTTTGGCCAAGGTCAGATTGTCACACTCACTATCTGCACCAATATTATAGGTAGAACCAGGGGTTGCTTGCTCAAAAATCTTCTCAATCGCCAAGCAGTGATCCTCTACATACAACCAATCACGCCTATTGGTACCCTGCCCATAGACAGGAATTGGCTCTTGCGCCAGAGCCTTTCTGATGATCGTAGGAATAAATTTTTCCTCATGCTGTTTGGGTCCATAGTTATTTGAACAATTGGAGCGTAATACAGGCAAGCCATAGGTCTGACCATAAGCACGCACAAAATGATCAGCGGCAGCTTTGGATGCAGAATAGGGAGAATTGGGGGCATAGGCGGTCTCTTCTGAAAAATACCCCTCAAGACCCAGACTGCCATATGTCTCATCTGTAGAAATCTGATAAAAACGTGCATGGGCATAGGCACTCTTGATTTGATGGGGTGCCTGCATCCAAGTTTGACGTGCAGCCTCTAGTAGATGCACAGTACCACCCACATTGGTATGCAAAAACGCCAAAGGACCTGCAATAGAGTTATCTACATGTGACTCTGCTGCAAAGTGAATCACACCATCAATCTGAAATTCTTGAAATAACCTTTGAATATTTTCCCCCATATTCAAGTCTTCTTGAATGAATTGATAATTTTTTTCATCACTAATCTCTTTCACATAATCCAAATTGCCCGCATAGCTGAGCAAATCCACATTGATAATGCGTGAATGTGGGTGCAAAGGAACAAAATGACATAAAAAATTAGACCCGATAAACCCTGCCCCCCCTGTTACAAGGATGTTTTGAGGAAATGTTGTTGACATGCATGGACTCCTTTTTTCCAATATGAGGGAGAAAGTGAAAATATTTTTTTCACTTTGTCTTTTGATAATACGCTGTAGCAAGGGCGTGGGGCCTTTGTAGGATACTGATCAGTAGTAATTGGCTGCACCGCACACCCCAAATGCTCTGATTCCATTACTTGGCAAGCAAAATCATACCAAGATGCGACCCCCTCATCACCCAAATGATAGATGCCCGTATATTGAGCCTCAAATTTTGGTAAAATAGTGCATACATACTCCACCAAAAAAGGCGCATAAGTGGGAGTTCCCACTTGATCAATGACAACATTCAAATGGCTGCGTTGTTGCCCCAGGCTCCGCATGCTGGTATAAAAATTTCGCCCATAAGAGGAGTATAGCCAAGATGTACGAAAAATCAGGCACTGTGCCCCCTTTTGCAACAAAGCCTGCTCACCCTCTTGCTTGCTCTTGGCATAGACAGATTGAGGGTTCACCAGATCTTCCTCTGTATAGGGAATATTGCGATCGCCACCAAAGACATAGTCTGTAGAAAAATGCACGCAAGGTATGCCCATTTTTTCGCATACTTGCCCTATATTATGGGGACCTTGGCTATTAATATCATAAGCACGATCAGGATGATCTTCGGCTTTTTCTACATCTGTATAGGCGGCACAGTTGATAAGAAAGCTCGGCTTGACTAACTCGAGTTGTTTTGTCAAAGACTTCAGGCACAAAATATCTGCATCAGATTCTTCTGGTGCACAATAAGGGATGTTTTGTGCTTGCAGTGACTGCTGAAATGCATGCCCCAATTGCCCGTCCTTGCCCAAAATTAAATACATCAATATTCCTCCGACTACAGAATATACATTTTTGTTATTTTTATCTAGAAAAACATACACAATTTATCAATAAATTGTCTCTAAACCCGATGATTTGACTATGACAATATTTGAAAAAATGCTCTCTAAGGAGATCACTGTTCAACCTATTTATGAAGATGAGTCGGTCCTTGTTATCCAAGATATTGATGCACAATCACCCTGCCATCTTTTACTAATTCCCAAGGAGTCAGCCACCTCACTCAACGACATATTGGACTGGTCCGATGAGCAAGCGGGGCGTTACTTCAAAAGTACAGCGAAAGTAGCACAGGCATTGGGGCTATCAAAAAACGGCTATCGTGTAGTAATCAACACAGGTGAACATGGGGGACAAACTGTGACATATTTGCATATGCACCTACTGGGTGGGCGCAGAATGAGTTGGCCTCCAGGCTAAAAAAACCGGCGAATCTTGAACACTAAAAGCATCGCAGCAGAGATCAGTATAGAAAAAAATGCAATGGCCCAAAAATAAATTTTTCCATCACTGGGCATGGGCAACTCAACATTCATCCCAAAGAAACTTGCTACAACTGTGGGCAACATCAGTACCAAAGAGATGACTGTCAATCGCTTCATAGCCAGGTTCAGGTTGTTGTTAATGAGACTAGAAAAAGCATCTGTCATGCTGCGCAAAATTTTTAGGTAAATCTGGGTAATTTCTACTGCTTCTCGCAACTCAATATCCACATCATCGATTAATTCACGTTCTTCTTTGCCATTGGCCCAATTGGGTACTTTTTCAATTTTTTCTAGCAACATTTGATTGCTGTGCAATGATGTCTGAAAGTAGTGTAGCGATTTTTCTATTCTTAACAGTTTGATAGCTTCTTGGCTGCGCACCGCACCATCCATGAGAAACTCTAATTCATCAATGGTCATTTTTAGCTCTTTAAGGTGCTGGAGATATTCTAAGCCTGCATACAGTAAAATATTAAGAATAAAACAAGAAATATTGGGCACTGCTATTTCGATGCGACGAAAGAATTCTCTTTCAAACATGGGAATATGTTGGCGACACACGGTGATCACTGCCTGTGGTAATAAAAAACAAGAATAGGTAATCGTTGCATGAGAAAAATCTTCTTTTGGGTGTGAATAAGGGAGTCTCATAATGATTAATCGTCCCGATGCATGTGGCAAAACTTCATGGCGAGAAAGCTCATCTGGATCCAAAACTTCTAAAATCAATGCAGGATCAATGGCATAATTTTCAGACAAAAATGTTAGCTCTTCTTCACTGGGATTGATGACACGCACCCAAGAAAATATCTGATCTGGGCTACATATTTTACGATCTTCAAAAATCATTTTGGCCTCCTGCCTTAGGATATTAGTGGCGATCTGTGGGGGGGGGCCGACCACCCCCCTAGCGTATTTTCATAATACTCTTGCCACACTTGGGGCAGTGTTTTCAAAAACCGCTGATCATCGGAACGAAAGATCACCCTGCCTAATTTTGGATCTTGATAATTACTCAAGGGCATAGCCTCTACAATAAAACGTTCATGACTCTCACCAACACGCGGTTTATACCAGTGTAAAGTAACACGGTAAAGCACAGAATTTCCTGTGTGCGCCTGCTTAAGATCTTCTACATCTGCCTGATGTGTCCAAGATTTATTGCTGAGCAATGTGCCTGTATTATGAATAATAATACGACCTTGATAAAATTCAATGGGCCGATGATGCTCAAAATAGTGGTGATTCCAGACAATATGTGCCCCTGCATCAATGAGCTGTCGTAAAGCATCTGCCCAAAGCTCATTTTTTTGCGCATCTGGATGGTGCCCATGATAAGAAACAACAACCAAATCGACCTCTTGAGAGATTTTCCTAATATGAGCTTTGACAAGGTCCCACTGCTGTGCATCCAAAAAATCAACGGCATTGACTGTGCGTGGGACAGGGGCAGATTTTAACTCTTCACGATCAGTATAAGCCATCGCCAAAAAACCAATTTTCTTATTTTGACGAGAAAAAATAGTAGAAGAAAGAAATGGTCGATCTGCCTGTGCTATCCCATTATGCCTGATCCAGGGATAACGCTGCCATATAACCTGCCAGTTTTTTTCAGTCTCCCATAATGCAGCCCTATCCTGCATAAGCATATTTTGATTGGCCATGCTAAAAACATCAAAGCCTGCCTTCACCAATGCATCGATGTCTGCCATTTGTGCTAATTCTAATTCCCTGGGAGCACCTTGATCAATTAATGGGGCAGCAATATCGACAAAGCTTGCATCATCCCCGTGCAACAATGGTGCAATATGCTGATACAAGACTAATGGATCCAGGGCCAGTTTGTCTCTAGATGAAAGATCAGGGAGATAAACATCTCCAGCAAAAGTCATGATAAGCGTGTGGGCGGGAGCTCGTTTTGGCTCCTCTATAGGAGGGACTCTTTGAGCATTGAGTGTGGAGGAGGGAAACAATGGAACAAAAAGACCTAGCAACCAAAGACCAACAGCGAGCCGGATAGAAAAGACTGCTCCGCTATTTTCCTTGGGGTACGGACTAAAGAACATGACTGGCAAATTTTTGCCTTTCACTCGTGCTCTTACACGCAATACACAGAACCGCCTCTGGGATTGCCTCTAGACGATCTGGGTCAATCATCTGGCCACATTTGGCACACACACCATAGGTTCCTGCATCAATTCTGGCGAGTGCTGCGTCCACACGATCCAGAGCACGGGCGCTCTCTGCCCCCAATGCTTCTATGATTCTTTTATCTAAATCGCTTGCTGCAACATCTGCAGGATCTGCAGTGTCCATATCTGTGACAGTGGCCTGAAAATCTGCATTTTCTGCTAACAAATTGCTAATTATCTCTTTTTTTGATTCCAATAATCTTTGCTTAGCCTCGGCATACCGTTCCATTTTCTGCCTCCCATATTTGTGTGGGTATCTGTACTAACATTCAGACTCTCCACACATCAAGATCGGTGGGTATTCGACAATTTGTGCTAACCCGCTGGCTATAAAACCTCGAGCATGATAGCATGTTTGATCTGTAAATGCAACCTGGATTTCTGCAATTTTATCTTTAAATTCTAAAAAAATATCCGATATAAGATCTCTGATACTATACGAGAGGCTCATCTCTATGTTAAATTTAGGACAATGTCTGGTATTCAGAATTGACGATAAAAAGAAAAAGATTGGGGCCCTATGAATATTGCTTTTTTTTCAGATACATATTTGCCTGATAAAAATGGTGTTGCTACTTCGATCTCTCAGTTAAAGCAAGAACTTGAAGCGCTGGGTCACCGTGTTTTTATCTTTACTATCAAACACCCAGAGGCTGATGCACAAGAAATGGGGGTTTTTCGTTTTCCCTGCATGCGTATTGCACGCGAAGTGCCTGAAGCACGTATCAGCTTTGCCAACCCTGCGCGTATTGCCGGACTTTTGTTGCTATATAAGATTGACATTGTCCATACACATAGTGAATTTTCATTGGGTTTGACAGGGCGTTTCGTCAGTAGTCTGACCAATATTCCGCATGTGCACACAGTACACACCATGTGGGCAGATTATCGTCACTATATTCTGAATGGACATATTTTGAGCAGTAGGCAAATTGCCTCCCTCTTTCGTGGATTTGTCCGTCCTTGTACAGCAGTGATTGCGCCATCTAACAAAGCATTGTTTTATCTCAAAGAAATAGGCATTCATCCATATCATGTCAATAATGGGCTATGTATTGAAAATTTTATTAGCAATTGCAGCACAGAAAAAGAACTTGAAATTACTCAAAAATATGGAATTAAAGAGACTGACTTTGTTGTCTTGTTTGTGGGAAGGATTTCTGATGAAAAACGTGCAGCCGAGCTTTACCAAGTTTTCAAAAATGCGATAAAATATGCCCCCAGCATCAAGGCTGTGATGATAGGGCGTGGAGAACGCCTCAAAGAGATTAATGATGCGATAGTTGCTGATGGCCTAGAAAATCGAATTATAATGGTGGGGGCCATACCTTATGAAGACATTGCCAATTTTTATGCCATCAGCCATGCCTATTGCACTGTTTCTATATCTGAAGTGCAACCCATGACAGTCATCGAAGCATTAACAATGTCGTTGCCCATCATCATTCGTGCAGATCATGCCTTTGATCATTTGGTAGAAGAGGGGATAAATGGCTATGTACGTCACACCGATGAAGACGTGAGCCAGGCATTGGCACAGCTAGCCAATGCCCCCTCGATGGCAAAAGAAATGGGTCGAGAAAGCCAAAATATTTCGAATAAGTTTACAAGTAAGATTCAGGCAAAAAATATGCAAGAACTGTATGAAAAAGTTTGTTCAATTGGGCGGCCACACTTTGGACATCGCACAATTTTGGAAAAGGAATAAGAATGCGCTACTTCAGTCTAGAGGTTGAGAATATCTATGCAGGATTTCCTGAAAAAGCTGTATTAGAGGGTATCAGTTTTACCAAAACTGGACCAGGTTTAACAATGGTTCTTGGTGAAAATGGTGTGGGAAAAAGCTTGCTGCTGCGTTCTTTGGCGGGCATTACCTTGCCCTCTAGGGGCCAGGTTTCATTGAGAATTGGAAAACGCTACTATAATACAGGCCTAGATGCACAATCCCGCAACCACATTGGTTATCAAAGTGAATATTTAGCCTATTGGAGAGAGTACTCTATCCTGCAAATCTTGCAACTTGTCGCAAGCATTAAGCTGCCCAATGAGAAACCGACTGTGGTTGCAGAAAAAGCAGTGCAACAGTTTCATTTAGAAAAAGAGGCTAAAACACGTTTGCGCCGCCTATCCTTTGGCTTTCAAAGACGTGTATCCTTGGCCCTGAGCATGATCAATACCCCACAAGTTTTGTTGCTAGACGAGCCCACCAATGGACTAGACCCAGCAGAGACAGATTTTTTTCTCAAACATATTAAAAAAATTTCAGAAGATTCTTGTGTATTGGTAGCGAGCCATCGTCTAGAGGAAATGATTGACCTGCAAGCTGCGGCCTTATTGCTAGTCAAGGGGAAACTGGCCTACAATGGATCCTGCCCAACAAATCCTAAAGCGTGGTATCATGAGCAACATGCACATGTTTAAAACAATATATCGCCATGAATTTTATCAGCTGAGCCGGCAAAGCCCAATCCTCTTTTTTATTTACCCTGCCCTACTGTTTCTCTCTGCGGCCATCTATCTTATTTTGCTAGGGTATCCGCTGACACCGCTCTCTTCACCACTTTCATTTTTTCATTTAGTCAGCCTGATTCAATTCTTCATTCTACCATATATCGCTATATTGGGGTTTGGCGCCGAGCGTCAATTGCGTACCGATTGGACTCTGCTGAGCTGGCCCACAACGACATCCAAAATTGTTTATGCCAAGTTTTTGGCCTGGAGTCACGTACTCTTTGTCCCTGCGTTTATTTGTGGCTTTTGGCTTGTGGCAGGCAGTACCTGGTATGTCTATGACTGGGGACTAATCTTTTGTGGTTTTTTGCAAGTTGTCCTCACCGGATTGTTGACGCTATCGTTGTCGCTGTATTGCTCGATCAAGACAAGGCGCACCTGGCATGGGATTTTTATGGCTCAGGGATTATTGCTACTATGGGTTTTTGGGGATTTTGTTATTCAAAAAATTAGTATATATGAGTATGCAGAGTGGTTTTTGAGTGCATTTACCTATGCACGGCATGATAGACTTTTGCAAAGAGGGCTACTCTCCACCTCAACACTCACATTTTTTATTGGGCTGATAGTTTTTTTTCTACAAAAAGCATGGAAGCACTTGGAGCTACTACGTGGGCAAACGTATTCAAAATCTAGAATCATTATTCCCGCGCTCTGGGTACTCACACTCCTATATCCTGTACATATTGATATGAGTATGGCAGGTCTGAACCGCCTGGATCCCTTTACAAAAAAACTCCTCACACAGGCCCAAGATCCACTTTATATTCACTATTATCGATCTGAAAAATTCTCTCAAAAAATGGCCGTACTCTCTGTAGAGCGTCAACTTAAACTCTATGAAGAAGCCAGCTCTTGGGTGGTTGTGAGGTTTCATCAACCAGAGGAAGACGCTGCCATTGCAAGAGAGTTAGGATTTTTAAAAGAAAAAGATGGCTATGCGGGGGTCTTAATCGAGTATCAAGATCGTGCAGCAGTCATTCCGTTGTTGATTGATAGTGATGAGGTAGAATACCTGGTCACGAGCAAGTTGCATGAACTTTTCTTCTCTCGACCACAATTGGCCTTTCGTAGTGGGCAATATCAACCTACTAGTGATTATTCGTTGCTTATAGAAACTTTGAATCGGCATTTTTATGTACAAGAGTGGATTGCCGAGACGCCATTGCCAGATGCACAAGGGGCACTTATCCTCTCTGCCAACAGCCTCTCTGAAGCAGAAATGCAAGAGGTGCTACGGGCACACAAGTCGGGAGTGGGGGTATTTTTTGGATACACAGGAGTAGGGGTGCCCACACAACCACACATGGTGCCATTGCGCTATGAACCTTCTGATGGACTGAAAATCTTGGCACAAGAGGGAATTATCTCTAGTAACAATCTTATTGCAGATCCCGAAGGATTTATGTTTTCTGGTGAAAGTAGTGAGGGGCGACCCGTACACAAAATCTATCCTTTCTGGCCAAAGGGGTTTCTGGGAAAAGATGTGACGTGGCGACTATTATTGCCAATTTTTTCTACAGCCATATGGCCAGATGTCAATTGGACTCCGTTACTTTTTTCCTCTGTGATGGGAGGAATCCAAGAGGGTAGCATAAACCTGGATCCCAATCATCTCAATACAAAGCCCCTACCCCATGCGAGCGGTCCCTATATTTTGGTGGCAGAAAAAGATGGGGCTGTACCATTCATTGTGGCAGGTAGTGAAACGATTTTTTCTAATATGAGCCCGGTCTTGCAAAATTTTGTAGTCGCAGAACTTTTGGGATGGAAACTAAGTGGACTTTCAGAAATCAGTAGATTAAAAAGCAAAAAGTTAAATCACCTATTGATGCGTAGGCCGTATTCTCCCATTCTCGATACTGTACGATTTTTGATACAAGTCACGGTTTTTGTTTTACTTTCTGGACTATTTCTTACCTTGATGATTGTGAGGCGTATATGGTTTACAAAAACACCTTTCCTTTAATAATTTATGCTATCATGTTGATTCTGTGGGTAGGACAAATCCGCCATAATCACCTTAATACACTGAAGATACAAATTCCAGAAAAAGACTGGCAATACGTGACGTATGAACAAGGTGGTGAGAGTCTAAAATGGGAAAGATTGGCCCATGGTGCATGGGTATTGCAATTGCCGGATCAAGACATTGCTGTGGGTGTGAATGATAAGGTATTTTTGGGTGTTCTCTCTGCATTTTTGAGTCCAATAGATCTGGAGCTAGTTTCACACTGGCTCTGGGATGATGTAGCTCTGGAAAGGTATGGTCTTTCAGAAAATATGAAAACAACCATTACATTAAAAACAAAAATTGACGAACATGTAATCTCTATAGGACATAGAACACCTAGTGGCCAAGAAATCTATGTGCTAGAAAAGGGCAAAGTTTACAAAGGTAATCTTGCTTTTATCTTTGAATTGGAGCAAAGTTTGAGAAATCTGAGATAGATTCAAAAATAATAAATAGAAAAAACTTTTGACAGAATAAAAAAACTACAATAGAATGGCCAACATGGGATACCTTGATAGATGAAAAGGAATATCAATATTAAAAATTATACGTACTACCTCTTGTGTGATAAAAATGGGGGCACAGGCGTACATTCTCACTCTTTATACAGAGAATTTCACGTGCGACGAAAAGTGCGCCAAAGATATGGCCTTTCACATCAACTCTTTGCACTCAATGGCAATGTTGTCTTTGCCAACCAGACACATGTGGAAGAATTTGCTAACCAAGCCAATTCACAACGTGCACACAATCAACAACTGAAGATTGCTGAGCTTAATGCGGTAGGGCTCATTCACGAAATTTGGCACTATATTATTGATGTTTATAAACAAAAGGAACCCCATGTATGGGCCACAGCTGTAAATCAGATTCAAAAAGAAATTTCACAAAAGGGACTCACTGAGTTGCTTGTAGCTTTTTTAGAAGATTTCCCCCCCTCCACACTGATCGAAAGCAAAGAAAGTTCTGCTCAGTATCTGGCTGGAAAAGAAGCTGACACACCTATTATAGAAATAGAAATAGAAGAGTTATTACTCGTCCATCTAGCCAACAGAAACTTGGCCTTTGGTCCCTATCTACATATGTTTGAAGACATTGTCTTGCAAGAAAATCACTATTACAAAAAGGTTGTGGATTGTTTAAAGAAATTTTTTGGACAGTTGGCAGCAGTGGATCATACCGGGGAACGCCTCTATGATGCATTATACTCACCTATTCGCCAATTTCCAGAAGATGTGACAAAGCAACTTGCCTATTTACTTGACCGCTTTGGCCTTATTTTGAGCCCACTATTAAATCAAAGAACACTCTCTGGTCTCGATCTCTTGCGTGAAGAAAACAAAGACACCATCAAAGCTGGAGCAAAAAGCTATCTTCCACCCATGCTTGTTGCTGAAAAAGATGCAACTCAGTCACCTTTTTTGAAAGAAAAAGAGTGGATGACAGATGCAGTAATACTGACAAAAAATACACTTGTTTGGTTGCATCAGCTGGGCAAAGAATATGGTCATCCCATACATTTCTTGGATGAGATCCCAGATCAAGAGTTAGATCGGATTGCAGAAGCAGGCTTCAACTGCTTGTGGCTGATAGGGATTTGGGAACGCAGCATGGCCAGCAAGAAGATCAAACAAATGCTTACGGGTCGCAATGATGTAGAAGCGAGTGCCTATAGTTTGTATGATTATCAGATTGCACGACAACTGGGGGGCCAAAATGCCCTTGAGAGTTTGCGTGCACGTGCATTTCATCGTGGTATACGCATGGTTGTTGATATGGTTGCAAACCACACGGGCGTGGATAGTCGACTGGTGACAGAACACCCTGAATACTTTATGCAAAGACGACTTTCTCCTTATCCACAATACACATTTAACTCTGAAAATCTCTGCTCGCAATTAGCCATTTCTGTGCACCTAGAAGACCACTATTATACCAAGAAAGACCGTGCCGTAGTGTTTAAACGTGTGGATAATTCAAACAACCATGCCACATATATCTATCATGGAAATGATGGTAGTGGCATGCCCTGGTGTGATACTGCACAGCTAGATTTTAGCAATCCTGAAACTAGAGAAATGGTGATCCAACAAATATTGCGCCTAGCAAAGGAATTTCCTATTATTCATTTTGACTCAGCAATGGTTTTGATTAAACGACAAATTCAACGGCTATGGTTTCCCCTGCCCGGACATGGGGGAGATATTGCATCCCGCAAAAGGCACAACAAAACTGTGGCCGAATTTGATGAGATGATTCCTGAAGAGTTTTGGAAAGAAGTCGTAGATCGTGTTGAAAAAGAAGCACCTAATACACTGTTGATTACAGAATCTTTTTCCATGATGGAAGTCTTTTTTATCCGTTCACTAGGTATGCATCGTGTATACAATGGAAATTTTATGCATATGCTCAAAACCGAAAAGAATGCAAAATATCGTGCATGGGTCAAAAAGGCGCTCTCTGTAGATCCCGATATTTTGGGTCGATTTGTTAATTTTTTAAGCAACCCTAATGAAGATGCCGCAATCACGCAATTTGGCAAAGAAGAAAAATATAT
The DNA here is from genome assembly GCA_051648825.1 of Spirochaetia bacterium. Lineage (GTDB taxonomy): Bacteria > Spirochaetota > Spirochaetia > WRBN01 > WRBN01 > JAHHUI01. The sequence continues at coordinate 33,683 of JBOFFX010000045.1, forward strand.
TGGTATTTGTGTGATGATGTGCACAATGCCTGGTATGCCACTATTTGCGCACGGCCAAGTGCGTGGGCTCAAAGAAAAGTATGGGCATGAATATACACGGCCCCATATGCATGAGAGTCAAGATCTAGAGTTGATAAGCCGTCATCGTCAAGAAATCTTTCCACTTTTGCACAAACGTTACCGTTTTTCTGGAACTCAGCGCTGGCGATTGTATGACTTTATTATGAAAGATGGCAAAGTAGATGAGAATGTTTTTGCCTATAGCAATACGCAAGGCCTGGAATATTCAATTGTGGTCTATAATAATGCCAATATCCACTCTGCCGGACATATCAATGTGAGTGTTCCATTTGTGACTGTGCGTGATGGTGGAAAAAAGGAAAATTTCACCCAAACATTGGCAGACTCATTTTGCCTACACAACAAGAAAAAATACTTCCTTGTGATGCGTGATCATCGCAGTGGTCTGTGGCATTTGTACCGGTGTGCAGATATTTTTGAGAAAGGGCTCTTTTTTGTGCTAGAGGCCTATGAGTATCATATTTTTTGGGAAATACATGAACGATTTGATCATGATGGTCAAATAGAAAACCTCTATAATCAGCTAGATGGTGCAGGCGTGGCAGACATTGATCTAGCGATGAAAGAGATCCGCATGAAACCACTGTATCAATCATTATTGCGTATTTTTAACTCTAAAAATGGCTCTATCATGAAGATGCTTCAGCTCTTCTATGGACAAGAAGATGAACTAAAAATTATGGCAAGCCTACAGACTGACTGTGAAATGACCCTAATTTTGTTGAAGGCCCAATGGGGGCTAGATATTGCAATTCAGCCACATATTCGTTATGCACAGAGTCATTTTAAAGCCTTTTACAATCTACTAACATTGATCATAGATGATGATTTTTGGCCTGATCTTTTATCAAAAAGGTTTTCACATATCCCATTTTTGGCCATTCTTATTTTCTTGAAAATCCTCTCTAACTGGCGTAAGCTAGAAATTGGGCCGCACAGTAGGCATATGCCATATTCTGCCATCCTTGACGACTGGCTCCTGGCACCCTATCTTGCAGATATATGGCTACACAATGGCTGGGGAAATTATTGGGCCTATGATCCATACTTACGCGCACTCACAGAGATTCCCGCATGGGATGGCAAAGAACCATGGCATAAGTATCTTTCAATTCTCTTTAAAAATCAGGCTTTTGCTGCGGCATGTGGGGTCAATGAATTTGATGGACTCATTTGGTATGATCAACAGAAATTCGACTTGATGATTGACCTTTTATTCTTAGTACTCTACTACGAAAATGTTGCACATACAAAAACGCTCAATATAGACATGATACCAAATCTCATAGATGGATACCAACAGGTTCAAACGGCGAGCCATTTTGCAGATTGTCAGCTCACATTGTTGGTCTCTACCCTCTCTCATGATGGCCCCACCACGCTCTCATCAAGAATTAAGAAATCCCTCTTGACCACCAAGAAAAAAACTACGTAGAATAAGAGCATGATATCAAAACTTGCGACTCTTATTCTTGGCAGCAAATATCAGCGTGATATACGTATGCTTCTGCCAATCCTACGACGTGTCAATGCCAAAGAACCTTGGGCGCTGGCACTATCCAAAGAGGATTTGCCAAAACAAACAGAAATCTTTCGTAAACGATTAAAATCTGGTGAAAGCCTAGACGATTTATTGCCAGAAGCTTTTGCGCTCGCCCGTGAAGCCTGTCGCCGTGTTTTGGGGGAACGCCCTTATGATGTGCAGATTCTTGGCGGAATTGCTATACATCAAGGCCGTATCACAGAAATGAAAACAGGTGAAGGAAAAACTCTTACCAGTGTCACTGCAGCATACCTTAATGCACTCAGTGGTCAGGGTGTACATATTGTCACAGTGAATGATTATTTGGCTGAGCGTGATGGAAGCTGGATGGGTCGAGTACATGAATATTTGGGCCTGAGTGTGGGAACCATCCTGAGTGAAATGGACCCTGCACAAAGACAAAAGGCTTATGCTGCAGATATTACCTATGCCACAAATAATGAACTAGGATTTGACTATTTACGTGATAATATGCGTTGGGATAAAGAAGGTCGCTGTCAGCGCGGACACCATTTTGCCATTGTTGATGAAATTGATAGTATTCTTATTGATGAGGCGAGAACTCCACTCATTATTTCTGGCCCTGTAGAAGAGGATACGTCAAAAATTAGCACTGTCAATGGCTTGGCTAAATTTTTGAAAGAAGTAGAAAAAGACCAAAAAACTGGGCATTATCCTATTGATGACCCATTGGTAAAAACCATCCATAAGGGTGATTTTAAACTAGATGAAAAAAATAAAAATGTACACCTTACTGATGAGGGGCTCAACAATATTGAACGTATTTTACAAGAAAAAAAGCTCATTGATGGATCTCTTTTTGATGAAGATAATTTCGAATTTACACATTATTTTCTTCAAGCACTCAAAGCACACCACCTTTTTCACAAAGATGTCAGCTATGTTGTGCAAGATGGAGGAGTTCAAATTGTTGATGAGTTCACTGGACGTATCCTGCATGGCAGGCGTTATTCAGATGGGTTGCACCAGGCTATCGAGGCAAAAGAGGGTATCCAGGTTGCAAAGCGTAATGTAACCTTAGCAACGATCACTTTCCAAAATTTTTTCCGTATGTATGATAAGCTGGCAGGCATGACAGGCACCGCTGATACTGAGGCACATGAATTTGCCAAAATTTATGGCCTAGATGTTGTCGTCATTCCTTCAAATCGCCCTATTGCCCGCCTTGATGAGCATGATGAAATCTATCTAAATGAAGCATTCAAATATCAAGCTATTGCTGATGAAATAGCCACACACCATAAAAATGGACAGCCAATTTTAGTAGGAACAGTCAGTGTTGAGCGTAGTGAGAAAATTAGCTCTTTACTCACACGCCACGGCATCAGACATGAAATCCTCAATGCAAAAAATCATGCACGTGAAGCACTCATTATTTCTGAAGCCGGGGCTAAGGGGGCAGTCACTATTGCCACAAATATGGCTGGGCGTGGTACAGATATTAAGCTGGGTGGAAATCCTGAAATGCGTGCAAAACGACGCTGTACTGGTGAAGAAACTGCCCAACAATATGAAGATATCCTTGCACAAGAGGTTGCTAAATGGCAATCACAATATGAAGAAGTCTGCCAATTAGGTGGTCTCTATGTGATTGGGACGGAACGTCATGAATCTAGGCGTATAGACAATCAGCTGCGTGGACGTTCTGGAAGACAAGGTGACCCAGGCAAAACAAAGTTTTACATTAGTCTAGAAGACGATTTAATGCGCTTATTTGGTGGAGATCGCTTTCGTAATATGATGGCAAGATTGGGTATGGATACAGGGGAAGCCCTGCAACATCCCTGGGTTTCACGTTCAATTGAACATGCACAAAAACGTGTAGAAGATCGCAATTATGAAATTAGAAAACACCTCCTAGAGTATGATGATGTATTAAATAAACAACGTACATACTTTTATGACTTAAGGAATAGTGTACTTTGTGATAGGCAAATTAAGGGTCGTCTATTAAAAACGGGCAATGAAATCCTTGAAGAAATTATGGATGACTACGAACAAGTCGTGAGAAAATCAAACACAATGCTAGAAGCTGAAAGTTTCCTCATTGCCAGACTACAAGAATTATTAGGATTTGCCCCAGAAAATCCACAGCAATTTCTAACATTGGATCGTGAACAATGGATAAAAATTATCTCAGAATTTTTGACAACCAATTTGGATGAAAAATCAACAATGTTGGGAGATGTCAATTTTAACGACTTTTTAAGATTTGAATATTTAAGACTCTTTGATGATCGCTGGCAAAATCATTTAGAAATGATGGAAGGACTACGAGAGTCTGTAAGTCTACGTCATTATGCCCAAAAAAATCCTTTAGTAGAATATAAACTTGAGGGGTTTGCGATGTTTGAAGAATTTATTGACAAAATTCCCCTTACTCTTGCAGCAAAGGTTTTCCGTATACAAATTAGGACTGCACCTTCTGAAGAAAATCGCAAAGAACGAAAGATTTCACGTGCATCTCACCAAAGCCTAAGCAATCTTGATGTGATGAAAATGAGTCAGAAAAATACAAAGAAAGGCCCTCGTCCTGAAAATGCAGAGGTGTCTATTCAGGTTAGAAGAACAGAGGAAAAGGTAGGGCGCAATAGCCCTTGCCCATGTGGTAGTGGAAAAAAATATAAATTTTGCCATGGAAAAGAGGACTAGATTTCTTTCACTACATCACGAGAAATCCAACACTTGTTTTCTGCATCATAGACTAATTCATCTGCCTGCATATTGACTCTACTACCAGACTGCCCAAAAAGAGTCAGACTTCTTGCAATAATATTAATCTCTTTAATCTGCCATTTCTCATCATTAAGGAGAACCGTACTTCCTACTTTAGGGAGGTTCTTTTTTTCATCAATATACTGCTGATGTTCATAAGCAAGGCAGCAAAATAAACGCCCACATGCTCCTGATAATTTAGTAGAATTTGGAGAAAGTGATTGATCTTTGAGCATTTTCATAGAAACATTTCCAGAACAAATACCAAGAGCACGACAACAGTACTCTCTGCCACAAACAGCTAAACCACCAAGAATTCTTGTTTCTTCCCTATTATTAATTTGCCACAATTCAATACGAGAGTGAATCTGCATAGAGAGTTCCTTTACAAGACCTCTAAAATCAACACGTTGCTCTGCTGTAAAAAAAAATACAACTTTTGTTTCATCTAGAACAAATCGTGCATCGACAAATTTCATGCCAAGATCTGGATATTGTGAAATTTTTTGACGAAAAACTTCAATAAATCTCTGTGTTTTTTTTGCTAATTCTTGAGATTTTTTATAATCAGTTTCTGTAGCTATTCTTAGAATAGGCAATGGTTCTCGTGGTTGATGGCAGGAAGGTGCTGGAGATATCACACTCAGAATATCTAGCCCATAAGGCGATTGGCAAACTACCTCCATATTAGCAGTAAGTGGCTGATCATCAAATTGACCATATAAAGTCTCTTTAGAAAAATGGGAGCGCAATAAGTAGAAAGAGGATCCGTTATTTTTCTGAGCTTGCTTGTGACAACCGCATTGATTCTTTTTTTTGCAAGGATGTTGATTTGCTGGTTCTAAATTATTTTCCATGGTTACATCTCATTTATATCTCAAATTTTACCTTAAGTAATCAATAATTAGTCCCTTGATCTCATCTACCTTTTCTAAAATAGCAAAAGTTTCTTCTTGTTCAGAAAGGACTGCTTTGACTAATCGTTCTAGTTTTTGGTCAACAACATAGACTAGGGAATATTCTCTTTGAAGCATTGTTTTGGGATTGACAGAACCTTTTAGTGCTATATGCTGATAGGCTTTTTTTAAAATAATATCAAGAAAATATCGTACTGCCTTTTTATATTCTGCAAGTCCCGCCAATCCATAGTCTTTTTTTAGGGCTTCTCCTAGGATAAAAACTTTATCCAATGCCTGTTCAAAATGATCATCATCAATGTGAGATCCTGTAGTGATAGATTGTGATTGATTGATAATATCTGTAGGCTCTTTAGACTCAAGCATTTGGGCGAATGAGGCCCCTCTTGGTAGATGTAAAGATTTTTTTAAATTTTTACTTGATTCGCGTGAGGGTTTATCCAGAACAAGAGATCTCTGTACAAGTGATAATAGTGGGTCCAATTGTTAAAGCCCCTTTTTAAAAAATTTAAAGCCCTTCATCAAGGGCTTTTTTGTGAGTCAGTACCATTCTGCCAATTGACAGAAAATGAATTACTCTCTGGATCTGGTTCTTCATTTTCAGCGGAATGGGGCATGACCTCACACATTCCGTGAAGAATAACTCCATTCTCAACAAGGATAAGTGGCGCTCGAACATTTCCTATCACTAGTGCAGTAGAAAGGATTTCTAATGATTCAGAAGCATAGATATCGCCCACAATAGCGCCAGCAACGACGACGACACGTGCTTTGATAGAGCTTTTTACACGACCCGTCTTGCCAACAAGAACACGATCTGCATGACGAATTGTACCCAAAAAATCTCCATCAATACGGACAAGTCCTTCAAGCTCAAGATCCCCTGAGAATCGAGCCCCTTCTCCTATGACAGAATTAACAACAGCAATGACTTCTCTAGGCATCAAAACCCCTGGCTATTTCTTACTACTAGCTTTAAACTGGCGCTGTGCGGATTGGTTAACCATTGTTAAATATCGCATAGGGTCAACTACCTCGGTACCAATACGTACTTCAAAATGCAAATGGGGCCCTGTGACACGACCACTACTCCCCATGTATCCAATTAATTCACCCTGCCTGATTTCTTGTCCAACTTTGACAGAATAACGCTGCATATGCCCATAAAGTGTATAAAACCCATAACGATGACGGACCACGGTATAAAACCCATATCCATTAGGATCGTACTCTGCCTTCACTACTGTTCCATTTGCTGCAGAAAGAATTGGTGTGCCAGGAGAATAGGCAATATCCAGCCCTGTATGAAACTGCCACTCATACGTAAAGGGATCCCGAGAGGGTCCAAATCGTTGTGTCAAATAACCAATGATTCCACCACCAATAGGCCAACGTGTAGGCATGTCTTGGAACATCCCCTTTTGTGCCTCAAAATTGCCATATATTGTGCTCAGTCCTGGCTCAATCTGATCGATGATAGAGATAACTTCCTTGAGCGTACTACTCTCTTCACCAAATCCTCCATTGCGCGCATCCCCGTCCACACGGCCTTTCTGTACGGCAGTTAAGTCTCCTGAAGTTAATTCAAGCTGACCACCACCTTGCCCCAAGTGAGAAGAAACATCACCTACAATATCCTGCAAAACCTCAGCTTTACGCCTTAACAAATCGATATCTGAACGAATTACGGCCATAGAAGCCTGCGCCTGTTGCAACTCACGATCAGTCTGACGCACCCAACGGTTAGCATTCACCCATCCCATCGAAAAAACAAAGACGCCTATGAGCAAGCCTGTTAACAAAAATAGCCCAACCCACACACTCATCAGGGTGACTCTCAGTTGCAAAACCTTGCTAACATCGTGAGGAGTCACGACTATTGTGAGTTGTTTTTTGCCCTTCTCGAGCATGCTGTCAATCCAGCGACGTATACGAGAGACTTTTTTTACATTACGTCGGTGTCTAATCATCTAGACCCCCCCATTGTCAGGCTTTGCAAAAGCCTAACATATTAATAACAAATTGTCAAACTATTTGCTACCTTAAATTTATCCTATGACGACCTATATTCCTGATAAATTTGCACTCTTGAGCATCGGCAATGTTTCTCTATAAAATAATAGCACCAACCATAATTAGAGAAATTTGTTTGTGCTATCGTTATTAAGAATTTTTTGTGCATAGTACCCATTTTCCAAGAGTTTACGTGTTTGCATATCCTCTGCACGATTCATACGCATATTCAAAAGCCTCACAGCCCGATTGTGTGCCATTTTCTTTCTATTTGGCTCTTGCAAAATTTGCCCATAATAGTAAAAATAGATATACGCATAGAGATCGTCAGAGTCTTTACTTTCTAGTGAACAAAGTCCTTCCAAGAATTTTGATGCTGATTCATAATCCCCATTTATCCCGATCAAATAATAAAATAATCCCTGCGTCAACCGCTCTAGCATACAGAAACCCAAGTACCCCTTTTCCACATATCCCTCTATTAGACTATACCCACTAAACCAATCTTCAATATCTATATGTGGCACCACTTGATGCACCAACGGCAAACTCTGCATTGCTTTTTGTATAACTGAAAGGGCTTCCTTTGGCTGTGATGCCAGAAGATAAATTTCTGCAGTAAAATATAAGGCCTCACAGCTATTGAGATTTTTGAGCATATTTAATGCCTCTTCCGTCTGTTGCATATGCCCCATGCAACGTGCACGCCAAGTCATCACAATGTCATTCATCGCCCCATACTCATAGATATAGGCAATACGTTCAATCTTTTTGAGTTGACCAATCGCCTCTTGATAGTTTCCATACTCAAAACAAATGCGCACATGCAAAAAACGAAAAAACAATTCCTTGCGTCGGTAGCCATGTTTGAGACTCATTTCAATCCCTTTATTCACAATTTCATCTGCACGCCCAATGCTACCTTGCAAAAAAACTTGTATTGATTGCATTTTGATCGACAAAATTTGCACATGCACATTTTGATTTTCTATCGCAAATTGCTCAGCCAAACAACAATAGTCAAATGCCATACGAAATCGTTGATTCAAAAATTCCATATACGACATTTCTAAAATAGCCCTTGCTTCTCCTAGCCTCTCTTCTCGTCGTTGAAATAAATTGACAATCTCTTTAATCTCTACGGGTGAATCTTGTGGCGACCCCATCCCGTTGTAATATGCTTGTGTAGCAAGCAATAACCACAATGATGTGGTGTCTGCAGTTTCTGGATGAAAATTAATCATTTGTCCTACCTCTGCAGCCATATTCGCCAGTCCATCTACGTCTGCACTCTGCAAACGATACATAAAGTTGTATGTTTCTAATATTCTTTTTAGCCTGCGTGCAGAGGCATTGAAGACAGACTCCCCAGGGCCAATCGGTCCCTGATAGTTGAGCCAACTGAGTTGATCCTTGGATTGCCAGGCTAGGCGTTCTTGTAAGATCTTTTCTAGGATATTATATGACTCATCCTCCATGCCCAGATTTTCTAATAAACGGAATAAATATACGAGATTGATCTGTTTTCTATACTGTGGTTTGGCAAGAATTGTGCGTACAAATGTTTGTTCCAACTCTAGCTTTTCTGCACCTAAATGAGAAGCCAACATATCCCCTAATGCCTTGATCACCAGCCATGGGCACCCTTCCAAATTTCGCACGAGCCCCAATTCAACAAAAACTTTACAGCGTTGTACTGTGAGTGCACGCCAGTATTTTTCCTCCACAGTTGCATCGAGAATCCATTCATAGGGCACCATGCCATCTGCGAGTGAGATCAGATACACGACACTACAAGAAAGCTTGTCAAAGCCCTTAATGAGCCAATACAACAATGGGGTTAAAGAAAATTCACCAAAATAATTTTGCTGATTGACCATATAGTTCCAATAAAAAAGCAAAACAGCCATAGGTGTCACATTTGTTAAACGACTGGCAGGTATATTGAGTTCTTGATCCTCTGATAAAAACCGTGTTGCATCAGCATTTTGCATATAGACAACAGGTTCCCCACTTTGCAAAAGGTTTCCTTCGTGTTTCTCGCACAAATTGATAACCAACAAGTTCTCTTTGACCGCGATATCTACTACTTCTTGTAAAAACTGACTACCCTCATAACCAAATTTTGATGCATTTTCTATAAGAACTACAGGAAATTTTCCTGCCATTACACGTCGATACATAGGTAAATATAAACGAAAAAATGCTAAAAAATCCCCTTTTTCTGCCTCACTTCTGATTTTGCTTGTACAGTTGCAAAAATAGGTCAGCCAGTTGAGCAGTCGAGATGTCATAAAGTCCTGACTTTGTGCATAGACCTCTTCGAGCATCTGAATCACTTCCTTGGTGATAATACGTCGAAATGGCAAAAAATCGTCTACATAACTGCCCTGTGCACAAATATAAATCATCGGCAATGGCATTTTTGTACGATTCTGGCATGCATCCCAAATTTTGTATACCATCTCATAACCGCCATAACCCACCGGGCTTGCCAGATGCAAAACCTGCCCGACCCCTCTTTTGATCATGGTTTCTACAACATCCAAATTTGCTGCATTTTGATAGATATGGTCCCGGATAGAGGGGCGAAAATTCTTTTGAAAAATAATCTTTGTGATTTCTTGTATATCACCTTTGTCTTTTGTCTCAATCCGTGCCCCAAAAAGTTCCTTCAGTGTACTGATAATCCAGGTCTTATTATCTTCATCAACCAAGTAGTGCCATTTTCCCAGCTCAATATGCTCATCGCTCTCCACCACACTGACAAACAGTGTGTAACCATAGAGTTGATCTGCAATTTTTGCCATATAGACTTCGATATTCCTGAGGCTTTCCAGACAAATATTCACAGACTCCATATGATCTGAGGGCAAAATATATGCATAGATATGTCCTGTTACAGACATAGGAGTCAAACCATAGTTCTCTGCAATTAGAGCAAGATCTCTTTCTATATTGGCAATGATTTCTGGTTCAATTTTTTTTAGCTGGGCACAACCATTGATCAAAACAAAGATGGAATACAAAGAATTTCCCCTTTTCTCTTTATAAAGCGCTTATCATCAGTTTTATCGGCTTATTTGCTGTGGTGTATCAATATTAAACGCAAGGATCTTGTGTCCATTGAGCAAATTGCCAGAAACAACAACCGCCCCATAGCGAATTGCTTGGGGATAAAAGAATTTTAAACGAAACTCGACATGCTCTTGTGCAAGGTTTCTGCGGCTGATACGCATTTCCTGAAAACGAGGAAAATCCCCCCCCAAATCCTCTAAATATGTCTGCAAAACAGGTCCTACACGCGTATCAAAAAAATCCCCCAAAGCCTGTTTCCTTTGATACGCAATAAAAAACTCACGCAAAAATTTCACCTGCGAAGATTGCTCATCTGCCAATGGCCCCATCTCATCATCCTGTGCCACTTGGGGGCCCAACAAATCATACGCAATACTAAAGAGCAGTGGAGATTGATCGGGTAAAAGAATCTCCTTTCGTGTCCCTTTCTCCTCCTCAACTACTGCCAGATTTTGTTCAGAAGGTTCAAGTGCTGGTTCTTGCATAAAAAGCAATGATTGATCTTGCTCTGGGGTCAAAGATGGTAGCTCTTGCTCATCCTGCCCCCAGGCCAGAAAAAATACAAGAAAAAATACAACAATCATCCATGTACTCTTAAACATTTTATTCTCCTACCATCATCTATACCTACAAGCTAGATCACACACCAGGCATAAGTCAATAAGCCTGACTCCTCTCTTCTTTTACTAAAACATGCTTTTTTTAGAATTTGCCCAAATGTACAATTATATTGTATAATCAAATTTGTGGCTAACAAGGGGGAGTCTTATGATCAAAAATTTTCCTACAGGGTTTAATTGGGTTTTTTTTGGAGATTCTATTACCGATGCAAATCGACTCTTATCTTTAAATCCCCATAAAGCCCTCGGACATGGCTATGTACAAATATGTAGTGACTTGATCAACAACCTTACCCCACACATGCTGTGTAATTGTATTAACCGTGGAATTTCTGGCAATCGCCTACACGAACTGATCCAGCGCCTGGATAAAGACGTCATTGACGAATCTCCCAACCTTGTCTCCATTCTTGTGGGTATCAATGATGTACTACGTGCAGTTGAACGTGACCAACCCTCCCCACTAGATCAATTTGTTACAGCCTATCGAGCAATGATAGAAGAAATACAGGCTAGGACCAATGCACGCATTGTACTCTTGCAGCCATTTTTGCTAATGACCAATGAAGAACGCTTTTTGCCTATGTTGCCAGAACTCGCCCCAAAACAACTCGCTATTGCCGAACTAGCCCAAGAGTATAAATTACCCTTTATTCGCCTGCACGATATCTTTGCAGAACTCTCAAAGCATCGACCACCCAGCTATTGGGCCAGTGATGGCATTCACCCTACCCACTCTGGGCATATGACTATCGCATTGGAGCTCACAAAAACCCTCATGATTCCTGGGTTTTTCTAGCAAAAACACTCCCCTGCTAATGAATTTACATCAAAAAAAAAGAGAGATAACCATGCCAATGAGTGCACATGAAATGGCTAAAAATTATGAACCAAAAGACTTTGAAGATCGTATCTATCAACAATGGCTAAATGCACAGGCATTTTCACCAGAGGGCCAAGTGGATGGGCCCCCATTTGTGATGATGATTCCCCCACCTAATGTGACGGGGGTGCTACATATGGGGCATGGCCTAAATAACAGCCTACAAGATATCTTGGCCCGTTATCACCGTATGCAAGGACGTGCCACATTGTGGATGCCTGGTACCGATCATGCAGGTATTGCTACCCAACACGTTGTAGAAAGAGAGCTACAATCCCAAGGGACAAATCGCCATACGCTAGGACGAGAAAAATTTATTGAAAAAACCTGGCAAGTCAAAGATCGTCATCATGCCATTATTATTGATCAGCTGAAAAAAATCGGCAGTAGCTGCGACTGGAAAAGAGAGCGTTTTACACTGGATGATGGCCTTAGTCATGCCGTACGTCATGTCTTTGTGACACTGTATGAGCGCCACCTCATTTATCAAGGCGAATACCTGGTCAACTGGTGCACTTGCTGTGGCACAGCACTTGCTGATGATGAAGTAGAATATGAAGAAGAAACAGGATTTCTGTATCATCTGCGCTATGTACTAGAAGATGGCAGTGGTGAAATGATTGTGGCCACTACACGTCCTGAGACTATTTTTGGTGATGTGGCAGTGGCTGTACACCCAGAGGATCCGCGCTATACTCACCTCATTGGAAAAAGCTTGCGATTGCCCCTGCAAGATCGTTGTGTGCCTATCATTGCAGACAAGTATGTAGATCGAGAATTTGGAACTGCCTGCTTAAAAATCACTCCTGCGCATGATATTAATGACTATGAAATTGGGCAGTCACACAATTTGCCTAGTATCAATATTCTCAATGAAAAAGGCTTGCTCAATGATCATGTACCCGAACCATGGAGGGGAATGCCTATTCGTCAAGCACGCACCCATGTAGTGAATGCATTGGAAAAAAATTGCTTTTTAGTAAAAAACGATCCACACACACACCGGGTGGGGCACTGCTATCGTTGCAACACAGCGATTGAGCCCTTTATGAGCAAACAGTGGTTTGTCCGCATGCAACCCTTGGCAAAAAAGGCCCTGCATGCCTGGGAATCAGGCGAAATTCATTTCTATCCCAAACGCTGGGAAAACACCTATCACCACTGGCTAAAAAATATTCGCGACTGGTGTATCAGCCGCCAATTATGGTGGGGGCACCGTATCCCTGCATGGACATGTGAAAGCTGTGGAAAAATGACCATCACAATGAATGATCCAAACCAGTGTTCACACTGTCAAAGTGATCATATTAAACAAGACCCCGACGTCTTAGACACATGGTTCTCTAGCTGGTTATGGCCATTTTCTACACTAGGATGGCCAGAAAATACCCCTGACTTTAAAAAATACTATCCAACTCAAACATTGGTGACAGCCTATGATATTATCTTTTTTTGGGTAGCACGTATGATTATGGCAGGATTAGAGTTTACCAATCAAGTGCCATTTCGTGATATTTATATTACCCCCTTGGTGCGAGATAAAAAAGGCCGCAAAATGAGCAAGAGTCTGGGCAATGGCATTGATCCCCTTGATATTGTGCGCGACTATGGTGCAGATGCGCTTAAGTTTAGTATTGCCTACTTGAGCAGTCAGGGACAAGATTTGCCCCTAGATCATGAAAGCTTTAAACTGGGAAGCAAGTTTTGTAATAAAATCTGGAATGCAAGTCGCTATTTACTAATGAATCTCAAAGATATTACACTGGATGAAGATATCCAATTCTGCGAGTTGGATCACTGGATTTTGGCATGTCTGAATGAGGCTGTGGCACAGGTAGAAAAAGCTGTTTCAGAATATCGATTTGATGATATGGCTCACGTAGTTTATGACTATTTTTGGAATGACTTTTGTGATTGGTATATCGAAGCAAGCAAGCTGAGTCTGTATAGCCAAGACAAAAAAGAGCAAGCACGCGCACTGACTGCTGCACTAGAGATTATGAAAGAAAGCCTAGCCCTTTTGCATCCTTTTGTCCCATTTTTGACAGAAGAAATCTATCAAAAAATCCCAGGTTGTCATGAAAAATTATTAATGCTCGAAGCCTATCCTACATATACCACAAAACGCACACACGAGAAACTCATACAACGATTTGCACATTTACAGCAATTAATTTCTGCCATCCGCACACTGCGTAGCGAGCAACAAATTGCTCCAGAAAAGCGTATTAAGCTTCTCCTTGAGTTTGATAAACACTGTGTAGACAAAGAATTTATCACCGCTTATTTTCCACTTATAGCATCGCTCGTGCGTAGTGAAAAAATTATACCTTATGATCCAAAAGAAAACCTAGGACAAATTATCAGCTGCCATAGTGAGCATTGTACTGCACATATCGCCATTGCGGACTTGATCGATAAAGCTGCAGAAAAAGCCAAAACACTTAAAGAAATAGAAAAGATGGATACGCTTTTGCATTCAACTCAAGGCAAATTAGCCAACGAGAACTTTCTGGCAAAAGCAGCGCCTCTTGCCATAGAAAAGGAGCGTGCAAAAATGCAAGAAGCCATGCAATCTCTGAAAAAGCTCAATGCCTATTTGCAGTCTTTGGAAGGCTAGGACAAAAGCACAAGACTAAAGCCCATGACAAACATCCCCACACACAGACCTAGCATTGCCAAATGATAGTGGCCGTATTCCTTTGCTGTGGGTAAAAGCTCATCTAAAGAGATATAGACCATAATACCTGCAATTGCAACATTGATATGCTGAAGTAAAATGGGGGTCAAATATGGTGCCAACAGCAAGTAGGCTATCAGGGCGCCAAATGGCTCTGTCATACCAGAAAGAAACGTCATCCAGAGTGCTTTTTTGCGAGAATCTGTAGCTTCATAGACCGGGATATAGACTGCCAAGCCCTCGGGGATATTATGGATGGCAATTGCGATAGCAATAATCATACCGATTTCGGGGGTTTTGAGCGTGGTCAAAAATGTAATGATTCCCTCTGGCAAGTTGTGCATCCCAATAATAATTGTTGTCATCATACCCGTACGCCAAAGGGTAAGTGTACGCGCCAGAGAGGGATCCAATTTGCCAGAGTGTTCATTGCGTCGTACATCTGGACCATGCAGATCGGGCAACAATCGGTCAATAATAACAACAATGATCATACCTGTCATAAAAGTAAGAAGTGTACGAAAAGCCCCTTCTTTTTCACCATAATACTCTGTCAGGCTATCTTGTGCATTAAAAAACAGCTCAACAAAAGACAAATAGATCATCACTCCTGCAGAAAATCCCAACGCTATTGATAGCCACTTATGGTCACCTTTTCTATAGAAAATACCTATAAGTCCGCCCACAAGTGTTGCCAAACCAGCAAACAGCGTTGCAAGAACTGCATAAAACATGTGATACCTCTTTTTTAAACTTTGTCCCCAATCATAACAATGTGATAATGATTTATCAAGCAATCACCGAGAATTTTTGTGTGATGAAAAGAACTCTTTTGCTAGGCATATGGATTTATTTAACTCTCTGTATCATCCGCGTGAGCTCACAAGAGGATGATACATTAGATTTTATTGATATTGATGAAAATGCTCCACGTCGCATGTTGCGCCAAGATCCTGTGGGCCCCCCCCCTACTCGTTCATCTACAGAAGAAGTAGACCCCACCCTTGATGATGAAAGCCTGCCACCTGTGGTCAGGCAAAATCCTGGTATAGGAAACCGCACACTCGAAGTCGCCGATGCTAATGAAGTGCTTAAACTTGGGCGTGGTGATGTACGACTTTTGCCCAATAAAGATGGCAGTTTTGAACTATTTGTGCTACATGTGCCCGGTCGTGAGTCTGTCTTGGTCACCGATAGCACAGCCGATCCAGAGGCCCTTGCAGATAACTATACACTACGTGCCTATGATTGGCATCCCACTTTTGGTGATGAAAAACGTATCCTCAATGGAAGAATCCTTGAGCGTGATCCTCCTTTATATTTCTTGATGGATAGTACCCCCACACCAGTCAAAGGCTTTGAACCTCAAACTCAGTGGTTCCATATTCACCTACCCAAAGCTGTACTCTTTGGCTATCCATGGGGACGAGAGGGTCAGTTTGACATCAAATCTGGCACATGGATCAGCTTGCGGACTTTTGAAAAACCTAATGCTGACTATCGGGGAAGATTTAAAGACAATCCATTTGTGATCACAAGTAAAGAAAAACCCGCCAAAGAAGTCGTTAGAGAAAAACCATTCAAAGACCTCTCTGCACAATCCAATGGAAAATTTTATAATGCCAAAGACACCCAGCAAATGCTAGATAGAATTGAAGAAATTTTACAAGAAAATACTGGCCAAGATATTGATATTGCCTTTGTTGTGGATACAACAATTAGTATGAAAGAAGATATCAAAGAGATCAAAAAACAACTTGCTCCAAAAATTGCACGATTCCGTTTGCAAGAAGAAAATCGTGATAAAACACAGCGTATTGGGCTTGTGCTATACCGAGATTATCCCCCAGATCGCTATTTGACCAGGGAAAAAGACTTTACTGAAGAACTTGACCAATTTCAAGGTGACCTTGATGAGGCTGATGCTGCAGGTGGTTATGATACACCGGAAGCTGTATATGAGGGAATTGATGCTGCAATGAATAAATTGTCTTGGTCTCAACCACGCAAAATTATTGTGCAAATGGGCGATGCTATCCCTCATCCGGTACCAAAAAGAAAAATTACAGAAAAAACCGTCATGGATGCCGCACAGAAAAAAGACATCGCGATTTATTCAATTCTGTTGCCTAATAGAAAGTAAAAACCTATAATGTCTTCATCCTTGATGGAGGTATTATAGGTGGACAAAAAACATTTAGCCTGCCAATATTCTGCTGAGCAACAAAAACAAGCCTTTGAATTTGCCCAGGGATATAAAATATTTTTAGATGAAGGAAAAACCGAACGTATGGCTATCCATGTTGCACTAGAAGCTGCAAAGGCCCATGGATATTGTTCTTTAGCTGAAAACAGCCAGATCAAAATAGGGGATAAGTTCTATTTTCTGAACCAAGATCGTAATCTTTGCCTTGTGCATATCGGACAAGAACCTTTAACTGCAGGACTCTCTATTGTTGCTGCACATGTAGACTCACCCAGGCTGGATCTCAAACCACAACCATTGTATGAAGAGCTCAACCTTGCCCTCCTCAAAACACACTACTATGGTGGTATCAAAAAATATCAATGGGGTAGTCGCCCTCTAGCTTTGCATGGAATTGTATGTTTGACGTCTGGAGAAACAAAGCATATCCATATTGGCGAAGATCCAGAGGATCCTGTTTTTTGTATTCCAGATCTCTTGCCTCATTTGGATAGAAAAATACAGCGCGAACGCAAAGCTGATGAAGTCTTGCGTGGGGAAGAGCTACGTATTATCATTGCAAGCCTGCCCTCCAGTTGTGATGAAAGTATCAAATTTCCTGTGAAACAAGCCGTATTAGATAAACTTAACAAGGAATTTGGCATACAAGAAGAAGACTTTCTCTCTGCTGAATTACAAATTGTACCAGCCGGAAAATCGCGTGATGTAGGACTAGATCGTGCACTGGTGGGTGGTTATGGACAAGATGATCGTGTGTGTAGCTATGCCGGATTGCAAGCACTCCTAGAACAAAAAAATCCACAAAAAACTGCCATGCTATTCTTGGCAGACAAAGAAGAAATTGGCTCGGTAGGTACCACGGGCATGCAAAGTAGCTTTTGGCGCTATGTGATTGCCCAGCTATTGTCAAACAGTGATCAACCCACAGACCCTCAAACGCAAATGCAGGTCCTTTGGCGCAGTATTTGTCTCTCTGCAGATGTGACAGCGGCCATTGATCCAATTTTTAAAGATGTGCATGAAGAGCAAAATAGTGCAAAACTCAACTTTGGATTGACACTGACCAAATACACAGGAAGTGCAGGAAAATCACATGCCTCTGATGCAGATCCACGCCTGATTGCCAGTTTGCGTAAAATTTTGAGTGATGCAAAGATTCCTTATCAAGTAGGACAAATGGGAAAAGTGGATGAGGGTGGCGGTGGAACTGTTGCGGCATTTTTTGCAAACCATGGTGTGCGGACGCTTGATTGTGGTGTTCCTATTCTCTCTATGCACTCACCATTTGAAGTCTTGAGTAAGCTTGATCTCTATGCAATGTTTTGTGCCTATCAATCTTTTTTTACACAAGGATTGCCACATTTCTAAAACTCTTTTTGATTTACACACACATTCTACTGCTTCTGATGGAACAGATAGCCCCACACAGCTGGTACAACATGCCCATGATGCGGGGTGTGTCGTGCTGGCTCTTACAGATCATGATACCCTCGCAGGATTAGAAGAAGCACGTCAGGCCGCCAAACCCCTTGGTCTTAACTTGATCAGTGGTGTAGAAATTGAAATAGAATGGCCCCATCATGGAGAATTTCACCTTTTGGGCCTGAATCTAAATCAAAACACACAAGCACTAGAGATGCTGCTAAAAACACTACAAGAGAGCCGTATTGAGCGTAACAAAGAGATTATCTCATTAATGCAAAAAAATAATATTGATATTGACTATGTAACACTTGAGCAAATGTATCCAAAAACAGTAATTGGCCGCCCTCACATTGCAAAATATTTGCTAGAAAAAGGGTATGTTAAACAATATCAGCAGGCATTTGATCGATACTTAGCCTATGGAAGGCCATTTTATATTCCCAAAAAGGGCTTGGAATTATCATCTGCAGTACAGGCTATTCATCTTGCAGGAGGTAAGGCGGTAATTGCACACCCTAGCTCACTATTTCTCTCATGGAAAAATCTAGATTTACAATTACCCGAGTTTAAAGAAAAGGGCCTAGATGGCTTAGAGGCATATCATTCAACATGCACAGATGTGCACAGCCAGCGATTTGTAGAATTAGCGCATGCACATGGTATGCACTATACAGGCGGTTCAGACTATCACGGCAAAGAAATCAAAAAAATGGGCCGATTAGGCTATTCAAACAAAGGAAGGTTTCCAATTCCTGAAAATATATTAGAGATTTTTAAATAAAAACAGGCGGTGGTAAAAACCACTGCCTGAACGGCTAGAATCTTTTATATCCATGATGGACTAACCATTGATTATAAACCGAAGGCTTTCATAATGTTTTCTGCGGTGCCCTCAAGAGCCTGCTGAATATAGGCGGGATTGTCAATATTTCTTTTGGCAATCTCAACTTTATCCATACGGATCTCGGGAGCAGCTTTGGCAATATCTACTGCCATTTTTAAAACTGCTGCTTCACGTGCCTGTCCAGAAACCTTAATAGACTCCGGCCTCTCAACGGACTCTGGCCTCTTTGTTTTTTCAACAGAAGAAACCTTTGTCAACGGGTCCAGTGGATTGATCCGGTGTACATTCATTTATCACTCCTTCATAAGCTAGCTCGTCGTTCTCATTATCGTGGTTACTAGGTATAATATTGACCGTTCTCACAAAGATGCAACTAAAATTGAGAACTCCCCTTGCAACTTCTTTTTTTGCAAAATAGGAATCAATTCTTGCGCGCTCCCTCGCAAAAATTCTTCGTATAGTTTTGTCATTTCTCTGCCGATAACTAAGGATCTTTGCGGAGCATGCAAATGTATCATCTGCAGTAGATTATCGACACGATAGGGCGACTCATATATCAAAAAAGGCTGACTATCTGCCAAACATTCAAGCAAAAATCTTTCTCTCTTTGCACCATGGTGCGGCAAGAATCCCACAAACCTGACACTAGAGAGTGGAATACCAGAAACTGACACCAATGTGGCAAAAGCTGAAACCCCAGGAATCGGAATCACGGGAATTTCCCCTGCGATACACTGTGCCACGAGGAATGCCCCTGGGTCAGAAAGTCCTGGAGTACCCGCATCGCTACAATATGCAATGATTTTACCAGTTTTCATCAGCTTAATCAAGCCCGAAGCACTGCGTTTTTCATTATGTTGATGGCAAGCCAATAGTGGTTTTGAAATGCCATAATGTTGTAATAAGCGCTGTGTATGCCTGGTATCTTCACAGGCAATAAAGTCTGCCTCTTTGAGTGACTCTATTGCACGCAGCGTGATATCTGAAAGGTTGCCTATCGGCGTTCCAACGATATAGAGCCTACCCATGTTTACTTCCCCCAAGAAGCGCCAAATACGCCAACTGAGCAGCTTCTTGTTCTGCTTGTTTTTTGTTGCGCCCCTTACCCTCTCCAGATACTACACCATTGAGATAAACACGACAAGTCATGATTTGATTATGTTCTGGACCTTCAATCGTCATAATCTTATATTCTGGTAATTGTTTTAAATTTTTTTGGGCATAAACCTGTAACTGACTTTTATAATCTTGATCTATAGAGTCTTTTGCGCGTTGTTCGAGTTGTTTTTTTAAAAATGGCCATAGCCATTTTTTTGTTTGATCATAGCCTTGATCCAAATAGACTGCACCAATGATAGCCTCACATGCATCAGCCAAAGCAGCATCTTGCTTGCGAATACTCACACCATGTGCTGTTAATAAATAGTCCTGTAGACGAAAGGACTTCGCTAATGTTGCCAGATTTTTTTCATTAACTAATGATGCACGCACCTTAGTCAAATCACCCTCATTTTCGTAGTGATCCAAAAGGTAGAGATGGCTAGAAACAACAAGTTCTAGCACACTATCTCCTAGAAATTCTAGTCTTTCATTACTCTGTATATGATGCTGATGTGCATAAGAACTGTGTAAAAGTGCCTGGTGCAGATACTGAATGTGTGAAAAAAAAAGACCCAGAATGTTTTCTAGCTCATGTAGTGCTGTCAAACGTCCTTGGTCTATTTTCACATCAAAACCCACAAGATTTAGTGTTAGGATTACTTCTTCTGACTTTCGATAAAGTCCATTGCATCCTTGACTCGCTCGAATGTCGAGGCTTTTTCTGGAGGAATAGTAATGTTCATTTGCTCTTCAATAGCATAAACAAGCTCATAGGTGTCTAGACTATCTGCATGCAAATCCTCACGAAAACGTGCATCTGGGACAATCTTGCTGGCGTCACTAATATTCAATTTGCTAACAATAATCTCTTTCAATTGATCATAAAGTTGTTGGTCCATAAATAGGATCCTCCTCAATGTTTATTATAATACAAATTCTTTTGCAAAGAAATTTTTAACTAGACTTCAATAATTTGCTTACCACGATAGTATCCACACTTAGTGCACAACCGATGCCTAAGCACAGGGTTACCACAATTACCACAAGATCCAAGCGTTGGTCCTGCAAGGCGCATATTAATGACACGTCGTCGACGCGTACGAGATTTACTTGTTTTGTACTTTGGTACAGCCACTGCTCTTTCCTCTTTGTTCCAATTTTAAATCTACCGCTTCTTAAGCGTTTCAAATATCCTGCATATACCAGATGGAGATAAGGGGAATCGAACCCCTGGCCTATTGATTGCGAACCAATCGCTCTACCAACTGAGCTATATCCCCAGCATACTATCTCCGCAAGAGTATAGCAAGGATTGCATCGTTTGTCTAGGACTGTTATTAAAAAGTCTAGAACAATCTACTTCCTTTTTCGCGCTAGATATCTACCATACTCAGGTTCAAACGCCCCATACGATCTATTTCAAGAAGTTTTACTTTGACTTGTTGTCCTTCGGAAACGATATCTTCTACACGATTAACGCGCTCTTTTGCCATTTTTGAAATATGACAAAGTCCTTCTTTTCCTGGCATAATCTCAATAAACGCCCCAAAATCCATAATCTTTTTCACTGTACCATCATAAATTACCCCAATTTCTGGATCAGAAATCACGCCCATGATAGCCCGCTTAGCATCTTCGACCAAACCAGAATTACGCGCAGAAATAGTCACAACTCCCGCTTCATCAATATTAATTTTGGCTTGATATTTTTCGGAAACAGCCTTAATATTTTTACCCCCAGGCCCAATAACTGCCCCAATGCGATCTGTATCGATTTTAAATGATTCGATACGGGGGGCAAACTCACTAATAGACGAAGGCTGGCTGATGCACTTATTCATGATTTCTAAAATATGCAATCGCCCCACATGTGCCTGATTCAGTGCATCACGCATAATTTCCATCGTAATGCCAGAACATTTAATGTCCATCTGGAATGCTGTGATCCCCTGCTCTGTCCCTGCCACCTTAAAGTCCATATCACCTAGATGATCTTCTTCACCCAGAATATCCGAGAGTACCGCATAACGATCTCCCTCTCGAATTAACCCCATTGCAATTCCTGCAACAGGTGCCTTGATTGGTACACCCGCAGCCAACAAAGAGAGTGTGCCAGAACAAATTGTTGCCTGGCTAGAAGATCCATTACTTTCAAGAATCTCACTGACCACACGCACCGTATACCCAAACTGATCGCGCGGGGGAATCACAGCCTCCAGCGCTCTTTGAGCCAAATGCCCGTGACCAATTTCTCGACGGCCCGTCGAGAGTCGCCCCGTCTCTCCTACACTATAGGGAGGAAAATTGTAATGTAGCATAAAATTTTCGCGCTTATCGCCATCAATATTGTCCAGAATCTGCTCATCAAAAAGCGTACCTAATGTGGTCACTCCCAAACTTTGGGTTTCTCCACGCGTAAACAATGCGGAACCATGTGCACATGGCAATAAGCCTGTTTCACAGGTAATCTGGCGAATATCTGCAGTCCCACGCCCATCCGTACGCACCCCTTTATCCAAAATACTTTTACGCACAATATCACTTTCTAGTTCTTCAAAAAGTGCTGACAATTTTTCATTCTGTTCATCATCAAAGTCCTGCGCAAATTTCTCTTTGGCCTGCGCCTTGATCCCACGAATGGCATCACTACGCTCATGCTTGCCCTTGACAAAACATGCCACCTCAAAGAGTGGTCGCACAAAACTATCAATTTCCTTAGCATTAGACAACGGACTCTTCGCATTAGGAATAGGCAATTTAGCCTTTCCTGCTTTTTTTGCAAACTCTACCAAAAATTCATTAATACGCTTCAGCTCATTTTCTGCTTTTTGGATAGCGCCCAGCATGATCTCTTCTGAAACACCCTTGGCACCCCCCTCCACCATACAGATTCCATCCAGCCCCGCAGCCACAACGATATCCATTTGACTTTTCTCAATCTCTTCAAAAGTAGGATTAATTGTGTATTCATTATCAAGATAGGCCACTCGCACTGCAGCAACAGGTCCATTAAAAGGGATATCACTGATAGCCACCGCAGCAAAAGCTGCTAACATTCCCACCATATCAGGCGGGTTGATCTGATCTGCCGAAACAGTCGTGGGTACCACCTGAATGTCTCTGCCAAATTCTTTATAGAACAAAGGGCGCATGGGTCGGTCAATAAGGCGACTCACAAGGATTTCTTTATCCTTTGGGCGCCCCTCTCTCTTCAAAAATCCTCCAGGGATTTTTCCAGCTGCATAATATTTTTCATTATACTCTACAGAAAGCGGCACATAGTCCATTGGCTCGCCTTCTTCTGAAGAACAGCACACCGTGGCAAACACTGCAACACCTGCATACTTTGCAAAGACAGCACCATTTGCCTGACGCCCCATCTTTCCCGTTTCTAGTTCAAGCTCATGCCCACCAATCTTAAATTTCATTACTTCCATGTTATTTTCCTATTTTTATCACAAAAAAGAACAACAAATCCCGTGCCACCCTTTTTTACTATTTGCGCAAGCCCAACTCTTCAATGAGGGTGCGATAGCCCGCCAAATCTATCTTTTTGTAATAATTGAGAAGTGAACGACGAGAACCCACAAGCTTGAGCAAACCACGGCGACTACTATGATCCTTCTTATGCATAGCAAAATGCTCGTTCAGATCCTTAATACGCTTTGTCAACAATGCAACCTGCACACGCACAGAACCTGTATCCTTAGGATTAATCGCAAATTTGTTGATAATCTCTTGTTTCTGCTCTTTTTCTAAAGCCATGAACCCTTTTCTCCTTCTCTCACACTATTTCTCTTTGTTTTTAAAAATACACTCTTTTTCAAAAATTGGCATCTTTAGCATTCTGCCGCGCAAGATCACTTGCCCCAGTTGCGCTTGATACACCCCGTCTGGGGGAAATACCTGACTACTCTCACACAGATCAACTTCTATGCCCCCATCACACTCTCGTGCAGGGAATTCTGACAAATCCAATGCATAGGGCCGTCCTAAAATCGCCTGCGCCTGTAGAAAATCTCCACCTTGAATTGCGCTGCGAATCTGTGTAGCAGATACTTTATCTTGCTGCACACCTAAACAATGTGGAACAATTACGACTTCTATCGATTGTTGCTGTCCCCATTGCCGCAGCTCTGGTGCACAAAACGTGCGTCCCTGCCCCATGCAAAAATCTTCTCCAACCACAATTCTTTCCAATGAAAGCTCAGACTGTAGTTGAAATAAGAACTCACTTCCCAACATTTTACTGAATTTTTGTGAAAAGTCAATGCGTAAAATATGTGCAATACCTAGTGCCCACAATCCTTCACACCTTTGTCGAAATGAAAAGATCGCACCAGCAAAATCTGGCTGAAAAACCTGGGCAGGCAAGGGATCAAAAAGTGTCACAATACTTTTTGATGGCTCCAATTCCTGCAAAAGCCGTTGATGCCCCTGGTGCAAAGCATCAAATGCACCAATGGCCAAATGACACGGCCCCCCTATATTGATTGCCTCTCCAAACTGCCAAATCACACCTGATCTCCTGCTACAAATTGATACCTGAGTCTGCCGTCTTCTTTGCGAATAAGGGCCAAAAATTCATTATTTTCATCGAAAATAAGTGCTTGTCCACCTAGTACTGGGCTACCAAACCAATCCTCTCTTAGTGGTTGGCCATTAAGAATACTAAAACGCAAATTATTTGCAACACGCAGTATACACACATGCGGCAAAGCCCGCATAATATGTGCCATGGGCAAAACACACCCAGCACTGACATCCTCAATAAAATGTGCATCATCTAAATGAAACCCCGTATTCAATCCAGCACTATAGTCTCCCACCCAGTAACGCTCCAAATTCTGAACCCTGGCACAACTACCACTTAACACACCAAAATCGCGCGCCAAACTACGAATATAGGTTCCCTTAGAACATATTACATCTACACTCACATCCGGCCACATGGTCTCAATCGCCAAGGCATGCACGCAAATATCTCTAGTTGGCATTTCTACTACCTGCCCACGCCTAGCACGTTCACTCGCACGACGCCCATTCACGTGGATTGCAGAATACACAGGGGGGATCTGTTTTTGCTCACCACACAAATCCTGTATAGGAAAAACATACCCTGGTTCTGGCAAATCTGCCCTGCGCACAATCTGACCTTCTGGATCTAGTGTATCTGTTTCTTCACCAAAGCGAAATGTACTGCGATAGGCCTTGTCTAGTCCGCTAAAAACTGAATTAAGGCGTGTCATACGCCCCAATAGCACAATCAATAGCCCACTGGCAAAACGATCCAATGTTCCACAATGGCCAATCTTGACCTGTGGAAATTTCTTTTTTAAGGGAGAAAGGGCCTGAAAGCTTGTTACTCCAGGCTTTTTGTGCAATAGAAGAATCCCATCCATAATTTGACTAACGAGTTTTTGAACCCTCTTCACTTTGAGGATCTACCACAATTTGACTAATCAACTTCTCAACCTCATAGGCTTTCTGCTGATTTTCATCCTCAAAAAAAACCGGCTTTGGAGTATTTTTACTTTTCATGACTTTGCCTAGTGTCATACGGATAAACCCTGCTGCACTATTGAGTCCCTTGCACGCCGCTGCTATAGATCTATCCCCTTTATCACTAGAAAGATAAATCTTCGCCATACTCAAATCATCAGCAATCTTGACCCTAGTAATATTCACATGCCAAGGCACGCGCGGATCCTTAATTTCTCCACGCACAATCAACGTCATGATATGCGTCCGTATGAGTTCTTCTACCCGAAGCCTACGGATATCATCCACTATATCGTCTCTTTTTCTTTTTCTTTTTTCTTTTTACCCACAGCAGCCATGCTACGCTTGATTTCTTTCACATCAAAGGCCTCAAGAATGTCACCCTCTTTAACTCCTTGAAATCCATCTAGAGTAATACCACATTCAAAGCCCTCTTTAACTTCTTTTGCATCATCATTAAAACGCTTTAGCCCATCAATTTTACACCCAGCAATCACAACACCATCTCGAATAATATGCAACTGACTCTTGCGCGTAATAAACCCACTAATAACCATACAGCCCGCAATATCTCCAATTTTACTCGCATTAAAGACCTTGCGCACCTCTGCAGATCCTGTCACTTCTTCACGCAATTCAGCACTCAGCATACCTTCCATTGCCAGCGTAATGTCTTCCACAGCTTCATAAATGAGATTATATTTGCGAATCTCAACACCCTCTTGATCTGCAACCAATTGCGCCCGCGTTGTGGGTCGCACATGAAAACCAATCACAATCGCACCAGAAGCACTCGCCAATTTCACATCTTGTTCTACAATCGCACCCGCAGCTGCATGCAAAACTGAAAGCCGCACTTCTTCATTGGAAAGGCGCTCTAGCGCAAAACGCAAAGCATCAATACTGCCATGCACATCACCCTTAATAATAATACGCAATTCCTTAAGATTGCCTTCCCTGATCGTATCATACAAATTATTGAGCGTCACCTTTTTGACAGACCTGGCACCCTCTAGCTTTTTCAATTCTTGACGCTTAGAAGCTACCTGACTGGCTGTCTTTTCATCCACGGGAACCTGAAATGGATCTCCTGAATGCGGAAGCCCATCACTAAAGCCAATAATTTCTACAGAATCCGAGGGGCCCGCCTCATTGACACGCACACCCAAATCGTTATACATCGCACGCACACGCCCATAATAAATACCAGCAACAAATGGCTCTCCAACTTTTAATGACCCTCGCTGAACCAACACCGTAGCTGTACTACCTCGCCCGGGATCAACACGCGTCTCCAGCACGGTCCCTTCAGCACGACAACTATAATTTGTCTTTAGCTCCATCACTTCTGCTTGCAACAAAATCGCATCTAGCAACTCCTGAATACCCTCACCTTTCATCGCAGAAATAGGGACCAACATCGTATGCCCGCCCCAATCTTCTGAAACAAGATCATGCTCCGAAAGCTGCTTTTTAACCAAATCAAGATTTGCACTAGGCAAGTCCATCTTGTTCACAGCCACGATAATAGGAACCTCTGCCGCCCGTGCATGATTAATCGCCTCAATTGTCTGCGCCATCAAACCCTCTGCAGCAGAAACAACCAATACAACAATATCTGTAACCTTTGCACCGCGTGCACGCATTTGCGTAAACGCCTCATGCCCAGGTGTATCTAAAAATGTAATTTTATGCCCATCAGATGTCACAACTGAGTATGCACCAATATGCTGCGTAATACCACCATGCTCCACATCTACCACATTTGTTGCACGGATCGCATCCAGGGTGCGTGTTTTTCCATGATCAACATGTCCCATCACTGTCACAACAGGAGGCCGATGCTTCACATCTCCACCACTATCTCCCTCAGATTCAATCACTGTCTCATCATAAAGACTTACAACCTTGACCTGACACTGATATTCGCTGGCCAAAATCTCTGCAGTCTCCGCATCAATTTGCTGATTGATTGCCACCATCATACCCATGCCCATCAACTTTGAAATGAGCGAAGAAGCCTTGAGGTTCATTTTTTTGGCCAAATCTGAAACAGTCACAGTTTCTGTAATCTCAATACTCGACGGCACAATAATCGCAGGTGCCGCATTTTTTCGCTTCATTGCCTGAGAAAAAACCTTTTCACTGAGATCTTGTTCTTTTGTATATGTCTTCTTTGCTTTAAAAACTTTCTTTACATGAGACTTGCCTGCAACAGGTGCCGAATCTGTAGTTCCACCACCGGGCCGCTGTCCGCCCCCATAGCCTGAACCACCGGGCCGCTGTCCACCCCCATAGCCTGAACCACCGGGCCGCTGTCCGCCCCCATAGCCTGAACCACCGGGCCGCTGTCCGCCCCCATAGCCTGAACCACCGGGCCGCTGTCCGCTGTCACCCGCATAACCAGAACGTTGCGAATTATCAGAAGATGGCCCAGTCCTGGGTGGATACTGAGGCCGCTCACCACCCAAATTTCCCACACGCGCATGCACACGCACCCCACCACCTGGATTCACAGGGGGCACAGGTTGAGAAGATTCCTCTTTTTTGGGCTTCTTTACAACGACAACACGCTTTCTTTTTGTCTCACTATCTGCAAGACTTGAACCGTCTACATCAGAAGAAGCAGATGTGGACGACTTTACAGGCTCTTCTGGAGACTTTGTAGAACCGCTTTTTTTAATTAATGTAACATTTGGTTTTTTTTCATTTTCAAGATCGGACATGCTGACTTCTATATTACTCTCCGCGTGACCCATGATAATACTCTTCGTGATATTTATTCAATAGGTGTGGGTCTATTTTTAGAAGATTTGACAAATTTTTGACCTATATCTTGACACAAAACTCTCATACATAGTACATTTTCCTCAGGCTGTGATGTCCTACTGGCTTCATTTGTCAGCAAAGGGGATATAGCTCAGTTGGTAGAGCACTAGCTTTGCAAGCTAGCTGTCGGGGGTTCGATTCCCCCTGTCTCCAGTATAGGTAAAGCCACATAGCAAAGACGGCCACATAGCATTTCGGTGTTGTGTGGCCACTCTATTTTCCAGGGCCACCACCTTTCACGCCCCCTGTGCAGACGGCAGTTCTCCAAAATTATACAAAAAAGCCCCCTTTTTTAGGGGACTTTTTTCTCAGAAAACAACCTATTTTTTGTCGTCTACAACTTCATAATCTACATCAACAACACTTTCATCCGCTGGGGCAGAAGCTGTGGCAGCCTCGCCCTCTGTTGGGGCTGGACCGCCCTGGTCCTTATACATGTGCTCTGCCAATTTGTGTGCAGCTTGACGCAAAGCATCTGTCTTAGCTTTTAAATCAGCCACATCATCAGAATCTAGACTTGATCTTAAGCCCTGAAGAGCGGCCTCAATGGTTGATTTTTCTGTTGCATCGATCTTCTCAGCATAGTCTTTAAGACTCTTTTCTGTACTATAAATTAAACTGTCTGCCTCATTTCTGGCTTCAATTTTCTCTCTCAACTGTTTGTCACTTGCTGCATTGAGTTCTGCATCTTTGACCATGCGTTCAATTTCTTGATCAGAGAGCCCACTAGAGGATTCAATGCGAATTTTTTGTTCTTTCCCCGTCCCTAAATCTCTCGCTGAAACATTGACAATACCATTGGCATCAATATCAAATGAGACTTCAATTTGTGGCACACCGCGTGGAGCAGGCGGAATATCTGCCAGATCAAAACGCCCCAGAGTTCTATTCTGATCAGCGCGTTCACGCTCACCCTGCAAAACATGCACACTCACCGCTGGCTGATTATCTGCGGCAGTAGAAAATACCTGGCTCTTTTTTGTAGGGATTGTCGTATTGCGCTCAATTAGCTTGGTCATAATACCCCCTAGGGTTTCTATTCCCAAAGACAATGGCGTGACATCCAAAAGCAACACATCTTTCACATCTCCAGCAATGACACCACCCTGAATAGCAGCACCTGCAGCCACCACCTCATCAGGATTGACACTCTTGTTTGGCTCACGGCCAAAAAGATCCTTGACTAAAGCCTGCACCGCAGGAATACGTGTGGAACCCCCCACTAGCACTACTTCATCAATATCACTGGATTGCAATCCCGCATCCTTGATGGCCTGAATACATGGCCCCTTAGTCCGCTGAATTAAATCCGCACACATTTGTTCAAACTTGGAGCGAGACAACTCTATTTGCAAATGCTTTGGCCCACTCGCGTCAGCAGTGATAAAAGGCAAATTAATTGTACTTGTCATCGAGCTAGAAAGCTCAATCTTGGCCTTTTCACTTGCCTCTTTCAGGCGTTGCAATGCCATGCGATCTTGAGATAGATCCACACCCTGTGCCTTCTTAAATTCATCAATGAGCCAATCGATAATATGCTGATCAAAATTATCACCACCCAAATGTGTATCACCATTAGTCGATTTGACTTCAAAAACTCCATCCCCCAACTCTAGGATAGAAATATCAA
Organism: Spirochaetia bacterium; assembly: GCA_051648825.1. Lineage (GTDB taxonomy): Bacteria > Spirochaetota > Spirochaetia > WRBN01 > WRBN01 > JAHHUI01. Next base: position 63,771 of record JBOFFX010000045.1, read on the forward strand.
AAGTCCCACCACCCAAGTCATAAACAGCAATCTTGTGCTCACGATCTTGTTTATCAAACCCATACGCCATTGCTGCAGCTGTTGGCTCATTCACAATACGCTTGACATCCAACCCAGCAATACGTCCTGCATCTTTTGTTGCCTGACGCTGTGCATCATTAAAATAGGCAGGGACTGTCACTACAGCCTCTGTCACTGTTTCACCCAGATAGTCTTCTGCTGTTTTTTTCATCTTTTGCAAAATCGCTGCAGAAATTTCTGGTGGTGAATACATATTACCACGTGCATCTACACGACAATCAGCATTAGGACCCTCTTTCACATGATAAGGTATTCGTTGCAATTCATCATTGACCTCACCATAACGTCTCCCCATAAATCGCTTAATACTATAAATTGTATTCTCGGGGTTTGTAATCATCTGATTTTTGGCAGGCTGCCCTACCAATCGTTCACCCTTGTCTGTATAAGCGACAATAGAGGGCGTGGTACGCTGTCCTTCGGCGTTTTGGATGACAACAGGATCGCCACCCTCCATGACGGCCACACAACTATTTGTTGTACCAAGGTCAATACCGATAATTTTTCCCATAAGTCTTTTTTCTCCTCAAACATCATTACTTTAAAATTTAATTACAGTGGACTCACTTCTTTTGTTGCACTTTATATCAAACCTTTATCAAGGCAAATCCACCTCTGGCTGCGAATCACTCTCTGACTTTTTCTCAACAGTCCCAGGCATTGCTACACGGACCATTGCCGGACGCAATACACGCTCAAAAAGTAAATACCCAGGCTGATAAACCTCTATCACCGTGGGCATTTGAACATCGGCCTCTGCCTGTGCAATCGCCTGATGATGCTCTGGATCAAATTCCTTTTCCAATGCGTCCATACGTGCCAAACCCCGATTACTCAAAGCTGCGTAAAGTGTTTGTGCAATCAAGTCGATTCCCTCTCTCACAGAATCAATGTGTGCACCCTCCGCCATACTGGCATCTTGAGCACGTTGTAAATTATCCAAAACATCCAACAAGTCTTTCATCAGATCTGAATTTGCATACTGAATTGACTCACTTTTCTCTTTCGTCATGCGTTTTCGATAGTTTTCAAAATCTGCATGTTTTCTCAAATAGCGATCTTCTAGCTCTGCCTTTTCTGCAGCAATCTTGCTAATAATTTCGCGTAATTCCTGGGGGCCCAGCTCATCGATGCCCCCACTCTCAGTTGGTAATTGATCCTCTTCCACGCTTTCCTTCTTTACTCCTCCATTCTAATACGGCACAGAGTCCTCACTAGTTAAGAATATATAAACCGCAAGTTTATCGTCAACAAAATTTTATTATTTTTTCACCTTAAAATCTATTTTTGATGGGCATTGTAGAAATATAGTCTCTTCCTCCCCAGATGTCACACTTTTGATAAAATACTTAAATTTATTCAAAATATCCATCAAATTATAAAATGTATAGCTATATTTGCTCAATGCCTTATGGTCTTTTAATCTGAAATAAATCATAAAGACTTTCCTTGTCAAATGGAACCTCGCGTTCTAATAACCTGAGGTAGTCATCAAATGACAAATTTCGTCGCTGTTCAAAGTTGAATTGTATTTTGGGGACAATTGTTTGCTTGCCAAAATTAAGCTGAACAAACCAACTCATAGCCAGTTGCAAATGAGATTCTAATTGCTTTGCAATATTTCTGCATTGAAAATCTAATATTTCACCATGAGTCTGACTTGCAGCACGCGCATTATGACTGGCATCACCTGTTGCCAGTGATTGTCCTGTCAGAGCATAGCTAATTTGCTGGTCACAAAATTCACACAAAGAACGAAATTCTGCTAAAGACCCAGACGCTTGTAATGACTCGACTTGCTTCACATTAGCAAGTGCCGCCCCTGACCCTGCATGCAAATTACCCAGCATATCTGCCAGGTTTTGGGCTCGACGACGTACCTCATCTTCGCTACCCTGTGTCTCAAAAAGTGCCAGAATACTCGGGACGCTAAACTTTTCTGTCGCCTTCAACCAGAATTCCAAACCTGCTTGTTTAAACTTCCATGGCCAATAACAGGCTTTGAGCAAGCTCTCTCCATAAGGATTTTGAATAGAGGACCCATGCCGCATCACAATCCACTTATAGGCATGATCCAAATAGCTCAATTCACCGTTTTTTAAAAAAAGTGGCTTAAAATTCTCATCATATCGAATATCTTGCGGATTCAGTGCCTGAATCGATTCTAGAAGAAATCTTTCCCCCTCTTCTTTCCACACACACTCATTCACAGAATGCCCATAGATAAGAGATGAAAGGATTTGCTCCAAATCGTCATAATACTGTGTCTCAAATCCCGCATTGCGGCAAGCTTCCACAATCTGATCATTGCAACCATGGGCAACGATATGTATAGGATAATGTAAACAACGACTTTTAATGAGATTAATGAGGCTAAAAATGCGTGGATCTAGCATCATTTGCCTATATATTTGAATCCCATTTTCTGCTTCAATTTCATCAGGATTCGGTAAATAGTGGAATAATTTTTCTTGTGGTTTAATCAACTTTGCAGTAAGTTGATGGATATTTTTTTTTTTCATTTTTTCTCTCTATTTAAAAACAAAATACTCTATGCCCAGGGGAAGGACATTAGTCACCAGTCTCCCACCGCCTTGCCCCCCTAGATATATTATAAAATTTGCTCATCAAGAATTCTTGAGATCTCCTAAGTTATAGTTTTTTTCTAAAAATTTAATAACATCTCTTGTCAATATTTGATATCCTTCGCTGGGAACAAAGTACAGCTTGAGATTCCCCTTCTCGTATTGCGTGACCAGCACCTTTCTTGAGACTTGGAGAAAATCGGAAAGCTCTGTTAACGTCATGATTGTCCCATACATGTTGAGCGCTGTTATGAGGGGCGCGAGTCCTTTTAATCCTGTCATAATGACCTCCTATTCCAAAGATTCTCCAGTCGCGACCAACTTGAATCGCTTCATACCTACCCAAAGATATCCCCTCACGAATTGCCTGAGGAGTGACACCTTTTGCCTTAGCCAATTGGTCAACACTACAAAACATTACATTACCTCCATTAATCTGTGTAAGAAATATAAAAATGATCTTCTATCACCCTCTTTGCCTGAACCTTTTTCAAGATTTTGTCTTTGAGTTCTAGCATCTTTCTTCGATTGGGTTCTTGCTTAATACGCACGTAGTTCTTGTGCCCTAGCTCTAGCAATAGGGATGCGGTATTTTCTGTTATTTCAATATGGACTCTCTGACGAAATCCAATCACGCCAGAGGGAAGTCTCAGGCTCTTTGAAAGCCATAATTCTTGATGGCTATGGGCATACTTTTCAATCTGCAAATACAAGTCGGTAGCCTGCTGTAGCAGAGCTTCTTCTTTCTTTTGTGCTTTGCATAGAATTTTGGAAATTTTATCATTCCATTTTTCTCTTTTTTTTCGGCAATTTTCCTGAATACATTGTTGCCGGATTTCAATTTTTCTTAGCTGATTCAGAGCTGCCTCTGCCTCTATCAAATTGGTAATCATTTTTCGCTATCCTTTTGCTAAAATTAAGTTTTTTTTTATGTATTTTTTATTCCTTAAAACCAGATAAAAAATGCCCAAGAATATCTTTGAAATTTTATACTTCTGTAAAAAAATCAAATATTTAGCCCCAAGAATCCTTGTTTTTTAATATTGTAAATAAAGTATTAAAATCCCATTTTTTTGCAATATCCTATCTTTTTTTCTAAAAAAATGCTTCTTTTTGATTTCTATTCAAAATTATCTACTAGCTTTTCTTATGTTATTTTTATAAAAAACAAAAAATTTAGAGCTATAGTTATGGAGCCTATTTTCTTTTATTTTCATGCCATAAATTTGTGCCTGGCACAAGTATTGTCCTTTTAAGTTGCATATCAAAATCTTTGTAATTTTTATGTCTAAAACAGGAATCATTTTAACTCTTTTTTTGCAGTAAGACATGAGTAATGGTGCATAATAATTTGCTCCATTAAATGTGACACCGTCTGGGTGCACAGTGGTGATTATTGACTCAGAAAATATCAGTGAGAATATCCTTTCATCAAAATGTTTTTTGTTAAAATATTCATTAAATTGACACCCAATAGAGCCCGTTATTTTTTCAGAGAACACCCCATTTTCATAGTCTTTTATCCACGATGAAAATTTATTGATAAACACTGACATTTCCATACAAGAATACGAAAAATTTTTATGCAATTTTTTCACAAAAAAACTTAAAAAATCACTGTGCCCCTTGGACTGCTTTTTATTGTAATGAATCACAATTCCCATAGAAAAAAACAATCCCGAAAGCCATATTTTTTCTTCATTACTCAACAGAGACTCACCTTGCTGTTTTTGCCAAGAAATATTGACCATTGCAGGGGTTCCATATTTTTTGAAAGCAATAGAAAGTGTACTCAAGACACTCTGAGCACCAAATTTTTTACTCACAAAAAATGAGAGAATCTTTCCTGTAGCACAATCAAAACAGATTGTGATTGATGGTTGAAATGACTCTCCATTTTCATGTATAAAAGCATTATGCAAAATATAATCTATTTGTATTTTTTGCATGGGAGAAGAAAATTTTTGAATCCCTTTTCTGCTGTGTGTTTTACCTGTAATTAGGTTTCTCTGGTGATAGTATTTGTACCAATTTTGAAAAATTTTTATGCTGATTGGGCCTAATACTCTATAAACATCCCATAAAATAAGATTATTTTGATACAAATAGAGAAATTCTCTCATACTATAGGGACTATCTAAATACTCTGAAACCAAATTTGCTCTTGCGAGAAAATTCTGACGATCAAAAGAACTCACATAAATTATTCTATGTATATTGTTGGGATCTATGAGGTGTGTCATTTTTCCTTTAAATAGATCCCTTGAAATGCTTGCATTTTTCTCACCACACACAGAATAAGATCTTATCATTAAAGCCTCCCCAACCATTAGTTTTATAAAATTCTCTATGCTTTCTATTTTGTCATATGTGATGATTTCTAAACTTTCTTATAGGATAGTTGACAAAAGCAAAAGTAAACAATTAGGAAAAAATTGCCGTGCCTATAGACAAGTTTGTTTGGCCAAAAGTGGTGTAATTTATGAGACATGGACAAGATAATTTTTAAAAAATGCAGCTATGAGCTTCCTTTGGGCTACGAAATCTCACTCAGTGAGAATCAAAAAATAAATAAAATGACCATGGCTAATGGCGAGGTAAGAATTGATCTGGGACATAAAAGATTTAAAGCAAAAATCTATTACAATCTGGCTACACAGCAAATTTTAGATCAAATTTTGAAAATTTATGAAGAAAGTTTAAATAATGAATCCTTACTTTTGGAACTTTGCCAAGAAGATTCAACTACAAAAACCTATGATTTTTGCATAATAAAATCACCTGTATTCAACTTTAAAATACGTCAAAAGAGTCTATATTTGTACGACAATTTAACACTAGAACTGGAGTAAAGAAGTGAACTTAGAAACAATTCTTGATGACTTAAGAAATAATCTACCCTATGAACTAGAGGCGGATGATCCTCTCAGTGTAGACAATTGGCAACGTCTATGCCGCAGTCTTTCTAGCATAGAAAAAATGCTCTCTGCAATGCAAGCACCACCTGTAGGATTTATTTATTTTCAACTTCCCCACCAGTTGGATCCTCAGTTGCTTTGGCCCATGTGTAGATGGAAAATTATTGAAAAAGACATTTATGATGGTGCTTTTTTTCGTACGGAAGGTGGTCTGGCAAAAGAGTTTGAAACTGGAAAACAAGACTATGCAATGGTAGAAATGAGTGGAGATTTTTCTGGTGGGTGTGGTGGTTTTACCTCTGGAGTTTTTGAAAAAAATCCAAAGCACAACCCCGTATGGCAAATTGGAAATGCAACAGTAGGGGCGGGAACCATTAATGCCGCTGAACAAAAATATTTTAGTCTAAAAAAACAATGGGGGGCTGAATATATTGACGATGAAATACGTCCTAAAAATTTGACTTTTCGCCTGTGGGAGAGAATGCCATAAATGCTTAATGCCAATCTCTCATGTGTAGATGCTATTAAAAAAAATTACCGTCACTATAGTCTCTCTGCTTCCTTAGAAATGGTTAATTTATCACAAGACAAAAGTGTTGCATTACGTGCAGATTTTGCACGCTGGGGATCAGCAATAGAACAAATTCTTAATACACAGCTGGACTATGTAGAAAACCGCATGCATATAGGCATGTGCCTAGGAAAAAAAATATGGCCTGCTATCATAGCTAGTATTCCCCATAGTGATGGATACTGCCCCCCCACCTATACAACATCTTCACTGTGTGGGTATATAGGTCAACATACTGAAGATTCAAGAAAATCGCATGGAAACGAGGTCATTTCGATACGATTTTCTCAGAGGAATCTTAAAAAAATTTGTATAAAATTTGCAAAAAATCGTATTCCTAGATCCTTTTTTTTACAAATATTAGATAAATATGGAAAAATTATATGGAAAAAAGTATTCACCGATGCATTATTAAAAATTGAAGAATGGGTAGATCTTTTAGGGAATCAAGCTCAAAAGATACAAATGATTATCACACAGCCTCCTGCATCTGGACTACGTACACACCTATTGGTACTGAGCCCTCGCTACCCTATTCAATGGAGTGATCGCGATATTTCTGAATGTAAAATTTCTCGATCAAAAACAGATAAAACACCCTCTCAGGGCTCTGTAATTTCTAGTATATTAGACTTAAAAATTTTTAATGAGCAACGAAATTTTGACCTAGCCAATAAAAAAAGTCCCTATTATCAAAATCTGCGAGAAGGTGCAAGTCTCTATCTCTCTTTGCAAATGTGGGATAGCGCCGATCATAAAAAAATATTACAGGAACTACTACTAGGCGTATTTTATATCAAAGAATGGCACACCTCTGAAGAAACTGCAATTGTACAAATAAAAGCAAGTGATCTTATTGATTTTAGCAAAACACGACGTTTGTATGGTCCATTATTTGAAAAGATTCCTGCATATACTGCATTCTTTACTTTCGCTCAAGCCATTGGCCTCAAATCATGTATCATTCAGGGCAAAAACTCCCATAGACTCCTAGAAAATATCTCTCTAGATGGAAAGGCTGGAGAAGTGATACAAAATCTTTGTATCCAAACCCTGAGTTTTGCCTATGTGAGTGAGAATGGTGAAAATCTCATTGTCACAGAAATGCAAGGACTGCCTGCTGTTTGCAGATACCCCCTAAGAGAATTTGGACTCTCAGATTTTGCTGAATATTCTGAAAAAGTGGCCTCACGCCCCAATACATTTCATTGCCAATACTCACTATTAGAGTTTGAAGGTGATACAGAGGGGGAACGTCTCTTGAGTGCGGGCTATAGTCCCAGAATCAACTATACAGAAATGTTTGAATCATCATTTGAAAAATCAGAAGATCCGCTGGGACCTTTCTTTTTTGATAGATTTCCTGAGGATATGAAAAACCAATATTGGAATCGTCCTATTGGTGCTGATCAAAAAATCAGCTGGGAAGGAGAATTTGCAACCCCCGATCGTTTTATTAGACTCGAATTTAGTGATGAATTTGTGTATGAGGTGCTCGAATATCAATGGGATTATGTACGCGATCAAAATGGTACAATTCTTCTGCCTCAACGTGTATGGTGGAAAGTCTGGTTATTTCAGTACGAGAGTGAAACTGATATAGATAAAGTTCTTACTTTGTATACTGTGATACGTCCAAAAGTGAGAAAACTCCTCTCTCATACAGAAATGATCCCCGCATGCCCCAGTGAGTACAAAATTCCCAAAATAGATATGATCCCCAATTTTAATATTCACAATCTTGCTGCTGTAAGACAACGCAACTCGCTCAATGAACCGTATGTTTTTGATGTTGTGCTCTCAGAAAAAACAGCATTAAATCAAGTGGTGCCTCAAAATTATTATCGTGAAGGATTTTTTGAATTTACCCTAGAACCATACTCTCATGGAGTACGTATAGAGGTGTGGAATTATAGTCAGTTGATCCAGAATTTTGAGATTGACTTGTATGGAAGAAAAATTATAGAGAGCGAAAAAAAGTACCGCCAAACTTTGACTATTCCAGAATTGGTTATCCAAGATGGAATCATTGAACAAGAAATTTCATTACCTAGTGCATCCAATAGTGAAATTGCACAATTGATGCTTAAAAATTTGGCCAGTTATCATCAATGTATTTTGGGTAGTGCAGATTTAATTCCCTGGAGCGATCCACGCATAGGAATAGGTGATAGAGTCAGCTTTAATAGCATAAGAAACTATGAAAAAAAAGAAGCTTTGATCGATGGCATTACCCTGGAATACAATGGAATTCTAAAACAAAAAATGAGTGTTAGTCTTGTAAAAAAAGCAAACCGGGACTGCCGTGTTTATGGGGGATTTTCCCTATGTGACCGGCCACAGTATAGCCGAAAGCTGCAAATTTATCCCAATGATGGAATCTATTAAGAGAGAAAAATATGAATAAAAAATCATTTATAAAACTAGACGTAGACTATACGGGTAAAAATGCCCAAAATGCTATTGAACAAGAAGTCATCAAGGATGTGATCAAAGAAAAATCCTATATGCTACAACATGATATTTGGTTTGCAAATAGTGCAATTTTTTATACCGATCCACAAAATATCAGTGCTACCAGACTCACACATAGTTTACACTATATTTTAGAAAATCAAGATCAAATTGCTTGTGATCAAAGTGGTCAAATTTGTGTGCGCAGTGTACGTTTTTTTGAAAATTACCCACAAGTATTTGTTAACTATCATGTTTATGGAGATTTAGTAAAATTTGATGATTTCTCAGAAATAACGAGTATTATAGAAAATTTGCATACAGACGATATTGCTGAAGGAAATAAGAATTTTTACTATAAAGAGTCACGCCTCTTTGAAAGCGAATTTGCCAAACAAATAAAACATCAAATAGAAAATCAAACAACCCTCATCCAGGCACAACAAGAAATGGTTAATACTCTAGAGCTTATTGTAAAAAATCATACAGAAAATGCCGCCTCTAATGAATCCTTAGGGCATATCAAACTGGTTTCTGGAAAGATTGATCCCATATTAATTCCTACACTCAGTCCTGCAGAGGCAAATAGTATTGGGTCCTATGTGCACTATGCTTGTGATAAAATTCCTAATAATTGTGCCATTCTTTTGGGGGGGATCCTTGATCCAGAAGATTTTGAAGATGCACTGTCTATGTTCAAAAGTCGCATACCAAGAAACTGGATTACATCCGAGGGAAAAATTGTATTGCCCAGTGCCTATGACCGTATCTTGCAAATGGATCCTAGCCTGGATTGGGGTACTATAGAAAATGATGCAATACGTAATATCAAGGGAGTTTTTGGACGTTTTTATGGATCACAAATGTTGCATACGGGGCCATTTGCGCTACAGACACATCTGAGGCATGATAGTCTGATTTCTGGTGGAAATGGCACCGCTTTTCCCATAGAATTTGATGCATCGCGCGTAGTTCCCACGGCGAGAAAAAATCGAGAAAATACCCTTAATTCTGTTATTGCGATCATAACTGGAAACCTCAAAGAGGTCAAATCTATACGCAAATATCATCTTATTGATCCCAAAACAAAAGAATATTTTGGTAAGACTATTTCATTGCCCCAAATTCATCAAGACTCACACGGAGTTGGATTTAATCCAGCCATTATGGTGGAGGCCCCCCCCATATATGCACTACAAAATCAACTAGCGCATGAATTCAAAATAAGCCCCCAAAGCGATCCATTGGGCCTGTGTGAGGCTGTCGCTATTGGCAAAAATTTCCTGCTTTCAGATTATGTAAATAATTCTTATAGAGAATTTTTACTGGATGACATCTGGGTAGAAATTGAAGCCACCCAAGGAGAATTTCTAATAAGAAAATCAAACAATAGCCACTCGTTTTTAAGATTCATTTGTGCACCCACGATCAATGCTGGAGAATTTTTTGGAACAAAAAAACATATATTTTTTAGTACAACAAAAATTGAAATTCATGACCCCTCTTTTACGAGCATTGCTATTACTATGAGTATGACAAGCCATATGCGTATCTCTATTTGTGGCACACATTTGCTTTGTAGTTTATTTTGGACAAAAAGTAATATTAATAGTGTATTACGTATGGATTTTATTGACGATCTCAGAGAACGTTGCCCCAAAGATCGGCTTGCTGACTTAGATTTTTGGCTACAAAATTTCCCTAAAGATTTAAGTAATATTTATAATAACGAAGATGATTGGAGCTATATTTGGGGAGAAAAATCATGCCGGTTTTATATGAAAAATGAAAACCCAGACTTGAGAGTAAATCATCAAAATAGCCTTTATAAGTCGTATCTTCAAGCTAGTACAGAGGATGCCTTAGCTGTGATTGATGCGATTCAAAATGCAACATTTAATCTTAGGAATAATTATACACTCTCTGCGCTGAGTTTTTTTCAGGCTGGAGAGAAGATCTTTATTCAAGCGGATATGCATGGTTTTTCTTATTATAGTAGCGGTGGATTTTATATAAAAATTCCTGCTATTCCTATAAAAGATACACGTGAAATTTTTGGATCAAAAATAGTTTTGAGATATTCGAGTGCAGCAGGAAATCAAATCTTTTTTGGGGGCCCAGATCTAGAAGAAATTAGTAGCACATCTGCACATAATACGAGTGTATATTTAATTTTTAAAGAGAATAAATTTATCCTGTGGCATGCAGATGAAAGCCTTATTCCCTGGGGTCAAAAAATGATGAATTCATTTGTAAGTCGGTGCTCGACAGAATATAAATCTATGTTGCAAGATGTCCTTTATCAATTTCCCCTAGAATGGGGAAATAATCAAGCAACCAGTGATGGATTTGGCACAATTTCTGGATGGGGTGGATTATTGAATCGTCGATATTTTGGCCCAGACTTGCCAATAGAAAACACCAATTTAGCGCTTGTTTGGCGTCATGATCCTGAAAAAGGGGCTGAAAACTGGATGCATATAAAAGATCATAGAGGAGAGTCAGCCTACTATTGCCAATCACATTATGCACTTGGTGGTGATATGCAAAATGAAATGATTCACCATGGAGTGGGTGAAGAAACTATTGTTTCTTCACTTGGTGAGCTTCCTCATTATTTGTCTATAAAAAATAGTACTCAAAAAAAATCATCTATGGAAAAAAAGATCAAAAAAATAAATAGAAAGTAATAATAGGGGGGTAAGTGGTCTTCTCTTACCCCCCTATTGTCCTATAGGAAAGACTCTGTTTTGATTCCTGACTTATGATAAAGGAATGAAATTTAAAACACTTGTTCTTGCCCGTACAGGGATTTTTAATGGACAAAAAATTACTAAACAACATTTGTCTGAAATGGTCAAAAATTTTGTATATGCAGATGGGGTGCCTGTATGCATTGGACACTTTCCTCAAGCCAAAAATCCCAAACTTGGATGCATAAAAAAACTTTGGATCAAAGATGACTTATTATGTGGAAAAATTGCTTTACATCCTGCGCTCTTTGATGCTTTTGAGTCTGGATTTTTTGATTCATGGAGCATTGGTTCACAAAAAAATATCTATGGCGAGTACTATTTGCATCATTTGGCATTTTTAGGAGAGGAACCTCCCGCCATTAAAAATTTAAAAAAATTAACTCAAGAAAAACTTGCCATTTTGGCAACAGATCTAGAAAAAGAAATCCTGTACTTTACAGAAAAATTTGAAAAAAAGGAGTGTATTGTTATGTCGAATGACATGAAAAAAGAACTAGAAAGACTCGAAGAAAGAGTCAATCAACTAGAGAGTGAAATCCAAATTCGTGATGCACAACTGCAGGAAATGGGTCAGGCGATTTTGGATGAAGATATGGCTATGCTAGAAAAAGCTATTAATCAAAAAATACCTAAAGATGCCCAATCTGCGGCACGCGAATTAGCCCAAAATCTCACAAAAAGGCCAGAGGAAATACATCTAAGTGATCGTAGTAATACAGTCAAACTTCTTAGAACTGTTTTTGCAGCTTTACCCCCTATCGTTTCTACGGGTCGATTGAACCTGGGAACAAACAAATCTTCACCATATTCTGAAAAACTCCAAGGAGGAGCAATTTAATGTCCTATATCAACAAGACTCAATGGTCTTATCATACACAGGAAAGTACCATTATATCTGGTCAGCATGATGCAGTTATTGTTACTGTACCCATCAAAAAAAATATTGCCCAGATGCCTGGTGGTACTTTGGTCAGTATAGATCTCAATTCAGGAGAGGTTTTTGCTAAAGACGCAGATTCAGATATCTTTGGTATTCTCACACAAGACTACCAACAAGAAAAATCTCAAACAGCCAATGTGCTACTTCATGGTGCAGTTAATTTACAAAGTTTGCAAAAAGCTAAAAGATCCGCACTCTCAACAACTGAGATTGTTTCACTCATCAATAAGGGGATTTATCCCCTCTAAAATCAAGGAGAATCAAATGTCTTTTAAAAATTATCTTACACGTGATTTTGTTGTCACAACACTCAATAATTTACCTGCACTACAAACACCTGTTATTGATGGTGTATATCGTCGTTCTATCAATCATGCATCCCCTTATATTTGTTTAAGCCAACTTTCTACACCTATCAATAATATTCCCCTAGCAGAACGTGGTAGCCAGTCTCATAGTCTGGGCAATGCAGAAAATCTAGAGATGTTTGAACCCAAGCCAGTTCGTCCATCATTATTTATTAGTGCCAGAGAAATGCTAGATTTTCATGCCATGACGGGCGTGGATAAAGAAACCTTTTTATCCGGAAAGATTGATTTACTACGACAAGCCTGCCGTCGCACAGCTGAAGCAATGGCTGCACTAGCCCTCAATGGAGAATACCAATACCCTGTGGAAACTTTAGGTGGTGTGGAACTCACCCCCATCAAAATGGGTCAAATTCATATTGTTTCTACAGAAAAATGGACCTCTAGCTCAAAAATTGGAAAAATTATCGAAGATCTTGAAAATATGTCAAGTATTGTTCGTAGCCAAGGGTTTGGATCAGAGATTGCCTTTTTAGTTGCACCAGATGTACGTCAATTTTTGTATGAAATGATTAGCAAGTTGCCTAATGCTTCTGGGTTGGTTCATTTTGATACTTCATCACAAGACCTTATTTTTGGTGGACATCGCATCAAAAGCCTCTCTACAACCTACTATGACTACACTAGCAATAGTGTCAAAACTGCACTGGAACCTGGCAGTATCATTGCTATTGACCTGGGTGCAGATCACAAGATGATTTATTGTGCGACAGAAGACTTACAAAACCAGTTTGGAGCACTACCATTTGTTGTTTCCCAATATGAAAGTCCTGAGATCAATGGTCTTAAGCTATTTGGCCAAAGTAAGCCATTCCCTGCTCCTGTTATACAAGCAATGTGTAAATCTAGCGTTTTATAAAGGAGCATGATCATGGCAAAGCACGAATCCAAATTTTTAGTCAACGATGATTTGGCTCTTTTAATTAGCGAAAGACTCATCTTTGACCTAACTGCAGGAGATTCAAAAATTCAAGAACGTTCCCTTGCCTATGCGCGTGCACGGCAACAGGGTATTTATGATGTTTTGGGTCATCCTATCTCTGAGAGCCAGCTGGATCAAGAGATCCGCCTACTCTTTGCTGTATCCTGGCTATATCAGCACAATGGTGACTATGAGAGTGATGAAAAATACTATCAAAAAGCCTGTGCACTCATTGAATCTAGCTACGGAAAAGCATGTGAACAAGCGGGAAACATTGGCCTAGGGGCTGTATCTGAAAAAAAAGTGAGTAATTAAACTATGACTCATTATTACAAAATGTGGCAAGACCTCTCAGTATATATCAAAAATAAAACTGGATACGATGTCATCATTTATCCTGCTAGTATACAGCCACAATATTTTCACCTTGCCATGTCTTTGTTGCCTGATCCAAAGCTTGACGGTTCTGGACAGATCACTTTTCGTGTGAACTTGTGTGCACGTGCAAAGACACCTAGTTCTGCTGCCGCAATCAGTGAAACAACTGAATGTTTTATCCAGTTAGCACAACTATTGAGTGAACCACGTGGTGGAGTTCTAGGAAAAAGTGTCCCCGCCATGCTGAGCATTGATCAGCAGCAAGATGATCAAAATAACAATAAAAATATGCGATCTGATGAGTTTTCTAATTTGGGAAGCTGGAATCTCTATTTGAAAGCATCATTAAATGATATAAGGAGTAAATATGGAACAATCCATGATGAAAAATCCCAATAGCGTTGTATTGGGTTCTGTCAAAATCGAACTTGCTGAAGAAATCAGATTTATTGAAAAGGATGGGAAAAAGCACTTTGTTTTAGATCAATTTACTGACTTAGGACTAGGGCGCAGTTTCAGTGTCCAAAGCACCAGTACTAATATTGAAATCAAGGCTGACAATGGAAGCGTCCCCATCTCTGGAAAAACAAATGCATCCTATCAGATTAGTGGAAATCTACTAGAAAGACACCTTCCCACACTGTCCAAAATTCTTGCAGGACAAGTCCATTTATCTGCACAAAAATCAGAAAAGAAATCCTACACAGAAGTGATTGAAGCAAATACGACTCATACCTTTTTTATTTTTCCTATGTGGAATTGTGATGGGTCAGTACCAGCAGATATTGTCATAACTCAGCAGGAAAATGTGCTTGAATGTGATGTTGACTATCATATTGAAAAAATACACGACTCCTGGGGTATTTTCTTTTCACCCTCTTGGGACAAAAGTTGTGAAACAAAAATCACATATAATGTACAAAGTGCCAAGTCTTGGCAGATGAGTCATGGAGGGGGGGGGATCAGTGCTCACTATGCCCTGAGGCTAACAAACAAGCGTGAAGCTGATGATGGCAGTCTCATTACACGCACATGGGAGTTTCCTTATGTAAGTTTTGAGGGAGATCAAAATCTTTCCTTTAAAGCTGGTGAAGATAGTGATATTGTAATGGAAGTGCCTATCAATTTTAAGGCGACCCCTCATCCAGAAATGATCGATGATCTTATTTTAAGCCAACAGTCTTTGATGAGAGAGACTATTGAGGGAAATGCTCTAGATGTTTAATTCTTTAGAGCGTATTAATGCCCCTAGTCATGTCATACCCTTTTTAGGGTATGACTTTGACTTGGGATATTTACCACTTGCACAGACTATCCCCCTCATAGAAGGATATCAAGACTTGCAGAAAAATTCTCATCTTTCCCCTGCAAAAATCTTGATGAAAAAAATTGGCATTGTGGCCAAATTTTGCCAGTTTATGCATCCAATAATTGGAGAGAAAACACTTTTAAAGTCATGTACATTATCTGAACTGGATGCTTTCTTAAAACAAATCATTACTAAAGTCAACACGGAAATAGACATTGTTCACCAGCTTTATCCTCCTGTAAAAAATGAGAATGTATCTAAAAAAAAAGCCCGCAATTTTCTGAAATCTTGGATCTCTTTTGTCTGATTTTTCGTGAAAAAGAGTCAGAAATTTTACAAACTTATAATCTTCTTGGTTTTTATCGCAAGCTAGAAAACGGCCTCAAATATCATAGGCAAATTTTAGGGTTACCTGAAGAAGGTACCGCAAGAGAGCAAATAGATTCTGCCCCCTTGCATAAAGATCAGCTACAAAAATTATCTAATCTTTATATTTAAAAAATATAAAAAGGAGCCTGCCATGCAGCATCATCCTGCAGAACTTAAGTTATATAAAATTTTGAAATCATATGAAAAAGTCACAAAGAATGCTAGCACTATTTCGCCACCTCATAAACCAAACATGGGCAAACTCAATTCGGTAAAAGTAAAAAAGTCTTCAAAGGAAATCATGCAAATGAGGTACCTGGTGAGACAAGTTGAAAATTATTTTTTACAGCTGCACAAAACTATGCAAAAATATCAGTTGTCTGAAAAAAATCTACTCAAAAAATGTAATAGGCTCTGTGATGAATTTATCCTGTTGGCTCATGATTTTCAAGAAAATTTAGATCGGCCCATCTCTTTGTCACTCATAAAAAAAACTCAATTATTATTAACACGCCTAGAATCCTGTTTGTATATAAAAAATTCTATCAATGGTATCTCGAGAAATAATATAAAGATAAGACATACTCTAAAAAATATACAACAAATATTTAGAAAAGTGAGAAATGGCAAAATAATTCAAACACAGATTCTGTACCAACAATGTGGTATTTGTTTGCATTTATTTTTTTCTACTGGTGGCTCAGATTTCTTTACAAATATTGGAGTTTTTTTAGAAAAAGAGACCCAATCTATTTCAAAAAAATTGAAAAAATTACAAACAAAAATCATTAAAATCAAACAAAACCACTATTCACAAACAAAGGAGTAATATGATGTCACAATACTTTGACTCTGATAAATTTAAAAAAAATTCTCTGCTACTAAAAGATCATGAATTAGACAAGCTCGCGCATGGGATTTCTGAAAAAATTGCTCAAACTCTAGAAAAATACCCAAGCACAAGTCATACAAAATATCCTCTTAAAGCTGATAAAAAAAACACTCAAGATATGCTGTCTATAGAAAAAAGTACAAAACAAATGTATCAACTAGATGGTGTAGTTTCTCGTGTCTCTAGCCATATGCAATCAAGCCTGAATACTCTAAATAATTTGTCAGACTCTATTAATACGATTTCTAGTATTCAAACAATGAAAATCAAAGAACAAGGTGAGGCTGCACTAAAAAACCTTCAGATGATATATATAGGCACTCAAGGACTGATCACTGTAGCAAATGATGAGTTTGAAGCTTTTCAAGAAGCACGATCCATACAAGAAGAAGAAAGAAAACTTGCTATTGAAGAATCTGAGTATGCACACAGGCAGGCTTTGTATGATCGAGATTTAAGCGCATTAGAAACTGCACTGAGCTCAGAAACCAATATTCGCAATGCAAAAAAAATGGAGCAAGAATTAGAAGAAAAACGACGTGCCAAACGGCTGGAAGAAGAAAAACGCAAAGCAGATATTGCCGAAAGAAAGCGCCAAGAAGATCTCAACAAACAGGAAGCTAAACTATTGCAAGAAAAACAACTGCGTGAGTGGGAATATGAAGTCAGTAAAACTCAAATACAAAATAATGTAGGGCAAGCTATTGCAGAATCTGAGCGTCAAGCATCTATCATAGATAAGACAACAAAAATTGGGCAACTATCGGCAAGCATGGCCCTGGCCTCTGCAGAAGCTGCCATTGCCATGGCTCAGATGAACTTTCCTGTTGGTATTGCATTGTTGGCGGCAGTGGGTGTCTCAGGGGCACAGATAGGTATGATTTCTGCCTCTCCATTGCCTCCCAGTTATACACCTGCACCTTTGCCCGCTCGCCCTTTTGCCCAAGGTGGCATTGTGCCTGCTGTACCCGGAGGTGTTCCGATTCAGTTTGGACGATCCTCTGCAGGGATAGTAGCAGAAGCCGGTGAGAATGAGATTGTCATGCCTTTAAATTCTCAAAATATCCAAAAATTTTTACAGCCATTTGTACCTATGCAACAGGATACTAAAATAGCAGAATTTACATATGCGCCTGAAATTTCCCTCCACCTTCATTCAGCGCATTCTCCAGAAGAAACATTCTCATATATAAAAGAAAATCTTCAACGTGATCTTTTTGATACAGTAGAAGAGGCAAGAAGGCGGTTTCAAATAGGAACTTAAAGCATACTATTGACGCCTATACGCAAGTATAGAAATCAAAAGTTGTGAGATAATTATATATATAGGAAGCCTTGAAATGAGAGATAATTTTAATAAAATACCCATATTTGTGCCATATACTGCGTCCTCCTTTAGATAAGTGATATATTTTGGGATTGAAAATATAAGACATTTTCAAGGCTTCCTTTTTTTGATAATTTTTATGAACAAGGGAGACATTTATGCTCGCCAAAAAAATTCATTCCGCACCCCTGCCACCCTTTTTATCTAACAAAAACTATTTTCTTTGTTTATTAGCTATTGCAGAACATCACTGCAAAAAACAAATCCCAGAAAAAACAAAACAAAAAATTTATGATCTAGCTTCTGGGATTTCTTATTTTTTTGAAGATGAAAATGACACAACGCGTATTAGCCGAGAAAACCGTTTGATTAAAATGGGATTTCTTGCACTACATTGCAATACCCATTTTACCTGTGATGTGGGAGATTCTACAGAAATGGCAGGAATACCCAAGGAAATAGAGGACAAAAATATGTATTTTGATTTTCACTATGTATTGGACCAATGGAAAAACTATATGGGTGAGATTGTGTGTGAGGTCAAGGACCGCCATGGCATATCTATTTTGAGATCTGATCAACAAACGCATGCGGATCACTGTGCACCCCTGTGCTTTGTGCGCAGCCGCTACTTTAAGGTGATGCATATTTATGGACAATAAAAAAGAATTTGTATTTGATCAGCCACCTATAGAGATGCATCCATTGCCACAAGAATTACAACAGTTGGAAGCTGCACAAAAAATTCTTATTGATCAAATCTATACACAAATTATAAATTATGTAGATCTTAATCTGGCACAAGTTAAAGACTATTCAAAATTACTCACAGCTTTACTACAAAATCATGCCAAAATTACACTCATGAAAAACACCCTAATCCAACCTATTGAAGAAGCAAAATCAAAAGTTTTACACATACTCAAAGACTCCTTGCATAAAAAACCTCTGCTCCTAAAAGAATTGCAGACTCTATTAAATCAAGAATTCCCCCCTACATAAAGATGCCTATAGATAGGGTAAGAATTGCTTATCTAGGATTAAAATAACACTATGTCTAAGTTACTATATTGGCTGACGGAATCTCAAAAAAAAGCCCCCACTCTATCTTTTGAAGAATTTTGCCAAAAATATCTCTCGCATGCATTTTCTGCTGCACCCGCACCCTATCAAAAAAAAATAATGCAACTCATCGATCAACCAACTAAAAAAAATGCTAGCGCACTTTCTACATACGGAGAAATTTACTCTCATCATCATAGTAAAAAAATCCATGCTATTGTTGATATAGAGCCACGTGGATTTGGCAAATCAACACGTTTAGCATTTGCCTACCCATTATATTGCTTGCTGATAAAAAAATCACGATTTATACTCTTACTTGCATCCACACAAAAACAAGGTGAAAAATTACTCTATGATATACGCATAGAATTGGAAGAAAATCACTGCTTGCGAAAAGATTTTGAAATTTGCCGTG
This sequence comes from Spirochaetia bacterium, assembly GCA_051648825.1. Lineage (GTDB taxonomy): Bacteria > Spirochaetota > Spirochaetia > WRBN01 > WRBN01 > JAHHUI01. Next base: position 83,121 of record JBOFFX010000045.1, read on the forward strand.
GGCGGCTGTGGCAAGCACATCAGCTATACCTAGATAATGGAGCATTAATACTAGCTAAAGGTGCAGGCCAATCTATCCGTGGCCTCAAAAATCGTCAATTTAGGCCAGACTTAATCATCTGTGATGACTTACTTTCTGATACACACGTACATTCTGTTATCAGGCGACAACGTATATATGACTGGCTAATGCGCACAGTCTTACCATTAGCAAAAGAATCCTTTTTTATTTTGGTTAACACAATTTTTCATCCAGAAGACTTGCCAAGTCGGCTTTTGCAAAGGATAGAAAATCAAGAATTGCCTGGGTGGGTGGGCCTTAAATTTTCTGCTATCAATGAAAAAGCTAAAAGCTTGTGGCCCAGTTATTGGCCTGTGTGTGTGCTAGAAAAAAAACGTCAAGAAATTGGCTCTTATGCCTTCTCTTGTGAATACCAAAATAATCCACTCAGCAAAGATGGCCAAGTTTTTCAGCGCCACTGGTTTGTCTATTTTTTGCAGCAACCACCATTAAATACGCTAGATATCTGTATGGGCATCGATCCTTCTGCAGGGCGTCATGATTTGTGCGCAATTGTGACTATAGGCAAAAGTCCATCAGGAGAAATTTTTGTACTAGATGCCTGGGCTCAAACATGTTCAGCTCAAGCATTGATTGAAAAAATTATACAGAAATTCCTCATATTTAACCCCAAAAAAATTGTCTTTGAAGATATAGGGTTTCAGTCTATTTACCGTGAACATATTATGCGAGAGGCCGCACAAAAGGGTCTTTACCTTCCTATGATAGGTGCAAAGCCTGGACGTATGGGCAAAGAACGTATACTGGCACTGAGTCCACTCATAGAAAATGGGTTGATGATTTTTTCTCATCACACCCAGCAACTGATACAACAACTCATTGATTTTCCCCATGCAGATTATGATGACTTGCCTGATGCTCTCTACTATGCCTATTTACACTTAAATACATCACACACACCATCTCCCATCATTGTCTCTACCCCCGCACGCAGACGCTGGAATTGATAAAAGGTTTTAATTCTTTATGTTTTTTGATAAAACAGGCGATAATCCGCTATGATGCGCACAGTAATTTTTTTGCTTTTCACCCTCTTGTTTTGTGGGCAAGTACAACTCTTTGCCCAACCCATCTCTAGTAAAACATATGGATTTTCTATAGAGCCCCCAGTAGAGTGGGATGCGGCTGGCAAGGAAGATGGTAGCGTATTATTTTTTGATTCTTACCAGGGCTTGAGTATGGAGGTCTTAGTAAAAACCCCTGTGGCTGTTACTGATCGGGATAATGAATTTGAGGCTTTGTTTGGCATGAAAAGTGGTGGTGCAACATTGGAAAAGGCACAGTTCCTCTACAATCAACATCCCACTATTGTTGGATTGGGTAGCACAGCTAATAGACTAAATCATACATTTATGCTTTGCATCAATACCAAAGAATTTACATATTGGATCATAGGATCCATTAAGGGAAAAAAAATTAATGATATGGACCTTTCTCTTATTTATTCTGCGATGGATAGTTTTGCACTAGGTGCACAAGGCCGTTATACCCCAGGGCCCATTACCCAGTTTGATATGCCTTTAACAGAAAAAAAATCTCCCAAAAAAGTTTCACTATCTATTAGTGACTCTGTGGTAGAATTGGATATAGATGAGGAACATGTGGCCTCTGCACAACGCCTAATCGAGCGTGAAGCATTGATTATGTCGCGCTACAAAATACAAAATGAAACCGCTTATTTAGCCTGGATTCGCTACTATCGATTTATTTATCGAGATAATTTTGTGAGGCTGGCAGAGCTAGCAAAACACCTGGACAAAGGTATACTAGCAGGAAAATCTGATACACAAAAAGCCCAAATTCTCTTAAATTTTAGCCAAAACTACTATGAATATGTACGCTTTACAACACCCTCAGACTTAATTGCTCCCTATGGAGTCATTTTGACACAAAAAGGGGATTGTGATGCTGTGGGACTACTATATATTATCCTATTAAATTATCAAAAAATTGATGCAACATTACTGCTGAGTCAGCAGTTGGGGCATGCAATAGTAGGAGTTAAAGTAGAACAAGATGGTGCCTCTTTGGAACTCTTTGAAACTCGATATGTGAGTGCAGAGATGACCACCAAAGATCCTCTGGGCACTGTGCCTGCGCGTGTAGCAAAAACCAGCGATTGGTTTCCTATTCTATTTTTATCCACGAGAGGAATTTAGCGCCGACTGCGCCATCGATCAATAATTAATGAGACCTGCCCTACGGGTACTTTTAACTGTGCAGCGATCTGCTCAGCTGTCCAACCCTGCTGTGCGAGCTTGATAATCGTGTCATTAGTATCATCACCACCACTGGCAGAACCAGTGGTCTCTCGCACACCCTTGCCTGATCCCATGCGCACAGAAGACTTGATATCCTGATGAATATCTTGCATTCTATTTTCAGCCTGTACAATCCAATCGCGCATTTGATCAATATGCTCTACACGAGATTCCATTTCTTTCAACTTGTTATCAATGGTAGAGACAAAACCCATTAAATTATCAATTTGTGGTTTTTGACTACTCACATTTTCAAGCCCTGTGCGTGCAGATTCTAGAGAGGCATGCATTTGCTGAATATCCTTCAAGCTTTTGGCAATTTCTTGTTCTAAAGAACGCATTTTTTCAAAATTATCATCAATGCCTTTGCTGGTATTATCTGCGACCATGGCTTTTTTATCTAGGCGTTCAAAGCGAGACTGTAGGTCCTCTTCCATAACACTCAACTCACGCAAATGGACCTGTATCTCTTGGAGTGTGTCTGAAACTTCTGTAATTTGTTTAAGCTTATTGTCTACTGCTTCAGAAAGTTGCATAGCACGACTCATCTTTTCATCCAATGTATCAAATCGCTGGCGCTCTCTGGTCAAATCACCTAATTTTTCGGCTAGACTATCATTGACCTTAAAGGCACGCCCCAATTGTGCTTCCAATTCAACCATATCATGTCGATGTTTCTCTACCCGCTCCATACGACCTGCAAGATCAGTGAGTGCTGTCTCTAGATCAGCACGCATCTCATCTGCTTTTTTAAAGATAGCCGCATTGCCTTCGATCTCTTTTTGTTTTTGCTCGATCAACTGCAATTGCTCTACAATTTTTTCAGACTGAGAACGAATTTCTTGTGTAGCCTGTTCGCGCACCGCCTCGGTACGTTCACGTAATTCCTGTGCTTCTAGGCGTGCATCACGCAATCGCTCTTCCATCTCTTGCTGCATAGTGCGACCTCTACGCTGCAATTCAGCGACAGCCTCTTCTCCTAGTTTCTGTAAGCTCTCTACAGCCATATCTGATCGACGCTCAATACCCTGGCTCAAGAGTTGGGCCTTTTCTGCAATTTCTTCAAGTTCAGCCTTCAGGCGACGGCGCTCATTTTCCGAAGCACCAACAATTTCATCTCGTTCATTGGCAAAATGTTTGCCCAATTGTACAACCTGATCTTTGAGTTGATCTGCCATTTTATCTTTCTCAATAAGCACATCTTTTTGCACTTCAGCCAACTGTGTGTGTACTTGTTGCTTGAATTCATCAAAATGCGTAACCAGATCCGTCTCTCGTTGCTCCAGTGCCACAACATTTTTCTGTTTCCATTGCTCTAGATCATTTTGATACTCTTTGAGTAGGCTAGAGAATGTGCGGCGCTCTTCTTCTAGTTGCTGGGCAATAAGGTTAAATTCTGTCTCTGTCTTCGTCCTTGCATCGCTGATTTGATAAACAGCATCCTCGCGCAATGCATTGAGCCGTTCATCCATCTGCTGATTTGCCTGATAGACAAAAGACTCCATGCGACTGGTCAATTGTTCGTGCAGCGTGCTCATTTCCTCTTGGGTCTTGTTAGATCGTTCTTGAATATCTTGAATAAAATCATTCAACTTTCCATTAAATTTAGCAATATCACCATCCATTTGTTCCTGGAACTTGGCAAAATAAACCTTTGAGTCTTGATCAAATCGGCGTTCTTGATCATCACGTTCTTGCTGTTTGCGTTTATCAAAAGACTCAATATTTTTCTCTACAGTGCGTTGCCATTCAGCAATATACTGCCCCAGTTGATCTTCTCTACGGTTGATTTCTGAGAGAAAACCTTCCTCAAATTCTGTCAAACGGCCCGTCACATTGTCCAAAGCCTGACGCCTGAGATCATTGACACGCGATTCTAGTTCAGAGATTGCCGTCTGTGTTCTTCCCAGCATATTAGCCGCGCGTTCAAGCTCACGTTCGTGTTGAGTACGAATATCATTTTCGAATGCACCCATATCCTTTTTCACATGGTTGGCTGTTTCTGCCATCGAAGTACGCAAAACCTCTTCCATATTGTCCACGTCATGGATAAACGTTTCCAGCCTTTCCATTTTTGTCTTCAGTGCATCTTCATAATCATTAAGCCGCTGCTCTAGCTGCCCCATAAATTCCAAACTCAAATCTTCACTGGTTTGTTGCATATTAGAGGCGATAAAAGCCTTGAGCTCTTCGGTACTACGACCCAGCTCTTTATTGGTACTATCACGCAGGACAAGAATACGACTCTCTAGTGTCAATCGACCATCTTCTACTTCAGTCTTGTGCCGCTCTAGCTCTTGCTCTGCAAGAGCCACCGCTTGTTCAATCTCCATAAAGTGATACTTGAATCGCTCGTGGTGCTGTTGCAAGCGATCATCAATCTCTTTTTCAGCTTGGGTTACCACCTCTGTCAATTGTGATATGCGCGCCTCTGTCTCACGTGTTTGGTTAAAGATCATCTGCGTGATATCTTCTTCACTGCGCTTGATTTGCTTATCCAACTCTTGCGCAATTTGATCGCGATGGTTATCTAGATGGCGATCAATTTCTTGCTTAAATTGATTAACTCCTTGTTGCAAAACTTGCTGTTGATCTAAAAGCTGCTTGATCTTCTCATCTATCTGAGTCTGCACTTCACCAAATCGACCCTTCATAGACTCCTGTTGCTGCTCAAAATGCTCATCAATGAGCTTGCGTCGTGCGGCAAGCTCTTTTTCTAGCTCACCAAAATCTATGCCAAGAACTTGCATTTGTTCTTGGATACGTGCATCAGCACCATCGATTCGCTGCGTAATTTCTTCATACAAAGTTGTTTGTCTCATTTGCAAATCAGTGATGAGTTGATTCAAAGAAATCTGTACCTCGTTCAAGCGATCTTCGCTATCTTTGACCAGCGACTGACTCCCCTGGATGAGCTCTTTCTCCAGGTCATGCACATCGCCCATGGCTTTGTCCATACGTTTTTGGAAATCAAGCTCAAAAGATTCATAGCGAGCCTCAAAACCTAGCGCTAAATTATCTACTTTATCTTCTGCTTGAATAATTTTTTCATTGAGCATTTGAGCAAATTGCTCTCGTTTTTCAGCAAAGGATGCTTCAAGTTTTTGCAGTCCCTCTCCTGCTTGATTTAGGCGATCTAATAGGCCTTGCTCAAACTGGTTTTGCTTTTGGCCCAGATCTGCTTCAAGCTCATGCAAACGATCCACAGACTGCGAAAGCCGCTCGCTAAAGCTATCTTCAAATCGATTTTCTTTAATTGCTAGCCGTTCTTCCAGAGTCGCTAGTTGTGCATCAGCCAAGCTCATACGTTCTACAATACTCTGATCAAAACGGTTTTGTTGTTCTGCCAACCCCTGATTAAACTGTGCCCAGCTCTCTTCTACCTCTGTCATGCGGGCAGCAAAGCGCGCTTGCAAGAGATCTTTTTCTTTATGCAAGTGTTCTTCCAATCGCTCTCGATAGACATTCAGCTTATCCATATTCTGTTCTAATTCTTGAAAATACCCATCTTGGCGGTGTTTGAGATCTGTATCGAATTGCGCAAGAATATGATTGGCCCCATCAATTCCACGCCCAATTTCTACACGTGCATTGTCCAAGAAATGGGTAACCTCTTCCTGCATCTCCCTGGTGGATTCTCTCAGTTGGGTCAAGTTATTTGTCTGTTGTGCATGGATGTCCTGAATCTGCTGGCCATGCTGTGCCCCTATTTGCTCCAGCTGGCTTTGCCATTTTTCAAAATATATTTGTTTTTCTTGCTCTAATTTTTCCTGTTGTTGTATCCACCCAGACTCTAACTCTGTCTGGCGTTTTTCAAACAATTCACTCAGTGTGGCTCTTTCTTTTTCAAATTCATGTGCATATGTATCAAGAATATCTTTTGTTCGCGTATCAAAACCCTGCAGATATTCCTGCTCTTTGTGAGCCAGGGCTGCCGAGAGTTGTGTCATCTGTCGCTCCAGCTCATCTTTTGCCAATTGCTGAATGCCGGTAAATTGCTCTTCCCAGTTTTGATGTGCGAGCTCTATATCCCCAATTTGTGCATGAATTTCTGCTTTCAACTGATCCATTTGTTCATGATTACTATGAACCAATACCTCACGTGCCTGTTCGTATTCTTGTTGGTTTTGATGCGTCAAATCTAATTGCTTTTTCCATGTTTCTGTAATATCATTTTGGTGTGATGTCAGGCCCTCTAACAGTGTAGCCCACTGATCTTGTTGTGACTGAATTTGATGATCAAAATGACTGCGATGCATCGTCAATTCCTGCTGAATTGTTTCATTAATCTTTGTGAGTTCTTCAAGCTTAGCCTTTTGCTCTGCCACCATTTCTTGAATCAGGCGCTCTTGCAATTCCTTATCAGAGCTGATCTGGCCGTAACTTTCTTTTAGGTGCGCATGGAATCGATCTTCATAATCACTTTGAATGGCTTTTAACTTGTGAGAAATTTCATCTAAAGCAATATTGACCTTTTCTTGACTCTCTTGGGCTAGGCGATCCTGCACATGCCCTAGTTCTAGCTGTTGGGACTGTAAAGATTTTGCATACTCCTGCCACTGATCCTCTAGTGTAGCCTTTTGTGTGGCCAACTGGTCAAAAAAGACACCCCACTCTGCCTGCAAAGCCTGCTCTTTTTCTTCAAAGATACGTTTTTTAGCCTCAAGCTGTTCATCCAAAGATACAGCAATACGATCAACCTTGGAAATATTAGTCTCATAAAGCGCTTGTAGTCGTTTCAAATCTTCAGTCACAGAGACTTGTGTCTGCTGAAAATTGGCCTGATTATCCTGTAATTGCAAAACAAAACTCTGCTCATAATCTTGGGTCAATTTCTTGATTTTTTCTTCCAGTTGCGCCTTTATCTGTACCACCTGCGACTCATTTTCTTGCATAATTTGACTTTGCAACTCATCCAAGCCTAGCTCTTTATCCTTCCAATAGGACATCTGCTTATTCCATTTCTCTTCAAAAACAGCCTGCTGATCGCTGAGATTTGTTAACAGCGAATGCCACTCTCTACGGAAACTCTCTTCCTGCTCTTCTATATAAGTCTTTTGACTTTGCGTGTATTCTTCTACAGCAGAATTTAGTTCTTGTGTGCGGTCTATACTATCACGATACAACGCTTCCATCTTGATAATATCTGCGGCATGCGTGCTAGATGCTTGCGAAAATTTATGCTCAAAATCTGCAGCAACGGTTTCAAAACGGCCTTCATACTGATTTTTCATCTCCAAGAGTTTTTGCTCTGTACTATCAAGGACCTGTGTCAGTTTTTGATAGGAATTTTCTGCCAACACCTGCTGACTAGAAAGCGCTAGAGAGCTCTTTTCTTCTAGTTCATTTGTATATTTAGACCAATTTGTATCCAGTTCGCTGCGACACTGGGCATATTGCTCTTTAATTGTTTTCACATTTTTATCAAATTCTTGCATCTGCTGCGTTAATTGTTGCGAGAACTCATCTTTATCATGATCAATTTGTTGACTAAACTGATCCCAGGCTGTTTGTAGGGTCAGAATCTGAGATCCAGCATTTTGTTCCAAAACATCCAACCTGCTCAATAATTGCTCTTGAGATTCTTCTAGCTTCTTTCTTTCAGTTTCTATACGATTGGTCAAATTAATTAACTCTCGATGCCACGCATGATCCGTATTTTGCAAATGGTCTCTCATTTCATCGGTGTGTTTTTCTACCCACAGTCGACTATCTGCATACACAGCTTCCATTTCTGCCATCATAGATTGTAGTCGGCTAAAAAAGAGCGTCTTCTCCGCTTCAGCTTCAGACTGATTTTCCCTTAACCCAACAGCTGCACTTTCTAGTTCATCCACACGCAGGGCAAAAGTTTTCTTCACATCACTCAAGCGCTCTTCCCAATCAGCGCGTGTTTCCTCTGCCAAAATCGCAAGGCGCTGTGAGACCTGATGCTGCAATGACTCTTCTTGTGAGGAAAAATGTTGTTCAATACTAGATTCTAAACTTCTTAAACGATCATCAATGAGTACCTTGTTCTGATCTAGCCCCTCTAGGCGTGCTTGCAACTCACTGCCATAATGTTCAATTTGATCGCTGAGCAAAGACATGCGATCTTTCCAGTTTTGCTCTACATCATTGGCAAATTGATCCACAGCCAAAACACGATCCCCAAACTGACTATTGAGTGCTTCATACTTTTCTTTCCAAATAAGGGCAATACGATCAATCTCTTCTTGAGCTTTATGCTCAATGCCTTCTTTAATTTCATCTAAAAATCCCATTTGCTGAGAGAGCAGTCCCTCAAAATCTTCTTTGCGTCGATTAAATTCTTGCTCTTGGATATGGATAGCCTGATCTAAAACATCCAGCTCCTTCTTCCACTCATTCTCTATTGCGCGTGTCTGACCAGAAACTGCCTCTACCTTTTTTTCTATTTCTTGACCTAAAACATCAATTTTTTCTTGCCAAACGCGCCCTGCTTGATGTAGCTCATCCTCGATCAATCCCTGTGAACTGCGAATATATGTTTGCAAGGTTTCTGATAGTTCATCTGCCTTATCTCTCCAGTCTTGCGCAAGCTGATCGCGTGTATTTTGCACATCTTGCTCTCTGGCATGATCCAATTTTTCCAGATCGCCAATGCGCTCTTCCCACTGTTGATTAAGGTCTTGCACGCGTTGCTCAAATTTTTCATCATTACCCTTGAGCCAACTTTCTAGTCCCTGGTTGAAATTCTTAAATCGCCGTCTCCATGTTTGTTCCAATTCATCAATCAAAGACTTGCTTTCTTCCTGCTTTTTCACAGAAACCTTGCGTAAATTTTCTAGCTCTTGATGCCAAACCTGCTCAATACCCTCAGACTCTTTATTGATGATTTGGATGTGCTCATCTAGCTTCTCTGCTAGCACATCATAGTTCGCCTTCCAATGATTGCGTATCTCTTCAACCTGGTCTTGTATCATCTTCATCTGACTTTGATACGCATCACGTGATGTAGCAAATTGCTTTTCGCTCTCATCAATAAGCTGCTGATTTTTCTCTTCAATTTCTCGACATTTTACCCTAAAGGCATTTTCCCAATCAGACTCTTTTGTTCCCAAATTTTGGATAAATTCATCTACACGCTGTGTTGCAACCTGGGTTCTTTCTTCTAGTAACTGCCCCAGATCATCATAGCTTCTTTGCCAGCTTTCTTGTATGCGTTGCCCCGCTGCATGAATATCATTTTCACGATCCAAAACCTCTTGCTTAAGCTCTTCAAATCGCAACCGCCAAACAGAGGAAAGATCCTCTGCTGCTTTATCTGCATCAAACTGTCTTGCCTTATATAATTCTTCCCAATCTTGCACCTTTTGGCGCAACTCTTGATTATGTGCCTGTAAAATATTGTCTAAGTCTTGGGATTTTGATTCAAATTTATCCTTAAATTCACCATAGCGTGTCTGCCAAGATGTTTCAATTTGATTCACCAAATCATTCACCTGGTTTGTGCGTTCACGCAACTGCTTTTCTGTATCTTGATAGCGCTGCTGCCACTCTTTTTCAATATTATCTGCCCAATCACGCGATCCTTCCAGGCGATCGGTAATCAATCGTTGCACCTCAGAAATTTGTTGTTGCCAATTCGTCTCAACGGCTTCTAATTGCTCCTTACTTGTGCGTGCCTTCTCTTCCATCACCCGCTGCAACTCTTCAAAGCCATCTTTCCAATGGCCCGAGACCTCGTCAGCCAAACGAGTCGCCTCCCCAAGCCGTCCATCAACTTCGCTACGCATATGATCCAGACGGGACTTCCACTGAGCTAAAGTATCATTAATATTATCTTCTCGCTCATTCAGTCTCTGGGCAAATTCACGTGTATGCTGTTCATATCGCTGCTGCCATGCTGCTTCTATGAGCTCTGAACGCACATTCACCTGCGCCAAATTTTCATCTATACCCTGCTCCACGTTGATGAATTTTTTTGCTAAGTCTTCATTAAACGAGTCCACCTTTTGATCAATGAGTCGATAGATGTCCTCACTTTGAGCCCGCACATCATTTTGATGCTGCAAATAGACCTCTTGTAGCTGTTCATGTGCACGGCTCCAATCTGCCACTGCCAAGTCTTGCTTCTCTCTAATGTCTGTAAGCTTTTGTGTCAGCTCATCACCCATTTTTTGAGTTAATTCATAGATCTGTGCATTGATCTGATTTAACTTATGGTTACTCTCTTCTACATTTTGGTTAAAGCTCTCATCCCACTTGTTGCGATCTTCAGCAATCTGCCTGGCAATTTCATCACGAATGTTCCCCGCATCAGACTCTAGCTGTGCAGCCAAGGCATTCAAACTCTCTTGCCACTGTGTCACATGATCTGACTGCTGTGCACTTAGTCGCTTCATTGTCTCTTCATAGGAGGAAAAGTCCTGCGTTATCTCCTGTTTCAATTCATCATAACTACCCAAAAGATTAGCCTGTACTTGTACTAATTCTGCAGACATTTGATCGTGAAATTTTTCTAATTCTATGCCCCAATGCTGCCGTACATCACCCAAATACGCCTCTTGGTCTTCAACTTTTTTCTTAAACTCTTTCTGCCAGTCATCAAACTCTCGCCCCAGATCTGCTTTTCTTTCATCTGCATAGCTCTTGATATACTCTTCAATAGTGCCAATTTTATCTTTCCAAATAGATAATGACTGATCCCAGGAATCGCTTTGTTTGCCCAATGCATCAGAGAGATTGCCCGAATGTGACTCAATCAACTGATCCAATAGATCAAATTTTTCATTTAGTGATTTTTGATAACCATCACTCATTGTGTGCAATGTATGCACATGCCCCTGTAACTCATTATTTAAACGCTCTACCTCTTGTTCCCAAGAAGACGTTGTATGTGCAATATCCGTCTTGATGCGGCCCCCCAGGTTCTCCATCCCAAGAGATAATTCCTGCGAGAGCTCTTTCAACTGACCAGTAAAAACTTGGTGCTCCTGATCAATGGCATCACGATTTTGAGAAACCAAGACCAAGACCTGTTGATGTAAGGCTTCTGCATTTTCTTGCACACCCCGCCTATAGTCTGCCATTTGTTCACTCAGCTGCAATTGCAACTCTTCCCATTGCAGCTCTTGCGCTCCCAGTTTTTCATCAATGCCAGCAATACGCTTTTCTGCCTGCGCATTAATATCATCAAACTGCTCATTAATTGCCGCCTGATACTCTTGCCCTAACTGCTGCGTCATAGCAATATGGCCTGCCACCTCTTTCTCCAAAGCAGCAATCTCTTGTTGCCACTGATCATGCAATCTTTGACGCTCAGATTCACCCATTTCCAATACACGATCTATATCCTGTGCAATTTCTAGCTGCACCTGAGTGATCCGCTCTCCAATAAGTCCCTGATCTCTCTCAACCAACAATCTCTTGGCCTCTAATTCTTCTGCCAGTTGTGCATGCCAAGCATTCACGCTTTGGTCAACAAATTCACGTTGTTGACCCACTTGATTTTGTAAATTCTCCTGAAATACTGCCCACTCTTCTTGATGTGCGCGTATCTGATCAGAGACAACAGTCAGATCGCCTTCAGCCTCTTTTTTGAACGCATCAAAAACAGCCTGTACATCATGGTTATATTTTTCACCCAATTCGTTGGTCGACTGCAAATGTCCATCCACACGCTGGGCCAAAAGTTCCAACTCAGAGCGCCAATGCCCTTCCAGATGTTCTATATCAGAAACTCCTTGAGTTTTGACATCATCAATTTGGGCCAAAAAGTCTGATCGAGCTTGACCCAGGGCCACCTCAAAGCTATGCTTATGATCCAAAATCGCATCACGCGCATCTTGCTCATGCATACTCACCTTATTTTCCCAGCCCAAAATTGTTTCATTCACATAGTCTTTTTGCTCATCAATCTGCCTTGCCAACGACTCATTTGTATCATGCCAAATTTGTTCCTGACTTTGCAGAGTTCGATTAATCTCTGCCACTTGTTGATCAATCTTTGTTGTCAAAAGATCCACCTGATGTTGCATAGCCGCCTCGCAGCTATCCCCCAAATTCTTTGTAGCCAAAATATGGCTTTGCACCTGCTCCTCTAGACGAGCCATTTCTCCTTGCCACTGCACAGCAATATGAGAAATTTGACCTTTCCCTTGCTCAAAAAGCTCCAGAATAGTTTCAGAAAGCTCATCTTTGGCCCCCTGGATGCGGTCCTCTAACGCCTGTCGCTCTTTAGTTAGCGCTTGTGCACTCTCTTCTTCATAGTTAGCCAAAGCTTCACGCCAGGTCTTCATTACACCATCTAAATAAAACTGTTGTGCCCCTATTTTGTCAGTTAAAGAATATTCAATTTCCTGCCACTTGCGCTGATGTTCGTCAATATTATGTGCAATACCCCCAATGCGCGCCTGCACTTCATTATCCAGCTTTTCAATTTGAGCAGAAACACTCCCCTCATACTCTTGCCCAATACGCTCAACCTCTGCCACATGCTGTGCCACACTGGCCTGCATGAGAGAAAGCTGCTCTCTCCAGTCCTCGCCCATTGAGCTAACGGTTGCGCCCCACTCTTCACGCGCACTCTCATTGCGTGTGTGCATCTCCTGTTTAAATACAGAGAACTCATTTTCAAAATTTTCTGCCATTTCTCGAATATCAGAAACCATCGAATCATAGCGTGTACGATCACCTTCAATGAGTTGGTTTTGCACCTCACACCAATCATTCCAACGTGCACGCCAAGACTGCTCATGATCTGAGAAAGAGTCCTGCCAACGCGTTTGGATATCACGCACCTCCTCTTCTACAGAGAGCGCCTGCGCCTGCAATTGTTCTGTCAAATTTTTTGCATCATCTTGCCAGCGATGCACACTCGATCTCCAATCCTGCATCAAATCTGCTGTATCTTGTACATAGCGCTGAAAAGTTCCCGCTGTTTCATCATTAATACGATTGCGCTCTTCTTCAAAATCTGTGCGCCACTGAGACAAATACTCATCTACATAGCGCTTTTGATCCTGTTGCTCCTTTTCGATTGTCTGTTGATACTCAGTAAAGCTGGATTGCAAATTTTCTAACCTGAGTATAGAGTCCGAAATGCGCCGATCCAACTCCTCAGCAATTTTATCTAGTGCCAGACCATAGCGTGATTGTCCATCTGTAAGCGCCTGCTGATATGACTCTTCTGCTACAGTTTTCCATTGTTCAACTGCCCCACGCAATTCTGTGGTCAAATCATTTTGCAAATCACGAAATCGCATTTTCCACTCATCATCCATGCCAAACAAATCATCCTGTTTGTTGCGCATTTCTTGCACAATGGTGTTATAAAAATCTTCTGTACTATTAATCTTTGCATGCAAAGAATTTTCAAGATCTGAATAACGCCGCTGAACATCTCCCTCGAGCGCCTCATAACGCTGCTGAATATTATCACTTAAATCATCATAACGCTGCTGTAAACTTGCAGATCGTGCTTCTGAGTCACTCAAATCTTGATCCAGACGCCCCTGCATCAGGCCCAAATTCTCACGAATGCCTGACTCCATTTGCGCCACTTCTTGACTAACACGCTCTTTTGCTTCATTAAAAATATCCGCATGCGCCACAGAAACAAGGTTACGGCTCTCCTCTTTTGCCCGCTCAAAATCCTCTGCCAAATTCTGAATTTCTCTGCGCAAAAAATCCTGCTCATCTGCAATTTTTTGCTTCACCCGATCCTCGCCCGCCACAATACGCGCCTGCGTTTGATCCACAGAATCCTCTACCTTAAGCCTAATCGCCTCAATTTTTTCATTTATTTCATTATTGTATGCAGAAAGTAACTCCTCATAACCCGTACCCTCTTCTCTCAAACGTGCTTGTATTCGCTGACGAGACTCCTGAATTTCTTCAGACATATCGCGCCACTGCTGCTGCAACCCAGCCGCTTGCTGCTCAAACTGATTCATCACATTCTCGTGCTCACTCACCAGACTATCGCGCACCTGAGCCTGCCATTGAGAATAATGCTCTGTCAGCTCACTAAATGAGCGCTGCCACTCATCCTTGTGCCGCTCGAGCTCCTGCGCCATGGCACGCCTTTCTTCTTCTATGCCCAGGTTCATCTCAGCCAAAGACACAGAAATCTTATCGTGATCTTGAGAAATTCTTGCTTCTAATTCAAATGCACGACCCTCTGCCGTGCTTGCAACCTGCTCAATAGTCGCTAGTTTTTCATTAATCGCCACACCTGCCGCATCCAGATCTTTCTGGTATCGCTCTTCTACATCAGAACGCAACCCACTGGTGCGCACATCGATTTCATCTCTCAACATACGCGCTTCATCTTTAAACGAGTTCTGAATATAGTCATACAACCCATGCATGCGAATATCAAACTGATTGTAGTCTTCTGCAATTTTATGACTCTTGAGCGAGAGCTCTTCAAATTTTTGCGTCACACCCTCTTCTAGCTCACGATAATGCACAGAAAAGTCTGAAAATTTCCCAACCTGCTCCTCTAGCGCCTCTTTAAACCTGAGCGTCTCATGTGTAAACATCTGCCCTGCGGCCTCTTGGATGCGGGCAAATTCTTGTTTCAAATTGTCCTTAATCTGCAGTAGTCCCTCAGTTTCCATCTGCATAGCCTTGGATTCCATTTCTTGCAAATGCTTTGTATAAACATCCTCAATTCTTTCTAATTCTGCAGAATATGCCTGCAAATTCCGTACCAAAATTTCTTCTTTTTGTGAGAGCACACCATTTAACTCTTGATGCAAAGAAGCAATAGCCTGACCCGTCTTGGCAAGCTCCACCTTTACCATTTCCCGCTCTTTTTCTAGCGACATCCCAAATTCTTGTCTTTGCAAATCTAGCGACTTTTCATTGCGATCCGCAAGTTCTGCCAACAGACGCTCGGCATTCGCCTCGACCTGCTGCACCTTTTGCCCTAACGCCTCTATACGACGCGAAGTTTCCCCCACGTATGCTGCATCATCCTTGAGGTTTTCCAAACTCTCCATCACGTTGTCTCGCACATTCAAGAGCTCAACCATCACTTCTTTCACTTGGTTAAGGTTTTCTGCCTGCTCGCGCACCTCTTGGGCGTCAATCTCGATGCGGCGCAATACCTCTTTACTAGTCTTATCATAAGAAGAGAGTTCACTTGTCAAGTCATAAAGCCGTTCCTGATTGGCCTTCATGTATGCATCAAAGTCTGCACGTGTTTTGTCAAAAAAACGACGTACGTTGTCTAGCGACCTGTTTTGCTGATCGAGTTTTCGCGCAACAAAAACAAGTAGACTTGCGACACTGAGAACTATCAAATCTCCAATATCAAAAATACCCACTCAGCCTTTCTTCCTCTCAGAGAGCCCCTAAATTTAAACCCACTGCTCTAGCTGGTTTTTCAGCGATCGATAATCAGAAAACTGAAAATCCGCTTCGCTGTGCGCATTTTTATTTTTCGTATAGTGGGCCGTCTTCATGCCTGTTGCGCGCGCACCCATCACATCATACTTATAGCTATTTCCAACAAAAAGTATCTCCTGTGGCGCAAACCCCATATCTTTAGCGGCCTTCAAAAACCCCGCAGAATGTGGCTTTAACGCTCCAGCATCTTCAGTAGATGCTGCAACCTTCCAATAGCCAGAAAGTCCCAATCGCTCAATTTTTTTGCACAAGGGAAAATCTGAAAGCAACCCCATAGGAATCTGCCTTTCTGTACAAAATTTGAGCAATTCCACCACATGTTTTACCGGGGAAACATGCTCAAAAAGCAAGTCGAAGTCTGCTACAAACCTTGCTCTCCAGTCACGCATCATCTCTAATGTCTCACCCTTGCCCCTCAATTGTGCATGATAGTCACTCTGAAAATCTACAAATGGCACCCCTGCATCCAGGGCCGCCTCACTATAGGCATGCAAATGCTTGCGCACTCTACGAAAAGACAGCAGCACCTGCCAATGCTTGAGAATAAGAGGGATTCCCACCCAAAAAAGAGACGCATTATCGTACAAAGTACCATCAATATCAAAGAGAATTGCCTTGATCTTCATTCGCCCTAGTCTAGCCGATATTTTTACAATCTTCAAGTTTTATAGAAAAGTTTTTTAAATTTATGCCGATAATTGCTAATTTCAGTAAATCAAAATCCATCCCCACCCTCTTATCTCCGTTTCTGCTATGCTATTCTTTGCCACATACAACGCAGCGCAACAGTGTTTCAAATAAATAATTTGCACCCCCAGAATCTTTGTTTTTTCTAGACAGATTTATTTTTCTATGCTAAAATACTTGCACCGCTTGAGCCTAACAACAAGGAAGTGTTTGTGTCTCTAGATTTAGATAAAAATAAGGAAACGTTACTCAAAGACGTCCTTTCTCATATCGACGATCCTTTACTCACTGATGCAATTAAGAGTGCCTCCGATCTGGACTCTGCCCTCCTGCTCTTGTGTCCGTTTGTCAAAGGCAAAATTCCTGATCTAAAAAAAATTCAAGAGGCTCTAGAAAAAATAGATGAAGAATTCTTTGTGGGGAGGAAAAACTTTGATCAGCTATTTGGGTTGGTCATGTTTCCTTTCTTTGCATTTTTTGATAGCATGATGGAGCGCTTCCATATGGATATTGCCAAAAGTTTTTCCACTCACCGTATCAATTCATTCCTCTCTATCATCGCACACAAAGAAGCAGAAAAACAAATCAATCTTGCCTATGAGCACTTTCAACAATCGATGGAATCACAACTGGTGGGCATGGAGCATGAAGGGGCCGGTCCTTTTGTGGCCCAACTCAGCGCACTCTTGCAATCGATCGATGACCTACCCATGCTCTCTGAGGTACTAGAAAAAGAAACCGCTGCATTTATTTTTGAAATACGCAGTGCACACCGGCAGCTATTTCTTTCTGAGGGTGAGGACTGGGAGGATGCAGCTATGACTGCTATGGGGGATGTATTGGGACGACTCGTACTCACGGCCATGCCTTTAGACAGAAGCTTTACTGCACCCCTCAAGCGTGTGGCAATGGCCAACCTTAAAAGAACTATGGAAAAAATCATTGCAACTCAGCGCAAAAATTTTCAAGAAAAACTGATTGCCTCAGCCAAGCCCATCTACTTTCAAAGTGTACAAAGCATTACAAAGGCCTGGCGTCAATACCACCAAAATTACCAGGCACACTGTGCTTGTTTTAATAATTTTTTATCACATTACTGTCATGAATAAAAATGGAGGAATCTTTTTATGAATTTGTCATCGCTACAAAAACTACGTTCTAGCTATGTCCCAAAATTGCCCAAAATCTTGAAGCTACACTTTTCTCAAGTCACCCCGGTAAAAGGTGAAAATACAGAATCCATCGCTGATCAATCGCAAATTCAACAAATTTTTCCCTTGACCTATGGCCTGCCAAAAATCACCTTTGATAGTGATGAAAATGCCCCAGAGCAAGCGTCTTCAGCGCTCAATATTGGTATTTTACTCTCTGGTGGCCAAGCTCCTGGTGGTCATAATGTGATTGCGGGGCTCTTTGATACGATGAAAAAGGCCAACGAAAAAAGCGTGCTCTATGGTTTTTTGGGGGGGCCACAGGGTCTTATCGATACAAACTACAAAGAAATCACCAAAGATCTCATTGAGCAATATCGAAATACTGGGGGATTTGACATCATCCAATCTGGCAGAACAAAGCTAGAGGGCCGTGAAGTCTTTGAAAAGGCTACTGCCACTTGTCAAAAACTCAAACTTAATGCACTCATTATTGTGGGTGGAGACGACTCAAATACCAATGCTGCACTCTTAGGTGAATACTTTCTTTCTCAGAATGTGAAAACTCAGATTATTGGGTGTCCCAAAACAATTGATGGTGATCTTAAAAACGATCTGATAGAAGTGAGTTTTGGGTTTGATACAGCCTGTCGCACATACTCAGAGCTGATTGGCAACATTGCCCGTGATGCCTGCAGTGCCCAAAAATATTGGCACTTTATTCGCCTCATGGGCCGCTCTGCCAGCCATATCACACTCGAATGTGCGCTGCAAACACAGCCTAATATTGCGATTATCAGTGAAGAAGTTGCTGAGAAAAAAATGACCATGCAAATGATTGTGCAAACCATCATAGATTCCATTATTGCACGTGCAAAAAAGGGTCTCAATTTTGGCATCGTACTTATCCCAGAAGGCCTTATTGAATTCATCCCAGAATTTAACACACTCATCAGCAACCTCAACCTCTTGCTTGCTGATCCTACCCAAGAATTTGTTCAGGCAAAAACGGCATCAGAAAAAGTCCAGTGGATCAGCGATCATTTGCCCCAGCATTCACAAGCCACATATACACTACTGCCTATGGGCATTCGTGAGCAACTCATCATGGATCGTGACCCCCATGGCAATATTCAAGTCTCGGCTATCGAGACAGAAAAACTTCTTATCGAGTTGGTTGCAGATCAACTAAAAAAAATGCAAGACAAGGGCCAATATAAGGGAAAATTCTCTTCATTGGGCCACTTTTTTGGGTATGAAGGCCGTGCTGCATTCCCTACCAATTTTGATGCAGACTACTGCTATAGCCTGGGAAGTACGGCATTTTTACTCGCTGCACACGGCTATACAGGCTATATGTCCTGCGTGCACTACCTTAACCAAAATTTTGAAAAATGGGCCCCTGCGGGTGTCCCGCTGATCATGATGATGAATCTTGAAGAACGTCATGGCAAGCGCAAGCCCGTTATTCGTAAAGCACTTGTTGAACTTAAGGGCAAACCATTTCAGACTTTTAGCAAACACCGACAAGAGTGGGCAGAGCATAATCATTATCTTTTTCCTGGTCCTATACAGTATTATGGGCCAACAGAAGTGTGTGACCAGCCCCCCCGTAGCTTAAAACTAGAGCGTGATTAATATTTTTATACCTTGATGATAAATATTTTATAGTGTCGTGGCCAATCTACTTCTGTGGATTGGCCAGACAAAATACTCTTTAAATGCTCAATTTGTTCAAAGGGAATCGATTGCTCTTGCATTACCTGTACAAGTGCTGATTCTGCACACAACCACCGTTGCA
This sequence comes from Spirochaetia bacterium, assembly GCA_051648825.1. Classification (GTDB taxonomy): domain Bacteria; phylum Spirochaetota; class Spirochaetia; order WRBN01; family WRBN01; genus JAHHUI01. The sequence continues at coordinate 102,482 of JBOFFX010000045.1, forward strand.
TTTGCTCTTTTGTCAAAACTCTGCGGTTTTGGGCACTCCACTCAAACACATCAAAGGTACTCCCCACATCTTGCAACAGCCTCTGCCAATAATGATGATGTAGCCTTTTATCAAGTATGCCCTCTGCATTTCTGAGTATGCTCACTGAAACATCATCTAGATAAGGCAAAAAGATATCAGCTAAAGAAGTAACCTTTCCTGCCAAAATCACAACCAATGCCCCTCCTTCTTTGACTTGTGGCCCAAAATTTGCTAATAACACCTGGGGGTCTTTACTAGGGTGAGAGAGTAATACTGCCTCATATATATTTGGAAACTGGCTCAGATTTTCCACTTCATCATCTGTGGCAACATTGGGCCTTAATGCCTGATCTAACTCTTTTGACTGAAAAATCAACTGCTCTTTCCTGCGTTGTGTTTTGACCCTGGCATATACGCCCCCACTAGGGTAAGTTCTTAATGCTTCAAACACCAAATAATCAATTTGCTCACCCTCAATATATACTCTGGCATGGGGAGGTAATGCCAATTTTTCAAAAATAACTGTGCGAATTTGTTGCATTCCTTGATAGTCCACCTCCAAGCGTTTTTGCCATTGTTTTTGCTTATTTTCATCTTCTTTAGACAAAACTGTATAGATCATATCATTTGTTTCAGTCTGTTCGCCAGAAAGTTGAAGAGCTCGATATCGCAAAATTTTTTCACGAATTTTACCCTCATACCCTTGCAGCGTGGGTTGATAAAAAACCTGTCCCTGCAGGGCTGTAGGCAAATATTGCTGGGCTACCCAATGATCACGAAATGCATGTGGATAATGATACCCCTGCCCATGCCCCAGTGCCTGTCCATCACGATTTTTATCACACAAATGATTGGGCACCTCACTTCTTGGCCCTGTTTTTTCTACAACTTTCAGTGCATCAAAAAAGCCCATTGTACTATTAGATTTTTCTGTGGTCGCCAAATATAATGTGGCATGTGCCAAGGGATAATGCCCCTCTGGAAATCCCATACGCTCAAAAGCATCCATACAAGAGACCACCACATTGATAGCGTGCGGATCGGCAAGCCCAATATCTTCACTAGCCAAGATCAAGAGCCTGCGCCAGATAAAAGAAGGATCCTCTCCTGCTGCCACCATTTGGGCCAACCAATATAATGCTGCATCGGGATCACTACCACGCACACTCTTGATAAATGCACTAATATTGTCATAGTGATAATCACCATCTTGATCATACAAAATAGCCTTTTTTTGAATTGAATCTTCTGCAATTTCTCTAGTAATATGTATGAGATCCCCCTGCAATGGAGGAAATTGTGGGGGCGTTGTTTCCACAGCCAACTCGATTGCATTAAACAGATTGCGACAATCCCCGCTAGCTGTATGAATGAGGTGATCTAGCGCCTCTTTGTCAAACTTGATATTATAGCGCCCATAGCCACGTTGTGGGTCAGACAATGCCTGTTGGGCCGCCATGCACAAATCTTTTTCTTCTAGTGCACGTAATTGAAAAAGGCGGCTACGACTAATCAGTGCTGGGTTAACACGAAAATATGGATTTTCTGTGGTGGCCCCAATAAGGATAATCGTACCATTTTCTGTCCATGGCAAGAGCGCATCTTGTTGTGATTTATTCCAACGATGTACCTCATCTATAAATAAGATACTCTTTCGTTGATAGAGTTTTTTTTGTTCCTGGGCTTGATCAATAATATCACGCAAGTCTTTGAGGCCTGCTAAAACAGCATTCAGGCTAAAGAATCTGGCCTGTGTCGTCTGCGCAATGACATGCGCAAGGGTGGTTTTTCCACAACCTGGGGGACCAAAAAAAATGAGACTCGTGAGCTGATCGGCAAGAATAGCCCTGCGCAAAAGTCGCCCTGGAGCCAGAATATGATCCTGCCCAATAAATTCGTCTAGACTTCTTGGACGCATTCTGGCAGCCAATGGTTGATGTTGGTCACCAGAAAATTCAAAAAGATCATCCATGCACTAAACCAAAGATTCTCCTGGTCGCAAAACAACCAGCTTGCCATCACGCTCACGGTCCTTAAGACTATCCAAAAATTCGCGCGTAGCTTTTTCCACTTCTTTTTTGCGCATGGGACCCACATTCTGTTCTTCTTCTAGCACATGTGTGCGTTTACGAGAAGAAAGCGACTCAAGTATTCTCTGCCGAACCTCTTCGCTTTTCCCTTTCAATAATACAGCGATTTCCCTTTCGTCCAAACGATGAAAGATATCGTGCAGATCTCTATTTGTCATATAAAGAAGAGAATCAATAGTAAAGAGGTGCTCTTCTACGGATTTAGCCATTTCTGGCTGTTCTTGTGCTAACTCACCCAAAAGTTTCTTTTCGTCTGTCACCGTCATATATCGCAAAATATTAGCCAATGCTTGCCGCCCATCAATCTCAGAGGTGGTCATAGCTCCCCCCTGCTGACGAATGCGCTCTCTCAAAATTTCCTCAATACGAATAATCACCGAGCTATCCACACGCTGCATCCCTGCAATACGCTTAACAACCTCCGGTTGTCGTACAGCATCTAGATGCTCCAGCACAAGCTTGGCAATATGAGGCTTGATACGTGGCAAAATAACAGAAAGGGTTTCCACCGACTCATCTTTGAGCACAGCCAAAAGCTGCGTCGCTTCTAAATCTTCCAAAAACACAAAGGGCCGATCCAAAAGATCCCCCGCTGCATTGCGCAAAATACGTTCGCCTTCTTGCTCTCCAAAAGCGACTTTTAAAAAACCACGCGCAATATCTACACCACCACTATAGATGCCGCGCTCATTTGCCTCTCGACCAAACTCGCTGAGTGTTTGATTTGCTTCACTAGGGTTGAGATCTTTGATCAGTGCTAGTTCATAAACCACAGATCTGACTTCTTCTATAGACATATGCTGAAGGATACTCGCCGCTTCATCTTTGCCCACAAGTAATAAAAGCTCTGCAGCCTTGCGAGAACCACTTTTTTGTGATTTTTTTGATGGATTTTTTTTTGAACGCACAGGGAGTTTCCCCTGCATTTTTTTAGCATGAGAGACTGCACGAGTTGCCGCATCGAGTACTCTTTGCTGGGAGCTTTTTGAGTCTATGGATGCGCCACTAGTGGAATCATCAGTCCCTACAGATTGAGGATGATTCAATTTTGCTACACGCTGATAAACCTGAATACCCTTCTTCTTCATCATACCCTATATCGTGCGAAAAAATAGGCTTTATGTCAAGTTCCCTGGACCACTGTTTCTTGACTTTATCATCTATTTTGTGTTATAAATCCTTCAATTATGAATCTACCAAACAAACTCACTGTCGCTCGCATTTTTTTTACCCCCATTTTTTATTTGCTTTTTATTTTTGGCTCATCGCCACTACTGATGTCCTTTCGCTTTCCATACTTCTTGTTCCTAGGGATTTTATGGCTTATTTTAGAGATAAGTGATGTTTTGGATGGTTATATTGCACGCAAGCAAGGCCTAGTCAGCGACCTAGGCAAACTGATGGATCCCTTTTCTGACGTCCTCATCCGCCTGACGTTTTTTTATTGTTTTGCCACAGTTGGCATCTATCCATTTGGCCCAATTTTAATCATTTTTTGGCGTGAAATTTCTATCACATTCATCCGGGCCGTACTCGCAAAAACAGGTGTCACTTTGCCTGCAGGATGGGCAGGCAAATTTAAGGCTATCTTTTATTTTTTGACCAGTGGATATGGTATGATCATCTGTATATTGATGGCAGGCAATTTGATTCCTGTTGCCATCATTCCTGGCCTTGTTGATATCGGATTTTATCTGATGATCCTCACGACAGTTGTCTGTGTAGGCTCATTTATCCCTTATTTTATTGGATTTGTTAAAACCGACTATATGCAAAAACACATCAAGGAATAACTAGCTACAAAAGTGTGACAGGATCGCTATCAACCTCACAATAAACCTGCGATGGATACCTCCAGAGCTTTTCGCTGTGCTGAATCCACATGCGCAAAACCTGGTGAGTGGGAGCTCTGAGTAAGATTTGCCAACGAAAATTTCCTGCAATTTGAGCAATGGCTGCCTCTGCAGGGCCCAAAACCTCTGCCCCTTGGGGTTGATTTTTATACAAATATTGTGCCGCATTTTCACATGACACTTTTGCTTTTTGTGCATTTTTACTACGAAATGTGAGCCGCACAATGCGAGAAAATGGTGGAAAAAACAGTGTCTTTCGCTGGGCCAATTCTTGCTGATAAAAAGCCTGCCAATCTCCCTGGGCAGCATGTACAATGGCAGTGTGTGTAGGATAATATGTTTGTATCACCACTTTGCCTCGTTCCTCATATCGTCCTGCACGCCCTATGATTTGGGTCAAAAGCGCAAAGACTCTTTCGCTGGCACGAAAATCCGGCATACTCAACCCCACATCTGCACAAATGATACCCACAAGGTGTAAATGAGGGAAATTAAACCCCTTAGCAATAATTTGTGTTGCCAACAATACGTCTATTTCTCCCGCATGAAATGCCTTGAGCGTCTCTTGCAAATAACCTGTTTTTTTTCCTAATTCTCCATCAATACGAGCAATGCGTAAATCAGAAAAAATTTCCCTTGCCTGCTCTTCTGCTTTTTCCAACCCAAAGGTTGTAAAGCCTGCATTCAGGCTATGGCACTGCGGACAATCTGAAGGTTTAGATGTTTGATATCCACAATAGTGACAAACTAGCCCACCATGGGCCTTGTGATATGTCATTGCAATACTACAGTGTTTGCACTTGAGTTCAAATCCACAATCTTCACAAAAATAAAACCGGCCAAACCCACGACGATTGAGAAAAAGAATACTTTGTCGTCCTTTTTCTTTTGTCTTTAAAACATCATTGACTAGGTTTTTTGAAAAAATTTGGCCCCGCCCCCGCATGTCAACCACCTCAATTTCTGGCAATACGCTATGTGTGGCTCGATGTGTCAACATTGACTGATGAAAGATCCCCTCTTGCATCGCATGATAGGCCTCTAGGCTGGGAGTGGCAGAGCCCATGACCAATTTTATTGCATATTTTTTAGCCAAATATAACGCAACTTGGCGTGCATGATAGCGTGGTGTGGCACCAGACTTGTATGTAGCCTCATGCTCTTCATCCAAGATAATGAGTCCCAATTGTGTTGTGGGGGCCAAAATTGCACTGCGTGTACCAATAATAATACGTTTTTGGCCACTCTGAATATCTCTCCACGTCTGGAGCCTACGCTTGGGGGTTAAACCAGAATGCATTACCGCTAATATATCTGCTGAAAAAAATTGTCCCAAAAATTGTTCCACCTGGTATGAAAGCGAGATTTCTGGGACCAGGTATAAAACCTGCTTATCATTCTCAACAAAATCACGCATGAGCTCCAAGAAAACATGCGTCTTGCCTGATCCCGTCACCCCAAAAAGATAGGAGACCTTTTCTGTGCTTTTAATTTCATTAAGGGCCTGTTTTTGGGCTTGATTTAATAAAATCTCACCCTCACAAACATACTCTGAAGCCACCGGGGGTGGACTGGGGTCCTTGGGCTCTGCCTGAGGGGTAGGTCCCAACATAAAAAGCACCTCTCCCAGTGAGCAAAATGCCATTTCTGCTATCCACTGTGCAATATCAAGTTGATGCTGTGAAAAAATTGGCTTCTCATCAAGGACTTTGAGAATAGGTCGCAATTCCCATTCTAGCGCGGGAAGCTCAGTGTGGACAGCAATAACATAGCCCATCAGCGTGCGCTTGCCCAAAGGAACTTCTACACGTTGACCAACAAAAATACAATGCGCCCCTGGCAAATAAAAAAGTGGATAGGATATTCCAGAGCGCAATGCGACCAGTAGGCAAGATGCAGAATTCATAAATTTTTAACGTTTGAGTTTTTTCTGAATTTTTACCAACAACGCCTGATAAGCCACATTTCTTTTCAGCTCAGTTGCACGCAAAATATCTGCATAAGCGGCTTGATAGTCCTTGAGGTGATACAGCACTTCTGCACGTACATAGTAACCATCTGCATAATCGGGAAATTCTTCAACTACCTCGCGCAGGGCCTTTTCTGCATCAGCAAACCTTTTGATAGTCAGTAGTGCCCTAGCAAGCTGCATATTCAAAGACAGCCCACGGTTCTGCATTCTCAATACGACTTTAAAATCTTCTAATGCACGTTGCTGATACCCCAGTTGATGTTGTGCCAACCCACGAAAAATATAGGCCTGTGTCATGCCTGGATGCACTTCTAATACACGTGTATAGTAACGCACAGCATCCATACGCAAATTCATACGATAATACATGTTTGCAATATTAAAAAGTACATCCAAAAAATTGGGTTGCAACTGATACGCTTTTTTATAGTCCTCTAATGCCCTAGAAAAATTGTTCTTACCAGAATAGGCATTGCCACGATTGTTGAGTGCCTGCACATTATTAGGTTGCAATTGAAGTGCGCGTGAGGCATCATTGAGCGCCTCATTAAATCTTGTAAGTTTGATATTTGTAGCAGAACGGTTAATATATGCATCAACAAAAGCAGGATCCATTTTGAGTGCCAGAGAAAAATAAGCTCTGGCATCTTCATAATTACCTTGATTGTAGAACCTGAAGCCGATGTCATTGAGCGTCTTAGCCTTAGGTGCTGGATCGCTATTTCCACGATAAGGGATCTGAGACGTAGAACACGCGCTGAGAAAAACAACGATGAGAAAAAATAGTCCCAATATTGCAGATTTCTTATGCATACTTATTTATCGTCTCTTCAGGTCAAAAAAAATTAACGACTACCTTTATAAATGATCCTGATTTGGCGACCTGTCCCCTCTCCCTCGCTTTGGGTAATGATGTCGTTTAAATTGCCCAAGGCAGTATGAACGAGTCTTCTTTCAAATGGTGACATCGGTTCAAGCAGCCGGCTTGACTTACTTTTAACAACTTGCTCTGCACTCTTTAATGCCGAACGAATAATGGCGTCCTCACGTCTTTGTCGATAATTTTGTGAATCAACAATAACGCGTACATGTGAGCTCTCTTCTTGGGAAGTGTCAACAGTGGATAAATAGACATTGAGCAAAACCTGCAAAGCATCAAGGTTTTTACCCTGCTTGCCAATGATGATGGCACTATCATCACTGCTGATATCAAAAACAGCCTTGCCATCCTCTCTTTGCATCAAAGACACCTGGCACTGATAACCCATTAAGGTGATCAGGTGTTCCAAAAAGGCAACCCCTTGGCTTAAGGCCTGTGAAACATCTCTCATGACGACCTTTTGTTGCTCAGTATGTGTACGACTTTGTGGTATTGCTGTGGGCTCGTGACCAGCAATGGGATGAACACGAATACGTACACCTGCTTTTTTAAAAAAGCCAAATTTTTTGCCGTCCTCACCAGTCAAAACCTCTATTTCAAACTGATCGCTACTCAGCTTCAGTTCCTCCATAGCTCTTGCTATGGCTTCTTTTTCAGTTTTCCCTTCAAATTCTCTTACCATTGTGCTATTTCCTCAATCCTTTTTGGAGCAGTTTCCAATCTCATTCTATTTTTTCTTTTTGCTCGCTATAGCCTGTTGAAAGTGCCCTGTTCTCTTCAAGTGCGAAATAATAAGCTGCTGAATAATTGAAAGCATATTAGACATAATCCAATAGACCAACAAGGCACTAGCAACCCCATAAAAAATAAAGAAGAACATCAGGGGCATAATAAGCATAATAGTCTTCATTTGGCTTGTCTGGGCAGCACTATCGGCCTGTGTTACCTTGTTCATCAACAACTGGCTCACCAAATAAATTATCGGCAACATATGTAATCCTGTCCAACCCACAAACGGCAGCGGATTAGAAAATTGCAAAATCACATCTGGAGAAGATAAGTCGGTAATCCACCCAAAAAATGGGGCACCATGTAGCTCAAAAAACTTATTAAACAAATTATACAATGCAATAAATATGGGCAATTGCAACAATAGTGGCAAACATCCTGCCATAGGATTGATGCCCTCTTTGCGATACAATTCAAATTGTGCCTTTTGCAACTCTGCAGGATCATCTTTGTAGCGATCCTGAATATGTTTAATTTTGGGCTGTAAATCTGCCATACGTGCCGTACTGAGCATTGATTTTAGGCTCAATGGAAAAAGCAGCACCTTGACAATGATAGTGAGAATAACAATCGCCCAACCCCAATTGGGCACATAGCGATGAATAAACTGTAAGCTCACTTTAAAGATTCTCTCTAGCCAGCCAAATACAGCCATATCAGGTGCAATGGACTCCAATTTCAAATTGGAAAGCCCAAAACTATTTTGTCCTGCGTTGTCATATCGACGCAACTCTTGTGCCTGCTTTGGTCCCACATAAAAGTAAAAAACATCTTCTTGACGAGAACTACGAATTTGCGATCGCACAAAAGACAATTGGGTGCCATCTTTGATTCCTTCGAGTTCACCCTTGAGTGGCCGTGCAGAAAAAATCTGACTATAAGCACTCTCATCAGGAATGCCAATCAGAGAAAAGTATTTTCCATCAATTGCCGCCCAAGTCACGCGTTCGCTTAGAACTGTAGCCTTGGGTCCAATTTTCACGTTACGACTCTTTTTTCCATTAAAATACGCAGGCCTACGATAGTTTTGCTGTGCATCGAGCTTTTCAAATGCCGGGCCTATCTGTGGACCACTCTCTAACGCATAAGAAAATCCACCAAAATTGAGGGGCAAATATTCTCCATCTGGCTGCACAAAAGAAAGTCGTAACTCAAACATGTACTCATCTGGAACAAATCGGTAGGTCTTTATCACAACAAAGGGCACCTCTTTTCCCTCAACAACGGCATTTGCATTAGCACGAAATTCATAGGTATAATCAGTCTTTTCTGCAAACACATACGGCCCATAAAACGGGTTCGTACTATTGTCTTTGGCAAAATACAATAAGAAAGCACCCCACTCTGGGTTACCCCCACGCTGTATCATCTCCACAGGTTGTCCCTTGTTTTGATAATCTTTGAGCTCCAAAGATGTGATACTCGCACCCAGGCTAGAAAACTCCACCTTAAAAAGATCTGTTTCAACATTATATGTTTGGATAGTGCCATTCTGAGCCAGAGTATTTTGCACAGGTGAAAGTGGTGCCTCTAGTGCATCTGAAACAATGACAGCTTCACCAAGTGTGGCTTGTTCCTGCTCATTGGGCAATTCTGCAGGGGACTTGTATTGCCCTACAGACAAAAATACCGTAAATAAAACACTTAGCAAAACAACAGCAATAACCGTTTTTTTATCCATAAAGCTCCACTTCCCTCAAATAGTCAAATTACTCTATGCACTGGCTCTCTACCCAAGATACACAATTCATCACCCCAATGGATCATAGCCACCTGGATGAAATGGATGACAACGTAAAAGCCGCCTGATTGTTAACCACCCACCCTTAAATGCACCATATTTTTTTATCGCATCCAGTGCATAACTAGAACAGCGCGGATAGAATCGACAACACGGCACTTTGAGTGGCGAAATACATTTCTGATAAAGAGCGATGAGTAAAATAAAGACATGTTTCAACAATCACCCCTCCCTCTTGAGTTAAATCCGAGAGAATAAATCAATGATCACAGACTCTGCTTGCGCATAGGACAAATGATGCGGATAAACAACCACGACAAAATCAACAGGAGTTTTTAGCAACGTTCTATGCCGCCTAAAAAGTTCCCTTATCACGCGCTTTGCATAATTGCGACACACGGCATTACCATATTTTTTGCTGATACTGATACCCATTCGCGAGAATTTATGTTCTCCTCGACAAAAAAAACACCCTATCCCGCCTGATCTATATCGCGTACCCCCCTTAAAAATCTTTTGCAGATCCCTATGAGAGAGGATTTCTCTTTTAGAAAGGCTTTCTCTCATCTGAGACGGACAACTTATGTCTTCCATGGGCACGACGACGCGCTAAAAGAGCACGACCAGCACGTGTTTTCATACGAGCACGGAATCCAAACTTGCGCGTTCTCTTTGTTTTTGAAGGCTGGTAGGTTCTTTTACCTTTCATAGTATTCTAGTCTCTCCTCATTTGTGTATGACCCCGCCATCATATAATACCACGCACGCACATGTCAAGCAGGAGTGTCAAAAAAACTCCTAACTGCGTACAGTAGTCCCCCTATACTCTTTTCCATCTAAAACATGCGCTAAATTCTCCAAGTCAGAACCCTTGGCCACTATCAGCTCTAATTTTAATTCTGCAGCCTTTGCTGTAGCGATAGGATCAAATGGCAAATTCGCCCCAGGCTGCCACTTGTTTCCCACAATCGCTTGCAATTGCTCCCAGCACATTTCACTCAGGGCCTTTGCCCGGGGATCCACACGCGGATCTGCGCTATATACTGCCTCAATATTAGAAAGATTAATCACTGTCCCTGCATTAAATTTTTGGGCCAAAATAACGGCATCAAAATCACTAGAAAATCCAGGCTTCCATCCACTGGCCACCAAGACACACCCCCGATCAAAAACAGCCACCTCTGGATTTTCTACTACCGCACAAGGCGCCTGTTCTGCAAAAACCGCGCGCACCAATTGTGCATTGAGCCGTGTCGCAGCAATGCCTATCCAGTCAAGCATCTCGTCCCCTAGATTTGGAGAAAGCTCTCGCCCTGCTTGCTGATATTCACGTGCAGGGGCACCCCCACCCACAATCAAAATCACTTTTCTTTGTGCATCTTGAGCCAACCATGCCATAATGAGTGTACGAAATTTTTTTAAAAACGCCACATCAATCCCCTGTGGAGCCACAAGCGACCCCCCTAGGGAAATCACTTTTACCTTATTCTTCATTAGACTTCCCTATCCTTCCACCTTTTTTATCTCTTATTTCAAGTACTTCAACGGATCGACGGGCTTGCTCTTGTGCAGAACGGAAAAATGCAAAGACTGTCCATTTGTATAGCCACTGCGCCCCACGCGCCCAATCACATCCCCACGCGCCACCTCATCCCCTATTTGCAACTCTACACCTGCCAAGTATCCATAAAATGTATGCAAGCGCCCCTTGTGTTCCAAGATCACATAATATCCATACAAAGAATGAAGCCCTCCGCGCACCACCCGCCCATGATAAGCAGCATAAACCTCTTGGTCTGGATTTGTTTCAATACCAATGCCGTCATTAAAAACCATCGTCTCAGTGAGCCCATTTTGAATCTTGCCAAAAGCACGCGTAATGGTGCCTGGCACTGGAAACAAAAATGACTTCCCCACTATTCGATTTACTTCATCATCAGAGAGCGCGTGTTGGGGAATAAAAACTGACTGCCCCTCTCTGAGGTTTTCATTAATGAGACCATTAATCTCTAGTAGTTCAACCTTTGAGACTCCATAAAAATCTGAAATTTTATCCATACTCTGACCACGCGAAACCTTGTGCAAAATCCCGTCTATACCAGGAATCACATATCGAAATCCCGTGCGCACACGCGCAAGATCTTCTATCTTATTGACACTAAGCATTGTACTCAAGCTAATGCCATGCGTGCGCGCAAGCATGGTAATTGTTTGATCGCTACCCAATATTCCATGATAAAATTCTGCTACACGTCGTGGTCGTTCACCTGAAAGAAATGCCTGTTTTTGTGCTTCGGGGTTTAATGAAAGTCGCGGTCCACCAAAGGATGTCGCGGGCAAAATTACTTCTCCATCAGAACCTAGTACCCTAGAGGGGCCGTACAGCAAGGGTAAAAAAATTGCCATCCCCACTAGCGCAATAAACAAGCCCTTGAGATAAAAAACATCTGCAAATATATTGGAGGGGGGTGGGCTAATTAATGTGCGCGTCCGCAACACACGCGAAGAATCAATAGGGCGCGGTGTGGGAAGTTGTGGAGCATGCAAAACTTTCGACAATTATTAAGGCCTCCTCTGCTTCAAAATACCAATCGACATCACTGGCTGGCAATTTTACCAGTGCAGCTAAATATCTTTTATATCAATCCTGCGTTTGACCAATTTTAGTAATGGGGCAAAAATAAGTGCAGTCAAAAATTTTAGCATCAAATTTAATAAAATAATTTGCAAAACAACAACCCAGGGATATGCGAAAGCAAAAGCTAAAAGGCAAAATAAAATTGTATCAAAAAGTAAGCAAACGATATTACTGCCAATACTCACCGCCACATCTTTTGTGGGAAATCTGCGCAACGCATAACCAAAAAGATGTGTATTCAAAAGATTGCTAAGCACCTGTGCACTAATGCTGGCAAACACCAATCGCCACGTAGAAGACAGCGCATTGGCAAAGTCCGACTGCAATGGCCAACTTGGATCGGGGGGCAACCAAATTACCAAGCGTATTAACATCGCCATTAATGCCACTAACACGCCAGAAAATACAACTGTTGTGCGCGCAATTTTGCGCCCGGCACTCTTGTGTAGCATATCTCTGACAACAAAAGAGAGTGGATAAAGAATGGTACCCCCATCTACGGCCCAGTTCAAAATCGGCACAAGGATGATTTTGGCAGAAAGGATGTTTGAAAGAAGTGAACAAAAAACATATGCACAAGAGAGTACTACAGGCAATATTGGTGGCAAATGGGCTAAATTTACATCATTTTTTGACATATTCATCACGCGAAAGTGTATCATGATTTAAGGTCGATTTCAAGCCCCTTCGGCGATACGTATTCATGCCAAATAGTATGAAAAAATAATGTGAAACAAGATTGACAATTTTTGTTTCAATCATTAGACTCATCTTTAATATAGAGAGGGTTCCTTTAACAAGAGATGGCAAAAAAAAACGAAGCAAAAACGAGTGTAGACTCCTCTGCAAGCGAAGAAAAAAAAATGGAGGCCTTTGAGGTTGCACGCACTCAGATTGAGCGGCAATTTGGCAAAGGCTCTCTCATAAGGATGGGTGATGGAAGTACTGATATCTCAATCACTACAATCCCTAGTGGGTCGATACTTTTGGATGAGGCGCTGGGTGTGGGCGGGTATCCGCGTGGGCGCGTAATAGAAATATATGGCCCGGAAAGCTCTGGAAAGACCACGCTAGCCTTACATGCTGTAGCTGAAGCACAGCGCAGTGGGGGCATTGCCGCTTTTGTAGATGCCGAGCATGCCCTGGATCCACAATATGCACGAAATCTGGGTGTGGATGTAGATAACCTTTGGCTTAGTCAGCCAGATTCTGGCGAACAGGCTCTTGAAATTGTTGAGCACCTGGTACGATCTGGTGCAGTAGATATTATTGTTGTTGACAGTGTTGCGGCGCTCACCCCAGAGGCCGAAATCGAGGGTGAAATGGGTGATAGCCATGTGGGGCTGCAAGCCCGACTCATGAGCCAGGCGCTACGCAAGTTAACATCGCTGATATCCAAATCTGGATGTTGCCTCATCTTTATTAATCAAATTCGTATGAAAATTGGAATAAGTTATGGCAACCCTGAAACAACAACAGGTGGAAATGCACTCAAATTTTATTGTTCTCAGCGACTTGAGGTGCGTAAGGGCGAAACTATTATGCGTTCTCCAGATGATATTACTGGCAATAAAATGACTGTCAAAATTGCAAAAAACAAAGTCGCCCCACCCTTCAAGAAGGTAGAGCTTGAGATTGTCTATGGCAAGGGCGTGAGTGCGATGGCTAGTCTTTTGGACTGTGCCGTCAAGCATAATTTGATTCAAAAATCTGGCAGCTGGTTTAGCTATGGCGAGGAAAAAATGGGGCAAGGACGTGATGCGGCAAAGAAGTATCTAGAGGAAAATTCTGACATCACCCAGGCATTGACTTTGCAGCTGAGAACACTCATATTTTCTAGTGCCGACAAAAATATCCAGCCAGCAGCTATTGATGTTGCACAGAGCGAGGCAGCCTGTGATGTTTTGCCTGAAAGTGCCTCCTGATCAAAGATATCTTGCGTGAATTGTGTTGTAAGTAGATGGGCATTGTACCCGTGGAGCAAAAATGAGAAATTATCATAAAAGTGTTTTTACGTATTTCTTGCAAAATTTCATTTTTTTTACAGCATTAGCCCTGATCAATCTGGATATGATATTGGCTCAGGCCCCCAATGTGACTGAAATTGTCTCAGCCGATGTGCAAGAAAAAAAACAAGGAAAAGGGGGATCAGAGGAACCTGAAAGCTATCCTCCATTGACGATTGATGAACCTGCATTAGAAATGCTAGTATTGACAAATAACTTTGACTACAAGCGGGCAAAGATCAATTATAGCCAAAGCGCTAGAAGCCTGCAGGGTGTATGGAATGATTTTTTTCCCACTATCACGGGCACCGCACAAATGCAGTATCAGCGCAATGGCCTGCTCTTTAGTGCTCCCAGTTCTGGGGTGACAAAAGATTGGGAGCCCTCGATTAGCTTGACAGCAGAAGTCAATTTGACCGCATGGGTATTTTTTAATATTTTGCAGGTGACAGCAGATTATAATCTGGGAAAAATTAACTTCGAATCAGCTCGCAGACAGATTCTGGACTCTGCAAAAAAAACTTTTCATGGGTTGATTTTACAAAAAAAACTTTTGGAATTGCAGGAGTCAACCGTGCAGCTAGCACAGGCCAACTATAGGCAATCTGTGCAGCGATACAACAGTGGGCTTGTGCAGCGTGTAGATATGATTTCTACCCAAGTTGAATTAGAAAATCAACGCAATGCCTATGACCAACAAAAAACAAAATACGACAATGAGGTGCTAGCATTTAAGCTCATTGTGGGGGTTCCTCTGGCGCAGCCAGTGATCTTGACTGGGGAGATTAATGTAGACTCTCGATTCTTGGACGTGGACTACCTGGTGCGACAATATGTAGACTCTTCGCCCAATGTGCGCCTAGCCCAAGCCCAAGTTTGGAGCAATCGCTGGCAAACCTATTATCAGCACTTTAATGTGATTTCTCCTTTTGTACGGGCTGGATATAACCTGGGAGATCCTGCTTCTTCGTTGGGAATCGGGGGTCTAGGCAATAATGGGTGGGGCGATAGCCTCTCTTTGACCGTAGGTATTAGTGTGCGTTTTGATTCCTTTTTGCCATGGAGCAAAAATGGGCTTACACTCTGGCAGCTGCGCGATCAGCTGACCCTAAAAAAGGAAGAGGCTAAAGAAACGCGTATACAGGCACATATTGATATTGCTACCGCTGCCAATAGTATCAACAATATCCAAAATAGCATTCGATCTTTGCGCCTTGCATATAGTTTGAGTGAAGAAAACTTGGGGTTGATTATGCGCGGATATAGCAGTGGTGTGCGTGACTTTGTCGAAGTGCAGCAAGCCATTCAGAGTCGTAGCACCGCATTATCTAACTATTCACAGGGCCAGTTTGATTATTATACAGCACTGTTGAATCTCTCGTATTTGACCAATTCTGATATTACAGAAATCCTAGAAGTTGCCAGCGTATTGCCAGCCATTAGGCCATAAGGCAAGGAGTAAAAAAACATGAAAAAAATCGCAGTTAAACAGATTTTAAGTAAGATGATAAATTTTGTTAAACAGCAAGTGAGTAGTATTTTTCTTAAAATTAAAGAAGCAAGAACACGTATTGATAATTTTGCAAAATCAAGTGAAAAAAATGCAAAAAAAGTACGTAAGTACAAACGTATTATCCAAATTATTCTTGTACTCTTTGTCTTCAGCATTGGGCGTTCTGTGGTAGAGCAAATCATCGCCGGCAACAATGCAAAACGCGAACGTATTATTCCTGTTTATGTGATGGATGTGGTAGCAAAAGATGTGATAGAGCAGTTTAAAATCAATGGGAACATTATGGCTGAAAATTCTGTCAATATCGTGCCAGATATTGGTGGAAAATTAATCCGTTATACTGTTAATGTGGGCGAGAGAGTGGCACGTGGACAAATTATTGCCTACATAGACCCCAGTAGCCCGGGAACTAGCTATAATCTAAGCCCTGTGAGCGCTCCCCTTGCTGCAGTCATCAGTGCATTGCCTGTGGAGCTGGGAAATACTGTCTCTACAACTACTGTTGTGGCACAAATGGGCGACTTAAGTCAGTTAAAAATTGAAATATTTATCCCAGAAAGATTTGTTGAAATGATTCATCTTGGGGATACTGCAGCTGTTTTTACCTCTGCATTTCCTGGGCAAGAATTCCAAGCAGAGATTTATGAGATGGCCCCCACTTTGGATCCCACAACACGCACAAGGCTTGTAAAGCTACGTGTAACAAAAGGTAAGGATCAATTACTTTCTGGAATGTTTGGTGAATTACTTATTAACTCACGCACGATCAGCAATGCACTGACTATCCCCACGGGTGCCATTGTCACAAAATCTGGCAAAGATTATGTCTTTGTTATTGAGGGGGAGGAGGGGACACAATCCTCTGTTGGTGCTGCCAAAAAAATTCTTGCACAGCATAAAAATGAAAAAAATCCGCAAATATTTGACCCTGGGTACTATAGTGGACGTGCAAAAATGAAACAGGTCAAAACTGGAGTACAAGTGGGCAATGCATTAGTCATCGAGTCGGGCATTCAAGAAGGAGACCGCGTGGTATTTTCTGGACAAGGTTTGCTCAATGAGGGTGCCTTGGCAAAAATTATGCCTATAGAGCCTTTGGATTCTGATGAAACAATGATGCCGCCCATAGATGAAAACGCATCCGGGACTGTTGTCTCTGATGAGCAAGAAGTGCCTCCTGCGCAAGAAGTGCCTCCTGCGCAAGCGCAAGAAAATATACCACAAGCCCCTGTATCTGAAACAAGCAGCAGCCCATCGCCAGAGGTGAAAGAGGCGGATGAAATGGATATTGATGAAAATAGCGATGCTGGCACACAAGAGCAGGAATAAAAAATGAGCATTGTACGTACAGTTATTCAAAGGCCCATAAGCGTTGTTATTTTGTGTTTTACACTGATGCTCATTGCCTCAGTTGTTATCCCAATGATACCCCAAG
This sequence comes from Spirochaetia bacterium, assembly GCA_051648825.1. Lineage (GTDB taxonomy): Bacteria > Spirochaetota > Spirochaetia > WRBN01 > WRBN01 > JAHHUI01. Next base: position 119,420 of record JBOFFX010000045.1, read on the forward strand.
ACCTCACTCCTGACATAGAATTTCCATTTATCAGTGTTATCACAAACTATGATGGAGCAAACCCCAGTGAGATTGAATCAAGTGTGACAAAAATTCTTGAGCCATCATTGATCAATATTGAAGGACTCAAGAAAATGAGTTCTGTCAGCCGTGAAAATATGTCACAAGTGATGTTGCAGTTTGACTGGGGTGTAGATCTGGAAACCGCCACAAACAATGTGCGCGACCAAATTGATCGTGTGCGCAGTATTTTGCCCGATGATGCAGAATCTCCTGCAATTTTTAAACTGGACCTCAATGCAAGCATTCCTGTCTCTTCTTGGTCTTTTTCTGGCAACGGACTGGATTCAGATGAATTGTACGATATTGCTGACCGTGATGTAAAGCCATACCTAGAGCAAGTCGCGGGAGTGAGTGAGGCAGGCCTGAGTGGTGGACGAGAGCGCCAAGTGCGTGTAGAGCTGATTCAAAACAGGCTTGAGGCCTACAGTGTTTCTATCACAGACATTCGCAACAAGCTATTGACTGAAAATGTGCAGCTCTCTGCTGGTTCTATTACAGAAGGTGTGCGTGAACTCTCTTTGCGTGTAGATGGTAAGTTTAAAAGCCTAGAGCAGATTCAAGATTTGGTTATAAAAACGATGAATGTTGAGGGCATCTCTAGTCCTGTTTCTGTACGATTGCGTGACTTAGGCAGTGTGTTTATTGGCTATGAAGACCCTACAATTGTGACCTATGTAGATGGGGAAAAAAGCTTGAGCATTGATATCTACAAGCAATCTGGATCCAATACAGTACAAGTGGCTGCTGGTGTAGAAAAACAAGTAGAACGCCTATATCGCCAGCTTCCATCTGGACTAGTTTTTGAGCGGATCTTTGACTCATCCAATAGTGTCAAAAGTGCCATTGGGCAGGTTGTTCAGTCTATTTTTATAGGTGGATTTCTTACTGTTTTAACACTGCTTTTCTTTTTGAGAAATATTAAAAGTGCACTTATTGTTGCGATTACGATGCCGTTATCTATCTTGACCACCGTAATGATGATGTATTTCTTTGGTCTGAGTTTAAACATTCTTTCTCTTGCTGGGTTAAACTTGGGTATTGGAATGATTGTTGATAGTAGTATTGTTTTGCTAGAAAATACAACACGATATCGAGAAAAGGGGGTCATGGCACGATCATCTGCCATATTGGGATGTGAAGAAATGGTCGGTGCAATCATCTCTGGATCGCTGACCACGATTTGTGTCTTTTTGCCATTGGTCCTTTTTGCTAGTGAGCTAGGCATTATTGGCGTACTTGTCAATGACATGTCCTTTACTATTGTTATTTCTCTGGCAACTTCTCTACTTTTTGCTGTGATTACCGTCCCTATTCTGGCAGGAGTCCTCTTGCCTATCCGTACCACAACGCAACGCCCATTAAAGGGGTTGATGAAAATACTGGATGAAAAAATTTCTGTATGGTTGAATATCTTAGATGAAAAATACGCAAATGGTATCGAATGGGCATTGACCCACAAAAAAACCATTATTTCTAGTGTGGCAATCTCGCTGTTTATGAGTTTATTGATTTTGGCCAAATTTGTAGGCTTTGAGCTCATGCCCCCTGGCAATGAACCAGAAGTCCAAGTCTCTTATAAATTTCCACCTGGCACACGCCTGGATATTAATCTGGCAACAATGAATGATGCAGCAAACAAGATCAAGGAACTGGGGGGCAAAGGTATATACCATACCATGGTCAATGCTGGTGGTGCAGGCTTTGGTCAGACCAATGATGCAAAAGGTGAAATGTATATTATTGCTCCAGAAGAATATAAAAAACGCGTGCTTAGCAATAGGCAAATCATGGATTTGACGCGCAGTGTCTTGGCTAATATCCCGGGACTCGACTATAATTTTGCTTCACGTGGACCTGGCGGCGGCGGCGGTGCAGAGGTCACGATCAAGGTCTCCTCTAATGAACAATCTATGCTAGAGAAAACAGCGGATGAAATTGTGAAATCTCTTCAAGAAGTGAATGTATTGACAGAGGTTCAAACAAATATTGAGGCAAGCTTACCAGAGATTGAAATTGTCATCGATCGTGACAAGGCATCAAACTATGGCTTGTCATTTAATGAATTAGCCTCTGAGGTGAGAAATAACTTTGAAGGTGGCCTCTCTGGAACGTTTGAATACAAAGGAAATGATATTGACATCTGGACTATCCTACGCGAAGAAGATCGATCTTCATTCATGGACATCGATCGTATTTTTGTGATGAATAGGGAGGGGAGCATGGTCTCCTTGGCCAATTTTGCAACATTCCAAAAGGGGCAAAGTTTTTCAGAAATAAGAAGAGAAAACCAGCGCAGACAAATTGAAGTGAGTGCCTATGCTGTGACTAATGCTAAAGGCAACCGTATTCCTGCATCCGTTGCTAATAATGCTGCGTTCAAAAAAATCTCTGAATCTATTGTTTTACCAGAGGGTGTCAGTATTCAAACTGGAGGAGATTTTGAAGATTTGCAAGAGCTTATTCCAAAGGTTGGAATGGTATTTTTTCTTGCCGTTTTTCTTGTCTATGCGGTAATGGCTTCACAGTTTGAAAACCTTAAAGATCCTTTTATTATCATTACAAGTGTCTTAACAATTCCTATTGGGCCATCTTTGCTCTATTTGTTCACAGGATCTGCGATGTCTGCATACTCTATGATTGGGTTTATTGTTCTTGCGGGAATTGTCGTCAATCATGGAATTGTCCTTATTGACTACACAAATTTATTGCGCAAGCGAGGGGCGCCCCTGCGAGAGGCAGTCATTTTGGCAGGCCGTCAGCGTCTACGTCCGATCCTTATGACAACATTAACAACAGTCTTGGGAATGATCCCCATGGCACTTGCAGAAGGTGATGGAACAACCATGAGTCAGCCTATCGGGCGTACAGTATTTGCCGGCATGATTTCTGCCTCTATGCTCACACTGTTATTTACACCATTGCTCTATTATGTGTTTAACAAAAAAAATGAAGAAAAAAAGATTAAAAGAGAAGCAGCAAAACGTGCAAAGCTAGAACAAGATCTGGAATATGCTCGCCAGCAATTAAAATAAGGAGGCTACATGGTACGTTTAGAACTCTTTGCCAATAGATCCGTCGAAGATCAGATTATGGATCAGCTCAATCTTATCAACTGCCATCACTTTACAAAAATTCCAGTGGCAATGGGTGAGGGCAAGCATGAACCGAAACAGGGTGACGCAATATGGCCTGAGATGAATTTTATTCTTATTATTTATTGTCAAGAAGACGAGGTGCCCACCATCAAGCTTGCTATTGAGGCTGTTAAAGTTAAGTTCAAAGAAGAGGGAATTCGACTGTTTCGTGTGCCAGCAGATTTAGTCACATAGAAGTCTTGACTTTTTTAGTAATATTTTATAGACTTCACATCGTACGTCTCCTTCGTCTAGAGGCCTAGGACATCGGGTTTTCATCCCGAGAACACGGGTTCGATTCCCGTAGGAGATGCATAATAGCGCCACGCAAATCTCTATTTGCGTGGCAATTCTATAACTAATTTATGAAAAAGTCCTTTTTCCTGTTTCATTTTTTTCTCTTTTTGAGTGCATCATTTTCACTGGAGATGTCTTTATTCCCCCAAATGACTGATGCCCAAAAAGCTGTACTATTGCAGGATGGTAGCATCAAAGAGAATCCTGAAAAACCTACTGCACTCTCCCTCTTGCCATCCACAACTCTTGCGCAGTCTATTTTGCCAGAATTAATAACTGCAAATACCAAAACTAATGCTTTTTCATTGTATTATATTCCCTCATCACACAAACCCCTACCCGCAAATTTCCTTAATATTGCCATGGATGTCAGCTCGCTTTCAGGACTTCTATACTTTTCTCGTTCTGAAAAAAAAGAAAAAGTGCTTATCTACTCTGTTTCTATCACAGAAAATGAAAAAATTAAAAATACTCTGATCCCAAAACTGGGAGCAATAAGCTCTTTTGTCATCACGCAAAATGATGAGACATTTGGCATCGCCCAATACTCAGTAAAAATACAATCCAATAAAACTGGAGAAATCCTCTTTCAGATTACCAACCTAGATCCTCTCAAGCAGGGATTGATCACAGTAGCCAAACCCGGTGCATTTAACTTTTTTCTTGGTCTTATTCCCACAAATACTGGAGTTTTGATTTATGGGTTATCTAGCAATTTGGGAGCACCCCCTGCTTTTGTCAAAAAAAAGGCGGATGAGTCCTTATTTAACCGTATTGATGCCTTTAAGAATTGGATTTTTAAAGCTTACAATCAAGCTAAATAGCTGAGACTTCATTCTTATATTTTTTGCACATTTCCACTGCTGCTTTATCACAAATCTCATTATATTTGTTACCATCATGCCCCTTGACCCACTCCCATTGAGGCCTTAAATCAGCATTTAATTTATCCAATTTTTGCCACAAATCAATATTCTTTACGACTTCTTTTTTTGCATTTTTCCAGCCATTTTTTTTCCAGTTTTCGATCCAGTTGCTAATCCCATTTTTCACATATTGACTATCAGTATAAATTCTCATAGGCTCTCCCCGATAGTTCTGCACGGCATCCAGTGCTTGAATAGCAGCCATCAATTCCATTCGGTTATTTGTTGTTTGTGCTTCACCCTCACATAAAAGTTTTTCTTCTTCTGCACGCAAAATAAGCGCTGCCCACCCCCCTGGACCAGGGTTGCCAGAACATGCCCCATCAGTGTAGATTTGTATATGTGTATTTTTCATCCATTTCCTCTTTTTAGGAGCCATAAATATCACACAAATTTAAAAAATTGTGTATCTGAGTCAAGATAACACCCTCTTTCATGAAACTCAAGGGGATAAAATGAGAATTAGTCTACGAATTATATTTTTTCTCCCATCACTACTATTCATTTCATTTCTTGCATTTTTTTTACTAGAAATACGCCCAGGAAATTTTGTGAACACCCTACATTTTTCTTCTGCACAACAAGAGCATATTTTTTCTCAGATGATGGGGGTAAACACTCCCCTCTTTACTAAATATTTATATTGGCTTTTTCAATTTGTCATCAAAAAAAATGCTGGGCTTTCATTTCTATACAATCAGCCTGTTTTTGATTTGCTGTGGCAGTATATTCGCCCCACACTTATTTTTACTGGCCTGATTATGATATTAAAATGGCTTATTTGTTTGCCTATGGCACTGTGGAGCACCCTATACCCATACACCAGGCGGCTACACTTTGTAATAGACATGATCTCTCAAGTATCTATGGCTTCTCCAGAATTTTTGAGTGCATTGTTTATTTTTTCATTGGCAATTTTCATGCCATTTTTAATGAATTATTTATTTTTAATAGGAATTTTTATTGCGACATTTCATAGCTGTGGAATGTTGTTTCAGTTGCTACGCACACGTTTTCAAGAAATACAGCAACAACCCTTTTTTGAGCAATTACAACTACAAGGACTATCAAAAAAAATAGAAATGCAGCACTTATTGCGCCATGCCTGGCCCCAAATTCTCTTAGTTTTTAGCCAGGATTTACCTTGGATGTTTTCTGGGGGCCTTATTATTTCTATGATTTTTAATATCCCTACATTGGGACCATTTTTTCATCAGGCAATTTTAGCACATGATACAAACCTAGCTATGGGTATTCTCATGTTTTTGGCATTAATGATGCAAGGGGGCTATTTGATCAGTGACATTATTCTAGAAATGAATCTTTTGCCTATTGATAGGACAACTAGATGACATTAGCGTTTTCACGCAGGCATTTTATGACAATACTTTTATCTGTATTTTTTATTTTTACAGACTTCTTTGCCCCATATTCTGCAGACTACAGAGATACAGCATCTGCAAGTCAACCTCCTATAAAAATTCATTTATGGCATCAGCACCACTTTATTGGACCATTTGTCTATTCTGATGATGGATCACCGATCAAAATTCAGCTTTTTGTCCGACACCAACCCTACAAAATTTTAGCCGTATTTCCCTCAGACTTCCATTTTTTTGGATCTGCTATACCTGGCAAAATGATCCATTTGTGGGGAACAGATCCTTTTGGTCGCGACCTCTTCAGCCGTATTTTATTGGGAGCCAGGGTCTCACTATTGATCGCAATATCTGGAGCTTGGTTATGTGTACATATGGCAATATTGATAGGTTCTTCAGTAGCAGTTTTTGGTGGAGTTTATGATGTTGTCATTCAGTTTTTCACAGAAATTTTCAAGGGGATACCACGCATTCTCATATTGCTATTAGCCTGTGGCAGTTTGTCTATCACCCTGGATACTGGAGTCAGAGTGATGGCATTAATGGGTATTTTTAGTTTTCTTGGTTGGTTTCAAATGGCTAAAATTATTCGCACAAGGGTATTTTTTTTGGTGCAAGAAGAATTTGTAGTGTGTGCAAAAATGCTTGGAGCATCCAAATTACATCTTTTGAAAGTACATATTTTACCGCATTTAGCTGCCTATAAAAGTCTCTTTTTTTTGCAAACAATTCCCGCGATGCTTATGAGCGAGACAACTGTGAGTTTTTTTGGTGTGGGCATACGTGAACCTCAAAGCAGCTGGGGGCTTTTACTTAGTGATATAAATAATCTGGCACAGATCAAGATGACTCCCTGGCTTTTATTGCCAACATTCTTTTTAATTATTAGTAATATTTTATTCTTTTGCATGGCCAAAAAATCTGAAAATCAACCTGCTTTTATGGGGACTTATAGTGCATGAGCAAACTCTTAGAAATAGATAAATTTTCCCTCTCACTACAAAAAAAACATGGTATAAAAACACAGATTTTAGACCAGATTTCTTTATCTATTGAAATGGGTGAAAAAATTGGGGTTTTTGGCTCATCCGGATCGGGCAAAACAATCCTATGTAAGAGTATATTACGTGGGTTTGACTTTTCCCCCATCAAAATTTGCCGCAGTGGAAATATCTATTATAAAGGGAAAAACTTGTACACGATAAATTCCGTAGATCTGCAAAATTTACGCCGCCACTCATGGGCATTTTTGCCCCAAGATCCAATTTCATTTTTTGATCCATGCTACAAAATTGGTGATTTTTGTCTACAAATCCTCACAAGTTGCCATATGTCTTTATCACAAGATCAATGTCGTAATATTTTACTACAATCGCTTTTATCCATTGACTTTTCAGATCCTTTACACTTGCTCGATGCATACCCATCAATGCTCAGTCGTGGCACATTGCAACGTATTGCCTGTGCCTTGTGCCTGGCCAAAAACCCCGAAATTTTGATAGCAGATGAACCTACGAGTGCACTAGATACTATTTCTAGAAATTCCATTATTAAAAAACTCGCAGAAGTACAAAAAATGAGTCTATTAATTACTAGTCACGATACAGAAATTCTTGGGGTTCTCACGAATATTCAGCATTATGTAAACAAGGGGAAAATACAATAAAGTATCTCTTTGTGTATGAGATAATTGACATAGTGCCCTTTACTGGCTAAGATCCTGTGTATGCAAATTGTTCTGCTTATGTTATTTAGCCTTTTCATGGCATGCCACAATGTGGATAAAAAATCAGACTATGAACGCATTCCACCTCCTTTTGCCCTAGAAAAAGAAGATCCCATTTTTTTTTCTGACGAAACAGTCATTCCTGGTGGCATGCTTCAATTGCGAATCCCTGCTGCACCCACCTCATTTTTGGGCTATGCACAAAGTAGCCCCAGTAATGAAGAAATTACTTCTCAAATCCTCTTGCCATTAATAGAGCGTCACCCAGTAGACGACACACTGCGCCCATCTTTAGCCAAAAGTTGGAGCTACTCTGTGGATCGCAAAACACTCACTTTCCAGCTGCGTGAGGATCATTATTGGTCTGATGGTGTCCCGATCACCAGCGATGATGTGATTTTTACATTTGAAAATTTAATTCTCAACCCAGATTCTCCCAGCAATTATCTTGAAGTTTTTTTGCACCAGGGGCAAAATACAAAAATCCAGCGTATCGATGAAAAATCCTTTCGGTTTATCCTGCCCAGACCCCTGCCAGCGATTCTCTATACACTTACCTATCTACCTATTTTGCCAAAGCACAAAATCCATACAGACCAAGTATCCCCAAAAAATCTTGCATCACTGTGGTCTGTCAATACACCCCTCACACAAATTGTCTCTAGTGGACCCTTTATTTTAGTTAGCTACAAAGTGGGGATAAAGGCCGCATTTGTGCGCAATCCCTACTATTTTCGCAGTGACCCTCAGGGCGTACAACTACCATATGTTAACCATCTAGAATTAATGATTATTCCAGATCATTCACAAATGTTGGCACTGTATTTGGCAGGAAAATTAGACTATCTGGAAATCAGCGCCCAGCAATTTTTCTACTTAACATCACATATAGAATTTAATAAAAACTATACATTATTTCAATCAATTCCTGCAAAATCTAGCCCCAGCGTTGCACATATTGCATTCAATTTTGATGCCAAAGACCCCAATAAAGCTGCGCTATTCAAAAATCAAACATTCCGTATTGCCATGGAGCATTTACTAAATCGGCCACTCATTATTGATCAAGTTTATCATCAATTTGCCCAAGTCGAAGGAACTTTTATTAATACTACAAATCAACGGTTTTATCATGCAGAAAGTGATGCATTGCGGCGCACATTTATGCCAGAATTGGCTGTGGAATTGCTAAAATCTCTGGGGGTAAACTATTCATCCCTAGATCGCTGGGCAAGCTATCCAGAAGATGAAAAATTTAGCCTAAATATCTTGGTGCCAATGGGAACAAAGACTGGGCAAGAGGGCAAAATTGCATTAATTTTTGCACAGCAACTTAATGAAGTTGGTATTCGTACACATATAGAAACCCTGGATCAACATAGTATGTCTCAACGTCTGCGGCAAGGTGATTTTGAAATAGTGATCCGCTCTATTGCCAATAGCCCTGATCCAGGCGTACGAGTGCGTGTGTATTGGCAGCCGGGTCAATTTTTGTACTATTTTCATCCCTCAACCTACAACAAAGAAACATATCAACCACAACCACAAAATATGCTTTCTTGGGAAAAAGAGCTTGTCCATCTCTATGAAAATGCTAATATTGCCCAAGATGAACATATACGGCGTAGATACTATAATGAAATCCAGAATATCTATGCAAAGCAATTGCCCGTCATCTTTACCGTGCGGCAAGACAATCTATATACGAGTCAAAAAAGTATCAAAAATATCTATCTTAATGATGCGGGATTACTGGTTTTTAGCCCGTGGACTGTGGGTAAAAAAACTCTTCCTGTATCGGCTATTCAACAATAAAGCGAAAATATTTCTTTTTGCCCACTCTCAATAAAATTGCACCTTCTACCACATGATTTTGTATCACAAATAGTTTTTCATCACTCACTTTTTCATTATTCAGCATCACAGCATCTTGTTGTATCATACGCCTAGCCTCACTTTTACTTTTGCACAACTGTGAACGCACCAAAAGATCTGCTAGCTCAACACCTGCACCATCCAACTGTGTTGCTGATAAGAGAGCATGAGGAATATGCTCAAGGTCTGCGCCTCCAGCAAATAGTGCACGCGCACCAGCTTGTGCTTTTTCTGCCTCTTCTTCTCCGTGAATTTGTTTTGTCACTTCATAGGCTAATCGCTCTTTGGCATAGTTGATCTGCGTATCCTTTGCCCCACCCAACTCTTGGCATTCTTCTTCTGAGAGAAATGTAAATAAGAGCAAAAATCTGGTGACATCTTGATCGTGCACATTGCGCCAATATTGAAAAAAATCGTAGGGGGAGGTAAGATCTGGGGATAAAAATAGTGCGCCCTTTTCACTCTTGCCCATTTTTTTGCCGTCTGCTGTAGTAATCAAAGGACAGGTAAATCCATAACACTGCGGACCCTCCATACGGCGAATGAGATCAATGCCTGCCACAATATTACCCCATTGATCATCGCCACCAATTTGAAAATGGCAACGGTGGTTTTTGTTTAGCATATAAAAATCGTAGCTTTGTAGTAATTGATAGTTAAATTCTATAAAAGAGAGACCTTTTTCTAGACGTTGTTTATATGACTCAAAAGAGAGCATCCGGTTCACAGAAAAATGGGATCCCACCGTCCTCAAAAATTCGATATAGTTGAGGTTTAATAACCAGTCACCATTGTTTTCTACAATGGCACGATCTTCAGAAAAATCAAAAAATCGGCTTAATTGATTTTTGATTGCCTGGATATTTGATTTGATCTCTTCATAGGGCAAGAGCTTGCGCATTTCAGTTTTACCAGAAGGATCGCCAATGCACCCTGTGCCCCCACCCATCAAGCTAATCACACGGTGTCCTGCACGATACAAATGTGAAAGTGCATAAAAGGGCACACTGTGGCCTATATGCAAACTAGAAAAAGATGGATCTACTCCTAAATAAATAGTTTGTGTTGTATTGTTTAGTAACTGCGCAACCCGTTCTTCATCTGTACACTGGCTGATAAAACCACGTGATTTCAAAACCTCAAAAACACCCATTGAACAATCTCCATCTATATATTTTAAAGCATTGCATAGCGTAAAAATGATGCAAGTGAGCTCTTGCTAGGAGGTTGCATCACATCTTGAGCATTATAGTAATTTACATGGTTGTGATCAACAAAGAAAAAATCTGCGCTACACTGCAAGGCAAAACGAATATTGTGTGTCACCAAGATGATATCCGATCCCTGTTTTTGTACTTCAGATATCATTTGTAAAACTTCATAAGCCATTTCTGGATCTAGTGCTGCTGTGGGCTCATCTAAAAATAAAATTTCTGGTTCTACAATGAGCCCTCGCGCAATAGCAATACGCTGACTTTGCCCTCCAGAAAGTTGGTGCGGGAGTTTTTTCACATGGTCAATGAGTTTGAAACGATCAAGTAAGGCCATCGCTTTGGGTTGTGCATCTTTTGGGGCAATACGTAGTATATGTCGTAAAGGAAAAATAATATTCTCTAAAACATTCAAATGTGGCAGAAGATTGTGTTGCTGAAAAACAATGGCATTTTTCTGGCGATATTTTCTCAAAAGCTCCATATCCCCATATGCCAGATTTTGATCATTGATTATCACTTGGCCACTAATATCTGCATCCAAGCCAGAAAGAATACGCAAAAGCGTACTTTTTCCTGCACCAGAGGGACCAATCATGGTTAATAAATTGGTCTGTGGTGAGGTCAGCTGTACTTGATCTAAAACAACCTGGCTGCCAAAATTCTTAGAAAGTTGCTGTATCTCTATCTTCATCAGGCCATCTCCTCTTCACGTTTTTCTAGTGATTTTGTGAGAATACTGATAGGAAGTGTCATCAGAAGATACCCAATAGCCAAAATCAGAAAAAATTCCAAAGATGCATAGGTTTGATTAGCAGCATTAGTACTCATTTGATAAAATTCTGCCACACCAATGACAGCCACCAATGATGTATCTTTCACAATAATACCAATCTGATTGGTCATAGCAGGCAAAACCCGTTGAAACAACTGGGGAAAAATAACATAACGATACGTTTGCCAAAAAGAGAGGCCAAAGCTTTCTGCTACTTGAAACTGTGTCTTGGGAATCGACTGAAATCCACCACGAATAATTTCGCTAATAGATGTACTGTGATAGCAAGAAAGGATAAGAACTGCACAAAAAATGCGATTTTGCAACCCCAAAGCCTGTGCCACAATATAGTAAAAAAATACAATAAATACTATCAATGGTGTTCCACGGCATAGTTGAATCAACCAATAAGAGGATACTTTACAGATAAGGAGTTTCGATTTTTGGCAAAAAAATAGCAATAGCCCCAAAACACATGAAAGTGCCAACACAAAAATAGAAAGACTCAGGGTTGTACTATAACCAATAAGGAGCGGTTTGATATAACGCACAACACTTGCAAAGTGCCAATTTCCCAAGCGTTGTGCATTGTAGAGAAAAAAAACTGTCCAAAGACCAAAAAAAATTCCAGTATAAAAAATAAAAAGAGGAGTCGGTATGGGCGCCCCTTTTTTTTGGTAAAAAAAATATTTCCACCCATCTGGGTGGATGGAGTTTTTCATTTTTTACTTTCCTGCTTAGCAGTATTTAGAAGAGAAAAAATGGCTGATTTTGCTTGGCAAACTCTTCTTTAATCCCTGCTAAATATTGACTACCCAAAGCATCAAGTTTTCCTGCCTCAATATATGCTTTCAAAAATTCATTCACTTGAATCTTCAAGTTTGGATCTGCGGTCTCACTCATTGCAATACCCAAAGGAATCGTATTCTGAGAAAGATAGACAGCATTAACCTGATCTGGGTATTTTTTTTGGAATTCATATACCGTGAGAGGATCTGCAAGGGCAACATCTGCCTTGTCTTGCAAAACTTCTAGCACAGCACTTTCAAAGTCTCCCAAACTCACAATTTTTGCATTGGGATAGTTGTTGAGTGCTAAACTTTCACCAATGGTCCCCTTGCGCACAGCCAAACGCACATCTGCACTATTCAACTGTGATACATCTTGCAGTACAAAGTTTTTTTGTGTGATAAAGTCTATTCCCATCTCGCCATAGGGGATAGAAAAATCAATGACTCTTTCTCTCTCTTCTGTGATAGACATGCTAGAAATCACCAAGTCATACTGCCCTGAACGCAATCCTGGGATGAGACCCTCCCACTTTACATTCAAAATCTCTATATCTTTGCCCATGGCAACACCTAAATCATGGGCCATATCTACAGAAATACCATAGGGGCTACCTTGTGTATCAATCCCCTCAAACGGTGGAAAACTCAGATCCATTGCAACCATAATCTTCGTCTTTTCGCTTAATGGAACCGTCTTGGTCTGGGCCGAACAGGCCAATAAAATTGGAAAAAAACATATTGCTAGAAGAAATCTCATCTTTCATCCTCCAAATTATTTAGTATAAAGCACAACTATAGACTATCAAGGAACAAGAGTAAAGCTTATAAGGGCGTTAAATGTGGGCAAAGTTATTGATAAAAAAAGAAAGACAAGTCAATATAGAGATCTAGGCTTTGACATCAAACTATACTCAAGGAGCTGTAAAAGAATGTTGGAAATGGTCCCCCTGTTTGAAAAACTATTTTTTCTCAATGATAAATCTAAGGCAACTTTTCAAAAACTTGAGCCACTGATTGATAGGGAGATCGAAGAGATCACTACCCAAAATGTCTATACCCAAGGCATCAGTGGTGCACGGCCTCTTTTTAATGATCTTGTTGAGCCATTTATTCTCCCAGGAAGTAGACTTCTTAATGCTGAACATTTGCAACAACTCTACCAACTATCCCAACAAGGGCATGCCTGTCTACTTTTGCCAGAACACTATGGAAATTTTGACCTTACCAACTTGTGCTATCTCACAGACAAAGACCCTTTGTTGGGGCCTGGATTTGCCGATTCGTTGGTTGCTGTTGCAGGAGCCAAATTGAGCCTAGAAAATAAAACTATCAGCACCTGTGCACAGGTTTATAACCGCGTGGTCATCTACCCTTCTCGTGGAATTGATTCTATCCAAAACGATAAAGAACGCGAAGAAGAACGAAAAAAAACCATGCCCATCAACCTAGCCAGCATCCAAGAGGTCACACGCCGTAAGTACAACAAACAAATGTTTTTGGTCTTTCCCTCTGGAACCCGCATCCGCCCATGGAGAGAAGAAACTAAAACGGGTGTGCCAGAAATCTACAATTATTTGCGTATTTTTGAATATGCCTGTCTTGTCAGTGTGAACGGCAATAATTTGCCCGTCAGCCCTGATGAAAAAACTATGACGCAGGATATCCCAGAGCCAGATCATATCTTTATGAATATCAGCCCCGTTATCAAAACAACAGATCTCATTGCAGAATGTGCAAAAGATATCCCCAAGGATACAGAAATGAAAGCCTTTGTTGTGACAAACCTAATGAAAAAGCTCTTTAAACTACATGAGGAAACAGAGGAAATTAAAAAAAGGGAAATCTCCTAAATGTGTGGGGGAATTTTTCAAGAAGGAACACCACGATCCAATCGTGTGCATATTGGATTTTTTGGACGTCGCAATGCAGGAAAATCCTGCCTCCTCAATGCCCTGACACAGCAAAATTTTGCCATTGTTTCAGATGTGCCAGGCTCGACAACAGACCCAGTATACAAAAATATGGAAATGGCACCACTGGGGCCTATTGTGCTTGTAGATACAGCAGGGCTCGATGATACAGAAAATACCTTGGGACAGCAACGCATAGAAAAAACACGGGCTATTTTTCAGAAAGTAGACATTGCTCTGATTCTTATTCCCGCCTGGTATACTGGTCCCTTAAATCTAGAAAAAAGCTGGATAGAAGAACTTCATGCCTATGAATCAAAAATCCTCCTACTTCTCTCACACTGTGATACTTTAAATCCAAAAGACCTCTTGGCCCAATGTGAATATATTGAAAAATCACTGAATCAAAAAGTTCTGCCCATCAGTACTACAACAGATACAGGGCTAGAATCACTGCGTGAAAACCTGGCCCTATTAGGCAAAGGACTAGAAGAACCCCCAATGATCGCGCATTTGTTACCCCAGCAAGCCCTGGTTGTACTCGTCATGCCACAAGACAAGCAAGCACCCAAAGGGCGATTAATTCTGCCACAGGTCCAGGTTTTGCGAGAATTGCTCGACTATGGGTGTCATCCCATTTGCACCACAACAGAGCATTTTGCCCTGGCAATGCAGCGGCTGTCTACAACCCCCGATCTTATTATTGTTGACTCACAGGTTTTTGGGATCATTAACCCCCAAATTCCAGCAGATCAGCCACTGACCTCCTTTTCTATTTTGATGGCGGGACGCAAGGGTGAATTTCCTTATTATATGGAAGGCTCAAAAAAAATTGACACATTGTGCGAGAGTGATCGTGTCTTGGTGGTAGAAGCCTGTACACACCAAGCGCTCAAAGATGATATTGGCCGAGAAAAAATTCCCGCCGCACTACGCCAAAAAATTGGCCCCCTGTTGCAAGTAGATATCTATGTGGGATCAGGGCTCCCTGAAAATATTGCAGACTATGCCCTGATCATTCAATGTGCCAGCTGTATGATGACACGCAAAGAAAATATGTCTCGACTGAAATATCTGCAGCACCTGGGCCTTGCTGTGACGAATTATGGACTGACCTTGGCAAAAGTCAATGGGATATTAGATCGGGTCAAAACTCCAATGAATATGTGAAATTCTATGGTTTTTGTAGGTAATACTCTTTATTTTCTGCTGTAAAACCTGCCTTGAGCGCCCTCTCTACTTCTTGTACCAGTTTGATCTGATCGTCCTTTGTGTAGTCTTTTGTAGAGATTGGTGTACCTATCACCAAGTCTACAGTCTTTGGCAAGAGGAGTTTTTTTCCGTACATCAGCTTCCAACTACCACTGATGGTAATAGGGACGATGGGGCAGTTTGCCATAAGTGGCAAACGCATGCTGCCAGGACGAATAGGGCCCATCTCTGCCTTGCGGCTACGCGTCCCCTCAGGATAAATCAGTACTGGATAGTCTTGTGTTTTTAAAACATGTACCGCCTTCTCAAATAGTGATTTGGCCTGGCCCGGGTCCTTGGTGTCTATGAGATAGCAACCTAGCCCCTTCATCCAAGAGCCAACCAAAAATACATGCGCCAGTGCTTTCTTGGCAATCATTGCCATAGGACGGCCTACATAACCATAAATGAGCATAATATCAAGTGAACTTTGGTGGTTGGCCATGAAAATACACCCCTCTTTGGGTATCTTTTCTTTGCCATGCACACGGACTTTTGTACAAGAAGCAAAGAAAAGATAGCGCGCTAATAGGCCTAATGTATAGTTGCTCATGATGCGTATTTGTTGCCGAAAGAAGGGGCGAAAAATCGCCTGAATCGTGAGGGCGACAAAGATAAGGGGCAGGCTGAGTGCCCCAAAAGCCAGTATGCGAATAAAATAGATCACAACACAATCTCCTATGGATATATTACTAAATTTTTCTTAAAATAGTTAAGACCCTTGCGTCAGCAATTTTTTTGGATGATCGCAAATTGATCAAGGCAGACCACAGCGTGACACCTACAACAATAAAGAAAAGTACATGCCAACGTACACTAACATGTGTCTTTTCTAAATAAAAACTCTCCCCGCCCATACCAGAAAAATCTTGGCTATAAAAAAGTCCCACCCATAGGTTTTGTATCACCTCAAGTAGCCAAATAATACCATTGATCTGGGTCGCGAAAATTGCCCCAAAGGCCACACCTAGTATGCTGCCACACACCCCAGTAAAAAGGCCTAACACGATAAAAAGTTGTTTAATTTGTTGCGGGGAAACACCTATTGCCTTTAATAATGCAATTTCTTTTCGTCTGGAGAGAAAAAAAACATGTAGCGCCCCTGTCGTATTGGTAATCGCCACACATACGATTAACCCTAAAATAAAAACAAGAATTAACGTTGTCATTTTGAGGTTCTCGATCATTCCATAATTCGCTGTGTACCAATCTGTCACTATCCAGTCTTCTGGCAAAAGTGCCTGTATTTGAGATTTTTTCTGATCTATTTGCACAAAAGGATTCTCTATTTTTATACCTAAAAATGATTGCGAATTATTATTGGCATTAAAGAATATATCGACATTTCTATCCATAAAAACCCATGTTTTATCTAATTGATCATAACCAACAGAGACAATGCCCCCCACATCAAATGCCCTAAAAAATGGTCGGCCACTTTGGCCCTCCACGGACAAGACTCTTAGCACATCACCCACGCCCAGTTCTAGCTCACTAGCCAAAGACTCTCCAATGAGGATGGTCTCTTGATTCAAATCAGGGGTGCCCTCTCGTATACTCAAATACTCTCGCATACCTATGTCTTGTTCATAAAAATCTCTATCCATACCCCGCAGTTGCACACCTTGCCTGCCGCTAGAAGAAAATGCTAAAGCATAGTTCTCTCTTTGGGGAATGACGGCAGTAATTGTATCTATTGCCTTTAGATTATTTGCCATAATGCGCAATTCTTCATTACTGGGCTGATAGACCATGGGCGTGGCACGAAAATGATAGGTAGAGACCTCCAAGTATCGTGCAATAATACCTTGCGTCATACCTTGTGAAACTTCCATCACCACCACCAATGGAATCAGGCTCAAAGTGATAATAAAAATTGCACTCAAAAGATTGCTAGCTTTTCTGCTGAGAGCTAAACGGCTAGCAAGAAATAAATAGGTCCCTAGCTTCACGCAGAATGCTCCGCATATTTAGCCAGGCGTAGTTGCCCCTGACATAAACTCGCCAGCTTAATATCATGCGTCACCAAAATTAGTGTCGATTGCTGTTCTTTGGCTACAGAAAAAATGAGTTCTTGTATCATCTCTGCATTACGCTGATCTAGGCTGCCTGTGGGCTCATCAGCAAGTAGCAAACTAGGGGAATTCATCAGAGCACGCGCAATAGCCACCCGCTGACTTTCCCCCCCAGAGAGTTGCATAGGTCTGTGATTTTTTTTATCTGCCAGCCCCACACGATCTAGCAAAAAAAGTGCACGTTCGCGACTCTCTGCCACAGGGTTCTTGCCCAATAATGCAGGCATCATGATATTTTCGATCGCAGAAAAATCTGAGAGTAAAAAGTGTGTTTGAAAAATAAAGCCTAAAGCTTTGTTGCGATAATTACACAAATCATGCTCTGGCATTTTTGTCACATCATAGCCTGCACATACAATCTGTCCATCATTAGCCGCATCTAGTCCTGCAATCAAATTCAATAGTGTCGATTTTCCAGATCCAGACTCACCCACCACGGCCAATGATTGTCCTTTTTCTACAGAAAGAAAAAATTGATCAAAAATGATTTGTATTTCTTCACCGCTAGAAAAACTCTTTGACAGATTGCGAATGTCCAGAATACTCAAAGCCGAGCATCCTCGTCTTTCACTACACCTGCTTTTTTGTATGTAAAGAAAAAAATGTTTGCAACAAGCGTAACAAACACTATCATAGAGATGAATGCAAGGCTAGGATAGTACATGTAGTAGGCGGTAAGAATAAGCATGGGTAAAACGGTGGTCCATAATGCCAGAATGGTGCCCCAAAATGCATTCCAAAAAAAATTGCCATAACGACGAGAAAGCCACAATGGAAAAAGGACTGTAAAACAGATATAAATGATAGGTATGTAAAAAAGTTCATAAAGCCCGTAGTAGGTGTGATTGTAGATGAGTTTGACAAGGACAAAGGGAAAGAAAAATCCACAAAACCAAAGCATTCCTATACGGCCGCTGCCCAGCAGTTTGCGCCTGAGTAACTCCAAAAAGAAATAACATGATAGGAGTGAGGGTAGTAAAAAATCAAAAATCCAAACAAGGATCATGCTTTGCAAAGGATAGGCCCAGTTGATGGGAATGATCAAAATTCGTAATACCTGCAAAATAAAAACACAGGGGATAGAAAAAAAAACTCCACAGGCCAATTCCCACAACGGACGTGTAAAGTAACGTTCATTTAATAGCTGATACGCAACAACCAGCGGAAATAGTAATATAGCAAAAAGATACATGATAGGCTTATTAAACTATTTTTAATAAGCCTTTAGCAAGAGGGTCTTTTTAATTTTTTTTAGAAATGCTTTCTCCTCAATTTTATAATAGGGCTAATTTTTTCTTGTTTGTTGCCGAATGATAGAGGGTAATTGTATTAAGGCAGGAGGCTGAAATTTATGGTTCGTATTTCTAGTGCAATGGAGCGCAATCAATTTTCACACTACAATCGACTCAATGAGGTAGCAAAAAATCGCACCCAAAAACAAGTTGATAGTCAATATCGCATTGGCCTATTAAGAGATGATCCCACTTCTGCTGCGCATTCTATCCGCTTTCAGTCCAAGCAAACCCGCCTAGCAAAATATGAATTGAATGCACAAAATACAATCAACAACTATTCTATCGTCGAGGGCAATATGGCCCAAGCTGTGGACTTGATGCAGCGTGTGCGTGAACTGGCTGTACAAGGTGCTAATGGAACGTATAGCAAGGAAGACCTCCGCTACATGGCTGTAGAAGTCAATCAATATCTAGAGGAATTGGTTAACCTCTCGAATCAAAGAGGTGCCGATGGCCTCTCACTCTTTTCTGGAACCAGAACTGAAGGCGCAGCATTCCGTGAAATCCGCGGAAATGTTGATGGAGCACAAGGACTCGTCATCACAGGCGTAGAATATATTGGAAATAATGCAAGCCGCGAAGTTGAATATTCTGATGGGTCACGTATTGATGCACAATTTGCTGGCAATAATGTCTTTTGGGCTGAAAACCAAAAAATCTGGAGTGCTAACCGTGTAGACGGATTTGTGGTGCCAGAAGATACCAGCATCATTATTGACAATACGGAAATTGCCCTGAGAGCTGGGGACTCTATTCACTCCCTTATAGAGCGTATCAACCAGGCTGATGTTGCTGTGAAGGCCTCCATTGACCCTGTAGAAAACTCACTCGTTCTCACCAGTACCACCCCCCATCAAATCTGGCTCAGCGATGCAGAAAATGGCTCTGTCCTCCTAGACTTGGGTATCCTCTCTGATGCACAACGCAAATCCCCGAATAATTTGGCTCCAGGATCACGCGTAGCAGGGGGAAGTATGTTTGACATGATGATCCAATTGCGTGATGCAATGTATGATGGTGATCAAATGAAAATTGGCGGCTCCACCCTGGGTGGCATTGATATGGCTATGGATAACTTAAATGTGCAAAGAGCTACATTGGGCAGCCAAGAAAGCCGATTGCGCTTTGCCGTACAAAGACTCAGCTACGAAAATAATTCTTATAAAGAATGGGACAATGTGGCACGTGGATTGAATATGGCCCAGGCATTAACAGACCTGAGTGCACTAGATACAGCAATGCAAGCAACTTATCGTGTGGCAGCAACTACGCTCAAAACAACATTGATGGATTTTTTAAGGTAGGTATATAGATGTTGAATTCTTATCTTAATATGACCAAGCCTTCTTTGCTAGATTGTGCAGGTATTTATCAATTTCCCTATGGAATCCCTGGCTTTGGAGATCTTGTAGCTTGGCAATTAGAGAAAACTGAAAAACCTTATTTTTTTACACTCACCAGCCTGCTCGAGCCTATGCTCTCTTTTGTCCTCTTGGATCCATTACTTATTTTTTCAGACTATGACCCCGCACTGGATCCCTCAGACTATTCTATCTTACAACTGCAGGACGCCACAGATCCGAAGTGTATTATTCTTTGTATTGTTACCATTCCTGAAAATATCCAAGAATTCGGCATCACTATCAACCTGCGTGCCCCTTTGCTGTTTAACAATCAAACCAAGTGTGCGGCTCAGTGTCTCAGCCTAGATGATCGATGGAGTATCCGAGAAAAACTGGGACCAATAGAGGCAAAAGCTAAGACATATGTTGATACTCTCTAGAAAAAAGGATGAGCGAATCCTAATCAATGAAAATATTGAAATCAGTATCATTGACATTAAGGGTGATCAAGTGCGCCTTGGAATCTCTGCACCGCAAGATGTAAAAATTTTTCGACATGAGGTTTATTTCAATACTCAAAAAGAGAATGAAGCTGCTGCCATCTCCGGCAAAAAGGTGCTGCCTGATTTAGACTTTTTAAATACGATAGAGAAGGATAAGTAGCCATGGGAAAAGCCAGTGAAGAAATCTTAAAAAAACTTCCACCCAATGGATTTATCAGGCAAGTACGTGAGAACCCACCTACAATCACTAGTCAAGAGCGTGTCATCTTGATTCGTAAAGCAAATGACTTATTTAATAGTGGCGATATTGAAGCAGCGGGCAAAATCTTTGTCCACATTCGCTACGGTGATGGTATTATTCGCCTAGGCGATCACTATCACCAACAAAATCGATTTGTGGATGCCATGCAAATGTATCATTTGGCTGCAGACCAGGGACGTGTAGACGAGCTAGCAGAACGCATGGCCAAAGCCTTACGCAAATGGATTAACTCCTAAACCTTTTTTATCATATTTATATTATGAATCTATTAAGAAATCAAATGCCCACCAGTTCTACATTATTTTCTTTTATTGCTACCATTGCCTCAGCATACAACACAACTTCCCCTGTATCGCTGCGGGTATAGCCATATTCATCCTGAATTAACCGACAAGGGTTCAAACTTACTGCGACTTCCAGTGTTAATACAAGGTTGGAAGGAATCGTATCAAATAGGTTGTTACTGGCATAAGTAAAACTCACAAGTGGTTCCTCATGCAAAGAGTTGCCAATACCATGCCCACATGCACCATCCAATATATGACACCCATAGCTCTGTGCAACCTGCTGTACTGCCTCTACCAAAGATAAAAATTTCTGCCCAGATTCAACTGTCTCAATTGCTTTTTGCTGACAAGCACGTGCTGCATTATACAAACGTTTTTTTTCAGGACAAGCTGAGAGTAGATAGGGACGAGCCAAGTCTGCATACCACCCGCCATACGAAAGCCAAATATCTAGCGTAAAAACTTCATCATCATGCAATGGGCTATTTTCATCTGTGGGGGGGTGCACATATCCATGCCGACAAAAACCCACTTGATCCATAGACATATTTGCACCCAAAGATCGTGCTTTTTTGACAATCAGCTCTCGCAAATCATCGGGAAATGCTCCCTCTATAATCAGTGGTTCAATATCATCAAAAATTGACTGGACAATACGTGCGGACTCACGCATTTTTTGGATCTCTGCAGGACCCTTTTTAGTGCTAGATTCTTGGGATACGACAAACACTAACAATCCTCCAGATCTGCATCAGTATCTGGTTGTGCATCAGTATCTGGTTGTGTATCAGCAACTTCTTGAGCTACTTCTGGTGCATGACATTCTGTTGTTTCATCATCTTCTTCAGGAGGATATAGTTCATCTATAAATTTTTGGTAAAATGGAAGATACTGCCTTTGAAAAATAACATTCCAAGCATATTCCGCTTCTACCGTCTTGATAGCAAAATCCTGCATGCGATGAAATTCCGCTCTTCGATCTCGATACATAATAAGTGCATCATTCAAAGCCTGTGCCACATGTTGTGTATTGAGTGTGTCAAAACTAAAACCAGTATGTCCATGGCGCACCTTTTTTAGGCCCGCAGAGGCATGCACAATAGGCAAAGATCCATAAATTTGACCATGCAAATCAACATAACCAAAAGGCTCATATACAGAGGGGACAAGGACAAAGTGCCCCCCAGAAAGGATAATGCGCAAGAGTTTTTTGCTATAACCCTGCCAATATACAAAGCGCCCAAAAAACTGTGGATGTTTGCTTAGGCCCACCATTCTGTATTCAAGGGTTGGTTCCCCACGCCCTATCACCGCTACACACAAATTAGGATGGTCAGCCATCACAGTTTTTAATGCCTCACAGGCATACTCAATCCCTTTCTTATATGTCATCCTTGAGGAAATACACAACAAGACCATATCGTCCCTGACATCTAAATACCCATGGCGAGGAATCTCAGATTGTAATTCTTGGCTCAACATCACAACATAGTCACGATACATATCTTTTTCACGTGTTTTTGTATCACCTGGGGTAAAAAAAAGTGGAAATTCTGGCGAGGGGATGCGGGGGTCTAGTGCAGAGAAGTCTACCGCCGCAGAAATCCCCTGCAGTGTCATCCCTCGTGCACCTAAATGATCACCCAAGTATCCATATAAAAGACCATTGTTTTTGCTCATAACTTCTTGGGCAAACTCTGCTGAAGTTGTTGTCAACTCACTATAGTAACCAGCCAATATCAATGGATCCATTGTGTCCCCATCAATAATACCTTTTCTGAGTACAGCCAGGGGCAATTCGGTGAGTGCTTTGGCCTTGTGCAGGCCCGTAATCTCCTGATGTTCTCCAATACCTACTTCATGCAGTGTCAATACAAATTTAGTTTTTTCAAAATGCCCCTGATACAATGGATCCTCTGCTGCCAATACAGAAAGTAGTGCAGTGTGGCCATCATGCGCATGAAAAATATCTGGAGGTCCAATAATTTTTGCCAACTCTAGTGCACCTTTCTGAAAGAGCATATTCATCTCTTCCTTGTCTACATGCTCCTCACCCACATTGTGGTGTGCATCATTGGTATATAAATAAACAGATTGCTTACTAGAAAAATAGCGGTTTTCCAAAAAATATGTGTGTGTCTGACCATCAGATTCGCCCTTCCAGATGATGACATCTTCTTCACTATCCAAAAGCATAATCTTGATATTTGCAATATGTTCAAGATTGCGCAAACGTCCAACCAAAAATCCATAATAAGGCAAAATGATAGTTGTTTGAAATTCAAATTTATTTGATATCTGCGCTAAACCCCGTACAAAGGTGCTAGTCCACCCACCCTCTGCAATTCCCTCATACTCACGTGAAACGTGATAAATCGTGGGGGGTTTTTTCTCCTCTTCACCATCAAGAAACCTTACCATTGCCTCTATGTCAGCCATTGCCCCACCCCTGTTGAGAAGGTAAATTTACCATATCGAGTAAATGTATAAAAGAATTCTAACACGTTGATCAAGAAAAACACTGTGAGCATCCATAGCAATGTTGCCAATACACGTTTAAACGTCTTTTTGGTTCGATGTGTGATTGTGATGCGGAATAAGAGCAATAGAGGCAAGAAGAATAAGATACTCATTAAGCTGATGCGTAGGCAATGGTATAAAAATTTCACACTTGGATCAGAAAAATTTTGCCAATCAGAAATCAGTAACAAAAAAAAAGTAAAGCCTGCAAGCGAACTGCTGAGATGCAAAAAGTATCGCAAAGCACGCCGCATTATCACAGCAACCTTATGAAAAACTCCAGAGAATATATTTTTATTAAAAATTGCTTGCATGACCTCCTAATAGTCGGCCATGCATAGGAGTTTTCTTTACCATATTATGTGAACTGTTTTTATCCTTTTTTTTTCTCTCTCAACTCACCATCTTCTTGGGCAGGCATAGATTCAAAACTAATCCTACCAGAATTGCCAAGAAAGCCCCAGAAATTGTTATTTTTTGTGTCACAGGAATCCCTTCAACAAATGTACCAATTACCAGCACCAATGAGGGTATAACCACATTGCGAAAGTTGTGAAAATCAATTTGGGCATCAAAAAGCACACGCAACCCTACTATTGTAATCAGGCTAAAAAGCATCAATGAGATGCCCCCCATCACAGGCACGGGCAAACTCTGCAATAATGCAATGATTTTTCCAGAAAAAGCTATCAAAATACTTAACACTGCCGCACGTCGCAAGATGCTGGCATCATAATTTTTTGTAATCGCCAAGACTGCGGTGTTTTCGCTATATGTTGTATTGGCAGGACCACCCAGACATCCTGCAGCAATAGTGGCCAAACCATCGCCCAGCAATGTGCGTGAAAGACCAGGCTTTTCAAAAAAGTCTTTGCCACATACGGCACCATTGTTTTTCATATCACCCAAATGTTCCATCACCGTGACAAGTGTGACAGGTGCCACAAGCAAGATCACATTCCAGGAAAAAACTGGCAAAGTCTTCAATGTTGCCATACTCTGGCTAGAAAGGCCAATCCACTGCGCCTCAGCGAGTGTTGATAGGTTGACCATCCCCATAAAAATCCCCACAACATAGCCTACAAATATCGCAAAAAGTATAGGAACAAGGCGAAAAAATGAATGTTGCAAAAAGCTAATCACAATCATCGTTGCCACTGTGATTGCCGCCAAAAACATCGCTTTATAATCTAGCGACTGCGTGCTATAGCCTGCCATACTCAGTGCTGTGGGTACAAGTTTGAGGCCAATAGACATGATCACCGGACCAATGATAATAGGAGGAAAATATTCTTTTAACTTATTTGATCCAATTTGTTTTGCCACCCAAGCAAAAAGCAAATAGACCACTCCTGCCATTATAATTCCTGCCTTCACCTCTCCAATGCCATAGTCCTTAAGCCCTATAAACATCACAGGAATAAAAGCAAAAGATGATCCTAAAAAAGCAGGCACCATTCCAGCCGTCACACTGTGAAACAATAATGTGCCTATTCCCGCTGTCAACAGTGCAATTGATATGGGCATTCCCACTATCAGTGGGACAAGCACCGTCGCACCAAACATTGCAAAAACATGCTGTATAGCAAGACTCCAAGAACGCATTTCTGACTTCAACACTTTTCTCTCCTTTGATCGCTAAATTTAAAAAAAATGAACATTTGGGCAAAAAAAAGAACCCCTTAAAAAGGAGTTCCTTTCTCTCTATTCATCGAATAACTCGTCCCATATGTTTGTAAATTTTAGCCCTCATTGAAAACTAACGGTAATAAAATTTAATAGAAATGTCAAGGCATTGCGTGCCCATCAATGCGTTGCTGATCACTTTTGAGAATTTTATTGAGAAAAATTCCCACTGCTGTTGCCAAAAATGAACCAGACATTTTTATAGATCCAAAAATATTGACCTCAGAAACAAATGTGCCAAAAATAATAATCAACGCAGGAATAATCATATTTTTGAAATCTCTCAGGTTGACGCGTGCCTCTAACAATACACGCAACCCCACTACCACTATCATGCCCAATAGTACTAACGAAACAGCACCTGTCACCGCTACAGGCATTGTTTGAATAATTGCCACTAGCTTGCCACAAAATGCCAAAAGTATTGCCACAACTGCCGCACCCCTAAGTACTGCAGGGTCATACACCTTTGTTACAGCCATCACGCTCGTATTTTCAGAATATGTAACATTGCCTGGCCCGCCCATCACACCTGCAAAAACAGTCGCCAATCCATCTCCCAAAAATGTTCTGTGCAAACCGGGATTGATCAAAAAATTTTGACCTGTCACTGCACTGCTATGCTTGATATCATCAATATGCTCTATCATCACAACCAGGCTGATGGGGGCCAACAGGAGTATTGTATTGAGAGAAAATTTTGGCAAAGTAAAGATCTGTCTGCTAGCAACAGAATCCAAACCAAACCAGTGTGCATTGGCAATGGGTACCAAATCCACCATGCCAAAGAAAAGTGCCACAGCATAGCCACCCAAAATCGCAAAAAGAATAGGCATCAGTCGGAAAAATGAGTGCTGTGCTACACTGAGTATCACCATAATAGAAATCGTGATACTTGCTAACATTACCCGTGGATAGTCTAGCACATAAGGGTCATACCCGCACATTTTGAGTGCTGTAGGTATGAGTTTAAGTCCAATAGAAATGAGTAGTGACCCCACAATAATCGGCGGAAACCACTCTCTAATACGTTTGGCCCCAACAATCTTTGCCAACCAAGCAAAAAGCAAATAGATGAGTCCTGTCACAATAATGCCACCCTTAAGATGTGCCACACCCTGTGTCTCTAGTACAACCAACATCGGGGAAATAAAAGCAAATGAGGATCCTAAAAATGAAGGAACACGTCCCTTGGTCACACCATGAAAGATAAGCGTGCCAACCCCTGCACACAACAAGGAGATTGAAACGGGCAAATGTGTGAGCACAGGG
This sequence comes from Spirochaetia bacterium, assembly GCA_051648825.1. Taxonomy (GTDB): domain Bacteria; phylum Spirochaetota; class Spirochaetia; order WRBN01; family WRBN01; genus JAHHUI01. Next base: position 146,001 of record JBOFFX010000045.1, read on the forward strand.
ACAAGAATCGTTGCTCCAAACATGGCAAAAACATGCTGAATGACAAGGAAAAAAAATACAATATTTTTATGCAATGGATAACCTTTCCTGCTATAATTGTTTTTTTAAATTGATGGCCCGTAGTCTACTCAAATCATGCTAAAAAAACAAGTTAATATTGCTCAAAAATTAGAAACTTATATACTCTATTGTCACTTGACGTTGCACGCATAATATTTTAAGATCCATGATATTAAAATCTGATAATTTTCATATACCCTGAGGTTGACATCTAAATATGGCACAAGAAAAAAAAACAAACCCCCAAACAATGTCCAATGCACAGGGCGCCAGCATGGAAAAACTTGTCAGCTTGTGCAAAAGGCGTGGATTTGTCTACCAATCTTCAGAAATTTATGGCGGGCTCAATGGTGCATGGGACTATGGCCCATTGGGTGTTGCACTGAAAAAAAACATCCAAGACCTGTGGTGGAAAGAAATGACCCAGGTACATGAAAATATCGTAGGCCTAGATGCTGCCATCATGATGCATCCACGCGTATGGGAAGCCTCAGGTCATGTAGAAAATTTTTGCGATCCACTCATTGACTGCAAAAAATGCAAAACACGCTTTCGTGCAGACCAAATCAATAACAAAAATCTGCAAGAGAAACAATGCCCAGAATGCGCAGGAGAACTCACTCCACCCAGGCAATTTAACCTCATGTTCAAAACCAACCAGGGCCCAGTAGAAGACGGGGGTGGACTTATCTATTTGCGCCCAGAAACAGCCCAGGGTATTTTTGTCAACTTCAAAAATGTCGTTGATACAAGCCGTGTCTCTATTCCATTTGGCATTGCACAAGTGGGTAAAGCTTTTCGCAATGAAATTACGACAAAAAATTTTATTTTTCGTACATGCGAATTTGAACAAATGGAAATGCAATTCTTTGTCAAACCTGGCAGTGATTTAGAGTGGCTGGCATATTGGAAAGACGCACGCATGTCCTACTATGTTCAAAGATTGGGTATCAGCCCTGATCGCCTGCGCCTTCATCAGCATGGCCCTGGCGAACTCGCACATTATGCAGCAGATGCCTATGACATTGAATATTGCTATCCTTTTGGCTGGCAAGAGCTAGAGGGCATTCACGACCGCACAGATTTTGACCTTAAACGTCACTCAGAGTATTGTGGAAAACCCATTAATTACCTAGATCCTCAAACAAATGAGCGCTATACTCCCTATGTCATCGAAACAAGTGCTGGCCTCACGCGTAGTGTGCTGATCACACTCATGGATGCCTATGAAGAACAAAATCTTTCTAGCGATCCTCAAAAGCCAGATGTCCGCACTGTCTTGCACTTTCATCCCCGTATTGCACCCATCACTGTGGCCGTCTTTCCCTTGGTCAAAAAAGACGGTTTAGATGATCTGGCTAAAGAAATCTACCAAAACCTCAAACATGAATTTTCAGCATTTTATGATCAATCTGGGGCTATTGGGCGGCGTTATCGGCGTATGGATGAAATCGGTACACCCTATTGTATCACTGTAGATGCACAAACAAAAGAAAGCGGCCTTGTTACGATCCGTTTGCGTGATAGTATGCAACAGATTCAGGTACACAAGGACGCGATTGTCCAAACCTTGCATCAAGAAACCCAGAAATACCAACGTATACAAAATTAATTTGAGTCATAGATTTGCTTGACTCAAATTTTTGCGCGTAGTGAGTTGAATACAACAAAAACACTGCTAAATCCCATCGCTAGTGCAGCCCAGACAGGGGTCAAAAGCGGTCCGCCAAATACATAAAATAGTCCCGTAGCCAGTGGTACAGCAATAATATTGTAGCTGAAGGCCCAAAAAAGGTTTTGCTTGATTACGCGCATTGCCCTTCTGCTGAGTATCATACTTTTTACCAGTAGGGATAAATCCTCTTTCATCAAGACAATATCTGCACTTTCTATGGCAATATTACTCCCCTCTGCCACGGCAATACCTACATCTGCACGTGTCAAAGCTACCGCATCATTCACACCATCACCCACCATGGCGACTTTTAATCCAGCTTCTTGAAACCCAAGAATTTTTTCTGCTTTTTGCTCTGGCAAAAGCTGTCCATAAACACGGCTAATACCCAAACGCTTGGCCATATTAATAGCAGTAATTTGTGAATCACCAGAAAGCATGACTAATTCTAGTGACATTTTTTTCAACTTTTCTATAGTTTCCAGGCTATTTTCTTTCACCTCATCACTAAGGAAGAATGTGGCAATCACAGATTTATCTACACCAGCAAAGACACAAGTTTTGCCCGCAAGTTCGGCTTTCTGTGCACCCAGATCTAGTGCTTTATCCAGTGTGTATCCTTGATCTTTCATCAAAGAATATTTACCCACCAAAACCTCATGCCCATCCACTGTGCCACGCAATCCTGCCCCCGGCAGATTCTCTAAATCTGTGACAGTCTTTTCTTCAAGGGTAGAAAGTGTACGCGATATTGCCTTGGCAATGGGGTGTGTTGATTGTAATTCTAGACTACGAATCAGCTGCAAATGATATGTGATATCTGGATCTGTGGCACATATTTCTTTTTCTACAGTACTCAACTTCCCCTGTGTCAATGTGCCTGTTTTATCAAAAGCCATCATCGATAGCCCTGCTGTCTGCTGTAGTGCCACCCCACTTTTGAAAAGAATCCCATTCTTTGCCCCAGAGGCTATTGAGACCATGACAGCTAATGGCACCGCCAACCCTAATGCACAGGGACAAGCGACCACCAAAACAGCAATTGCAATATTTAAGGCAAAAGCAAAACTTGAGCCCACTGCCCACCAAGTCATGCCAGAAACCAATGCAATGATCAAAATCGCAGGGACAAACCAGCGAGACACTTGGTCACTGATGCGTTCAATGGGAGCTTTCTCTTCTTGTGCTTGTTCTACCATACGCACAATTTGGCCAAATACAGTCTCTGCTCCAATCTGTTTGGCCCGCACATGCAAAAGTCCCTGCTGGTTGATCGTGACCCCCACCACAGAATCTCCCACCTGTTTTGAAACAAACAAGCTCTCTCCAGTAATCATCGATTCATCCACATCACTATAGCCAAAGACAACTTCACCATCTACAGGAATGCGCTCTCCGGGTTTGACTACAACCACCTGCCCCTCTTTGATACTGCCCAAGTCTACAAGGACTTCTTGGCCCGTGGCATCTAGCAAAATCGCCTTTTGGGGTGTCATTTCTAGCAACTCTTCTAGGGCACGTCTGGCACGTCCCTTGCCTCTTAATTCTAGACTCTTACCTAGTAAAATTAAGGTGAGGAGCATTCCTGCACTTTCAAAATACAAAGAATGCACTGCATGGGGATTTTCTGGAATCATTATTGTTTGAACAATGCTATAAACGAGTGCACTCACAGTACCCAGCATAACCAGTGAATCCATTGTGGGATTGCGTTGCATCAGAGCTTTTGTGCCATGAAATAGCACCCCTTTATTGCACCAAAGAATAGGCAACAAACAAATAAGCTGTGCCAGGGCATTATAAAGAGGAAATCGATTGGGGTTCAAAAAAAATGGCAGTGGTAATGACATCATGCCACCCATGCCAATATACATGAGTGGCATGGCAAAAATCAAAGATATATAAAACCGTCGTGCAATCTGCTTGCCCTCTATCGCGGGAGAGCTCTGTATGCTGAGGATCTGATACCCCGCACGCTTCACTGCTGTGTGTATTTCTTCATCCAGGATACCTTGTCTAGCAAAGGTGAGGGTGGTGCGACCAGTCACAAGCACAACAGAAACTTTTTCTACACCATTGATGCTCATCAGAGCCTGCTCGACATGGTGCACACAATTGGTGCATGTCATCCCTCCAATATAAAGGACCTTTTCATATTGCATATTGCCTCCTTTTTGTGTTCATCAAGCCTTGATATGCCAAAGAATACAAAAATGTTATTTTAAATTTTGGTTGCAGAATAAATTGTCTTGGCACCCTTGTCTAGTAGTTCTAGTTGATAAAATTCGCGTGCCTGTGCATCAAGCAAGTGAATGACCACTTCTCCTGCATCGCACAAAAACCATGTATTTTCTGTGCTACGATCACTCATGCGAATCTCTTGATCGTACTCTCGCATAGCAAAACGGATTTCATCAAGCATTGCTGAGGCCTGTCTGCTGCTCGCAAAAGTCCCAACAATGAGATAGTCTGGCCAATCACATTGATCAGAACGCTGCAGTGCAATAAGATCTTTTGCACCCATATTTTCTATTTCTTTGGCCAGGGACACAACCCCAGCTTCTCCCATTAACATGAGGTCTCCTTAGCTAATTGAGCTGTCGCACATAGCGCCCATCAAAATCATTTCCCAAAATAATGCGCACATCCATCGCTACATTAATATCGTCCTCATTGGCAGGGGGCAAAGAATACACACGGCTACAACGAATCACAGAGGCAATTTTTTGTGCAGATTCTAAGTTGCCCGAGAGATCAATGACCACGGTATAGGGACTTGTTTGTGTTGCATTGCGAATAGAGACCACATCATATCCCATGCCAGCAAAAATCTGGGCGGTGCGTGTGCCTAATCCATTACGCACCGTGGCATTTTGTACTTCAATTTTGCTAGGTAAAAATGCAATGCCGGCATTTTCTGTACTAGCCAAATTGGCACGTGTTTGCCTGATGGTTTCTTGCAAAAGTTGCCCTTCATAGTTGGGAAATAAAAGTGGCACACTCTCCACCATACGCACAGATCCTGCTACACGTTGATAGCCCACATTTTCTGTATCCAAAAGTGAAACTTCTTGAAAAAAAGAAACCAATGCATCGTCATTCATATCTGTGACAATGCGTGACTTGAGTTGATTTATCACCTTTGGGTGAGAAAGAATTGCAACTTGATGCACCAAACGCCTCAAAAAAGCACCCATAAACCGCTGGCGACGATCAACCCACCTGTTTACCGCTTCTTGATCCTCTTTGAGTAAAAGATACTCACTCGCTTTTGCTCCATCCAAAAGTACAGAACCAGAGGGAATGGAAAATGCCTGCTTGTCTTGCTGTTTATTGATAGGGTTTGTAATAAAAATTTCAACCCCACGAATCAAATCAACGATGAAGGACAACTCCTCTGTATCCATAAAAAAATAAAAGGGACGCTGCTCTAGTCCCAAAAGTTGCGTCACCTGCTGCACAAAGCGATCCGGAGATCTTGGATTAAAAATCGTATCGATACGGTCAATCCGCTTGAGTGAACGCAATGTTGCCGCAGTATTAGCAGGAATGTCAAAAAATGAACCACGCTTAGTATGAGAGTTCTGCACATAATAGGAGATAATCAGCGGCTTGCCCTTGCTGTGTACAACAAATAAGATAGGCATATCCTGGTCTCTCTTGATCAAATCGTTGACAGGGTTTACACGCCCCTCAACATAAAAGTAGACAGCGCTACCCACCATAAAAATGAGGATCAAATAAATGAGCTTATCACCCTTTGCAGAAAAAATTTTACGAATATCCATAGGTCAAAATCCCTCATCAGCATAGAAGATTACTCTATTTTTTGCAAGTCATTCTCTTGAGCTATTTGGGCTTGCCACAAATCTGGGTCCTCCAGGCAAATTGCCCCCAACTTTCCTGCACGCAAATCCCTAAAAACCATCATCGCCAGTGCTTCAGTATCCTCTATTTTTTTATTAAACCTTGCTGCAACTCCGGAAAGAAAATGATCCAACTCTTCACCTGGATCAATCCTGTAGCGTTCTTTGAGTCGAGCCCTATACTGCATATGCAAATATGGATAAACCATACCCAGTGCTTCGGTGGCAAGATAAACTTCATCTTTGATCGATCCCAATGCAGCTAGACGTGCTGCAGCATTTTGATCGCTCAAATTGGGCCACAAGGTACCTGGACTATCGATAAGATCCAAATTGCCCAGCTTGTAGAGCGCGACATCTCTAGTAATACCTGGACTGTCTGCAACACGCGCCTTTTTTTCTCTGCCTAATGCATTGATCAGACTACTTTTTCCGCAGTTTGGAATTCCCACTATCATCAGACGAGGAGGCTTTGTACGGGTCTTGCCGGCCTTGGCCAAGCCTGCAGCTTCACCCTTCAGGCGCTCCAAGTTGTGGCGATTTTTGACAGAAATGGCCAGGGTCTTTAGTCCTTGCCCCTCATAAAAATCTTGCCACTTTTTCATAATCTTCAGATCGCATAGATCGCTCTTATTGAGCAAAATTAATCGTGGTTTTTTTGCAAAAATCTCATCAATGAGTGGATTTCGGCTACTATTTGGTGCACGAGAATCAACAATTTCCAGAACGCCATCTATATTGTCTACATACTCTGCTAATAGCTTGCGCGCCTTGTTCATGTGGCCAGGAAACCACTGTATTGCCATACCCTACCTCTTTTAACTCAATGCTAACCAAATAAAAAAGGGACCCCGAGGTCCCCAGCCTAAACAAAAATATACCAAAATTCATTATTCAAAAGGGAACAGCCTATTTGCCATAACCGGCAGCCACTTTGCGACCCTTCTTTGCCTTTTTTCTCACCAGTGCTTTTTTCTTTCTACTGTTGATTACAGATGGTTTTTCATAAAATTCGCGGCGTTTCCACTCCCGAATCACACCCTCTTTTTCTACAAGTCGCTTAAAACGTTTAATAGCTTTTTCTAATGGCTCATCATCACCGACATAGACACATGCGATAGGTCATCACCCCCTCTTTATATTAATAGACACATTATAGTGCCACAGAAAACATTTCGTCAAGACTCTGGTATAATTAAAGGAAAAATAGTAGAATATGGGCTGTATATGCGATTTTTTTTCGTTGTTTTCATTTTTTACTCTTTTTTGGCCCTTCCTGCCTACGCCATTGATCAACGTGTATCTATGGGCCTCGTCTTTGGTATGACTACTAATAATGCAGGAGGCCAAGACATTGAAAACCTCTACCTCAGCTCTGGTGTACAAGTGCCAGGATCTTTAAGCACAAACCTTATTGGTGGCAACCTGGGTCTTTTTGTTCAATATCAGCTACCTCAATACTACTTTGCCCTACAACTAGACACTCTGATATTCTTTAACCGTGGCGTCAACTATATTGACCCTACAGACAATGATTTTCGTGCCAAAATTAGTGCGCATGAATTTGCCATTATCCTTCTGGCCCAGGCCATTATCCCCACTACAGACTCTATTCGTTTTTCTATCTCGGTGGGCCCAATGATCAGTGTTCCAATGAGCGGATTTTTGCAAACATATCACAACTCAAAAACAGGAGAACGAGATCGTTTCAACTTTACAACCAAGCCGTTTTCCTATGGAATTGTAGCAGGAATAGGCCTCCAAATAGACCTGGGGCCTGGTTTTTTTGTGATTGATGGTCGGTTTGCAATGGATTTTTCTCCATTTATTGCCGAACGTGATATATCTTTAAATACACCGATTACTCTGCAAGTCGGCTATGCAATAGATTTGTGGAAAGGGGAAAAAAGATGAAAAAAATTGCCATGTGCATCAGCTTACACGTCTTTTGCCTATTTTGCCTATGGGCAAAAACGGAAGAAGTGTGGATGAGTTATAATGTGCAAAACCTCTTTGATGGCAACTATATCGGCACCGAATATCAGTCGTTTAATCAACAACGATGGAATGAATATTATGCCCAGTCCAAAATCTTACAAATCTCACATGTCTTTTCAGAAATTCATAGACAACATGGAACATTGGGTCTTGTGTTGTTGCAAGAGGTCGAGAATCTGGCAGCTCTAGAGCAGCTACGTATTAACACCCCTAGTCTGCAGCGCCTTAATATCATTTTTGCAAAAAAGCAAGACCAGGCTGTGGGCACTGCAATTATGACACATCACACCATAAAAAAAGTCGAACAACTCGACTCCTCGCTTTTTGACACAAAAAGTCGCCCTATCTTGATGGCGACCATTGGCGTGGGAGAAGAGGATGTGCTGGTCATTGGGGTACACTTGCCTTCGCAGCGTGACCCGCGCAATCAAGAAAAACGTGTTAAAGCGATGAGTCTGATTGCCAATCAGGTCCAAAGGGCTATTATGCAGGGAATGAGTGTCTTTTTAGGGGGGGACTTCAACCAAGACTTAGTCCAATTGCCACCCTCATCCTTCCCCTACCTCAATCGCCCAGAGTTCACACGAGAAGCCATGTATTTGCTAGTTAATGGCTATAGCCTGATCGGACCCTATTTTCAGGAGGGGACCTATGTGTATCGGGGAAATTGGCAAAAACTCGACTACCTATTTTTTTCGTATCAGTTTTTTGATCGCCATGGACTACAGGTCAAAGATGTCTATATCTTCAATGCTGATTTTTTACTCACACCCGCCAAAGAATTTATTATTCGTATACCACGGGGGTTTAGGCAAAATCAAGGTACGACAGAATTGGGATACAGCGATCATCTTCCCATCCTTTCTATTGTGACTTATTAAGGAGAGGACATATGGCCATTGAAGTGGAAATCAAAGCACGTTTGCACGATCCTCAGCCTATCCGAGAACAACTGACCCAAAAGCTGGGGCAACCCACAATCTTAAGCCGATCTGATCAATATTATAGACGCGAAAAAGATGCCACGGATCTCTTGCGCATTCGCAGCGAAAATGGTCAACATACGATGACATGTAAACAAAAGCTGACCATTGAGGGAGTAGAACAAAACAAAGAATATGAATTTTGTGTGGATCGCATGGCAGACTTTCTCTCGTTCTTAGAGATTATCGAGTTTTACCCCAGCTATCGCAAAGAAAAGTATGTAGAAATTTTTCAAGGCCCAGGTATCACCTATGAAATTGCGGGCATTCCTGCGCTGGGATGGTTTATAGAAATTGAGGCCATTGTTCACCAAGAAGAAGAAATAGCGGCGGCCAGAGAACAAGTCGTTACTGCATTACTCGAGCTAGAAATTGCACCAGAAGATGTGGAACCCCGTAGCTATAAAGAGATGCTGCGCATTGCAGACTAATACCAATACCGCAAACCCATACGCCCGCCTACACCCCAATAAAAACTCTCTGAGGAAACTTTGTTGCCTATCATGCTGGGATCAGGAATTGCCGTCGTGTAATACTTGGCCCAAGTATAGTAGCGGCCTATATGAAATCGCGCCTCTGCATAAATTTCTAGAGAAACTTTTGTAAAAAATTTGACGCCCACAGGGAATATGCCACTGACAAGCACACCATGCAAATCAGCCTCGGTAGGATCTCTTTTTTCACTAAATCGGCTACCAAAAATTGCATCTATTCCTAGTCCTGCACCCACATAAATCCCCACTTGATTTGCCACCATATGTGTATAGTGCAAAATATAGGATGTCAAAAATGCCGTACGATCGTTGAGACTGCCCATGCCAATACTAACAATAGCATCCAAGAGATAGGGGGTTAAAAAGCCTACTTCTATCCCAGCTCCCAGTGTTAAAGAATTTCCTGGTTCACGATTTTGATCAGGACTTATATACCCTGCGCCCAGATAACCCCCCAGTCCAATTGCCGAAATCCTCATAGAGACAACAGTACATAAAAGGAATATTAAGAGCGTGTGTGTTTTCATTTTTACATCTCCAGCAAGCATTATCATTTCTCTACATTCTATAAATTTACATGCATTAAGGTCTAGTAGTGAAGGTAATTTTATTTTTTTTTAATTAAACTTGACAGGCAAATCTCTTATTCACTAGAATGACGTAGTCTACGTGTATTTTTTTCCGCCAAGATTCGCCAACAGGGAAAGGATTTTTCGGAAAGAGGAGGAGGATACCGTTTATGCTTTCACAGATGATCGAATCTGCAATTTCTGCAGAAAAAAATGCAGCCCAACTGATGAATGAAGCGCAACAAATTTGCCGAAAAAACGAAAAGGAGCAAGAAATTCAATCGGGGCTTCTTTTGCAACAGGCATACAAAAATGCGCATGCACAAATGCAAAGCGAAATAACAAAATACTCTCAAGAAAATGAACAAAAACTCATACAAAGCATCACAAGTCTAAAGGAAAAAGAACATTCATTCCTGGAGGATAACAAAGAGAAAATTGCGCATGCTAGCGATGTGATATGCGAGATTTTATCAACCCCTACATACCTAAATCAGGACAAAATTTAGGATGTTTAGCGCGGGCAAGCTTTCCTATGAAAGTGCCAAGCTAAAAGCGCGGCTCTCTCATCGCCTGCCCCAAGAAAAAATTTCTGCACTGCTCAAATGTAAAAATATTGAGGAAGCCGTCTTGCATTTGCAGGGAACCTATTATGAAGTTTTTTATGAATCATATACCAAGACTGGCTATCTGGGCATGGCCGAGCTGGCCATAAAAAAACGTGAAATTGATGCATTAATGAGCATTCGGTTGGGACTCTCTGGTCAGGTGCGCAAATTTGTTGTCGCGATGCTCTCTTTGTATGAAATTGAAAACCTTAAGGGGGTTTTAGCCGTGTGGCTCAATGCCAATATTCTGGGCCGCAGGCCACTCAGGGTGACTGTTTACCTCAAGGAAAAAATCCTCACAGACATTCCTTATGAACAGGTCTTGGCCGCTAAAGATTTTGCCACCATTGTAGAGTTACTCAAAGATACCCCCTATGGCCCTGCTTTGCGCCCATACGTGGATATCAGCAAGACAAATAAAACACTTTTCTATTTCAGTGTAGCACTGGACATGTTTTACTATTCACACTTAAAATTTGCGATTAATGGGCTCAAGGGTGCTGATCGATTGCTCGCAAGTCGATTTTTTGGAACACAGGTTGACTTTGAAAATTTGCGTGCACAATTGCGCTATAAAGACTATAAGATTGATTTCCAAAGTGCTCAAAAATACTTTTTGCACGGGGGAAGTCGTGTGCAAGAAAATGACATCTCACAAATTATTCAGAACTCACAAAACGTGCGCACATTTCTGCAATCTACCTATGGGGAGTCTGTGCCAAAGTGTGCCACCAATGTTTCTTTGCTACGGGAAATAGAGATGTATCAACGCCTTGAAATGGATCGTATGGGACGATTTATGCTCACATCCAATCCCCTTGGCATTGCGCCCATCATTGCCTATTTCTACTGGATGCGCGAAGAACAGGATCTGGTCGTTAGCCTTTTGGAGTGTGTGTATTATGGTCTAGATGAAAAAGAAACGGGGGCTGTCACATGTTTGTCACTGCGAAAATGATACAGTTGGTTGGAAGTGCGCTTCTGGAAGATATGGATAAAATTACCAGAGTTTTCTTAAAAAATGGCAATTTTGAACCATTAATGATAGAAGCTCTTGAGGGAACACAGGCCAGTGGCTTGAGCTATATGGGCAATGCCTCTATGCATGATCGTATTCTTGAGCTACAGCAACGTGTAGAGGCGCTCTTGAGGGGTGCAAAAATTGCCATACCACTCGTAGATGTGAACATGGTAGATAAAATGGAACCTGTGCGGCTTGATTTGTGCCAAAAACTTTTGACACAAATTGATAATAGTGTGCGAGAACTTAGAGAAAAGCAAAAAAAGTATGAAGATGATTTGCGTCATAAAAGTGAACTTTTGCAATCTATGAAGGCTGATGCGCAGCTATTAGAATTTGGATCAGCAATAGACGATTTGCAAAAAAATTCACACACCAACGATGTCTTGCGTGTACGTGCAGGCAAGATTAATCATAGTTTTTTTGCTAATTTTTTAGACAAGCTGTCAAGGCAAACACATGCCTGGCTAGAGCACACCACACGCGAGCAACAAACACTCATTCGCCTTGTTTATTTTAAAGAAGAAGAGGCGTTAGTTTCTGCGATACTTGATCAAGCTCAATGGACAGAAATTCCGATAGAAGATGTGCTCATCTCCTCTGAAGAGACAAGCATTAATCAACTGGTACGCCAAATTGAAAAAATAGAAGCCGCACAGGCCGCAGTACAACAAGCCGTTGTTCAAAAAATTTCATCCTATCGTCAGGAATTACTAGACAACTGGGTTAGCCTACATATGAATGAGCGATATGCACAGTTGCAAAAAAATTTTTCACAAACCACCTATAGCTGTTTTTTTGCAGGCTGGGTACCTTCCCGTAATCTTGAAAAACTCAAAAAAGCACTCATTGCCACAACAAATGGACGCATTCAACTAGAAGTTGTAGAAGCTGCCAATGTGCGTGACCAAGATGGAAAAAGGGTCCCCCCACCCACAGCTATGAAAAACCCCCCACTGGTAAAACCCTTTGAAGCTTTGGTCAAAATCTATGGAGTGCCTGCCTATAATACAATTGATTGCAGTGCGTTAGTGGGACTTCTTTTTGTCTTAATGTTTGGTTTCATGTTTGCAGATGTGGGCCATGGTGCTGTAATCTTTTTGGCAGGAATTGCGACCTTGCTTTTTGCAAAAAATAAACCAAAAGACCTTGCAGTATTGATTTTATATTGTGGGCTAGCATCAATGGTTTGTGGTGCTATTTTTGGTTCATATTTTGGGTTTCAACTCACCAAGCCACTATGGTTTGACTATGAAAGTATTGCCCAAAATCATGCTTCAAAATATATTCTGAAAACTTCTATCATCAGCATTAATGATGTGTTTAAAGTCTCCATTATTTTTGGTGTGGTCGTCATTTATCTTTCCTATCTACTAAACTGGGTGAATCGCATGCGCCGCAGAGAGTGGATAGAATTATTTTTAGAAAGAAATGGGATCTTGGGTGGCTGGATGTATGCAGTAGGCATTGGTTTGGTATGGAATTATGTCGCAAGCAATTACAACAATTTTGGAGACACCACAGGGCTTTGGCTGACACTGGGAATCCCAATAAGCTGTTTGTTTTTTGCAGAACCAGCCAAATATTTTTTGCAAAAAAAATATGCTGCGGGTGAAAATTTTGCTATATCAAAGATAGGCCAATGGCTGGGACATTGGTTGATCGAGGTCTTTGAATTTATTGTGAATTCACTCAGCAATACAATTTCGTTTATTCGTGTAGCAGGCCTGGGACTTGCACATATTGTTTTGATGTCTACATTTTATGATATTGCCAAAGACTTTGGTCCTATTAGCTCTACTTTGATCGTTATTTTGGCCAATATCATTGTCATTGCACTAGAGGGACTCTCTGCAGCAATCAATAGTGTGCGTCTGAATTATTATGAATTTTTCAGTCGATTCTTCATCGGCAATGGAAGACTATATGAACCTATAAGACTCAATAAAAACTAAAAAATATTTTGATAAAAAGTAAGGAGTATATATCATGAACCAACATCAAAGGAAATTTAAAATTTTTACAAGTATGGCCCTGATGATGACTTTGACAATGGGGGGAATTTTGGGTGTCTTTGGGATACAGAAAATCTCCGCACAAACAGAAACAGCTGCACAAAACACTACAGAAATGAGCGCAGCTGAGAGTGGCTTGATGAAGGGGTTAGGACTTATTGGTGCAGGTATGGCATTTGGCCTAGCAACGCTGGGTGCTGGTGTGGGTGTGGGAAATGCCTCTAGTGCAGCGATTGGCGCATTGAGTGAAAAACCTAGCATGTTTGGTATTTCGCTGGTTTTTGTTGCATTGTGTGAAGGCCTTGTCATTTTTGGATTTGTGATTGCAACGATGATTATGGGTCGCATCTAAGCTGCCTTGTAAAGCAAAAATAGCTGAGAAGCCAGGGGGTGCCATTATGAAGTACTTTTTTATTGGGGATGAGGAATCCGCCATTGCATTTAGAATGGCGGGGGTAGAAACTGCCCTATCTACGACTGAACAAGAGGCATTGACGGCCCTAAATACGGCGATTGCTGATGAAACTATCGCAATTATTCTTATCACAGAAACAGCTGCACAACTGATACAAGATGTGGTTAATCAATATATCTTTGCGCTGGATTTCCCCCTGATTTGTGAAATTCCTGGCGCCAGTGGGCGATTGCCTGATCGTATGACTTTGCACGAAATGGCCAATCATGCCATTGGAGTAAAAATTTAGCCAAATAATGAGGAAAGCGCATGCAGGAGATAACACCAAATACTCTATTGCAAGAAATAGAGAAAAGAGGCCAAAAAGAGGTCGATGAAATACGGGCTAATAGCGAGAAAAAAATAGCTATAAAAAAACTTGAAGATGAGAAAGCACATCTGGCTATCATTCAAGAAATAACCCTGGCAAAAGAAAAGCAAATCGCACGTTTGGATCGACTCATGCACAGTAATCTAGATCTAGAAACACGCCGTATTCGCCTCAAGGAACAGACCAGTCTCATCAACTGTATCCTTTTGTTGGTACAAAAAAAAATGCACGCAATGATTCAAGTGCCTGGCTATACGCACACCCTCTTGGGATGGATTACAGAAGCGGCACTAGGCATTGCTGGCACACAATTAATTATCCGCACAAGTGAAGAAGAGGCCGTTTTGATTGATCAAGAATTGATTAATCATGCAATCAAGAATGTTGCCGAATTGGCTGCAGGGCGTGTTGTTTCATTCAAATTGGACAAAAAAAATTATCTTTTGAGTCAGGGCATTGTGGTAGTGAGCACAGAAAATTGTTTGCAATTTTCCAACACACTCAAAGATCGGCTTTTGCGTTATGATTCTCAGATCAGGACCTATATTTTTAATCACATTTTGGGGACAATCCAATGAGTAAACTTGCATCAAACAAAAAAGGAGTGCTAAAAATGGAACGCCTGATAGGAAAAGTTCAGCGTGTCACAGGCCCCGTTGTCCATGCTACAGGAATCAGCGATGCAGCGATGATGGAGCTTGTTTATACGGGGGAGCACCGCCTGGTGGGCGAAATTGTCAAACTACGCCACAATACTGCTGTGATTCAAGTATATGAAAACACTGCTGGCGTCGCCCCGGGAGACAATATCTATGGATCTGGAAATCCGCTCTCTTTGCAACTGGGGCCAGGACTTATTGGCAGTATTTATGATGGAATTCAACGACCACTAAATAAACTAGAAGAAATCTCTGGACATTTTATTGGGCGAGGAATCCAGACGGATGCCATTGACCAAAATAAACAATGGGGATTTAAGCCACGTGTCAAAAATGGCCAAGATGTGAAGGGTGGGGATATTTTGGGCGTAATTGATGAGACTCCACATATAGAGCATCGCATCATGGTTCCATACAAGGGTGAAGGAAAAGTCACATTTGTTGTACAAGAGGGAAATTTTACCGTCAAAGATGTCATTGTTACAATTCGCACTACTGAGGGAGAAATAGACATCACAATGCAGCAAAAATGGCCGATTCGCACACCAAGGCCCATTCAGCAACGACTGCAACCCAGTATTCCCCTTATTACCGGTCAGCGTATTATTGATGCATTATTTCCCCTGGCAAAAGGCGGCACAGTGGCCCTGCCTGGCCCATTTGGCGCAGGCAAAACAATGACTCAACATGCCATTGCAAAGTGGTGTGATGCTGACTTGATCATCTATGTGGGCTGTGGCGAACGTGGAAATGAAATGACTGATGTATTAAATGAATTTCCCAACCTCATTGATCCCCACACAGGGCGTAGTCTGATGGAGCGCACAATATTAGTGGCCAATACATCTAATATGCCTGTCTCTGCACGTGAAGCAAGTGTGTATACTGGGATGACACTGGCTGAATATTATCGAGACATGGGCTATCATGTGGCGGTCATGGCAGACTCGACCAGTCGCTGGGCAGAGGCGATGCGCGAACTCTCTGGTCGTATGGAAGAAATGCCTGCAGAAGAGGGATTCCCTGCATATCTGCCCACACGTATTGCGGGGTTTTATGAACGTGCGGGATTGACAAAAAACCTCAACGATACTACAGGCTCTGTCTCTGTCATTGGTGCAGTCTCCCCTCCTGGGGGTGATTTTTCTGAACCTGTGACCCAGCATACCAAACGTTTTGTACGGGCATTTTGGGCCCTAGATCGCCAGCTAGCATATGCACGGCATTTTCCTGCACTCAGCTGGTTAGACAGCTATAGTGAATACAGAAAAGAACTTGAACCCTGGTGGGAAGCAAAGGTAGGAAAATCCTGGCAAGAAAATATTGCTACAATTTCTGAACTATTACAAAAAGAACAAAAACTGCAACAAATTGTGAAACTGGTAGGCCCAGATGCCCTGCCCGAAGCACAGCGTTTTATCCTAGAAGTTTGTACACTGTTCAAAAATGGATTTTTACAACAAAATGCCTTTGACAAAGTTGATGCATTTTCTACCCCTGAAAAACAGGACAAAATGCTTTCTTTAATTATTCTCTATTGGAAACGCGGTAGCCAAGCATTAGACAATAACGTACCACTGATACAACTCAAACGCCTAGAATGTGTACAAAAAATCACACGCATGCGTTTTTATATAGAAAATGAAAACCTGAGTGAACTAGAAATGCTTGCAAGTGAATTAGAACGTAATATTGCTAAATTGGAGGCAAGAAATGCCTAATAATATAGACAAAGAAGCACTACAAAAAACGCTTCTTTCCGGCAGGGAATATTTAGGGGCTCAAGCCATTAACGGGCCATTAATTGTCGTAGAAAACACACACCATGTGGGTATTGAAGAGCTGGTAGAATGCCTGGATCGTCAAGGCAATGTGCGCATGGGAAAAGTCTTGGACTCTGCAGAAAATGCAGTAGTTATCCAGTTGTTTGAACAAACAGATGGTCTGAATCTGCCAGAAACACGCATACGCTTTATGGGCAAACCCCTCACGCTGGGGGTGACGAAAGATATGCTGGGGCGGGTCTTCAATGGCCTGGGTCAAGTCATTGATGGAGGCCCGCAACCTGCTGGAGATGCCAATCTGAATGTGAATGGATTGCCCGTTAACCCTGTGAGCAGAAAATACCCGCGTGATTTTATCCAAACAGGCATTTCTGTCATCGATGGAATGAATACATTAATTCGTGGGCAAAAATTGCCTATCTTCTCTATGAATGGTCTCCCGCATAACGACTTTGCCGCACAGGTTGCCAGACAGGCCAAACTACGTACGCAAGCAGGACAAAATGATGAATTCTGTGTTGTTTTTGCTGCAATGGGGGTTAAAAATGATGTCGCCCAATATTTTATACGTAGCTTTGAAGAAAGTGGGGTACTTGGCAATGTGGCACTTTTTCTCAGCCTAGCCGATGATCCCTCTATTGAACGCACCATTACACCACGTTGCGCCCTCACACTGGCAGAACATCTGGCGTATACCTGTGGAAAGCATGTATTGGTCATTATGAGCGATATGAGCAACTACTGCGAAAGTTTGCGTGAAATTTCTACATTACGCAATGAGATTCCTAGCCGAAAGGGCTACCCTGGCTATATGTACTCTGACTTGGCTGAGTTATATGAGCGTGCGGGAATTCTCAATAATGCACCAGGCTCTATCACACAGCTACCTATTTTGACGATGCCTAATGATGATATTACCCACCCAATTGCAGACCTCACTGGATATATCACAGAAGGACAAATTGTCTTTGATCGCAAACTACACAGCCAAAATACATATCCACCTATTCAGCCACTTTCTAGTCTTTCCCGACTGATGAAAGATGGAATTGGTGAGGGAATGACGCGTGATGATCATTCTCATCTTGCCAGCCAGCTATTTGCGAGTTATAGTTATGTAAAAGAGGTAAGAAATTTGGCAAGTGTCATTGGCGAAGAAGAAATGTCTGAAATCGATCAAATGTATCTCAAATTTGGCCAAGCCTTTGAAGATCGTTTCATTGCACAGGGGCCTCATGAAAGTCGTAGCATTGAAGAAACCCTAGACTTGGGCTGGGAAATTTTAAAAATCTTACCCAAAGAAGAACTCACGCGTGTGACCACACAGGAGATAGAGAAATTTTATGGCTGATCAGAATCTGCCCCCCACAAAAAATAACCTACGCATTGTGAAGGATGAACTGGAGTTTGCAACACTAGGTTATGATTTGTTGGACCAAAAAAGAAATATCTTGGTCATGGAAATGATGCGTCTGATCAACCAAGCAGCGGGCTTTGAAACAAAGGCCGACCAAGCACTAGAAATGGCCTATCGTTGCCTACGAGAGACAATTGTGCAATCTGGCCGTATGCATACTTTGCAATTGGCATTGGCTGTCAACACACGTGCAGAAATCTCTTTGCATACTCGAAAAATTATGGGTGTGGCCATTCCTGTGGTCAATACAAAATTTACATCATTTGCCCCACACTATAGCAGTCTAGGAGCCAGTAGCAGTATGGACGAATCTGTCATTGCATTACAAAATGCACTAGGCTTGATGGGCAAACTTTCAGAATTAAAAATTGGTATTATGCGACTAGCAGCAGAGGTAAAAAAAACTATTCGCCGCGTGAATGCCCTAGAAAAAATCAGCATCCCTTCTTGTCATAGTTTGATCAAAAATATTGAAAACCGGCTTGAAGAAAGTGAAAGAGATGTGCTGATTCTCATGAAAAATGTCAAACGCACCCTAGAGATGAAGGAGGCACAAAAATAATGCCGTTGGAAGAAAAGCTCTTAGTTTATCTTGATGGATCGGAGGGCACTTATACTGCCAGTCAATATGCTATTTATCTGGCAAAAAAATATGGTATCGAGCTTTTGAGTGTGTATGCAATTAACAACAAAGCTATTGAAGAACTCGCCCACAATCATATCCTCTTGCCACAAGAAAAAGAAGAATACCTAGAAGATCTCAAAAAAGATGCACAAAAGCATGCACGCCAATTTGAACGGCTGGCTAATGAAAAAAATGTTGCAGTAGAAACTATCACTCTCAGTGATTCGCATGATATTCATAAAAGTATTATTGCATTGATCAAGTCACGCACTATTACACATCTGATTCTCGGAGAAATTGAATCACTTGCTGCACGTCAGGAGGCCTCTGAAGCACATCAGCTTGTCTATAGTGTGCATTGTTGTGTCACCATTGTCAAAGATTCTTTTAGGGTTGAGAAGTTGTTTGATTCAGTTTAAAATAAAAGTGTCATATGGAGGAGAAGAATATGTCTATCTTATCAAAAATCAATATTTCAACGGTTTGTACCCCATTAAAGGCAACAAACAAAACAAGTGTCTTACGAGAACTTGTAGCTGTGCTTAAGGATGCTGGACTTGTGCGCAATTTGGATGCGGTCTATTTGGCTGTGCACAACAGAGAACAACTGGGCTCCACTGGACTGGGTGATGAAATTGCTATTCCCCATGCCAAAACAGATGCTGTAGATGACGTGGCCATTGCCGTGGGCATTGCACCCCATGGGATTGATTTTGACAGCTTAGATGATAAACCTGTCAAGATTTTTTTCTTAATTTTGGCAAATCCAGAACATGCAGCCACACATATTGAAGCATTGAGTGAAATTGCAAAACTAGCAAAAAATAAAGCCTTTTGTCAAAGCTTGATTGAGGCAAAAAATAATAATGAACTTGCTGAAGCTTTCAATCCTCAGTAATTTTGGCCTGAATGAAAACTTTACCTAGTGATGCTCATAGAGCTGATGCCCTATCTATGGGCATCTCTCTAGAGGACATCAAAGCGGTAGAGAATTTGGTAGATTTTTTAAAAACCAATCATACAAACCTGGAGTTTCCAGAATTTGTCTTTTGGATGATTTTGCACCTTTTTCAACGGTTGCACCATGGGTGCCTATTTTGCGATCTTGACAATATTCACATCGAGGCATCCCTATGGATTGCCCCAGATCACCCCAAAGCCACAAAAATTCTCTACCAGCTGAATCAAGCAAAAACTGAATTAGGCTATACTACACTGTGCGCTGCCAATTTAAAGAATTCCTCGTGTATGCCATTATTGCTTATTCATGGAAGATTTTTGTATTTGCGTAGCAGCTACCTACTAGAGGATAAATTTTGGCATATATTACAAGAAAGTCCTCTCTTTCAAAACGGACAACCTTTTCTAAATATTTCTGAAAATGATATGCCCACACACTGTGCAAAATTGAAGATTCTGACCCATGAGATTGAGGGGCCTCTTTTGCAAGCGATTAAAACAATTCATGAAAAAAATTTGCTCATTCTTACAGGTGGGCCTGGCACAGGAAAAACATGGACATTGGGTGTATTACTATATTCCTTAGTCATTGAATCTCGCAAAACACACCCCAATCGGCCACTGGTCATTGTTTTAGCTGCACCCACTGGACGGGCTCAGTCTCGCATGATCGAATCTCTTTGGGACACATATCAAGACCTATTAACCACAGACACACTCTTAGAAATCCCATCTCAAGGCCAAACATTGCATAAGTTATTACACACCCACCCCCATTCTTTAGACAATGACTCACCCATCCCTATTTTTGCTGATGTGGTGGCCATTGATGAAAGTAGCATGATTGATCTACAATTGTTCCAGCGCCTTATTGCATCGATCCCCCCGCATTGCAAGCTTATTTTACTTGGAGATCCCAACCAATTGCCCAGTGTAGAACTAGGAGCTGTTTTTTCAGATATGCTCTCAACATATTCCTGTGATCCCCAGCATTTTCTTGCACCTTATACTGTGACCTTAAAAAAAATTTGGCGATCACAAAATGCTGCTATTTCAAATCTAGCAACAGCAGCACTGGAAGGCAATGCAACACTTTTTTATCAGCAAGAAATCCCCCTGAGTGAAGAGACAACTTTTTATCGTGAAAAAGATCGTACCGTTCAATTTTCTAGCCTCCAAAATATTGCCCCAAAACGGCTCTTGGCATGGATCAAGGGCCTGTATAAAATAAAAAAAGATCCTATATCTTTTCAATTTTTGCAAAGACCAGGCCCGCATATGCATCAGGAGGAACAACAACGCCTAGAAGACTTATTTCATCTCTTTGAATCAACATGTATCCTCTCTGCCAGGCGCGATCGCCACCCACTCTCGGTAGATGAAATTAATATTGCCTTGCAACGCGAACAAAGCCATCAGCGATTTTTTGAAGGAATGCCTATCATTGTGCAGCAAAATCTGGAAGAGCATCATCTCTCTAATGGAGAGCGAGGGTTAGTGATTCTTGTAAAAAATCAGTTATTTTGCTGTTTTCGTGGCAAGAATGTATTAGATTGGAAATTGATTCCTTTGAGTTTGTTGCAAAACTATCTGCAACCCTCTTATGCAATGACTATTCACAAAAGTCAGGGATCAGAATTTGAACATGTGTGCATCATCTTGCCCGATCATTGTGAAGTCTTGATGAATAGATCATTACTATTTACAGCGATTACCCGTGCCAAAAAATATGTCACACTTTTTGCCAACCCTGATGTATTGGATCAAAGTCTCATTTCACAAAATATTGCAACCTCATGTTTGGGCTATCGCTGTATCCAACAATTTCCTGTAAAAAAACCCCGCCGCATGGGCCAACAAGAACTTTTTGAATAGCTATTTCCCTAAACAAAACTGACTAAACATCCGTGTGATCAAGTCTTGCTGTATGTGTGTTCCCAAAATTTCCCCCAATGCCTGCATTCCTTGGGTAATATGAAAATACATTGTATCTAAATCTGCTGTTTGCTGCGCATGTGTAAAAGCCTGTATTTGTGCCAGTGCCTTTTGGCATAGATCTTTTTGCCTTACGCTGCCTAGCATTAATTGCTGGTGATGATCGTGGATTTGTGTAAAATCTAGCCGCTGAATAATTTCTGTAATCAACGTATTGATACCCTGCTTTTTTGTCACAGAAATCGCTATCTCGTATGTATGAGATCCCCCTAGATCAATCTTGTTGACCACGGGTAAAACCTTTTCTTGATAGGGCTGCAAATCTGGTTCATAGCCTATTCCCCCAATGTCTATCACATGCAAAATAAGATCAGCATTGAGCATCAACTGCATACTTTTTTCAATCCCACACTGCTCAATACCATCTGTAGTTTCATGCAATCCTGCTGTATCTATGAGTCGAATAGGTACACCCTGCAACTCAATATCTGCTTCCAAATAGTCGCGTGTTGTCCCTGCAATGGGAGATACAATCGCCCGATCTTGCTCTAAAAAAAGATTAAAAAGTGAGCTTTTTCCCACATTAGGTGCACCAACAATGACCACTGTTGCACCATTTTTCCATAGTTCTAAATTACGTGAATTAAGCAATAGTCCCTGCAAAATCTGAGTGCTGTCATTCAGAGAAAACTCTGGCAAAGGCTCTACCTCGTCCTCTGGATAATCCAAATGCATGCGCAAATATGCACCAACATTTTCTATCTGACTATAGACTTTTCTCAACTCGAGAGAGAGGTGCCCACGCAAATGCGTAAAGGCATGTTTAATAGCCAGCTCACTTTTGGCAGTGATCAATTCGTGAATCGCCTCTGCCTTAACCAAGTCCATCTTTCCCAAAAGCGTGGCACGATAGGAAAATTCACCAGGCAGCGCCATGCGTATTCCTGCGGAAAGCAAAACTTGAAAAATCTTGGCCACAATACGCATATTGCCATGACTACAAATTTCCACGACATCCTCACCTGTGAAGCTTTTTGGCGCATGAAAAGTTGTCATCATAACCTCATCTATTTCTTGGCCTTCTAAATCACAAAATACCCCGCAACATGCCACATGGCTGTGAACAAGCCCCTGTGGTCGAGAAAAATATGCTTTGATTATTTCGCATACACCATCCCCAGAAATCCTCAGTAGACTCAATGCACTCTGGGCATATGGTGTAGCCAGGGCGACAATGGGATCTCCCAAACTATAGGCCGCAGACAATTTACATCACTCGTTGTGCAATAATATCAATATTTCTGTCACTTCCTCTAAAGATTGGATAGGGTTCTTGATTTTGAAACCAAAGTTTTTTACCAACATAGATACTGGCTATCAATGCGTAGCGATATTCTGCAGCATTGATAGACTTGGGACTATATCGCATCATAAAAGGGACAGGTATGGTCCTTGTGGGCTTTTCTGTCATCGCACGTGCCAAAACAGGCCCAGGTGTGCCGTCACTTTTGAGCTGTACTAACTGTACCTCAACCCAAAATGCCTCTGGTAATGCAATACGCTCTAAATATCGCACATGCCCATCAAGCATACCCGAAAGATTTGTTACACTTTGCAGTGGTTTTGCAGCCTTTGTTGCCGGCTGCGTTGTTTTACATGAAAACACAAATAAGGTGATCATCCCTAAAAAAATAACTTTGACCAAGTTTAAACGCATATGCTATCTCCTTTATCGAAGCTTAAATTTTTGTTTTTATACTATTCCATATTGATTGGTTTATAGGTTAATGAGAGCTCATATTCCTGCGCAATAAAGAGCAACTCTTTTAACACTGCAGGAAGAACTCTCACTCCTTCTTTTTTACTTAATTGCTGGTATTCATCTGCCAAAATTCCCGCATAAACTACACGCTCTATCCCCTTCTTGGGCTTTGTTGTCTTTAGTGTATTCAACAAGTCGTCTATATCATGACAAAAACCTGCCAGTGGTCGAAAGGCTTCGATATTAAGTGCTAGAAAAAAATGACCCACACTTGCTGCCGTATCTTGCGTATCATGCACATGCACTCCATAATTTCCCCCTGCAAGCACACCAGAGAGAATGTCTACCATCACAGCCAAGCCATATCCCTTGTGACCTCCATGACTCACACCATCACCACCCAGTGGCAACAATCCCCCCTTAAATGATAAAAGGTTGTCTAAAAAATCCTTAGCAGAATGCGGGCATTCTCCGCCCTGATCAATAGCCCAACCTACAGGAATCGGTAATCCCATTTTTTGACAAATTTCTATGGCTCCGCGTGTCACTACAGTGGTAGACATATCTAGAACAAACGGCGTCTCTTTCCCAGATGGCGCAGCAAAAGCAATCGGGTTTGTTCCAAATCTAGCCTCCAACCCGTTTGTAGGCGTCCCTAATGCTGCAGTATTGGTCAATGCAAGACCTATCATGCCATGTTGCATTGCCATCATTGCATAATAACCACTGATGCCATGATGCGAGCTATTTTTTATGCTCACCACACCCACGCCCTGTGTTTTGGCTTTTTCAATTGCTTTGTTCATTGCAAAAACAGAGGTAGGAGCACCTAGTCCAAAGTGTGCATCATATAAGCTGATAGAAGGAAAATCTGAAAGACATTCCCATTGGGCATCATGTTGGCTAAGGCCACTTTTTAAGTCGGCTAAATGCCGGCTTAGGTGAGAAACCCCATGACTAGGGATTCCCCTGGCATCAGCTGCAACAAGAACGTCTGCTGTGGCATAGGCAAACTCTTGTGAAACACCACAAGCATGGAGCACTTTTTGGCAAAACATTACCAGCTCTTCTGATGGTATGAGTGCATAACGTTCAAACATAAACCCGCCAGATTTTTTATTATAATGCTACATCAGGAAAAAACATGATGCTCTCATAATAATAATTTAGTATTGTACTCCTTTATCGGAAAATCTAAGGATTTTTTTTGTTAATAATAAAAAAAAATCCCAATACATCATAGATATATTGGGAGCTATAAATATCGGCCTATTTTATTGTGGCAATCTGATTCAGACTACTGCCAAACAACACTGCCATCTAGCATATACTTCGCCACAACAACCTGAACATCGCCGCTATCAACTTTTGCTTTGATTCCTGAATTCTTGAGAATTTCATTCTTCATGTTATTTGCATTTTCTACACTGATGAGCTCCTTGAGCTCCAAATCCGTCCCGTCAAACCCTGCCTTTACAGCATTATAACTAGGCGTAATTTTTTGAACAATGCTGTTAATTGAAGACTCTCTAGGTAACTGCATTTTGCCTTCGTTGATATCAACTGTTGCATGTACAGCACCACAGGCTTCATGTGCCAAAACTACCACGAGTGGAGTATTTAGCTTTGTCACTCCATACTCAATGCTACCAAGTGCATCTGCATCAACAATATTTCCTGCGAGTTTAATCTCAAATACATCGCCAAGACCCTGATCAAAAATATAAGGACTGACAACGCGAGAATCTGAGCAACTGACAATACTGACAAAGGGGCTTTGACCACCTGCCAAAAGTGTTCTCTTTGCTACAGAAAGATCTTGTCTGAGGTTTTTGTTATTAAAAAATCTGACCTCGCCAGCCTTCAAAAGTGCCAGTGCATCTGTAGGATTTGTGATCGATTCCCTATTATAAAGGCTGCCACCCATTCCTGTAGATGCCCCACTGCATCCCATAAAAACCAACACTGCAAGTAGTGCCACTGATAGATTAAATCTATTCATTTATTTATTTCTCTCCTTTCTATATTTTTCATGATTACTCATGTTCATTTTAAAAATCTCACACAATGTCACTCAAAATCTACAATCATGATTCATTGAAATCGGTTTTTTACTATACTGACTTTTAATAAAAAAAACAAGTTTTTTGTTAAAAAATCCAAAAAAAATCTCTAAATTCTATTCATGGCCTATAGTTCTTAATTCTAAATTAGGGGATGACGGAATTCTTCTTTGTGTGTTAAAATATGCGTATTCTTTTATCCCATAGAATAAAAAGGAGTCCCCCACTTGTGATCTATACCGTGACCCTCAATCCCTCCATTGACTATCATCTATGGCTAAACCAGTCAGTTGTCAGTGGCAAGAATAAAGTCCATAGAACATTGCCCACTGCTGGGGGCAAGGGTATCAATGTGAGCATTGTGCTTCATCACATGGGAGTGGCCTCTACTGCGCTGGGGTTTTGGGGTGGATTTACGGGAAGTTACATCAAGTCAGCACTAAAAAAAATAGGCATTAGACAAAATTTTGTTACCATCGAGTCAGATACTCGTATCAACGTGAAACTACATTGGACTGAGGATGAGGCTGAATTGCCTGGCTCATCCCCGCACATCTGTGCACAAGAATACGAATTATTCCTACAGCGTTTAGAAATTTTAACAAAAAATGATATCCTTGTTCTCTCTGGCAGTATTCCTGCTTGCTTGCCACAAGACCTCTATACACAAATTTTTTCACTCGTGAATCCTGGGGTCAAAATATTTGTGGACACCAGTGGAGATGCACTGAAATCTGTCATCCAGGCCAAACCGTTTGCTATCAAGCCCAATCATTATGAATTAGCCGAACTACTAGGAAAACCTGCCACAAAAGATCTGGAGAAAAATATTCAATTTGCACATCAACTGCATGAAAATGGTGTTGAAAATGTCATTGTTTCTATGGCAGACAAAGGCGCTATTTTGGTCAATGCACAAGGCACCTATCATGCCATAAGCCCCAAGGGCGATGTTCATAATAGTGTGGGTGCTGGAGACTCTGTTGTTGCAGGTTTTTTGGCTGCATATATCAAAGATAACCATAATTCTCAAGAAATGTTGCACCGTGGCGTTGCATGTGGTTCTGCCACAGCATTCAGTGGACACTTAGCTAGCAAAGAATTTGTTGACTCATTGTATCAAAAAATAATTTTGAAAAGAGTTTAAAGAATAAATAATTTTGAAAAAGGAGCGGAAGAATGAAGATTAGTGATTTATTAACAACATCAACTATTAGCGTTGATCTGCAAGCACAGAATAAAGATACTGTGATCAATGAACTGGTCGGCATCTTGGATCAGGCTGGTAAGATTAGTGATCCTATACAGTTTAAAAACGATATCTGGGCTAGAGAGACACAAGTCTCTACAGGTTCTGAAAATGGACTAGCGGTACCCCATGCCAAAAGTCGTGCAGTTAAAGAGGCTGCTATTGCCTTTGGTCTGAGCAAATCTGGTATAGACTATGACTCAATTGATGGCAAGCCTTCCCGCTTATTCTTTATGATTGCAGTAGGAGAAACAGCCTCCAACCTACACCTGGATGTGCTGGCTCGCCTGACTACACTACTGATGAATGCTGAACTAAAAGTGGCACTCATGCGGGCAAAAACTAGTCAAGACATTCTCAATGCCTTAAATGAACATGAAAATGCCTACCTAGCAAAAGAAAGTGCTGCACCTACTGCTGGCCCTGCGAGCATCCTGGCTGTGACGGCCTGTCCTGTGGGTATTGCACATACGTATATGGCTGCAGACAGCCTGCGCACAAAAGCTTCTGAAATGGGAATCAGTATTAAAGTTGAAACCAATGGGAGTTCTGGCATCAAAAATGCCCTTAGTGCTACAGAAATCCAAAAAGCAGAAGTGATTATTATTGCTGCAGATAAAAAAATTGAACTTGCACGCTTTGCTGGGAAAAAAGTACTAGAAGTGCCTATTTCTCAAGCGATCAAAAACCCGCAAGAACTTTTGGATCAAGCACGCAAGGGTGATGTGCCTGTTTATATACCAAATGCAAATAACACTCCTGACATTGAGACATCTTCTTCCTCTTTTTATCGACACCTGATGAGTGGGGTCTCCAATATGTTGCCCTTTGTAATTGCAGGGGGAATCCTCATTGCAATTTCATTTATGTTTGGAATTAAGGCCTTTGATCCCGGTGATGCAGCCTTTAATCCATTTGCCAAATTTCTGATGGATATTGGTGGAGGATCTGGGGCATTTGGGCTATTGATTCCTATTTTGGCTGGCTTTATTGGGTTAAGCATTGCAGATAGGCCGGGGTTCATGCCTGCTATGGTG
Organism: Spirochaetia bacterium; assembly: GCA_051648825.1. Classification (GTDB taxonomy): domain Bacteria; phylum Spirochaetota; class Spirochaetia; order WRBN01; family WRBN01; genus JAHHUI01. The sequence goes on from JBOFFX010000045.1 coordinate 173,566, forward strand.
GGTGGCGTAATGGCAGCTAGCAGTGGTGCAGGATTTTTGGGTGGTATGGTTGCAGGATTTTTGGGTGGATACGTGATTGTCTTTTTGAAAAAAATCACAGAAAAACTGCCTCAGGTCTTGGATAGTATCAAAGCCATTCTCATTTTTCCTATTCTGGGATTGCTAATTACCGGCGGCATCATGGTGGGGGTTGTTGATTGGATTGCTGCATTAAATATCGGACTGAACACAGCACTGATGAGTCTCTCTGGAACGAACCTGGTTTTCTTGGGTATCTTGTTGGCAGGAATGATGGCCGTAGACCTAGGTGGGCCCGTGAATAAAGTCGCCTTTACCTTTGGGATTGCGGCAATAGAAGCAGGAAACAATCTGCCTCATGCAGCAGTAATGGCAGGAGGAATGGTCCCTCCACTAGCGATTGCATTGGCCACAACTTTCTTCAAAAATAAGTTTACAGCATCTCAGAGAGAGTCTGGTGCTGTCAACTATATTATGGGTGCTAGCTTTATCACAGAAGGGGCCATTCCTTTTGCAGCCGCTGATCCACTAAGAATTTTACCCGCTTGTATTGTTGGTTCTGCTGTTGCTGGTGGATTATCAATGGCATTTGGTTGCCAGCTGCCTGCTCCACATGGGGGATTCTTTGTTTTGCCCCTGATCCAAAACTGGCCACTCTATATCATTGCTATACTTGTTGGCAGTGCTATCAGTGCTACAATTATTGGGTTTAGCAAAAAATCTATTACTCAATAAAATTCTAATATAAATAAAAACCCCAGCAACGATGCTGGGGTTTTTATTTATATTGATAAAAAATTAGTTATCCCTTTAAAATTGTATCAATAGTTGCAAGTTCTTGTTCTGAAAAAGCTAAGTTATCCAGTATTTTTAAATTATTAACTAGTTGTTCTATACGACTAACACCCACAAGCACACTGGTCAAGTTCCCCCTGAGCAAAGCCCAAGACAATGCCATTTGAGAAAGGCTCTGTCCCCTCTCTTTTGCTAAAACACCCAATTTTTCTACCTTGGCAATTTGTATTTTATCAAATGGCAATGTTTCTATTTCTTTATTTTTTAAGCGTAAACCATAGCGGGAGTCTTCTGGTATACCATGGATATATTTATCAGACAATAGGCCTTGTGCCAGTGGGCTGTAGGCAATACAGCCGATGCCCTTTTTATCTAAAAATTCTGTCAGTCCATCCTCTATCCAACGCTCAAACATATTATATTTTGGCTGATGAATAAGAATTCGATAGCCTTGTTTTTCTATTAGATCTGTCATTTGGATTGTTTCTTTTAGTGGATAATTTGACAAGCCAATATATAAGGCCTTACCTTGCTGAATTATCGAGATTAAGGCCTCAGCTGTCTCCCACAAAGGGGTATCTGGATCTGGGCGATGGTGATAAAAAATATCTACATAATCTAGCCCCATGCGACTCAAACTTTGATCCAAACTAGCAATAAGGTATTTTTTGCTGCCCCAATTGCCATATGGGCCAGGCCACATTGGGTGCCCCGCCTTGGTGCTGATCATCAATTCATCACGATAACAGGCAAAATCCTTTTTTAGTAAAATACCAAAATTTTCCTCTGCAGCACCTGGGGGTGGACCATAATTATTAGCCAAATCAAAATGTGTAATACCCTGATCAAATGCAAAACGCAACAATGTGCTCATATGTGAAAGTTGATTAATATGTCCAAAATTCTGCCACAAGCCTAAACTAATGATTGGAAGTTTGACACCAAATTGACCACTTGGTCGATAGACCATATCATCATATCGAGTGTCCTTTGCCTCATACATAGATTTACTCCTTATCTGCTAACCTAGCACCTGCACCAAGTCTACAAATTTGTTTAATCTGATTAATGAAAGAGATGATAATTAACTTTTAATCAAAGAATCTATACCTGATGTATTTTCAAGTATTCAAAATGGGCCCACTCGGACTTGAACCGAGGACCAACGGATTATGAGTCCGCTGCTCTAACCGACTGAGCTACAGGCCCGAATATGAATATTAATAAAAGCCAGCGTATGCCTACTTTCCGCGTGCACTACCACCACGCTGAACTTTTGCTATACCTGCTGTGGTTTTTGTCTTTGTTGCACCAGCAGCTTTTGTAGAGGCAGTCTTTGGCTTAGTGGTCTTTGTTGCCACAGTTTTTTTCTCTTTGGCATCCCCATCTATAGTCTTTTCAATAACCTTCGTATCCTTTGTTGCGATTCCAGGTGTCGCATTTCTGTCTACCAATTCCAAAATAACAAGTTCTGCGGCATCTCCCTGCCTAAAACCAAGCTTTACCATACGCGTATAACCACCAGCACGTGCCTCATAACGCCTTCCAAGATCAACAAAAAGTTTGCCTAGAATTGTTTTATCATGCACAAAGCGTGCAATTTGGCGGCGATTATGCACTGTATCTTGCTTGGCTCGTGTAATGAGTTTTTCTGCCAAACGACGGATTTCTTTTGCCTTAGCCTTTGTTGTTGTAATCTGCTCATGCTTTAACAAGGAGATAACCATATTTCTTTTTAGAGCACGCCTATGCCCAGTACGAACACCTAAACGGTTAAAACCAACTTTGTTATTCATTACTACTCTTCCCTTTTACTATTAGACTCTTGCTTAAAGGACTCCTTAAGAGCACCATAGTCTGTCATTGCAAGCCCCAAATTCCATTCTTTTAGTTTTTCTTTAATTTCCTGCAAGCTCTTCTTTCCAAAATTCCTCGTTCTTGCAAGATCTTCTTCTGTTTTTCTTGTTAAGTCCTTAAGAGTCCGGATATTCGCATTTTTCAAACAATTACTAGAGCGCACAGAAAGATCCAACTGCTCTACCGAAGTCTCTAAAAGCGTATGCAACCTGAGTTCTTCTGCATCAGCTTCTACTTGCTCAATAATAGTGTTTTCGTCAAAATTAATAAAGATTGAAAAATGTTCTTTTGCAATCTTTGCTGCCTCAGCCACAGCATCAGAGGGCCGAATAATCCCATTAGTCCAGACCTCCAATATGAGCTTATCATAGTCTGCACTCTGCCCAATACGACAATCCTCTACATGCACCTGGACACGATGAACAGGTGAAAACAATGAGTCCACAGGCAAGGTGCCCACGACATCAATACGCTCCACATGTTCTTCTGCCGGGACGTATCCACGACCAAAATTGACTTGTATTTCTATCTCTAAATTGGCCTCTGCCATCAGGCTACAAATAGGGAGTTCTGGGTTCATTACCTCAAGCCCATCCATTGCAAAATCGCCTGCAGTAATGGATTTTTGCCCCCTGCATTCTAGTAAGACAGTTTTTTCCTCTACCTCTTCGGGCAAGGCGAGATGCATCATTTTCAAATTTTGGATAATTGTTGGCACATCTTCCTTTACGTGCGGAATAGCCTCAAATTCACTCGCCACAACATGTGCAACACCCTGTGCATCCAAGCTCTGAATCCGCACAGCCACCACGGCATACCCCTGGATACTAGAAAGCAAGACCCTTCTTAGACTATTGCCAATGGTATAACCGTAGCCTCGCTCAAAAGGGTAGGCGATAAACTTGCCATAGTTTGCTGTTTCTTCTCCGGGTTCAAATACAATATTTTTGGGTCTTTTCATCCCTTTAAAGAGATTTCTTCTTGCCATCTAGAGCTCCTCGATACCTAAATTCTTCTTGTCTTAGGAGGGCGACAACCATTATGAGGGATAGGAGTCACATCACTAATACTTTTGATATGAAGCCCCAAATTTCCAAGGCTGCGAATTGCAGATTCTCGCCCAAGACCAGGCCCCTTAACAAAGACATGCACTTGTTGCAAACCCATATCCTTTGTCTTAGAAATCGCACCCTCTATGCAACTTTGTGCAGCAAAAGGCGTTGACTTTTTTGCACCCCTAAATCCCAACTGTCCAGATGAGCACCAGGCAAGTGCAGCACCCTTCATATCTGTAACAGTAACGATTGTGTTATTGAAGGTTGCCTGAACAAACACCTTGCCTTCATACACAGTCTGCTTTTCTTTTTTTGCCTTTCCCTTTGTCTTAGCCACTTTATCCCTCAACGTCCTAAACTATTTTTTCTTCTTCGCAACAGTCTTCTTCTTACCTTTTCTTGTGCGAGCATTGGTCCTTGTTCTTTGCCCACGCACAGGAAGGCCCCTTCTGTGGCGCAATCCCCGGTAACAACCAATATCCATCAATCGCTTGATATTTAGTGCGACTTCACTTCTTAGTCGCCCCTCAACCTTGTATTCATTTTCAATGGTCATTCTTAGCTTATTAATATCTTCAGATGAAAGCGCATTGATAGATTGCACGGGATCTACCCCAGTTTTTTTGCAAATTTCTAGCGCTGTACTACGTCCAATTCCAAAAATATAAGTCAAAGCAATGCTTGTATGCTTATTTGGTAAATCAATACCTGCAATTCTGGCCAAACGAACCCCCCCTAACCCTGTCTCTGCTTATGCTTTGGATTGCTACAGATAACTCTGACAACACCAAAACGTCGGATTACTTTACATTTATCACACATAGGCTTAACACTAACACGCACTTTCATAAAAACCTCGTTTTATCTCTTAAAATATCAAATACTACGCCGCGATCGACTGCGCGTAGTAATTCCATCATGTTGATGCATTTTTAAATGCCCCTCAATCTGATTCATCGTATCTAAATCTACGCCAACGATGATCAGGAGACTGGTTCCACCCAAAAGTTGTGCTACACTCATAGGCAATCCGAACCACTGTACCACAAGAGTCGGCAAAATTGCAATAACAGCCAGAAACAATGCACCAGGCAAAATAATGCGATTGAGTATTCCCTGAAGATACATTTCCATATTTTCACTTCTGACACCGGGGATATTCCCACCATGTTCTCTGATTTGCCGAGAAACCTCTATAGGATTCAGCGAAACCTGCGTATAAAAATAGGCAAAAAACACAATCAATAACGCATATATGACATTATACCAAACACCATCAAAACTCAATGCCATCACGATTTTAGACACAGTACTGCCAGGAGTGGCAATAGGGCCAAGAATCTGCAATGGAAAAGTCAAGATTGATGATGCAAAAATAATGGGTATTACTCCAGATGGATTAATTTTAAAGGGGATGTAACTACTCTGAGCCTGCATCATCTGACGCCCCACAATTCTTTTTGCATAATTCACAGGGATTTTTCTCTCTCCCTGCTGCTCAAAAACAACCAGGTAAATAATAAATGCAAAAAGCACCAATGCTGCCAACACTAACACGGGGTTCAACGTCCCCAGTCTCATTTGCACAACAAGCTGGGTCAAAGAACTAGGAATCCGCGCAACAATACCCGTAAAAATAAGCAATGAGGTTCCGTTCCCAATTCCTCGCTGCGTGATCTGCTCACCTATCCAAACCAAAAACATAGTTCCTGCAATAATAGATAAGACAGCAATAAACATAAAAGTCATGGGGTTCAGTCCCGGGGCAATGCCATTTTCGATATTCAATGCACCACTGGCAGAAGCAATACCCTGTACTGTTGCGACAAGAACGGTCCCAATGCGCACATATTTCTGAAACTTACGACGTCCACCATCCTCTTCGAGCAACCTTTTGAGCAATGGAAATACTAACGTCAAAACCTGCATGATAATCTGGGCAGAAATATAGGGCATAATACCCAGCATTAATAAAGAATAATTTGAAAATGCTCCCCCTGAAAAAAAGTCTAGATACTCAGAAAAAGCAAAACCATCTCCTGCTTGCCGCTGAGCCTCATGCGCTGCCTTAATCACAGAGATGTTGACACCTGGAATCGGAATTAATGCCCCAAGGCGAAAAACAATGAGCAGAAAAAGGGTAAACAATGCCCTTCTTCTTAGCTCTGGAATCCTAAAAATGTCAACCACTACATTGCTGGCCATTCAATTATCCTATCAATCTCTAGATTAATTACAACCAAAAAATCCTTATTGGACTTTTCCACCGGCTTTTTCAATTTTTTCCTTTGCGCTTTCAGAAATCTTTAAAGACGCGCTCACCTTGAGCTTTTTCTTAATTTCTCCACCGCCAAGAATTTTTACCATTTTTTCACTCTTATTAATTAAGCCCTTACTCACAAGAGACTCCCATGTTACCTCATCTCCATCACTAAAGACGCGATCTAAAGCAACCAGATTCACCCCAATATAGTTGAGCGCATAGCGTGCATTGGAAAAACCACGTGTAGCCAGGCGACGATAAAGCGGAACCTGCCCCCCCTCAAAACCAGGATAAGGCCCTGCAGAGCCACCAGTGCGCGACTTCTGACCCTTTGTTCCACGTCCAGAAGTGGTACCAAAACCACTTCCCTGACCCCTGCCGACTCTTTTTCTCTGGCGTGTTGCGCCAAAAGGAACCTTTATCTCAAGACTAGACATTACCCAATCTCCTTCACGCTTACTAAATGATCAACAACACGAATCATTCCAATCACCTGGGGACTCAGCTCTACAGTGCGCTTACTATGCAGTTTTCCCAGACCCAACGCACGTACTGTAGCACGCTGATTAGGCTTGCAACCTATCACACTTCTCACTAATTCTACCTGAACGCTCTTTAAAGAAGCTGCTTTTTTTGCTGCCATTCTCTACCCCCACAGATCCCTGATGGATTTGCCACGACCAGCAGCAACAGTGCGAAAATCTAGCGTTTGATCAAAGCAATCAAAAACCGCCTTTACCATGTTAATAGAGTTGCGCGCACCCAAACTCTTGCCCAAAATATCGCGCACTCCCACAGCTTCCATTACTGCGCGCACAGATCCCCCAGCAATAATACCAGTACCAGGCGCTGCAGGCTTGAGCAAAACTTTCACACTTTTAAATTTACCAAAGACCTCATGTGGAAGTGTCGTTCCCTTTAACGAAACAACACGCAAAGACCTTTTGGCCCGATCGGTGCTTTTTCGAATAGCCTCAGAGACATCATTGGCCTTGCCAAATCCATAGCCCACACGCCCCTTTCCATCGCCCACAACAACCAACACATTGTAAGAGAAGCGTCGCCCACCCTTGACTACCTTAGCCACACGATTCATCTTGACAAGCCTTTCAGCAAACTCGCGATCTTTTTCATCATCTTTTCTATTTTCTCTACGCATAAAAGGCCCCTAAAATTGAATTCCTGCACCGCGGACTGCATCTGCAACCGCACGTACCACACCATGATACTTATATCCACTACGGTCAAAAACCACCATGGAGATCTTTTTTTCTTTCAGGCGCACACCCAGCGCCTCGCCGACTTTTTTTCCACAATCAACATTAGGCTTAAGAGCAGCAAAAGCTGCCTCCAAGGAAGATGCTGCCGCAATGGTCTTGCCAGAAACATCATCAATGACCTGTACGTAGATCCGCTTATTACTCCTAAATAAACAAACACGTGGGCGCTCGGAAGTCCCTGAGACTCGCTTGCGAATATGGATCTTTCTATTTAGTCTTGCTTTAATTTTTGCTTGCAAATTATCCATCATGCACTCCCGTTACTTCACGCCCGTCTTACCGACTTTGCGCCTTACAATTTCGTCACTATAACGAATACCCTTGTCAGAATAGGTTCCAGGTTTTCTAATGCTGCGAATATCAGCTGCTGCTTGACCTACCAACTGCTTGTCAATGCCAGAAACATTCACCCTAGTAGGGGACTCACAGGCAAGTGTAACACCAGTAGGTGCCACATACTCAATCTGAGTAGAATATCCCAAGTTGAGCAAAAGTCCATTCCCCTTCATTTCTGCACGATAACCAGTCCCAGAAATCAATAAAGTCTTGGTAAAGCCATCTGAAACACCCTTGGTCATATTGGCCAAAAGATTTCTGTACAAACCATGCATAGAGCGTGCCCTTTTGGACTCATTCTTGCGCATTACCTTAATAACATCTGTACCAATATCAAAAGAGACCTCCTGGCAATAAGGCTGCTTTAACTCACCCTTTGCACCTTTGACAACCAAGAGTCCCTCTGCTGCATTCACACTTACACCCTTTGGTAAGGGGATTTCTTTATTTCCTACACGAGACACGCAAATTACCTCCTACCAAACTCGACACAAGAGCTCACCGCCAACTTGTGCCTCTGTCGCTTTTTTTCCAGTAATGACGCCCTTGCTACTTGAAATAATCAAAGAACCCAAACCATTCAAAACGCGTGGCATAGTCTTATATCCAGAATATACGCGACGACCAGGGGTAGAAATGCTCTGTATTCCATGAAGCACTGGAGCCAGGTTATCCCCATACTTTAGATATACGCGTACATAGTTGATATCCTCAATTACAACACGCTTAAAATTTTTAATATAGCCTTCATTTTTCAAAACCTTAATGATTTCAAGCTTGAGGCGAGAGAGAGATATATCAACTTTCTCATGTTGCGCACTATTCGCATTGCGAATTTTTGTTAACATATCAGCTACTGGATCGGAAACACTCATACTTTACAAACCCCTACCAACTTGATTTTGTTACACCAGGAATAAATCCGCGGCTCGCTAATTCTCTAAAGCAAATTCTACACATCTGAAAATCGCGCATATACCCACGTGGACGACCGCAAACTTTACAGCGATTGTATGCACGCGTCTTGTACTTAGGCGTTCTCATCGCCTTAAAGATTAACGATTTTTTTGCCATATTTCTCCCCTACTACCTAGCAGCAAAAGGCATACCAAATCCCTTGAGCAGCTGCCTTGCCTCATCATCATTTTTTGCTGTTGTTACCACAGCAACATTCATCCCAGAAACCTTTTCAATTTGATCAAAATCAATTTCTGGAAAAATAATTTGCTCTTCAATCCCAAAACTATAATTTCCGCGACCATCAAACCCCTTGGGGTTGACACCCCTAAAGTCCTTAACACGGGGTAATGCAACACTCACTAGTCTATCAAGAAATTCATACATACGTACACCCCGCAGAGTAACTTTTGCACCAATCTCCATGCCTTGTCTGATTTTGAAATTAGCAATAGACTTTCTAGCTTGCGTCTTAATGGCCTTCTGGCCCGTAATCTGCCCCAACTCTTTTGCCGTTACATCCAAGATCTTTTTATTGACAACAGCCTCGCTCACACCAACAGAGACCACAATTTTTTCCAGTCGAGGCACCTGCATAATGTTTTTATAGCCAATGTCCTTTGTCAAACCAGGAATCAATGTTTCCCTATAAAACTGCAACAAGCGAGGAACATTTCCCTCTGGAGCCTTTTTCTTTGCCATTACAACACTCCCCCACACTTATGACATGCACGCGCCTTCTCTTTGGTAGAAAAATCTGCACGAATACGCACGGGTCCACACTTTGGGCACTTAATCATTATGTTTGACACGCTAACACTTGCCTCTACCTCAACAATTGCACCTTTTTCGCCCTCTCTCTTGGGCTTTTGCGACTTTTTAACAACATTGACGCCCTCAACCAAAACACGACCCTTACTATGATCTATGCGCAAAATCTTTCCAGATTTCTTCTTGTCACGACCCGTGGTGACCACCACTGTATCACCCTCTCGAAGCTTAACACTACCCATAATTTCTCCTAAAGAACCTCTGGAGCTAGCGAAATGATCTTCATAAAGTTCGCATCTTCTCTTAGCTCCCTAGCTACAGGCCCAAATATACGTTTTCCCACTGGACTTTTATTATTATCCAGCAAAACACATGCATTGTCATCAAATCTTACATATGATCCATCTACGCGTCTATACTCTTTTGCTACACGCACGATAACTGCCTTGCGCACATCTCCCTTTTTAACAGGAGCATTAGGAATAACCTCTCGCAAGGAAACAACAACGATATCACCAATGCGGGCATAGCGCTTTTTACTGCCACCCAACACCTTGATACAGTGTGCAATTTTGGCGCCAGAGTTATCGGCAACCGTCATGTCAGTCAATAACTGTATCACAATCCCCTCCTACTGTGCCTTCTCTACAATATTAATCAAACGAAAGTACTTGTCTTTAGAAACCGGACGACACTCCTGAATCTGTACACGATCCCCGATCCCTGCCTCATTTCGCTCATCATGAACCTTGTACTTTTTTGAACGTACCACATATTTTCGATACAACGGATGGAGCACTCTGCCAGAAACAGAAACAACAACAGTCTTTTCCATTTTGTCACTCGTCACCATGCCAACCAATGTTTTTTTATTGGGCATATGCGTAGCTTGACTCATACTGCAACCCTCTTCTTCTCATGAATTAAAGTATTCAAACGTGCAACTGCCCTTCTCAAAAGACGGGACCTCATAGGATTATCTACCTTGCCCATCACACTAGAAAAACGATGCTTGCGCAAATCTTCCAACAGTTGATTTCGTTTTTGAATCTGCTCTTCTATTGTCAAAATCCTAAAATCTTCTTTTTTAGCCACGTGGCAAAACCTCCCTGCGAGGAACAATTCTCGTATGCACAGGCAACTTAGCCCCTGCCAATTGCATAGCCCTGCGGGCAATCGCAGGCGCAACACCCGCCAATTCAAACATCACCGTGCCAGGCTTGACCTCAGCAACCCACTTCTCTGGACTACCCTTTCCTTTTCCCATACGCGTTTCAGCAGGCTTCTTTGTGTATGGAATATCTGGAAATATACGTATCCAAACCTTTCCTCCACGCTTGGTGTGGCGCGTCATCGCAATACGTGCTGCCTCTATTTGGCGCGCAGTAATCCAATGTAACTCCATGCTGACCAAGGCAAAATCACCAAAGTCAACCTGATTGCAACGCGTAGCCTCACCTTTCATGCGGCCGCGCTGTTGCTTGCGATGCTTAACTCTTTTAGGACTCAGCATAACCTGCCTCCCTACCCATATCCTTCTTTCTCACCAAAACCCCTGCATCTTCTTTTTGCTCATTACCCAGGATTTCACTCTTGAAAACCCAAACCTTTACACCAATCACACCAAAGGTTGTCATTGATTCGGCAAAACCATAATCAATATCAGCCCTCAAGGTATGTAAAGGAATTCTCCCTTCTTTTAGTTCAAAATCGCGCGACATTTCTGCACCGCCAAGACGACCAGAAATACGAATCTTAATTCCAAGCGCACCACCCTTCATTGCCAACGAAACAGACTGCTTAAGAACCTTCCTAAAAGGACTTCTCATTTTGAGCTGGCGCGCAATATTGAGTGCCACAACCTGGGCCTCAACCTCTGGACGACGCATTTCGCGCACCTTCACCTTCAGGTTTTGCGTTGTCAACTTTTGCAAACTGGCATTAATTCGCTCAATATTCACACCCTTACTTCCAATTAGAACACCAGGACGTGCCGTGTGCACAACCAAAACAATGCGACCAGGCTGACGCACAACCTCAATGTCTGCAATGTCGGCATTTTTTGCCTCAGGAAAAGCCATGAGCGCTTTTCTTAATTTTAAGTCCTCGTGCAACGTAGTCGCATAATCCTTTGGCTCCACATACCAACAACTCTTCCAGGGCTTATTTATTCCAAGACGCAAACCATAGGGATGTACTTTCTGTCCCATTTATTTACTCCCCTTTTCGCTGACAACAACGAGAATATGACTAGATCTTTTAATTAAACGATCTGCACGACCGCGACTTCTTGCCCACATGCGCTTGGCCTGTGGCCCCTCATTCACGATCAATTCGCTGACATATAGCGTTGTCTCATCAACCTTATTATTTCGATCCATCGCATTTGCAATCGCACTCTTTAAAACCTTCTTAATCAATAAAGCACCCTTTTGAGGCATGGCATCAAGCACCGCCAGGGCCCTATCACAAGAAACACGCCGAACATGCTTGGCAACGGGTCTCACCTTGTGAGCACTAATAGGAAGGTATTTTGCAATAGCCCTATAAGAAATACCACTCTCCATTTTCTACCTCTTCCCCTTCTTGTCTGAACCTGCATGACCCCTATATAACCGAGTAGGAGAAAACTCCCCCAGCTTGTGTCCAACCAAATTCTCTGTCACATACACAGGCACAAAAATTCTTCCATTATGAACACCAACAGTCAAGCCAACCATCTCTGGAATAATCGTTGAACAACGTGAATAAGTTTTCACTTCCTTCTTTGATTTTGTGCTAGCACTCACTTCGGCCACTTTTTTATAAAGACTCTTTGCAACAAACGGCCCTTTTTTGACAGATCTAGACATGAGCTACTCCTACTTTCTTCTCTTCACAATGAAGCGATCAGTTCTATTGTTTTTCTTTCTTGTTTTATAACCTCTTGTAGGCATGCCCCATGGAGACACTGGATGGCGACCCCCAGAAGATCGCCCCTCTCCACCACCAAGCGGATGATCGACGGGATTCATGGCCACACCACGGACTTTAGGACGATTACCCTTCCATCTATTTCGGCCAGCCTTACCCAACTTGACATTCATCAAATCTTCATTCCCGACCTCGCCCAGAGTTGCATAACACTTCTTGTGTACATATCGCACTTCGCCAGAAGGCAACTTTAGCGTGGCATACTCGCCATCTATGGCTGCCAAAACCGCAGAAGCACCTGCCGTTCTCGCCATTTGCCCACCCTTGCCGCGATGCAACTCAATATTGTGAACCAAGCGCCCAACAGGAATCCTCTCTAAAGGCAAAGAATTTCCTAGCTCAATAGGAGCCTCCTCGCCAGAAACAACCATTGCGCCCACCTTAAGGCCTTTTGGCCAAAGAATATAGCGCTTTTCACCATCCACATAGTGCAAAAGCGAAATAAATGCCGTACGATTAGGGTCGTATTCAACACTGACAACCCGTGCAGGTACGCCAGACTTCTCTCTCTTAAAGTCAACAATGCGATACAAAACCTTGTGGCCACCGCCACGTCGACGCACGGCAATACGGCCATGACTTCTTCCAGCAAAATCACTCTTACCAATAACAAGGGACTTCTCTGGGCGATCTGTTGTCAGCTCAGAAAATGTCAACCCCTGCCGATCGCGCTGGCCATTACTTGTTGGACTATATGTTCTAATACCCACTTAAAACTCCTAAGACTCCAATTCCGGAATAGAAACACCCGCCGGAAGCGTTACATATGCCTTCTTCCAGGAAGAAGTAAATCCATGACCCCTTTTTACGCTGCCACGATAGGGAACATTGGCTCTTTTTTTTCTACGCACATTCACAATTGAGCAACTTGCTGGCTTAACAGAAAACATCGCCTCAATCGCCTTCATCACTTCAACCTTGTTAGAAAAACGAGAGACACTAAAGGTGTAAACCTTTTTTGCGCCCTCCAACAAGAAAGAAGTCTTTTCTGTTAACACGGGACGAATAATAACCTGCTCAAGCCTACTCTTTTCCATATACTATACCTAACCTACTATTTCCCAGTTTTAACTTTGGCGGTAAAAATCGCCAAGTTTGACTGCCGCCGTCTCCAGTAGCACCATTTTTTTTGCATAAAACAACTCATGGGCCTCCAGCCTATTATAAGACAAAAAACTCACATTGGGAAGATTGCGTCCCGCACGCCTAAGTAATTGATCATCATCTTTCATCACAACAACCGCACGCTCTTTTCCCAAAAAGTGCTTTAAAATCAAAACCAAATCCCGCGTCTTTCCGCTCTGCACCGTAAAATCCTCAACAATCGTCATCGACGTATCAGAAGATGCCTTCATGGACAAAATAGACTTAAGCGCTAACCGCTTGATTTTTTTTGGCAAAACATAGGAATAGTCACGCGGGCGCGGCCCAAAGGCTACTCCACCACCTACCCAAATAGGACTATTTGTGCGACCTGCTCTTGCTCGGCCAGTGCCCTTTTGGCGATATGGCTTCTGGTGGCGCAAGTTAACTTCACTACGCGTCTTTGTGCAAGCAGTTCCAACGCGGCGATTGGCCAACTCATTACGTATTGCATGATAAATAGAACCTGTACTCACCTCGACAGCAAATACGCCATCATCCAAAGAGACCGTCCCCTTTTCTTTGCCATCAACAGAATAAACCTTTTTATTCATCCTTATTTCCTCTTAACAGCCTGCTGCACAAACACATAACCCCTATTAACACCAGGAATACACCCCTTTATCAACATAAGGCCCGCTTCCAAATCTAGTTTCATCACACGTAAGTTTTGAACAGTCACCCGATCGTTACCCATCCTTCCAGGCATCTTTCGTCCCCTTTTTGTATTTCCAGGAGTAGAACTATTCCCAGTAGAACCAGGTTCGCGATGAAACTTGGAACCATGCGTTGCACGCCCACCACCAAACCCATGGCGCTTCATAACGCCCGCAAAACCCTTGCCCTTGCTCATGCCAACAACGTCAACAAAGCGCACATCGCCAAACAAGTCTGCACTCAGGGCATCTCCCACAGAAACATCCCTGGAAAAATCCCTGAACTCACAAAGTACCCGCTTAGGCGCAACACCTTCCTTAAACTGCCCCAACACAGGACGAGAAAGACGTGCAGGCTTAACATCATCATAACCAAGAAGGACGGCATCATAACCATCCACATCAACCGTTCTCTTTCTGACAACAAGATTAGAGCCCACGCTCACCACCGTCACAGGAACGAGCACACCCTGATCGTCAAAGAACTGAGTCATGCCAATTTTTTTACCAATAAGTCCTATCATCTTCCTACTTCACTCCGGAAATTTACAAAACTAAGCCTTCCACTGCTTAATCACTACATCAACCCCGGCAGGCAACTCTTGGCGCATCAAAGCCTCCATCACATCTGCCGTAGGATCAATAATGTCTATCAAACGCCTGTGCGTTCTCATCTCGAACTGCTCACGCGATTTTTTATTAACAAAGGGAGATCTAAGAACAGTATACTTGTTAATCCTTGTAGGCAAAGGCACAGGGCCAGTCACCCGTGTCCCAAGTTTTTGAACAGTCTGCACAATTGAACCCGCACTCTTGTCCAACAACTCCACATCAAAACCTCGTAATTTTACTCGTATCTTAGCTTTTCCCATGCCTCAAAATCCCGCCTTACCAAAAATTCCCCCCGCAGAACAGGGGGCTTTAAACCTCTACTCAATAACCTCGATAACCTGACCAGACGCCACAGTCCTTCCACCCTCACGAATAGCAAAACGAAGCCCCTTGTCCATCGCAATAGGATGAATCAGCTCGGCAATAATTTCTGTATTATCGCCAGGCATAACCATCTCTTTGCCATCAGGCAACGTAACAGAGCCCGTAATATCTGTTGTACGGAAGTAAAACTGGGGGCGATACCCACTAAAGAAAGGACTATGCCGACCGCCCTCTTCCTTGCTCAAACAATAAATTGCTGCCTTAAACTTCTTGTGAGGAGTAATAGATCCCGGCTTAGCCAAAACCTGTCCTCTCTCAACCTGATTCTTATCAATACCACGCAACAAACAGCCCACATTGTCTCCGGCCTGGCCCTCATCCAAGAGCTTTTGAAACATCTCAACACCAGTAACAGTAGTCTTCTTTGTCTCAGTCACACCAACAACTTCCACTTCCTCTCCAACCTTAACAATGCCCTGCTCAATACGACCAGTAACAACAGTTCCGCGGCCCGAAATAGAGAAGACATCCTCAATTGGCAACAAAAATGGCTTGTCAATTGCACGCTCTGGTACAGGAAAATACGTATCCATAGCATTCAATAATTCCTCAATACACTTGGTACTTTCAGCATTATCTAATTCACTCATTGCTTTAAACGCAGAACCACGAATCACAGGGGTTTCATCACCAGGAAATCCGTACATCTTCAAAAGGTCGCGCACCTCTTCCTCGACCATATCTACCAATTCGGCATCGGCCAAATCCATCTTGTTCATAAAAACAATCAACTTAGGAACACCAACCTGGCGGGCCAAAAGGATATGCTCACGCGTCTGAGGCTCTGCACCCGAATCTGCAGCAACCAAAAGGATGCCGCCATCCATTTGCGCAGCGCCAGTAATCATATTCTTGATATAGTCGGCGTGACCAGGACAGTCAATGTGTGCATAATGACGATTGTCAGACTCGTACTCAATATGACGCGCATTAATAGTGATACCACGCGCTTTTTCCTCTGGAGCATTATCAATGTCATCATATTTCATTTCTTTTCCACCCATCTTGCGGGCGCTATAAGCCGAAATAGCTGCGGTCAAAGTTGTCTTACCGTGATCAACGTGACCAATTGTTCCAACATTAACATGAGGCTTGTTTCTTACAAACTTCTCCTTTGCCATAATTTTATTCCCTCCAAAATCCTTAAAGCTCAATTTACTTTCATGATACCCAATAGGGGTCCAATCTTAAACTATTACTAACGAAAATGCGCAAACGCCCTATTGGCCTCTGCCATCTTATGCATATCTTCCCTCTTTTTGAAAGCAGCACCCGCACCAGAGAAAGCATCAACAAACTCATTGCCGAGCCTCTCGGCCATATCACGACCACTCCTCTTTCTTGCGCTCGCAATAATCCAGCGCATTGCCAGCGCCTCTTTTCTTGAATCCCGAATTTCAATAGGAATCTGAAAAGTTGCTCCGCCCACACGGCGACTCTTTACCTCAACCATAGGCTTCACGTTGTCCAACGCCTTCAAGAAGACCTCCAAAGGCTCCTTTTGCGTTTTACTTGCCACAAGATCTAGCGCACGATGCACAATGTTCTGACAAGTTACCCTTTTCCCATCCAGCATCATGCGACCAACAAATCGGGCCAGCACTTCGCTTCCATACCTTGGATCAGGCTCAACAATCCGCTTAATTTTACTATATTTTTTTCTTGGCATACTTTATGACCCACCCCTTTATCACAACTAAGCCTTAGGACGCTTGCTTCCGTACTTGCTACGACCCTGACGCCGCCCATCAACACCCAAGCTATCCTTTGTTCCGCGCACAATATGATAACGAACACCAGGCAAATCCTTTACCCTTCCTCCGCGCACCAACACAACACTGTGCTCCTGCAAATTATGCCCAATGCCCGGGATATAGGCCCACACCTCTATGCCGTTAGAAAGTCTGACACGTGCCACCTTTCTGAGGGCAGAATTTGGCTTTTTTGGCGTTGTCGTCATAACACGTAAACAAACACCCCTCTTCTGCGGACAACTATCCAAGGCTGGTGACTTAGTCTTAGCATGTGAACTAGATCGACCAAAGCGCACAAGTTGGTTAATGGTTGGCATTCAATCATATTCTCCTTAGTTAAAATATCTTAACGAAATTACAATGCCCCACCAAGGGGGACAAGCCTGACTTTTGCTGCAACAGCAAAAGGCCATTCACTCATATTGACGAGCAGACTGTTTTCGAACAAGCTTCCCGAGTGTAACAAAAAAGAAAAAAGATGTCAACCTTTTTGTTTTAAAATTTTGTACGGGTCCAGGGCCACATGCACCCTGCGCCAAAAGACGCACCTGTCACCTGAAGAATAGGCGCATATTGTATGCGCTTAAAATGTGCCTGATGAAACAGCTTGAGGACCTTTTCTATGTCTGCACGATCATGCCCCGTCATGATCAAGTCCTCAGGCGAACACTGCTTTTCTATGTATAAGGAAAGCACATGATCCAAAATCGCATAGTCGGGCAAGCTATCTTGATCTTTTTGATCTGGTCGTAATTCTGCAGAAGGTGCTTTCTTGAGTGTTTCTTCTGGAATGAGCGCCAACTCTCCTTGGTCATTAAGATACCGTGCTAGTTCATACACACGTGTCTTCCACAAATCACCAATTGGACTTAACACTCCACAGCTATCTCCGTATAAAGTGGAGTACCCTACGGCTAATTCACTCTTATTGCCTGTTGTCAGCAATAATTTTCCACATGCATTACTATATGTCATCAAATATAAGCCGCGCAAACGCGCTTGCAGATTTTCCTCGGCCAATCCCTGCACAGAAAAATGTGCCCCAAGCACATCTATCGCCTGTGCATGCATTTTTTCCAAAGAAATCTGCATTGTCTTTATTCCCAAATTTTCTGCCAAATCCTGTGCATCTTTCACGCTTCCTTCACTAGAATAACGACTAGGCATCAAAATCCCTACCACATTTTTGGCCCCCAGCGCCTGTACCGCCAATGTGGCAACCAAGGCACTATCTATACCTCCAGAGAGCCCTAAACAAACCCCGTCAAACCCAGATTTTTCAACAAAGTCCCTTACTCCGCATATGATCGCACGCCTAGTCAACTCATGACCCGCCATCGCTTGAGTCTCTGCAATATCTTGATCCCCACAGGGCTTCACATACATTAGCTCTTCTTCAAATGCTTGGGCCAAAAATACCCGCCCTTGCATATCTATAAGCATGCTTTGCCCATCAAAAACCAGTCCCTCTTGACCGCCCACCGCATTCACGTAGACCACGGGAACAACACCCATACAATACTTTTTGATCAGCTGAATTCGTTCTTGTATTTGCCCCTCTGCATACGGCGTCGCAGCCAGCATCACCATCACATCCACCCCCTGGTTGGCCAGCTGAGAAAACAAATTGCTATCACCTAAAGCGTGACTAAATTCCTGATGATACAAAATGCCAATCCTTATCTTATTAACCTCAAAAACTACTGCCTCTGGCTCTACTGGAGAAAAATAGCGTTCTTCAAAAAATGCACCCACAGCCGGCAAAAATGCCTTTCCTCTGACCATTTCTATCCCATCAGAAGAAAGCACCACTACGGCCAGACTTTGATGTTGCTGACCATGATAATGTGGTATATAGTCGATAATAGTGCCAAAAATAACATAGAAATTTGCAGGTATTTTTGATTGCAAAAGCTCCACGGCCTCTTTTTCTTTCATCAAAAAATCTTTGCGCAGCCACAAATCCATTGCAGGATATCCACCCAGACACAATGCAGGTGCTACCAGGAACTGTGCACCGGCCTGGGCGGCCTGATGGCACTTTTGTGCTAGGCGATCGACATTCTCTTGAAAACAGGAAATCTCACTACGCATCTGATACAAAGCAAAAAGTGTATTATTCTTAGCCATGCCCTCTAGTCTAGCAGATTTTTTTATTTTGTGCCATAATCTATACCCATGTACCGTGTTCTTCTGGTTGTCGATTTGCAACAAGATTTTTGTGAAGGGGGCGCATTGGCTGTGCCAAAAACACAAAGCCTGATTCCTGGTATCAATGCTATCCTAACACAATACGATTTTGTCCTTGCCACACAAGACTATCACCCTGCCAATCATATTTCTTTTGCCAGCCAACACCCCGGGAAAACTACTTTTCAACGCATCATGCTAGATTATGGCCCCCAAGTCTTGTGGCCCGATCATTGTGTGCAACACACCCAGGGTGCCAACTTACACCCTGGCCTAAATGATGCACATATTCATGGTATTGTGCGCAAGGGCTACCATGCGCACATAGATTCCTACTCTGCTTTTTTTGAAAATGATCACACAACACCTACACTATTGTCTGCGCTGATTAAACCTGCACAGTGTGCTGTTCTACACATCTGTGGCCTCGCACGCGAATACTGTGTAGAATACACATATCAAGATGCTTTGCGCCTGGGATTCAATACTGATGTGCTAGAAAATTTATGTCGGGGATTTGCCTAGTCATGCGCATGATCACCATCTACATGTACATGCCCATGATCCAGCTCTTTGGGTGTCGCTTCACGCACTTCCAAAATTTCAATATCAAAAACAAGCGTCATTCCTGCATAGGGGTGATTTCCATCTAACTCAACATTCTCATCATCAATAGACACCACTCGCCAAACAATATGCTCTGTCTCCTCTGCGGGCAAAAATTCCATACCCACAGCAATCTCTTGCCCATCAAATTCGTCAATAGAAACACTAAAAAGCATTTCTTCGTGATATTCTCCAAATGCCATTTCTGGATCCAAAACGATCTGCGCCGCAAACCCCTTTTCCTTGCCCATCAGCGCTTCTTCAATTGCCGCAAGCGCCATGCCTGTGCCATGAATATAGCTGGCTGGCCCATCTTTGCTATCTTCTAGAACGACTCCCTCTTTGTTTTTAATGATACAATTAAAAATAACTGCCATCCCGTCTTTGACTTTCATAACATGCCCTCCTTGCTTCACTGGTCGCATTGTTTTATCACATGAGAAAGTTGCGAATCAATGCTATTAGCCAATTGTGCCAATTCTCTTTGTCCATAATGGCTAGATTTTGGAGTCTTGACCAATCCCTGTTCATGTGCCATCAGACTAAAGTCTCTTAAAGATCTCCTTTCTGCAATATTTTCAGTTGTGAAGCACTCCCCAAAATGATTCATCACAAAAATCGATCTGTGTGCTAATTTTTCTGCCAAAAGAATGTCTCTGGTAAAAACAATATCTTGCCCCTGAACCTGTGCCAAAATATATTGATCTGCAATATCTTTTCCCTGGCAGACCTCTACCATCTGTATCAATGATGACACCTGAATGGGCAACTTTCTGTTGGCCACAAAAATACATTTAATGCCTCGCTTGATCGCAATACGGACCAAAAGTTCGCGCCCTTGGCGGGGAAAAGAGTCTGCATCTATAAAAAAACGAACCGCTTTGTCTACTCTCATGCCCCCCATCATACCCAAAACCCACCTACAAAATAAAGTTCTCTTTGATCATTTCTTCCACTTGATAATTATCCGGACTCTATTCTATGATAGTTATTGTGAAAAAAATAACTCAAATGCTTTGGCTTTTGTTATTGACAGGCCTCTTTGGTTGTACGTTCAACAACGATCCGCGCACTGTGGCCCAATCATACTTTGACCTACTTTATAGTTTCCGTTTTGAGAGCATCAAGCCCTTGGCGCGGGCCGCAGGCCTTATGGAAGCCGCTTATTTTGAAGGGCGCATATCCGAAATGTCGGATGAGGAAAAACTTGCCTTTCTTGATCCCGCCATCACGATCAACACCATAGAGATGATTTCAGCAAAACATGCGCTGGTCAAAGTTTCTGTCCGTTTTGCCTCTGGCACACTCAATACCTTTAACCTAGATATTCAAAAATATGGATATCGCTGGTGTGTCTCTGCAATAGAACCACCCCTAGCCAACGGAGTAATTTATGTATACTAAAACAATTTGCACAACTATTCTCTTCTCTGTCCTGCTTTCTTGCAATCAAAAAATTAGCCTTACCCTCTCTGAAGATCTAAATAATAAAATCTCTGGAAAGGTAGAAAGCCAGCTTTATTTGGCACCAATATTTTCTCGTTATCTTAAAAATCTCGATATATTTTCTGGTGTTGAATTGCCAAAAGAAGCACTACCAACAACAATTGCCAATTCCCTCTTGCCATACAAAAACAACCAACAAAACTATACAGAAAATACGACTTTTGAGAAAAAAAGCCAATCTTATAATGTTGATTTTAGTTTTCAGTTTTCAAATATTAATAGCCTCACAGAATCTCATATCAAAAGCCTGATTTCTGATGTAGTCTCTGTGGATCATCAAGCAAGTAAAACAACACTTCGCATTGAATTTAACCAGAAAAATCGTCAGATCTTTGAAAAAACACTCCCTTTATTACTACCCATGCCCACAGAAAGAAATGACACAACTAAACGTGCTTATATCAGAGAGCTGGCACAAATTATTTCTGAAACAGAGCGTCAGAGCACCCAAGCACAAAAAGAAATCTCTCTCTCTACAGTGCAAATCCAAATCACCACCCCCCGCCCGATTCTGCTCATTAGTGGTGGCAAAATTACCAATACGGAAAAAACACAGGCCCTCATTGAAATTGATTTATCCAAGGTGATATTTCTAGAAAAAAATCAGCTATTTCTCATCACTTACTAAAAGAAAATCCTGCCAGTCATCCTCAAATCTTTTTAGAAGTGCGGCCTTTTCTGTAGGAGAAAGAAATGCTGTATGAATCGCATTGATGTTGAGTTGTTTGAGCTCATCCATGCTCAATCCCATGCTTTCATGCGCAATCTGATATTCGTCATAAAGTTCGGTATTTTGAACTGTGGGGTCATCAGAGTTGAGCGTCACAAGCAATCCTTTTCTCAAAAAATCGCGGATAGGATGATTTTTTGTATCGGCCCATGCCCCTGTTTGATAGTTGCTAATAGGGCAACTTTCTATCGCCACTGCCTGCTTTTTCACATACTCCAAAAGTGCCTCATCCTTTGTGATCGCAACACCATGCCCAATACGCTTGGCATGATTATCCCGTATACATGTCCAAACCTGATCTGGACCACTGACTTCTCCACCATGGATTGTCACATCAAAGTTTTGTTGCTGTACATAGTCAAAAAAATCACTAAACAGTTCTGGGGGATATTTCACTTCATCTCCCGCCAAATCAATGCCCACAACATGTGAAAGATCGGCCTCTGCCTGAAAGCGTTTGAGTGTCTCTATCATCTCTTCTTGCTTTTGAAATCCACGATTGAATGTCATAAGGTATCGCACATAAATTTTGCGTTCACTCACTGCACGGTCTAATGCGGCAATCACAACATTGAGCGTTTCTGCTGGATCAAACCCCTTGCGTACGGCATAGTGCAATGGATTAAAACGGACCTCCAGATATTTTAAATTATCTTCATTGGCCATTTCGTACATAGAATGATAGACAACTTCATCTACATCATGCAAGTCTCCATACCAGCCATTAAAAAACTTGCTCAAAAATAGCAAAAAATCGGGTGGAGAATCTTTAGGAAATTGCAATGATTTTTTAAATTCGTCATAATCTTGGGGATAATCTAACCCATATTTTTGTGCCATTTTGTATAAAACACCAGGGGAAAAATTCCCCTCCAGATGCCGATGCAACTCTATTTTAGGTATTTTTTTATAATTCATTGATTCTGTAAGCCCTTATTACTCGATGACTTCTACAGATGTCAACTCTGGAAAATACTGCGTCAAATAACGCTCGATTCCCATTTTGACTGTCATGGTAGAATACATACATCCTTGGCAATTGCCCAACAAACGAATGAGCAACATATTATCTGATGTAATCTCCACCAACTCCGCATCCCCACCATCTGCCTGCAATGAAGGACGTATGGACTCAAAAACCACTTCTATATCTTCTAAAGTCATTAGACTCTACCTCTCAAAATTTGGAATGATCGATTCTATGCTATATTACAAAAGTAGATCAAGGCCGACCTACTCTATCCATACATCATAGCGGTGTTATAATCTATACTATATTTAATATATGAATCAACTATTTAGCACTTAAATTTTTGCGCAAAGATATGGGCCTGCACCACTGATGAGCCAACAGCATTTCTATCTCAAAAAAATCTACTATTTTTTAAAAAATTTTCACTTTAAGATTTTTTCTTGCCTAAGGAAAAATCTTGTGTTACAATCTCTCATATTTTAGCTTTTATAAGGAGGACAACTATGGCGCGTATAATTGAAAGCGAAAAGTGTGTCAACTGTGGAGCTTGCGAGGGTGCATGCCCTGTCAATGCTATTACTGAAGGTGATGGAGTACGCGTGATCGATGCCAGCTTGTGCATTGACTGCGCTGCATGTGAGGCTGTTTGCCCCACAGATGCTATTCACCAAGTTTAATCTTGGGCTGGCTATAATAAATAGTCAGCTAACAAAGAAGAAAGGGTCACAATGCGGCCCTTTCTTCTTTTTATCCTATCTCACTCTTGAAGGAAAATTCTTAACAAACCATTCACGATGTGCATCCAGATAGCTGGCAAGTGTGCTGATCAAATTATCGCGTGAGAATGTCATTGGGTCTTCTTTATTAATAATCGCCGAATAAAGCAAGCTGCCTTTTGCTGGAAAAAGTGGAATATATTGCAAAATCAGTGTATACTCACCCTTTTGTGCAAATGGCAAAGGGTTTCCCTTGGTCTTCAAGATATCCACATTTGTTACCACCATCGCCACATCATCCAAGCTGGAATAATAATCAACCTGATAATTTGCTGAACCAAAAACATCATCACTCTGCCTGAGGTATGCAGTAAAATTGTCTGGGCGAGCACTCAAAAGATGGTCTGCACGCCCCGCGGCTGCATTGGGTGAGTCTGTGGTGGTTGCCGAAAGCATTAACCGCTCTGTTTTCTTTTTGCTGGGCTGGTAATACTGCAAATTTGATAAGCTACTGAGCCTGAGCATTGCATTAAACAAATCTACACGATTGGCCTTTTCTGCCTCTGGCAAATATACCAACGATTCCACACTCATTTTGGGCCGCAACTTATTCATAATATCAATCATTTTTGTTGAAAGCGCTGCATTTTTGACAAACAATGCAAACTCACTTTTATTTCTTGGCGAAAGATCTGTGAGAGTTTGCCCCTGCATCAATCTCACAATTTGATCGTTGGAAAGGCCAAACTCTCCCATTCTTTCCTGCAAAGACACTTCATCACCCTGCTGTGCAACCAAGATCCCTGTGATAAAAAACAATAAAAAACAACAAGACATGCGCATTTTTTTCATCTTTATTCTCCCTCTTTTCTTCAACTATTTAAAAGCTTCAATTCTGTTTCAATTCTACCAAAAAGTGTGTGATTCGGATACTTACCCCTTTTCCCCGGTATCCCTATTTCTAGATCGCTGAGAATCATCAAGGCTTCCTCTACACGCCTAATAGGCCATAGGAAAAACTGCTTCTCCAAAAGTGCTTTTTTCAATTCTTCACTTAAAAAGATATTATCTAAATTGCTGGAAGGAAAGATCACTCCCTGATTTCCTGTCAGACCTTGTTGTAGGCAAATCTGAAAAAATCCTTCTATTTTTTCAGCGACACCCCCCACTGGCTGTACAAACCCCATCTGATTCATTGAACCAGTGATACCAATGCTTTGCTTAATAGGAAATTTAGCAAGTGCTGAGAGTAAAACACAGACCTCTGCCAATGTGGCACTGTCACCCTCTACCCCATCATAAGTCTGCTCAAAACACAAACTTGCTGCAATACCCAATGGCGTTTGCCTGGCAAATCGCCCTCGCAAAAATCCTTCTAGAATAAATACCCCTTTGTCATGAATTTCCCCAGACAATCCGACTTCTCTTTCAATATTAATAATATTATCTTTGCCAGAAAATACCTGTGCCGTAATAAGTGCAGGACACCCAAAGGTATTAAAACCTCGATCCACAACAACCAATGCGTTAATCTTGCCGACAGCCTCACCCTGCAAATCAATAAAGAGCTGCTGATTTTTCATTTCTCGCCAGATTAATTCTTGGGGCAAATTATGAAAATAATGCCGCATCTGCTGGGCTCGCTTAATCACCTGGGCATCAATGTGTAGCTTTTGCATTTTTGCAGCCCAATAATCAGCCTCGCGCAATAAGTCTCTGACCAACGCCAATCGACAAGTAAGACGATCCCGCCGCTTAGTCAAACGGATGCCATATTCAAGGATCTCCAACATTCCATCTTCTATGATGGGCAAAAGATGATCTTCCTTGATGGCCTGTTGCACAAAAGCCAAATAGGCACGCATATTTTCATCACTAAGAGGCATACTGGCATCAAACTCTGCCAAAACCTTAAAAAGTTTTTGAAATTCTGGATCTTGTAAATACAAATGCTCATAGAGTGCCTCAGAACTAGTCAAAATAATTTTGACATCAATTTTGACAGGTGCTGGCTTGAGTGAAATACTCTGCATCAGAGGAGAAGGTGCACTTTGTACTACCACCTCAGAACTATCCATCACACGTTTAAACTGTGTCCACAATTCATCTTCTTGCAATAGGTCTTCTAGCCGCATGACCAAAAAGCCCCCAGAGGCCTGCAACAAAGATCCTGCCTTGATCGACATAAAGTCTGCCTCTTCTGGCTTGCCCTCAATTACTCCCAACAAATTATTCCATGTGGGATTTTTTTCAAAGACGAATGGCCGCTGTGTTAACCCCTGATTATTGACTAAAATATTGATGCCATATTGATCTTCTGGATCAAAACTATCTTCTTCTGTAGGATTTTCCTCATCACGGATAAACTCGCCCAAATTCAGCAAAATGTCTACACATGTACGATCAAAGTGATTTACAGACTCTTTTTGATCAAATTTTTGCTTTAACGGCCTAATGAGGTTTTGCAATTCTGGTTCGATCAATCGGCAACTCAACTGTGTGATTTTTTCTTCCATTTCACGGCTTTCCACACGCAAACTAGTAAAAATTTGTTTCATTTCATCCATGTGGCCATAGTAACTCCCACGCAGTTCTTGCCATTTTTCTTCCGTAATTTCTCCCTTTTGCAATGCCAATTCCAAGGCCTCAAAAGTCGTTGCTTCTCCATTATATATAGGGATCAAATCCGGGGCTTCTGTATTTTCTTCACCATCCACATGAACAATCTGAAACCCTGAAGCCTGCAGTTTTTTTTCAAAATTATTGAGCGCCTGTCTTTCGTGTCCCTCCAGCTGTTGAAACAAACTATCACGCTCTTTTCTGAACTGTTCACTTTGAATTTGTTTAGAAACAATTTTCTGCACATCAGCAATAAAGCATTTGAGACTTTCGCGTAGCTGTACGGCCTGGCCTGCAGGCAACAACAGCACATGGGGGCGTTCGGGTTGTTCATAGTTATTCACAAGCACAACATCCTGCAGCGGGGTTTTGACTTGGCGATGGGATTCGACCACGCGGCAAACAGTACGCCTGCGTCCACTACCCTGGGGGCCAATTGCCAAAATATTGTAGCCGTGGGCTTGCATTTCCATGCCCATTTCTAAGGCTTGCTCGGCTCTTTCTTGTCCTAATGATTTGGTAACCTGACCAAAGTCAGACAAATTGACCAATAAAGACTGAATATCTCTATCTTCTAAAAATGTCTCTAGAGATAGGGGGTTTGGTTTTTGCATTTGGATCGATTATAGTGAATTATTTTGCTAGCCGTCAACCACTTTTGAATCAGAAGTACTAGCCAAAACACATCAGAAAAAATACAATAGCATACTATGAAAGTGATTCTTAGCTGGCTAGAGGAGTTTGTCGATCTCTGTGGCATTCCCCTTGATGATATTGTGAACCGATTGCGCCAAAGTACTGCAGAGGTTGAAGAAGTCTACACGCTATTTGCCCCACTAGACAATGTGGTCACAGCGCGCATTCTCAGCACAAAGATAATAGACGGATCTGATCATCTACAGCTGTGTCAGGTTGATACTGGCACCACACAATATGAAGTTGTCTGTGGTGCACCCAATGCCAAAGAAGGTGCAATCGTTGCCTATGCACCTGTAGGCGTACAATTAGCAAATGGGATCAATATAGAAAAACGATCTATCATGAAAATCCAAAGTGTGGGCATGTTGCTCAGTGAAAAAGAAATGGATCTGGGCGAAAATCACCAGGGGATTTTGGAGCTGCCCAGCGAAACTCCTATTGGGATGCCCATTTTGCAAGTGCTGGGGCTAAAGAAAGAGACTGTCCTTGATATTGACAATAATTCGATCACCAACCGTCCAGACTTGTGGGGAATGTATGGATTTGCCCGTGAGTGTGCAGCTATTTTTGATCGGCCATTCAAAAGCCTACACAGCCAAACCTGCACAGCCCAAATCCACGCAATGTTTGGGACTCAGCCACCACCCATTAGTGTGAAGGTTGACACGCCTCACTGCCTGGCATATGCAGGGCTTTGTGTCGATGGAGTCTCTCTTTCGCTCAAAAGTCCCTGGCAAATTGCAACACGTTTGCATGCAGTGGGAATGCGTTCTATCAATCTTTTGGTCGATATTTCCAATTATGTGATGCTTGAATTAGGCTTGCCAAATCATTTTTTTGATCGTCAATGCCTACAGGGCGACGCTATTGAAGTGAAAGAAGCCACACATCCTCAACCCTTTATCACACTCGATGGTCAAAATCGTAAGATTCAAACTGGTGACATCTTGGTGTGCGACAAAAATTCACCCACAGTCATTGCCGGCGTCATGGGTGGTGATAGTAGTGCTCTGCGTACAGAAACTACACAAATTTTTATTGAGGGAGCCGTGTGGGAGGCTGGAGCTGTGCGCCAAACAGCCAGTCGGCTGGGCATGCGTACAGAAGCCTCTATTCGCTATGAAAAATCCCTTGATCCATGCTTGGTCGAGACAATGCTTTTGCGCTGTGCACAGCTGATTAACGCCCATGCACCTGATGCTCAATTTTTGTCTACTATTATACATGCAAAAATATTTCAGCCACAAAAAACGAGCATTCATTTAGATATGAAACGAATTTCCTCATTACTCAGTATGACCCTTACTAGTGAGGAGTGTGTACGTATTTTGGAAGCCTTGGGTTTCCATACAAAAACATCAAAGACACTTTTAGAAGTCTGGCCACCCTCTTGGCGTACAAGTAAAGGCGCACTTATAGATGCAGATATCATAGAGGAAATTGGTCGCATTGCTGGATATGACCGCATTAAAAGCACACCACCCACCTGGCCCTTACTCCCCAAAGAATTGCCCCCACACGTAATCCTTAAACGCATGGTGCAAGACTTCTTGATCCTGCATGGTCGTGCACTAGAAATCATGACACATCCTTTGGTGGGTCAAAAACTCCTTGATAGTGTGCAGTGGCCCCAGCTCAATGAATCGCTAGTCCTCGTGCAAGCCCTCTCCCCTGATCGCGACCGATTTCGCCCTAGTTTAATTCCCTCCTTTCTAGAAGCATTGGAACTAAACCAAAAGCACTATGATGCGTTTTCTTTTTTTGAATATGGAAAAATTGCCTGGGAACTAGAGAATGAGCGTTATCACACAGGGTACCTCTCTTTCTGTGAAGGGCATTCACAATTCTTGGATGTAGCAGATGTCCTTGAGGGACTAATGTCTCGCCTGGGAATTAGCTATACATTGAGCAAAGAAATAGCACAAGAAAACCCGCTATTGCCCAGTGAGTGGAGTGGCGCTCATCCTTTTGAGGCTTTACATATCGTGCATGAAAACCAAGCAATTGGCTTTGTCATCAGCCTGCATCCACTCCTGCTTAAACAGAAAAAAATCAAGGGTCATGCGAGCCTTTTTGTCGTTGATCTTACCCCTTGGGCCATGGGCCTGCCGGAAAAAAACATCTGTATCATTCCTGCATTGCGCTATCAAGAAAGTGTGCTAGATTTTACGATTTTGGCGCCAAAATCAACCCCTGCAGGAGATATCCTGGCTGTTTTACCTGTGCCAAATGAAGGCTATCATCTACAAAGCCTAAAAATTTTGCGCATATTTGAACAACAAGATGAGATAAAGGCTGTTACTCTACGTGCGCGGCTGAATGACAAAACGCGTACTCTGACGTCTGAGGATCTGAAAAAAAGTGAAGATTATATTATATCCAGCCTTGCAAAACATGGCTGGAATCTTAAACAATAAGAACTTAAAAAGGAGAAAAATGATGACTAATAAAAAAGGTACAGCAATACTGCTTGCTTTGTTTGTATTGAGTACAATCTCATGTCAAAAAGATACCACAAATGTGCGCAGAGTCAAGTTCAACATTGAGCCTGTAGAAATTTATCCTAAGCCAGAGAAGGTCCTGGAAGCCTGGAGTTATGACAATACAGTGCCAGGACAACCTATTGTGGCAAATGTAGGAGAAACCCTGATAGTGGAGGGCAGAAACAACCTAGACAAGCTGACCACAATACATTGGCATGGACTTGCGCCTATTCCCGTCAGTGAAGATGGGCCTTTTAAACCCATTCCTGCCGGCAAGAAATTTCGCTTTGAATTCCCTCTGCTCAAGTCGGGTACCTATTGGTATCACTCACATACACGCCCTGTTGTTGAACAAGTGAACCGTGGGTTATATGCACCTTTTATTGTGAAAGCACCTGAGGATGATCTGTATGACGGAGATCATGTCATTATGCTCAGCGATATGCTTTTGGGAGAAGACAAGGCCTGGCAAGAAGGCCTTGGCGTGGGCCTCATTGAACGCATTGGCAATACCATTGCGGTCAACGGCCTTATTGAAGAAGCGATTCAACCCCTGAATGTCAAACCGGGCGAAATACATAAATTACGGTTTATAGGTGCAGGCACTGCTGCATATTTTCAACTTAATAGCCCTATCGCTTTGAATGTGACCCATACAGATGGGCAAGGGGTAGAGCGTCCCTATCAAACCACACAATTGGTCATTGGGCCAGGAGAGCGTTATGATGTGGAACTTTTGATCCCCACAGAAATACAAGATGTATTTAGCCTACAAATTGTAGACAGTATTTATCCACCTATCACAAAATACCCTGTTTCTGCAAAAATTCCACTCATTGCCAGTGGTGATCTACAAGCAGGGCGAGTGTCTTTGTATCAACCACAGCCCAAGTCTGATGTATCTGCTTGGCTTAGGAAAGAGCCTGATTTCACACTTGCTCTGAGTTCAAATATGATGCAAGGCAACCACGATCATGCAGCCATGCTGCAACAAATGCAAAACATGGGGCATGCGGGGCATGGCATGATGAGCGAGGACAATATGTCTGGTACACAGTGGTATATTAATGGAGAAACATTTCCCAATGTACCCCCTGCCACAGGAAAAGTGGGGCAGCCTATCAAAATTAGATTTGTGAACAATGACAACCATCCCATGGATCATCCCATGCATTTGCATGGTGCGTCCTTTCGCGTACTCAGCATTAATGGCCAACCTCCAGCCCAGGGAGGACAACTAGATAAAGATGTCATTAATGTGCCTAAAAACGGTGGTATTGTTGATATTTTGGTACAACTAGAACGTCCTGGAACTTGGATGCTTCATTGTCATATTCTGGATCACGAAGATAATGGAATGATGATGGTTGTGGAGATCAAAGAATAGCTACTCTTCCTCATCACCACAAATTTAAAATAAAAGGGCAGCTAAAATAGTTGCCCTTTTTCTTGAAAAAACTCTTCATAGGACTGCACCTTGATGCCCAACTTTCTTGCCTTTATTAACTTGCTGGAAGTGCCATTCACATTATCACACAAAAGCAACTGTGTTTCTTTGCTGACCTGATCAGTGATGTGATACCCCATAGAAAGTAATACTTTGGCTAACTCTGCCCTAGGATAGGGACCACTGCCGGTACAGCAGACTGACACCTGGCTAGTAAGAGCTGTTTTATCAACATCAACAATATTTAAAACTCGCCGCAGCTCTTCTACCAATGCCTTATTCTCTATATCATCACGCCAGGCAATCAGGTTTCGACCAATGACATAGGTGGTATCATTAAACTGCCAAAAATCTTCTAAGGAAAAAATCTTCAACTTTTTTAGCGCCTTTTTTTGTACCAGAGAAATTCCCAGTCGGCCAATAAATTCTTGTATATTCATATTGCGGCTTTTTTGGATTTCCTGCAAAAAATTATTGACCTTTTTCTCGCCAAATCCCTCTAGCAAAAACAATTGGGATGCAACAATTTTGTATAAATCTGTAATGCTTGTTAGTAGTTCCTTCTCAAAGAGAAGTCGAACCGTTGCTTCAGCAATATTTTCCATTTCACAACAGTTGACCCAATAGAGCACCCGCTGAATGATGCGTTCGCGGCAATTGCGATTGGCACAATGCAAATGTACCCCCGCCCAGATTAATGCACTCTGACAACACGGGCATTTTTGTGGCAAAAAGTCCTCTGCTAACACACGATTTTTATCGTGTGTTAGATTCATTTTTACATAGGGAATTACATCATTAGCACGCTCAATCACTAGTGTATCTCCCGCCACAATACCCATATTTTTGACTGTTTGTGCATTGTGCAAACTTGCACGCAAGAGTGTCGCACCTCCAAGCTCAATGGGAGAAAAAATCACCACGGGAATCAAGTGCCCTTGACGACTGATATTCCACTCTATGCACTGAACAATTGTATCTTTGGCCTCTGCGGGAGGCTTGAACGCAACGAGATAGTGATGGTGATGATCGACAACCCACCGTGCATCAATAGATGCATGCATTTGGCGATTATTTACAATAATGATCAAGCCATCTGTCTCATAGGGCCAAGAAAATCGCAAATCATCTAGATATTCTTGATAGTAGCTTTCAATCTCTATAAAATCAGAAAAAATAGCCAGGGGCACAATATCAAACCCCAACAACTGTAAATTCTCCACTGCAGCTTGCTCACTTTTTGCCATATCCCCCAGTGACTGATAAGCGGTAAAATGTACATATTGCAAGTCACTCTGTGCTTCTTTGCGATTGATCAACCCAACACAATTATTACGCAAGGGCTTACCTTGTGTATCGAACTCTGTATCTTGTGGCAAGTATAATTCTCCGCGCACTTCTAGGTCGAGGGGCTGTGGCAAAACATATGGAATACTTTGCATATACTGTGTAATATGTGTGATATCTTGCCCTTGCTGACCATCGCCACGGGTTGCTACATAAAGAAGTTTTCCTGCTCGATAGACACAACTGGCTGAAAGCCCATCAATTTTTGGCTCTATCAAAAACTCTGTACCTGCGGGCAATGCTAAACGTTCTAGCCATTTTTGCAGTTCTGGCAAATTTTTGCATTTGTCGGCACTGAGCATAGGATTTTGATGTGTAATTTTTTCACCACGTGTAGCATAGCCCACTTTGCTAAAATATCTATGCTGGGGGGCATATTGCCTCAGTTGCTCTTCTCGTGCATCAAATTCAGCATCTGAAAGGCTTGAGGATCCTCTCTCATAATACGCTTTTTTTGCCCTTAATAACTGGCGGACTAGCGCCTCCACATCATCCATTTCTTATTCTTTTCCAAATATTTTTGAGCACAATCCATGGGAATAATATGAATCGTGCGATGGCAATGATTTTTTTGCCCAAACGATAGGAAAAACTTTCACTGATCCGACGATAGTGATAGGCCTGCGCCAAAACCTTGGATAACACTGCCGGATGCGCATGATAAAGATCTTTGTGATGAAGATACAAATTTTCCCACAGCATATCAATATGCTTGCTAGCTTGATCATTAGAGCGAGAGTCTGCTTTAATGCGATAGTAAAACCCTACTGTTTGTGTCAGTGTGTGCACTTTAAACCCACGTTCGATAAAACACAACCAAAAATCCCAGTCTTCCCAGCCGTTTTTCATATAATCATGATAACCCCCTACAGCTTGAAAATCTTTTTTTCGAAACATCGACCCCGAAGGCGTTCCCCCCTCTAACAAAACCCTCTCTAAATCAAATGGTTGCAGCCACTGGCCAGTGGCATCACCTGTGAACATGCCCAAAGCATAAACAATCCCAACTTCTTGTTGTTCATCAAGCACCTGTGCAGCCAACCTCACATAGTCTTTTTCAAAGAAATCATCTGCATCCAGGGGGATAATATATTGGCCTGTGGCTTGTTCTATGGCAATGTTGCGGGCACGCACAACTCCTACATTTTCTTGCAAAAGTATCTTTTTGATGCGTGGATGCTGATATTTTTCTAAAAAAATGCGAGTTTTTGTATCTGTTGAACAATCATCAATGAGGATAATTTCTATATCTTGCTCTGGCATATCTTGCTGCAATGCACTTTCCAATGATTGCTGCAGATAGCGTCCATAATTATAGTTAGAAATGATAATGGAAACCTTTGGCATGCGAAAACTCCTTAATCAGCGATAATAATCCCTCTGATGTTATTATAAAAGTGCCGAAATTTCTAGCAACATAGGTGGTAAAAATGAAAAGACTCTCTGGTATAATTTTATTGTTATTCTGTATTTCGATACATATACTTGCTAATGATTTTAATATAGAAAGCCTCAATCGTGGGAATGCCTCTATTGTCTTTATTCAAGACTTGATCGCTGGTGGCACCAATGATATCATCAAAAATATTCAAAGTAAAAATTCTCTCATTATTGTAGCAAAAGGCGAAAGTGAAACACTGATGCTACAAGTCATGGGGGTGGCTGTTTTGGGACCACTTGCAGAGACAGCCTCTGCAAATAATGTGCGCATTGAATTCTTGGAGTCAGATCAAAAAGATTTATTGACAGAACAGTTCCCCTGTGTAAAAAATCTTAAAAATACACTCTGGGATGCGCTATTAATCCAAAAATCTTAATCCTAAAACAGTGGATATGGGTTTTTAAAAAATAATTGTTGTCAAAATGGATTTCTCGCATTACCATGTCTAAAATGCTCTAAAAATAATGGAGGGATTAGACATGGAAGAAAAAGATTTTTATATCGGCGTCACAGGGTGTCCGGTAGGAATTGCACATACATTTGTTGCGGCAAAAGCACTCGTAAAGGCTGCCGAAAGTGCAAATGTGTCAATCAAGGTTGAAACAAACGGATCTATTGGCACCCAAGACAGTCCCACAAGCGAAGAAATCGCACGGGCAAAAGTGATCATCGTTGCAAGTGATAAACAGGTCGATCTTCAGCGTTTTCATGGTAAAAAAGTCATATTTACTGGCACAAAAGAGGCCATCAAAAAGTCAGACGCACTCATTGCGCAAGCTATCAAGGGTGATGTGCCTATTTATACAGGCAAAACGGATCAAGGTGTTTCTGGTGATAAAGATACTACTCACGCTGAATCTGGCACACAAACATCCCTGGGAGCAACTTTATATCGTTCACTAATGAATGGTGTCTCTCATATGATTCCCTTTGTTATTTTGGGTGGTCTTTTGATTGCAGTTTCTCTGGCCCTGGGTGGCAAGCCTACGCCTGGTGGACTTGCGATTCCAGAGGGGAGTTTATGGAATTCTGTTCTAAATATTGGCGTGGTGGGGTTCACCCTAATGTTGCCAATTTTGGCAGGATATATTGCCTATGCCATTGGAGATAGACCCGCACTGGTCGCCGGTATGGTGGGTGGGTGGATTGCCAACAATGGTTCATTTTATGGTGCCTCTGCAGGAACAGGATTTTTAGGTGCTATCATTGCAGGTTTTGCTGCAGGATATATTGTCAAGGCTATGAAAAAGGTGCCATGGCATAAATATTTACAACCACTTGTTCCTATCATGATCATCCCTATTACTTCTAGCTTGATTGTAGGTGCAATGTTTATCTTTGTGATCGGTGCCCCAATTTCCTCAATGATGGATGCATTGAACCGTGGATTGGTCTCTCTCTCCTCGGGAAACATCATTCTATTGGGTATTATTTTTGGATTGATGCAAGGATTTGACATGGGTGGCCCTATTGCCAAAGTCCCGTTTTTGGTGAGTGTGGGGCTTTTGACCCAAAATCAACCTCAATTTATGGGCGCTCTAGCCTGCGCCATTCCTGTTGCCCCTATTGGGATGGGTATTGCGACATTCCTCAATCGCAAATTATTTTCTAAAGAAGAAAAAGAAAATGGCATTGCCTCCTTTACCATGGGGTTAGTGGGTATTTCTGAGGGAGCGATTCCTTTTGCTGTCGCCAATCCTCTGGCTATCATTCCGGCGACCATGCTGGGCAGTGCCGTAGCTAGTACATTGGGGTTTTTACTACAAATCAACAATCAAGTAGCACATGGTGGTCCCATTGTTGCCCTTATTGGTGGAATGAATAAACCATTCCTTGCCTTGCTTGTGATGTTTGCTGGTGCTTTTGTCACAGCAATCACAGCGATCGTACTCAAGGAACGATTTGAAAAAAAATACCTGCAAGTTGTAAAATAGTCGCAAAAAAGGAGTTTCTTGCATATGTTCAAAAAAGAGCTAATTAGCCTTGATTTTAATGCTAAAACACGCCAGGAGGTTATCAAACACCTGGCTGACCTCTTTCTCTCAAACCAGTGTCTTTCTGAAGATATCAATGCCCAGAAAAAATTTATACAGGCTGTTGAAGAGCGAGAAAATACAGGATCTACAGCTTTGGGCTTGGGTTTTGCTATCCCACATGGGCGTTGCGATGTTGTATCTAGTCCTGCAGTCGCATTTGTACGCCTTGCTTCAGCGGTGCAGTGGGATGAGGATGAGCAGGTTGATTTTATTTTTTTGCTGGGGGTCCCTG
This sequence comes from Spirochaetia bacterium, assembly GCA_051648825.1. Classification (GTDB taxonomy): domain Bacteria; phylum Spirochaetota; class Spirochaetia; order WRBN01; family WRBN01; genus JAHHUI01. The sequence goes on from JBOFFX010000045.1 coordinate 209,445, forward strand.
AGTCAGCACAAGGAGGCAACAACCATCTGCATGTTTTAGCCAAACTCTCTGGAGCAATTATGGAAGATGCTTTTCGTGAAGAACTGCAAAGAGCAACATCCAACAACGAAGTCTTAGCTATTTTAAACACATATACATCAAAATAAAAAAGGAGCAAATAAAATGATTGAAACAACTGCAACAATTCAAAGTCCCGTAGGATTGCATGCTAGACCAGCAAAGGAACTTGTCAATATCACAAAAAAATTCTCATCAAATGTGACGATTCTGTATCAAAACAATAGTGCACAGGCCACCAGTATGTTGCAGATCATGAAAATGGCCATCCCGCAAGGGGGTGTTGTGACTATCAGCGTGACAGGAGAGGACGAAGCTGCCGCAAGCCAAGAAATTACAAGTTTTTTGGGATCCTTCACTGACTAGCCTAGAGTCTAATACATAAAAAATGCTGGCATCAATCTGCCAGCATTTTTTATTGTATCATGATATTTTTATAGAAAATCATCATCTGTGAGTTCTTCAACCTTCATTGCCTTCACATAACCATTGCCTTTTGTTGAAAAAAAATCATGTAATTTTGTACGTGTATCAAGCCCATTGAGCACTATTGGGTTGACCTGTGATTCTTTAAAGTCCGGATAGGGCAAATCCAAACCAAAATTAGCAAATGCTTTATTGGCATTATATTGGATAAATGTGACCACACTAGAGGTCAGTTCAATGGAATCATAGATTGAGGATGTATACTCCACCTCCAAATCATAGAGCATCTTAAACAGTGCATTCACCTGGCTTTTCAATTGTCCTTGCAATGTGGGGCTAAATGTGGCAAAAAGCTCCTGTGCCTTCAGTCCTACATATACACCATGAATAGATTCATCACGAATAATCAAGTTGATAATCTCGCCAGAGTTGACCATTTGTCCCTTTCCTGCCAAAAAAAGCGGATAAAAGAATCCTGAATAAAATAAAAATGTTTCCAGCAAAACAGAGCAAATCATAGCCAGATACAGTGATTTATCATCACTAATATTTTTGTAATAGGAAAGAATAATATTTAATTTCTCCACTAAAAAGGGGTCATTATCTACCCAGTCAAACAAGTCGTCAATTTCTGAAGTGCTGCATACCGTCATAAAAATTGAAGAATACGACTTTGCATGCATATGCTCCATCGTCCCCATAAAACTCAAGATAGATTTTGCATACATGTTATTCACATGCATAGAAATCATGGGCATGCCCACACTGCCCTGCTGTGTATCCAAAAAAGTGAGCCCACCCAAAACTTTTTGATACGCTACTTTTTCTGCCTCAGAAAGTTTTGCCCACACCAGTTTATCATTAGAAAGTGGAATCTCCTCATCAACCCAAAATTGGCGCACATTTTGATCCCAAAAAAGCTTGTCAAGGTCGCCCACATTATTCCAGTTTATTGCATTCATCGCACCCCCCTGCCTTATTATACTGCACAAACTGCACATTCTTCAATGGTCAGATTTTTTGTTCTTGCATAGTACAAGCTCTTTAGTCCAATCTTGTGCGCATGAATATAATATTTCATCAACTCTTTTGTCGATGTATTCGAGTCTATAAACAATGTCGTGCTGATGCCTTGATCGACATGAGACTGAATCACCGCCATCAGCTCTAAAAGACTATACATATCCACATTATGGGCCAACTGATATGTAATCATATTTGATCTTGTCATATATGGAGCAGGATAGTATGTCGTAGAGTTGCCATAGGTGCGGCTTTCTACATAGTTCATGATAGGCATAGTCGAGGGTGTGGCATTTTGCACATAAGAAATACTCTGTGTGGGCGCTACCGCCAAACGATATGAATGATACATCCCATTTTCAAAAACAAAATTTTTGAGCTCTAGCCAGTCTTGCTTTGTGGGCAGTTTAATCTTGCTAAAAATCTCTTGCATTTTTTTTGTCTTGGGAATGAGATCCTCACGCATATATTGCTCAAAATACTTACCGTTTTTATAGTCAGACTTTTCAAACCCATCAAAACGCTTGCCCTTTTCTTTGGCTATTTTGCTGCTAGCACGAATTGAATAATAGTTAAGCAATGAAAAGAAAACATGACAAAAATCCTTTGCCTCTTCAGAGCCATAGCCAATCATACTTTTCACAAAGAAACCCTGCAAATTCATAACACCCAGGCCCACAGAGTGAAACATCTCATTTGCTTTTCGTATTGATTTGGCATTTTTGATTGCACTCTTATCTGTCACCTTGGTCAGAGCCAGCATCGCCACATCGATAATTTCTTCAAAGTCACCACCAGCAGAAAGTTGCGCCATCACATTCACAATATTTAACGAGCCCAAAACACACGAAACATCATAACCAATCACATCCTCTTCTCGATCATCAGAGATAAAAGATGGTTTTTGTAGCTGAAAAATCTCTGTACATAAATTGCTCATTTTAATTTTTCCTACTGCACGCAGTGGATTTTTCTCGTTTGCATTATCTATAAAAATAAGGTACGGATAACCAGACTCAAACTGTGCCTTGGCTATTTGCAAAAGGAGCGTACGTGGGTTAATCTCTTTCTTGTCGATGTTAGGGTTGCTTGCCAAGTCATCATATGCCTGACTAAAATCTACATCATCAAAAGCCTCTCCTGTCTCTCTTTGCAAAGAATGTGGATAAAACAAATACATTGGCTTATTCTCTCGTACCAAGTCAAAAAATTTGTTTGGAATCACGAGCCCTATAGAGAGTGTTTGAATACGACTTTTCTCATCTGCATTAATTTTTTTTGTGTCCAAAAAGTCAACAACATCTGCATGAAAAATATTTAAATAGGCCGCCCCAGCACCCTTTCTTTGTCCCATTTGATCTACATAGTTAAAAGAGTCTTCCAGTAGCTTCATCACAGGGATGACACCCTTGGCTGTATTTTTGATTAAGCGGATTGCTTCGCCCTTTGCACGCAAATTGGAGAGATTGATCGCAAGTCCACCACCTATTTTTGATAACTGCATAGCTGTACTCACCGTATCAGTAATAGAGTTTAAAGAGTCTTCCATACTTAGAAGAAAGCATGAAACAAGTTCCCCGCGGTGGTGTTTTCCTGCATTCAAGAATGTGGGGGTTGCTGGCTGATATAGCTGCTTGACCAACGCCTGACCAATACGTGTAGCCAACTCTACATTTCCCTCACCCAAATACAGCGCAATAGCAAGCACTCGATCGTTATAGCTTTCTAAGTACAAATCACCATCTGTGGTTTTCATTGCATAATCATTATAAAACTTGAATGCGCTCATAAAAGATTGAAATTGAAAATTTTCCCCTACAATAGAGGCGTGGACATCTTCTATTGCGGCACAAGAATACATAGTAAAAAAGTTGACATAGTATCGATTATCCACAAACCAATGCAGTTTTTCTAGGATTGTGTCAAATTTTAGGCTATTTTGATCTATAAAAACTAGATAGTCTGCCAGGGCATCCTGATCTTTTTCTAGCTGAAAAAAACCATCAACCTTGATGGCTACCTCACTATTAAGCTCGTGATAGCGCATGAATCTTCTCCTTGAACATCTGTACAGTTTCATTGGTTCCTTGCAGCTCAAATTGCATGAGCACAGGGATATGGTACTGCTGGCTGAGTTTTTTGACACCACCACAGTAGGCTGCACCCCAATTTTTGTTGCCAGACGCGACTAGGTATACAATTTTTGAGTAATGCTGATCCAAAAAATTGATTGCCTGCAGGGGCGCCTCACCAAACCCTATTGTGGGCAATATCAAAATAGAGGCCTCTTCCACTGGTGATTGCAGCTCAAGAATATTTTCATATTTGTAATCTGACCCCATTTTGTCTAAGAATTTTTTAATATTGCCAGTGAGAGATAGGTAGTAGATTTTCATATTTGTAATCTCTCCATTTTGATTCGCAGTCTTTTTCGAAGTTTCTATAGTATCAAAATTCGCACCATAATCTCAAGTCTTCTAAGGTGCTATTTTGATATTATTTTTTTGAAAAAAAGCGTAAAAAAATAATTTGTTTGTGAAAAAAAAAGATTGCGCATCTCCCTTATGCATAGTATGATTGGGTAGGGGGATCTTTATATATGAAAAAAGTATCTTATTTATGTTCAGTATTAACACTGGGGATCTTCATGCTTTCCTGTGCAGGAAAAAACCAAAGGCTTGTTGACTCTATGAGTTCTCAACTAGAGGTTTGGTATGAAGTAGTGGACAATCATGCTGCGGCCAATGGCGTAGATGCAGTAAGCTTGGGAGCTGATTGGGGTAGTGCCAATACAGCTATCATTTCTCTGAAAAACAAGGGAAAAGAAATCCAAGGAAAAGATTGGTCAATTATGTTTAGCAGCATCCGTCGGATCCTCGCTGTACAAAACGATCAGTTTGAAATTAAGCGTATCACTGGTGACTTGCACCAATTGATGCCTACATCATCTTTTGCTGGATTTGGTGCAAATCAGACTGTTGATATTCCTATTATTGTAGAATATTGGCAGCTTTTTGAAACAGATGCTATTCCTGGGTGGTATGTTGTTGCCGAGGGGGCATCTCCAAAGGTCATCAAAAACACAGACACTGAGGACGTTTCTAAATTTATGAAGCCCATTTCTGGAGAAAACTGGAAACGCACAAAAGAGGATCAAAATATTTTGATGACTCCCGTTTCTCGTTTTGAGAAAAATGCTTCAGCCGCTGCTGTGCCTGCGTCTGAACTGAGGGGCTTGATTATTCCTACTCCTTTAAGCCTTGACGTAATGGACGAGGATATTTCACTCTCCGCTGGTATCAGCTTTGTGGACTCTGCCTTAGATGCAACAAGTCTGACTGTTATCAAAGAAAAAGCTACCGCATTGGGCCTAAAAGTCAACGCTGACTCCTCTGGTTACAATGTAAGGACAGCAATTATGCCTGAGTCTTTTGACAGCGGCATGCAGCTTTCTGGTGCGTATACCCTGCAGGTCACTGTGGATGGCACAGAGATTGTGGGATATGATGAGGTTGGTGTATTCTACGCCTTGCAATCGCTTTTGTCTTTAGCTAGCCAGAATGCAACGTCAATTCCTGCTGTCTTTGTCTATGATGCACCTCGTTTTGTTCATCGTGGAATGCACCTAGATATCGCTAGAAATTTCCATACAAAGGCTAGTGTTCTTAGGCTTTTGGATGTGATGGCCAGCTACAAGCTCAACAAATTTCATTTCCATCTTTCTGATGACGAAGGCTGGAGATTGGAGATTCCTGGTCTGCCAGAGTTGACCACTGTCGGATCTAAGAGGGCCTTTGATCTAGAGGAAAAAAATGCACTGATGACGCAATTGGGTTCTGGTCCATTTAGCAACAATATGGGCTCTGGTTATCTCACACGTAATGACTATATTGAGATTCTTAAGTATGCCAAAGCACGCCATATTGAAGTCATTCCAGAAATCGATATGCCTGCCCATGCACGTGCCGCTGTCGTTTCTATGGAGGCCCGTTATCGTAATCTTTCTAGAGCTGGAAGAACCCAAGAGGCTGAAGAGTATCGCTTAATGGATCCAGAGGATACATCAAACGTCACCACTGTGCAGTTCTATGATAAGAGAAGCTTTATCAACCCTGCACTGGACTCTTCTAAGCGCTTTGTTGAAAAAGTTGTTTCAGAAATTTCTAACATGCACAAAGAAGCAGGTATGCCTTTGCTCACCTGGCACTATGGTGCTGATGAAACTAAGAATATCCACCTTGGTGGTGGCTTCCAAGACATCAATGCGACAGACAAAGTAGACTGGAAAGGCAATAGAGATCATAGCAAGGAAGATAAACCTTTTGCCAAGTCTCCTGCAGCACAAAAGCTTATTGAACAGGGCATCATTAAAGACTTTGATGAACTCTCTTCCTACTTTGCTATTGAAGTAAGTAAGATTCTTTCTAAGCTTGGTATTCAGAAAATGGTCGCATGGCAGGATGGTCTATCCTACCTTAATGGTGCCTCTGATTTGGCTGTCCCTAGAGCTGGTATCAATTTTTGGGAAACACTGTATTGGGGTGGTGCTGATTCTACTCCAGATTGGGCAACAAAAGGCTTTGAAGTCGTGCTTTCTAACCCAGACTACCTCTACTTTGACTTCCCATATGAGGTAACACCAAAAGAAAGTGGTTATTATTGGGGAACTCGTTTTAGTGATGAGCAGAAGGTCTTTGCCTTTGCTCCTGTGAATCTTCCTCAAAATGCAGAAACTTCTGTTGACCGTGACGGTATGCCATTTACATCTCAGACCAACAAGCCTTGGACTGGACCTTACGGTATACAGGCTCAGCTATGGAGTGAGGTTGTGCGCACAGATGCTCAGATGGAATATATGATTTATCCTCGTATTATTTCATTGGCAGAGCGCGCATGGCATCGTGCAGACTGGGAGTTGCCCTATGTTCCTGGCAGAGAATTTAGTGGTGGAAAAACTCGCTTTGTTAACCAAGCTGCTCTCAATAGTGAATGGCAGACTTTTGCTAATCTCATTGGCCAAAGAGAGTTGCCTAAATTTGACCAGAAGGGTATCCTTTATCGCCTGCCCGTTCCTGGTGCAAAGGTTGAAAATGGGTCTTTATCAATGAATATTGCCTTGCCTGGCATTCAGATGCAATACTCTGAAGATGGCAAGAACTGGAAGGTCTATGAACAACCTACATCAGTGGGCGCCTCTGTATTTGTCAGAAGTGCTTCCAGTAATGGAAAACGATTTAGTCGTGTTGAAAAAGTTGAGTAAAAACTTCTTCTTCTTTGAAGCATAAAAAAGGGGCCCCTAGGGGCCCCTTTTTTTGACTAAAAGGATTAATCCTTAATATCAATTTTTTCTATAAAACTAAGAACAGCATGTTCCCCATCTCTATTTGGAGGAACTTGTTCATAACGAAAATTTTTCTCATCTATTTTTTTAATGAGCAAATAAGGCAATCGTTTTCCTTCAACTAGCGCCACTCTTATTTCATTTTTTTGCTCATCAATAGCATATTCTCGAAGCAAAATTGTGTTACCTTTTAGTGTATTTAATACCATTTTTGCACTAAAAGATGTTGTAAAATTAATTTTGCCACCTTGAAAACTTACCCCAGCAAAGTTAGTCGCTGCATCTGGATCTTCTTTTGCATACTCTCCCACCCAAATGCTTCCCTCTAGCGATTCCTTGCTGAGAACTGTTGTCCCTGTCTCTTTGCTAAGACTGGTAGTACTTGGTGCAGAACATCCCAATATTAGCGCCAATAAAAAAGTCATTATAAAATATGTGCCCTTCATTTGTGCCTCCTTTAAATCTCTTGTTTATTCATGATTTGAGATAAATAAACTTGCTTCGTCTTGAGAAGTGTTAGGAATTATAAATTTAAAGAGTAGTTTAAGCAAGGGGGTTTTGCGTGTTTATCGATGTGATTAACATAAAAGAGCAAAAAAAAGCTGGCAACGACCTACTTTCCCACGCGAACGCAGTATCATCGGCAAAAGAGGGCTTGACTTCCGTGTTCGGGATGGGAACGGGTATTTCCCCTCTCTTTATAATCACCAGCAAAAATC
>JBOFFX010000046.1:0-1183 GCA_051648825.1 Spirochaetia bacterium
AACTTAGGGTGCTCATCTTACCTGAAACCATTACATTTTTTGGGCCCTGCCCACATGAGGAGTGTGCGGCAGATGTTTTTGCAAAAGTGCTGACTTTGGAGTATGGAAAAATTCTCTGTACCCATGTGCATTTTATAAGTTATGAGCCTAGATGTCATGATATAGATACGATTTATTGCGGCGCAAAGACTTGCGGGAGTGAGGATTCGTGGTACAATAGATAAAGAGAAAAAATGAGTACAAGGAGTTTGAAGATGAATATTATTAAAATACTACAAGATGAACTTGGCATCAAGAAAAGCCAAGTTGAAAATACTTTAGCTTTAATTGAAGAAGGAAAGACAATACCTTTTATTGCAAGATATAGAAAAGAACTAACAGGTGGTCTCAGTGATGAAGTACTACGTGATTTGTATGAGCGTCTCATTTACCTTCAAAATTTGCAGGCGAGAAAAGAGCAAGTAGTCAGATTGATTGAAGAACAAGGTAAGTTGACCGAGGAGCTGAGAGGGCAGATCGAGAAGGCCACAACAGCGACAGAAGTTGAGGACCTTTATATGCCATACAAAGTGAAGAAGCGTACACGTGCTACAATTGCCAAAGAAAAAGGACTTGAGCCATTAGCAGAGGTGATTTGGCTTCAACAAGTGGCAAATCTCGACGGGGAAGCGGCAAACTTTATGGATGAAGAAAAAGGTGTGGCTTCTATAGAAGAGGCTATTGCAGGCGCAAAAGATATTCTTGCAGAGCGCATAGCTGATGATGCGACTTATAGAGGCTACATCCGTAAGCTTACTTTTGATGAGGGGATGTTAGCAACAAAAGTTAAAGATAAAGGCGCTGATGAAAAAGGTGTCTTTGAAATGTACTATGAGTATAGTGAAAAAGTGAGTAGCGTAGTGGGACACCGTATTTTGGCGGTCAATAGAGGGGAAAAAGAAAAAATCATTACAGTGAAGATCGAAGCGCCTCTTGACCACATTATGCTATACATGAAAACTCAGATTGTACACAAGGAGAGCCCTGTTGCCAAAGTGCTAGAAGAAACAATAGAAGACAGCTACAAGAGGCTCATTGCACCTGCCATTGAAAGGGATCTCCGTAATACACTAGGGGAAAAAGCAGAAGATGGGGCCCTCGATGTATTCAAGAAAAACTTATTCCAACTGCTCATGGGTGCACC
>JBOFFX010000047.1:0-1491 GCA_051648825.1 Spirochaetia bacterium
TGACTTCCATAGGATTTTTTATTTTTTTTTTCCTACTGAAGTCAATGGGAACCACCAACTCTTTGATTACCAGCAATCTTCAAAATATCTTCTTTTACGTTCAACATAAGAAAGCAACTTATACAGGTTTGGGACGACATAGGGTGAGTAAATGATGACAGAATTTTCATTTTTGGGTGAACTATCCAACGCTATCTCACGCCAATTCGTACGTATTTTACAACGTGTCTAATTCGTACGAATTTGTACGACCTCACTCGTACGTTTTTGTACGATTTGTCTAGACCCCAGAGATGGGTAGGTTTAGGGGCGGGCTTAGTTGTAGGCCATTCGTACAAATTCAAACGAATTGTGCAATCATAAAATGCGTACAATTTAGCAAAAATCTTTTGAGTGAGGTCGTACGAATTCGTATGAATTAGCCACCTTGTAAAATATGTACGAATTGCCGTGAGACTGGGCTGAACTATCCCTTTAAGTTTTCACAATGTGGAAAGCAAGCTAAACAAGCTCAAGTCTCCAGAGCTGAAAATCAACAGTTTATTTTTTCCCAATCCCTTATCAGTTGTAAAAAGTTGTTAAAAGTCTCCAAAACTTTCCATCAAAATTCTTATGTTTTATGGATATTTAAAGAGATTTTTATAAATTATTTATGCACATCATTACTAAAAAAAAAAAAAAAAAAAAAAAAGTGGCATTGTAATCTTTCATCAAAACCTCATGTGCCTAGGGTGGCCATGTGTGCCATTTATACAGGACACGTCCTGGCCATGATTTTTATATTGCCTAAAACATCCAAAGTAGTTCGACCAATAACATGCAGGTATTGTACATAATCAACCAATCGTGGCGCGTTGCGTGTGGGAAGGTGAGAACGATCAAAGCGATGCAAATACGCACACGTGTTGAAGCTGCGCACCAATCGTTGTATGACACCAAAGTACCGCGAGAGTGATTTGAAAGCATAAGGAGCCGTCTGCTCTGCTCTCTAGCTCTCGTGAAATAAGGGCATACAATAATCGATCCGCACAGTGCTGACATCCAAAACCTGGATATTTTAGGCAATATAGAAATCCTGGCAAGGGTGCGTCCCTTAAAAATGGCCCGTATGGTCACCCTACATGATTTGCCCCACCCCTTCGCTACAACATCTCTTGTCAGATGACATGTATTCCAGAGCGAGGGCTGAGCAATATGTTGTCAATGGTTAGCTGAGTTTCAGTCCCTCCCCTCCAGCAACCTTTCACTCACATGAGATCACAGCAATTAACAAACATCAAATTCAACTCTCCATTCAAGGAGTTTGGGGGGTTTAGGGGTTTGTTGAAATTTCAGTTTGAGCAACAGTAATTGTCATGCTTGCTGTAGAAAACGTCACTAATAACATTTTACCTCTGTAAAATAGAGAAACTTGGGCACGACAGGGAAAAAACAACTAAAAAGATCCAGATGGAAACACTTCCTCCAACAGGTCTCTGTGACCAATTCTAC
>JBOFFX010000048.1:0-1077 GCA_051648825.1 Spirochaetia bacterium
CTTAACATAATAATTCATCAGATGTTATCATATTTACCTTAAATTACTGGAAAAGAATGACTAAACAGAACAGATAAACAAAAACAGCACAAAAAGTGGTGAGCTGCATGCTGAGGCTGCCATCTACGTTGCCATCTTGATCTTTATCTAGCATTGCTGCAGCTCAAACCACAGAATATAGCAATAGCAATGCCAAGGTCATGGGTTTTATTCCCAGATAATGCTGAGCTGATCAAATATGCCTTGAATTCCATCCCAAGGTGTTTTCTCACATCAAAATTCACCTATTTATTTGTTGTTTATTTGTTGAACATTTGTCTCTTCTTATTCATACGGGACAAATTTTTAACTGAAAAAAAAAAATGGATTTTTTTTTCTTTACTTTTGCCATGTGCTAATACACTATGGCGATTGCCAATGTTCACAATCAGCTGCACTGTGAAACTGTACAACTTTCCCAAGACTTGTCCACATAACGGGTGGAAGGTTAGGACGATTCTAAGGGTCCCATGAGGGAGAGGGGGCTGGAATGTGATCTCAGGGGTTCAGAGTCAGTATGCTGTTCAAGGGGCCCAAAACCCATAGCGGCGCCCCTACCGACATCTGAGCTGCTGAAGACGGAGTGGATTACTTTTGTTTTTGAAGGGAATGTGCCCCCAATCTACCTAAATGCGTCTATGTTCACGCAAATCATTCATGATCCAGCTTCACCTACAGAAGAAGTGAGTAGGGTACAACTGGGTAAAAGGCGCCTTTGATATTATTTTCCTGTAAACCACTGGATGGTACAAAAACGTGGTGAAGCACTTTCCAAAACATTTGCTTTTTAAGATGCACGTGCATATTTCGCTAATCCTTGATGCAATCACGGGCAGCAACGCAAAGTTGATTCTGAAAAAACAGAGGTGTTAATTATAGGACCTAAAAACTTTGCATGTAATAACCTAGAACACTGTCTAAGACTTGATGGCTGCTCTGTCAATTCTTCGTCATCAGTTAGGAACCTAGGTGTGCTATTTGATAGCAATCTTTCCTTAGAAAGCCATGTTTCTAGCATTTGTAAAACTGCATTTTTCC
>JBOFFX010000049.1:0-1159 GCA_051648825.1 Spirochaetia bacterium
CGCTCCACTGACACTCGGGATGTGAAACAGTCGTAATAGACATAGCTAAATCGTTGTCATTCAGGAATAAGTTTGCGTGGGAGTTTGAATCGAGATCGCGATCTTTAAATGATTAATCGTGTAGCTCTAATGTAAACACTGCATATTGTTTTGCAAGGATATCGTCACATTCTCGCGAGACACATCCGATCTTGCGAGATCTCGTGCCACGAGATCTCGTCACATCCCTAATATCGAGTAATTTTTTTACCCAGCCCTAGTAATAATGTTACAAGAAGAATTAATTTTAGTTTTCAACGAGTTTTGGTAACTAGTTAATGCAGGGGCGCTTCTCTTTGGGGAAGAGAATATGTTTGGGGGGGTGGTTTTCCTTTTCCTCTGTTGTTAGGGTGTTGCTTGGTGTAGATGGAACAGAGGGTGATGACTGGGGCTTCGAATAGGAGATTTTTGTCTGTCGTCATTCATGATTAACATTGGTAGCAGAGGATTGCTGTTGGAAACTACAAGGTTCCACCTCACTCAGTTTAATTAAAATGTGGATGTGCATTTCTGAACTGGAAATAAAGAAACAAGCTTTCACCATGGCTGAAACTTTATTGGTGATTTGAACAAGGATGATGGTGTGAAAACAATTCTTGACATTTAAATTCTGTGTTTTTAAAAGAAGAAAAATATCACCAATACGATGCATACACTGAGTTTGGAGGAAAGATGGCACAGTTGAGTTCTGAGTCTGACACAACCCAAGTGAGCTCTGATAATATTCGTTCAATTATCCTCTTTAGTGGATTTGTCAAAAGGGCTGATTTCTTTTTTGAGAATGAGTCAAGAAAATTATTTTGCAAAACCAACATGTTCCAGAAAAATGAGAAAAAAGGACCAGTTGAGGCTGAACAATCTACCATGGATGCCTGCACCATCACCGATCATCTGTCCTTGTGCACGTATCAGATTTTCTTACTAATTGTATTTTAAACCCTGTCATGGATAGATTTCCCCCAGAAATATCCCAGACCTCCCCACAAGCCAGGGCCAGCCCAAGCCTTTATGGGGCCCTAAGCAGAATTTTATTTGGGGGCCCCTCGGTGTCGCCAATACGACTGCTTATTGTCAATGCTTGATTATTCGCACACTATAAATCTAACTCACCCATTATCAG
>JBOFFX010000050.1:0-1190 GCA_051648825.1 Spirochaetia bacterium
AGATCTCAAATCTAACCCTGAGTTCATTACAACAATAAATTACTTGAACAGTGATTTTTTCCACCTGAATTGGTTAAGAATTGCAGATATCATTAATGCTGTGACACCACAAGATTTTTTAAAAAACATAAGAGATGCCAAAAAATACCAACAAAGTAAACGACGAGTAGGAAGTCATGATGATAACCAGCCCATTCGTACATCCCTTGAAGCCAATACTGCTCAACCCACACCGCTAAGTCACGCATTATCATTTTATCCAGAAAAACTGAAACCTGGGATATTTTATGCCTACCCACAGATTGATGATAACTCACCAATCTCCTCATTGGCGATAAGCTGTCACTTCAATGCAAAAAAGAAGACATACATGAAGCTTTTGATGAATATGAATACCAATTTGAAAAATTTAAAAAATTATTATCACATGAACAGCAATGACTTTATCGAGGCTCCAGAAATTGAAAAGCTAAGGCCATTACTAAAGCGAAACCTCAATAAAAATAAACACGTGAAGAGAAAAGGCAATATAGAAGAACATATTCTCGCACTCATTTGTTGGGAAAAAATACATCTAGATGGTATTGGGACCAATGAGGCTATATCATCAGTTCTCCCAAAGGGCTATTCAAAAAACAAATTTGCTTCATTGAAAAATAGACTCGCGCTTATCTCCACTGCGATTGATGAATGGGACCAGTATTACAACGAAATAAATTGCCTATAGTGACTGTTATTGATGAGGCATACGGGCAAGAATGATGAGGCTGTAATTCTTGCCCGTATGTATTGATCGAGAAGACACATGATCGTTTGCCCAAAGTGCTCCCCCTAACAAACTATGCCTCTACAGCGACAAAACGCCCCAAAAGGCGATGATATTTCCCATTATCTTGCTACTGTAGCAAAAATAGCAGATAGCAAAGCCCTTCAACATCTTATTTAGGCTTGCATTATTCAACAAAGCATGAAGGACCTAAGCGAGCATCCATCTCCAAATATATTCATCCCTATATAACGTTTGTGAGATTTATACATAGAGGGATTAAATATGGCGCACTTGATTGAAACAATGGCCTACACTGGTCAAACCCCTTGGCATGGACTGGGTAATCAATTACCAGAAAAACAGTCTTTAGATATCTGGCAGCAAGCTGCCGGGATGGATTGGACCATCGAACAAAGCGATG
>JBOFFX010000051.1:0-1577 GCA_051648825.1 Spirochaetia bacterium
GCAAGCACCACTCACATTTTCTTCAGGAAATGTACATTCTAGTATTGTTATTACTATTCGCCCAAACAAAACTTCGGAACGCTACTCCTCCTGCACCTTTTGTCGTAGACCCATGAATGAGGTGTCAAATCATGCGACATATTGAGGAGAGGTGTGCTATATCTTTTATAAGTAATTGAGTGTACGATGTTCGTCTGGTGGACGAAAACATTTGGGCGAAAAAATCAATAGATTTAACATTGGCACAAAATTAGTGAGATTATATCTTTGGATTAGGAGGTCACAGAGACTTGGGGGAGGGCTCTTTTGACTCGGTCTATCAAGCAGCCAATAAGTACTGACATGACAACTTCATAGCCATGCCCTAGCAACCACTTAAAGCACCCTAGCAAATGTATAACAACATTAACAAGCCGCATCTCAGCACCACAATATTGTAGATACGTGGAGTTGGGCTTTTTTGACTCAGACTGTCAAATAGTCTTTAAATGTAATCTCATAAACTGTATAGCCACACCCTAGCAACAATTTAGAGTACCCTAACAACCATACAAACACATGAATAAGCAATTTCTCAGCACCAGAATGTCGTATAGGCATAGGGGTGGCCTCTTATGTTTTGGTTGAGAAACCAGTCTATAAGTATCACCATGGCATCTGTGCAGCTACACCCTAGCAACCACATAGAGAACCCTAGCAACCGTATAGCAACATAAAGAAGCTATATCTCAGCTCCACAACATCATACAGACATGGGAGTTGGCTCTCTACAATCGCGCAGAACACTGTAGTATCTGCCCAGCGTCGAGTTTTGCCACTGCAAGCACCACTCACATTTTCTTCAGGAAATGTACATTCTAGTATTGTTATTACTATTCGCCCTGACAAAATTTTGGCACGCTACTCCTCCTACACCATTTGTCGTAGACTCATGAATGAGATGTCAAATCGACCGGCTCATTGAGGAGAAGTGTGCTATATCTTTTCTAAGTGATCGGGTGTACGATGATCGTACAGCATGCGAAAAATTTTGCCAAAAAAATTCCATAGACTTAACATTGGCATAAAATTTGTGAGATCATATCGTTGGATCAGGAGGTCACAGAGACTTGGGGGAGGGCTCATTTGACTCGGCCTATCAAGCAGCCAATAAATACTGACATGACAACTTCATAGCTATGCCCTAGCAACCACTTACAGCACCCTAGCAACCGTAAAAGGACATTAATAAACAATTTTTCAGCACAAAAACATTGTAGAAACATGGCGTTGGGCTCTGTTGATTCAGTCTGTCAAATAGTCTTTAAATATCATCCCATGAACTGTATAGTCACACCATAGCAACCATTTAGAGTACCTTAGCTACTGAACAAACACATGAATAAGCAATTTCTCAGCACCAGAAAGTGGTATAGATATGGGGGTGGCTTCTTTTGTTGGGCTGAAAAACCAGTCTGTAAGTATCACCATGTCGACTGTGCAGCTACACCCTAGCAACCATATAGAGAACCCTAGCAACCGTATAGCAACATAAAGAAGCCATATCTCAGCTCCACAACATCATACAGACATGGGAG
>JBOFFX010000052.1:0-1080 GCA_051648825.1 Spirochaetia bacterium
CAAAATAATCTTGGGGTTATGTATATCAATGGACATGGCGTAAATCATGATTTCAAGCAGGCCGAGCATTGGTTAAGGCGTAGTGCAGAGCAGAAAAACATGTCTGCTCAGTTTAATCTTGGTGTGATGTATGCGCGTGGAGATGGGGTCGAAAAAGACGAAAAGATGGCAGCCGAGCTTTATTTGATGGCGGCAAACCAAGGATCTGCGTGTGCGCAACTCAATCTGGGGATTTTTTATTCTGATGGCAGCGGAGTTGAGCAAGATCATCAGAAAGCGCTTTATTGGTTCCAAAAGTCAGCAGAACAGAATTTTGCGAAGGCTCAATACCATCTTGGCATTGCCTACAAGAATGGTAATGGTGTAGAAAAGAATCTGGAGGTTGCAGCTGAGTGGTATCGCAAGGCGGCAGACCAGGGCCACAAAATGGCACAATATCATCTTGCTCTGATGCACTACAGTGGTGATGGTGTTGCTAAAGATTACAAAATTGCAAAGGCTTTGCTTGAAATGTCTTCCAAGCAGGGTTATGCAAGGGCTCAGTACCTTCTTGGAAGGATGTATGGCAAGGGTCTTGGCGTAAAGAAAAACTATGACAGGGCAATTAGTCTTATTCAGAAGGCTGCTGATCAGGGATATCCAGAGGCCATTGAAGCAATGAGTAATTTAAATAAAATCAAGAAGGCTGGTTGAGTTTTACATATGGGCGATCATGCTGGTGGTCGCCCTGCTTACTTGTCATTAATTAAATCAATCCAAAAACAATAATAATAAAGGAAGAATAAATATGAAAAATCAACCTATTTTCGGCAGGCCATTTTATCATCTGACAGAAATTGTCACACCAAAGAAAGAACTGAGTGAAGATGAAAAAAGCAAGCTTTACGAATTGAAAGAACTTTGCAGGCTTGTATCTGAAAATGATGATGCAGAAGCAGAATATAAAATTGCAATGGCTTATTATCAAGGTGATGTAGTTAAACAAGATTATGGAAATGCAGCAATGCTGTTTGAAAGCTCTGCTGAAAAAGGGTTTTCTGATGCTCAAAACATGCTTGGAACGATGTGCTTTAATGGTCT
>JBOFFX010000053.1:0-18742 GCA_051648825.1 Spirochaetia bacterium
GACACTAGTGTTTCCTACGAGTATGCGGGAGCTTTGTATACGGACTCGAGCGGGTTTTGTGAGAAGAGTTGTGAATGCACGGGTGAGGAGCTATTTAGGGAGTTTCAGGGCGATGTGAATCTGGACGTGTTTGGCGAGCGGCTTCTTGACCTATTAGATCAGGTGATGCCTGTTGATGGTGGATATAGTAATGAAGACATAGCGGTGTTATCAAATCGTCTAGGACTGTCTTTTGAGGGGGTCATAAGGCTACCGCTGGAGGCGATTGTGAAGGACTTACTTCTTTACACAGTAATATCACGCATGGGCTTGAACGATTTCCAGGTGAAGGTTTTGGGGGAGGCGATTGCTAGATGAAATATTTTGGGCTTGATTTTAAGAGGCATTTTGAGTCGGCAGAAAAAGATTTAGTCAAGTTTATTGATGCTGATGATGACCCGTTTTGGGTCGTAGAAAAGGTTTTGGAACAGCATGCGATCTGTTTGCCAAATTTCTTGGTACAGACTGCAGCCAATGTGTTGATAAGAGAGCGTGAGAAGCTCGAGCTTGCCAAGACGCAAATTGAGATGTTTTAGGAGGGTATGATGGACTATAAATCTTGTTTTTTAGAAGTGATTGATGAAAAGACGGCCGCAATAACGGGCTTGGCGAGGCATGAGGAAATTGAACGCTCAAGTTGGGCTGACAACAGGGCTACCTATTTGGGAGGCACCGATGCGCATGCCATTTTATCAGAGGGTGATTATCAGTGGTCCACACCGTTCACAGTTTGGTGCAAAAAAAATGGCCTTAAGAAGGATCTTAAGACCAATGCCATGACGAAGGGCATTGAACGAGAACCAGTGATTAGAGCACTAGCCTCTGAGCTAATTAAACAACAATGTGACAAAGATGTCAAGGTGTACGAGTCTCCTTTTTTGTACAGGAGTCAAGATGCGCCCTATCTAGGGGCAAATATTGACGGTGTGGCTATTGATAAAGATGGACTTCTTTCTATTTTAGAGATTAAAACAACCTCTTATAAGTGGGAGAGCATCCCTGACACTTATTTGGCACAGGTTCAGCACTATATGGATGTTTTGAATATTTTTCGTGCATTTTTGGTTGTTGAGTTTGATGGCCATTACAATGTTTTCCAAATTTACTCTGAGGATGGTCGTTTTGAACGCATGGCCAAGATGAGAGATTTTTGGATGAATTATGTCTTAAAGAAGACGCCTCCTCCATTGTCTGGTTATCCAGAAATTGAGGCTCCTTATCTAGACTTGTTAAATAGAAAGAAAGAAGGCGGAATTGTTATGCGTGGTGATTTGGAGCACTTGGCACAAGAGTATCTCTCTTTAGGAAAAGCGGAAAAGGAGATTGAGAAAAAAAGGGCCACGCTTGCGCTTGAGCTAAAAGAGGCATTGGGTGGAGCAAAAGAGGGGTATTTTGGCGGCATTGTGGCAAAGTATTTGCACTTGCAGCGAGAATCTTTTGACACGCAAGTCTTTAAAGAAGAGTGTCCAGAGCTTTATCGAAAGTATGTCAAAAAAACAGAGTATTCACAATTGAGGGTAGGATAGATGACGCTTGTGGAAATACAGAAATCTTTGCACGTAAAGAAAAACGGTGATGCTGTGCGCTACAAATATCGCACGATAGAGGATATTTATGCGCAGCTAAAACCCATGTTAAATGAAAATTTAAAAATTGACACAAAAATCACAGAGATTGGACATGGTGTGATTTTGACGGCCACGGTGGCCTATGGGGAGTCGTCGTCTTCTGCGCATGTTAAAGTAAACCTTGAACCAAAGGGCATGGGAGTCGAACAGGCTTTTGGTTCTGCAACCACTTATGCGGTGAGATATGCACTTTGTAATTTATTTCTCATCGACAATGGTGAGGATGTGGACAAAGAGCAACCAAAGAGTACGAAAGGTGGTGTTCATGGCGAGGTCTTAAAAGAACAGCCTAAGGGTTTAAAGGCGGAGCTAAACGAGTTGATGAATGCAAAAGAAATGTCTGATGAAGAAAAACGTGAATTTTGGGAGAAACATAAAGATGAGCCGCATCTTTTAGGAAAATTTGAGCTTTTGTATAGGGTCTGGAGGGGTAGTCATGTTCAGAATTCATGAGAAGATTCAAAAAATGGATTTTTTGACCACAGACCAGAAAATCCTTTTGAATCAGATCACATATTTATCCACAGAGCGACCATGTTATGCGACGGATGAATATTTTGTTCGTTTTTTCAAAGAAAAACTAGGGCGAGTTTTGTCAAAAAAGACCATTTGGCGATGGATTAAAAAACTTGAAAAACACTCCCTAGTACAAAAATTATCGGCAGGTTCTAGGCGATATTTAAGCCCTATTTTCTTGCAGGATAAGGAAAAAGAAGATTTAGTTGACTTTGTGAAAAAGCCTAAGCCATCTGGAGTTGTGGCAGTTTATTCTCAGCCTAAAGTATGGGGGGAAGATGAAATCATCGCATCAGATCGGGTTTTTGAGAAGCTGAAGGGAAGATTTGGATATGGCTAATAAAAGTGGGGGTAAGGCATGACAGATATCAATAACTTAACAATCATGGGGCGTTTAACTAAAGATTGTGAAATGAAATATTCAAGCGGCGGTATGGCGATTGTGTCTTTTTCTATTGCTGTGAATTTATCGGAAAGAGACAGCTCAGGGCAGTGGGAAGACAAAGCCAGTTTTTTTGATGTGACACTTTTTGGCAATCAAGCCGAGAGCCTGTCCTCTTATTTGGCCAAGGCACAGCAGGTGTGTGTCCAGGGTCATCTAAAGCAGGAAAGGTGGAATAGCGATGGGGTCATGCATTCACGTGTCAAAATTGTGGCTAATAGGGTTAATTTGGTCGGTGGTGGAAAAAAGGAAACACCGCCTAATAATCAGAGCGCTAAGGTTGTACAGTCTAACTCAGATTTTGAAGATGACATTCCGTTTTAGGGGCCTGCATGAAAGTTGTTAGCAAAACCAAAGAGGGTTATGGTTGGAAGTATGAAATTGTAGGAAAAAAGGATTTTGAGGTTGGTGAAGACTTGGACTTTGTTGGCACAGGAGCGCAAAACAAATTCTTTCACAAGCTCTTGGGTGTGGTCTATCCGACAAAGGCCTGGGTGGGCGCTTTTCATTCGATGAGCGGGGATGAGCAGGATCGGATGACTCTTTACGGATTTAGACATCTTGTAAAGATAGAAATTGGCTGCAAAATTGACTATTACATGGTTGTGACAGAGAGCGGGATTGCAGAGCTTTTAAAAAATTGTCCAAGTGCTAAAGACTATCGGCTTGTTGCTCCACACCCAACTAGTTGGGCTAAGTACACCAAGAAAGAGCGCATGGAAACGATTGAGCGTTTTTTTGCATGGGTAGAGCCTATGGGTATTGATGATGTGCTAGAGCCATTTAGAAGAGACTATTTTAACGACGCTGGAGGCTGTGTATGAGTGATGCCAAAACACGCAAGCTCTTGTTAGCACGAGAGGACCACTGCTTTACTTGTGGTGTACACAAAAATGCTACCTATTTACAAGTTGGGCACTTTGTGTCTCGCAGGGTAAAGCATTTGAGACACGACGAAAGAAACGTTCATTTGCAATGTGTAGAGTGTAACATATCAAAGGGTGGCAACTTAAAGGTTTATGCCCAGAGGCTGGGGCCTGTGGCGGTTGAGCTAAAGAAAGAGGCAAAGATGCTACCAAAAAGGAGGATAGGTAAAGGTGTTTATTAAATTGTCGCAGATAAATAGTGGACTCACACCGCAAGGCAATAGATATCGAGCGAGGGCTGGGGTTATTCCTGCTATCAAGGTGTTTGGGCAGTGGCTTGTTTGGACTTAGATGAGGTTCTGCGTGAATTGCCCACGCTTTTATCTACTCGTGAGGTTGCTGAGTTTTTTGGAGTTTCTATGAAAGCTGTTTATATTGCGATAAAGAATAAGCACATACCAGCATTTAAAGACCCAGAGTATGCGGGAAAAAGGTACCTGATAACCAAAGAGGGATTGAGGGTGTATTTAGAAAACTGCTTATCAGGTGAGTATGATAAGTAAATGATAAGTAGTGGAAAGAAAATCAACTGGAAAGAGCTACTAGCAAAGCACGGAAGCGTCCAAAAGGTAAGGGAGTCCTTCGAAGCATCGGGCATAGAGTGGAAGCCCTATCACTATGTTGCTTGCTCTAGGGCAAAGTCATCAAATAAAAAGGCTATCAAGAGAGAAATTGCTCAAGTTGTTGCCCAAAAGGTAGCTGAAGATAATCCTATTTTTCTTGAAGAGGTCACAGAGGATGTTCTTGTTCGACTGAAGAAGGAGATGGCTATTCAGTTGCTAAAAAATGAGAAACTTGCGCAAGAAATACAAGGAGAGACCTTAGACCAGATACGATTAAGACTCGGTGGTCTTGATGACTATTCCTTGCTTGGGTTGTTGAAGGTGCTGCGTGGCTGATATTGATAAGTTACTGATGAAGCGGTTGCCAAGGTCTGCACGTGAGATATTGGGCAACAACTTTTTTGTGTCTAGTCCAGAAAAGAAGGTCTTTACGGCTGCAGAGTTCTTTAAGGAGGTCCAAAGAAGGACAGGTCAATTTACAAGAGATGTTGGTGATGAGAAAGTCCCATACGATATATTTCCGCAGCAGATGAAGTGGCTAGAATTGTTCGATTCAAGCCTTCCAAAGAGGCGAGCCTTGCTAGCGTCTCGCGACAAGGGAAAGAGCCAGATTGTATCTACTTTTGGCAGTGCTTGGCAGTTATACAACAATCCAACCGTGAAGATTGCTGTGATGAGTTTTAAGCATGATAACGCATCCAAATTGGTGCATCGAGCAGTTGAGATCTTGGAAGCTTTTGGTATGGAAATGAAGCACAGAGACGGAGGTTATTTTCTTTCTGAAAACAAAGACGCCACCCCCAGTCTCATAGCATTTGGTTTGCAAAGTACAGCTAGAAGTATGCACTTTGACTATCTGATACTTGATGACCCGTTGACGATCAACGAGCAGCATTCAAAAAAGTACATCGACAGGAGTCGGTACTTCCTGAATGAAGGCTCAAGCATTGCAAAGTATATTATCTTGATAGGTCAGCTACTCACCAGGAATGACCTATACTATGATGCTTACGGGAATATAGACAATGTCTATCATCTCGTTCAGTCTTGGCATGGGGACATTCCAGAGCTAGATAAGGACCTGGAATACGAGACTCGTGCCATCGGAAAGAAAGATGTGGCACGAAACTATCTTGGGTATATTGATGATGGTGAAGATGCGATTTTTCAGAGTATTCAGTTTTCACAGGCCAAACCAGAGGGCGATATTTTTGCCTTTATTGACCCAAGCGCCAAGGGCAGGGACTTCACCGCCGTTGCTATAGGCTGGGTTTATGAGGCCAGACTCATTATCTATGGAGAAATATTCAAAAAGAACTGGGGTGACTGCCTAGAGGAAATAACCAAGCTGGTATCCAAGTGTAAGTTTGTGTGGTACGAGGACAACCAAGGCACGAGCATGGGAGCATTCTTGAGAGAGCGGGGCGTCAGGTCGGTAGGCGTGACGACAACGGCCAATAAGATTGCAAAGATTTATGGCTTGCGGCCGCTTATTTTGCAAGAGAGGTTACTGTTGTCAAACTATATGCCTGCTGACGCTATTATGCAGGTCAAGAATTGGACAGAGACGGCAGAGCATGATGACTTGCCAGATGCGATTGCGATGTTAGTCAACAAAATGGAATGGAGAATTCATAGATGAGTTTTATTAATGAGCTGAAGGGTTTATTTAGTGGGGATAGAAAAAATCCAATAAATAAAGAGTTTGACAGAGGATTCATTCTGGAGGAACCAACAAGCGCCTTTGTCGATGCAAACATCATGCGAGAGGTCTCGTCCATAGTTGACGACATTCTTGAGCCATACATTGTCAACGACAAAAAAATGGATATGGTTGAGAATGTCTACGAACTGGGGATGCAAAATATTTACTCAGCAAGCTTGAGCCTGAGGGATATTTTGATGTTGGCTTTTAAAGGTGAGGATGTTGTTGTTCACAGGGTGACTTTGCGCAATATTATAGAGAAGGATTATTTTTTTGTTGGAGACCTGGATAAAGAGGGATTGTTAGAACTGGGTAAGGAAAAGTACAAACCTCTAAAGTCGATTGTTTTTGAAAAGCTTATTTCAATGGAAGAACTCAGCATATTGCGCTTGTGCTTTCAGGCGCTCTGGTATGCGTATCAGCGTCAAAGTAGATCAAATAAAGTTGACGCCAAAGTCATCTTTAAAATGAAAGGATTTCATGCTACGTTTACAGCGCCCAGGGATGACCACGAGGCGGCTGTCATGGAGGATACTCGCAAGCAGATTCAGGACAACTACAATAAAATTCTCACTGGTAATGGCGGAGTCATAGATGCAGATGATGACTTTGGTTTGCTTTCGTCGAACACGGACGCTTCTTCTTCTATCAAGGCTATTGTGGATATGATTTATCTTGAAATAGCGAGAATCCTCAAGGTGCCTGTCACGCGCTTGGTGGGCAGGAGTCCTGAGGGCATGAACGCCACGGGAGAAGGTGATGCCAAGAACTATGAAAAGACGCTTGATAAATATCGTACACTTTGGCTAGAACCATTTCTGAAGATAGCAGGGGTTGAGTATAAGGTTGTCGACCGTGCTGATGTGGATGATTTGCAAAAGGTGATTGACATGCATATTGCTCTGGGGATAGAACCTAGTGAAGAGTTGGTGAGTAAAATCCGTGCGATAGGAGATAGTTTATGAAATGGCCATACTGGGAAGAGCGACGTCAATTGATTGTTCGTGGGTTGGATATCTATATAGAGCGTATCAAAGAAATACGTGACAAAGTAGAAAAGGGGTCTGGCAACATGGATATACGCTGGCCTCGCCAGATGCAAGATGTCGAGGATGCGATTAATATTGACATTCCAGACACCATTGTTGCCAATCTTGTGAACGAAAGTATGGGTGGGACATTGGGGCCAGAGTTCAAGGAGATTTTAGACAAAAGGGATCATGAGATGGAGATGAACGAGGAGTATTGGGAAAAGAAGCTCAAGGGTTGGCAAAAAAAGTATGTCAAAGAGTAATGTCTTTATCAAGGGGCCTGAGGTCACTGAAATCTATCATGGGACCAAGGCCTTTTTTTCTGATTTTAAGATGGAAAAGGCCAAAGATGGTTCGCATGGCAAAGGGGCTTATTTTACAGAAGACCAGAAGTGGGCAAAGGGCTATGCTGGCCCTGAGGGCAGAATACGCTCTATTGATATTGCCAATCATGCCTTTTTGGACCTCCGCGATGGACATGTCACTAGACCTATTGTCAACCTTATCAGTAAGAAAATTAAGGGCAGAAAGTTTCCTAAATATGCCGAAGTTCCTCAGACATTTTTTGAGCTATCTAGGCATTTTGGTTTTAATTTTTGTGATTTGCTGACCAAAAGGAGTGGCAAGGCTGGGATTATTTTGACACCTATGGACGGTCCCAAAAGCAAGCCTAATACATTCCTTGTAACGAATGAGAAATATTTGAATGACAAAGGGTATAGGGAAAAAGCCAATCACTTAGGCGGAGACCCGCTCTTCATTGCAAAGCTAAATAAGATGAAGGGTAAGCTTGTTGGGTTTGATAAGCTTGTGCAAAAGGCCTATCGCAAGAACAAGATTATTGCCAAGTCTGGAGATATGAGAAAGGGATATGTTGAAGGAGTACGACAGCTAAAAAATGAGATAGGCATCTCAATAACAAAAATGAAAAACTCTTTGTTACAGATCGAAATGGGAAACCGTCCCTCATGGCAAACACCCGAGTGGTCTGTGAAAAAAGGCATTGAGCTGGCCGTCATAGACAAGTTGGCCCAGGAATCAGTGGGAAAATATTGTATCATGATGGGGACAAATGCGGAGAACCCAGACCTAGATCATCAACTTTTGGCGGGTGAAGTCATGTCGTGCGAAGATGCTTTTGAGGAAAAAAGGCGCTTTGGCTGCCAATGTGAGATCAAAGTCCTAGACTAAAAGAAAGAAGAAAAATACTTACTCATGCTACATTTTTTGCATGAGTAATCCAGTCGTAGATGCCCTCACAGCAGGGGAACCAGAACAAATCACAAGTGATCCAGTCAATTCTGAGCTGGATGCAATTAAGAAACAAAAGGCCCTAGAGGCGGCAAAAAAGGCCGAGTATGAGCAGCGTGTCCAAGAGGAAGCGGGTCATCAGGCATACTTGATGAGTGTCAAGATTGATGAGGTCGAGGAGGAAGTAAAGCCCTTGGTCGAGGGAATCTTGTCGTCCAAAACCATGCATATTGCAGAGAAGCGGGAGCGCGTGGAGCAGTTTATCTCTCTTGGCAAGATTAAGTCTGTTCTCAAGAAGATTGCCCCTTTGGGATTTGAGCAAAAAAACGAAATCAACACCGCAAATCTTAGTCTGTTAGAACGACTTGCTCAGAAAGAGGGCGAGGCTTTGACACGCTCAGACATGGACCGTGCTGCCGATGCGGTGAGTGCTGTGTTTGTTGACCTAGAGAGAATAGGAAAAAAAGCCTTTAGTCTTGGCATGGGAGATTTAGATTTGACGAGAATGAGTGCGGTCGAAAAACACAGGCACGAGGCGGTGACTTATGTCGATCGCATCGAAGAAGATAGAAGAAAAATCTTAAAGTCCCGCCAGCAGGCGGCAGGAGTTTTGTATGTATAAAGAGGGTTTGCAGGCGGGTTTTCCAGCCAAAAATGATTGCGATATTTTAAGTGTTGATGGCACAGCAGATGCTGGTGTCTTGGTAAAAATTGGCACAAATGATAATACCGTCGAGCCAGTGGGTGCAGATGACACAGCTTATGGAGTTGTGATGTTTGGTGGTGGCGACGGCCGTATCAGCGTGTGCGTTAAAGGCCATTGTATAGCCAAGTTTGCTGCTGATCAGGTTGTTGGTGCAATTGTTAATGGCGTGACAATTGTGGAGAGTTTGGGTGATAAAAACTATGTGGTGAAGGTGTAAAAATGACAACAAATACTTATCAATTTGAAACAACAAAGTTGGCAAAAGAGGGACTTTATAATAGCGTTTTGTACCGCCGAACGATTTTAGCACTGGGCACTCGCCCTGCAGGGTGGTCTCCCAAGCTGTATGAGAATGCAAATAAAGATATTCTTAAGGTCACCATGGGTGATGTGGGTAAGGCTCCTAGTGAGCTTCAAGACAATGTATTTCAAACAGCGGGGATTAGTTATCAAAATGAGGTCGTCAAGATTCGTCCTATTATTGTAGAGGTTCCTGAGAGTGCGCATCGTGAATCCAATGTCTCGGATGTTCAAGTGCAGACGGTTACGGAGCTGTCTTATGAATTAGACAAGCTTGCGTGGAAGGCACTTTTGGGTGTCGCAGCTGTGCGGCCTGCGTATACATTTGTTTCTCCTTCTCAGTTCATTGGCTGGGCACTTGGCGTTGCCAGTGAACTTGGAGGCAGCGATATCGAAAAAACAATGATTATTCCAGAATCGATCATGATTGCGATTGAGTCGGAAGTCTCTGAGACAAATCGTGAATCCTGGATGTCTGCGCTAGAGCAGCGCATGGCCAGAGTCAACACAATTGTTGTGTCTAGTAAGGTTGCAACGCAGGTTGTTTTTGTGCAAAAGCCCTTTCTTGCTGAATATTCTGGCGTGGAGCCTAGTTATTTGGGGAGTGGTATTGATGAGCGCAAGCATGAGCGCTGGACACAGTTTTCTATGAGTAATTCTGACTTTAAGGCCAGACGCGGTGACGCGGCGGTGGCTTATCCTATTGTCACTGCCAGAAGTAGTGTGCGTGTTGTTAATCTCGATACTGCCTCAAAAAAATCCGCTGAAGCAGAGTTTAAAAAGGAGCTAAAGTCTGGTCTTGAGGAAAAATTAAGAGCTGAAATCGAAGCCGAATTAAGAGCCGAAATCGAAGCCAAGGAAGCTCATAGTGGACAGAACCCAGTCGTGTGAGTTTTGGCTTGCGTCACTAGGGTTGCCACCCTTGACGCAGGCAGAGGCTCTTTTGCTTGGCCCACCTACGGGTGATACTTGTGAGTTTTTTTCTGATTTGGTCCTGCTTTGTGAAAAGAGATATAGATACACAGATTATTGGCCAGATTTTGCTATTTTGGGTTTGGCGTGTGATATGCCAGAGAGACCAAAAAATGGCTTGAGGCCCAGGATTTTTGCGGTGGGGTTATGAAATTAGACGTAAGTATTCGAGGTAATTTTATCGATGGAAAGTTTCCTAAAATTACTACAGGGATTTTTTCCCCCGTGCCCTTGAAGGGGTTTTTACAGGCTGTCAAACAAGTGGGGGTGGCAGGGCTATCTTTCCGTGCCAACCTCAAATCAAAGAGAGACTTTAAGATTGGTGGTGTGAAGCAGACAACAGGGACCAGCTTTGCGAGTGTCTTAAAAAACACGAGGCTTACAGATTTCTTTAGAAAAGAGATTGAGAAAAACGGACAGCCTTTGATTATGGATCTTTTGCGAGTAGGACAAGAAAAGCGTGTGGGCAATAATTTTGCAGCGATGCTGAAGAAGGCCTATGTGAAAATGAGCATGGGTCGCAAGTCAAGCAAAAAAAGAGAAGGTATAAAGGGACACGATAGCTATGCTATTGGCACGGGACAAACACTGATGGCTATCAAGGGGCGAATCGCGTGAATATTTGGCCTTTTTTCAAAGAGCAAATTGAGAAGCAAACTGGCCTAAAGGTCACATACTTTAAGCCTGGCCAGACCATTGCTGAGAGAGAGATTATCATCATGATTTCGTCTGTTTTTCGCAATGAAAACAAGTCGTACGAAATAGAGGGTGAGTTTGTTTTGAAAGAAGGTGAGGTGGGTCTGAAGGTGATGACGGACCTGCTTGATGCTGAGCTGACAGGCACGAGGCAGCAAGCCAGGTTGACACAGTATGGAAATGGGTTTGTGGGTATGGCCGTTGACTTTGCTATTTTGATACATCCAGATGAATTGCGCATTACGGCTGTGAAGGAGATTGTCTTGCATGATTAATTATGAAGAGAAAGATTTTGGTGTGGTGGACTATGCCGACGTAGTTGCGGTTGTGGAGCTTAAAGACACGGTCTCTCCACCCCCTCGTCGATGGAAAAATATTGCTGTTTTGGCCACAAAAAAGGCTGATGGCCGTGACTTGGTGGGCGAGGTTGTCACAGAAAAATCACAAATTGAAAATGACATTAATGAGATTGACGAGCTTTTTTTCGTTGGCTCTATACGGGTGTGGAATGTGGACGTTGACGATGATGTTTTGTTATCGATTCGCTCCTACGCAGAGACGCTGGTTGTTCTCTCTGGTCGGGATGCTGTGGACTACAAGGATTTAATTGTCTGGCAAAGGGACGTCTCACCCACATCGCTAGATGACTGGGTTGGTTTAAAAAATCATGGCGCCATGCTGGACCCAGCGGGACAAGGAAAGACGCTTTTTGCTCTCACCTCACTTTTAGAGACGGGGATTAAGTACACGAATCAAATAACAGGGGCGTTTTCTGGCATCAACGATACATCTTTAGCTAGCGAACTGGAAGAGGCTGGGTACAGTTTTTTCTTTGTTGCTAACGACAGAATTTGGTTACGCTGTTTGCAGATAGGTCGACAGCAGGCTAGGAGCGTTTATGCGGATAGGTCCGTTGTTTATGATGTTAAGTTTGCGTTATCGCAGTTGGTTGCGTCTGGTTTGGATTACAACCAAGAGGACACGGGGCTTTTGGAGCTGAAAATCCTAGAGGCATTGAGTGCGAATTTTTTTGTGGATTCTGTCAAAGAGGTTGTTATTCCCAGATTGCAGGCTGCGGCGGACAAAAACGCTGGTGTCATTCGGGGTGTGATGGTTAAGTATGTCACGGCAACGGAAGTGCGCACTATTTACGTGACTCTGGGAGGTGAATAATGGTTGATGCTAAACGGGCACGAGGACGCAATCATGTTAAGCTTTCTATCGATATTGATGGTTTGAGCAGGGCTATTGTTTTTAAATCGGGCGGTTCTATTGAGGCTCCAGAATCTTACATGGCGGTTTCTGGTGGGGGTTATACATGTTCTGACCTCTACGCCTCTTGGGAGGTATCGGGGGTGGCAACCGTGAGCAAAAGCTTGGCCCAATTCTTGTTTGACGCATACGAAAAACAAAGAGGCACCATCACCACCTCTGCAGTTCTAGAGGTATATTCTACTACAGATAGCTACCTAATTAAGCATATGTTCAAAAATTGTCGCATAGCCAAAATGCCACAAATCCAGCTTGAAGAGTTGGGTGGCGAAGTTGAGTTAGCAATAGCTTTTTCCTTAAACGACTTGGAGAACTCGGGTGCTTATGAAGTTTAGGCCTCCACAGAACGTTGAAGACGGCTTAGAGTTTTTGTCTGCCGTTTCGCTCACACTAGATCTTTATATGTCACGTACACAAGAGTGGGAGTTGGCAATGTTGATGACCAAGGTTATGAATGGTGAGTTGTGGGGCGTGATTGCAAAAAGTATCTTTACGGAATCTGGTGTCAGCCTTGAAGGGGTTCCTTATGAAGAGCTAGGCGTATGTGGTCAACTCAAAGCTATTGGTGTGTTTTGCCAAGGCCTACTTGAGCTAGAGCTTCCCAATATCCACAAATCCTTTTGCGCTGGCATCACAACAGAGGCCATATTGTCGATGATTCGAGACTTGGACCGCGTGAGAGAGCAGGCCACTATAGAGCCAGAGCAGGTGATGAGCTCGCTTCTGTCTCAGGTTTTGGCACGAGGTATCTAATGGCAAGGCTCAAAGACATGGTTATCAATGTTGTGCCAAAGTTAGACATCAATAAGGCCAGAAGGCAAGCGGCTATGCTGGGCAATGCATTCAAAAAGAGCATGGATGGAGTGCGAAAAAGCATGTCTTTTTTGGGCAAAGGCGTGACGGCCATGAATCAAGGCTTGCAGCTGGCCAAAGCTGTGGGGAATGTTGTCGATGCCACAAAAAAGCAGGTGGATGATTTGATGGGATTTAGCGACAATATCGCTGATACAGCTGCTATGGCTGGTATTTCCACCGACAGGCTATTGGGTTTAGTCTCGGGACTATCTGGTGGTATGAGAATTGAAAATGGCCAGATTTCTGGCGCTGTTGGTGGTGCTTCTAGCCTAGAAAATACAGTCAAGATGCTGGAAAAGTTCATACAGCGGTCTGAGGAAAATGGCCTACCACTAGAAGATGCTGCGAATGAAATGGTGAACGCACTCAAGCTGATCAATTCCCAGGGCTCACAGGCAGAAAAAACTAGATTAACTCAAGAGTTTTTTGGCACAAGGTCTGTTAAGGACGTACAAGACCTCTTGACTGGGGTAAAGGACTTTGAAAAGAACAGATGGTCTGCGGCGCAGTCAGAAGAATTTGCTGACGCTGTGAACAAGGGTGAGCAAGAGGCTTCCAGAAGATCAAATATCTCGTCATTGCAAAATCTGATAAACACAAAAACCGCAAGTAAAAATGGTTTGTTTGCCGCTGCCAATAATGGTGAAATTGATAAGGCTAATGCCAATATTGGCACGCTGGCAAAGGCCGATGCCCAGAGCCTATCTGACATTACTAGTGGGCTTTCCCAGCTTGAAGAAACATTTAAAGGGGGAGTTAACCAACTCTTAGGTGGTCTCACGAAGATATTGGGGGCAATGATGGGCGGGCGCTCAAAGTGAACAAAAAAAAGTATGCCATTTTGCTGATTAATGGGGTGCCTTATCCAATTTTTGTAGGTCATATTGTGGCCGAAACACTCACGCTGTCTAACTCGATACAGCTGTCGACACAAAAAAACGGCATCCCTATCGTCACGCCTGTGGCAGCGACCGTAGACATCACTGTTGAGCTACCTATGGATAGCCCTGCCTATGCAGCAGGCTATAAGGTTGCCAAAGAGATCATACGCTCTACACAGCATATTTTTGCTACGTCAAACTCTGTGGGTGACTCTGCAGAAAAAAAATTAACTATCCCGTTTACAAAGCTCAAGGCTCCTTGGGAAGTGCAGGTTTCCTGCGCATATTTTGGTGTGGGGGCCAATATGGCTTGCTGCATTTTGGAGGGATTCTCTGTATCTACCAGCCCGAGTGTTACGGGTGGAATGGAGACGTGGCAAATAACGCTCACAGAATATAACTTTCGCCAAGTAGAGGCAAAAGAAGAGGCAAAAAAGGCTGTGAGTCTGCCAAATACTGATTTTTTTGGGGGCTTTAATTAGTGTGGTATGTCATAAAAGATAGCCAAGAGAGTGAACTAAATGCTCGCCTTATAGTCAAAGGGAAAGAGGCGTTTGTCTCACAGCATGTATTGTATTTTCAGGACAAAGCCATTATTTTGCCTACTGTTCTTGGTTACAGCGTCGTTGCGGGCTTGAGATTTTTCAAAAATGAAAGGGGTATTTTGCTTGAAATTACTTAGCTATGTCGGTATTCCTCAGTTTGACTATCCTCAAGAAAAGCAAGAATACAAGGCTGGTGAAAAGCTGGGTGGGTTTACTTTCCCGTTTAACTTTTTTGGTTCTATTGATGAGGCTTTTCGGCGATTTGGGTTGTGGCAAAGTAGCAACGGCATCAATTTGCCAGGGGTTGACCACATCCCTTTTTGGCTGGGCAAAAAGATGGTCAAAAATGACAAGCCTATCTTGGTGGGGGATAAAATTAATGGTGAAACGGTCGTTCAATCTGAGTGTGAATTTTTAGATCGCTTAGGACTGTGGGAGTGTTATTGCGAGTTTGGTGAGTTGCCTGAACTTTTAGCAAGTTCAGAAGAGATTCGTCTTGTAAATACACTTTTTGAGAATGATGCTGATATCGCCAAAGAACTCGTCGACATGATTTCGTCTTTGGTGGTGCAGGTGTTGCCCCTGTGCGTATGTCCCCCTGGTGGGAACTTGGTCACAAGTGCAGCAGAGCCTATTTTTCAGGCACTAAAGATGAATGCAGAAACAAAGATTAATAAGATTTTGGAGACTGGAGAACAAAATAAATGGCATTAGATTTTGGACCAGATTTTTTGTTCTCTGATAGATTTGTAGAAACAGATAAGTTTCGTGCCTATAACCTACTTATCAGCAAAGCGTTTATTGAAAACCCAGCCATCGGCATTGATGTCGCAGGTATGATTGCAGTGGGTATTGATGTGGATTCTGTGGATGCTGTTTTGATAAAATACCTCAATGATTTTGGGGTAGTTTTTAAGAGCATACAAACAACTAATGAAAACGGCGCCTTGCGCTATAATTTGGAGTTTTGATGTACACACCCAATGTCGGGTTTACCCCTAGAACAAGATTGCAATTAATTAAAGAGTCTTACGACTCATATGTTCGACTCACAGGTTCATCTATGACTTTTACGCAATTCCAGGGGACGAATGTTCACAAATTATGTGAGGTGTTTTTTGAGCAGATAGAACAACTTGAGGACAATTTTGTTAAGATTCAGGCAGCTCAATTTGACTATTGGAGTCATAATAATTTATCAATCAATTCGTCTTTTGGAGCAGCTAGAGAGGGTTGGATTAAGACC
This sequence comes from Spirochaetia bacterium, assembly GCA_051648825.1. Lineage (GTDB taxonomy): Bacteria > Spirochaetota > Spirochaetia > WRBN01 > WRBN01 > JAHHUI01. The sequence goes on from JBOFFX010000053.1 coordinate 15,575, forward strand.
TTTGAAAACCTATGTTCTGGGCTAGATATTTTGAGTGCCAATGATGATTCTGATTTGCAGGCTGGAGAGATTGTCATCTATTTTGATAACCTCTTGGCTGCAGAGATAGAGATTCATCAGGCCTTTAAAAAATGCGTGAACGTAGCTGAGTATACACCAAAGGGCAACAATGAGATCCAGGTTATCTTTTCCAATGGGCAAACACGATCTTACAGATATTTTAATTTGCTTCCAGGGGATTATATTCCCTTAGAAGTTCAAATAGAGATTCAATATAAAAAGGGTGGACAAAAGGTTAAAGATGCGGATATTGAAAAGGACTTTCTGAAGTCTTTTGAAGAGAAAAATCGCATCAATTTGGACTTTTATCCAGAGTCTTTTTTAGACGCATATTCTGGGGTGGCAGACTTTGTTATTTCCTCAAAACGAGAGGGTGATACTAGCTTTTCTAGGGATATCAGAACAGTGGGTATTGGCAATAAGTTTGTCCTCAATGGAGTGAGTATCAAAAGATGAACACACTTGTGACAGACTTGCTTGACCCACTAAAAAATGACCTCAAAGAACTTTTATTATTTAAAGACTCTTTATGGTTTTGGAAAGAGATTGCCTATGTAAATCTTTTGCGATACCTAGATTTTGCAATTGATGAAACACTGGTCAAAACAGCTCAAAACCTGCTGTACGCTTATACCTATAGCGGAACAATGGAGGCCTTGGTCAGGCTGTGTCAGGGTTTGTTTGGGGATTTGTCTACCGTCATTGTCGATGATATTGGCCCTGCGATTGTGGGTGTGCAGATCGAAAATGCAAACACAAATTTCCTTTATGCACTCTCCTCTCCAGACTATGCCGTTGCCATTGATCGCAATTTTGCTATTGCTGCCAGTGAGCTAGCAGCAGTGGTCACCTATGATCCACACAGCTTTTTTGAGATTTTTCTGACTCCTGGACGGATTTTAAAAAGTCTAGATATCTCGCAAGGAGGCCTCTAATGCCTATTCAGACACCACAGCAATCGTTACTCATTCAAGAGCTGCCCGTCGCTAGCAAGGAAGATACGGCGATACAAGCCATTGTCAATACGGCTTTGGGACCAAAGCGCTTACCACTGGGGGAATTATTTGAGCCATATAACCTTTTAGTCGGGTCGGTTCATTTTTATACTGGAGAACATCCTGTTGGTTTTGGAGTTCCCTTATTAGGTGGAGTTTTAGACCCTGCTGATTTTGAAGATGGACTTGTTTTGTTAAAATCTCGACTCACTGATAAATTTATCCTTTCTGATGGGCGTGTACAACTCCCGTTTCTTGATGATTGTTTACTCCAGCACGATATTACTCTGCAAATAGGAGAAAGACAGGAGGATGCACAACAAGCCATTGTCGGCAGAACATCCCTCTATTGGTTACTAGATGCCAATCAGGCAACAGGACCTTTTAGAGTGAGAAGGCCAGGTGGCGGTGGAGATAATACAGGCTCTGGTTCTCAAGTAGGAAATAGAGGAGGAGAGGATTTTGATTCTTCTCGAGTTGTACGAACAGCTGAGAAAAATAGAGAAAGAACGATTAATCTCCTGCCAGTATTGTTGACGGGGAAAATTAAGCCTCCTACAGAAATTGTGCTTGTTTTTTTACTGCATCCTATCACTGGTGAAAGTGTTTCTAGGACAATTTCTTTGCCAGTTGTCAACGGCCGAGTTATGGGATTTAACGAAAAAATCATGACAGTCACTCCTCCTGTGGAGGTCTTGCAAAGAGAGATTTATCGCCGTTATTTATCTTTTGAAAATGCAGACCCTATAGGGGTTTATAGTCAATTTACTGGCCGTGGTTCTTTTGACTTGTCCTCATTTTTTGCTGATGTCTATCGCCAATTTAAACTAGGTGGAAGAGATTGTCTATTTTCTATTGACCAGACAAGAATCGCTATCACGGATGTTCTCTCACAAAACAAGATGATATGGACTGCAAAGGCAGTGGCAGAAACAAGTGCTTTTTTTGGCTCATCACGGGGTCTAGTATGGACGGCGTCATCAGTGATTTTGGAGGGTATTTCTACCCCTATTAGCGTGAGTGGTTTATCATCGATCACCTTGAGATTTAGAGTGAAAGAGGGTGCGGGCGTGTTGTCTATTGTGCAAGGCGGGGTAGCACTAGGCATGGACTTTTTTTCTGCTCTAAGATCACGAGTTGTCGTTGATCGTCTTGTTGATTATGATGAGTGGGCTTTAGCTTTTCCCTCTAGTTTTGAAAACCTCGCCAATACCGAGGATTCAGATGCACAGCCATTTTCGCGCTACTATTTTTTAGACCAAAGCTATGAAAAAAAACTCCCCACACAAAATACTTTGTTTGCACAGTTTAAGGCTGCAACAAAAACGGATCCTCTAGAGATGGAGGCAGCGATTGCCTCTGGAGATTGGGCACTCTCCAATTTTTTGAATAAAGAGATGCGAACCTTCTGTATTGATGGCAAAAAGGTGGTGTTTGATATTGTGAATGACAGGCTAACAATCACAAATCAAAATGGTCAGTTTTGGGGGATTTTTGGTGCTCTCACAAAAGGTGCAGCAACTATTTTGGGTGGAGTCGCATTTGACTATTACTCACTCTCAAGCAAAGCCACAAATGCGGGGTTTGTCATAGGCAATCTAGACAAGGAGTATGCCTACAAAATGTCTTCACAGGACTATTGTTTTTATATTATTGCAAAAGAAAATTATGTGCTTGTGATGTTTCGTTCTGATGTGGCCACTGCGGGGGTGCCAAGCAAGACCTTCTTTGATGAGGCAAGAAATTTATGCCCTGACAAGCCATTTTTTGACTCGACGATTGCAAATTTGCCCACTGAAATGGCCAACACATTGAATATTGATGACAACCTTGGCTCTGTGGGAAAAGGCGGAAAAAATGCAAGATTTTTTATGGAGGGATAAATGACAGAGCAAGAGAGGCTGGATACCCTCGAGTGTGAGGTCAAAGAGCTACGCTATTTATTGACCGTCGTCTGTGCCAATGTCGGTCTTTGCCCCAAAACAGGAGAGAAAAAAAATGGCCTATTTACTTCTCAAAAAGAGCATGGGCAGCGCATTGGAAAAATAGAGGGTGACCTACGTCACAATGTGACATGGCCAGGTTTTTTTAAGGGTATCATCACCATCGCAGG
>JBOFFX010000054.1:0-2965 GCA_051648825.1 Spirochaetia bacterium
ATGCTCAGAAATATGCAGCAAAAGTTTTCAATGCAGATAAAACATATTTTGTGTTGAATGGCACATCATCATCTAATAAGGTGGTTACTAATGCCCTTCTGGCTAAAGGGGATTTAGTTCTTTTTGATAGAAATAATCACAAGTCAAACCATCATGGTGCTCTTATTCAGGCAGGTGCAACACCAGTTTATCTTGAAACGGCGCGTAATCCATTTGGATTTATCGGTGGTATTGATTCACACTGTTTTGAAGAGAAATATCTTCGCCAGCTAGTTTCAGAAGTAGCTGAAGGGCGACAACATGAGAAACGACCATTCCGACTAGCAATTATACAACTAGGTACCTATGATGGTACTATTTATAATGCTCGTCAAGTTGTGGATAAAATAGGGCACCTTTGTGATTACATTTTGTTTGACTCAGCTTGGGTAGGTTATGAACAATTCATTCCCATGATGAAAAATTGTTCTCCTCTATTGCTTGAGTTGAATGAAAACGACCCTGGTATTATTGTAACTCAATCTGTTCATAAGCAGCAGGCAGGTTTTTCACAAACATCTCAAATTCACAAAAAAGATAGCCATATAAAGGGACAAAGCAGATATTGTAATCATAAACGCTTTAACAATGCATTTATGATGCATGCATCAACCAGTCCTTTCTATCCCCTCTTTGCTGCATTGGATGTGAATGCCAAGATGCATGATGGTGATAGTGGTCGCCACTTATGGATGGATTGTGTCAAGACGGGCATTGAGGCTCGTAAGCTTTTGCTGAACACTTGTGACATGATTAAACCTTTTGTCCCACCAGTCGTGGATGGTAATCCATGGCAAGACCATGCTACTGATGCAATGGCAAATGACTTACGATTCTTTGAGTTTAAACCAGGAGAGCGTTGGCATGCGTTTGATGGATATGATAAAGGTCAATATTTTGTCGACCCTTGCAAGCTATTGCTAACTACGCCAGGAATAGATACTGTCACTGGTGAATATACTGAATTTGGAATCCCTGCTACTATTCTAGCCAATTTTTTGCGGGAAAATAATATCATTCCAGAAAAGTGTGATTTGAACTCAATTCTATTTTTGCTTACCCCTGGCGAAGATATGGCGAAAATGCAACATCTTGTTGCGCAAATTGCAAGATTTGAACGCTACATCAATGAAGATGCACCATTGCAAGAAGTATTGCCAAACGTGTATCGGAACAATAAAGAAAGATATAACGGCTACACCATTCGTCAATTGTGCCAAGAAATGCACGACCTTTATGTGAGTTATAACGTGAAGGAGTTGCAACGTGAAATGTTCCGTAGAAATTATTTCCCACGAGCAGTAATGAACCCTCAAGATGCAAATACTGCTTTTGTCCGAGGTGAAGCAGAATTGGTTTCATTGTCGAAAATTGAAGGAAGAATTGCTGCTGAGGGTGCGCTGCCGTACCCGCCAGGAGTGCTTTGTGTCGTTCCTGGTGAAGTCTGGGGGGGGGCTGTTCAGCGCTATTTCTTGGCTCTTGAAGAAGGCATAAATTTATTGCCAGGATTTTCTCCAGAGCTGCAAGGTGTTTACATAGAAGAAGCCGATGGTCGCAAACAAGCATATGGTTATGTAATTAAAAAATAAATTTGTTTATGGTGGGTGATTTATCACCCACCTTATGGCGATCGACAAGGATATATATATGAGTACAAAATCAAATAAGGTTAGCGTCTTGCAGCTAACGATTATGACGACAATAAATATGATGGGTTCTGGTATTATCATGTTGCCAACGAAGTTGGCTGAAGTCGGGACTATATCTATTTTGTCTTGGGTGATTACAGTTCTTGGTTCTACCGCATTGGCATATGCCTTTGCAAAATGTGGCCGTTTTAGTCGTAAATCTGGCGGCATGGGGGGGTATGCTGAATATGCATTTGGTAAGCCTGGTAATTTTATGGCGAACTATACATACGCAGTTTCATTATTGATTGCCAACGTAGCTATAGCAATCTCAGCTGTTGGGTATGGCACCGAGTTGTTTGGTGTGAGCCTGTCCCCAGTGGGAATCTGCTTGGCAACCATATTTGTTCTGTGGTTAGCAACATCAGCCAATTTTGGTGGTGCAAGAATTACTGGTCAAATTAGTAGTGTGACGATCTGGGGTATTATTATTCCAGTTTTTGGTGTTTCAATTATTGGCTGGTTTTGGTTTGATACCGCTGCTTATATCGATGCTTGGAATCCACATGGTATTGAGTTTTTTGATGCTGTAGGGGCTTCTATTGCAATGACTCTGTGGGCATTCCTTGGTCTTGAATCTGCTTGCGCGAACTCTGAAGCTGTTGATAATCCTGAGCGTAATGTACCGATCGCTGTTATGGGGGGGACATTAGGGGCTGCAGTGCTGTATATAATCTCTACAAATGTTATTGCTGGCATTGTTCCAAATGCAGAGCTTGCAGCATCTACAGCACCATTTGGTTTGGCATTTAGCCATATGTTTAACCCAGTCGTGGGTAAAATTGTTATGGCGCTGGCAATTTGTTCGTGCGTAGGTTCTTTGTTGAGTTGGCAGTTTACTATCGCTCAAGTTTTCAAATCATCAGCAGATACAGGATATTTCCCAAAAATATTCTCTGCAGTAACTAAAGCTGATGCGCCAGTGAAAGGGATGCTGGTCATTGTAATTATTCAAACTGGTCTTTCATTGTTGACAATTAGTCCAAGTTTAAATAAACAGTTTGAGGTCTTGGTTAATTTGGCAGTTGTGACAAACGTCATCCCATATATTTTGTCCATGGCTGCATTGGCTATGATGCAAAGGGTTGCAAAAGTGCCGGTTGGGCAGGCAAAGACTAGTAATATTATTGCGGCTATTGGTATGGCATATAGCTTTTATGCGCTGTTCTCATCAGGCTATGAAGCTATGATGTGGGGTTCCTTGGCAACATTCTTTGGTTGGACGCTTTATGGCATGA
>JBOFFX010000055.1:0-1308 GCA_051648825.1 Spirochaetia bacterium
CTTTCTGTTGATGCTGATGGTGTAAGGATGAAAGCCTTTGCGCCCCCATGCTCTGTGGTTATCCCCGTTTCAATCTGCAACTGGCGCTAACGTTAACACCCAGCAACTAGACAATGTGGAACTTGCCCTAGCGACATCAAGTGCAGGGAAATCTTTGAATTTTATAGACAACGTGAGTCAGCTGTAAAGAATGCTCAGATAGATCTGATTCCTTTTGAAAGCTTTGATGTCAAATGCTCATTGTGCCCAAGAGATCGTTGTGCTACTTTTGTTTTTGAGATAAACGATGGATGGGCTGATTGACTTGATCAAACTGGAACGCTTAATATGAATTATGAAACTATCTACATTCTGTATCAGAAGTATATGTTGGACTGCAACAGCGGCCTGAGAGCATATGCATTCTTGCATGCTCTCCTTAAAAGGGCAAAGCAGGAGACTAACTCACAAATACTACAGCCCAGGCAGAGAGAATTGGCTAATATGGGGTGAAACTTGAGAAGTATTATTTATCCATGAGTGCAATTAGGATGTCCTTTCCTGAGCATACCAAATCTTTGTTCTTTCTCACATCACCACAAAACGTAAATGTTGACGCAGATTTATTGAACACTTAAACAAGCCTCTACCCAAAGAACTTCATGTAACACATCTCATGCTTAAACTCAATGAAATCAGGACCTTACCAATATTACCTCTAATTGTCAATTCAACATTTTGCAAAACCGCATTGCCTGCAACCAATCTAAATGTTTACTACACCTGGAAAACTCAAGAATTTTATTCATGCACAGAAACACAATGTATTTGTGGCAAATGGGGCCATGAAGCCATAAATTGTCAACAATTGGCCATGTGTTACTTGATCATGCAATATATCTCTACTGACGAAACTTGCGCAAATGCTAATATAATAGTGGAAAGATGCAAATCTGCCAATAGTAACCATGCAAAGATGACACGATCTACTATAGATGTGTTGGAACAGATCTCACAAGGCGCAACTAAGGAAGAAATTCTGTCGTATATGGAGGATGCTAATGAAGAAAATTCGGATTTTCTATGAGCGCGACTTCAAAGAGGGTTTTAAAACAAACGGCTGTCTTATCCATCCCTTCGTCAAATTGTAGACCAAATTTGTCATGCGGATTATATCCCATTGATAATATGACTGTGCAATGTGAATAAATGCCCCACTAAGTTGTTGACTCAATGTGGTCCTGTTGCCAACATCAGTGCAACTCAGAATCTTGAGTTTCTGCTAGATGTCAAGGATGATATACAGATTTTAGTGGCAGACTCAAATCA
>JBOFFX010000056.1:0-1712 GCA_051648825.1 Spirochaetia bacterium
GTATTCTGGGTGGTTGCTAGGGTGTTGCTATGCAGTTGCTAGGGTATCCAGGTTGGTTGCTAGGGTGTTCCTATGCGGTTGCTATTGTACCTGGGGTGGTTGCTAGAGTGTTACTATGCTGTTGCTAGGGTAGTCACGGTGGTTGCTAGGGTTTTTCTAGCATGACTAGCATATTACTATAGGGTGGCCATATGCGCCGTTCATACGGGACACGTCCCGGACAGGATTTTAATATTGCCGAAAATATCCAGGCTTTTGCTGTTTGCACTGTGCAAGTCGATCATTGTGTGACATTCATGAGAGCTATAGAGAGCAGAGCAGATGGCTCCTTATGCTTTCGAATCTCTCTCGCACCTACTTCTTTTTTGATCGGTGCACAGCGACGCTTCAAGTCAAATGAACGAACAAACAAGTGCGCATATTTGCATCGCTTTGACTGTTCCCTGTAGATCTCGCCTTCTCACGCGCAGCCCCAAGATTGGTCGATTATGTACAATACCTGCATGTTATTGGTCAAACTGCTTTGGATGTGTTAGGCAATATTTAAATCCTGGCTAGGACGTGTCCCGTATGGACGGCGCATATGGCCATCCTATGTTACTAGCATGTTGTTAGCATTTTCTAGCATTATTAGCATGTTACTAGCATGTTACTAGCATGATTAGCAATTTACTAGCATGTTGCCAGCATGTTCCTAGCATGATTGGCATGTCACTAGCATGTTGCTAGCATTTTCCAACATGATTAGCATGTTTCTAGCATTATTAGCACCAGCTAAAACCAGTTCATTTAGCAAAAAACAGGTTAAAACCAGCTAAAACCAATGTTGCTAGCATTATTTAGATTAGATAGATAGATAGATAGATAGATAGATAGATAGATAGATAGATAGATTAGAAATATTAGGTAGAATGAAAGCTTGAATGAGTTTGAATGGATTAGAAATAGTACATAGAATGGCAGATTAATGGGCTTCAGTGTGTTTAGATTTAAATTTTGACAGCTGGAGTTTGAATAGACTTGGCTCATCTGAACATTCAGTCAATGTAAGTCTAAGGGATTTTTATGATATTTAATCTTCAGTTTTATGAAAACCGTAAGTCCGATCAGTCTGAAAAGATATGGCACAATACGTCAGAACAGTCTGAAGAGCTCACCCAAGTTTGGTGGTTGTAGCTTGAAAGCTCTAGGAGGAGTAGCGTTTAGAAATTTAGTCTAAGAAAAATAATAACTAGAAGCTAAAGTTTGTGGACAAACTTTAAATGTTGGCTTGACAATGCAGCATGGGCAGCCTTGAGGCAAAAGAGCCAGATTACTTGTTTGTTCGGCGTTCTTGAGCTGCCCTGCTGCAAACAAAAGTACAACAGTTATAGTTTTCATAATATTTTTCTATGGACCATTGCTATGTTTTATTCTAATAAATGCCTTTTATTTTTTTCCCTGTTTGGTATTTCAAAGTCCTGTCACTTAAGCGTTGTGGGCAACGACACAGAAGGTGTGCCTTAGGCTGGCCACAATAAAAGGCCACTCTAAAATGTGCAGTTTTACTGTATTGGGGGTGTAGTGGGCAACCAAATTTATTGTGGCCAGCCTAAGGCACACCTGTGCAATAATCATGCTGTCTAATCAGCATCTTGATATGCCACACCTGTGAGGTGGATGGATTATCTCGGCAAAGGAGAAGTGCTCACTAACACAGATTTAGACAGATT
>JBOFFX010000057.1:0-2114 GCA_051648825.1 Spirochaetia bacterium
TCTTTATCGATCTCATCATAGATCTGAATCATCCCAGGATTGACAATCCCCATATCCATACCATGATGAATGGCATGATATAAAAAGACAGAGTGCATCGCTTCACGCACCTGATTGTTCCCTCTAAAAGCAAAAGATAAGTTACTCACACCACCGCTTACTTTTGCAAAAGGCAGATTGTCTTTGATCCACTTGGTGGCATGAATAAAATCTACGCCATAGCTATCATGTTCTTCGATCCCAGTTGCAATCGCCAGTATATTCGGGTCAAAAATAATATCTTCTGGTGGGAATTCCACTTCATCTACTAAAATACGGTACGCTCTCTCACAGACTTTGACTTTACGTTCATAAGAGTCTGCCTGCCCACTCTCATCAAAAGCCATCACCACGGCACCTGCGCCATAAGCTTTGATGATCTGGGCGTATTTCTTGAATTCTTCTTCGCCATTTTTGAGGGAAATTGAATTGACTACAGCTTTCCCTTGAATCACTTTGAGCCCTGCTTCAATCACTTCCCATCTTGAAGAGTCAATGACAACAGGTACTTTTGCAATTTCTGGTTCACTGGCTAATAGTTTTAAAAATGTCACCATTTCTTCTTTGGAATCTAGTAATCCATCATCAAAATTAATATCGATCATCTGTGCGCCATTTTCCACTTGCTCTCTTGCCACAGCCAGCGCTTCTTCATACTTTTTGCCCTGGATTAATCTTAAGAAGATTTTTGAACCCGCCACATTAGTACGCTCTCCAATATTGACAAAGTTCGTCTCCTTGGTGATTCGTAGAAGCTCTAACCCTGCAAACTGTGTGACCTTCGGCAATTGTTTGGGTTCTCTAGGCTGTGCATTGGCAAAAGCTTTGGCAATGGCTGCAATATGTGCAGGCGTTGTCCCGCAGCATCCCCCTACGATGTTCACACACTGCGCCTCTATGAGTGCTGTCAGTAACTCAGCTGTCGTCTCTGGCAGTTCATCATACTCTCCGAATCCATTAGGAAGCCCTGCGTTTGGATAAATCGATACATAACGCTCTGTCTTCTCTCCCATTTCTTTGATAAATGGAATCAGCTCCTTAGCGCCGAAGGCACAGTTCAGACCAATACTTTTGACCCAAGGGTGATGCATGGATGCCATAAAAGCTTCTAACGTTTGACCACTCAACGTTCTACCACTTTTATCTGTCAAAGTTCCTGAAACAAAGATTGGAATCTCCTTGCCCCTTTGCTTACCCACCTGATTCACTGCGTACAAGGCAGCTCTGGCATTCAGTGTATCAAAAATCGTCTCGATCATCACACCATCTACGCCGCCGTCCATGAGCCCACTCACCTGCTCTTCGTACGCAATACTGAGCTCCTCAAAAGTCAGATTACGATACCCTGGATTCTCTACATCTGGTGAAATAGAAAGTGTCTTATTGGTTGGTCCAATAGCCCCTAATACCCATCTCGGCTTATGAGGCGTGACCCTTGTAAAGTCATCTGCCTGCCTTCTAGCTAGCTGAGCCGATACTTTATTCATCTCATACACACAATCTTCCATACCATAGTCCCCTTGTGAGATACGATTGGCATTGAACGTATTCGTCTCTAAGATGTCACTTCCTGCCTCTAAGTAATGGCGATGAATCGCTTCAATAATCTCTGGCTTGGTCAAGGACAAGAGGTCATTATTTCCTTTTTGAGGGAGTGGATGGGCATTAAAACGCTCACCTTTGTAATCCTCTTCTTGTAGCCCGTAGCTTTGAATACAAGTTCCCATAGCCCCATCTAATATCAAGACTCTCTCTTTTAGTGCATTCTCTAGTTGTTTATTCAATGGATATCTCCCCTTTTCTCATTCTGTCACTGGTTTAATTTTATTTTAATATCTTATCACAGTTGTTATAATCCTTCAAAATAATTTAACTTTTTTAGAATAGCATGTTATTTTTTCTGTATTTTGTAGAATTTTTTTGTTTATTTAGTTAAAATACATTTAACAAATCTTTTATTTTAGAAAGGAATCTTTTTATGATTCATTCACGTTTGCCTAAAGATTATTGCAACCTCTCTTTCCATCACCCCATTACAAGATGGGATGAAGCACTTCCTCTCGGCAATGGCCTTA
>JBOFFX010000058.1:0-89323 GCA_051648825.1 Spirochaetia bacterium
AAGGAGAGTCTGGTGAGGGGGGTGAAGTCGTAACAAGGTAGCCGTACCGGAAGGTGCGGCTGGATCACCTCCTTTCTAAGAGAAAGGTCTAAATCCTCTGCCAAGTGTATCTCTCTCCCTTTCAGTCCTCTCTCGTGAGCATTTTTTATCTATTTATCTTCTTGATATCTACCAATGTAAATTCTTTGCTCATATAGCGTTCTTTTTCTACGCTGAATCTATGCGCGTCTATCTCCAATATTTGTGGTATTTCATTTGCTCGTGCACGTACTTCTATTATCACATCCCGCGTATTATTGATGATGGCTTGCACACTTAGTGGATTGGGTGGGTTTTTGCCTGTCAGCACTGCAATCGTATTAGTTCCATTTGTATTGATTTTGTTTTTTGAGGGATAGTTCATGCTTGTCACAAAAAGTTCTTCTTCTTTGCTTTGTAATAAAATTTCATATTCGGTAATAGGTAATTCGCTAAAAATTTGAAAGTTAAGATTTTTTAGTTTAATCAAATCTTTAAATTCATATTTGATATTCAAGTTATCTATAGGTTGTGTTTCTATGGTAAATCTCTTGCCCATATTTTTAAAGGATTGTTTTTCATCTGCTATATATATTTCTAGTGATTTAATCTTGATTGGGCTGACAAAATTCAACACAGCAAAATCTAGGTTTAAGTCTTCTTGCATATAGATCAATAAGGGTTGCTTTTTTACCCCAAAATCTTGATAAATTATGATCAGTATTCCCAGGATACCCATACATAGAGTTTGTAATAGAATTTTTGCTGATTTTGGGCTTGTTATTCTATAATTTTTTCTATGTAATGAGAGTGAGTTTATCGCTATAGGCAATAAAATGATCGCTATAATCATATTTGTAAAAATATCTCCAAAAAGTAATTTGGGAATTAAATAGAGAGTTTCTAATCTGAATAGTGAGAACATATTGAGAAAGATAAATAAAGAGCCTAATATAGCTAGTATCAGTTGGCCATAAGTATTCTTTACTCGATTTTGTGCTAAGAGTATCAGTACAAACCATAAAAATGGCCAACCAAAACTGATATTGATCAAAGAAAAAGTGATAAATAGGATAGTAGAAATAATTAAAGAGATTTTGGCGAGGGGTATTCTTGAGAGCTTCATATATGTATGATTTAAAAATAGAGAAAAAATAAAGTAGCTTAAAATAATTTTATAGAAAATAAAAAGTGCTAACTCTTCTTTAAGTGGTACTTCATTTCCCTTAAAGATCTGTAGGGATTGGCATACAAGTCCAGAAAGAAAAAGACTGGCAAAGGAAATAAGTAAAACTACTAGGATAAATTTTCCATACTTTAAAAGAATCTCCAAACATGCCAGAAAGGTTTTTTTTCTATATCTTTTTGTCAAGAATATAAGAAATAGTATAATAAGAAACTGTAGATATAGTGTTTGAGAAAAGATAAATTGGCCAATAGTGAGATAACTCAACTCAATCGTTTCATCAATCTTTTTTAACTCTTTGTGCCAGTCGAAGAACCCTTGTGCAATTTGCTTGGCCCATATTTCTAACTCCTTTTGATTTATTTGGTGCATACTTTTTTCTTCATAGTTTGAGAGCTCTAGGCCAGAGAGTTGTTCATCTATATAAAGCTGGATCAGGTTATTTTTGGATGGCAAAATTCTGCTAGAAATAGTCGAAAATCCTGGAATTTTTAATGATATGTTAGTATTTTTAAAAACTTTTTTAGCCTCTTTAACTGCTGATAATGGAGCAGGTTGATCACCATTATTCCATAGCATTACAGATTGGTTTGGTGTATGTATATTGAAGTAGAAAAATAGGCTTTTCATTGGTGGGCTATATGTTTCTAAAAAAGCTTTAGTCCCCATGGGATATGCAGTTGTGTCCCCATTTTCTGCACCTAAAAAGACAAATCGTGCCCCCACCTCTAGCACTTGCAGACTTTTGCTTAGCTGTTCCATAAGTATAAGTGCTGGGAATAGACTCGCATTAGGCATATGAATGGGAATCAGGTATATCACTTCATTTTTTGTTATTCCTGGAATGACTATCTCTAGGTTGCTAGAATAAGAAAATGCCTCTCCATTAAATGGGTTTATACTTTTTTTTTGGCTTTTTAGCCCCAACTCTTTTACTATAGAGTTAATGAGTTCAATGGTTTTTTGCTCTTTCAAAGTACCCTCTTCTCTTGGGTATAAACTCTCTAGTTTTGCTAATATTTCTAGGTCTATAGTTTGTCCACTCAAGGTAACTGGCGTAAGAAAAATTAAAATAAGAGATATGCTTTGGATTATTTTTTTCATAAATTATTCTTTAGAAATCACTTGTAAAATGAAATTGAACATCTGGGTATTCCTCAATGATTTTATCTAGCACCCAACGGGAATTAGATAAAAAAACATGATTTCCTTTATTGTCAGTTGCAATACGATCTTGATAATAGGTAATAAATTTTTGAAGGATATTTTTTTCTTTGGCAGTAACCCAGCAGGCAATTTGGTAGTCTACTCCATCAAATCGAGAATTAGCTCCATACTCATGTTGCATTCGAAATTGTGTCACATCAAATTGCAAAAAACCCACAGCCCCCACAAGGCGTTCTTTGGACTGTAAAAGTGTAAAAACCTGGATAATACCTTCTTCAGAGAGTTCATCTAAGCCTTTATTAAACTGCTTATTTTTGAGAGGGTCTAAGTTCACCACTTTTCTAAAAATTTGGGGAGAAAAAGCAGGAATCCCTTTAAAGATAAGGTTTTCACCCTCTGTCAGGCTATCTCCTATACGAAAAATTCCAGTATCATGTAGTCCTATGATATCACCAGGATAGGCTTTGTCTATGATATCACGACTTTGAGCCATAAAGGCTGTTGGGTTGTTTGTCCGATAGTTTTTTCCTGAGCGTGGGTGAATATACATTTTGTTCTTTTCAAAAATTCCACTACAAATACGCATAAATGCAATACGATCGCGGTGTTTTGGGTCTAAATTTGCATGAATTTTAAAAATAAACCCACTAAATTTTTCCTCATCAGGAGGCACTATGCGTGACTCTGTTTCATGAGAAAGGGCTGCTGGAGCGATTTGAATGAGATGATCTAAGAGTTCTCTAATCCCAAAATTATTGAGTGCTGATCCAAAAAAGATGGGTGTAATTAATCCATCTAAATAGTCTTGCTTTTGAAATCTGGGGTAAATAGCACCTACCATTTCAATTTCTTCGCGCAGTTTATTGGCAAGATGCTCACCAATTTCTTTTTCCAGAAGGGGATCCTCTAGCCCTTCAACTTGCACATACTGACCCTCTTCTATTGTGGCATGGGGATCAAAGAGAATCAATCGCTGATCATAGAGACTGTAAACTCCACGAAAATCCTTGCCTTGGCCAACAGGCCATGTCATGGGGCATACATAGATAGAGAGTTCTTTTTCTACTTCATCCAATACATCAATGGGGGGTTTGCCTTCACGATCCATTTTGTTGATAAATGTGACAATGGGGGTATGGCGCATGCGGCAAATTTCGCAGAGTTTGCGTGTGCGTTCTTCTACACCTTTGACGCTATCAATCATCATTAATGCACTGTCTACTGCTGAAAGTGTACGATAGGTATCTTCACTAAAATCTTCGTGGCCTGGTGTATCCAAAAGATTAATTTTCCTACCTTGATGTTCAAATCCCATGACAGAGGTGCTGATAGAGATTCCACGTTCTCGTTCTAGTTGCATAAAGTCACTGGTTGTTCCGCGATTACTTCTCTTGCTTTTCACAGCACCTGCAGCATGAATGGCACCACCAAAGAGTAGGAGTTTTTCTGTGATGGTCGTCTTTCCTGCATCAGGGTGGCTAATGATAGCAAAAGTTAAACGCATATTAAGTTCTTTTTGCAATAAAGTCATATCTCAATTCCTTCAGTGTTATAGACTATCGATCATGATAGCAAAAATCAGAAAAATAACCCAGTAATAATGTACTTTCTTTTTCATAGACTAAGATTTTTGATAGGGGAAGAGTGAGCATAATCTGTGCTTTATTTAGATATGGCTCGATGGTCTGTGATGCAAATTGCACTGCGATAGATTTCTCTCCAATTTGGCCAAAGACTTGCGTCAAAAGGGCAAGAGGCTGTATTCTTTTCACAAAAAATGGAATTTCTAGAGATTGTGAGAGTGGTGTATTGATAAGAATATACTCTGGGCGAATCGCAAAGATAAAAGAATTTTGCTGTGTATTTGGTTGAAAGTTTATCTCTAGAGAAGATGGTATACCTTCAATATGCAGGGCATTTTGATAAGAAGTAGCATCTAGAAAAAACATTGAAGAGAAACCAAAGAAATTGGCAGTAAAGAGATCGCCTGGTTTGTTATGTAGAGCTATAGGGCTATCAAATTGGCGACATTGACCATTGTCAAAAATAGCAATTTTTGTAGCTAATTCAGTGGCTTCTGTTTGATCATGGGTCACGTAAATCGCTGTAAATCCTAACGATTGATGTAGTGTTTTTAGGTCATGAATCATTTGGTTTCGCAGCTGTGCATCCAGTGCAGAGAGTGGCTCATCAAAGAGACATAAATGGGGGTTTTTGATCAAAGCCTTGGCCATGCAAATTCTTTGGCGCTGGCCACCAGAGAGCTGATTTGGCATGCGCTGTAAAAGTTCTTTGATATGGAATAAGTGAGCAAATTTTTCAATTTTTTCTAAAATCTCAGACTTTTGTTTTTTTTGATTTTTTAAAGGATAGACCAAATTTTCATAAATATTAAGGTGTGGATAGAGGACTGGGTTTTGAAATACCATTCCTAGGTTGCGATCCTGGGGTGGGATCTTGGTAAAATCTTTTCCATCAAGTTCTATGTGCCCCCGTGTGGGCTTTTCTAGTCCGGCAATAAGGCTAAGTAGTGTAGATTTGCCTGATCCAGAAGGCCCTAGAACAACAATAAATTCCCCTTTCGCTATGTCAAGGCAGACATTTTTGAGTGCTGAAAACTGAGAATAGGAAGTAGGATAGTCTTTAGAAAGGTGGTAGATTTTTAGGTAAGTGGCAATAGCGTTTGATACTTTTTCTCTCAACACTAGCTCCAAAGGAGCGACTCTCTCTCCTCTTCATTGACCTTTTGCATATAGTGGGTGATGGCATTGGGCGCACGTGTGATAATAGCATCCAGGTTTAGCTCACACATTTTAACCATATCATCAAGTTTTTCTGTGCCCCAGCAATAAATTTTAAATTTTCCATCCTGTAGGTCTTGTGTCAACTGGCGTTCATACATCAAAACATCATAATTTGGCAGAAATGTTTTTGATCTGGATTGACCTAGGTATTGGGCACTTTTGATAAGTGGACAGTCAACCAAAAGTCCTGTTTCAATTTCGGATCCTATAGATTTACATTTTTCCATAGACAGATGGTTAAATGATGTGAGGAGTACCTGCTCTTGCATTTGCTTTGCCCTGATGATGGAGATTGTGATACGTTCAATATCATCATAATATATTTGTGAATTCTTTATTTCAATAATGACATTTAACTGATGTTTTTTTGCATAATCAAGAACTTCTTTGAGGAGAGGGACTTTTTGATTGCTAAATTCTGGGTTAAACTTGCTTCCTGCATCCAATTGAGCAATTTCTTCATAGCTATGGTCTTTGACATAGCCAGAACCATTGGTTGTTCGCTCTAAAGTTGCATCATGTATGACGACAATTTCACGGTCGGAGGTGATATGAACATTGACATAGAATCCATTGCAACCACCCTCTGTATGGGCTTTCTCAAATGCTATAAGAGTATTTTCTGGGTAGGCTTTGCTAAAACCGCGATCTGCAAATATGAGGGGTGTTTTTTCCATAATAGACCTCCAACTTGGTTTAAAGTTATGCCAAACCCAATTGGGTATCGCATATTTATGCTTTATTTATCAACATATCATCGGCGATATTTGGTATAAAATTTGCATATTATTACTTAGAATTATAGATTCTTATTCTTGTGCTTGTGGGAATTTGCGATGTGATATACGAAATTTCCTGGGACTAATATTCATCACACGTTTAAAAGCTTTTGTATAGTAGCTTTGGTCTGCAAACCCACATTCATGTGCAATATCTAGGAGGCTTTTCTCTGTATTGAGTAGAATTTGTTGGCTTTTTTCAATGCGCACTTTGTTTACATATTCGTTAAAACTCATGCCAATTTCTTTTTTGAATATACGTGAAAAGTATGAATAGCTCATATCCACAGAATTGGCAATATGTTGCATAGAAATATCATTGGGATATTCTTGGTGAATATAGCGTAAAGACTTTGCCAGAGCTTGGGCATGTGGGGTATTCTCTATCTTAAAAGCACGTTTGTAAAATAGATTGGTCAGGTTATTCAGCCAGATATTGAGTTTTTCTAAGGATTCTGATTCTTCTATATATTTGAGTTCCTTGAGCTGTTCATCTAGACTTATTGCATCTAAGAGTCCAGAGTTTTTAGCAATTTTTGTCAGCCAACGCGAGATATGTATCACCCTAGATTTTATTTTACCCATGGGGTGGGGGATAATGTCAGAGTGTTGTGCAATATCCTGATCAACAATATTCTCTAGGTTCTCACTGACCATATCTAGAAAGTCTTGCACGCTTTGTCTACCCAGATTTGCAGGACCTGCATACAGATTGCCCGATGGGTTTTTATGTGATAGCAAAGGTCTTGAATAATCAGTATGGCTAGATTTTTGATCAGAAAGCAAGCGACAACAAGCCAAAAGTAATTCAGCTAAGTTACGGATTCGCTTGGGTGCAAAATGTGGCGTCTCTTGTTTTTTTGAATCAGATTCCAAAGCATATTGCGCATTTGAAATTTCTTCTTGTGTCAGTGGAGAATGCGCTAAAATATTGGCAACGCCTTCACCTTGAAAAATGACCGATCCACCCCAAAATGCAAGGCCAGAACGGCATAAATAAATATACCCCTCTGGTTCTTGATTGTGCATCAGTTCATAGCGTTGGGTACTGGCACAACTATTAGACGGCTGATTTTTCTGCCGAGATGGACATGCCTGGCATGTTGGAGGTTTTCCCAGTTGAGTGATCGGCCAGCTAGCAAAATGAGAATCCTTTGTCTCCAGAACAACGCAGTTTACACCAGTTGCCTGTGAGTAAGTTGTAACGACACGGTTGATTTCAGCAATCAAATCAGCCTTTTTCACAGTATATTTCCTTCTCTAAAGAGGCTTTGATCCCTCACTGATGCCTTCTTGTAACAAGTTGTCTAAGAATGCATCATAGGAGATGGGGATTTGGTCCTGATCAAAGATAATAACAATATCTAAGAGCCGATTTCCCTCATCATACCAAGAGGACCTCAGCACATGACCTTCCATTTCAATAGGATAGAATTGTCCCTCCATTCGAATAACAAGCCTAATATTTGTATCAGCGGGGATCAAAGAGGAGTTTAAGATAATGACACCAGAACCAGAGGGAGAAAGGTCCCTGACATAGCAACGCTGAGGCACGTCATTGAGTGAGATAATAGCCTCATCTAGCTGTATTCCAAAGTTAGAGCTACCCTCAGAAAAGGTAATGCGTGGTTCATTACGGGCTTTGGCCAGTTTTTTTACATCTGTGATAGATGAGAGCATCGTGGTGTAGGCCTGGGGGACGGGTTGATCTAGGAGAATTTCTGCAATTTTATACTGAGGATTTTCTAGGTATGGGCTAAATTTTTGAAATGTCCCAGGAATATCTAGTGGTGAAATATTGGGGTCCGCATAGGCAATGCGTATGGATGTAAGATTTTCATACTTTTCCAATGCATCATTGAGTAGTCCACTTTCGCTAGTGATAGCACGAATAATTTGACCATTTGCAATTTGCAGGACTGCCACAAATCGATATGGGCCACAAGTCAGCATAATGTTTTTTGGAGCCAAGCCCAAAAAAGAGAGAACCCCACGTGTAAAGAGTACATCTGTGCTGGCAGGGCCCATAAGGGGCTGGGGACCTTTTGGCACAAGATTTTCATGTTCTATATGATGATCAGACACCCGAAGAGACCCTCCTGCTCAAGAAAAAAAAATTGTTACAACACTTTTAACGTAATGGTGTAAACACGATATTAAAAACGAATTGTATACGATCTGAATCTATGTGTCAACAGTTTGCTCCTGTATATCTTACATGTTGATACACTTGTCTAAATAGACAAATTGTATTACAATCATGAGTATGTCAGAACAGTATAATGCAGGAAATATCCAGGTTCTTAAGGGGCTAGAAGCCGTCAGAATGCGCCCAGGAATGTATATTGGCTCTACGGGCCCCGCAGGGCTACACCACCTTGTTTATGAAGTTGTGGATAATTCAGTAGACGAGGCGTTGGCTGGCTACTGCAAAAATATCCATGTCGTGATTGAAAAAGATGAGATTATTAGTGTTTCAGATGATGGGCGTGGTATTCCCGTTGATTTGCACCCAGTAGAAGGTGTGAGCGCACTTGAGGTCGTTATGACGCGTTTACATGCGGGGGGGAAATTCGACAAAGACACCTATGCTGTTTCTGGAGGGTTGCACGGGGTCGGTGTCTCTGTTGTCAATGCACTCTCTCAGTGGCTAGAAGTGAATGTCTATCGAGAGGGAAAACATTATTTCCAAAACTATACACAAGGCGATGTTCAGTGCCCGGTACAAGAAAAAGGCACAGCCACAAAATCTGGAACAATTGTGCGATTTAAAGCGGATGCAACAATTTTTACAGAGACAACACACTATAGCTTTGACATCCTTGCCAGTCGTTTGAGAGAGCTAGCCTTTCTCAATAAAGGTATCTGCATCACATTAACAGACCAGCGTGAAGAGAGTACACAAAGCAAGGAATTCTATTTTGAAGATGGGGTGAACGGATTTGTTTCTTTTCTCAATGCTGCAAAGGCAACATTACATCCAGATCCTCTATATGTGGAGGAACAGAGAGAGGGTTGTCAAGTAGAAATCAGTATGCAATACAATGATACCTATAGTGAAACCGTATATACGTTTGTCAACAATATTAATACCCGTGAGGGTGGAACACACTTAATTGGCTTTAAAAGTGCACTCACACGTGTCATTAATGATTTTATGAGAGATTCTAAACATGCCAAAAAACTCACAGAGCCGCTTTCTGGTGAGGATGTGCGTGAAGGGTTGGTAGCTGTTGTTTCTGTGAAAATTCCCAATCCGCAGTTTGAGGGACAGACAAAGCAAAAATTGGGAAATAGTGAAGTTAAAGGTATGGTTGAAAGTGTAGTATATGAACGACTGAAAGAATTTTTTGAGACCAACCCCAAGACAATTGATATTATCCTAGAAAAAGCTGCATTAGCAGCAAGTGTACGCTTTGCTGCACGCAAAGCACGTGATTTGGCCCGTAGGAAGAGTACGCTCGGTGGGGCTGGATTGCCAGATAAGTTGGCAGATTGTTCAGACAGAGACCCGGCAAATTGTGAAATTTTCATTGTTGAGGGAGATTCGGCGGGTGGTAGTGCCAAAGAAGGTCGCGATCGCCGTACGCAGGCAATCTTGCCATTATGGGGCAAAATGCTCAACGTAGAGAAGACCCGATTAGAAAAAGTTTTGGATAATGAAAAGCTTTTACCGGTGATTTTGGCGCTGGGTGCTGGTATTGGAGAGACATTTGATGTAACAAAATTACGTTATCACAAAGTTGTGATTATGGCTGATGCAGATGTTGACGGTAGTCATATTCGCACACTTTTGTTGACATTTTTGTTTCGTTATATGCCTAAACTTATTGAAGATGGCTATGTGTATCTGGCTATGCCCCCTTTGTACAAAGTCACCAAGGGTCGCAAAGAATTTTATGCATATACAGAAGAGGAAAAGACAGAAGTTGTCTTGCGTGAGGGTATTGACCTAAATAAAGATGAAATACAGCGCTACAAGGGTTTGGGTGAGATGAATAGTGATGAGTTGGGATTGACTACCATGGATCGTACAAAACGTAGTTTGAAGCGTGTCACGATGGAGGATGCTGTGGAAGCAGATGCCACATTTAGTATGTTAATGGGTGATCAGGTTCCTCCACGTCGCAAGTTTATTGAGGACAATGCTTTGTATGTCACAAATTTGGATATATAGCCACAGTCAAGAAAGCGGTGTCTATTTCAAGCTAAAGGAAAATGGAAAGATTTGTTGCAGAGATTTCATGATGAAATTTCCTTGTGCGTCTGCCATATAAATAGGAGTATCTGGCAGCATAAATTCACTTAGGACTTGACGACAGATCCCACACGGTGTGAGAAATGATTCTTTTTGATGAGGAGAATAAATTGCGATGGCTGTAAATTGACGAATTCCCAGGGAAATGGCTGTTGTCACCGCATTTTGCTCTGCACAGATTGTTGCTCCAAATGAGGGATTTTCAACATTAACTCCCACAACAATCTGGCCATTATCACACAAAATAGCTGCACCTACTTGAAATCCAGAGTATGGACTGTATGCTTTCTGTGCAATCTCTATTGCAGCTTGTTGTAATTTTTTTTCTTGCATAAAAACTCCCTATTCACGCATGAACAAATTGACTAAGACAATTGTTTACTTTTATAGTATCGGAAGAGATTCTTTGAATGTCATTATTTTGTAATACAGGGCGGAGTTTAATGAAGAAATGGATTGTTAGCTTAGGGATATTAGGTATCATTCTTTACTATTTCATCTCAACCCAAAAACTTCCTAAAGAATCTTATTTTTTGGCCAACAAGCAAGAAACAATTACTCAGGCAAATGAAAGTAAGTCCTTTGCAATGACAGGGAATATTTCGAGATCATACTTTCCCCTCAGACTCAGTACTTATCTTGTATATTTAGGAGAAGATTTGGCTCTAAAAAATACAATCTCTCTTGTGCAACGAGTCAGTTATAGTGATCACTATTATGCTTTGTATCAGGAAGATCAGACTCAGTTTAGTATTTTTGATGCCACTGGGAAACCTTTAGCCACGATTAACGATAATGGTGTGCCCCTCATTATTGGTAAAAGAATTTTTTCACTTGATCATTTTGCGGGTAGTGTCAAAAATTTTGATGAAAATGGGACATTGCGCTGGACCTATAATGTGGGTGCATATATTACCTCTATCCAGGCTAATGAACATTTGACAATTATTGGTGGTCTCAATGGCTATGTTACGATTCTCGCTGATGATGGCACATTGTTTTATGAATATCGACCAGGAGGCAGTGCCTCAGAGATTATCTATGGCAGTGCGATTTCTGCTGATGGTCAATATTTTGCTATCATCAGTGGCCTTAACCCACAGCGATTTCTACTTTTTAGAAGGGGTAGTCGTAGCTATTTACCTATTTATCATACAGATTTAAAAGAACAAATGACCAGGCCAGTCAGCATTAAATTTTCTCAGAATAGTGATGTTGTTCTTTATGAAGAGCCGGGCTTTCTCAATGGCTATCGCATTGGTTCTCATGCACCCTTTTCACTTGCGATTGATGGTGATCTTAAAGAATTTAGCACCAATATTTTTGGTCATTATTTTGGATTTTTGGTAAAAAATAACCAAGGACATAAATTGACAATTCTTAATGATCGCAATTTATTTCCACTCTTAAGAATGAACCTTTATCTGGATGAATCTATTGTCATGTTTTTGCCAAAGACAGTAATTTTGGGAACACAAGACTGGTTGGGATTCCTAGATTATGAGAGTGTCAAGTGAGTTCTAGATATTCAAAGTATTTATTGTTTCTTATTTCAGGATTGTTTCTCTCAGCCTATCAATGGCCCAATCCAGCTGGTCGTGTGAGATCCCATTTTGGACAATTTTTGGTCCATGGTGTGAGCCGTACTATTACATTTGGTGGAGAATTTGAAGAAATATTTCCAGTAACAGAAGGTACTATTATTTTTGAACATTCTGTTGCAGATAGTATCTTTCCTACAAAAAATGGCACAACAATCGTAATGGATCGCAATGATGGCATTACGATTGTTTATGGTGGCATTTCTACACCTGTGGCATACTCTATTGGTCAGAATTTTAATCTGAAGCAGAGTATTGGTTCAAAAAGTCTCTCTGGCAAACTGGATGTTGCGTTTTATGATATTCAGACATCACAATATGTAAACCCGTTATTATTCCTCCCTACAGCTGTCAGAGAAGAAGATAAGCGTGCAGTGGTATTGTCTGCACTTTATTTGAGAAATGCTCAAGGTCAGCAGTATGTGATTCAATCTGGGATGAATTATTTACCTGCTGGTACTTATGAAGTATTTGCTGATGTGAAAGAAATTATCAATGGTAGCCCTTTAGCACCGTATCAAATTGATTTTGATTTTATGGGAGATATTCTTACTCAAATTACACTAGATGCGCTGACTGCAAATGAGGGCAAAGGTATATTAAAGGGGAAGAAGGTCTACCAAGAAGAAGATCTCTATGATGCAAGAGGCCGGTTTAGGATTGGCCGTTTGACATTGACCCCCGGGCAATCATTTATGACATTACGGTTGAGTAGCATAAATGCATTAAGACGCCAAGAACAGTTTAGAATTATGACAACAACAAACAATTAAGGGATTTTAACAAGCAATCCCATTAGTATCTCTTTGCTACAAAGATCAATGAGTCTATGTTCTACGAAGTCGTCAACTTGGGGTTCAAACCCACCAATGGTGAAGCAGTATCCACGCTCTGCATGATTAGCTTTCATTTTTAAGTAGAGATCACGCATATGTGCTTCACTGAGAGTTGCTTCTGTACGGTAGAAACGAACTTGTACAATAGACTCCTCATGTTTACCCTTTTTCATGATTCCAACAATATCTGTAAATGCAGAATTTTCAGCTTGAGATTTATCTATACTAAACTTTGTTTTACCAAAATAGAGTGTTAGAATTTTGGTTGCAAGCTCTACAAACTCATTACTTGTGCCCTTAAGGTAGGTGATGACATGCACACTAGAGGCCTTTTCTCCATAACGCTGAATTTCTTGGCTGACATTTTTAAAACTAGGGTTTACCGCACGTACCTGCTGAAATAGTTCCATAGCTTTACGTAGATCTTTATTATTTACAAAAGCTTGTGCTAGGCTATATTTGAGGTCTAACATCAGTTCTGTGCGCATATTGGCATGCCCCAGCCCTGTTTCAAAGTCTGTAATAGCCAAGGGGAACCGGCCCTCTTCTGTATTAATTTTTCCAGAAGAAAGACAAGCAGTTGGTCCATATGTGGGATCTTCCCTAAGATAGCGGAAGAGTTTGAGTGCATGTGTTCTATTTCCAGATCGGTAGTATGCATCGGCTAGAGTAAAAATAAGCTCTTTATCATCATCTTTTGTTGCTTTTGCCAAAATATGCTGAAGAATATTTGCTGTTTCGGTATAGCGGTTCATTTTATAGTAGCTCATGCCTAGATAACGATAAGCTTCTGTATTATCAGGGAATCCTTTAATCACAAATGTGAGATAGTGTGCAGCACGATCATACTTCTTTCTGTAATATTCACATACGCCTAACCCCCAAAGCAACTCACCATCGAGCTCTTTTTTTGCAGCAAAGACATCAGATATCACACGAAAAGCCTCATCATATTTACGGATATGAATCGCTGAGATTCCTTTTCTGATGCGGCATCGTCGCACATCTATGCCAGAGGGGACACTTTCCGGGTTCATTTTATCTGTGAGGTTTATAAGTGCGGTATAGGCATCAAAGGAATCTTGATAACGTTCATCTTCATAGCAGGCTACAGCAAATTGCTGAAGAATGGTGGGATTTGAGGGGTTCTTTGCTGCGTGTCGACGCAAACCCTCTATCATGGGGTTGTGCTTGGGTTTTTTAATTGCATCAGGTGGCCCTTCAGAGGGAGTAGCGGGAGTTGTAGAGCTTGATCCGCCCTTTCGTCTTTTGTTGAGAAAGAATAAGATCCCTAGGACAATAGGGATGAGTGCAAGAATAGGAATCAGCATAGCAACCTCATTTAGTGGATACTCCATAGTTTTCGGAATATTCTTGTATTAAATTCAGTTTAAGAGATTGATGCCTCATCATCAGAAAGCCCATAGATATACGAAAGAATTGGCTCATACATCTTGATTGGTGGGGTTTCCACAAATTCAAGATTAATAATAGACTCATTTGTTTCTCGGTTATAGGCCACAGCTTTGATCAGTGCGCATACAATAATTGTCTGATTTTTGAGTTTAAAATTAATTTTCATGATAACATCGGGCTTGCCATGGCCGGTGGTGACTAGGTTGAGTCCCCCCTCAGAGATATTTTTGATCCGGCATATAGATCCTGGTTCTACCTCTGGATGATAGTCTATATTTGTGCGGTTGACAATCGTGAATGTACCTGGGATATCTAATGTTACGCGTGTATATTGTCGTCTGCGTACCAGGGCAACACTTTTTGGGTGATTGATCCAAATATGTCCATTTTCTCGCTTAAAAATAGCCGTTCTGAAACTATATCCGGCATCTTGATACCAGAAGTAAACACTCACACGATCATCAAGAATTTCTTGTTCACAAAATAATACCAGGCATTCTTTATTTTTGATCACCATGGCATTAATGGGGTCTACGTGGCGTTTAGAGCTGAGGCTTAATTGGCTGCCGTATGAGAGGGTATGTGTAGCAATGGTGGCTTTTTTGTCATCGATAGATGTACGTACTTTGGAGAGGCTATCACGTAGATTATAAAATTTTTCAATAGTTGTGCGTGATGTTTGTCCCTCACTAGAGAGGTAAAATTTTGTTAGGACACAGCTAATTAATCTTGAATTTTTAAAGAATATAGACGTAGGGCGACTATTGAGTTTGTTTTGCAAAATATCTCTAATTTTTTGAAGTTCAGGGAGCTTAAATCCTAGTCTTAATCCTCGCACAAAGAAAGCCAGGGAGAGTGCTCTGAATACAACAGTACAGAAAATAACCACAATGAGTATCAAGATTAGGTAGAACATAGGCGATCGCATTATACCCAATATTTTGAGTGAGATTCAAGCCCCTGAATTTTTATGCAGAAATCGCTTGTGGATTTATGGGTATCATCTATATAATTAAATTGTGAATTTACATCGTGCTATCAAGATAGGACAAATTGAAACTTCTGGCAATCTTTTTGTTGCACCATTGGCCGGATATACTGATGCCGCCTTCAGGGAGGTGTGTTTACGCAATGGGGCAGACATGGCTTTTACAGAAATGGTCTCTTGTGAGGGCTTGTGGCGCGGCAGTGATCGTACTGCTGATTTAATGCAGAGGGCTCCATCAGAATCTTTACTTGCAATTCAGCTTTTTGCAGGCAATTTGCAGGCAGTCGAACGGGCAATTCCTCATGCCTTGCGTATGGAGCCTGCAATTTTAGATTTTAACTGTGGATGTCCAGTCCCCAAAGTTCATCGTTCCCATGCAGGTTCAGCACTTTTAAAAACCCCCCAAATATTTTTTGATCTACTCAAAGCATTGCGCAATAACACTCCCCAAAATGTGGCAATTACTGTCAAAATTCGTAGTGGGTGGGATATGCAGCAAATCAACTATCTCCAGCTTGCAGAGAAGGCATTTTTAGCAGGTGTCGATATGTTGACTTTACATCCTCGGACTCGATCTCAAGGGTATACAGGTACTGCAGACTGGAGCCATTTAACACAGCTAAAGAGAAATTTCCCAGAAAAAATCATTTGTGGATCTGGGGATCTTTTCTCACCAGAATCTGCAAAAAATATGTTAGAAGAGACAGGTATTGATGCTATTATGTTTGCACGGGGATTGATTGGCAATCCTTTTATTTTTCGCCAAACAAAAGAGTATTTTCATAGAGGTGTATATACTCCTATTTCTGATAAAGAAAAAATTCAGGCGGCTTATACACATTTGCAACAAGTTTTTGCTCAAGATCGCAGTATCAAGAGCTTGCGAGAGTTTAAAAAGCACCTGCTTGCATATGCCAAGGGTATCCATGATGGCAAGCCGCTTAAAGAGGCTTTTAGTCAACTTGAAGAGCCTAACCAGGCTGAGACACTTTTGCAAAGTGTATTAGATAGGCTATCCTAGAGTTTATCATGTTGGTCAAGATTCTTTTCTTTCCCTAGCGATACGCCTTGTTCTTGTGCCCAGATATTGATCATTTTTCGTGCTAGAGAGTCCCCATTGGGGAGTGTGGGCAAATCCTTTATCCCAAACCATTGTGCATCAACAATTTCTATCCCATCGCATACAATTTGCCCTCTTTCCCATTGTGCGCGAAAACCGAGCATCAAACTATGTGGATAGGGCCAACTCTGGCTCGCCATAAATTGCACATTTTTGATGATAATTCCCACTTCTTCAAACACTTCTCTTACTACGGTATCTTCAGCCATTTCTCCAGATTCACAAAATCCTGCAACTAGGCTATATAGGCCATCTGGAAATCGCATATTATGCGCTAACAAGATTTTATTCTCATGCTCAATTAATGCTAAAATTGCAGGGCTGACAATCGGATACTGCAGGTGATGACATGAAGGGCATCGCATACAGGGTTCTTCTGTTTTCATAATATTCTGTGTGCCACAACGGCCACAAAATGCATGATCTTTGATAAAGTGAAGCAACTGTATTCCACGCATCATCACCATGACTTGCGCATCATTACACAAAGGGAAAATATCTCTGGAATGCTGCAAGTGATATTGATCTCCATAATAATGAGTGAGTTGTGCAATATAAACAGGTTGATTGTGTGCATACTTTCCTATAAGAATCCATGGCCCACTTGTTTGTATTTGCGCATCCTGCGTACAGTGAGTGTTTAGAAAATGACTCTTCTGAAAGACCAAGAATTCTGACTCTTTAATGAGCATAAATATCCCAGATATGGGAGTGTCTTGTATCACACAAAAAAGTGGTTCAAAGGGAATCTTCATTGCATCAAAGGGGAAAGTCTCTATTATCACTTCCATAGCATAGCATATGTATTCTAAAATGTAATCTATCTTTGTTTTCTTGACACAACCTTCACAAAAGTTTAGCATTCTCTGAAAGGTCGATTAGCTCAGCTGGATAGAGCGTGAGCCTCCGAAGCTCAAGGTCGCACGTTCGAATCGTGTATCGATCATTTAGTTAAAAGTATAAATCTTTATATTGCAACAACTTGTAGAATCTATTTGTTGGTCGTGTACCAAATGGCAAGAGAAAAGAAGAAAGTTAGAGTCAAAAGATATAAAGATGGGCAGTGGCGCGTATGCTTTTCCCACTCTCCTGGAAGTTGGTTTATGGTGGATGCGGGGTCGCCTGCAGATGCGGAACAGGTCGCATTAAGCTTAGAAAAATATTTTTTTTCTAGACTTGCGGGCGTGATGGCGGAGATGAGGCGGGTCTGTATGGCCTTGAGTGTAAGCTCAACAACCTCATATATAGCAGTGAATTTTTTAGCCACATCATCGGCATGAACATATCGCCCCTGCTCAAGTTCTAGTTTGAATTTTGTGCTCAGCGCATCCCAATATTTTAACATCACTGGGGTATTGGCCACGGTAATTTCTGGGCTTTGGCCACTATTAAAATCTAGCTCACTAGCCTGCTGACCTGTCAAATCTTCATGTTCTTTTTTAGCAGTAGCCAGGTCATTTTTGGCTTTTTCAATTTTTAAATGAGAAGACTGATTACGCCTTTTTATGTGATAGCAAACAGCCTCTTTTGTTATCAAGATCGGAGGGGATACTTTCATGAGATCCCGCACAATTCCCTCATAATCTGGCTTTAATTTTTGTTTTATATTTTTATCGTACAGCTCATATATTAGCTCTTTTTGTTGTGCCGTTAGTCGTGTCGTTTTGCCCATTTACCCCCCCTTTTTATTAAGGATTGCGATCTTTTTAATTTTCGTTTTTGGGTTTTTGCGTGCAAGTTAGGGGCCCCGAACCTGACCCATGAAATTTTATCTTCCAGACAGTACCTCTTTGGAAATCTCATTGACTAGACGGCGAGCCATGGTGATGGGGATGCCCAGCATATCAGCCACCAGGCTATAGGGTAGCTCAAGGTTGGGTCTGTTGCTCGCCATCTCTATAAGACGTTTTTTGATGTTCTCGCCGTTCATGACCAGAATTATACATATTTTTTGTGATCTTAATTTCATATTAAGAACATTTTTTTGTTCCACTTGTGTCATGTTGTTCCACCTGTTCCA
Source organism: Spirochaetia bacterium (assembly GCA_051648825.1). Lineage (GTDB taxonomy): Bacteria > Spirochaetota > Spirochaetia > WRBN01 > WRBN01 > JAHHUI01. Next base: position 18,194 of record JBOFFX010000058.1, read on the forward strand.
TTGAATATTATTGTATATATAACTCTATATCTAGTAATAAGTTATACATATGTATAGGTGGAACAAATACTGGAACAGAGAAAAAATAAGTGTTCCAGTAGGTCTTTTTGTTCCTACCAGGCTATTCTGGCAGTACTTTTCTTTTAGGTGGGGCGGGGGAGGTGTGTTGCCTATACGATGGTGAATTTTATGCGATTAGTAGTACACCCAAGAAATTGAGCGAGTGGGCTAAAGAGGTGAAAAAAGCACGGCAACTAAGCTTGCCTGAAGGGATGATTGGTGCCAAACTAAAGACTTTTGCCAATGCTAAACGTGATACCCAAATTATGAAGAAACACAATACAGGCCTGCCTGTGGACACATACAAGTGTATGTTCGTGGGCGTGTGGAATGGTGATTATAGTTTGTATTTGAATGTGACAGACAAGTTTCATCTGATGCTGAATCAGACCGTGCAGACCACACGCAGTGAGGTACAGGTTATTCCCAGATCAATGCTGGGTATAAAGATTTCAAATATTGCAGAAAGAGCCAGTGCATTCAGTAGTATTGGCCGCAGTAACTGTTATAAAGGCAATCAAAACTATGATTGCGGGTCTTCGTTGGATGCCTCGTGTGAGAACTCATGGTGAGTGGGATTTTAAGGATAAACAGGACAATCCTTTTGGCAAAGCTGCTTCAAATATCAATGAATATTCCCCATTTTTCTACTATGCGGGATACAAGGGCAAGAGTTATACTCATGGGAGAAATATGAAAGGAATTCTACGTTTTGACGACCCTGCTAATTTGGTGTATGCTGCCACAGGTGGTGAGCTTATGCTTTTCTGGATAGACCCTAATGGTTCTAGCGCTTCTTATCGATGCAGCACATGCTTATTCAGTGGGTGATACTGACAAGGGCACAATTAATAGGATGACAACTGGACTTGAAAAAGTTGTGAAATCCAAGCCCAGATTTATTGAGATGATGAATAATTCGCTTCAGGAAATGGAAAATCGTGATATGTCAGATATTGTTGAGGAATTTATCGAAAATGAAGCAAAAAGTGGCTTAAAATTTGATGATGTACATGATATTACTGTCATCAACTGGGGATATCATAATCTCATCGATCCCGAACTCAAGCGAAGGTATCCATTTGAGGTTTTCAATAAGGGGTTAAATGTTCTTAATCAAAAAGAGGAATAATAAATGCCACAATGGTTTATTAATGTCAGTAAATTTTTGGCTATATTTACGTCCATAACACTTGCTTTATTTCTGTATGTAGAGTGGGGCACTTTTGCATTGATGGGAGTGCTTTGGGCTACTGACTACCAGCCAGGTTATGGAATATTTTTATTTTGCCTTTATATTCTTTTCTGGTCTCTCAAACAAGGGGGGCTGGGTTTCTTGTGCATATCTGTGTACGTTTATCTCTCTGGTATTTATTATAGGGAAGGGATAGTAAATTACAAAGGCAAGATAGGCCCTAGAGTTATATGGAGAGTTTATTTGCTGTGTAGTTTTTTGACTCTTATTTTTCTTTTGATGCCTCATTTGCCAAAGCTTATGCCAGCTACTCTAGCCATACTTATCTATACCTTGCAAGTAGTTAAGCCGAATATCATTATCTCTATGATTTTTAATATCTTCTACCCATTATTTTTCGCAGTTTTATGTGTGATTTTTCCGCCTAACTTCAATTGGGCCTTGGCTCAATACCTGGGGCCAACTTATTCAGATCAGTTTATATATATATTCAGTTGTGGACTTGTTATATTCGGTTCCCTAAATCTCTTTTTGTTTGGTTTTTACCAGGTATGGCGTAATAAAGTCCGTATGGGGGATGTTTGACCCAGAAAACCTTGATGTGGCACTCTTTGATGATGCCCATGATATTGCGGTTATTAACTGGGGATATGATGCGTATGCCGAGAATATCATTACCGAACACCTACCTGACAGAAGAAGATATGTTTAAAAGCATTAATGCTTTTAAAGCTTATGAATATATCCTTTTTTTGTTGTTACTGGGATTGCAGTGGTACTTGAGTGGTATATTGATCGTACTATTGCGACAAGAGCCTTTTCTGAGAAAAGAACTTATTTCTGGTTATTTAAATATCTTGATTGCGACCATACTGCCATTCTTTCTTGCCTATATCAATACACTAGAGATTTGGCATCCCAAAAGACCTATTAAAAAAAATCTACATCAAAGGATTATTCGGTATTGCTATGCGTTAATAATGTGTTTACAGCTTGCGAGTGTTGCACTTAATATCGATATCTCATTGAATGAGGGTTGGCTATCTTTAGCAAAGTCCTCTGCTTGGATACTTTTCATTGGTGGGGGAACAAGCCTCCCACTCTCTGTGTATTGTTTGCAGTTTTTTTGGCCTACAGTGCGCAAGCGTTTTTGGTTTGGGGTATTATTACTTCCATTTCTGTTCTTGTGGTATTGGGGATTATTAGTCCTTGGCGGGCTATGGTGAGTGGGATTTTAAAAATAAACAGGACAATCCTTTTGGTAAATCTACTTCAAATATCAATGAATATTCCCCATTTTTCTACTATGCGGGATACCAGGGCAAGAGTTATACTCATGGGAGAAATATGAAAGGAATTCTACGCTTTGACGACCCTGCCAACCTCGTGTATGCTGCGACAGGGATGGAAATACTTCATCCATTCATCAATGGCACTTTTAAGCATCTTATTCTAAAATGGGGCGCGGAATCTTACGCTGCTAAAGACCAATTGCCAAACCCGCTAAAGAATCTTCCAGCATGGATCCCACTGATCCTTGGTGCCGTACAGGCAGCTAAGACTCTTCTCCCAAAGAATTTAGATGTGCCACTTTTTGACAATGCGCATGACTTAGCCGTCATTAAATGGGCTTATGAATTTTATGCCAATCCCTCTCTGTTAAGTTTGGATGATTTCCGTAAGACGCTCAAATATCTCTCCAAGGAGTAAGCATGCATTATGACCCCACCCAGAAGCGCTGGCACATCTTACGATCGATAGAAGGTATCCTTTATACCCTAGCTATTTTGCCACAATTATTTATATTGGCATTTTTTGTCATTGCTTATTTGGTGTTCTTTCTCTTTGAGCCAAGCTGGACAGGAGTGCGTCCAGCTTGGAATCTATTACGCTGCTCATGCTAGGCCTCCACAAAATCTTTCAGAATTTTTGCCATCATAGCTTTTTTTGGCATGCCTGCCATTTTGGCCTTTTTGGCTATTGCAAAATCAACATCCATAGGGATATTGACCCTGACAAAACTGATCCCCGTCCCTACTTGACAGGCGCGCCTGCCATCTTTAATATCACCGAAGTATTTACTTAGTTACGTCATTTATACTTTAGTTACGGAATGATGTCAATAGTTATTTAGATTTTTAGTTATTTAGTCCGAATCTATTTACATGAAGTTAATACCTGCAGTTAACCAGAGACTTAGAATGGCCATAGATAGGGCGGGAATAAGTCAAAGGCAATTAGCCCTAAAGTTAGGACTAAATCCAACAAGTATATCCCATGTTGTTAGTGGGCGGAGTTTCTTGCAATTTGACCTGGCACGCCAGGCCTGTGAGATTTTGGACATTAGTATGGACTGGTTGGCTTGGGGCACATCTACAAACAAGGGTGAAGACTTACTGGCACAGCTAGATGCCACTGGCACAGCCAGCAAGGAGGCGCGACTCGAGTACATGATCGCCATCGTTCGACAGATGGATCAGGCTAGCCAGGACGAGGTTTTTGATTTTACTATCATCGAGCTGGACAAAAAGATTCGCACGGTCATCGACCGCCGCAGCCAAACTGCCACCATCAGCGAAGAGGCAAAGTGATTCATTATGATTTTATCACGGGTCAGCGTCTAGACTAGTGATTTTTGGTGCTTTTTTAAACTTTCTGCCCGAAAGTGTAAGTATGGTACGAACACAATTTAGTGAAAGACTAAGGGCGTCTATCTATAAGTCTGGAATGAGCCAGAGGAAAATTGCCAAGATTTTAGAAATAACGCCATCAAACATTACTAGCCTTTTGAATGGGGGTAATTATCTGCTATTCAAAGCGGCAGTCAGGTTCCACGTGTACGTTGATGTCAAGTAGTGTTAACATCTTTTCAGTATCGTTTTTGTCAAATATCAATACCATTGTAATACAAGAGCTATAGTTTTTCTTACAAAATTTGTCAGGATACTTATCACAACAATGTAGCAACTCTTCTGGATGAGAAATTGATCTTCCCAATAGAGTTTTTAGGATATTCTGGTAGTTTTTATGGGGAGCAATGAGTTCTTTAATAGTTTTTTCTGCCTTATGGCTATACTTTATTGAATATGTCATCAAGGTCTAACTCTTTGGCATCGACAAGATCTTCCTCTTTATATTCTTTCAATGAAGTATTCAGTTGATTTCTGAGTTCTCTGGATAATTTAAGTTTTTTAGTTTTCTTTGATGTGAGGAGGATATAAGAATCATAAGGAAGGATAGCACCATTGGATAATGAACTCCATGTTTCATCATGGGTTAGCTCACTAAGGGCGTGTGCAGGAATGTTGCCAAATTTTTTAATAACACGGTCGATAATTTTTCGCTCTTGGGGTGTGACATAGTCTAGGATAGATTCAACATCATAGGGCTCAGCAAGTTCGATTTGGTGTAGTGTGTAATCTGAATCCTCAGGAGACATTTCTTGAACCTTGATCTTGTTATCTGTTTTTAGTTCATCAATGGTATAATCGTATTGCTCTACTAATGGCCCATGGTGGTTGCGTAAAAAATTAACACCTAAGAATTTCTTCTTGTTGGTCATCATCCAAACTTCACGATCAACAAAAAAGAGTAGTTTAGCTAATTTTGTTTTTCCAAAATCTACTATCTTGTGTGCGGTGATATATTTGATGACTTCCTTTTTTACAGTACTCATATTGATATTTTAATATAACTTACATGTGCGTACATTGTGAATAGGAAATTTTCATTTTTTTTATTGCTATAAATAGGGAGGTTGCTTAGTATTCACAGGACAACACCCCGTAGCCTAATTCACTATCAATGAGTTATCGAATTTTGATTAGATATAGAAGTATTTAAAAAATTCATAAATGCTTTATTTCTTTTTTTTGCAATTTTTTCTAGGTCAGAGTAAACCCAAAGTTCAATATGTATATTTTTTCCACTTGCATCACCCAATAGTCCTATTGATATACTTTTTGAATTAGGGGCAAATGGAATACTTACCGTGTTTCCATTCTCGATGGCTGCAGCGTTTATATCTTCGCGACTTGCTATAATATAACCCCAAAAGGAGCAGTTTTCTGTTTCAATATCCACTCCATTAATGCCACGTTTTTTAGTATAAAATGCAGTAGCATATTCACGCACTTGATCAATCATTTTTTTAGGATTATGCCCATCTTTGTTACTAGGTCCAACGGGGCGTTTCAGCTCGATGATCACAACTTCATTAGGCTCAGATGGTTCATCTAAATACAGATAAATATCAGATTTTTTTTCACCAGTTTTTGTAGATTCAGCTTCTGAAAAATATGAAAATTTATCATCAAGAAGCCAGAGGTTATGACGATAGTAGAGATCTTTATTATTAGTAGTATTTGTTGAAGAAGCTCGTTTGAAAAGCAACTCATGCATGTCACTCTCTAGACTTGTTTTAGGGGTCCCATCATCATTGTTTCGGTGTAATAATTCCCCCAATTTTTTTAGCACGCGATCTCTATGTATGATATACATGTGCAGAGCTGATTTAATAATTCTTGTATCTTCTTGATCGTCATTAGTTAAATAAGCGATGCTGGCTTTGCTATATTCTTCAAAGGCAATTTTTTGAAAATCTTTTGCATTTACAGAATGATGGCCAGTAATTTCTCCTTCTGGTGGTAAAAAATCATGAAATGCTATTAATTCCCGAGATGCTTCACTGTGGGCCTCTATATTTGTTTTCTTTTGTTCGTTAATTTGGCTAGCAAAAAAATTATCTAAATTTTTTACTAACGCTTCATTAATCTTTTTGCTTTCATTTTCGTTGAGCTCTATTATGGATCCTTCTAAATTAACTTTTTCACTAAAGTATTCAGAAAAAATATAAACTCGAAATTTACACTGATTAAAGTGTCTATCGTATTTAATATCCTTACATTCTGCTGGAATATGGTGTCCTATTAGAATAGTTTCGATACTTCCTTTTATTTCTTCACGGATAATATAGGTATCTATATTGGTTTTATTTTCTGCATCATCATTTTCAGATAGTTTATCTTCTGTAAACGTTACTTCGAATGAAATCTTTTCGTAGTTCCTTTTTGTTATCATAGAATAACCGGATTGCTCTTCATTTACAGATTTTGAAGTAATAGATAGTGAGAGATTTTCCAGACTAACAAAAAAATAAAAAAATTCTCTTTCAAAGAATTCTTTTATTTTTGCAAAATTATTATATGCAGAATTAAATGTTGTCCAAATTTTATTTATATTTTTAATTTTAACTTCAACATGTGTTCCACTAGGTTCGTTAGTAAGCTGACCATCTTCTTGCACAAAGAGCTCTGGTTGTTGTGTCAATGGGTAATTAAATGTAAATTTTTTACTAATACTCTCATCATCTTTAGACACAGTATTAAATGTTGTTGAGTCACCAACATAAGCAAGGATAGCTCTACCCTGACCCTTAGATGGAAGTTGGGCATCTTTTTTCTTCTGATTAGGAGATGCCAAGCATGTAAGAGCCTCTCTATCTGAACTATCAAAACCACATCCGTTATCTTCTATAATAAATTTTTTGTTATCCCAATCTATTGTTACAGATATTTTAGGTTCTTTTTTATTGTCAATGTTAATAAGTAATGCATGGTAGGCATTACTCATTAATTCTCTTAGAGTTAAGATACAAAGGCCTTTTTTGTTTTTGTATAGTTGTTCAGCATACTCTGTAAGATTGATAGTACTTTTATGCATAAATTAGAACCCCAGACTAATACTATTAGGCTAAAATACAGTTCGAGTTTATCATAAAAGTAGATATAACTCAATCGGTACACGCATTCATTTTGGTACAATGTGTACCAATTTACTTTATGAGAATGCAAAAATAGTTGACCTTTTTAGCGCAAAATTGTACTAATATGCTAGAATTGTCAATCTGCAATAATATTTGATCATTTGGGTTGTCTGTTTCGGAGCGTCCAACCTGTCCCGTAAGTCTTTATAATACAAGGAATTATTTTTTAAAAAATGCGCCGTGTACTTTTTAGTGTCCCTAATCAGGCTTTTTTTGCCGTTTTAAGCTTAACAAAAATTGTATATTTTAGGTGATATTTCTTCTTTTTTATGAGATAATCAAGCCGATCATTTATAGATTGTCAATACTTTTTATATTATAAACAAAGATGGATTATTAAGTAGTATAAGACAATTAAGGATTAATCATAATGTCTAATATCAGTTTTACAATACATCCTAATATCGCATCCTATCTGCTGGAGCAACTCAATACATCTAACATTCAAGAGGCAATAGTTGAAAAATTAAAACAACCAGAGACTGGTGGTGTTGTTTTAAATAAACAAGAAGTTGATAGCATAAAAAAGACACTGAACATTAAATACTATGCTCTTTTTTACTCAGAGGTGAGACCTTCTGAAAATGAGAATATTGCCAAGTTTAGAAAGAATGTTAGTTTTCAACAAGATAAGACAGGTGTTACTCCTTGGGTTAAGAAACAGATTTACTGGGCTCGTGAAAAGCGTTTGCAGTATTTAGATATATTAGAACAATTAGGTGAGCAAAATATATCCATTTTTAATACTCTTGATCAGGAAATACCTCAATCTAGTCCTATCAAGGAAAGGGCTAACCTTATTAGGCAAAAAGTTAATGCTCTCTATTTTTCCCAACAAACAAAGAGGCCTAATGCAGGAGAATTCTTGAGAGGAATGATTTATGCATTAGAGGAATTAGGAATACTAGTCTTTTCTAGTCCCTATTCTAATGGTTGGCAAGGCTTTGCAATTAGTTATGATACCTACCCCATTATCTTTTTTAATTCTGGATTTTCTACTGGGAGAAGCCTATTTACGATTGCCCATGAACTTGGGCATTTGATATTGCATCGTGGAGATAATGTTCTTGATCAAGAATTAACTAGTTTTAGCAATGATTTAGCTAAAGAAGAAGTGGAGGCAAATCGCTTTGCTGCACACTTTTTAATGCCAGAGGATGACTTTACCAAAGAATATAACAGAATTAAAGAGAATACAGAGATTGGCGGGAAGTTACTTGATCAGCTCAGTACTAAATTTTATACATCAAAACAATCTGTTTTTTGGCATATTCAAAATCTAAACTTAGCTAATCAAAATGAATTAGCTCAATTAAGAAAGGTAGCGTATCCTTCAAAACCTCCAAAAGACAAGGAATCTTCATCGGGAAGTAGCTTTGGAACATCTAGTAATCCTATTTTTAATACAGTTACTCGCTATGGGGTCTTAGCAACTTACCGCACTATTTTAGCAAAAAACCGTGGAGCTATTGATAGTAAGGATGTCTATAACTTTTTTCAAGATGCAAGTAATCCAACAAGCTTGTCTTTAAACTTATACAGGGTTGAACGTGCATTTCTTGAAGGGCGGGTTATATAGGAAGTGGTCTAGTTTATTATTGACGCAAATGTCATTATTGATATTTGGCAAAATGAGATATTTAAATCTATAGATACTTTAGATAGAGATAAGCTTGAGAAACGAGTAAATGAGCTACTCAGGTTATTTACTCTACCTCAATGTACGATTCTTAAGAGTATTCATGATGAGTATTCTATTAGAAATAAGCCAGAACCTAGTGAGTCAAAAAATACCTCAAAAATTGAAGAGAATAACCAGAACATATTTGAGTATAATCTGCAGAAAAAATTTAAGGATGGCATAGTTCCTGAAAAGTCATCTGAACACAATGCTTTTTATTTTAATGATTTCTATCCAAAGATCTATAAAATGGGTGAGAAGTTACCACTTATGAAAGATGAAACTCACCCAGCACTAAAAATAAAGGATCCAGATGTAGAGCTTGTCGCTTTTAGCGTTTATCACATTAAAGAAAAAAACTATGAGAGAGTAAGTATTTTAACAAATGAAAAGATTAAGGGTAATGACCCTACATCTGCGAAATACGCTTTTAAGATTCCGAACATGATCCAAGTAGCTAGGAAAGAGTATCGGTTAAATGACCAGCTTTTAGTTTGGCGTGGTGAGATTAATTCACTACAAGATTTATCAGACATTGTTGAATAGATCTTTCTATCAAAAATCATAAAACGCAGTGTTAAAAGTACACATATGTATATATTGAAAATGCAAATAGGTATTTTCAATATGTATATCTTCATTTTGGTACACTCATTTGAATCGGTACAATGTGTACCAATTTACTTTATGAGAATGCAAAAATAGTTGACCTTTTTAGCGCAAAATTGTACTAATATGCTAGAATTGTCAATCTGCAATAATATTTGATCATTTGGGTTGTCCTGTATCGATCATTTAGTTAAAAGTATAAATCTTACGGGTTTTAGTGCCCAGTATTCTTGTGGTAAATGTTTGGCCAGCATGAAAATGGCACCGCCCATGCCACCCCTGACTATATTAGCTGTGGGGGCGTCTCACACCACCCTTCACAGGGTGAGCGATATTCTCAATGGCAACGGTGGGGTAATTGATGAGAAAGATAGTTTTGGATTGCTACAAAATAGTAACAACCAAAGTCAATCAGCAAAAAATGAGACAGAGATGCTTTACTATGAGATTGCACGTATTCTTAAAGTCCCTATCACGCGCTTGATAGGGCGCTCTCCTGCAGGGATGAATGCCACTGGTGAATCTGATGCGCAAAACTACGAAAAGATGCTCAACGCCTATCGCAATAACTGGCTAGAACCCATGTTAAATGGCTTGGATATTCGCTTTAAAAAGAGAGACACATTCCATGCTCAGAAGTTCAAGCAAGTGGTAGAAATGCACATCATGTTAGGCATTGAGCCCAGTCCTGTATTGGTGAAAAAAGTCCAAGAATTGGGGGAGGGATTATGAGAACTTATTATCATAGGTTTGCACAGGCTAAAGCCTTGACAATGAAGAGAATGGACTCTTATATCAAGGAATTACAAGACATAAAAGACAAACTTGTCAAAGAAGAGGGCGTGGTGATGATCGATGAGAAGGGCCGTGCTGTAGATGCCTATGATTTTCCTTGTCATGGCTGGCCTTATGATATTTTAGTCTATCTCAGAAGTCAGGATATTCGCACGTATACAGAAGAAGAAGTTATGATACTCGAGGGTGTTGATGAGAGAGAAAACCCTTAAACAAACAATCTATCATGGAACAAAAGCGCAATTTGATCAGTTTGATGAGGCTTTTTTAAAGCGCCATCGATTTGGGGTTGGGTTTTATTTTGCCAATAACAAAAGAGAATCTGAAAAGTTTATGAGTGTCAGTGGCGAAGAAGTCTCCCTAAAGACAGGAAGACTCATCACCAAAGAGGTTGTCAGTGCCGCTTTTGTTGACCTCACAGACATCAGCAGTGCTATGAGTAAAATCCTCGATTAGTTTTTTGTAGAAATAAGATTTTTTTTTAAAAGATTGATTGAGTCTTGTCGAGCAATACTCAAGGAGTATTGTGATGTATACAAAGAATCATGCCCCCAAAATTTTGATAGTCAAGCCAGGCTCTGCACGCTTGCTTTCTGTTGATGCACTGCGTGGACTTATGATCCTCTTTATGCTTTTAGACCATGTCAGAGAAACATTTTTTTTGCATATGCAAGTTAGTGATCCAATGGATGTTACAAGCACCACAGTGGGACTATTTTGTAGTCGTACATTAGCACATTTGTGTGCTCCTATTTTTGTATTTCTTAGTGGAGTTTCTTCTAATTTGTATGCAGCAAAATATCGTCATATCTATAATATTTCTCACTTTCTATTCAAACGTGGAATTTTTTTAATCTTGCTAGAGCTTACCCTTATCAATTTTGCCTGGACATTTCAATTCCCTCCAACAGTCATTTATTTGCAGGTAATTTGGATTTTTGGGTTAAGCATGATAGCACTCTCTCTATTGTGTCGATTGCCACATTGGCTACTATTTACACTAGGGGTCGTTATTATTTTTGGGCATAACTTGCTTGATCCGCTATACTTTGATACAGGATCACCTATGTATGTAGTATGGACTATTTTGCATGATCGAAACTGGATTGAGATAGGCTCACTTTTAAAAATTCGCATCTCCTATCCTCTCTTGCCCTGGATAGGGGTGATCTGCCTTGGCTATGTAGCAGGAGACATTTTTCATAAAGATGTTGCTTGGCAGAAACGACGTAATATTTTTATTGCCCTAGGCACAATGACATGTGGGATATTCTTAATTCTTCGTTTCGTTAATATTTATGGTGAAAATCCATGGCTAAGAATAGATAATTGGTATTTGACTTTGATGAGTTTTTTTAACCTAACAAAATATCCACCATCACTACTATTTTTATGTTTTACCCTGGGGATAGGTTTCTTTTTATTAGTATTTTTAGAGTATTGGCAGAATAAACCATGGGTGAGATATTTGACAACTTTTGGCTCGGTTCCAATGTTTTTCTATTTGTCACACTTGTATATACTGAAATTTTTGTATCTTGCTGCACAGGGACTGTGGGGAAAAAACCAGGGAGAGTATTTTGGGTTTAGTTCAGTGGCTGAAGTTTGGCTTTGTACAATTGTTTTGGCATTGGCAGTATATCCAGCGATGAAGAAATTTGGCCAGTTCAAAGTGACACATTCACACTTTAAATGGCTCAAATATTTCTAGTTAGTTTTTATAAGCCCTCATCATTTTTATTTTGGATAGGTTTAGATATCGCATTTTTTTCAAATACAGAAAGGCTAGATCTTGCTTCATTCAGCATGCTTTGAATAAATAGGGTGGGGTCCTCAGGGATGTCATCCTTTTCCATCCCAAACCCCAAAAGCAGCGCCATGCTGACTCCCCCAAAAACTCGTATATTACGCTCAGTTAACGCCATATGTGCAGCTGATTGAAATGGGTATCCACCCACGATGTCTGTGAGGATCCAGACTTCTTGCACATCTTGGGCAAGGTCCCTAGTCGCTTCTTGAAGCTGTATTTGAAATTGGTCTGGAGGACTACCCTCAATACTAAAATTAAGGTATTTTAAGCCCTGTGTATCACCAATAATTAAATTATATGCAGAAAATAGCCCCTCTGACCAACGTGCATGGCCTGTTAATAAAATACCTATTTTCATATTATGTCTCTCCCAGCTAAAGAATGTGCCCCTAAAAATATTAGGGGCAATAAATTAACTTAATATTCCGAAATAACTGCCTACCAAACATAAGCCAATCATACTCCAAATTAAAAGTTGAATATTCCATTTTTTTACACGTACAAGATAGAATGCACTAAGTAAAATAATCAAAGAAACAACATTAGGCATTAATTTGTCAAAAATATCTGTTTGTACAGAAAATGGTTGATCATTTAGGTTGAAAGATAGTGCAAATTGGACATTAATATATGCAGCAGCAAGCCCACCCAAAGACATCAACCCAATTGTTGTGGCGAGTCGATTGATTTGTCTCATTTTTGCCTGAATCTTAATCAGAGCAGTTGCCCCTGCTTCATATACAAAATAAAGCGGTTTAAACATTAATAGTTTAACAATGTTTTGTACCAAAAAAGCCAATGGAATGGCAATCCATGCTCCACTATAGGCAAGAGAAGCAACAATGCCACGCATAACAGGATCGTACATAAAATTGTACATTGCATCACCAATGCCAGCCACAGGGCCCATTGTTGAAACCTTAAATGCACGAATGGTCTCAGGGTCTTCCTTCTTTTCTTCCATAGCAATCACCATTGCAGTAATAGGTGCTGAAACCATTGGATGTGTATTGATAAAATCTGTATGCCGCATCATAGCTTGGCAAAAGCCTTCTTTGTCATCCTTATAAATTTTGCGCAATGCAGGTATCACAATATACAAAAACCCCAGTCCTTGCATACGTGAAAAATTAAACGAAAGTTGTAAGAAAAAACTGCGCCAAGCGATCTGTCTGAGTTCTTTTCTGCTAAACATATTTTTCTGATTTTCCATTTCTTTTCCTCCTACAGTCCATCCTGATCAGGGTCTACATCTGTCACAACTTTTGGAATTGTTTCCATTTTTTCTGTTCCATCATTTCTGATACCAAATTCAATGAGGGCAATACATAAGGCCATGAGTGCTAAGCCCAGTGGTGGAAGATTAAAGTATGCAACTAGACAAAATCCAAATATGAGATAGTAGCTATTTTTCCACTTTAGAAAATAATTGAGGACCACGGCAAAACCTGCTGCAGGCAACATTCTTCCTGCAATACCAAACCCATCTGTGAGCCATTTTGGCATATAGTTTACAATAGTCTCAACAAAGCTAGATCCAAAGAAAATTGCAATGAAAGTGACTAAAAAGAACCCAAATCCCATAATCAATGTCCCTTTCCAGGTATGCCACTCTACAGCTTTCCAGTCTCCTTTTAATGCAGCCTTTTCTACAACAGGTACATTGTTTGAGTTGATGGTGAAGATGAAGATAAGAATAGCTTGCATAAGGACAGCTGCAGGAAACGCTATACTGATAGCTGTGCCTGGATCTTGTTTTGTCAGAATAGCAAAGGCTGTACCCAATGCCGTACCTACAATTTTGTTTGGTGGTTGGGCTCCACCAGCTCCAAGCATACCCAAGAAGACAAGCTCGAAAAAACCCCCATACATGAGTCCCTTAAGAGGATCTCCAAGGACAAGTCCAACAACAAGCCCAATTATTACACCATAATTCAGGCCAAAATTCCCTACTAGCCAATCTATCGATGCAATCATCACAAATAATGCGATCAAAAATGCTGGCATAAACATAATAAGTACCCCCCTTTTATTTTATAATAAAATCTTATTTAGCAGACTCCTGATAGTATGTGGAGTATTTTCCTTGCATACATGGATAAAAAATTTGTTCCTTGTATTTTTCAATTAAAGCACTATTGTGCGTGGCAGCATTAGGTTTGTTTACACTGCGCAAAATCGGGGCTTCTAGGCCTCTATGTGTCATCTCCCATGCTGTGGCTGTTTCTAGTAAGTGGGCAATAAAAGTGCCAATAAGGAGATCGTTGCTACACAGTCGCTCCCCAGATTTTGTGAGAACACAGCCATAGTCTTTTTCGCCGCACATATCAATAACAATATCTGCTACTTCATACAAACGTTTTCCATTAACAGAAGTTGTTTGTGCTTGTTGTGAAAGTGTAATATTGGTGATAGCAATCACTTTGATATCTAACTCATGAAAAAGTTCTACAGCCTCAATAAACATTGCACTACAACCTGCAGGAGAATGCAGGATAATTGTATCCCCGCGATCTGTATGTTCTTTGGTCCACATTTCACGAAAAAGACCAGGCAGTTTTTCACTTTCCCACATAAATGGTAGCGGTCTCATAGAAAATTCAACAAAAGGTGTATAAATCGCATTCAAATTAACAAATCCACCAGCTCTAAAGTGTAACTCCTGGGTCACAATATCACTGCCTGCACCAGAAAACACCCAGCAGTTTTTACCATTTTCCCAACTTTCTGCCAAGAGTTCTGCTGCCTTTTTAAGATTATCAATTTGTGTTTCCATCACTTTTTCTTGACGATCATAAACAGATTTTTCTACGCTTTGATAGTATTTACTCATCCGTTATTTCCTCCTATAGGTTAAAATAATTGACCCAATTACGCGCTTGTTGTGCTGTTTGGGTATTGTGCTTATCACTTCCTGGAAGATTTGGTTGACGAAATACCGGGAAATTTACATTTTCACGTTCCATCTCAGCTGCCACTTCTGCCATCAAAAGCTCTGCAAAAAACATACTCATGACACCAGAGACAGCACTGATAGTTTCTTCAATTCCTTGGATAACGACACAGGTATCTCCTATATCTACATGATTGTCAAAAACCAAATCTGCCGCTTCATACAATCGTGAATTCCACTTGTTGTTAGGAGCAGAAGATCCACTGTACTTGACGCTGGTCAGTCCAATAGTGTAGACGCCTTTGGATTGTGCATATTTAATAATTTCTATAGGCAGTGGGTGTCTACCAGAAATTGAGACAAAGAAAAATATATCTCCCTTCTGAAATTCTACTTGCTGAGCAAACAATTCGCCCAACCCATAAACATTATCAAAGAGAACTTCACGCACATGTGCATTAAGGCAACTAATGAAAGGAATGCCTGCAGGTGTGCATAACATTGCTTGAATAAATTCATTTGCATGGCCGGGGCCATATCCCCATACCTTGTTGCCAGATTTAATAGCTTGAACAACCTTTTTTGCAGCAGTCTTGATCTGTGGCATTTCATATTCTATGATGGCTTGCTCATTTTTTAGGACTGTCTCATAATAGGAAAAAAGCTTACTCTTAAAATCGCTATTCATAATGTTCCTCCACAATTATGCTCTCAAAATTTTTCAATAATGGGGTTAATTTCATGTACAGTTCTTGTAGGCGTCATTTGCCCATATACGCGTACTCCTGCATTGCATAATTCCTTGATGGCCAGAATTTCTTCATCTGTGGCGTATAAAAATTCAGAAATAATTGCCTTTTTTCCTGCCCCATCATGCATATTTCCTAGATTCACTTCTGGGATACCTATCCCTGCTTTTACCAGTTGTGCCATAGCAATAGGGGTACGTGTGACCAAAAAAATATGTTGTGATGCAGAGGCCTTTTCTGCAACATCAATCATCTTTTGAACAGTAAAAAATCTCGTTTGCACACCATCTGGAGCAGCCATTGCCATTAGCTGCATTTGTGACTGTTGGTTCACCACATCATCATCAACAACAATGATGATATTGGCTCTACATGCAGATGTCCACATCACAGCAACTT
The DNA here is from genome assembly GCA_051648825.1 of Spirochaetia bacterium. Lineage (GTDB taxonomy): Bacteria > Spirochaetota > Spirochaetia > WRBN01 > WRBN01 > JAHHUI01. Next base: position 34,209 of record JBOFFX010000058.1, read on the forward strand.
GTCCGTGGATCATTCTATTATCAACACGTGCGAGTTTAATATCAGGTGTTCCCATTACTTTAGTCTCCTTTTATTCATATGCCTATAGATAGTGAATTTGTGATGCATATTTTTTAAAAATCTTCTCATTCCAATCCATTCCACCATCGCGATTTCCACTTTGCAAAACAGGAGCATCTTCACCTTTTTCTAAAATTTGACTCACATATTCTAAAAGAATACAGTTTACCAATGTGATGCTTGTCAGTGTCGAGGTTGGTGCAACCTTAGGTTCAACTCCTTCAAATTTCATACAGGCATCACCAATTTCGCAATAACAATCCAGTGTCAAATCTGCAATGTCAATGAGTTTTTTTCCACTAGAGTGACGAGATTTAACCCCACTTGTATACTCATAGCTAGTTAAACCAATGACTTTTGCCCCTATTTTTTTAGATTCTAAAGCCAGTTCTATGCCTACGGAATTTCGCCCAGAAACTGAATATATCAACACAGCATCTCCTGCTTTGATCGGATATGCCTGAAATAGTAACGTTCCAGACCCTTCAGCCTGTTCATACTTACTTGTCATATCTGCTGGGTAATAGTTGAGCAACATATGTGGATCAAAAATCCCATTAAAAAGTGCACAGCCACCAGCACGGTACATGAGCTCTTCAGAAACCATGCCTGAGTGTGTTGCACCAAAGACCCACAGGCTTCCACCAGAAAGGGTTGTTTCAACAAACATCTGTGCAATTTTCTGAATTTTTTCTTCTTGTTTGCTCACGGATTCTTGTTGTAGTTTTATCACATGATCCAAATATTCCTTGTATTTTTTCATACCCCCCCCCTTTTTTCTCTAGCAAATAAACTTTGATAAAATTTCAATTTTATTTGCATCGACTATTCTATTGTGAACCAGAATGACTATAAGCCAAGGTTTTTTTTATTTTATGTATAAATCGTTATTATATAAAGATTTATACATAAAATAAGGGTGCAAAAATAATTTTGGGCAGTATATTTTTTGTGGGGATATGCACAGGCATTGTGTATAGACTTGGAGATTCCTTTCCCTAAAGTCTAAAAAAACACATAAAATTTGTGAGTCTTGTTACCGCAGAGATAGTCCAGATATTCTTTAGTTAATTTTTCTTGCAGGATCGCACTTGCTTACGCAATTGAGAGAGATCGGCAAATACTAAGCGTGATGTATAGTCCCAGTTTTTGTGCAATGCTGGTGCTACACGTTTGGCTACTGCTACATGTGGGCCAAAAAATATTTCTCCTCTATAGTAGGATCGTGGTTTTCCCATATCATGCAAAATTGTGAGAAACCCACTGATGAGATCAGGGGCAGTCAGCCCATTATATCCCCCTTGGCGTTTTTCACGTATCCAAAAAGCATTTTTTTCATATTGGTCCAAAAATGCTTTCATCGCAATATAGATATCTTGTTCATTGGCACCACAATGCATGAGTGTCAGAATATTGCCCCAGATGGTACTTTGACTTTCACCAAAACGTTTGGCAAAGCTAGAAATGGCATCACAACGTGAGGTGTTTGCTTGTGAAGAGATGGTTCCACAGCTAAAAATAAGCATAAAAAAGAAGATCCTTTTCATTAGCCTAATTTTAGTCAAGCTTGCTCACCAAGTCAAGTTAACCATATTTTTTAATAATGTTTGACTAACAAATTAATCCTTGTTAGAATAGATGTTATGAGTAAAAAAGTATTACACCTGACAGAAGATGACTATTCCTATACCATTACAATTTCTTATCAGATTGATACAGAAGCTGAGAGGGATGTTTTGCGTGACTTTAAGAAGACTCTAAGTTCTTGTATCAAGGAGTTAGCACGTCGGGGAGGTGCGCATTGTACACACCTGACCCCAGATGAAACATCAGGGTTTATTTTGACTTCCAAAGAATTTGCTGCAGCCAATTTCTCTTTAGACAAAATAAATCAGATTTTTGAGCGCTTGGATGCGGTATCTACTGATGACTCAAGTGTTATCACTTGTCGCGTCGTGCTCAGTGGACCCGTACTCAAACCTGAAGACAAAAAAATTGCATTGTCTGCCAATTTAGAAAAGGAAAAAGATTTTTTACACAGATATCTGGGATAATAAAATGGACCTAATTTTCAAAAATCTCAACAAGAGGGTTTAAGAATGAAAAAAGGATTGATTGTGATCACTGGGGCTAGCTCTGGCATCGGGGAGGCTCTGGCTAAACTATTTTCTGCACACGGGCATCCATTGTTATTGTTGGCGCGACGCGTGGAACGTATGGAAAATTTAAATCTTCCAGATACACTTTGTCGCAAGGTGGATATCCTTGATATCAACTCTTTTAAAATCGCCATGGATGAAGCGTTATCTATGTATGGACCAGTTCAATGCTTGATAAATAATGCGGGTGTCATGCTTTTGGGTGGTATGCCAGAACAGGCTGTAGATGAGTGGAATCAAATGCTGGATGTGAATGTAAAGGGACTATTACATGGTGTTCATTTAGTTTTGCAGTCTATGTTGGATCGTAATGATGGAACTATTATAAACATCAGTTCTATTGCTGGACAAAAAACCTTTCCCAATCATGGTGTTTATTGCGGTACCAAATTTGCTGTGCGTGCTATCACAGAAAGCATGAGGCAAGAGGCCGCAAATTCGAACGTGCGAGTGATTGTTATTTCTCCTGGTGTGGTCGAGACTGAGCTTTTGGGTCATACAACTAGTGATCAAATCAAGTCTGATTATGAGGGATGGAAGACAACCATCGATGGGGGATTGCAGGCCCAGAATATTGCCGATGCCATACTTTTTGCCTTTAGTCAGCCACAAAATGTGTGTATCAGAGAGATCACGATTGCACCGACAAAGCAAGTGGACTAGGGGCTGTAGGTGATAACTCTACTCAGTATAACGATGAGTATTTTATTGGTTCTATTGTCAGAGTGCAGGAAGGGCACGCAGAGACTTATTTGATCATTGATGGTCAACTTATTAAAAACTGCTAAAGTGACCTCTTCTCGTGCTACATTGCATGAACTCATTTTTGAGGCCTATTTGATCAATAAACATGAATCTGAGCAGAAGCGTATTCGACTCAAAAATATCCGTGAAGATCAGAGCGCCCTGGAGGCGCTTTTTAGTGCCGATCCCACACGCTATATAGGTGATTCTAATATCACACGAAATTATTTATATTTTGAAAGCGAACTGGTCAAAGATTATAGAGAGGATAATATTGATCCACTTTATGAAACTTTACAGCGGCTTGTTGCTGTCGATATTAGCTTGAATCAACGTTTTGATAATCCCCAAGAGATTTTTGAGAGTATTAATTCCACAGGAATGGCACTAGAAACCTCAGATTTAGTGCGCAACTTTTTGCTAATGAATATAGGGGACTATAACAAGCAAGAAAAACTCTATACGGATTACTGGAAGCCTATAGAAGATCAGACCAAGGGTAGAACAGATGATTTTTTACGTGATTACCTCACCTATAGGAATGGCAGTATTTCTAATAAGAGAGATGTTTATCGTGATTTTAAAGAATTCTTTAAAAAACAGAAGAATTACCAGTTAGAAAATATAGACTTTTTAACAAATTTTTTTAGAGAGTTACATTTTTCTGCACAGGCTTATGGCGCTATTGTTCAGCCAAACAAGAAAAATCACCAATCCCTCTTTAGTCCGAAAATTATGAAGGCATTACTCCGTTTTTCTAGAGTAGATAATACCACCGCATATCCTTTTTTCTTTGATGTTTTGTCTCAATTCTGTCATGAGAAGATAGGTGAAGAGGATGCGGCTGAAATTATTATAATGATAGAAAGCTATACAGTACGCAGGGCCATTTGTAGGGTGCCAACAAATGCCATGAATAAGATTTTTGCTGCCTTGCCTAGTCAAATCGCCCAAGAGCAAGAGAGAAACCCTGGTGCTAAATATATCGATGTGCTCAAGGCCTTGTTTTTGCAACATAGTCCCCAGCATAATGGGCGTTTTCCTCGCTGTGAAGAGGTGTTAATTTCTACGAAAGATCGTAATTTCTACAATCTTAAGTTACGTGATTACATCTTTGAGCGACTAGAAAATTATGATGATCAGGAAATTATTAAGACAGAGGACTATACGATTGAGCATATCATGCCCCAAAATTTGTCTGCAGAGTGGAAGGCCAATCTTGGTGATGATATAGCCAAGCATGCCCAATACCTGCATACTTTGGGAAATTTGACGCTTTTGGGACCAGAGCGCAATACAAAATATGCAAATAAATCTTTTCTGGAAAAACGTGATATGCCAGGAGGATTTACTGAGTCTCGCTTGCGGATTAATGCTGATCTTAAATCTATTGCAGTGTGGGGTATTCATGAAATCCTGGAAAGGAGTGCATGTTTGGCAAAGGAGATGATAACTATTTGGAAACCAATATCCACAAGCTATACACTGCAATCAAAACAGATTGAAACAGAGGAATTTGATCTAGAAAGTGTGAGTCCAGAGTTCTTTACTTCACGGACTCCCACTGCCCTCATTATCAAGACGCAGGAGTATTCTCTCGCGACATTTAGGCAGCTTTTGCATAGGGTAACAACCTATTTATACAATCTTAATAAAGAAATCTTTGAGGTAGGGATGCAACTTTTACCCCATATTGACTATGAAGTGGCCGCGAATGATAGCCATGAGATCGAAGTGACAATGATGCAAACGACGCGTGTTGATAAAGGATTCAAGAGCGAAGACGTTTTTAGGACTATTCAAAGGCTGGTTTCTCATTATGGAGAAGATTATATTACACTTGCAGATATTGTTGTACAGCTCAAAAAAGAGGGTGAGTAGGAATTAACCATGCATGAGCCTATCCCAATTTTCACGTGCATATTCTTGCATAGCGGGGTTGGGATTGTAGGGTGGGTAGATGGTTTTGAGTTGCGCTACTGCCTCTAGGTAGGTGGGCCCTATAGTGCCAATTTTTCCTAGATAGAGTAGGGCTATTGTGACAGATCCTGAACCGCCGCGATTGCAGTGGATTAAGGTGTTTTTTGATCTAGCATGCCTATTGATAAATTCCCATGATTTTAAAATAATAGGATCCATGAAGGATCCATCGATATGCGCGCGTTTAAAAAAATTTAAGTAGAGGTGATTGTCCTCCTCGTAAAAGCAATAGTGGGGATGATTTTCTGTCAGGGCACCCTCATAAGCAAGCTTTTGTTTGTGACAGCTTTGGCATGCATGTATGATGGCCCAGTCTATTTTTGACTGGGTTTCTTTGCAGTCGGTGTCATTTCCAATGTGAATATTAGAATGTATTTGAATCATGGCAACCTCTCACCTATATTTTAATCATATATCTTTTGGTTAACAATATATTTTCTGAATCACAGGTTCTTATTGTTTAGAATAATAAATTCTCCTTATCATTGATAATCATTGTATTAATGTCAGTGATATCATTCTCTAAGATCTCTAAATATTCTTTAAGATTGTCTATTGATGCAATATTCTTTTCAGTTTTTTTAGGTGTTGGGCACTTGGTATATTGTATTCAGTCAGATAAATAACTAGCGATTGTTGCAGATACATAAATCAGGTTTGTAGATCTGGTTTTATCATGACAAATATTTTTCTCAGAGGATAGGCCCCCATTAGCAAAACTCATTGAGTATTTCGTACGGATGGTATAGTTCTTACATATCCCGCACTACAGCTTTGTCTTTTCCATAATTTTTGTTAAAATCGTCGCAACGATATTCACAGCATTCTGGCTTCTTCACAATAGGATTACAAGGAATTAAAAAATCAGTTATCTTGCCGGGGAAGGGACTTGAACCCTTACGGAGTCACCCCCAGTAGATTTTGAGTCTACCGTGTCTACCATTTCACCACCCCGGCATCTGGGCAATTTTGTCACAAGCAGGGTGTGTTTGTCAAGATTTTTTTGAAAGAATATAATCTACAATGTCTCGCACTGCACCATGTCCCCCACTGAGGCCAGAGATATAGTCTGCCACAGCTTTTGCCTGGGGCACAGCATCCTGAGGTACAGCAGCAAATCCTACAGCATTTAAAACCTCTATATCATTTAAATCATCGCCAATAAAGGCAATCTGTTCAAGTGTACAGTGATATTTTTTGGCTAGTTCTTGCAGACAGAGCAATTTATTTTTAATCCCAATATGAATCTCTTTAGCGTTGATTTTTTTCCCTCTTGCAAGTACAATTTCAGTATTTCCACCAGAGATAATACCAGTGATAATACCTATATTATTGAGCATTTCAAAAGCATATCCATCGCGTGTATTAAACTTTTTCAAAAGCTCGCCATCTTTAGAGTAATACATACCAGCATCTGTGAGTATGCCATCGCATTCACAGAGTAACATTTTGATATCTGGAAAATATTGCGATTTTTTGTGTGATGGAATTAGGCTCTCTACATACAACCAATCAATGGGGTCATCAATTTCAACAAAGGTTTCAACAGGCATTTCTGAAAGTCCAATTTTTCCATTTAGCAGACATTGACTTTCTAAAAACCCCGTATAGGAGGTGATATAAAATGCTCCATTTTCAAAAAGCATTCCATCCCAGTCTTGTCGTCTTGGGCGTTTTTTGGGATCATAATTGAGAGGAGTACCATCCTCTTTCCATATAAAATTATGGCGACGCACGACACTAAGTACACTATCTTGACCTTGTTGATAGATTTCAAATCCTTGACATAGATGAGTTGCCAATAGGAGCGGAGATGTGGCTTGTATGAGTACAATAGTTTCACAGGTATAGTTTGTCGCAAATTCTAGTAGGGTAGATGCTGTTGAGGCTTCTGCAGTGGAAACCTCCGGAGATCTGTGGATGACTTGGATTTTTTTTGAGGGATGTTGAAGGATCGTTTTTCGGATAAGATCGCTATCTGTTGAAACAATAATTGTGTCAATATAAGGACATTCATCTGCTGCATCTAGCACATAGTAGGCAAGGGGACGACCTGCCAATAATTTAATATTTTTGAGTGGGATAGATTGGCTCCCACCCCTTAGAGGGATAAATGCGACATTTTTCATTAGACGAGTCCTTACCTTTGAGTTTTTATTTTTGTTCTATAGAAGATTGAGAATAGGGGTTTTAAGCATATTTAAAGATGGTACTCCTGCTAGATTTTTAAAAACTACCAGATAACAATTTTAACAGAAGTAACACAGGACCGCTAGACCTTTTTTTATTTTTGAGAATTCTAACAATATTCATCAGGGAAAACATATTAGTAGTCACTTGATTTTCATCTATGAATATATTAAACTTACCAGAAGTGACCTTAGCTATGATATACAGGGGCTCATTCTTAAAAGATCGTTAAGGATCAGGACATCATGGAAAAAATAAAACCATCATTTTTGGGTATTGTGCCATTTCTCGTATTTATAGCGCTTTATTTGGGTGCAGGGATTTTCTTTCATACTAAGGGGGTCTCAATGGCATTTTATCAAGTGCCAGCTCCTATTGCCATGTTTGCGGCGATTTGTGTTGCATTTATCTTTTTTTCTGGTAGTATCAAAGAGAAGTTTAACCAATTTATTGAAGGCTGCGGTCAGCATGATATCATTATTATGTGTATGATTTATATTCTTGCTGGGGCTTTTGCCACGGTAACCAAGACCATTGGTGGTGTGGAGGCAGCAGCAAATTTTGGATTGAGTATTGTTCCGGCACAGTATATCACTGCTGGGATTTTTGCAATTGCTTGTTTCATCTCTATTTCCATTGGTACATCTGTGGGGACAATTGTTGCGTTGGGTCCCATTGCTGTCCAACTGGCCACTCAGGCTAGTATCAGCTTGCCCCTGTTGCTAGCAGCACTCTTGGGTGGTGCAATGTTTGGTGATAACCTTTCATTTATTTCGGATACAACGATTGCATCTACCCGTTCTCAAAACTGTGAAATGAAAGATAAATTTAAAGTCAATATCTTTATTGCATTACCCGCTGCTATATTTACATTGATCCTTTTGTTAATATTTGGCCGTCCTGATGTTGTGATTCAGCCAACCGAATATAGCGTCAATTTCATAAAAATTCTTCCATATATTTTTATCTTAGTTGCATCAGCACTAGGGGGCAATGTTTTTCTTGTTCTTATATTGGGTACAGTTTTTGCTGGCATCATTGGAATGGTTTCCGGCAATCTGAATTTTATTGGCTGGATCAATGAAGTGTATACAGGTTTTAGTGGGATGACAGAAATCTTTTTACTTTCTCTCTTGACAGGGGGGTTGGCCAGGATGAGCTTTGTGCAGGGGGGTATCGCTTGGATGCTAGAGAGTATCCGTAAACTTATTCGTGGAAAAAAGACTGCCGAACTAGGGATTGGTCTCCTTAGTAGTGTCACAGATATGGCCACAGCCAATAATACGGTAGCTATTATTATTGCCGGACCAGTGGCCAAAGAGATCTCTACACAATACAATCTTAGTCCCAAACGGGTCGCAAGTATTTTAGATACATTTTCCTCTATTTTCCAAGGAATACTCCCTTACGGTGCCCAAATGCTGATCCTTATCAGTTTTACCCAATCTACAGTTGATCCGTTATCAATCCTGCCATTTATGTGGTATTCATTCGCATTGCTAATTATGTCTTGTGTGAGTATTATATGGACCAATAACCATACTTAACCCCTTATTATAAGGTACTAGATCCATGCAAAACACCCGTCGCGGTTGCATCTTCTTTTCTAATTTTATACAATTATTCATCTGTTCTAGAGAGATGTCCCACGGTTGCGGTTGCATCTTCTTTTCTAATTTGATACAATTCTTGATGTATCAATAATAAAATCGCTTCCATTGCGGTTGCATCTTCTTTTCTAATTTGATACAATACAACATGATTAGCAGGCGCTATTAAAGAGATTGCGGTTGCATCTTCTTTTCTAATTTGATACAATTAGGCAAAGATATTGGGCATGTAGAACTATAATTGCGGTTGCATCTTCTTTTCTAATTTGATACAATCCCTATCATGTAACTTGTTATATGATAGGGATTTAGAAAAGATTCAGTGACAAAAAACCCCTGTGGTATGTAGTTAAAATAGCTCATACTGCTGGGGTTTTTGTTTGGCATGACTTTGTTTTCTCCCACAAAAATGGCGAATCTCACCATATTGTTTGTCTGTAATATACATAATATCTACATATCCGGCCTTGGGCAAGTACTGCATCAGGGCATTTTCTATCCGTGGCTGATACTCTTTTCCACCAATCATTTTAATATATACTGAGTATTGTGCCATAGAAAATCCTAACTCTTTCAAAACATTACGAAACCGATTCGCTTCTTTTTGCGCATCCACATCGGTCACGGGCAGATCAAACAAAACTAACATCCACATCACTTCATATTGACTCAAGTATCCATAGCGTTTTTTAGCCATTTGCTCACGTCTCTTTCTAGTTTAACAAAGTCCAGGACTTTTTTCTTTTTTTGCAAAACTTGTAAAAAAGAATAGGCCATATACTGCATACTCTGGCTGACTGTTGTATAGCAATCTCGTCCAGGAAAAGACACTTCTATAGACAAAATTTTGCTCAGTCTCTTTTTTTCTACACTACCTAGTACTGTCATCTGCATCAGATACGACTTGATCACCAGATCTACGAGGGGTCGATAGGGTTCCATCAAATCATCAGCTAGGCAATAAGGGTTGCGTTCTCCGCTATGCATAATCGGTAGCGATGGATGCAGCCCTGCTACAACAATGGCACGTATCATCGCAGAGCGCAATAGTGTATAACCATAGTTCAACGCATGATTATACACATCTTTTTCATTTCCCCGGCGAAATTTTTGGCCAAACAATGCCTGAAAGTATAGGCGTGCTGCTTGTGCTTCTTTGTTGACTGGGTCTCCCATTTCCACAGTTTTGGACATGCCCATCAAGATTTTTCCATTTTTTTGATCAAATACTTGGAGCACTTGTCCCTGATGCAAAATCTTTTGACGCACGATATGTTGCCAGATTTTTTTCTTCGTGGTGGCATGTTGTCCTGTTTGCAACAGAGTATATTCCATACTTGATATATGGTTATACCAGGGAGTCACTACACTGACAGGGAGATATCTGGCATCACACAACACGATAATGATGCCACGCTGAGCCAATTCTTGCATCAATGGCGTTGTCAGGGTACAAGAAGGGCTGCTGATCAGCAATGTCTGAAAATGATCCAGATCCACACGTCCCAAGATCTCTTCCCCACGCTGAATCACTAAAAATCCTTTGTCTTTATGCAAAAAAGCACCCCGTTTTTGCACTTCCACCACATGGGGAAACATCAGCGCCGGCTACCCTTTCAGATATTGCGAGATCTTGCGCACATGATAATTTTTAAATACCACATTGATGCTCCTGAAATCCTGTTTTCTGTTTGCATCATGGATCGGGCACAGATCGATCTGATTCTGTGTCACGCTATATCCCTTCACTTTGTAATAGGTCTTGTTTTCTGGGTACTCCTTGTGCTGCAGGCAGATCACATCTTGTTTGTACAGGCGCATCAGTTTTTTGGCGGTGGGGTGGGGCCTTGCTACGGCTTGGTCTTTTTGATTGGCCACTACATAGGACACAAATTCTCCCTGGTAAGTGACTTTACTAGGGTCTTGTTGGCCTTTTTTATCTTTTGGGGCAGGTAGCATCCATACATCCACATAGGCAAATCCATCTAGCGCATAGCCAGTGGGCCGGGGATCTTTGCGCAGCATATACACCTCTTGCCCTTTGGGAATATAGCGGATACGCTTGGTCCCAGTACGTATGCGGTACTCAGTCAGTACTTCTTTGAGTGGGCGGCCTTTGTTTACTTCTCCTAGCAAATAATTACGCAAACTATCACTCACAGGACCTTTGTAGTTGCCCTTATCAGTATGGGGGACCAAATCTGCTTCTTCTAAGAGTTCAATATTTTTGCGTGTGACCCAATAGGGGCGATAGACATAGACCCAAGGGTGCTCTTCCGCTAGGGCCTTGATCATCTCCTCAAAATTGTTCTCATGACGGTCAGAGAGCTCTTCTATGAGGTCACGGGCTTCTTTGGAAACAAGATCTTGCAAATCTTCTTTTTTTAAGCCACTGGTAGCTGACAATACAGGTTTTTTGATTTGGCCCATGGCTGTTTCCATAAAGAATTTTCCAGTAATTTTGTGTTTTGGCTTAAAGGTAGGCAAAATCTGATTGACCATATATTCTACACGTTCACGAGAGAAGGGCGGTTCGTTTAACCCAGCTTTTTTGATTACGGCTTTAAAGGGGTTTTTCTCAAAGATTAGATTGCTTTGATCATAATTCAATTTTCTTGCAGCTTTCACCAGTTTGGCAAAACAAGATCGGTCATTGATAGCCACGACTAGAGCATCAATGGCATGATGGCGATGATCATTACGCTCTTTATTGTCAGTTTCTCCTAGCAGGGTATTAAACCCATAGAAATGACGAAATCTAGCAGTAAACTGACCGCGGCTATTGATGACACCATTGGGCAGTCCCAAATGCTGTATATACTCCATGGTCGTACGGCAGATATACCTAGTGTCATTGAGCTGGCGTTCGGTGAATCCCTCTTCTGTCATCTCATCTTGGGGCTTTTGACCAAATAATTTTTTCGTAGATTCTGGATAGTGAGAAATACGGCTGAGCATTGTTTGATATTCATCGGGATTTCCACTTTTCCATTCATAGGGAGTGCGATTACCCTTATTTTTATTATATTCACGGCAAGCGAGGACTTTGTTGTTAAAACTGTCATTCATATAGCGTGCATACGGCAGGACATGCTCAATTTGCCAGTCAGCTCCATTGAGGGCATCAGAGATATTCATAGGCTTACCACAATAGGGACACTCTGCCCCCAGGCTTAGACGTTTTTGTTTTTCAAAAAGCTGATACCGAATACGATCATCACGATTGGGTTCATAATGCTCATTGCCATAGTGTGCTTTGAGCGAATTGCGTGCATCTTCCCTTAATTTTTCATTCTCTTTATTTTTCTTATGAGCCTGAGTTTTTTGGTCTTTATTCATTTTGTAGTCTTTGGCCAGCTCCATCGCAATGGATTCAGGTTTTCCATATTTCGCAACTAAAGCATTAATAATAAGACGGATTTGATTCAGGGCAATATGGACGGTGGGGTTGGCAATTTTTCCATAATAGAGTTCTGGATTTTTTTTAGGATCTACTGGTTTGTTCAGGTGCTGAGTTTTGCCACCGGTACAGCTTTTCCAGAGAATTTCACCGTAATAGGGGAGACGATCAAGGTTGGAAAACTCTTTGTCAGAATGGTGGCCAAAAATTTCTTTGGCGGCCTCATCATAGCGCAGATATTTTGAGGCATACACATCACAGAATTTGCGATGTGCGATCGCAGAAAGATTGCTGGTTTTGTTGCTACTGCTAGAGCAAAGCAAGCCATGATCTTTAACGTTTGTTTTTTGCTGTGCAGATAAAGAGAGTGCAGACAATTTCGCATCAAGTTTTTTTTCATCCTCGATGTCTTCATAGCTATTAAACTCAATAATCATCTCCACAATGTCATCTTGTTGTTCTAAGCTTAAGGTATCCCATATAGGGCCAAAACATTCTTCTTTACGCATTTCAATGGCCGTAATATTTCCTTCTAGTGCTTTTTTACTATTTTCTAGGTTAATTTTACCAGGTAGCCCTTTAAAATAGTTTTTGGCAATAGTTTTGAAAGAGACATTTTTTTTGGTTCCGCCATCCATCTCATTAAAAAGTTGTTGCATTTGTTTATGTTCGAGGCTGATAGCCAATTCTCCCACATTCTCTGGAATTAGCCGGATATTCATAATCTCTTGCCACAGGCGTGCCTGATGTGAAGAAGGCTGAAGTTTGTAAGCTCTGCGTTTTCCCGCCTCATACAAACACCAACCACGTTCTTGTTTTTTTAGCTGACGCTGATAAAAAATAGCCTCTTTAATCTCATCCCATGGCAAGTGGGGAAAATATGCCTTCTGTTTTTTTTCGATCAGATCAAATTCTGTTTCCAAAAGTTTGCGAGAGGGAAAGAGTGTTCCCTCAAAACCATCTTTGAAACGCACAGGAATACGGTTGCCCTTATCTTTTATTTGTTTCCAAAAATATTCACCGAGAGTCCGCGCATGATGATCTGCAATGAGTTTTTCTAAAGAGGCAATTTTATGATGAATCTTTGAGTCAGATTGCTCCTTACTCTCCTTGCGACTGCTCTTGAATCCACGGCGTACGGCGAGATGAAAAAAGACGCGGCCTAACTCTGCGGGGGTCAGTTGCTCATCTAGGCCCTTTTTTCTAGATTCATAGGGATTAAGTTTTTCAGCTATTTTTTGATCTTTCTCATCTTGATTATAGAGCCCATATTTTTGATTCAGGAGGAGGATTTTTTCTTTGCGCTGAATACGGCGATCGCGCTGACGGCGCATTTGGCGGGCTTCACGGCGGATCTGATTCAGTGGAACCCTATCTTTTGGGTTATATCCATCACTAAAAAGACGTACGCCCATCTCAACAAGTGCCTTATCACTGTGCTCAATAGTTTTCCCCCCATCATCTAGGCCCACTACCGCATAGCCAATTGAATTAGTTCCAATATCTAGTGCAAATCTATACTTTTTCATAAAAAAATTGTACCATCAAGGAAGAGAGTTGTAAACATTTTTAATCAAAATGAATAGATTAGAATATCTATTGACAAAATGGGGGAGAAGTGTTACATTTGGACTATCAAATTAGAAAAGAGGATTGTGACTGTTAACAAGTGTTTTTAAGACACACAATTCTTGAAGACCCACATGCTGCGGTGTGTGGGCTTTTTTTACTTTTTAGTCTTCTTTGGGGCTTTTGGTAGTTTTTCTTCCCCTGGCAAAGGCTTGGCATTTTTGCACTTGGGATAACCAGTGCAGGCCAAGAACCAGCCTGTGCGACCTTTCTTTACAGCCATTGGGCTATTACACTTTTCACACATGCCAGGGTTATCAACAATGGGTGGTTTTTCGACCTCCCCAGTGGCAGAGATCGAGAGTGCATTCTTGCACTCTGGATATCCAGAGCATGCCAAAAATGGCCCACGACGGCTACTTTTCACAACCATAGGCTTTCCACATTTATCACAGATTTGTTCTGGCCCCTCAGGGGTCTTTATGGGTTCTCCATTTTGGTCTGCAGAGAGTGTTGTTTTGCATTCAGGGTAGCGTGAACAAGCATAAAAATTTTGTCCAAAACGACTTTTCTTCAGAACCATGGGTGCATCACAATTTTGGCAGGCAATTTCCTTAGCTTTAATGGCACCGGTTTCTGCCCCCTCTTCACCAGTGTCGCCTTCTTGCCCAGGCATAGGCAATAATCCTTTACATTCGGGGTATTTACTGCAACCTAAGAATGCTCCATTTTTACTATATCTGACAACCAGCAAAGATTGACAGAGTGGGCAGACTTCGCTTCCCTCCCAAGCTTTACCCTTGAGTGGTTCAGCTTTTTCTGTGGCGCTTTCTACATCATTTTTGAAGGGCTGGTAAAAGTCATCGAGTACTTGAACCAAGCTAGATGATCCATCTTCGATATTATCAAGTTTTGTTTCCATTCCCGCAGTAAACTGATAGTCGACAATATTATGAAAGTACTGATCTAGCATATCATTAACTGCAATCCCAAGCTCTGTTGCATAAAACGCTCTTGATTTTTGGATCACATAGCCACGTTGCAAGATGGTTTGAATAATAGGTGCATAGGTAGAGGGGCGCCCAATGCCTTCTTTTTCTAGTGATTTGACCAAGCTAGCTTCTGTATAGCGGGCAGGGGGTTTGGTAAAATGCTGCAATGGATGCCAATCAATAACATGGGGGTTTTTTAAGTTTGTGAGGTCTGGCAGATATTGCTCCCCGCGCACCTCATCTTCTTCTGAGCCACGGCGATCAAGGCATAAAAATCCATCAAAAAGTAGCACACGGCCTTTTGCCTCGAATTTGCCCTCCCCCGATTGAATATAGGCGGTGGTATTAAGAAATTGGGCATCTGGCATCTGGCTTTGTAAAAAACGCCGCCAAATTAGATCATATAGATTCCATTCATCACGTGAGAGGATGTCTTTGAGGCGATCGGGGCTAATTTCTATAGAAACAGGACGAATGGCTTCATGCGCTTCTTGTGCATTTTTATTACTACTACTGTACATATTAGGTTTTTCTGGCAGGTACTGTGTGCCATGCTTGCTTGAAATATAGTTGCGTACTTCTGTGATAGCAGAGGGATCAATGCTCGTTGAGTCTGTACGCATGTAGGTAATGAGTCCAGTAGCCACACCATCAACCTCAATTCCTTCATACAGACTTTGGGCAATGCGCATCGTACGTGTAGCACTAAATCGTAGAATAACATTTGCTGCTTGTTGCAATGTGCTAGTAATGAATGGGGCATTGGGTTTTGTCTTGGCTTCTTTAGATTCAACTTTTGTGACAGAAAATGGTTGTGGTTTTAGCTGATCCAATATACTTTGCATCTGTGCTTGTGTAGCAGCGAATGGATTATCTAGATCAAATCGTTCTCCAGCCCAGTGTGTCATGTGTGCACGGAAAGACTCTTTGCTTTTTGGGTCTTGCAAGGAGACATCTAGGCTCCAGTATTCTTGACTCTGGAAGGCAAGAATTTGCTTTTCTCGCTCGGCCACCATACGCACAGCAGGGCTTTGCACACGCCCAGCAGAGAGGCTTTTGGCAATTTTTTTCCATAAAAATGGTGAAAGATTAAAGCCTACCAGGCGATCTAGTGCACGGCGGGCTTGTTGGGCATTCACTAAGTTCATATTAATTTCTCGCGCCTGTTCTAAGGCATTAATGATAGACTGTTTGGTCACAGATTGATAGGTAATCCGTTTAGTTTTTTGTGGATCTAGTTGCAATGCCTGTTGCAAATGCCAGGCAATTGCTTCACCTTCGCGATCAGGGTCTGGGGCCAAAAAAATTTGTGCACATTGATTGGCTGCTTTTTTTAATTCATCTATCTTAGCTTCTTTACCCTTGATGATTTCATAACTCATGAGATAGTCATTTTCTACATCAATACCTAGGCCTTTTTTTCCACGCCCATGCTTGGGTAGATCACGCACATGCCCGAGGCTAGAGAGTGCAATAAAGTCATTGCCCAAAAATTTTTGGATAATTTTGGCCTTGTGGGGACTTTCTACGATAATAAGTTTTTTGCTTGCTTTAGCCGTTGCCATGAATACCTCTTTTGTTCTTCAACGCATATCATTACAAACTAAAAAACTTTTGGTCAAGCCTATTGATTGATAAAAGAGAGAAAATACATACCCTCATTATTGTTGCATTCATTAAGTTGTATGAGTTTATCTAGTAATGATACTTTGCATACCAAGTAAGAAAAAGATACTGCAAGCCATCAAAAAACTCATCTTGTATTTGACATCCTAATGGGCTCAGGTAGCGATAGTGCCAGCTTTCATACGTATAGCCTGTTTCTTTTTCGTGCCCAAGTGGATACGAGAGTGAAAATCCATACCTTGATGCATTGCGTGCTAACCACTGCTGAGCATGAGTATCATTAAATGAGGCATTGATGGGGTAAAAATCAATAGTAGTCCCGAGTTGGTGTTGACTGCTTCCTGCCATTGCAGAAAGTCGCCGTGCCTTCGCTAACCCTAATTTATTACTCCAGTATTCGAAGAGTTTCTTTTGATAGGTATAGTCTCGATAGCCACTGCCAATTTGTAGATACACACCATCTCCCGCTGCAGATTCAAGCATTTTTTTTAGATTATGTATAATTTGTGTAGAAACAAAGATATCTGCACGTGTGGTATTGCTCCAGTCTCTTTTACTCAAGTTGATCAACTCTTTTGGTATATACTCGGGCGCCAAAGGGTGTAATTTATCAACAAGAAGTATGAGAGATTCACTGTTTGAAACTCTATTGAGTTGATTGATAAGTTTGAGGAATTGCTGTGGATTAGAGAGTATTTTGGATGCAACCTTTTGGGGCAAGTCACGTATAGAGTGTTGTAGCCATATATTATTTCTTGATCTATTCGCATGCAAATTACTACTGGAAAAACATGCGATTGCTAGTAGCCAAAAAGACAAGCCTAATAAAGGAAGGTATTGTTTCTTAGAAGCGATCATAAAAAATTGTGTCTTCTTTCATGCCTTTTGATGTTAAAAACTCAATTGCAGCATTAAGCATGCCTGGCCCACCACATAGATATCCCTGGCAGTTTTCAATAATTTCTGGAGTCAGGTGTCTCTTTGCCGTTTCTACAACATTACCTACATCCCCATTCCAAGCATTTTTGACGACATCAATACAGGGAAAAAATTTAAAATGAGGCATATCTTTTTGTAGTTCTGCTAGTTCTTCTAGGTAAAAAAGATCGTCTTCATCATGCCCACCAAAGAAAAAGTAGATAGGGCGCGCAATTTTATGATCATGCATATATTTGAGAATAGAACGCATGGGGGCCATACCAGAACCACCTGCGAGCATAATCACACCCAAGTTGCTCTCGCGCAAATAGAAGTCGCCAAATGGGCCAATTAGTGAGACAGCATCACCCTGTTTGAGGTATTTGTGTAGATAAGTAGAGGCATAGCCATTGATAACCAAGCGTATGAGAAATTTTAGCGTGCCCTTTTCTTCAGGCGATGTCGCTAGGCTATAGGATCTTAATGCGGCAAAGGCCATTTTGTTGTATGCAGGGATACGTACTAACATAAATTGCCCAGCTTTAAATGAAGGGAAGTTTTCTGGCGAACATTCAAGTGTAATCTCACGAATACTCAGTGTGACATCATTGATCCCACTTACTTTTGTACGATACATTTTGGCGGCCATTTCTTGTTCAGAAAGAAAGACGTTCATATCATGATTGGCAAGAATCTGACAAGCCAAGCGATAACCATCTTCTTTTTCTTCATCAGTCAAGTGTATATTTTCTGACTCTGTATATTCACCACCGCCAGAAACACGCACACGACACAATCCACAATTTCCCTTACCACCACATGCAGATGGAACAAAAACCCCCGATGTGCTAAGAACCTGAAATAGTTTTTTGCTTCCATCAGTTTCAATAACTTTGTCATTGTTAATCGTAATTTTGATACTCATAAATATTCCTCTCTCTACACCAATGGTGTTGTTATATTCTACTCGCTTGTGGCGTATCTGGATAGCGGTCTTTGAGTGTTTTTTTCAAGACATTTTGCTGTGCACGCATTTGATGTCTTTGAAATACCAAACTGGCCTGGTATAGTGCTTCTGCGGCAATATCTGGATAGCTTCTAAATGTTTGTTCAACCAATAGGAATTCTTTCACAGCATTGTTGATGGCGCCTTGTTCTTCATAGATCTGACTACGCTCTTTGCGTGCCAAAAAATATTGTTGGGGAGAGATTACCAGATTTAGTGCGTTCTCATAGGTTTTTAAAGCTTGAGAATAGTTCTTATTGCGTTTAAAATAGCGTGCTTGTGTCAGATTGATTTGACTACGTTCCAAATCATCGAGTTTTTCAATGGGCAACGATTGTATTAGTTTCTCTACCTGGGCCCAGTCACTAGATTTTGCTAGTTGTATCCAAGCAAGGACAAATGGTGCCTTAACTTTGACTTCTAGATCAAATGGGTTATCAAAGAGCCACTGTTCTAGTTGTACAGCATCCAAAAGTGAAGAGAGTTTGCGCGAAACAATGAGTGACTGTGCAGAATCATTTTCAATAGATAAGTAGTATGTGTAAAGTTTAATAGCCTCATTTTTTTTTCGGCTAGCATCCATGTATTTTGCTTGATCAAAAATAGCATTTTTTTTGAGTTTTTGATCCTCGATTTGATCCAAATATTCAATAGCTCTAGAATATTTTTTTTCTATTATTGCTTCTTTTGCCAGGGCATAGTGCATACGATCAGAGAATAGAGCATTTTTATTTTTTAATTGGGATAACTGTGCTTGTAGCTGTGGGCTGTTATTTTTGAAGAGCGAAAGAATCAGTCCGAACTTAATTTCTTGAACGTCTATACCGAGGGAATTTGACTCAAAAAATTTATCTATTTGCAGGGCCTGCTCATAGAATTTTTGGGCTTGTGGCCATTTTTCTTGCAAGCTGTGTATGTGTGCGAGCCAAAAAAATACCCCCTGTTGTATCTCAGGCTGTGTGGCAGTTTGTGAGAGTTGATTAAAGAGAGATGTGGACTTGGAATTTCCTGCACGATAGTGGCTAAGGGCTAAAAGATAGTGTGCATTCTCCATGTAGGGATACTCTGAATGGGAGATAATCTTTTCATAGGTGAGAGCTGCTTTGGTATAGTCCTGGACTTGTGTATATGATGCTGCAGCCAAAATATACCATGATAGGGGTTGCTTGGAGACGGGTAGGGATTGTAAAGCAAATTGCAGTGATTTATAAGGTTGGTCCCCCTGATATGCACTAATAGCTTTGGCAAGTATCAGATACTCTTGTTTTTCTGCAGATAGATATCCTTTCGAGAGCTGTAATGCTTCATCAAAGGATTCTTCTGCACGTGAAAATTGGCGTTTTTGAATATAGGCAAGCGCACTGTAGTATCTGGACTCAATTAATATAGTGGGATTTTTAGTCAGGGAGTTAAGGATAGCATACGCCTCTAACGCAGCATCCAAATTTTGAGTATGCAAAAGGACCCATCCTTTGCATAGATAGTAGAAGATAATCATATCTGGATTTTGGAGAGTATTGATATCAATAGAAAGGATAATGTGAGAGAGCTCTTTATGCATGCCTAGATTTTTCATGGCCAGGATCTTTATTTTGAAAAGGTCAGAGTCTTGTAAATTTTCATGGGGGTACGGCATATCTTTTAAGAGATCAAATATCGCATTGTATTGACGGTTTTTTTGCAGAAAGTAAACTCTTGCGTACAGATTTTGTGCTGACAGCGATTTGGGGCTTTGTAGTGCATCAATAGCAGCTCCTAGTTTTCCATCCTCGGCTAGAGTCAGAGACTGAATATACCAGAGATCATATCTCTCTTGTTGACTAGTGGGCATTGTAATAAGATTAAGGATGCCTGCGTGGTCAGTTTGACCAGAGAGTTCTTGTGCGATACGAATTTTAGATAAATATCGCTCTACAGAGGGTGCTGATTCTTGTGTGAGATTGGCCCAAATTTTCAGTTGATCTGCTTGTGAGTTTGAAAGTTGTGCTAATGCATATTGAGCAGCTTGTGTCATATGATGAGAAGGATACAGAGAAAGTATAAGTTGGTATTTAGATATGGCCTCGCGGGTTCTTTTGAGTGCAGAAAGACTTTTTGCTTGGTAAAAAAGTGCATAGGGGGCCATTGCATCACCAGCCTGATCTAGAACCTGTGCCAGGATGTTTAAAGCCATGGGATGGTCACTAGAGGCTTGTCTAGCCCGTGCATATATTAACATCGCTTGCGCAGATGATTTTTCCAGGAGAGGTTCCCCCATCAGGCCCTGGAGGGCCGCTTGGGCAATCAGACGTGCCGGCCTAGAGAGATCTTTCTGTAGCACATCAGAAAGGAGTGTGCGTGCTGGAGAAATGTTGGCAAGTTCTATGTACGTGAGGGCAAGCCACAACGAGTATAGTTGAAATTGAGATTGGTTATTTGTATTAATTTGTTCTAGAAATTCTAAAGCAAGTTTCGATTGTGCCGTCAAAAGAGAAGAGATTCCTGCGATGTATAAATTTTCTGCAGTAGGATTTTGTTGGTTTTTTACAGTATAAATAAGGGTCAGATAGTCACTATTTGTAAATAGTTGCGATACGGAATCTGGTATCGATTGTGCAAAGGATCGAGAGAGAGGAAGTAGGATAAATGTAGCAAGTACGAATATAGATTTTTTTTTCATAAAGATTAGTGATATCTGTCCCAAATTTCGGCACAAAGGATAGTCTTCTCGACAGAATTATCTTAATAATTCATTGCAATTGCGGAAAAATAAAAAAATAATGAAATATGGAGTAGACTTTAGCTGGATGGTTATGGTAGAGTGCAAGAATCTATGCGAATAAATCTACTTGCTATGGGCAAAATTTAACTTGGGTGATGTTTTTGTAAGTAATGGGACCCCTGTGGTCTTCTGATGAAAATTTCGTAAATAAAGTTTTTAATCTTAGTGAAAGGAGAGTGTCTGTAAACATGGAAATGCAGTTGGGTGAACTTATTCAAAAAATTAAAAACGATGGCGTGATGAACGCACAGCAACAGTCTTTGAAGATTGTGCAAGAGGCTGAGCAAAAGGCAAGTGCTATCGTAAAGGCTGCGCAGGAGAATGCTCAGAAAATTGAGGAAACTGCAAAGGAGAAGGCCGCACAAGATGAGGCTCGATCTAGAGAGGCGTTAGTGCAGGCCAGTCGGGATCTTCTTTTAAATTTGGGCTCTAAAATTACGGCACTTTTTGATGCAACCCTTGGTAATGCTGTTGCAACAACAATGTCTGGTGATGGGCTGCAGGGCGTGATTGTTTCTGTTCTTTCTGGCATGGCCAAAAAGAAGGATTATGTGATTGAGCTTTCTGTGGCTGATGCCAAGAAGCTGGGGGATGGTCTGGCTGCAGTGGTTGGCAAGGCAATTGAGGGGGGCTCTATAGAGATTCGCCCAACTAAGATGGTGAGTGCTGGTTTTAGGATTCAGGAAAAGAATGGCGCAGCCATGTATGATTTTTCTAGTCAAACAATTGCAGACAATCTTGTGGCCTATGTGAATCCTAGGTTGGCGGAAGATATTAAGAAGGCTGCAGGCCTAAAGTAGTGAGCTTATATGTTGGTCCTGGGGGGTTGGGCGTGGCTACGGTTTGTGCTTGACTGCGATGAATGAGGCGTGTGATTGCTTTGTTTGTGAGAAGGGATTGTAAGAAGTTTTAAAAAATAAGACGGGGGACTAAATTGGCTAATTTATGTTATCTACTATCAAGTCTGCCAACTCTTTCTTTTGGAAAAAGTCCTCAGGTGACTTACGTGGAATTTTTGGACGCATCAAGTCGTTCCTTGGGTGTGTCGGAGTATGAGCGTCTAAAGGCGTTTGATAACTCTAGTCCTCCTGTTTCCCTGGATGGTTTACCTGCTTTTGAGAAAAAGTATTGGGGCTGGGAAGTGAGTTTGCGTAATGAGCTTGTTCGCTTGAGGGCGGAAGTTTTGGGCGTCAAGCCTGATCGTTATTTGCATAATGGTGGAAGTCTTGGTTTGACGACGGCAGTTGCACGTGAGGGGTTTCGTGAGAGTGATCCCTTGAGGGTTGAAGAGTTTTTGACACGAGCGCGTTATGATTGGTTAGAGGCTTGTCGGTGTGGGCGTAGTTTCGACTTTGATATATTGCTCATTTATTCAATGCAGCTGCAGTTGCTGCAACGCTATTATTCTTTTGATGCAACGCTGGGTCGTGAGAATTATAGTCGTGTCTATCAACGCGTTCTTAGTGAGGCGGAATCTGTATTATTGGAGAATATTTCATGAGTAAAGGTGTTGTCAGTGGTCTGAATGGCAATATGGCCACAGTTGAATTTGATGGATTTGTGTCCATGAATGAAGTTGCTTATATTATTACGGGTGATGGGGACCGGCTTAAGAGTGAGGTTATTCGGATTCGTGGTAGCAAATGTCAAGCGCAGGTTTTTGAGGTGACACGTGGTGTGCGCGTTGGTGATAAGGTTGAGTTCACTGGCGAGCTACTATCTGCACAGCTTGGGCCTGGTTTGTTGGGTCAGATTTACGATGGCTTGCAAAATCCTTTGCCTGAATTAGCTGAAAAGGTTGGCTTTTTTTTACAAAGGGGTGTTTATCTTGATCAGTTGCCCAAGCAGAAGAAGTGGGCCTTTTCTCCTATTGCAAAGGTTGGGGATGTGGTTGAGGCTGGTGATTTTCTGGGCACTGTTCCGGAGGGGCCGTTTGATCATAAGATTATGGTCCCCTTTAATTTTGTTGACTCTTACAAGGTTAGGTCAATTAATGGTTCTGGCTCCTATACTGTAGATGAAAAGATTGCGGAGCTTGAGTCCGAAAATGGCGATGTGTTGTCCGTGAATCTGAGTTTTAATTGGCCCATTAAAAAGGCGGTCACTTGTTATGCTGAGCGGCTAAAACCTGTGGAGCCATTAGTGACAAAGTTGCGTATTATTGATGCATTTTTGCCTGTTGCTAAGGGTGGTACGTTTTGTACTCCTGGCCCCTTTGGTGCGGGCAAGACTGTTTTGCAGCAGATGATTAGTCGTAATGCTGATGTGGATGTTGTTATTATTGCGGCTTGTGGAGAGCGTGCTGGTGAAGTGGTAGAGACATTGAAGGAATTTCCTGAGTTGACGGATCCGCGCACTGGTAAAAGTTTGATGGAGCGTACAATTATTATTGCAAATACTAGTTCTATGCCTGTTGCTAGTCGTGAGGCCTCTGTGTATACAGCGGTCACTATGGCAGAGTATTACCGTCAGATGGGGTTAGATGTTTTACTGTTGGCAGATTCTACCAGTCGTTGGGCGCAGGCTATGCGTGAAATGAGTGGTCGATTAGAGGAGATTCCTGGCGAAGAGGCCTTTCCGGCATATCTGGAGTCTACCATTGCAGCGTTCTATGAAAGAGCTGGATTGGTCACATTGAAAGGTGGTCAGACACGTGGTTCTGTGACGATTGGTGGTTCTGTGAGTCCTGCCGGTGGTAACTTTGAAGAACCAGTTACGCAGGCGACGTTGAAGGTTGTGGGTTGTTTCTTGGGTCTTTCTCGCGAGCGTTCGGATGCGCGTAAATATCCTGCGATTCACCCTATTGAGTCCTGGAGTAAATACTTTGGTGTCATTGATCCTGTTAAGATGGAATTTGCGCGGGGTATTTTGCATCGTGGAATTGAAGTTGAGCAGATGATGAAGGTTGTGGGTGAAGAGGGAACAAGTAATGATGATTATTTGTTATTCTTAAAATCTGACTTCTTGGATGCTGTTTATTTGCAGCAAAATGGATTTGATCCTTATGATGCAAGTGTTAGTCCTGAAAGGCAGATACATGTTTTTGATTTGATCATTAATATTCTTTCTAGTCAATTGAAGTTTGGAAATAAGGCTGAGGCACGCACCTGGTTTGCGCAGATGAGACAGCGTTGTCTTGACTGGAATGGAACAGAGTGGGAGAGTTCAAACTTTAAAAAGCTGGAAGATGAGATTTCTGTAACCTTAAAAGAGCGTCAGACCGGAGAGTATCTGCACGGTGCGCCAGTATTGAAGGGGGAGATGTAAACTTATGACTAAGGTTTATAATCGTATTGAGAGCATTGCTGGTAACGTTATTTCTGTGCGTGCTAAAGGTGTGAAGTATGAAGATTTAGCTGAGATTAAGACCCGTTTTGGTCACAGCTTGGCACAGGTGATTAAATTGGAGGATGACTTAGTTAGCCTGCAGGTTTTTTCTGGTGGACGTGGTGTGGCAACCAATGATGAAGTGCGTTTCTTGGGGCATCCTATGCAGGTTAGCTTTACTGAGAATCTTTTGGGTCGTATCTTTGATGGATCTGGGGATCCGCGTGATAAAGGTCCTGCACTAGAGGATAATTTGATTGAGATTGGTGGTCCCTCATTTAATCCTGCCAAGCGTATTGTTCCAAAACAGATGATGCGCACAGGTATTCCTATGATTGACTTGTTTAATACATTGGTCATGAGTCAGAAAATCCCTATTTTTAGTATCTCTGGGGAGCCTTATAATGAGCTCTTGGCGCGTATTGCTATGCAGGCCAAGGCCGATGTGATTGTCCTTGGCGGGATGGGTCTTAAATATGATGACTACCTCTACTTTAAGGAGACATTGGAGGCTGGGGGAGCGCTCAGCCGTACGTCAATGTTTATTCATACTGCCAGCGATCCTGTGGTTGAATGTTTGATGGTTCCAGACCTGAGTCTAGCCACAGCAGAGCAATTTGCATTAAAGGGAAAAGATGTTTTGGTCTTATTGACAGATATGACAAACTTTGCAGATGCCATGAAGGAAATTGCTATTACTCAGGAGCAAGTGCCTTCTAATCGTGGTTATCCTGGTGACCTTTATAGTCAGTTGGCCAGCCGTTATGAAAAGGCTGTTGATGTGGAGGGGTCTGAATTTGGCTCTATTACCATTTTAGCTGTCACGACAATGCCTGGTGGTGATGTTACTCATCCTGTTCCAGATAATACTGGTTATATTACAGAGGGGCAGTTTTATCTCAGGGGTGGACGTATTGAGCCATTTGGTTCACTTTCTCGTCTAAAGCAGCAAGTGAATGGTTCTACACGTAAAGATCATCGTGTCTTGATGGATAGTTTAATTAAGTTGTATGCAAGCTATAAAGATTCTCTTGAAAAGAAATCTATGGGCTTTACGATGTCTGACTGGGATGAGAAGCTGCTGAAATATGGCAAACTCTTTGAGGAGAAGATGATGGACTTGTCTGTCAATATTTCGCTTGAAGATGCGCTGGATGCTGGATGGAAGATTTTGGCCATCTGTTTTAGTCCTGAAGAAACAGGTATTCGTACAGAGCTGATTAAGGAGTTCTGGCCCCAGGAGGTGTAGGCGTGGCAGCAATTAAGTTAACAAAAAATGAGCTGAAAAAACAAAAAGATCAGCTTAAAATGTTTAAGCGTTATTTACCTACTTTAATGTTGAAAAAGCAGCAGCTCCAGGCTGAAATTTGGGCTGCAGAGCGTGAACTTGCAGAATGCGAAGAGGCATATAATGCCTTGTTGAAAGAGTTTGATCAGTGGGTGGGGGTTTTTGGTGAGCCGCTGCCTATGGTTGATGGATTCTTTAAGCTCGCGGAGCTAAAGATAGAGCGAGGCAATGTAGCTGGTGTGAGTATTCCAATTTATCAAAGTGCTAGATTTGAAGCTATACCATATGATTTGTTTTTAATGCCAGTTTGGGTTGATAAGGCATCTGTATGTATGCAAAATGCTATGGAGTATGACATTCGTGTCCGTGTTGCACAAAAAAAGGTAGAGCTCTTGCGGTATGAATTAAGGGTGACTACACAGCGTGTAAATCTTTTTGAAAAGGTAAAGATTCCTGAGGGCAAAGAGAATATTCGCAAGATTTCTGTCTACCTTGGTGATGCTCAAACAGCAGAAGTTGTGCGTGGTAAGATGAGTAAGAAGAAACTTGAGAACGTGGGGGCTTAGTATATGATAGAGAAAATGAAGAAGGTTTCCTTGGTTCTCCTCTCTAAAGACTTGGAAGCTGGGCTTGCGCAATTAGCTAATGCACAGGTGTTTCATTCTTGTAAAACTGATGGGACAAGTGAAAAGCTTTCTGAGTTGCAGGCGCAACGTGGCCATGTTTCTTTTGCGCTAGAATTTTTGCCAAAAGTGAAAAGGTTTTCCTCAGAACAGGTGGATATTCTTAATATTGTTGATAGTATTCATCGTTGCCATGCCAAGTTAACAGAGAATGAGGATATTATCATCTCTGCTGGTGCAGAGATGCAGGCTTCCTCAAAGTGGGGTGAGTTTGATCGTGAAGATTATGATTTTCTCCTTGAATCAGGGTTTAAAGTGGGTTTATACGAGGTGCCAAAGAAGGAGTACTTTGACTGGCAAAGAGGTTTTGATGTTCCCATAATAAAACTTTCTGTACATGGTAATAAGGTCATGGCACTAGCGATGGTTCATGAGGGTGAGGAATTGCCTGTGGGGCATGAGTTTGATGTGCCACAAAAAAGTTCTCGTAAGTTGGCGCTAGCATTGACAGCTGCAAAAACGCTTGTTGATGAGGTGAGAGTAGAGTTAAGTCGGTTGGCTGTTCATGGCCAGGCTATTAAGCAGTTTTTGGCGCTCTTAGATCAGAAGATTGATTTTGAAATTATGTCTTCTTCTATGGGTACTGTTGATGAGCTTAGTTATATTACGGGGTATATTCCTGTGAGTTCTTATGTATCATTCAAGGAGCTTTGTGCAAAAAATGCATGGGCTGCGCTGTATGAAGAGGTTCCTGAAGATGATGAAAGTGTTCCGACTAAACTCAAACATTATGGTGTTGGGGCAATGGTTAAACCATTGCTTAGTGCATTAGACTTATTGCCTGGATATCGCGAGTTTGATATTACCTTTGTTATGTTTTTCTTTTTTACAGTATTCTTTGCTATGATTATTGGTGATGCAGGATATGGAACATTGTTTAGTATTTTTGGGATTGTACTTTTGGTTAGAAATTTAGCTAAAGGTCGTCCTTTAAGTCTTGGACTTGTCTACTTTGTAATCCTTTCCTTGGCGACTGTTGTATGGGGTGCTTTAACTGGAAATTGGTTTGGTTATGTTGGTTTCAAAGAGGTCCCTGTCCTTGGACAGTGGGTCAATCCCTGGTTTGATAGTAGTGATAATTTAATGAGACTTTGTTTCTGGATTGGTACTACACACTTACTTTTGGCACATGGGTGGGCCTTTGTCAGGGCAGTAAAGACAAACTTTTTTTACTCTTTGTCCCAGATTGGCAATTTTTTAATGATTTTTAGCTTGCAGTACCTTGTATACTTATTGCTTCTAAATCAGCCTTTGCCAGGGGATTGGATTTTGACAACAATTTTTGTGGGGTTTGGGCTGGTTGTCCTATTTAACCAGCAGCAACCAGGGTTAAATCCTTTTAAGCAGGCACTTGTTGGTTTGGCTAATATTTTTCCTACAACACTCGGTTGTGTTGGTAATTTTTCAGATATTATTAGCTATATCCGGTTGTATGCTGTAGGGTTAGCGGGATTTTCTATTGCCAATGCATTTAATGGGATGGCGCTAAGTTTTCCTGAACCTGTTGTATATTTTGTAGCACCATTATTACTCTTGCTTGCACATGGTATAAATATTATGCTATCGTTGCTGAGTATTATTGTGCATGGTTTGCGCTTGAATAGTTTGGAATTTTCTAGTCATCTTGGATTAGAGTGGAAGGGTATCGCATATAAACCATTTGGTGGAAATAAAAGATAAGATTTAGATAAAAGGAAGGAGAATATAATGGATTTAGGATTGTTAGGTTATTTTGCTGCTCTAGGGTTGGGTGCTTGTGGAAGTGCTGCTGGGATTGGTTTAGCTGGACAGGCTGCAATTGGTGTCTTCAAGAAGGCTTACATGGCAGGCAAAAATGCAAGTGCTGTACTCTTTGCCTTGGTAGGTGCTCCTTTTACTCAGACGATTTATGGTTTTATCTTGATGAACGCACTCAAGGCAAGACTAGATGCTGGAATTGAAAATACAGCTGCAATTTTTGGAATTGGTGTTTTTGGTGGACTAGGTATTGGAGTTTCTGCATGGTTTCAGGGACTTGCTGGTGCAGCGGGATGTGATGCTTTAGGTGAGACTGGAAAGGGTTTTGGTATGTACATGGTTATTTTGGGTGTTGTTGAAACTGTCGCAATTTTTTCGATGGTTTTTGGTATGCTCAGCGCTGGAACCCTTATCTAATTTACATATAAATTTTATATTTTAAGGCTGTATACATACTTTTGTATACAGCCTTTTTTATTTTCCAAAATTTTCTCAAGAATTAAAATTAATAATCAGTGGTGCCGACATTCTTTTCTAGAGTGGACAAGGATGTTTACTCTTATCTCGTGGTTCATGGAGGAATGTGATAATGATTATAAACCACAATATGAGTGCAATTAATTCTACTCGCCAGAATAAGATTATTGATGGAAGACTTGGATCTAATATGGGTAAACTTTCTAGTGGAATGAGGATTAACCGCTCTAGTGATGATGCATCTGGTTTGGCAGTATCTGAAAAGATGCGTTCCCAAATTAGGGGTCTTCGACAAGCTTCTCGCAATGCAGCAGATGGAGTTTCCTTCATCCAAACAACTGAGGGATATCTGCAGACAACAACAGATGCAATGCAACGCATCAGAGAATTAGCTGTTCAAGCTTCTAATGGTGTTTATTCTGCTGAAGATCGTCTTTACCTGCAGGTAGAGGTTTCTCAACTTGTTGATGAAGTAGATCGTATTGCCAGTCATGCACAGTTTAATGGGATGAATTTGCTCACAGGTCGTTTTGCCCGTGATACAGGTATCAATAGCGTGACTGCCAGTATGTGGTTGCATATGGGTGCAAATATGGATCAGCGTATTCAAATGTTTGTTGGCACAATGACGGCAGAGGCTTTGGGTCTTCGTCAGATTGGTACTGGTGATATAGTGAATGTAGATTCTCCTGAGGATTCTAATCGTGTTATTGGTATTATGGATAGTGCTATTTTAAGAGTTTTGAAGCAAAGAGCTGATCTTGGTGCATATCAGAATCGTTTAGAATTGTCCATTCAAGGCATTGATATTGGTGCTGAAAATATGCAGGCATCAGAGAGTCGTATTCGTGATTTAAACATGGCTGAGGAAATGGTTTTACTTTCCACAAATCAAGTTCTTGCACAAACTGCGATTGCTATGTTGGCACAGGCAAATGCAAGAAATCAGGATGTTTTACAACTCCTTCGTTAAAATTTAGCTTGAAGAGTTTATAAGGCCCTTCCTTTTGTGAGGGGCCGTTTTTGTCAATCTCAAATATCTAAAGGTGGCAAATAATAACGTGAGTTTTAACCCATTTGCTATGGCGCAGGCCCAGCTTGACAATGTAATATCTCATTTATCAATAGGACAGCAGGCTTGTAATTTTTTGCGCAATCCCATGAATGAGCTCACGGTTCATTTTACAGTGCGCATGGATGATGGTACAAAGAGAACTTTTGAGGGTTTTCGTGTTAGGCACAATACTGCATGTGGTCCCGCCAAGGGTGGACTGCGATGGCATCCAGATGAGACAATTGATACAGTGCGAGCTTTGGCTATGTGGATGTCGTGGAAATGTGCAGTGATGGGGCTTCCTCTGGGGGGGGGTAAAGGTGGAGTAAAAGTAGATCCGCGCACACTTTCACTTTCAGAACAAGAAGCAGTTGCCCGCGGGTATATCCGCGCTATTGGCCATGATATTGGGTCTGTTTTAGATATTCCAGCACCTGATATCAATACAAATGCCCAGATCATGGGATGGATGATGGATGAATTTGAGACTTTGCATGGGCTACACCAGCCGGGTGTTATTACAGGAAAGCCCATTGCCCTTGGTGGTTCTCTTGGGCGCATAGACGCAACAAGTCGTGGTGGCATTTATGCTATTCAAGAATTAGCAAAGTTTTCTAATATTTCTTTTAAAAACAAAAGAGTTGTGATTCATGGCTATGGTAATGCTGGACGTTTTGCTGCACAATTAGCAGAAGAAATTCTCGGCGCAAAAGTAATTGCTATAGGCAATAGTCGTTGTGCTGTGCTTAATAGAGATGGACTAGATTTAGTTGCATTGGGTCAACATTATGATAAAACGCAAACTCTAGCAGGATTTGCTGGTGCAACTGAATTAAGAGCAGAAGAGCTTTTAGAAATTGAATGTGATTTATTGATACCTGCAGCTATTGAGGGTGTAATTAATAGAGAAAATGCAACTAAAATCAAGACACAGTTTATTCTTGAACTTGCTAATGGTCCCACAACTCCTGAAGCTGATGAGGTTTTGGAATCACGCAATATTATGGTTATTCCAGATTTATTGGCTAATGCTGGTGGTGTCACTGTTAGTTATTTTGAACAAGTTCAAAATTCTCAGATGTTTTATTGGGATTTAGCACATGTGCACAGTGAATTACAGAAAAAAGTAGAGAGTGCTTTTTTTCAGATATATGAAAGAATGCAAAAAGATCAAAGTACTATGCGCCAAGCTACTTTGGCTGTAGGAATTGAACGTGTTTATCAAGCCTCCAAATTAAGGGGATGGTTGTAATGCTAGCAAGCAAAATGAAACTAAAAAGAGCAGCATTTATTATTGCATTTTTTTTCATCCTTCCTGTATGGATGGGCAATATTCAAGTACTCAATGCTAGACAGAATAAATCTGTGAAAAGAGCTTTAAATTCAAGTAAATCTAATAAAAAAATCTCAAAACCTGCACTCGTTATGGATGATGAAGAAGAGGCTGTAGCACTAAATATTTATGGTCCAAGTACATCACATGAGGCTATTAAAGCAGCAGCCAAAGCGTTTACAGAGGAGACAGGAATTCCTGTTATTACAATTTCTGGCCCGCAGTCTATTTGGCAAAATGCAGCAGCCACCAAAGGTGATCTAATTTATACAATTTCTGATGATGCAACGCAAAAATTCTTTGAAGATAGACCACAACGTTTTAGGCTTAATGATGTAGTTTCTATTGCTTTTATGGATGCTATTTTGATTGTGCGCAAAGGTAATCCTAAAAATATCAAGGGTATTGATACACTGATCAGAAAGGAATTGCCCCTGTTAGTAAGTCGACGTGCTTCGATTGACCGTGATTTTCATCGTAAGACATGGGAACGACTGAGGGTTATTTATGCACCTAATGCACTGAAAGCTAATGAACGTTTTGTTACAGATATTAATGTGCCCGTATGGATAGTTTGGCAAGATATTCTAACAAATAGTCCAGATCTAGGTCAAAGAGTTGTTATAGAATCTCGATATAGAACAACACGTAGTTTCAATCTGATTATTCCACGTAATATAAAAGATGAAGCACAAGAGTTTATTGATTTTTTGACAGGAGAACGGGGGCAGGAATTTTTTGAAGAGCATGGATGGTACTTTAGATAAGAATATGGATTCTTGGGCTTGTATATTGATACTGAAAAATATATAATGGGTGTGTGAGTTCATCTAGAAATTCTTTGAGATTTCAACCTCATTGCCTTCCATGGTTTTATGCTGGTTTTTGTATATTAATCATTGCGCTTTACCTAGGATTACCGCTCAATTTTTCTGAAAAAATTGGCACTATAGATATTTATTCTTCTCGGGGACGACTTTTTATGGGTAGAAGCGCATTGCGTGCATTTCGCATTGTGACTGATACGCTCGAGTTTCCTTTTTCATGGTATTCTCCTATCAAGCTTAGACTTGATGAGTCGTTGAGTAAGCGTGTATTACCAGAGGGATATATCCTGGATACAGGTGATATTCTCATTGAACTACCTTATGACATGGGTTTGCAATTTTCATCTAATGGTGATGCTCTAGAGATTTCAACAAAACTTGATCAACAACAAGAAATACAGCTGCCTTGGAAAATAGCGAAAGGGTTTGATTTTGTCAAACAAGAGACTAATACTTATATTGTTGATAGCCAGACTCAAGATATTCTCTACGAAATGGTCTCAAGTGATGGACAACTCGTTGAAGTCAATGAAGATAGTATAAATTTTACTGGATCACAGGTACTTGTTATCCGTGCATATGGTATTCAGCGTATGAATTTTGATGAGTGGTTTCTCTCGCGTCCCTCATCAAATGAGCAAGCTTATGACCAAGCAAAAAAACGCTATATTGATCAAGGCTTGATAGAGTTAGAAAAACAAGTTAAAACACAGCCAAGTGTGACAGATAAAATAGCACTTGTTGCCCTGAGTCTTGCCAGCGGTGATATAAAAAATTATCAGAATGTGCGAACATTGCTTGCTGATGATATTCAAAATAGTCTTGGGCTGTCTCTTTTAGAAAGGCAAATCCCCAGTCGTGCACTGACAAATTATTCTGCAGAGAATGAAAGAATTAAAGCCAGAGTTTCTGCTGCATCTAGAGAAAATAATCGGCAGATTTTTATGCAGCAAGATCTAGCTAAATTTCTTGTTAATCAACGCTTTTCTGTTGCACACCAAAGATTTGTACAACTGGCTAATAGAAGTTTAGACAGCTTAAGCAATGTAACTATTATTAATCAGTTAGACTTTTTAGTTGGTAGCTATATCATTAGACCTACAGATGTAAAAATGGATTTGATTGCTAAGCATCTAGATCTAATTCTCCCTTCAGCTATTGCTGCATATCATGGGTTCTATGTTCCTGCAGATCCTAACAAAACAGAAGTGATTGTGGATGTCTTATCTAATATTAAACTAGCAAAAATTCTCCTAGAGCTATACCAGGCTGGATTTTCTGCTGGTGAATATGCAATCTACTATGACACAATTGGTTACAAAATTTTTGAAACAATATTTAATAACTATACCAATCAAGGAAAACTCTCAGCAACAGTGAGACTAGAAGAGAAATTAGAATTTTCAGATCAACTTTTGTCTATTTCTGAATTCACCAAATGGATATATCCAAGTTTTTGGCCACGTGAGTTTAGTGAAGGAGGGGAGCTTGCACGTGATTACTATGTACATGCAATTGCTCCATCTATCTCAATTCAAAGTAATGCTGCAGGGATGATGAATCTGGAACTTACAACCATGGGCGGGTTAGAGCAGACAATTGCAATTTTTGGACTACTCAGAGTAGGTAGTGTTTTTGCCACGGCCCCACTAGAAAAATCTAATACGCTTAATCTTGCAATTAATCAATGGTATTTTGATCAGGATCAGAGCATTTTGTATATTCGGTTTTTGGCAAATGGTAGTCTTCAAAAATTTCAGATTTCTCCCAGATCTATGACAACTACAACACCGCCAGCAACTACAACACCGCCAGCAACTACAACACCGCCAGTAACTACAACACCGCCAGTAACTACAACACCGCCAGTAACTACAACACCGCCAGTAACTACAACACCGCCAGTAACTACAACACCGCCAGCAACTACAACACCGCCAGCAACTACAACACCGCCAGCAACTACAACACCGCCAGTAACTACCCAAGAAGGTCAAGAGAAAAGAAAGCTGACAGCCAGGGAGAGACGAGAACTAGAAAGGAAGCAAAGAGAACTAGCGCAACAACAGGAAAAAGAAACAGATGACTAGTTGAGAGGAGTAATGAATGGGAAATACTATAGGTAATCTTTGCCAGGTTATGGCAATGCATGATATTTGTGGGTATGGACGCTCAAGCCTGACAGTGGTGATTCCTATCTTATCTACATTAGAGTGTCAGGTTTCGCCACTTCCTACAGCCTTACTCTCCACACATTTAGGTTTTTCAGCACCATCTATGCTTGTATTAGATCAACAACTGGAAGATATTTTAGATCATTGGAAAACGCTGGATCTAAGGTTTGATTGTTTTTATTCTGGGTATTTGGCTAATCCAGATCAGGTTGACATTGCTTTGCGCTATATAGATACATTTAAGCCAGGTTTTATTTTTGTTGATCCAGTACTTGGAGATCAGGGCCATTTTTATGATGGTTTTGACCAATTGCAGACAACTGCCATGTTAAAGTTGATTGCACGATCACACATGATTTCTCCTAATCTAACAGAAGCCTGTCTATTGTTAGGGCGTACACCAGAAACATATTTGAATGAAGAAAATGCCAAGCAAATTTTACGAGAGCTCAGAGATCTTGGGCCAGAATCTGTTTGCATTACAGGAATTCCAAGTGTTGATAAAAAGCAGATTTATTCATATGGTTATTCAGCAAAAAATGCAGAATTCTATCGAATTTCTTCACCCTATTTTGATGTGAACTTGCATGGAACAGGAGATAGTTTTGCCTCTGTATTGGTAGGTTTGACTCTTGCATCAATACCTTTTCATCAGGCATTAGGGATGGCTCAGGGGTATTTAAATCGCGCGGTATATTTGGCTGTCGAAAATAATGTTGAACTATGCATAGAACCAGCACTAAAAACTTTACGCTCTGGTAGTCAAAGTATTGAAATTGAGTACCTAGACTAAAAAAAATTATACACTAGTCTCTAGGCTAGAAACTAGCGACTTAAAATATTTTAATGCATCAATAATAGGTTGTTGGCTATTCATATCGACACCCGCCATCGCTAAACTCTCTAGTGGATATTGACGTCCACCACTTTTCAGGAATGAGAGGTAGTCATCACGCTCATTTGCACCACCAGAAATGACTCGCTTGCTCAGCGCTAGACTTGCTGCAACCCCAGTTGCATATTTATAAACATAAAATGAACGATAAAAATGTGGAATACGTAAACACTCTAGATCACTGAGTTCTGAAAATTCGACTGCTGGGCCAAAGTAGTCATGCAAGAGTTGGCGGTATGCTGATCGGATAAATTCCAGTGTGAGGGGAATGCCTTGTGAGTGGGATTGATGCATAGTTTTCTCAAATTCAGCAAACATTGTTTGCCTAAAAAGTGTGGAGAGAATATCATCAATACGTTCAGCAATCAAATAGCGTTTTATAGTAGGATCACTTGTTTGATTGCACATATATTCAAAGAGCAGAGATTCGTTAAATGTACTTGCAGTTTCTGCCTCAAAAATACTGTAGTCATAGTCCTGGTAAAGATTATCTTTTACGCTATACAGACTGTGCATACTATGTCCTGCCTCATGCGCTAATGTAAAGAGCAGTCGCAGATTATCTTCCTTATAATTAATTAAGATATAGGGGTCTCCCAGATAACTACCAGCAGAAAAAGCACCTGAAGATTTTCCTTTATTTTCATAACGGTCAACCCAGTTTCCTGTCAGCCCTGCATGCATCATTCGACAGTATTCATCACCTAGGGGTTTCATAGATGCACAAATGAGCTCCACAGCCTCATCATAGAGATAGGTAGGTTTTTTATCTAAAGAGAATAGGGGGGTATAAACATCGCAGTGACGGATTGTTGGTAAATTAAGAATTTTTTTTCGCAAATGATAATATTGATGCAGTACTGGTAAATAATTTCGTACGGTTTCTATGAGGTTGTCATAGACAGATTCTGGGATATTATCTGCAAATAAGGCACTCTGACGTGTGTCTTTAAAATTGCGGGATTTTGCACTAAAGAGATCTTGCCTTATACTACCTACAAAGAGTGTTGAGATCACATTTTTATGTTTTTCATAGACACCATAAAACTGTTCATAGACAGCTAGGCGTACTTGAGGATCAGCGTTTTTAAGAATAGTGGTGAATGTTGACTGTGTGAGAGGTACGGAGGAACCATTAATGTTAAAATCACCAAAGTCCATGTCAGCATCTGTGAGTGCAGAAAAAGCTTGGTCAGGTGTAGAAAAAATTTCACTCAAAGGAGCTAATAATGCTTCTTGATCTGGGGGTAAAATATGGGGTTTGAAACGAATGATTTTATCAATATATATTTTGAACGGGCGCAGTGTTTCTGTTTGAATCCAGCCCGAAAGAGTTTGGGTATCAAGGTCTTGAATTTTTGGGCGGAAAAAACTCACAACTTTAGAGTAATCAGCTTGCACCTGCAAAAATTGCAAATAGTGTGCATTAGCTGTGGAGTCTTCAATATTTTCTTGTAGTCTGAGCATCGCATAATAACCTAATCGTTCTGCTCGCATATCACATTGAATATAAGTATCTAAGGCATCACGTAGATTTTTTGCAGATTCTAACATAGTTGTTTGAAGCGCTGACAAACGTGGGTAATCCATCATAAAAGCCTTGAGAGCATCCTGCCATGCTTTGTCTGATGGAAAGAGCTTAATAAGATTCCATTTATTTTTTTGATCTACTGAAGAACGTTCTGGTATAGACATAGACAAAATCTCCTGTGTTATTATTGAGATATACAAAATAGAAAAACATGTGCTAATCAAATAAATGGCCGAATTCTGGACTAGAAAAGACTTCATCTGGGCGGCCTTGGCAAATAAGATGTCCTTCATCTAAAAGTAGTACCCGATCTGCATGTTTTGCTAAAAGCTTAAAATCATGAGAGACCATCAGTATAGAAACATCATAATTTTTATTCTTTTTAAGTTCTGAAAGAATATCATAAAAAAGAACAAGCCCTTTAGCATCCACACCTGAATCCGGTTCATCTAGTAAGAGGAGTTCTGGATTCCCACATAGTGCTAGGGCTAAAACAATGCGCCGTTGTTCACCCCCAGAAAGTGTTGCAATTTTACGGTTACATAGATGCGCTGCTTTTACAGTAGCCAGTGCTTGATAAAAGAGTTTTTTCTGATTGGAGTGTTGTGGCAACCAGATTGGTTTGCGACTATGAGCGAGAAAAAATAAATCCAATGCGGTCATTGGGCTATCTTTTTCAAAAATAAGTTTTTGTGGCACATATCCAATACGCGGGTTTTTCTTTGTATGTTTAAAATAAACATGGGCGTCACCCTTTATTTCTCCCGTTAAACATCGCAGTAAGGAACTTTTTCCTGCACCATTAGGGCCGATCAGTGCACATAGTTGGTGGCAAAATAGGTTAATACTAATATTCTTGAGTATGGGTATGCCATCAAGTGTGAGGGATAGGTTTTGAACAGAAGTTTGGCATGCATGGTGTTCTGACATTGTGAAACAATTATAGAGTTTTTATATGTTTTTTACAAGTTTCTTAAAAGAGTCTATAGTATTGACTTAAACTTTAGTTTTTTAATACAATTAATCCATGTCTCTCCAAATATCTTTGTTCGCAAGGGTAGCTTTACTCGTTTTTCTTGTGTTTTTTCCTTTTCGAATTTTTGCTCAGGCTGCAAAGACTCAACCCGCCATTGTTTATGAAGACCAAAAAGACTTTAGAAAGTTAGTAGTGTCTCAGGGGCAAACCTTTTCTGGAGTTTTGCAGGGAGTAGGGCTTTCATATCGAGAAATCTTGACAATATCTGAGACTTTAAAACCACACTTTAATGCCAATACTGTTCAGCCTGGTCAGCAAATGTATTATCGTCTTTCTGGAAAAAAATATCCCCTTATTAGCGAGTTGAGAGTTGATTTAGGAAAACAGGAAGCTCGCTATATTGCCAATGATCGGACTACTCGCTTGACAGGGAAAAATGTTGTTAAAATAGTTTCTCCACAGATTGTGACTGTTGGATCTCTCAGAGAAAATCGTCGCTCACAGATTGCTCTAGTAGAGGATCTTTTTGCAACACATATTGATTCTGATGATGGACTGAGTGAAGAAGATGGAGTAATGTTTTATAGTGAACATTATGAAGATGAATATGGCCAGTTTGTTAAAGGTGGCCCTATTCGTTATTTGGCAGTACGTTCTGCAGGAAAAATCTATCAGGGATATCTTTTTGATGGGGATTATTTTAACCCTACAGGAGATATTTTAAAAAGAGCCTTGTTTACATTGCCATTGAAAATTCGCATCAGTGTTTCTAGTTATTTTGGTTGGCGGACCCATCCATTAACGCGTAGAAAAGAGTTCCATCCAGCGATTGATTTACGTGCACCCATTGGAACGCCTATCTATGCTGCTACAACAGGTGAAGTTGTCGAGGCAACTTTTGATCGTTGGCTAGGAAGGCATATGATACTTAAACATAAGGGTGGATTTTTTACGCTATATGCACATATGAGTGCATACAAAGATGGCTTAAAAATTGGAGATGTCATCAATGAAGGAGATGAAATTGGACTAGTAGGAGATACGGGTGTTGTCACTGGACCACACCTACATTTTGCTATTCTCAAGAATAAAGAACCATTAGACCCCCGTCGTTATTGGTCAACCACACCAGTTAGACATCTTAATAAAGAACAAAAAAGTGAATTTACTCTCTTTAAAGAAAATTTGGATAAGGAAATGAGGGAAAGGGGAATTAGTCCTGGTAGTTTTGGACTAGTACCAGTTCGAAAAGTTAACAAGAAAAATATTGCTGAAGAACCTGAGTCTCATAACGAAAATCAAAATGATAGTGATGAGGATAATGGATCAATTTCTGCATCAGAAGAGGAACTGATTCTTGAGCAATTATCCTAGTTATTATCAAAGGAAGTAAATGGAAGCCTTTATTCTAGGAACAAGCGGAATGGTCCCTTTGCCTAATCGACATTTAACCTCAATGTTGTTACGTAGAGAGGGGGCATTATTTCTATTTGACTGCGGAGAGGGAACACAAGTTTCTTTGAAGCGATTAAATTTGCGCTGGAAAAAAATTGATGCAATTTTTATTAGCCACACGCACGCAGATCATGTGACAGGCCTACCTGGTATACTCATGCTTTCAAGCCAAGTTGATCGCAGTGATCCGTTATATATTATTGGCCCCCCCAAAATTAAAGAATATATTCATGCAATGATTTCTACATTGGATATGTATATTAATTACCAAATTATTGTGCAAGAAATAGATCCAACCCAGCCACAAACAGTTTTTGAGGCAAAGGATGGATCTTATTTTGTAAAAAGTTTTCCTCTCAAACATAGTAAACCATGCGTAGGTTATGTATTTGAAGAAAGACCACGTGCAGGAGAGTTTTTTCCAGAACAGGCACAGAATTTAGGAATTCCATGTGGGCCAATGTGGGCAAAATTACAAAGTGGTGTATCCATTGAATTAAATAATAAAATTATCAGCCCATGTGATGTTATGGGTCCACCTAGGTCAGGCAGAAAAGTATGTTTTGTAACAGATACTTTATATATTCCCTCTATTGCAGAGCATGTTGCAAAGAGTGATCTTTTAATTTGTGAAGGAATGTTTACAGAAGAATTTTTATCAACGGCAACAGAGAAAAAACACCTTACAGCAAAACAAGCAGCTCAAATTGCAAAAGATGCTGCTGTCAAAAAAATGGGACTTATCCACTATAGCCCACGTTATACAGATCGTCAACTCAAATACCTTCTACTAGAGGCAGAAAGTATTTTCTCTAGATCTTTTTTGTGTAGAGATCGACTAATTCTTGAGATTCCATATGAACATTAAGAAATTTCTTCATTTACCAAGTTAATTAGTGTCACTTTTATGTTATAATTCTTTCTTGCTGAGGGAATAATTGTACATTGCCAGTTAATGAGGAGACTTTCACCCTGAAAAATTTCTTCACTACAAGAAATTGTTTTAACGTAATTAAATAGATTTTTTCTCCAAATACTGGCAGGTTGGCTTAATTCTAGTTGTAGTCCAGATTGAGATGATTCATCTATGATTAGTAAAGATCTCATATTATCAAGATTTTTGAGAGGTACCATTTGCATATCATACAGATGAAATTGAGAGAGTGAAGCAAGGTTTAATTCTACACAAAAATTCTTTTTAATATTCCCCAAGGCATTATTACATAGTGTATATTCTACCATAAATTTATTTGGTTTATAAGTGAATCTTTTTTTAATTTGTAAGAGTGTTTCTTGGATTGGTAACTCGCAAGAATAAAGAATTGTTGCAGGGTCACTTTTATTTTCTTTTATTTCATATTGTGTGATTTCAAAATTGCTACGATCAGCAATATTATTACGCCACTCGTCTATTGTTGTTTCTTCAGATAATAACAGATCATGAAATGCACGTTTAATTTTTTGGGATTCGCCACCACTATAAATTGTAAGTAAATTTTTTCTCGAGCAAAATAAAGAGAGTTCAAACATGATCCCACCATGTTGATGACTCATTGCAATATATTGTGGACTATGATAGATAGCTTCTTGTAAGTGATCATAGTCAAAATCTGTGCGTACAAAACCATAGGAGACAGCACGCACATCACGAGCAAGCTGATCTGCTCTGAGTAGCTCTTTGTATGCAAATTCCCTCATCAGGGGGTGTGATATTCCACCAAATGTACTATTCCAATAGAATTGATGGTTTTGGATCTGGCCAATAGTCTCAATAGCAGTACGTCTACGACTTTTATCATTTTTAATCTGCCTAGCCATCAAAGTTGAGTATAGGACACGTGCATATAACCAGCGATTTTCTGATTTTTTTAGGATGGCATTTCTATAAAATCCATCACTTTTTCCTAAGATTTTTGCATCTGATGGTGGAAGGTAGGCTAATGGAAAATTTTGTACTGACGACATTTTTTTAAAGAATAAACTTGGCAAGCAGAGGTTTGCCCCATGAACATATAGGCCATTTATAAGTTTTTCCAGCCAACTAGCTTGTCCATTGTGCAACATAAGACCCAAAATACTTTCTTTTTGTCCAGGCAAAGAAAGTATTAATTCTTGTTCTATATAAGGATCATTTTCTTTGTCAAATTGGTGATAGGGAATCGCTAAGATATTTTTACCTGCTTCTTCTATAATATGCGGGCAACTAGCATCAATACAATTTGCATTTAAGAAGAGATTCCTTGGTAAGAAAGTGAACTCAATGTCGCATGCGGCAAGTGTATAGGCTAAAGATGGCTCCCATATACCATGTGCCAAATAGGCTCCATGTGGTTTTTTGCCAAATGTAGATCGTATCCAGACAGACTGAGATTCTAACTGTTCTAGGCGACTATTTGTACTGAGAATACCCAAAAATGCATCATTATAAGCGCCTCCTAAAATTTCTAACTGTTTTCGGTTGGACATCTCCAGTAGTGCAGTGAGTGCTTCTGGGTGATGATTGGTTAGCCAATCCCCTATTTCATGGTTCAAGCCCATAGAAAAAGACCAATCAGATCGTGCATACAGTAACTGTATCAATGGTTTGATATAGGCCTGATAGAATAGTTCCTGCTCTCCAGATTTAATGCATGATGGAGGAAAATCAAAGGAAAGGACTAAAAAGAATCTGGTAATAGACACTAATTATTTCTCACAACTAAATATGGCTCGTAAAGGGGGTGAGAACAAGAATGACAACCCCAACAAGCATAATAAAAATAGGTAATCGACCTACAGAAAAATTTGGCATTTCAAGTTGCATTTTTTTCTTGAAAATATAAGAAAACAACAATGAGAGAAGCCAAGATATCCCAACTAATCCAACAATAATCAATACATAAAAATGTGATATAAAACTATTTCCTGGGCCAAATGATAATAAGATTGCAAGGGTATTGATCAAAACAAAAGGAATGATACGACGACGTTCATGGTCTTTCATATTGAGGATAATACGACTAAAGATTAAAAATGAAAATACAAGGATTAAACATACTAAAATAGAGAGAATATAGAAATTTAAAATGGCAGGTAAAAAGAATTGGATAAGATAAGCAATTTGTGAAAGAATGAGTGCTAATAATGTGAAGAGTGTACAAGCAAGAGCATAACCCATGAGTTGTAAAATCATAGGTTCTTCTTTGTCTTGGGGATCTATGCAGAGAGTCAAACAAAAACTTAGTACCATATTTAGTGAAAAAATGACAACAAAAAAATAATTTAGACTCATAACTTTTCCTCAGGTTGCTCTATCTTTCTCTTTACAAATATCCATTTTTCTATTAATTCTATTACCAATAATAGGAGCCCACTGATGATAAAGCCACCACTGAGTGAGGCCCAATAAAGGCTAGCAAAAATTCTGTAGCCCCAGCCTGTTGTTTCTTCTGGTCCGCCAAGATAGCTACGAAAAGTAATAGCAATAATTAGGCTTAGGCTAAAGCTTATGGTAGTGCGTATGATCCGTGTAGCAGAGGTAGTCAGCTGGAATTCCATTTTTTTTTCAACATCAGCAATGATCCAACTACTCCCTAAACAAAGGCTGCAAATAAAAAGGCTGATAGGATCCTGTTTTTCTAGCGATATATAGTTTACTATTAATGGGATCATCGCAGTGAGAAAACTAA
Organism: Spirochaetia bacterium; assembly: GCA_051648825.1. Lineage (GTDB taxonomy): Bacteria > Spirochaetota > Spirochaetia > WRBN01 > WRBN01 > JAHHUI01. Next base: position 76,649 of record JBOFFX010000058.1, read on the forward strand.
GTATAGAGAGGAGTAATGAGTTAATAAAAATACCAAATCTCTGTGTAAAGAATTGCAATAGGTGAGATCCTAGTATCACAATAAAAAAATTAATAATTGGATAAAATTGAGTTTCTATAGAGAGCGCTGAAATAGGCAGGACAGAGATAACCAACAGTAAGCAAAACGAGGGTAAATGTGCAAAGTATATGTTTTTTTTTGAGAGACTCATAGTAGCACCTCATGGTTTCTTTTTGTATGCTTGAGAAATATAGGGCGACTGATATGATTAATCAGTGGTGAGAACAAGCATGAAAGTAAAATTGCAAAATGCCCTGCAACTTGTGGATACCAATATTTTTGTAGTAGAACAGTAAAGATCCCCACTAAGAGACCAAAAATTATTTTTCCTACACGGCTAAATGGGGTCGTCTGAGTATCCCCCAAGACAATAAACAAGCAAAACCATGTCTGAGGATATTGAAGGATATTGTCCAGGAAGATAAAACAACCTAGAAGATAGATAGCAACCGCGCTGACCACTATTTTTGTATTAATAACTTTAGCCAGGATTAGTAGAACCGTGGCAGTGCCATAAGCGAGGATAAATGTACTCAGAGCATCGCCACCAGAAGGTGGAAGCAACCATGCAACTTCTGGTGAATTAAGTCCATATTTTTCTAAAAAACTATTAATAAAGGGTGAATAAGTATGCGTAACTTGGTTAAGAAAATTAGAGGGAGAACTCAGGAATCCAAATGCAAATCCCGTACTGACAAAAGGCAAAATACAGGCACGTTGACCAAAGATAAAGCTGTTGAGCATATGTGCAAAAATCAGTGAAAGTACAAAAATGTGCATAGGAAGGTTCAGTGGTAGCACAATGGTGAGTAGTAGGGGATAAAAAAGGAATCGATTATCTAGGTAGGTGCGTTTTTTTTGGAGAAACGAACGAATTAGTTCAGCAATAAAACTAATGAGCCAGGCGATGAATACGCGTAGAATAGTTGCCTCTGTAAAGAGTGAAATGAGTCCATCACTAAGAAGGAATGCCTGCCAAAGTACAATAGAAAATAGGATAAGCGTCCCAGTAAAGTGTATTTTCCCGCTAGAATACCAGACATGGCTATGTGGACAAAGATATTCTTGGTTAGGATGGTTTGTATTTGATAACATGCGCATCCTCAATATTTTCTTGTGATATTTTTTTGCCTTTAGCCAGGATCAAATTCAGTGGGATATGCGAGGGACAGATGTGTGAGCAGGCTCCACAGGTAAGGCAATTTTCTAGCATATATGACTTAGTTAGTTCAATATTATTTGAAAGAACAGCCTGGTGTGCCTCTGATGGAATGAGTCCAACAGGGCAGACTTCATTGCATAGTCCACAGTTGTTACACTCTGAAGAAACAGAAGCCATCACCTCATTTTTTGTCAAAGCAAGAATCATGCTAGTATCTTTTCCTATTGGCATATTCAAGTCAGTGACAACAAACCCAGATTGTTGTGTGCCTACAATAATACGGTCAGGTTTGGCCTTGAAGCCACCACATTCTTCAAGTAAAAATTTGACAGGAGTTCCGATGCGTGCAACCATATTTGCAGGTCTTATTAATGCACCCCCCGCTATTGTGATCGGGCGATCAATACACGATGCACCAAAGAGTACACTTTGTTGGACTTGGTACAAGAAGCTAGGGCGTACAACTGTAATAGTTTCTCTTGCTGATCCACTGGAAGTTACAGGGCTTTGTCCACTAAGCTGAATTTTGATCATTTCATCTGTGCCATAGGGGTACAAAGATGAGACAACGAGGGGCTGAACATTCAGTAGTCTACCTGCCAAAACTTCAATAAAGTTGGAAATCAGGTATTCTTCCTTGGTTGTTGTACATAGCACAATGACTTCTGGGGAAAGAAGTTTGCTCATGACAATGAGTCCCTCGCATACGGCTTCTGTTTGTTCGTTTAAGATTTGTTCTTGTATTGCACTATATGCATCTGCATCTGTAAGGCGCACGACAAGGTAGCTAATAGGATCTTCTTTGTTGTACTTGATATGTGCAGGAATCGCTGAGAAGTCATGATCAACTACTCCCCGATCTGAGAATTCGTTAAGTAGTCGTACTTTATTGAATGATTCAAGGCTGCGTGGCAAAGTTTGGCGGGTTTTCCTAAAGAGTCCACCCGTTTCAATTTCAACTATTTGTGTGTTTTCTCCATTTGGCAGGATCACATCCACCACAGCAGAGATAATTCCAGGCACAGGTGCATGCACACGCGCAGAGGAATCGCAGGACTTTTCTGCAATTAACTGACCCTCAGTGACGCGCTCTCCCAATCCTACAACCAATGTGGGGCATGGACCTGAGTGCTGCAACAATGGAACTCTCGCTATAGGTGGTAGCGCAGAATAGGCTAATGACCGACCCACAGGAGAACTTATGTGTTTTTTAAAGTTAATACCAGCTTTAAATCTTTGCATAACAAACTGACGTATTCTACAATTAATCACAACTCTTTAACAAGGGGAGCACTCGATTTTCTCTTGTTATTTATCTTTTTTTGTCCCTAAATAAGTTTGTAAAGTTTTTTTTAAACTTAAATAAATTTGATAGTCCTCTGGTGTGCTTGATAAGCAAGATAGGGGTAGATTGTTTTCTAAAATTTCTAGATGAGAATATATCTGGCATTCTGGCAAAACCCCCATTATATGGAGAAAATTTGCATAAAAAATTCCATTAAGAACCACAGGTGCCACAGAATTTTCTATTCCTGCAAAAAGTTTTTCTAATAATGTAAATACTCTCTCGTCTGCTCCAGCACCATGTGTTTTGATTAAAATATTGACCCATTCATACACGATTTCAAAATATTCTAAATTTTCATTGATTTGTGGATAATGTTGTATCATGTAGCCATCTATGAGATTGAACCCCCATTTTTGTTCCTTCAATCTTATATTCACTAAAACAAATGGACTTGTGAGTGCAGAGATCACGCTAGAATGACTGGCCCCAAATGCTGAAATATACGAAAATGGGATATATTCTCCTACAATCAAGATTTTACGAATACTTTTTGACTTATCTTTTTTAGCCAAAATAAAGGCCCTTGTTTCTATATTATTCTCTTTAAATTTCACAATAAACCCCTAGTAGCCGAAGAAGTCATAGACACACCGCAATGAATGGGTACTGGCTTAGAAATGTCTCATAAATTAATTATCTCTGAATTAACACGTAAACTCTTGCATATTAGTGGTTTTTTATGTATTCCCTTAGCCCATTATAGTCGATATCTTACTATTTTGTTGCTTTCTTTTGCAATTATTGTCTATATGATCCTAGAAATTTTACGTCTAGCTTATCAACGTGACAGACTTTTTCATCGTATTGTTATTTTTGCCAGTCGTGGCCATGAATTTCAGGGGATTGTTTTGGGCCCTATCACATTGGCTCTTGGCATTATCATTGTCTTGGCTATTTTTCCACTTTTTTTTGCTCAAGTGGGTATTGTTGGTCTTACATTGGGTGATGGATTCTCTAGCCTTATTGGGCGATTTTGGGGTAAGCGCCGTCCAAAAATTCTTGCTGGAAAAAGCATCGAGGGTTGCTTAGCATGCTTTTTTGCTACATTATCTGGGCTTTTGGTCTTGGGAATTTCTTTGCCCCAGGCATTTTTGTGTGCATTTGTTGTGATGTTGGTAGAAGTCCTTCCATTTAAGAATTTTGATAATATTATTATTCCTATTGTGGCCTCATCCTTGATGTTCTTTATCAGCCACGTTAGCTCAACTACTATTTTATTTTCTTAGAAAGGAGGCCTCATTGCAAGACCTCCCAATATTGTGAAATGACTACTACTTAGCCACATTGCCTGCAACATTTAACGTATCCCATGTACGTGTAAATGCAGGTGAATAGCCAAGGTCCATGAGTCCTAGTTCACTTGTAGTCACCTTTTTCATGATAGCAACAGAAAGCGCATGTGCACGTAGTGCAGCACCCATTTGGCCCACAATCTGGCCACCTAAAAGAACTTTGCTACTTTTTTCATAAATCAGTTTAATATGTAAATCATAGCGAGGGGGATAATAACTGGTATGATCTGGGTCTGTGATGCATACTGTTGAGACCTCATAACCCTCAGCCTTAGCCTCTTCTTCTCCTAGTCCTACACGTGCGGCTTCCATGTCCATCACCTTCAAGCTTGCAGCACCCAGCATGGGGGGTAAGACTGAGTTCATTCCTGCAATATTTTCACCAGCAATCCGTCCCAGTTTATTGGCCACTGTGGCTAACGGAATATATGCAGGCTCCTTTTTTAGGAGATGCTCAACAGTTGCACAGTCTCCTGCTGCATAAATATCAGTTAAATTTGTCTGGCCTTTGTTATTTGCAACAATAGCACCATTTGAATAAAATTTAAGGCCTGTATCTTTTAAAAATGCTGTGGCGGGTTTAACCCCAGCAGACAAGACCACCATGTCGCAGGCAATATTCCCTTGATCTGTACGTATAGCCTTGACAGGAGAACCATCAAAGCCCTCTACACGACACCCTAGTTTGAGTTCCACGCCATGCTTAATGAGTTCTTCATGCATCAGCATTGTCATTTCTATATCAAAACTTTCCGACATCACACGGTCTTTCATTTCAACCACAGTCACTTTTTTGCCAAGTTTATGTCCGGCTTCTGCAACTTCTAACCCAATAAATCCAGCTCCAATGATAACAACATTTTTGATTGTAGGATTACTCATCGCTTCACGCAAGATTAATCCATCTTCATAGTTACGTAGCATAAAGGTCCCTATTGGTAGTTCTTTAGCAAAAGGTGGTAGTGCTGGTTGTGCGCCTGTAGCAATCAAAAGCTTGTCATATTGATCAACAAATTCTTCACCAGTTTTGAGGTCTCGTACGGTGACACTTTTTTTTTCAGAGTTAACAGCAATCACTTCATGTTCTAGTTTGACCTGGATACCACTTTTTTCAAATTGCTCAGGCGTCCTGGCAATCATTTCATTAGGATCATCAAAGAACTTTCCAACAAAAAATGGTAGCCCACAAGCTCCAAAGCTTGTGTGCTTACCCTTTTCATAGAAAATAATTTCACCTTCTTTCATTAGTCGACGTGCCTTCGCAGCTGCTGTGGTTCCAGCAGCTGTTGCACCAATAATGATTACTCTCATTTAAATTTCCTCTTGATCAACGGGGATCTGCATATCATTGTAGGTTTTCATATCAATGCTGCCTTGCATGCGGCTTGTCACAACACCAGCAAGCACCGAGTCAGAAACATTGAGTGCTGTACGCCCCATATCAATGAGTGGCTCAATGGAAATTAATAATCCTGCCAACTCTACAGGTAGCCCTAAAATTGAAAGAACAATAATTGCTGCAAAGGTCGCACCACCTCCTACACCTGCTACACCAAAACTAGAAATTGCAATGACAAATAGCAATTGTAAAATCAATGTCCATGTAATAGGGGTCCCATTAGAACTATAGATCATCATTGCAAGCATGGCAGGATAGATTCCTGCACAACCATTTTGTCCCATTGATGCACCCAAACTGGCAGAGAGGCTTGCACTTGCTTCATCTACACCCATTTGTTTTGTCTGTGCTTTGGTGTTTAATGGAATAGCGCTAGCACTAGAACGGCTAGCAAAACTAAATACCAATACAGGCCATGATTTCTTCATAAAAATGAAAGGATTGAGCCCAGAGAATGCAACAATAATAAGGTGAATAATAAACATTACGATCATCGCAGCATAGCTAGCCACAACAAATGTGATAAGTTTGTAAATCTCTTGCCATGGGCTGGTTGCCATCATGCTTAGCATCAAAGACATAATACCATAAGGCGTCCAACGCAAAATAATCGTCACCATGCGCATCACAACATCCTGAATAGCTGTGGTTCCTGTTTTGATAGATGCAAAAACTTCGGGTTTCTTTTTGCTAATTTGTAATGCACTTATCGCAAAAAGAACAAAAAATATCACCACTCCTAAGATAGAGGAATTTCTAAGTCCTGCCATGTCGCCAAAGGGATTGGATGGGAAAAAATTTTGCAATTGTTTGGCTAAAGATTGTGGGCCAATTTGTGATGCAATATTGCTAAGGTATTGACTGCGACTTAAGGTTGCTGCACTTTCAATGTCTGGTGCAGAGAGCTTAAAGACATAGGTTGTGAGAATTCCTACACCAGCAGAGATCACGGCAGTACCGATGAGAAGGGAGACAATAGAGGTTCCTTTTTTGCCCAGGTCTTTTGAGTCGCCCATCTTTAAAATTGCACCTAAGATAGAAACCATAATCAGGGGGGTGACCATCATTTGCAAAAAGCGCACGTAACCAGTACCAACAAGAGCAACCCACTCAGTGGTGGCCTTTGTGATATCAGAATTTGCACCATAAAACTGCTGGACAACTATGCCCATTGCAATACCAAGTGCCAGTCCTACAGCGACACGCACAGAAAATTTCACAAATTTCTTTGCCATCGTGCGTAATACAAATAACGCTATAATGAAGATAGCTAAATTAATAATAACCAACCAGAAATTGCTTTGCATTCCTAGATACCTCTCTTTAATTTTGAAGTCCCACAAGCTCCATTTTATTTAATTAATGAAAGCATGATCTGATAAAAGTATAATCTAGTAGACACAAAGAGGCAACAGTTGTAATTTTTATTATTTTTAAATCGTTTTTTGTAAATGCTTGCTTTAACTCTTTCACATAGTTTAATATTAATATTATTGCTCCGGTAGCTCAGTGGATAGAGCAACCGCCTCCTAAGCGGTAGGTCAGCCGTTCGAATCGGCTTCGGAGCGTCCAATTAGTTATATAAGTCATTGTATTACAACAATTTACGAAATCCAAAAAGTGGTCGTGTACCAATTGGTGTACCAAATGGCAAGAAAAAAGAAACAAATGGGCCACCTATATAGAACTTAAAGGTCGCCAGCCCTATGGCGGTTATTATGGGCGACTAGCCAATTTTCTAGATAATTACATTTTGCCTGTATGGGCCAGTACTCCCATGACAAGTCTAGAGCCACAAGCCATCGATGAATGGGTGGATGGATTGAAGTCTCGTACGAAAGGGCCCCTTTGTCGGCAGATTCAAAAAATCAAATTTTAACAACATTCCGACACATCTTTGACTAGGCCAAGTAGAAGGGCGCACGTCCTCCCCATTTAGGCATTTTTTTGTAAAAAACACCCTATCGATGATTTTGGATCCTGATGAGGAGGCACTGATGGTACACCAGATATCGCACTGGCTATTAAGGCACATAGAACAGCATCTCACCCAAAAGTAGGTGGCTGACAAGTATCGGTCTTATTAACAGATAGAGCCTAGCAAAATTGCTAATATAACAATTAACCACCTGAGGAAAATAGGGTATGTCTTTGGTGTGAAGCTACTTAACTTTTAGACACATTTCTTAAAAACCTCTCATTTCTTAGTGAAGGCCTTATACCTGCGGTAAAAATTCGCCAGCTTTACACCTTCTTTTTTGGGGAAAGTGGGGGGGGGGGGTATACACATACAAAAGGGACATCAGCCTGGATTAAGTTTTTGCTGGGAGGTAATCTTTCATCCAAGGTTGTGCTACTAATGTAATAATACAAAGTGCACTCATTTTAGGTAAGGACTAACAAATGAATTATGCGTGAAAATGATGAAAGATCCTTAGCAAGAGAGAGCTAATATTCTGATATGTTTGTAATTATTACTGAGTTAGGGATCTATAACTGAATCAGTATTGTCTTTTTTATTATGCCGCTATTTTAGACAAAATAGGATGGGGCAGTATTCCACTTTTCTACACATTTCATCTTTTTAAGCCAAGACTTTCCAAATGTATTATATTTTTTTATTTCATTGGTTGACCTTTTTACTCTAAAATTATACTAAATAGCTTAAAAGAATTTAAATATACCTTTAACGGAAGTTTCATGGGTAAAAAGAGGGAATCTATTCTTGTTTAAAAAAATACAATGGTGAGGTATTTTTAGGATGGTAAAATTATGCAGGGGTTAATAAAATTTTTTAAAAAACTACATATTTTTTATATTTGCACACTTTTTTTAACATGTAGTATTCCTGGTTCTACAAGGAACTGGACTGAGAGTGAATTATCTGAGATGATGACTCAGGGCAATGGGCTTCGCTATGTGGGTTCAGAAAATTCTGCCAAGAGAACACCTGCTGTTATTCTATTAAACATTCTCTTTCCTATGGCGGTTTGGGCGTTGGCAGATACTCCTGCTACAGCCAGGGCCGCATTAGTGGGGGGAATGTTTAACAATATTAGATCTATACAGGGAGGGGTAAATCCTAAGATCATTCTTAATGTTAATATTGATGGAAGTATGGGCGGTAGCTACATTATTTTGAAGAATAATCTAGACTCTGGAAGATTTTATTCTCAGACTGGTGAATTCTATCAAGAAGTGTATCGTTATTAATTGATTTTTTTCAATTAATAACTAAAATAGTGGAAATAATTCAGCTCTAAATTCTACCACATTATGGCGTTTTTTTTCTTTGTAACGCATGGCTTTTGTATCTAAGAAATTGCGTACTTTTATGACTATTTCAGGGTCTTGACCCACCACCCCTCCTAGTGGAAGATGTAACTTGAGAATAATTCCACCACCACTGACCTGATCACGAAAACGATCATAGTTAAGATGAATTTCTGTTAACTCGTAGCCCTCTGTAGAGCCCATTTGTCGATGTGTTTCAGTTACATCAGTCCATTTATTTCCTCGCAAAAAAACAATCATTTCTTTAAGAAATTTATCATGTTGAATTTGTTGAACAGCAGTTCTACGCTCTACTTCAAGATTCTTTGTATGTTGACGTTTTTGTTGCTCTGCGCTACGCGCTTTTTGTGTATCTTGACCAGCTTGTTGCAGTTGATCTACAATATCTTTATTTTGTTGCTGGGCACGTTGAGTATGTGTATCTTGTGCATGACCCAGTGGGTCCTTATTTGCATGCATATAAACCGTGATAAAGAGCAAAAGTAGATATGAGCATTTTTTGAACATTGAATAAGTCTCCTATAGAAACAAATATCTAGAATGAATGCCAATTGTCAATAATTTGTTCAACATTAAAACGAAATCGAAAGCGATTTTCATGGACCCAAGTGCGAATTTCTTTAAATAATACCCAACTATGTGGCAATTTTGAAACCCATAACCAACGTACAATTGGTAGGGTTGCACCTTTGCGTTTGTGTTTGATTCCTAGACATTTAAGTGCAAAGATACGGCTAGAGAGGTCAAAGTCTTCATTTTCTACGGGTGGTTCACTTGTATAGTACAAACTGAGGGCTGTATTAAGAACAATGCGCTCATCCCACATCGCTGCACGCATAGAAAAGTCATTTTTTTGCCAATAGGGGTTTTCAATACTTGTGTCATATCCCCCTAGGTTTAGAAATCGTGTGCGATTATAAATTCCGCTATAATCAAAAGGGGAGAATACACGAGCATCTTTGCGATCACTAAGAGTTCTGATAACACGGAATCCTACTCTATCAAAGGCAGGGATTGATTGAACTGGCAGTGAATTATGGTTGCGATCATAGAGCTGAGCAATGGTGCATAAATCATCACGCTCTTCGATACGCCAAAAAACCTGACTTGAGACTTCTTGAGATGAAAATTCTTGATTACTCCATAAAATAAATACAAATTTACTATGTGCTTCACGAATAGCGACGTTAACCATTTCTCCAGCTGACACCTCTTCCTTGATCCAAACATGACGCACCTGGTTGATGCCTTTAGGTACATCAAAATTTGTATTAAAAAGAATTAGTTCTTGAGGATTGACTTTGATTAATTCCTCTATAAGAGGGGAGAAAAATGGTTCTTCTCCTCTTGGTAGGATTGCAATAGTCAAGGAATCTTCATTTTCTTTTGGTGTGCAGTGGTCAACAACAGTATAAATAGCTGGCTCCTTAAAAATTGAAGATGTAGTATTCATCACACATACGACAAATTTTGGCATAGTTTTTCTTTGCATGTTCAAGTCGGTATTTATTCATTTGGGACCAAATCTCAGATAATGGAGTCTCAAATGCATTGCCCAGGCAAATATTTGTACGTGCATCACTTTGACACAAAGGGACTGTTCCATCACTTAAGATAGCAATTTCTCGTTTGATAGCCCAGCAAACTTGGCGTTCAAGTGGTGCAATATTGACAGATTTTTGATTAGGTAAAAGACCACAATAAGAATTATATTTTTGGATAATGACCTGTGCACCTTTTTCTTTAAAAGTTCTATAAAACCCTTCCATTTCAGCCTCCAAGCTAGCTTGGCGCGTACTTTGTATCCAGGTATTTGATCCAAATTCTTCTATCGCATGTTGTGCAAATTGCATAGCTTCCTCAAAACCTTCTCCACGAATTTTTTGATATGTACTTGCAATATGTGTGTCTAGTGCAATAATCAGGCTTGTACGTGTTTTATCCAAGTTTTTGAAAATTTGCCAGTCTGCATTTTTCCAGCCAATTCCGCTAGTCTCAATATGTAGGTGGAAACCATCAGTATCAAGTACCTTTTTCATCATTGCACCTATCTCAGGATGTAGACTTGTTTCTCCCATATAAGATAGACATACTGTAGCTTGGTCAGAGAGTTCTTTCATTTCTAAAAGTAGTTTATCTAGCTGTGAAAGGCTTATGGTTTGTTTTTTGCCAGCTTCTTGTGCAGCAGAACTTGGACTATAAACACATTTTTGCGGGTAACTATTAATAATTTGTAATGTATAGTAAGTAGGGAAAGCCCATAAAAACTCTGGATGTTCTTGTGCAGTTTTTAGGATGCTTTGTGTATCTAGTGCTCCATGTTGAAGAAAATTATTACATATATGAGCATTGTTTTTGTTTTCATAATTGAGTTGAATTCTTTGGCTACGTAGGTCCACAGGACTGATTTCTGTTTCTATTGAAAAACGATTGAGATCCTTTTTTATTGTGTCAAAAAAATAGTTGCGTGATATAGGGGGGGTATGGTCTGCAAGATCAATAAGATCACTAAGGGTCTTTTGGCTCAAAATGACAGGTGTGAGCCCTTGGGGGTATCCTTCACTAAAGCTAAAGTCTGCAAAATAACGCTGATGGTTTTCTATCATTTTTTGGCAAATTTGAGTATCCAAAAATGGTTCATCACCATAGGTATAAAGAATGAGATCAAAGTCTTTGGAGTTGTTTTGTATCATTTGATAAAGTTCTAGAATAGAAGTTTTTCTTGAGGATTGAAGAGCTCCTGCTTCCCCTAGCATTATAGATCGTGTACATAGATCTGAGACCTTTGAATAAACAGAATCTTGGGCAGAATCAAATGTATGCCAAGATTTTTGTGCCCATGCTGAATCATATCGGGTGTCAATAATTCCAAGAATTTTCATCAGATCGATTATCGGCAAATCTTTATTTAAAAACTTATCACACATTTAATTTTGTGCTATAATGAGGTAAATTGAGTAGACCAAGGAGGTCTTTGGATGGATATTCAGATTTGCCCTATTAATGACAAAGAAGGACTCAGTGAGATTTTTGTCCCTTATTTCTTGGATATGTTAGGTCAGCATGCACAATTATTTCCTAGCCTATTTCGCCGTTTTAACAGTGTTGCAGAATTTCAAAAGAGATTTTTAGAGTTTAGTACATCTGAGGATCAGGAAAGAATTAACCAAGGCCTAGACATCTTTTTATCTTTTAAAAATGGTGATGAGGTTTTAGGATGTGCTTTTGTCCAGGATAAGGTCCGTCAAAATGAATTTGCTTTTGCTGATAGTCGTCAGCTTGTTGTCAGCTGTTTTGTCATTGATCCAAAACATAGACGCCAAGGATTAGGTAAACAGTGCTTTAATTTGCTAAAAAATTGGGCAAAAGAGAAGGGCTTTTCTAGAATTGAGATTTCTGTTGCACACAAAAATGAGGCTGCAGTGGCTCTATGTCAAGATATGGGTTTTGAGAAAGAAATGATGTATATGAGTTGTCAAATTTCAGATCATTAGTGACCACGACAAACGCAATCCGGCCTCTTCCTATTTTTACTTGATAAAAGCCTTTTTTTGTGTTAGAATTTTTCTTAATAATGCGTCCATAGCTCAGCTGGATAGAGCAACTGCCTTCTAAGCAGTAGGTCGCACGTTCGAATCGTGCTGGACGCGTCCAATTAGTTATATAAGTCATTGTATTACAACAATTTACGAAATCCAAAAAGTGGTCGTGTACCAATTGGTGTACCAAATGGCAAGAGAAAAGAAGAAAGTTAGAGATTCTTATTAAAAAAAATCACACACCAGCTAAATTTTAATTTTTTTGTAGATCATCCGGGCAAATGGATCCTTAATTTATGCTGATACTCTGGTGTAGGCACGCCAACTCAGCTTGAGCGAAGGCATGATTGGTGCCTCAAGAGCTTTGCCAATGCTAAACGTGATGTGCCAATCATGAAGAAACACAATACAGGCCTGTTTCTAGGCGTGTGGATCACTGACTATAGCCTGTATTTGAACGTGACTGACAAGTTACATTACCTAGTGAATCAGGCGGTGCAGACAACTAACCAGGAAATGAGTCAAATATATTTTTGCAGGCACAAAATGGATGAATCGCGTTAGAACCCACGGAGAGTGGG
>JBOFFX010000059.1:0-118060 GCA_051648825.1 Spirochaetia bacterium
AAGGAGAGTCTGGTGAGGGGGGTGAAGTCGTAACAAGGTAGCCGTACCGGAAGGTGCGGCTGGATCACCTCCTTTCTAAGAGAAAGGTCTAAATCCTCTGCCAAGTGTATCTCTCTCCCTTTCAGTCCTCTCTCGTGAGTTCCTTTATGATATTAGTTATAGATCTTGGTAATTCTACCGTTTCTTGTGCTGTCTTTGATCAATCTAGCAATATTGTTGATCGTTTTCGTTTTTCATCCAAAAGAGATATATTTATGACTCTTGACTGGCAAGAATCCTGTCAAAAAAGATTATCACTATATACTTTTTCTTATGCAGTCTTTAGTAGTGTTGTTCCTTCTCTCTCAGATTCTCTAAATTTTTTTTTTAAAAAAATTACACCAACCATTTATTCGATCAATAGGGACTGCTATCCCCTTTTGCCTGTTGATCTTATTAATCCCACAGAAATAGGAACGGATCTCATAGCTAATGCTGTTTATGCTTGGGACAAAACACAGGCCCCTTGCGTAGTTGTTGATTTTGGTACGGCACTCAGCTTTACTATCGTCAATACACAGGGGATGTTATCTGGTGTGGCTATTGCACCAGGATTGGGATTGGCGCTCAACTCACTCATAGAAAATACAGAGCAACTAGAAATGACAACATTAAAAATCCCGCAAACAGTCTCTGGGATAGATACAATGACGGCAATTCAAGCAGGTACAGTCTTAGGCTACAAATATTTGGTGAAGGGACTGATTTCTCAAATTCAAAAAGAGGTGAGTCCTACTGTACAGGTTTTTTTGACGGGTGGATTTTCTACGCTTTTTGCGAGTGAATTTAAGGACTTTACATATGAACATAATTTAGACTTAACACTGCAGGGGATTTATCAAATTGGGCAAATATTGCATAAACAATCCCTTTGAGGGGGATATTTACCATTTTGAAGTAGTTTCGAGCACTATGGATGAAGCCTCTAAGAACCTACAACATGGGGCAGTTTTTATTGCCGACCACCAAAGTGCTGGCAGGGGGCGCTTGCCTCAGCGCATCTGGCAGGATGAAAAGGGGAAAAACCTTTTATGCACATTAGTGTTAGAACAAAAAAAGATCGATGATTTGCCTATTTCGCTTTTGGTAGGCTTGGCTATTATGGATATGTTAGAGGATTTTTCAATTTTTTCCCGCATCAAATGGCCCAATGATGTGATGGTGCAAGATGCAAAAATTTCAGGGATTTTAGTTCAACAACAACACGCATATTTTTTAATTGGCATAGGAATCAATATCAACCAAATACAACCACAAGTTGATGAGAAAAGAGTTATATCAATGTGTGATGTTTTGGGCCAACAAATAAATATTGCGCAAGTTCTAGAAAATTTACTCTCTCAATTTTTTTCTAGGATTCAGTGTTCTCAAACATGGAATCATGACATCAATAGCAAATTGTGGGGGAAAAATCAAACACACACCTATAGTCTAGATTTGGCAAAAAAGTATACAGTGCAGGGCCAGGTGCAATATGTAGATACAGATGGTGCATTGTTGTTGATGACAGAAAATGGCCCACAAAAAATTTATGCAGGAGAGTGCTTTATCTAACTATTTTTATTGATACAGACGAAAGAACTTGCAAAGCAGGCTAAACTATGTTTAAATAAAATATAGCCTTGTTCGTTTACAGTGCATTTAAGTACTGAGCAGATATTATCATTTTTTCGCGGAGGGGTTTATGCCAGTTAGTGATGAAAAAAGTTTTATGGAGTTATTAGAAAAAGTGAGATCCGCACAGCGGATTTTTTCTACTTTTTCTCAAGAAAAGGTAGATGAGATTTTCCGTGCTGCAGCATTAGCTGTCAATCACCATCGTATACCGCTGGCCAAGCTTGCAGTGCAAGAAACGGGCTATGGCGTAGTTGAAGACAAAGTGATTAAAAACCATTTTGCTTCGGAGTATATTTATAATCAATTTAAAAATGAAAAGACATGTGGTATTATCGAGCGTGATTATGCTTATGGCTATGTAAAAGTGGCAGAACCAGTAGGTGTTGTGGGTGCTGTTGTTCCAACAACTAATCCTACCAGTACTGCCGCGTTTAAAGCACTAATTTGTCTAAAAACACGTAATGGTATTATTTTTAGCCCCCATCCACGTGCAAAAAACTGCACCATTGAAACTGCAAAGTTGGTTCTCAAGGCCGCTGTGGAAGCGGGTGCGCCAGAGGGAATTATTGGCTGGATTGATGAACCCTCTGTGGAATTGTCAAATACACTCATGCGCAATGTTGATTTAATTTTAGCCACAGGTGGTCCTGGCATGGTCAAGGCCGCCTATAGTTCTGGTACGCCTGCCATTGGTGTGGGTGCAGGAAATACACCTGTGATTGTAGATGAGACAGCAGACATGGAGATGGTATGTTCTTATGTCATTATGTCTAAGAGTTTTGATAATGGTGTGATTTGTGCCAGTGAGCAGTCGATTCATATTCCAGACTCTTTATACGACAAATATATCGCAGAGTTTGTCAAGCGTGGGGCCTATCTCTTTGATAAGGGCCAAACAGATAAAATCCGCAAGACTATTTTTACAGAGAAGGGAACTCTTAATGCAGAAACTGTAGGCCAAAACCCTGCAAAAATTGCAAAAATGGCAGGATTTGATATTCCTTTGAATGCCAGGATTGGCTTGGCAGAAGCAAAGAGTGTAGAGCTTTCTGAGCCATTAGCACATGAAAAACTCTCTACCATTCTTACTGTATATCGCTACAAAACATTTGAAGAAGCACTCAACAATGCAGACAAATTGGTGTGTGATGGTGGGCTGGGACATACCAGCGTGATGTATGCAGATCCTCAAAAAGCCAAAGATCGTATTAATGAGTGGATGATGCGCATGAAGACAGGACGCACGCTTATCAACATGCCAGCTAGCCAGGGTGCAATTGGTGACTTGTTCAACTTTAAGCTTAAACCTTCTCTCACCTTGGGTTGTGGAACCTGGGGTGGCAATGCTGTCAGCCAAAATGTCGAACCACGACATTTGTTAAACTATAAAACTGTTGTTGAGCGGAGAGAGAATATGCTTTGGTTCAGAGTTCCTAAAAAGGTTTATTTCAAAAGTGGTTGTTTGCCAGTCGCCATGGGTGAATTGGCTAGTAAAAAGAGAGCATTTATTGTGACAGACCCTGCTATGGAGCAGTTTGGATATTTGAAGTCTGTGACAGGTCCACTAGAAGAAATGGGTGTGGATTACCGTGTCTTCTCTGAGATTGAACCAGATCCAAATTTGGCCTGTGTCAGAAAAGGTGCAGAACTGATGACGAGCTTTAACCCTGATGTTGTTATTGCTCTTGGTGGTGGTTCTGCTATGGATGCTGCAAAGATTATGTGGGTGATGTATGAGGATCCGACAGTCAATTTCTTGGATTTGTGTATGACATTCATGGATATTCGCAAGCGTATTGTCGAATATCCAGAATTAGGAAGAAAGGCAGACTTCTGGGCTGTGGCAACTTCTAGTGGTACAGGATCAGAGGTCACACCATTTGCTGTGATTACCGATGAAAAAACAGGCATCAAGTATCCATTGGCTGATTATCAGTTAACCCCCACAGTGGCGATTGTTGATCCACAGTTGACCTTGACGATGCCAAAATCCTTGTGTGCTGCTAGTGGTTATGATGTTCTTACGCATGCAACAGAGTCCTATGTTTCTGTGGTTGCTAATGATTATACCAAGCCACTGTCTAAAGAGGCTATCACATTGGTCATGCGCTATCTCAAAGAGAGTTATGATGGTGGTGCTGAGGCACTAGAGGCCAAAGAGGGTATGATTAATGCAAGTTGTTTGGCAGGGATGGCATTTGCTAATGCATTCTTAGGAATTAATCATAGTTTGGCACATAAACTAGGTGCACACTTTCATGTGCCACATGGTATAGCCAACGCATTGGTCATGCCTTGGGTTATCCGTTATAATGCAGTGGACGCACCATATAAAATGGGCACCTTCCCACAGTATAAGACACCAAAAGCCAAGGAGCGCTATGCAGAGATTGCCGACTTGTTGGGCTTGGGTGGCAAGACAATAGAGGATAAGGTTGAAAACTATGCCAAGGCCTGTGAAAAACTACGCAAACAAGTAGATATGCCTGCATTGATCAAAGATTTCAAGGGTATTGATGAGGCGGCCTTTGTTAAGGAAGTAGATATTATGTGCGAAGAGGCATTCAATGATCAGTGTACTGGTGCAAACCCACGTTACCCATTAATTGAAGATTTAAAACATTTATATCTCATAGCTTTCTATGGAGCTGACGATTTTATAAAGAAATATGGACAGGATGTCTATAACCGTCTTTTTGTAAAAGTCTAGTTTGATATCGCATCAGAAAGACGGGGGTGGGTGATTCCTTTAAAAAAGGATTACTCACCTCTTTGTTTTTTGGAGGTGTTGATAATGATGAAAGTTGCACTCATTTATGATTTTGATGGGACACTGGCCAATAGTAATATACAAGAAAGTTCATTTATTCCATCTGTGGGCATGTGCAAAACAGCTTTTTGGAATCTCGCTGAAGCGCGCGCAAAAGAAAAGGACATGGAAAGTGTCCTGGCATATATGACATTGATGCTAGATAAAGCTAATGAAAAAAATCAAAAAATTACAGTTGACTATTTACGCGAGCATGGAAAACAGCATGATGAAAAACTTTTTGAAGGGTTAGCAGGTAAGGACAATTGGTTTTGTTCTTTAAAAAAGATGGCCCAAAAAAAATTTCCAGAAGTTATCTTAGAACATTATATTATTTCTGCAGGCATCAAAGAGATGATTGAAGGATCTTCTATTGCCCACCAATTTGAACATATTTATGCCTCTTCTTTTATGTATGATAAAGATGGGCTGGCACAATATCCTGCTGTAGTGGTCAACTATACAGGTAAAACTCAGTTTTTATATCGAATTAATAAAGGTGTCAAAGAAGTTTATAATGATCATGATGTGAATAAATATGTGCCAAAAGAGGCACGACCGGTTCCATTTGAACATATGATCTATATTGGCGATGGGTTAACAGATGTGCCTGCGATGAAAATGGTCAGTGATAAGGGTGGTTTTACTATTGGTGTATATGGAAAAGGCACCAAACATGTGAAAAAAATGTTTCATGACAAACGTATTGATTATTATTGCAAGGCTGACTATTCAAGAGATACCGATCTATTTAAAATAGTAAATTTGCGTATTTCACAATTATATTATCGATGGAAGATTTCACAAGAAGTTGAATTACTTAACCCTCCACCAGCTAATCAATAGCAGGAATGAGCAATCTTTGACCTGGTTCTAGGCGGTCTGGGTCATCAATTTGTGTTTTATTTCGCTCCCATAGCAGGGGCCATAGATATGGGTTGTTATAAATATCTTTGAAACCTGCAATTCTCCATAGTGTGTCATGTTTATCAGATGTGCGTTTTTGGACTGTATAAACCTTGGAAACAGCCTCACGCTTGAAGGCCATCAGGTAATCACGTGATTTCTCAAAATACTGTATTGCTTCATCCAAGTGCCCAGCATTGCGCAGCGTCACACCATCTTTCCATAGAGAAATGGCTTGCTCAAAAAGACCCTCTGTAGAAATTTCGCCCGCAACTTCAATCTTTGATGGGATAGGAGCACCAACCTCGACAATATGGTAGGCTACAAGCTCTAGACTTTCATAATGTTTATTTTCAAAAAGTGCAGGAAGTGAAGGAGACTCTACGAGGGGATTTTGTGAGAGATATTGATCCCCATTGAATGGTTTGGGGGATTCAATCACACCCCCGGCACGAATAACAAAAAGGCGATTCGCCTTCCATAATTCATCTTTTACCAAAAAGAGTTGTGTATCAACTTTTTTGAGTCTGCCAAAAAATTCATCTGTAGCTAAGGCTTTGTTAGCCAAGTGCATGACCTCTTTGAGGTTGTCAAGGCTTTCTTTGAGTGCTGCGCTGGCCAATGCTATTTCTGCTTTTGAAAAAGCGGCATTTATATTGGTATTTTTTGGAAGAAGATCTGCACAGCGTTCGCGCACCATATCTAAGAATTTGGAAACAATAGATAAATTCATATCTGTTGTTTTAGAAAAATCTTGCATATTTTGCCATGTTCTATCAAACATGAATTGGGTTTCATCATTCATGTGGTTTTTCTTGATAGAGGCTATAGTCTTCTCAACCTGAGATTGGATTTTTTTGAATTCAATCTGGGCATATTTTGCAATATCTGCGCTTTCCATCTCATGAAGAAGATCTTGTAATTTTTTTATATAGGTTTGTGAATGGGGGGAGAGTGATTTTTCATAAGCCTGGTGTAGGTAGTCGATAGCCGCATTGACCAAGGATGTACGATTTTCTGGTTTAGTTGCCAAGCGTGCATCAGACATGTAGGTTTGAGCCTTTTCCACCAAGTCATTAGCATAAGTTTGGGCTTGCACAGATTCTGCACGAAGAAAAGCTTCTCTAAAACGCTCAAAATCTTTTTCTCTTTCACTTTGAGCATTGACTGGTAGTCCACCTATCCCCGCAAGCACAAATACACACACTAGCCTAAATAATCTCATTGATCACACTCCATGCAGATTATCGGAGTGGCTATAGGATAAATTGAAAATCACAAAACAAAAATATAAAATTCTTTTTGAAATCAGAGATCATATGTCCCATGCAAGAATGGTTTTTTTTATTTGCATCAGATCTTGAGCATGATATGTGGCTTGCACGGGAAATTGTTGCAAAAAGGTGATCTGTCTTTTTGCATAGTGACGACTAGAAAGTTGAATCTTTTCTTTGATTTTTTGTGGTGTTTGCAGCCCCAAAAAAAATTCTCGATAGCCGATGGCTTTCATCCCAGGCATTTGTGCATGTGCGCCTCTTGTATCAATAAGTGTTTGAATTTCTTGCGCTAAGCCCATCTGCCACATCAGATCGACACGATCATTGATACGTGCATAGAGCTCTGTGCGTTCTCGTGTGAGTGAAAGGATTAGCCATTTATGCTCTATACGTGGGGCTTTGGGGCGTTGATAAGAAGAGAGCATACATTGTGTGTCTGAAAAAACCTCTAGTGCACGTGTAATACGATAGGCATCTGTAGCATGAATGCGCTGTGCACTCACAGGATCGATGCGCAGTAATTCTTTGTGCAAAATGCTCGTTCCATATAGATCAAGCTGTTTTTTCCAATAGGTTCTAGATTCGGGTGTGGATGGGGGTGCCTGACTCAGACCAAATAAAAAATTGAGGATATAAAAAAATGTGCCCCCCGATATTAAAATAGGCTTGGGAGCATGCGCGTATTGTTTGCAAATAGCTTGGGCCTGGTGATAAAACTGCCCAGCGTTAAAGGACTCCTCTAGACTGAGCAGGTCAATCATATGGTGTGGCACACTTTGGCGCTCGGCTTTGCTGGGCTTTGCTGAGCCAATGTTCAATTCTCGATATAGACAGGCTGTATCTGCATAGATCACTGCAGAAAAGAGATCTGCCAATTCTAGCACAAGTTGTGTTTTTCCTACACAAGTGGGGCCCAAAAGCACAACGATCTTAGCCATAAAAATATTTGACCCTGTGTGCAGCGTGAATCCTAGAGGTCTGCCTCATTACTTTCATTAGCTTCAAATTTGTAGTGGACACGATCACTGAGCACCTCTGTCAGAGATGCAGAAACAATATGATTTTTACAGTCATCCACAACTTTTCCTCCAGAGAGAATAAGTTGTGAAGCACGGTGAATCGCCGCATTGGTGAGTTCGTAAATATTGCCATCGTGGTGAAACTCAGTAATTTTCTTTAGTGGAATATAAGATTTTTCAATTGCCATAATTTTAGCAGACTCCTTTATTTATCCTTTGTAGTTCAACAAAGTGGTGACAGAATATTTATCCAAGACCTTTTGATAATTGAGTGAGGTAAGGCCCACTACACCAAAAACTTCCTTGACATGGGCACCCCCACGTTCTAGCAAATCTGCAGATGCAGCCAAAGTGCCACCCGTTGCAATGAGATCATCGACCAAAAGCACATTTTTGTCCACAGGAATATCACTTTGATGTACTTCAACCTCTGCACGTCCATATTCTAGCTGATAAGAAGCCTTGAGTGTGACACCAGGAAGTTTTCCTGCTTTGCGTACGGGAATCAGTGGAATCCCCATTTCATAAGCAAAGGGTGCAGCAATCAAAAATCCGCGCGCTTCTACACCTGCAACTGCCCCCAAATTTTTGTCTTTATACAAGCGGACCATTTCATCGATCACAAATCGAAAAGCACCAGGATGCGCAAGCATGGCTGTGATGTCATAGAACAAAATCCCCTTGCTGGGAAAATCAGGCACACGACGAATAGTCTTATCTAGTTTTTCAAGATTCATAGTTATTTCAGGATAATGAAAAATCCACCCCAATGCAAGAAGATCTTAAGAAATATTCTCGATATATTCCCCCAAAATAGTTTGGAGTCTTGACTCACCAATGGTATACAGAAAGTTAACCAGGCGGGGCCCCTTGTCTTTGCCCAGCAATACACGATAAATGCAGCTAAAAAGTACGTCGCTTTCGATGGAGAGTTTTTTATTGATATCATAGAGTTTAATTGCAAAATCATTTTCTGATTCTTGACTGATGGCTGGAACAATATGTGCAAATTCTCGTAAAATTGTCTGTTCTACATCATTGAGGCTGATGCGTGGATCCCCTTCTTTCCGCAGCGCAAATCGGAAGTCTTCTGGTGCATAATTTTGGATCCAGAACCATGCGCACGCGGCACGTATTTTGAGGCGTTCTTTTTGCTCACTCTGTACATCACCTAGCCGCTGTATTGTGGCTCCAATATCACCCTCAAAAATTTGCAATAACGTGCACAAGTGGCGGATGCTGATTTGGTAGGGTATGTGTATTTCGCACTGGTTTACCTGGCTCAGTTCATAGATGCGGGCAGAAGTGACCCATTTTTTGATCGCTTTTTCGCTGGCATCTGAGGCTGGAGGTTCATAGTACAAGCGTTCAAGGCGATCATAGTCTTCATAGTTTTTTAAAACATCCAAGTCAAAGCTAATGGCAAATTCACTATTGGGACGTGTGCTACAAAACAAGAATCGAATTAATTCAGGTTGATAGACTTGCAGGCAGTCCTTGAGATCGACGACCTCGCCGCTACTGCTAGAAATTTTGCCCGCGCCCCCTTTGATGCGCACAAAATCATACTGAAAAGACACAGGGGCAGGCCAATGATACACTTGCTGAGAAGTTTTTTCTGCTGTGGTGAAACTGCCCCCATGTGAGTGATGATCTTTGCCAGCAGGTTCAAAGACAACCTGTTCGTAGGCCCAACGCATAGGCCAATCGATGCGCCATGGCAGCTTGGCAACAGATGTGGTACGCAGGTCCAATTTTCCCTGGTGTTGACACAGTGCACACGTGTATTGAATTTGCCATTCACCATCCCAAGTATGCGCCTGGGTATCATCACGATGACAGGCTTCACAAAAGATACTGATGGGCATCCAGTGTGCCTCTAGGGGTTGGCTGCGAAACTCATTAAGTTGTGTGCGGATAATATCTTGGCACTCTAGCGCAGTACGTATGCCCTGGGCATAGACACTGCTGCGATAGCGCTGGCTTTGATAGATATACTGGGGGTTAATCCCCACCTTTGGCAAGAGATTTTCGATATATTTTTCATTGGCTTGGGCATAGCTGTCGTATGATCCAAATGTATCGGGGACTGCGTCGATTGGCTGGCGCAGGTATTGTTCTAACAATTCTGGTTTAGGCATATTTTTGGGAACTTTGCGAAAGACGTCATAGTCATCCCAGCTATAGATAAAGCGTACATTTTTACCTTTTTGTTTGAGTGCCCTCACCACAAGTTCGACACTGATAATTTCACGAAAATTGCCAATGTGGACGGTTCCACTGGGGGTGATACCGCTGGCACATGTATACACATCGCGATCTGGATGGGCACGGATGACTTTATCAGCCCAGATATCGGCCCAATGGCCACTTTGAGAAATTTGTTCATCGGTGAGCATGGCTTCAATTATAGGCAGGTACAGGCAAGTCGTCAATCATCCAGGGGATCAAATTTTGTGATTTATCTCGCTTGATTTTTTTTCAATTTCTCCATTAAAATCGATACACTTATGTTAGAACTAATTTTGGGACCCATGTATAGTGGCAAGACAACAGAGCTCTTTCGTCGATTAGAGCGGCACAAATTAGCAGGAAGGAATGTGGTGATGTTGCGTCCTGCTGTGGATACACGCTATCGACTGACACATGAGGGGTTGCACACCAAGCAAAGTTGTGAGCAGTTGCCATGGCCGGTATTGTCTGTGGATCGCATAGATCATGGAGTTTTAAAAAATTATGACGTGATTGGTATTGATGAGGGGCAGTTTTTCCCGTCCTTGGTGCAGTCTGGTGCAGGAGACAGCATCCTCAATTTTGTCAATCTTTATCAAAATAAACATGTCATTGTTTGTGCGCTCAATGGGACGAGTGAGCTAGAGCCGTGGCCTACTATCCAAGAGTTGATACCGCATGTGCAACGCCTAGACTATCTGTGTGCGGTGTGCATGAGGTGTGGAGAAGACGCACATTTTTCTTTTTGTATCAAAGGTAAAAAAGAAGCAGTTGCAGTGGGTGGTGAGGGCGAATATTTAGCTTTGTGCCGTGCTTGTTATTATACAGGACAACAAGAGAATCTCTAGGTATGTTATCTTTTAATCTGCAAAAGAAATTAAGAGTTTTTTGTCAGTAATCTTTGGCAATGAGATCACAAAGTCTGCTCCAGGATATTCAGCGGTAGGTACCTCTTTGTTGCGATATTTTTTTTTCTTCAAAACCAAAGACGGGGAGATCACAGCAATCGATCCACTGTGCTCTCTGGCAACTTTATAAGCAACGGTGAGGCCCAAACCAAATCCATTTTCTTTTGTGGTGTAATAGGGGCCAAAAATTTTTTCTTGGTCCTGAATAGAGACCCCCACGCCGTTGTCACAAACAAAAATTTGCAACTGATTTCCCTTTTCTTGCATTTGAATAACAATCATACCCAAAGGATGTGGGATGGCAGCCATCGCATTGCGCACAAGGTTGACCAATGCTAGGCGAATAAGGGCTTCATCCACGGCCAGGTTAATGGGTGTTTCTGGTAGGTCGAGTATCAGTTTGATAGCATGATCTTCAATTTCTGGTTCCAAAAATTTGGCAGTACGCATGATGATATCACAAATGTCATGGGATTTTGCTGTCACCTCAACAGGGCGTGGTGTAGAGAGAAATTGCCCCGTGACAGCATTGAGCTGATGCACTTCTTCAGAGATGATACGCAAACAATCATCAATATCTTTTTCGTGACCAGTTTCTGTGCGATAGGTCTGAATCAGCTGTAAGTGAATACTGATAGCAGTAAGGGGATTGCGAATTTCATGAGCCAAGATAGCGGTCATATTGGCGAGTTGTGCCAAATTTTCGTTTCCACGACGCAACGAATTCTGCCGGTGCTCTTGGGTCACATCTGTGCCCCAGATGAGCCAGCCCTGGATTTTGCCTTCTCCTACTAGTGGGAATATTCTAACCCAAAGCACATGTTCATCAATGACCAAGCCCAGGCGTTTTTTTTCTCCAGAATTTTTCAAAAGATTTTCTTTGAGAAATGCGGAGAATCCTACATCTTCGACTTGTTCCCAAATCGTAGAGTTTGACTTGATTTTTGGGAGCCGAAAAAGACGGCTCGCGGCGGCATTCGTATACCAGGGGATAAAGTCACGGCCACAGGCCAATAACGCATCTTGATAGCTATTGAGTATCATGAGGTATTGAGAATTTTGGTCCAAGAGCTGATTAACCAGGTGTGCAATTTGCTCATGAGAAAGTTTGTCAAGTTTTTTGAGGGCTTTTGATATATAATTTTTCATAAAAGCTAGTCTAGCACAAGTTTTTTAAAAAGTTGAAAATTATTGAGCGATGTTAAGGGAATTTTGCCGATCACTGTATGTGTTCTTTAATTTTTGATATGAGGTGTCACCGACTTGCGATGCTTGCAGGTTTTGAGTCTCACTTTGGTTGAGGGCAGACAAACATACGTTATTCAGCTATTTTTTGAATAAACACGCAGTTTGCCAAGGAGTTTCTTTTTGCCAATGGCGGTAGAATTTTCTATAAAACTAGCGAATCTAAACAAATCTCTATTCAAGAAAAAATTATTTTTTGTAGCGCTACTTTTTTGTGTATATACAAATCTCCACGCAACTGAGTATAGTAATTTTTGGGGAGAGGGTAAGGTACGAGTAGTGAGCGATGGTTATTTTCAACTAGAGTACCCTGCAAGCTGGGTAGAATATAGCTACAAGTCGCCAGGCGTAGACTATGTGCTCAATGCTTCTTCAACAGGATTGCCACGGCGCTATAATGGGACAAATGTGGTGGCCGCGGTATATATTTGGCGGCATACAGCCAAAAATGAAAATGAGGTTGTGAAGCATGTACTTGAGCAACCCAATCGTGCAGGCAATGCGCTGATCAGCTATGTAGAAAATTTTAAATCAAAAAAACTTAAAGGCAAGCTGATCGTCTCTTATTTTGGGCGGTATTTTGGGCCGCGTCATGGTGTGCGTTATGATTTTGTTACACATTCAAAACGCCGTGATCAGTACTATGGTTTTACACTGCTGGTGCAATATAGCAAAGGCAGTGGAGATTTTGCCAGAGAGTACAATGTGCAAGAATTTGCAGAAGAGATTTTTCGCCATATCGAAATGAGAGACTAATCTTACGTAGCTAAGATTTTTTATATAGTAGAGACTTGACAAAATAGCGAGTTTTATCTTATTGTAGAGGGCGGTCTTTGCTTAGCTAATCACTGGAGTATGTTAGAAATATGAGAACTTTATACACAAAAACTTCTGAAATTAAAAAAGAATGGTACATCATTGATGCCACCGATCGTCCCTTGGGCGATGTGGCGAGTCGTGTTGTGACTTTGGTGCGAGGCAAGCATAAAGCCTCATATACTCCCCATCAGGATAACGGGGATTTTGTTATTGTGATCAATATTGATAAGATTCGTGTCACCGGGAATAAGCCATTGGGAAAAATGTATTATCAGCATTCTGGTTTTCCAGGGGGAATGCGCAGTTTCAATTATACCCAGTTGGCTTCTCGCCATGCAGATGCGCCTTTGCGCCGTGCAATTAAGGGAATGTTGCCACGTGGGCCATTGGGATATAAAATGTTGCGAGCTGTCAAGCTATATGCAGGGGCCAAGCATCCACATGTTGCCCAGCAGCCTGCGGCATATACTTGGTAAATGTTTTTAGGAGAATACAGAAAAGATGAAAAATAAGATGAGTATTAACTTGGCCATTGGTGTGGGACGTCGTAAGACTGCTGTTGCACGTGTGTACCTAAGAAAAGGCAGCGGGGCTATCAAAATCAATGGAAAAGATATGAAGAGCTATTTTCCGGTCTTTTCTCATCAAAAGCAAGTTGTAGCCCCATTGGCTGTGACTGGTGGTGAGGATAAGTATGACGTAGTTATCCGTGTTGTTGGTGGTGGTGTTGGAGGTCAAGCAGGCGCATGTCGCCATGGACTTTCTCGTGCATTAGTCGCCTGTGATGAGACAAATAGGGGCTCCCTGAAGGCTAATGGGTACTTGCGTCGTGATAGCCGTATGGTTGAGCGTAAAAAATATGGCCAACGTGGCGCACGCCGTCGCTTCCAATTCAGCAAGCGTTAGGATCTTTGTGCGCAGCAGATTTTTCCGTATCGTTTTTTTCTTATTATCCAGCTCCATTCTTTGGGGCTGTTTTTCCTTTTCTGTAGGGACCAGTCGCGCAAAAGGCCCTATTAAAATTAACTCTGTAAATGTGGGCAATGCTAGAAACTTGGAGGTTTCTGGTCCTTTTGACGTAATTCTTGTTTCTGGTAGTGGAGTCAAAGCACACATGAATGACCAGGTCTTTGAGCTTATCTCTGTGACCCAGCAACAGAATTTGACTGTGGTTTCACCTCGTCAGGGTATGATTTTGAGAGACACAGGGACTACAGAATTGCTTGTTGGTATAGATTCTCTAGATTCCCTGACGATTAACACAACAGCAAGCATCTCTACACAAACGCCTATTTCTAAAAGATCTCTAAATCTTACACTTGGTGGTACTGTTGTTGGTGGATTAGCCTTGAATATGGATAATTTGACTCTGAATCTTGAAACACCCAAACTTATTGTTCTCACGGGAAAGCTGACTAATCTCACACTTAATGCACGCACATCTATGGCACACATAGACTTGAGGGCACTCAATCTTTCCCATGCACCCACCATTGCCAAGCCTGTACATGGCACACGGATCAGGCTCTAGGGCTATAGGTTGATATACCTCGAATAAAATTAATATCAATCCCATTCTTCTCTAGGATAAAGCGTGCAAGCTCTCTATATGATGGAAATATCGCCAAAAATTCTTGATACAATTTTATTGCCTCATTGCGATATAGTTGAAAAGTCTGTCTCTCTTCTCGTGTGCTCTTATTGAACATGCTCTGCCATTCCTGTATTTCTTGCTTCAAACGGCTAGAGAGATCAATACTTTGAGGATTTTCTTGTTGAAGAGAAAGATCGATAATTTTTAAATTTTTTTGAATCAAGTGAGAACTTTGAGTATAAGAGCTTGAGCTATTTTGATAAATTTTTGTACTTTTAAAAAGCTGATAAATTAATCGCAACTCCAGCGTATAGACGATATTTTTATTTTTCTTGAGAAAACCCAAAAATTGTGTCTCAGAAACATTTCTAAATACATAATTAAGGCGTTGAGGATCCACATCTTTTTTGTAGGGCACCCAGAGGATTTGGGGCGATCCAGATTCAAACAATAGAGAAAAGAGCTGGCGATCAGATGCATTATTCCGTTGTATATCCCAAATAGCAGAGAGTTCTTCCGCCATCGCTGGCAGCGATTTTTTGATATAAGTTGTGCTGAGTTCTTTGACAACTTTATCTCTACTGTTTAGCAATGGAATACTCGCAATGACAATATCTTTATCTTGAAAATTTTGTGCAATACGCAGTGTTGTTTTTTGTGTATTTAGGTTATCACTAGCCAAGGACTTCTTCACTTGCTCAAATCCTGGTTTATTAAAATGAATAATATAATCGATACAAAGTGCTTCGTCTTCTGCATTTGTCACATAAGAAAAAAACTCTCCCAGGTAGGGTTGAGCGGAAGAATTTTTATTTTCAATAAGTTTTTGAATGAGCATTTTTCTAATTCTTGGATCAAAAAATTCCTGTGAACTAAGAATTCTCTCTATGATAGGAATGATCCACATCCCTGCATTTTTAAAAAGTACACTAGCGCGTCTAGCCACGACTAACGATGGGTCTATACTCAGCAATAGTTGTTGTTTCACCGCAGCCAAATCATTATAAGAGGCGAGCCAGGCACTCGTAGCAAGCTTAGATTTTATAGATTTTTTTGATAAGAGTTCCTTCAGTGTGGGGTTAGGATAATCAGGGTGCAGCCTTTTAAGGTTTCTTGCACTGATACGGGCAATGGCCAAGTCTGGATGCGAGAGTAATTCAATAAGAAGCGCTTCACCAGGTGCTCCGAATTGGCTGATTCGGCCCACCAAGGGATCACGATAATTTGGGTGCAAATATCCCTCAATAATTGTTTTGTAGAGAATATTACGATACTCTGTGGGTGCGCGCAACAAGGCCGAGAGGGCTTCTTTTCGTACCTCTTCATTTTCATCGACGAGCCTTTCGCTAATGGCTTGATAGATATCTTCTCTGGGAGATGTGGTCAATATACGAATAGCAAATTGGCGAATTTGGGGCATTTCATCTGTGAGTGCATCCATAAGGCGTGGAATATCTTCATCAAGAACTTTAACAGTAGCCAAGCTACTGCTGAGCAAGCGCGCAACTTCACCACTGCGTTGTTCTGGGGGAAGGTCAGCACGCAGATTGATGGATCGTGTTGTGCAAGCAGTGATAAGAAAAAAAAAGAAGCCCACAAGGGTGAGCATCAGGGGCTTCTTTTTTATAGATAAGAGAAATTGTTGGGAACTATTGTGTTTTGAGTCCATAGCGGCGGTTGAACCTTTCTACACGACCAGCCGTATCCACAAGTTTGTGCTTGCCAGTAAAAAACGGATGACATGCAGAACAAATTTCGACCTTCATATCTCCAATTGTAGAACGTGTGTGAAAGGAATTGCCACATGCGCAAACAACATTGCACTCCTTATAATTTGGGTGAATATCTGTTTTCATTGAACTGTGAACCTGCCTTTAGCAAAAGATGAAAAGAGCCAGAACTTGACATTAAAAAATCAAGATGCCAGCGATTTTTGATTATAAATTACTTATCAGAACTTGTCAACAACCAGATAATATAAATAAGGGATGTTTAAATCATCCCATACCCAAAGGAGTCTATTATGAGTGAAAATCTAGCCAATTATATTGATCATACCCTGTTGAAAGTGGATGCCAAGTACGAAGATTTTTTTGCTGCAGCACAAATTGCTAAAAAAAATCAATGTGCGAGTTTGTGCATTCCCCCCACGTGGGTCGCGGCCATTTTACCAGAATTAGCACAAACAAATGTATTGATGTGTACAGTCATTGGCTTTCCTATGGGATATAGCAAGGCTGCTATCAAGGAGTATGAAGCAAGTGTGGCACTAGATGATGGGGCACAAGAATTAGATATGGTAATGAATATCTCGCAGTTTCTTTCTGGTAATTATTTAGACATTGTCCAAGAAATTGAGCCAATTGCAAATAAGTGCCACACATACAAAGCTAAGCTGAAAGTGATTATTGAAACAGCATATTTGAATAAAGAACAAAAAATGAAAGCCTGTCAGGTCATTAGTGATGCAGGCGCCAATTTTATCAAAACATCTACAGGATTTGCGCCATCTGGTGCCACAATAGAGGATATTCAGTTGATAAGTAGTGTTGTTGGCACTAGTTTAGGAATTAAAGCTTCAGGTGGTATCAAAGACAAGCAAATGGCATTAGATTTGATTGCTGCTGGAGCGACCAGATTGGGTACTAGCCAAACACTAGCTATACTCTGTGATGAAACAGCAACGGATAGTGCATATTAGGTGGTTGTTTTTTCTGTGATGGAAATATGATTTTGCTTAAAATTTTTTTGCATTTTTTTCCAAAATACCAAGGAAAAGGGTTGGCTTGCATACAACTTGTGATCAATAGTTTGGATGGTAATGATATTGTGAGATCGTGAAACGCTCTGAATATCCTCATACATGATAGCTATATATTTCTTTTTTTTTCTATGGTGAATAATGATTTGGTCTTGGTTAAACGTGAGGCTTTGAGAAAAAATTTTTGCCACAGAAAATCCCAATACCCAGATCAGGAGTAGGATGAAAGTAATTTGCTGAAAAAGCTGTGCAGAAGAGATGATGGCTGGCAGACAAAAGGGGAAGGGAATGAGGGGTAAAAAGAGGGAAGAGCGAACTCTGCGCGAAACTGGAACTTGCAAAATCGGGACAAACGGTGATTTTAAGATATGATGAGAATTTTTGGAGGTGAGGGGAATCGAACCCCTGACCTTTTGAATGCCATTCAAACGCTCTACCAACTGAGCTACACCCCCAAAACGTTGCCATGATATTACACATTGTTTAGCTTAGTCAAGTTAATGATAAAAAAACACTCATAATGTGATGCAAATTGCCGTTATTACATATAATTAGGAGCTTCTTTATGGATACAATCATGTTAATTTCATCTTCCCCACGTAGGCAAGAGCTCTTAAAAAATTCTGGATTGTCATTTCGTGCAGTGCCAGGAGATGCACAGGAGATTTTGCATGAGGATGAAAATCCAAAAGATGCGGTTTTACGTATTGCGCATGAAAAGCTACAAAGTTTTTTGGTGAAGGATCAGTTACATGGTTCACACTTGGTTTTGGCAGCAGATACATTTGTGCATATTTCTGGCAAAAATTTTGGTAAGCCACAAAACCGAGAAGTAGCAGCAGAATACTTGCGCATGCTCAGTGGCCGTATTCACCAAGTGTATACAGGGTTGGTGCTTTTTTCTAGAAAAGCCAATAAATTTTTTGACTGTGTAGAGCTGAGTGAAGTCCGATTCCTACCACTCACAGAGGTAGATATTGAATGGTATTTGGACTCTGGAGAGTGGCAAAATGCTGCAGGTGGTTATAAAATTCAAGGTAGAGCACAGTGTCTGATCGAGAGTATGCGTGGCAGTTTTAGCAGTGTGATGGGTTTGCCTATGCACAGGCTCTATGAGATACTTAGACAACTTGGATACTCTTTTTAGGCTGTAGTGGCAATGTTGATTGTTTCTCTGATTGTAGTGACATTAGTGGTGTTCCCATCTTTATCCATATCAATGATACAACCATTCACACATACCTGATCGGTAGGCCCTTCCAGACTGCGAATAGGGCGTTGGCAAAGAATTTTTTCAATTTCTTGCTCTATGGCCATCCCCCCTATTGAATGGGTAGATCCCGCAAATCCTACATCTGTGATACTTGCCGTACCACGGAGGATTTTGAGATCACTTGTCATCACGCGTGTGCCATATCCTATAACAGCGCTGCAACTTCCTCGCAGATATTCAGCCATGCTTTGTTTTTCTGCAGTCGTTTGTGCATGATAGCAAACCACAACATGTGGTGTTTTCTGCTTTAGTTTTTCAATCAAATCATGTGTGTAGGCAAAGGGATTGTTGGGCAATGTGCGTGTATGTCCTGCTTGTCCCTGCAGGCATAACACTCCTAGAATTTGTTGTGGGTTTTCTTTATTTTTGTAATAGGCAAATCCACGCCCAGGGGTTGTTTTGATGGGCAAATTGGCTGGTCGCAGAATAAAGGACAGGTGTGGCAGGTCTTGTATAAGATCTGGTTTTAGTAAAATCATGTCTGACCCAAATAGAATATCAATGCCCATTTTTCTTAATTGCAGTGCATGCCCTTTGCCTAGCCCAAATCCCCTAGTCAAGGCAGAGCCTGCAGCTAAAATAAAGGTTGGTTGATATTGGGATTGCAGGGTTGGTATGAGTGATTTGAGCGCCAGTAGTCCCGGTTTTGCAATAATTTCACCCAAAAAAATGACACGCATAGGATACCTCGGTCTGCAAAAAACTAAGAGGAAGCAACCTCTGGCATTTTAAAGAATTTTAATGCATTTTTGAAGAGTGTATTAGCGAGTTCTTCTTGATCTTCTTCTCTTAATTGGGCTAAGAATTTGACAGTACTATTGATATATGCAGGGGTATTACGCTTGTTGTGATGCTCTGCAGGTGTCATGAATGGGCTTTCAGACTCAACCAATATACGTTCTGATGGCAAATTTGCGGCAACTTCTTGCAGTGGTTTGGCTGTTCTAAATGTCACATTACCAGCAAAAGAGAACATCACATCATCAAAATTTTTGAGAATTTTGTTAGCATATGCTAAATTTTCGCTGTAGCAATGCAAAACAGCACCATATTTGGGTCGATGTGTTTGCAAGATTTCCAAAATATCTTGGCCTGATTCACGATTGTGTACAACCAGGGGTTTGCCAATATGGTTGGAAAATTCTACCTGGCGGATAAAAAGCTCAATTTGGCTTTTTTTGTCACCATATTTACGAAAATAGTCTAGGCCTGTTTCACCGATAGCAATCACCTTGGGGTAATTGGCGGCTTTTGAGAGCTGATGCTCCCAGTCTTTGCCCAGCCGTGTTACCTCGCTGGGTGAAATCCCTGCGGAAAAGTAAACATTGGAGAGGTGAGAGAGGTTTTTGTGTACCTCAAAAAAATCAATAAGATTATTACAAATCGTGAGAATTGCAGAAACGCCAGCAGCCTTGGCTCTTTCGGCGATGATAATTTGTTCGATAGGGTTGCTGACAATGAGGCCCAAGTGGGCATGTGTGTCAAAGTATTGCATTAAACCGCCTCCTGTTTTGAGACTCCCTTTTAGGGCCAATATTACATCATATTTTTCAAAAAAAGGAGGAGCCGCAGGCTAGTTATCCTCGTAATCCCCAGCAAGATCTGGGTCAATAAGGATAGGATCTTCCTCTTCCAAATCTTCTTCATCGATAAGATCTGTGAGACCCCCCATGTCATCATCATCAAAGAGTACTTGAGAAAAGTCCTCTCCACCTGTTTCGTAGTATAGCACACGACTGCAGCTAGGACAGAATTTAATATCTTCTGCAGCACGCACTTCATTCACAAACTGGCCGGGTAGTAAAATATTACATCCACGGCAGATGCCCCCACGCACAGCGACGATCCCCAGCCCATTTTTGTTACGCACAATCGTTTCTAGTTTATAGATAAGGTCTGTAGACATGTCGGGAGAAATACTTTGTTGCTTTTTTTCTAGTTCTTTAATTCTGGATCGATCCGCTGAGATGGCGCTATCCATTTCTTTTTGAATAGCCATCAATTCAGCCTCTTGAGACTGCACCAAGCTGATATCTGAATTCAATTCAACTTCCAATTCCTCGACCTGTTTTTGGTCACGTGCGAGTTCTTTTCGTGCACGATCTTCTTCACTCACAGCATCTTGGATTTCTTTTTCCAAGAGTTCAAATTCTCTTTGTGTCTTGATCAGTGACATCTTATTTTCAGAGTCTTCACGTTTTTTTTGTGTATCTGAGAGATAAAGCTTGAGCGTGCGTACTTTTTCTTGCAATGCATTCAATGCGCTTTGCTTTTGCTCCATACTTTTTTTAAGGCGATCAACGACTTCTGACTTTGATGTGAGTTGTTTTGGCATATCTTCCAAACGACGAGAGATTTCATATTTTTCAGAAAAAATAACTTGCAAACTTTGCAGCTGCTCAAGTGATGTATTCATAAAAGTTTATTTATCCTTGACCTATCATCTTTGATTTTTTCAACAAGAATTGTTAACTTGATCGCCAGATTTTATCATTTACTTATAATAAGATCAATACACAATATGCGAGGGGACGCAAATTTCAATCCTTTTAAGTTTTAAATATTTTTATGTGACTGTTAATTTTGAGATGAGTGTGTTACTCTAGATGTATAACACAAAGGAGATCGTTCTATGATTTGGTCAGCATCGAGTGTTTTTCTTTTTCTTGCTATTTTTGGTGGCATTGTTTCTGCCCTTAGATTTCTTCTTTACTTTTTTGGAGTGGCGGGGGAATCGGCGATTGGTTTTGAAGATGATGGGGGTGTTTCCAACGTCGGATCAGACACCTTTAATGTGCTCAACTTGCATACCATTGCAGCTTTTTGTCTCATAGGTGGGCTTGTTGGCTATGGATCTTTACAGGCCAATCTTTCTCTTTGGATAGCGTCTCTTGCTGCTACAGGCTCAGGTGTCCTGGCGGTATTTGTTCTGGCAAAAGTTTTTTTGCTAGCAAAAAAACTTCATAGCGATGGGACTATCAAGCTTTCTAGTGCTCTGGGGAAAACAGGCACGGTTTACTTGACCATCAGGCCCCAAACAGGCGGGCAGATCCAAATTCGCCTACAAGAAAGACTGATGACGCTCAATGCTTATACCCATGAGGATGTGGGGATCCCTACCGGAGAGCTAGTCCGTGTTATCGATATTGAAGGCGAAAATTTGATAGTAGAATCATTGACTGAAAAAAAATCAGAACAAAATTTATAGAAAATAGGGGATCATCATGTTTACAATTTTTTTAGCTGCAGTTTCATTAGCAGGACTAGTTGTCTTAACGTTACTCTTTTTGGCGACACTCTACAAAAGGTGTCCCTCAGATCGCATATTGGTTGTCTTTGGTCGTGTGGGCACTGGCAAGTCTGCCCGTTGTATGCATGGGGGTGGATCTATTGTTTGGCCACTGATTCAGGACTATGCCTACCTCAATTTGACACCGATGACAATTAATATTCCCTTGCAGGGAGCTTTGAGTATTCAAAATATCCGTGTGAATGTACCCTCGACTTTTACCATTGGGGTATCCACAGAACCTAGTATTATGCTTAATGCTGCAGAAAGACTTTTGGGACTTAAACAGGGATCTATCGAAGAGATGGCAAGAGAAATTATTTTTGGCCAGCTACGATTGACTGTAGCAAGTCTTACTATTGAACAAATCAACCAAGACCGCGAGAGTTTTTTGGAGGCTATTCGTCGCAATGTGGATCCAGAACTCAATAAAATTGGCTTGAGTTTGCTCAATGTCAATATTACTGACATTACCGACGAATCCAACTATATTGAGTCAATTGGAAAAAAAGCCGCATCAGAGGCTATTAACCGCGCCAAGGTTGATGTGGCCGAGCAGGAAAAATTGGGTGCGATTGGCCAGGCCCAAGCCACAAAAGAAAAAGAAGTCAATGTGGCTCAAAATTTGGCAGATGGAGAGAAGGGAAAAAAACGTGCCGATGCTGAACGCCGTGTCTATGTAGCAGATCAAGAGTCACAAGCGGTGACCGGTGAAAATACGGCCCAGGCAACCATTGCAGAGCGCAATGCTGAATTGGCAGTTAAACAAGCAGAAGCAATGCGTGCTGCGGAGGTCGCCAAACGCAAGGCAGAGGCAGAAATCCAAAAAGCTCAATATGCCATGGAGCTGGAACGTCAACGTGCAGAGCAAATTGCCAATATGGAAGTTGAAAAACAGCGCATTGAAATTGAAGCCGCGGCCAAAGCCTCACAGGCGCGTATTGTGGCACAAGGTGAAGCCGATGCGACTATCTTAAGATATCAGGCTGAAGCTGAGGGATTGCGTAAGTTGCTAGATAGTAAAGCGGCAGGATATCAAGAATTGGTGAAGGGTGCGGGTGGCCACAGTCATGATGCAGCAAATTTGCTCTTGATTGAAAAACTTGAAAATATTGTCGAATTGCAGACAGAAGCTATCAAAAATATCAAGATTGACAAGATCACGGTGTGGGATGGTGGAAACCAAAAAGACGGGGGCAGCAGCACCAGCAATTTTATGAGCAATCTTATTCATTCCTTACCCCCCTTGCATGACATTGCATCGATGGCTGGGGTCAATTTGCCAGAATTTTTGGGTAGTGCCAAAAAGCCCGTCTCTGTGGCTGCAAAACCCGATGAAGTGAAAGAGAAATCTGTAGACAAGGGTAAAAAATAGGAGAAAAAAATGAAAAAAAATATATTATTTTTCATATTATTTTTGCAGGCGCAAATGGGTTTTTCTCAGATAATCAAAGAGAATTCTCACTTAAATTTTTCACAAACGGTAGCTGCACTAGAGAAGGAGATTTCTGCACGGGGGTTAACAATTTTTGCTAAAATTGATCATGCCAAAGCGGCACAAAAGGTAAAGCTAGAAATGACATCAGCCATGGTCATTGTTTTTGGCAATCCGGCAGTTGGTACACTCTTGATGCATGACAACTTAGATTGGGTGTATGAATTGCCTTTAAAAATTGCCGTATATCAGGATAAAAATGGAAAGATTTGGCTTTCTACACGCCTATTAGCCAAGGACATTTCTACGCCTACACAACAAGACAAGGTCAAAAGTATTAATAATTTATTAAAGACACTATTGACTTTGAAGATGTAGGTATCAGACCAAAAAGAAATAAAATAATCCAAGAGGGCATTGTCTCTATTCTGATGAATAGGGCGATGCCCCACATTCTCGCTAGGTTGGCTTGACTGTTATGCCATATTAGAGAAAATTTAGAGAGAGATTTTTTTGACAGATGGGTGAAGGTGTGCTAGGATTAATGCATATCTTAAAGACTATCAGGAGAAAAAAATGTCAACTGTCAAAGATTTTTTTGCGCGCGTTTTAGCAGAGCTACAAAAAATAGGACAAGCCCTTGTTTTGCCTATCGCGGTGTTGCCTATTGCTGGTATATTTTTGCGACTAGGTCAACCAGACCTTTTGAATAATGAATTCATCATGAAGGCTGGTTTGGTTGTTTTTGAGAACCTTGCACTGCTTTTTGCTATTGGTATTGCCGGTGGTTTGGCACGCGATCGCGATGTGGCTGCAGGCTTGGCTGGTGGTTTAGCGTATATGATTCTTACAACGGTCACACAAGTGATTAATCCAGCGAATAATATGGCTGTATTTGGTGGTGTCATTGCTGGTTTGATCGGAGGGTATACCTATAACCGATTTGCTGGCACAGTCTTGCCAGTCTTTTTGGCCTTTTTTGGGGGCAAACGATTTGTCCCGATTGTGGCGGGTTTTATCAGCCTAATTGTGGGTGTAGTACTAGGGTATCTCTGGCCATTCATGAATGCAGGAATCACAGGGTTTGCTGTTTGGATTACCAAGTCTGGCGGTATTGGGCTCTTCTTCTATGGAATCTTTAACCGTTTATTAATTCCATTTGGAATGCAGCATATTATTGAAAAATTTGCGTATTTTGTACTTGGAGAATATGCTACACCTGCTGGAGATGTGGTGACAGGCGATCTACAGCGATTCTTTGCAGGTGATCCCAATGCGGGAATGTTTATGTCAGGATTCTATCCTGTAATGATTTTTGGCCTGCCATCAGCAGCATTGGCTATGTATCTTTCTGTGCCAAAAGAAAGGCGCAATGCTGTTTTGGGACTGCTCTTTAGTGCAGCGCTCACATCTTTATTGACTGGTGTGACAGAGCCTATTGAGTTTTCATTTTTATTTGTCGCTCCACTACTGTATGCAGTGCATGCTGTTTTTATGGGCTTGAGTTTTTCCCTTGCACATGTGCTGGGGTTGCGTGCAGGGTTCACCTTCTCTGGTGGCTTGATTGACATGATTCTTTCTTGGAATCTTTTCACTAATGGATGGATTATTTTCCTTTTGGGTGCGGCATTTGCTGTGCTATACTTTTTTTCCTTTACGTTACTGATTCGTGTCTTCAATTTACAAACTCCAGGACGTGGAGAGAGTGTGGTCCTTGGTGGTGCAGGGAGCCAGGCTGGGGGGATCAAAAATAAAAAATATCAAGAATTAGCCCCCTCCTATGTGGCAGCCT
This sequence comes from Spirochaetia bacterium, assembly GCA_051648825.1. Lineage (GTDB taxonomy): Bacteria > Spirochaetota > Spirochaetia > WRBN01 > WRBN01 > JAHHUI01. Next base: position 25,016 of record JBOFFX010000059.1, read on the forward strand.
TGGGGGGTGCTGAGAATTTTGTAGATGTGACAAATTGTGTTTCACGCTTGAGGCTGAAACTGAAAAATTCTGATGCACTAGATGAAGTAAAACTTAAAAGTTTGGGGGCCATTGGCGTGGTCAAACTGCAAGACACGGTACAAGTTGTCATTGGTGCGGATGTTGAATTTTTGGCGGCAGAAATTAAAGCTGTTTTAAAGAAGTAATATTGATTGAAGTAAAAAAAAGAGTCGCATATGCGACTCTTTTTTTAAAACTTGTAGAATCTAAAAATTATTCAACACCCACACGATAGCAAACAAAATCAGTTATTTCTAAAGAACATCCTGCATCCTTTGCTATAGCCTGCATTTTCTTTTCTACAGTTAAAGCTGGATCTTTGACAAATGCCTGCTCCATAAGGCAGATTTCTGCTAGGTGCTTGGATAGCATACCCTGGGCAATATTTTTACGCACATTTTCAGGCTTGGATGCTGTTTTTTCATCGATCTGAGTTTTCTTTTCAAAGATACCTTGTTGTTCCTCAATATATGTGGCTGCAACATGGCTACGGCTCAGATACGAGGGAGACATGGCGGCACAATGCATCGCACAGTCTACCAAGAATGTTTTGATATTTGTATCGTCTTTCTTCCCATCAGAAACTTTAGCTTTGATCAGCACACCGATTTGGCCACCATTGTGCAGGTAGTGGGCAACAGTTTCATCTGGAGCCAAAGGCAACACTTGAAAACGCTTGAGGATAAGGTTTTCCTTGAGCACGGCTACGGCTTCTTTAAGAGGAAGTAATAAGTCATCATTGGTTTGCGTAAGGTTTTTTTCTATGATTGTTTGCCCCAGTGCCTGTCCTAGTGCTTTAAATTGATCTGTTTTGGAAACAAAATCTGTCTCACAGCCAATTTCTAGAATTACGGCTTTATCTGGATGAATGACAACAAATGAACCACCTTCGCTTGTGGCTCTATCCATACGTTTGCCAGCACTGGCGAGGCCCTTTTCTTTGAGGATACGCTCAGCTTTCGTAAAATCTCCGCCTGCTTCTTCTAGCGCCTTTTTGCAATCTAGCATACCTGCATCAGTTTTTTGACGCAGTTTTTTGACATCTTCAGGTGTAATAGCCATTAGTCATTTTCCCCCACATCCAGATTGTATTTTTCTGCATAGTCTTGGCGATCCTTGTTGATAGCTTCAATCACTTCAACAGGCTGGGCAACAACTGGCTCTGCCAATTCCTCTTCATTGAGTGTTTCAATGACTTGCAGGCCTACTTCATTGTCTGCCTCTAGCACAGCATTGGCAATTGTCTGTGTAAAGAGGTTGATGGCACGAATTGCATCATCATTACCAGGGATAGGATAGGTCACACCCTCTGGATTACAATTGGTGTCTAATACTGCCACAACAGGGATTCCCAATCGGCGTGCCTCTGCGACAGCAATGGCCTCTTTGCGCGTATCAATGACAAAAATAATACCAGGGGTCTCTTTCATTTCCTTGATTCCCGCAAGATTTTTTTCCAGTTTTTCTTTTTCTTTTTGCAGTTTGGAGACTTCTTTTTTGGTCAACATTTCAAATGTGCCATCAATCTCCATTTTTTCAAGTTTTTTCAATCGCAATAAGGAACGCTTGATCGAGGTAAAGTTGGTGAGCATTCCACCCAGCCAACGATTGTTGACATAATACATGCCACAACGTTCGGCCTCTCTTTTGACAGACTCTTGGGCTTGCTTTTTTGTGCCAACAAAGAGCACGGTTTTGCCACTTGAGACGGTTCTTCGCACAGCCTCATAGGCGTCTTTGATTGACACGATTGTTTTTTGCAAATCAATAATATGGATCCCATTGCGCTCTGCAAAAATATAACGTTTCATCCTGGGATCCCAGCGCTTGGTTTGATGTCCAAAATGGACACCCGATTCGAGTAGGTTTTTCATGGTAACAACAGCCATGATACCCTCCTTTAATAATTGGCCAATCGATACATAGATTGGTTAAGTCTCATGTTCTTCTGATTTACAAAAGAACACGGAAATTTTCTCTGTTTACACAAAGAATCCCTGAGATTGTATCAGAAAAAAAGAAAACAATAAAGAGGACTACACTTCTTTTAAAAAAATAATACAATTTGATAATATATTTATGTATTTTCAAATCCTTTTTTGTTATAATAAAAGAAATACAAAGCTGTGTGATCAAGCAGTACTTTGGTTTATTTCAATTTTGAATGGAGGAATGAAATTATGTCGATGGAAGGAAATCCAGTCCCCAGTGTCACGTTTAAAACAAGACAACGTAGTATTCATCTGATTGAAGTGTCAACAGATAGAATTTTTAAGGGAAAAAAAGTTGTATTTTTTGCCCTGCCCGGGGCCTTTACCCCCACATGTACGATGGAACATATACCGCGTTATGAACAACTTTTCAAAATGTTTAAGGAAAAAGGTATTGATGAGGTCGTGTGTTTAGCTGTCAATGATCCTTTTGTGATGGAAAGATTTGGAGAAGATCTAGGCATTCATAATGTGCGCTTATTACCTGATGGAAATGGAGAATTTACCAAGGCGATGGGTATGGGGCTGGACTTGTCGGCAGTCAGTGCTAGTATCCGTTCCAAGCGGTATTCGATGTACGTTGTGGATGGGATCATTAAAAAAATTTTTGCAGAGAAGGATAATGACCCTCCAGGGCAGCTGAGTGTCTCTGATGCAGATAGCATGTATGCATATCTTTTCCCTACAGCTCCAAAGTTGCTCAACATTTCGATGATTGTATTGCCCGGGTGCCCAGACTGTGCCAAGATGAAGATGATTTTTGATACAGGCAAAGTGCCTTATGAAGAGTTGCGTTATGGGTATGAAGTCAATGGGACTACACTCAAAGCCTTGACTGGAGAGAAGCGATTTCCTCAGATTTTTATTGATGGCAAGCATGTTGATCCTAATGTCTATCTGGATGGGCGTTCACTCAAAATGAGCCCAGATTTGCTCTCTGCAATTCTCTCATCCATTGCATAAAATATATAAAATATGAATAAAACAAAAGCGGGGCATGGTCCCTGCTTTTGTTAGGTTATCAGGTTATTGAGTCATCACCTTATTGAAGTGAATGTAGTCATGTTTTCCCAAATGGCGGGTGCCTGTTGCACAAAATCCATGTTTTTTGTAGTAGTCGTGCAGTTTTTCTTTGTGCTTAGCTGCAACGAGCGAAATTTTTTTTAGGCCTTTTTGTTGAGCCAAATTTTCTACATAGTGGATAATTTTATCTACGAGGCCCATTCCCCGATACTCAGAATCAATACTAATGGTATCAATATATAACTCTCCAGGATCTGCCTCATAGTCCTGACTCTCTTCTACCTGCAGATCGGGTGCATGAAGAAATTCTTTGCACACAGTCCATCCTCCATCACCAAGTACAGGCGCATCCTCACCCGTATAGACAGAAAAACTCCCTATTATTTTGTCCTCTTTATTTTTGAGTACAAAAAAATTAGAGTAGTGCACTTCATTGGGGACTATATGGCTAAATGCAAATCGCAAATATCCTTGTGCCCTTGTTGGGTCTTCTGTATCTGCCAGGTATAGTGCAAATTCAGAAAGTGCAGAAAATGCAAGTGGAATAATGCTTTCCACATCCTCGATTTTTGCTGGTTCAATTTTGATGAAATGAACAGGCATCATTTTTATACTCCTTGGTACTTTGTGTACCCTAAAAAATTATTTTTAATTTAATGATGATGTGTGATATGGTGCATTGTTTTGGCATACATGCAGCATAGACACAGACCCCCAACCCAGTACAATGGGCAGCGGATATATCCTAGAGGTAGCGAGATAGAGCGTTACAATTCGGAAAGAAAGAGAAGGATTTCCGTATTCAGAGAATCCTTGGTAAGGCTATACCACAGCAGGTCATGGCGATGGCCATAGGGCTCTTCTTTGCGTGGTATATTAAAAATATGTGCAGAGATTTTTTTTGATGAAACATGTTTGGTAATATGGTAAAAATTATGAAATCCGACCGTCTCATCACCTTTTTCATAGGCCAAGAATAGTGGGGCATGAATATTTTTGAGATTTTTTCGCACACCTTCTAGTCCATGCTTAAATGTAAAAATGGTATAGGGGAAGATAAGTTTTTCCATTTCTTCAACTCTTTCTACTGCACGACGTGCGGCAGTATTATCTGGAGCAAATGCTGCCCCCTGGGGGATAAATAAGCAGAGCAATCCCGAAAAGAAGATTCCCATATTGTCTGAAAAAGGTAGGTGTTCCCCATACAGATTGACAGGCCCAGCAATACTTAAAAATGCAGAAACAAAGTCCATCTCTGGTGCCAATGCTAATGTCAGTGCACCACCTTGAGAGTGACCACCTAGGATCGTTTGCTCATACTTATCTTTTTGCAGGAGAATTTTTTCTCTAGCAAAGTGGAGACTTTCTTTCCAAGCCCAGGGCCCGACATTTTTGAGTTCTTGTAGTGTGTGTGCACCCGCAGGCAATGCGGGCATATAAACATCCCAACCATTTTCTACCAAAAGATTGGAGAGTTCCAGAAATGTCTTGGGGTTGGAATACATGCCATGCAGTAAGATTACAAGCTTTTTATTGCCTGGCTTTGTATTCCATATATCATCTAGTGCGGTATAGTCACTTTGTTGTGCGTCATAGCGCAACTTGGGCTTGAATGCAAGTGTAAAATTGGTGAGCAAGATAAATGCTGCCAAAAAAAGCGCCGCTAGGGCTACTTTTCCGCCAAAACTAAATGATTTCATCATTTTTCTATTATAATACACATTTTCTTATTCAGCAAGCTTTTTACAAAATCTGTATAGGTCATAGCGCATGTACTATCTATCAGGGGGGCAAGATCTTTATATGGTGGGGGGTGATCCCTAGTTGCTTGGCACCCAAAATATCTTTTTCAAAATTATCACCTATCATGATAGCACTGGCAGGATTTGTGATGCGCAGTTTTTGTAATGCACGTTGAAACATCTTGTGGCTAGGTTTTTCCTCTCCCACTTCCTCAGATGTCACAACATAATCAAATAAATCCAAAACCCCCAAATGTTCGAGTTTGCGAATTTGAAAGCGGCTTTGCATGTCTGTGAGAGCACAAATAGGAATCTTTTTTTCTACAGCATCATGCAGAAGTGCCTGTGCCTCTGGCCAAATCCTCATTTGGCTGATAAAGGTATCCCAGTAGAGATCCTCAAAAATCAATGCATGTTTATGCGCGGATGCTACGCCATGGTCTTCAAAAAAATCTTGAAAAAAAAGCAATCGAGATCGGCATGTTCCCTGTGGACTCAAGCGCTCTAAAACTTGTGCACGCCCCTGCAAGAATGCATGGCCAAATTGCCCAAAAGTTAGATCGGCAAAGGCTTCGCTGGCTTGAAATTTTTCATAGCAAATACGCATCGCACTCTCGTGGCATGGTGCATAACTATATAGCGTATCGTCAATATCGATAAGGATGCCCTGTACTTCATCTAGGTTGATAACGGGAAAAATATAGGACATTTTTTTACTCCTTTCAGTGTGATGTTGTATATCATTGCTCATTATTCTTTATACGCAGAAAATCTTTTGATGATAGTTGAATATGATGCGTATGAACGGGTTCTGTGAGCAGGGCAGACTCATAGGCTTTTTTGACATTCTTTGTCACATCAAAAAGTGTATCAGTATAGTCAGCAGTATGTGTCCAGGCTCTTAGTTCAACTTTAACATATTCATCTTCAATCGCACTGACAATCACCATTGGTGCAGGATCTTGCAAAAAACGAGACTCCTGTGCAATCACAGCATATAGTGTTTGAATAGCCTCTTCAATAGGGGCTGCATGAGATATCTGAAGCGCACATGTGACCCTGCGTGTTGGGTTATGAGAGTAGTTAATAATAGGCGATGCCCACACTAGCTGGTTGGGAATGAAGATACACACTCCGTCCACGCTTTCTAGTTTTGTTGTTAAGATAGAAACCAGCTGTACAATGCCAGAGACCCGCTGATTGCCGCTATTGCAGTCAATCAAATCTCCTGCACTAAAGGGGCGTGCGATCAAAATAATAATTCCCGCGATCGTATTACTAAGTAGATCTTTAAGCGCAAATCCCACGCCCAGGCCTAATGATCCTAGTACTGTGAGAATAGTGGTTTTTGAGATAATACCCAAAATGTCCAGACTCGTGAAAAGTGCAATCGAATATGCAAGCCCAGAGACAATACCCATGACAATAGGAACCCAGGCCCTATCTAGGGCCAATGCTTTTTTCTTGTTGCCCAAAATTGCACGCTTAAAGAGATGTACAATGAGATAAGTCAAAGCAAAAATGACGAAGACAATCGCCCCTTTGTTACTCAGATAGGCGATTTGTGCAGGTGTCAACGGGATAAATTGCATGATTTTTTCGATCATTATAATGCTCCTTGAGTTGATTTATTTCACATTACCATAGTTTTCACAGTATAGCTAGATCTTACCTCATCTACCAAATTATTGTCTATTATCTTTTTTGTGGGTTATATCATCTAATTTTGTCTAAGCACAATGGGGGTTGTCACTAAAGTATAGCATCTTTTTTTGATCAATATCTTCTATTTTGGGGGCGAGCAATAGATTCTAGGATCTTGACTTTTTTTGTACGTATAGCATAATATTACGCCTATCGGGTTATAGCGCAGGGGTTTAGCGTACAAGTCTGGGGGACTTGGGGTCGGGGGTTCAAATCCCCCTAACCCGATATTTATTTTTTTGCAACAACCAGTGCCTGCATCCACTTTTGTGATCGATAGCGCAAGAGGCATACTCCTGCCACAGTCAAATAAAAAATCATCATAGGGATCATGATGGCCCAAAGACTTGACCAAAATTGCAATGTTATCCAGGTGGGCAACACCCATATCAGTCCTAATGCCAGCGCATAGATGATAAAGATAAACCTTGTGTCACCCAGTGCTTTAAAAAACTGTATCCATATGCCTTGTATCGCTTGTACAGCCATGACTAGGCTCAATATCATAAAAAGTCCGCGTGTTGTTTCAATGATTTGTGGAATTTGCTCCAGATGTGCATCATTGACAAATAACTGCACTAGTGAAGCATGACCAAAGATAAATAGTGGTGTCAGTATTAAAAAATAAAGCAGGCAAATAATAATCGTTTTTTGCAATAGTGGGCTAAGTCTAAAAAATTGATGCCCCCCCGCACTTTGGCCTACCAAGATGCTCATTGCAGCACTGATACCATAAAATGGCATATAAAACATCCCCAAAACACTGCCAAAAATGGTATATCCCAGGAGCATCATAGATCCTAGTTTGCCTATAATTAGGGATAAAAAGCTTGGTCCTAGTGAAGCGAGTGTTAATTGCAGAGATACGGGTGTGCCAAAGCGTAGAAGGGTTTGTGACTCTGCTTTGTTGTAGGCACAAAAAAATTTGATGTCCAGAGTTTTGCACAGACGCTGGCAAAAATAGAAAGAGATACTGACTGATGTGATAGCCCCACCAATCGTAGCCAGGCCTGCGCCATAAATACCCAATGCAGGTATTCCCATCCCACCCAATATTAGCCAATAGTCTAGGCTAATATTCACTAAAATCGCACTCGTATTTGCAATCATCACCTGAAGCGTTTTTTTGTTTCCCATCAAAAACCCACTTAGTGCTGTACTAAAAAAATTGATCATTGTGGTGCATAGTAATAGCTGCAAGTAATGCGCTTCTAGTGGGATCAAATCTATATCATGATCAAAGTATATAAAAATATTTTTGGCAAATGGCATAATGGTGATGAGTATAATTATACTCATCACCATAGCAAAATAGATTCCTTGCCACATGGCAGAAGTTAAGGTCTGCCACTTTTTGGCACCCACATAATTACTTGTCATTGTGCTGACATAACCAATAATACCAAAAGCAAAAGATCCAATAGAAAAAGAGACCCAGCCCGCACTCCCAGATGCACCCAGGTGTTGTAAACTGTGCATACCCAGGAAAATACGATTAAGAAACATCATCAGGCTAAAGGTCATACTGGTACCAATAAGAGGCAGGGCTAGCTTGAGGATGCTTACATAGGAGTCAGGACTTTTTTTCATATGGTGATACGGTATTTATTCCATCGACCTGTTTTGTATCGCCAAGTTGTTGCAATGATCATAGACAAATCAAAGCATAAAATACCCAGTACCATAAACTGTATATTATTAAAAATTTTCAAAAGAATGAGTGCGGGCAAAACCATCATTGTGGGAACAAGTACCATATATATGCGCATGGCAAATTTGGTATCGCCGAGGGTTTTAAGAAATTGCATAATAATCGTATGTATACTGGTGCTGATGAGCCAAATGTTCAAAAACCTTAGAAGCGGGCGTAGCGACTCTTTAACCTGTGCTATATACTCGCTAGAATTTTCGTGCAAAAAAAGCCCCGCCAACACATCTTCTCCAAAAAAGAGTAGCGGCGAAAGAATCAACCCATAAGAGAGCCCCATAAATAGGCTTTTTTTCATCAAAACACCTATCTTATCCATTTCTTTCGCCCCAGAAGCATGAGCAGCAAGTATAGCAGCCCCATCACTCAGGCCATACAGCGGCATATAAAAAATTCCATACATGGTAGCCAAAATACCATAGGCCAACATGCTTACTATTCCTAGTTTTCCTACTATTAAGCTCAAAAGTGTGAACCCCAATGATTCCATGCCCAGTTGCAAAGAGGATGGTAGCCCAAAACGCAGGAGTGTTTTCATGTCTGCCAGATTCCAACGAGGCTTGAGACAAATTGCACTTTTTTTTGCATATTGACGTACACTGCAAATTGAAATAATAAGCCCAACAATCACCCCCCCCATTGTGCCTAGTCCTGCACCCACAATGCCCAATGCAGGGACCCCCAATCCGCCAAAAATCAGCCACCAGTCTAATATGACATTGACCAACATTGCTACAATATTGGCGACCATGATAGAGCGAGTTTGACCATTTCCTGCCAAAAACCCAAAGCAACAGTTGGCAAAAAAATCAAAAACAATCGCCCAAACAAGGATTTTTAACTGCGCAGACTCATAGGGGATGATGCCAGGATCATGCTGAAAAAAATGAAAAAGTTGTGGAGCAAAAAATGATAAAGGAATGATGATGATTGCCATGAAAATAGAAAAATAGACACCATGCCACATCGGTGCGGCAAGTTTTTCATACATTTTGGCACCTTTATATGTGCCAATGAGATTGCTGATATACCAGATCACCCCATAGCCAATCACACTCATTGTATAGGCTAAAGATAGCGGGCTATTCGCAGCTGCTAGGTGCTTTGCGCTGTATAATCCCAAAAAAAAGCGATCAGCAAATGTCATCACGCTGTAAGACATCATATTGATAATCAGTGGGATGGCCATTTTGAGAATATCTCGATAGCGTGTGTTGGTGATGTGTGGAACAGGTAAGCCTGGCATAATTAAAGATTCCCCCCAGTTGTTTTATTCCAAAATCAAAATAGACAATCAAAGCCAAACGATCTTACTACAAATATTTACAAGATATCAAGCTGTGTAAAAGAGGGCTTGACAAAGATTATAGACTTGATCGATAATGTGTGATGTTTGCTAGACAAGCCGCTGTAGCTCAGTTGGTAGAGCAGTGGACTGAAAATCCACGTGTCATGAGTTCAATTCTCATCGGTGGCATGTTTTTCATTAATTTTGCAAAGAAAGCTCCCAAGGGAGCTTTTTTATTTTTTAATCCAAAATTTCGCTGCATCATATTTTTGTGCATAGCGGCCCAGTGCCCACAATGATATCGCTAGCGCTGCAAGCATTCCTATTGCCAGTGCAATGTAGCGAAATTGCCAACCAATAGAGAGTTGATACACCAATGTGGCAATGGACCATGGCCCAAGCAGTAAATAAATGACGAGTAAAATTGTTGCCTTCAGGCCAATTTCTTGGATAGTGGCTGCCACAGCCCCAATGCAAGGAACATAGAGTAATACAAACACAAGGTAGGCATAAGCTTGCCAAGGTCCCAGGCTAAATCTTTTGCGCAATGACATGGCTAGGGGTGTATCAATTTCTTCCTCACTAGAGCCCATAAATGCAGAAACAAGCCCCTCTTTCAAATCCATAAAGACGACTGGCCATGGTGTCCACCAAGATGAGGCTTCAGGCTCTTCTACAGGCGCCTGCTCTGTAGTTTCTCCCAGATGTGCATCTTGTAAATAGAGCGAGCCCAGAGAGCTGACAACTGATTCTTTGGCAAAAAATCCAATAACCAATGCAACACTGGCAGGCCAATTTTCTGGTGCAACCCCAAAGCTGGTGAAGATGGGTGTGATGCCGCGGCCAATGTGAGAGAGAATCGATTCACTCTCATTTTCTGCTTCTTCAAAGCGTGGGGTAATAGTGTTGAGTGTGCCCACCACAGCCATGACTATGACCAAAATACGCCCAGATTTCCAAAAAAATGCCCTCAGTCTGCGTGACGCATGTCGAAAAACAACGCTAAGTTTTGGGCGATGATACTTTGGTAGCTCTAGCAAAAAACAGCCAGGCACTGCACGAAATACCGTTTTTCCAAATAGTAATCCCGTCAAAATAGCCAGGGCAATCCCCATCACGTATAGAGAAAAAATGACCCATCCACTGCGTGATCCAAAAAAAGCTGCAGCAAAAATTGCATACACAGGCACACGGGCGCTACAGCTCATCAGTGGGGCCATAAAGGCTGTGACAAGTTTTTCATTCCATTTATTAAGCCCCCTGGTGGCCATCACGGCTGTTGTTGTGCAACCAAATCCCAAAAGCAATGGAATGAAACTCTTTCCTGGTAGGCCTAGCATTTGTAAAAGACGATCCATCACAAAAGCTGAACGAGCTAAATACCCAGATTGTTCGAGTAATCCCAGGCAAAAAAACATCAGAAAAACGACAGGAATAAACGCAGAAATTGCTTGAATTCCGCCCCCAATTCCATAAGCTATGAGATTTTTGATCCATCCAGGTGCATTCATGGATGTGAGGATCTGGTGTGGATATTCCACAAAAAGGATTCCCGTTGCTGCATCAAAAAAATCAACAAAAATCCCCCCCCAGCTTTGTACAATACTGAATAGCACATACATGGTTGCAAAAAAGATAGGCACACACAACCAGCGATTTAGTACAATTGCATCAATGCGCTCGGTCCAGTTTTTTCCAGTTTTTGGTTTTTGAGAGCAAGCCAACATTAGGGTGTCACGAATAAAATCATAGCGTATTTGTGCAATTAATGTGGCAGCAGAATGGCCACTAGCTGCAAGGATATTTTGTTGCATTTGTGTAGATTGAGGTAGATGAATTAACTCTAAAAGTGCTTGGCCTATATTTTTTATAGGTATTGTATGCAGGGCATTTTTGATACAAGGGGGATAGTCAAGTAATAGGCTGACCGAGGGTGGCTGGGCAATATTTTTTGCAATTTCTTGTTTGAGTCGTAGCGCACTAGGCTCCTCGAGCCCAGAAAGCGCAACAATAGGACATCCTAGGCATTTGCGCAACGCATCGATATCTATTTGCACACCTTCCCTGGTCGCAATATCCATCATATTAAGGGCCAAAAGCAGCGGTTTTCCTATTTCTAAAAGTTGCAAAGTGAGATACAGATGGCGATCCAGGTTGCTGGCGTCCACAATATTGACAATCAGATCTGGGGCATCATTTTGCAGGTAATCCAGGGCAACTTTTTCATCATCACTTTGAGCGTGTAGCTGATAAATGCCTGGCAAATCCACAATCTCATAGGCTGCTTCTTTGTAGATAGCCTGGCCAGATTTTTTTTCTATGGTCACACCTGGCCAATTGCCGATCTGTTGAGAACTTCCTGTGATTGCATTAAAGAGGGTGGACTTTCCAGCATTGGGGTTGCCAATAAAAGCCACACGGCCAGAAAAAAAAGCATCGGCCATTATTGTTTTTCCTGTGGGTATTTTTTTGTGACGACTTCTACATTGAGAAGATCTGCTTCACAAGCACGCAGGGCCAAGGATGTGCCACGCACAATGATTTGCATCGGCCCACCCCACAGCGCCTTTCTTTTGATACAGATACACTCTCCAATAGTGAGACCCAAAGATAATAAGCGATGAAAATAGTCGCCCTCCTCCATGGTATAGCTGATAATACGTGCTTCTTGATGGGGTAATAATTGTTTGAGTTTCATTTTGTGATTCTCCAGCCTATGCAATTTTGTGATATGTGGTAAATATTAATAAATAAAGCAAATAAATACAACAACAAATTGCATAATTGGCACTTTTTTGTCTAAAAATCGTCTCTAGAGCAAGGATATAGTCGGTTGATTTTTCCCTATAGATATGTTAGAACTGTGAGATAGGGGTAATGATATGAATTAGACCCCAGCCCAAAGGAGAAAATCATGGTTCAATTTTTTTTATTACAGGCTGTCGCTGGTGCAGGTTCGGCAGGAATGATTCAGGTCGGACTCTTGGTATTGATGGTCCTTGTGATGTATATGTTGGTGATTCGTCCACAGCAAAAACGCCAAAAGGAAATGCGCAATATGCTAGATCAACTCAAAAAAGGTGATCGTGTTGTTACGATTGGTGGTATTCATGGACAAGTAGATGAAATCAAAGATAGCTCAATTGTGTTGCGTGTGGATGCACAAAACAACACAAAAATGGAATTTGTGAAACAGGCTATCAGCGAAGTAAAAAAAGAGAATGTGACCAAAGATAAAGAGACAGAGAAGACTTACGAAAAGAAGTAAAATTTACTGAGTCGGATTTTGTCTTTTCAAAAATTTAATGATTGAGTAAAAAGAGGATTAGGGTAGGATAGCATGGAAAGAGCATTGCGCTTATTTTTGGTCTTGGCCGTGGTGGCATTGTCGGCATGGTTTTTGGTGCCCACTGTCCAGTGGTATTTTTTGACAGAAAAATCCAAGCAGGATCAAATTAATCAGCCGCTGGATGTCATTGGTGAGTATGCCAGACTCAGTGGAAATCGTGATATGGGGGAGTTGTTGCGCTTGGCACGTACAGATGCACAGCAAAAACTGCCAGAAAATTTGGCGTATTTTTCTGAATTGGGAAAAGAAGCCCATAAGAAAATGAATAAAAAGTACCCCGCAGAGGATGCCTGGAAAATTGTAGATGTTTTACAATATACAACAGGTGCCAATGTTGTGCAGACTTTTGCAGAAAAACATTATGCGGATCCCATCATCAAAGCAAAGGAAAATAAAAATCGTGCCCTCAAGCTAGGATTAGATCTTTCTGGTGGACTCAGTGTCACATTGAAGGCTGATTTTTCTAAACTTGAGCAAAGAATTGGTGAGCCTCCCACGGAGCAGGAGCGACAGGACAACCTGAACTCTGCCCTGGAAGTCTTAGCCTCACGTGCTAATCAGTTTGGTGCCACAGAGCCTTCGATTCGACGTTTGGGCACGGATCAAATCATCGTTGATCTGCCTGGAGAAAAAGATCCAGAGGCTGTTAACCGCTTGGTGCTGGGGCGTGGAAGCTTGGCTTTTCATATCATTGATGAGGATCTCACGCGTCAGTTTGAAGCATATTATGCAGAAAATCCCACCACTCAAATTGATAAATCAGGGCGTATTGTGGGTGACTCCAGCATATTGCCAGCTGGTTACATCGTACGTGGTGAGTATAAAAAAGACTCTTATGGTGTAGATCGTTTTATTCGCTACTATGTTTTAAGAGAGCAAGTAGGAATGGATGGTGTACATATTCAACAAGCTAGCACAAACTATTCAGATACGAATGAGCCGATGGTGTTATTTAATCTAGATCCCACCGGTGCAGCTATCTTTGGCAAGCTCACCAGTGCAAATGTAAATAAGCCAATGGCAGTGCTTATGGATGATAAAATTAAGAGTGTTGCGAATATTCGTGAAGCTATTAATAATGGGCAGGTTTCTGTTACCGGGTTCAGCATTGTTGAAGCCAATAATTTAGCAACAGTTTTGCGCACAGCAAACCTGCCTATAGAGTTGGATATTATTAACTTGCAAAAAATTGGCCCTAGCTTGGGAGAGGAAACGATTCGTACAGGAGTAAAAGCCATTGTCATTGGACTCATTGCAGTCTACATTTTTACCTTGTTCTATTATACTGGTGCAGGGTTTATTGCTTGTTTTGCTTTAAGCGTGAACCTTTTGCTCACATTGGGTATTTTGTCCTTTTTGGGTTTCACATTAACACTGACGAGCATGGCCGGATTGATCCTGAATGTGGGGATGGCTGTGGATGCCAATGTTATTATTTTTGAGCGTATCCGTGATGAATTGCGCAAAGGAAAAACCCGCCGCAATGCGATTGATGGGGGATTTAGAAAAGCTTTTTGGACTATCATGGATGCCAACTTAACAACCTTTATTGCTGCATTGTTTCTTTCGGCATTGGGGTCTGGCCCTGTCAAGGGATTTGCTGTGACATTAGCAGTAGGCATTGCGTCTACTCTTTTTACCGCTATTTATGTTTCACGCGTTCTTTTTGATATGGGAACAGAGGTCTTTCGTCGTAAAACGGTCTCTATTGGCTACGGAGTGAGTAAAACATGAAAAAAATTCCATTTTTAAAATTAAGTCTTCTAGCAATGATTCTCAGTATATTGGGCTTGGCCGCGCTATGGGGTACGACTTTCAAGCGTGGGGGATTCAATGTAGGCGTTGACTTTAAACCAGGGCTGAGCATGAGTGTACTTTTTGCAGAAGGTGGGCCCACGGCTACACAGGTACGTCAGACCCTGGAGTCTGTGGTGGGCATTCAGGTTCAGAATGCAGAAAATCAGCAAATGATTGTGCGTATAGCCGATACAGGAGATGCAGATTTTCAGCAGAACACAGAGCGCAATATCACAGAATTATTGGTCACTGAATATCCTGGTGCTAGTATTATTTCTAGCCAATTTGTCGGGGCTAGCTATTCAGACAGCCTGATTCGCAATTCAATTTTGTTAGTATTTGGAGCTTTATTGGTCATTGTGTTTTATTTGTGGGTACGTTTTCAGCTCAGTTATTCTATTTCTGCAGTATTGAGTACTTTGCATGATGTACTTTTTGTCATTGGCTTTATTGGGGCGATGCAGCTAGAGGTCAATGCGGCCACAGTGGCGGCAGTCCTTACGATTATTGGATATTCTTTGAATGATACAATTGTGACATTTGACCGTATCCGAGAAAATAGCTTTATTGAAAAGCGAATGTCTTTTAATGACCTCATTGATCTCTCCATCACACAGACACTCAGTCGTACGATTATTACTAGTATCACCACATTGTTGTCAATTGTGGCCATTGTCTTTTTGGCTACTGGTAGTGTCAAGCTTTTTGCTATCGAATTGGTCTTTGGTATTGTTATTGGAACCTATTCTTCAATATTTGTGGCTGGAGCCAGCTTGAGTGTATTTCTTAATCATCATAGTAAAAAGTCTG
The DNA here is from genome assembly GCA_051648825.1 of Spirochaetia bacterium. GTDB lineage: Bacteria > Spirochaetota > Spirochaetia > WRBN01 > WRBN01 > JAHHUI01. The sequence goes on from JBOFFX010000059.1 coordinate 40,488, forward strand.
AAAGACTCAATTCAACATCAAAAAAAGCGCTTAAGGCGTAACAATCTGATGAATAGAGGTGGCGATAAGGCGAATAGTCTTATCACCACCAACCTTAATTTCTCCCAGCACTTCGGTGGGCAATACAGGATCGATAAATATTTCAAAAGGAATAGCCACCAAAACAGTTCCCTCTAAGACCTGCTCATTATCATACCCTACTAGTAGGGTAAATGTGATAGCCTCTGCACTAAATTGAACATTTTGAACTTTACCTCTCCAGCTCACATAGACACCATCATAAAGAGTGGGATCCGAGAATACATCTTTATAGCTATAGTTTGTATCCAGATTTGTAAAATTTGGTTTTTCTAGCCCTGCGCGTAGCACAGCAGCTTGGGCTTTGATTGCTGCTGAAGCATTACTGAATTTAATTTTATTGAGATCAAATCGGACTTTGTTGTCTCGATAGGCATTAAAATCTAGCTTAGCTTCATTCATCATTTTGCGAATTTCTGTAGGGGCAAATTGAAAGTGAAACCCAACCAAATCTTCACCCACATAATCTTTTTTCTTTAGAGATTTCAAGTCATAACGCTCTGCACCATCTCTGGTAATAGGCTGACTTTCTGAGATAGGAAAAAAATAATCTTTGGCCATATTCACAGTGATCATGCTGATGCCAGCAAGAAATAGCAGTGGCAAGAAAATGGCTAGTACTGTTTGATAAGAGAGATAAGTTGGCAAAGGAGGCATTAGGGCCTTCCATTGTCCCTTGCGAATATAGCGTGCCAAATCTTCATTTGTTTTTAGTTGGCGTAGCACATTTAAACCTTTGTGTGCTTTTTTGTTATCTGGATCAATATCAAGAATTTCTAGCCAAATTTTTACAGCCTGGCCACTATCTCTTTGTCGCAATAATGCCACGGCCGCAGCCAAACGAATCTCTACGTGTTCCTGATCAAACTGCATGCCGGTCTTAAAATAGTCTTCGGCTGCCTTAAAATTTTTGAGATAAAATTGTGCAATGCCTAAAGAATAGAATAATTCTGGGTTGCCCATAAATGTGGGAACTTTTGCGGTTAAAATATGTGAGAGGGTATAAAAATCACGTTTTTTGAGATATTTTTTTGATTTTTTAATCAAATTTTCTATTTCAGGAGAGTATTTATCCATGGCGCAATATCTCAATAGCAACACCTGGATCCCTGGCTTTAAAAATAGACGTACCAGCTACCAAGATATCAGCCCCAGCCTCACGCAAATATGCGGCATTGGCTGTTGTTACTCCCCCATCTACAGAGAGTAAATAAGAGAGGCTTTTTTCTTTACGAAGTTGATTTAATTGTGCAATTTTGTCAATACAAGTGGGGATCAACTCTTGGCCACCATAACCGGGATTCACCGTCATGACCAAGACTAGATCAACCATGGGCAAGAGTTCGCTGATCGCAGAAATAGGGGTAGAGGGTACGAGAGAGATTCCAGCCTTGATGCCTTGTTTTTTAATATGTTGAACCAGTCCATGTGCGTGAATGGTAGATTCGATATGAAATGTGATAGCATGCGCACCCGCTTGTGCAAAGCTATCAATATGGGTCTGTGGGTGATCCACCATCAGGTGTACATCTAGGGGTAATGTTGAGCAGGAGGCAATCGCTGCAACCATTTGTGATCCAAAGCTGATGGGGGGCACGAATGTCCCATCCATTACGTCTAGGTGCCACCAGTCGGCCCCTGCATCAATGATGGGGGAGAGAGAAGTCGAGATCTGTGCAAAGTCAGCAGCTAGAACGCTGGGAGCAATAATGATATGAGACATTGCTTTGATAATAGCAAATTGATAAGAAAAAATCCAGGTTTCTTGAGCCTGGATTTTTATAAACCAAAGAAAATTAGTTTTCTAGACCCCTGATCGCATCTTTGAGAGAATTGGCAGAGGCATGATAGGCAGAAATCTCTGCATCAGTTAAAGGAGTTTCCAGAATATGATGAATACCGTTTTCCCCCAAAATAGCCAGACTGCCCACATGGATATCTTTAATTCCATATTGTCCCTGCATTGGGCAAGTGACGGGTAGTACAGTGGCTTCATTTTGAGCAATGGCATTAAAAATACGCAAAACACACGCCCCAATACCATGATCAGTGTATCCACGAATATTGAAGATTTCTGGACCGCGATCAATCACATGTTGCAGGATGGCATCCTTATCTACTGGTTTGAGTCCCAATGACTGCTCACATGCAGGCAGTGGTGCCCCAGCAATATTGACCAAGCTCCAGGGAATAAAGGAGGTTTTGCCGTGCTCTCCCAGCACCCATGCCTGGATAGAAGATTCGTGTACACCATAATGCTGTGCTAAAAAAAGTAAGAGGCGACTTGTGTCCAAGAGTGTGCCACTACCAATGACTTTCATAGGGTTAAAGCCAGAGTGTTTAAGGAAAAAGTATGTGATGGCATCCACAGGGTTGCTAGTAATTAAGACAATAGCATTGGGTGAATATTTGGCAATTTCTGGTGCGATTAATCGCATCAAGTTTTCATTATCTGCCAATGCAGCAATACGATCAGACATTTTTCCATCTGTTTTGGCTGCCACATTGATGATAATAAACTGACAATCATCTAAATCATCATAGCCAGTGGCACAGATGAGTTTTGTATTTGACTGACCAAAGGCTACAGCACGTGTATCCTCAAAGTCATTAATTTCTGCTTTCACACGATCTTGATTAAGATCGTAGATAATAATTTCTTGGACACTGGAGAAATAATAGAGATTCAAAAGAACCTCTTTTCCTACCATGCCCATTCCTACTATACCAACACGCATAGGGGACCTTCCTTATTGTGAGAATGATAAATTTTTAAGACAACTTAAATCTACGTACGTTTGAGACTGCTGGCAACACCCAGAATGTTGTCACTGGTTTGCACAGCCTTACTATTAAATTCGTACGCACGCTGAGCTACGATCAGGTTGACCATTTCTTTGACTGTAGAAACGGCAGACATTTCGATAAAGCGATGTTGCAATTCACCCATGCCTTCACGACCTGGCAGTCCAGCAATCGCCTCACCAGATCCTAGCGAGACTTTAAATAAATTTTCTCCCACTGCAGAAAGACCTGCCGGGTTGACAAAACGATACAGCTCGAGCTGACCCACGACAATAGGGTCCTCGACATTGGGGATTTTCACCGTGACTTCACCGCCCGTAGAGACGGAGATGCTCTCATGAATAAATCCTTCTGGAAAGATGATCTCTGGTTGTACACGATATCCTTGGCTTGTGACCAGTTGGGATTCGGCATCGACCTTCAAAGATCCATCACGCGTATATGCAACAGAACCATCACGCAACATTACGCGCAAGAGTCCTTCGCCGGTAATAGCTACATCATAGGGGTTTCCAGTAGACTGCAATGCTCCTTGTTGAAACATGCGCTGTGTGGCACTGACTTTGACACCATGGCCAATTTGTGCACCCAGGGGACGACTTGTGAGATCTGTGGCGGGAGTGCCAGCGAGTCTTTGTGTTTGATACAACAAGTCTTCAAATTCTGTACGCACAGGCTTGAATCCTGTGGTATTGACATTAGAAAGGTTATTGGAAATGGCATCAATATTAGCTTGTTGACCATTCATTCCACTTGCGGCTGTCCATAAAGATCTAATCACGGTTAAAAGTCCTCCCTTTTAGAAACCCTTAGGATCACAATCGGCATGTCTATAAGGAACTTTATATCTAAAAAATCATCCATGTATGTCGATGTGTTATGGTAGAGTGTGTGGGTGATTTTTGACTTATCCCATGATAAAGTTTTTATAATATGAGAGATAAAATGAATAGATTTTTAAAGAAAGTGTTTGTGATGCATACTTGCATGTTTTTTTTAACTTTTTTGCTGTGTCAAGATATCTATGCAGCTGGAATTAAGCTGAGAATGGATCCACTGGATCTCTCATCAATCCCAACCAATACAGAGATAGATCTACCGGGGGCCACATTTAGATTGGCAAGTTTAGCCAGTATCTATGAGCCATATATGAAGCGTAAGGATGTCAAAAAATATATCAAACACTTTAAAAAACCTGCAGGTTTGCGTTTTGTGCGCGAAAGCTTGGAGCGGGGTATGCCATATATTCCACATATCATGCAAAAACTCGAAGAGTATAATCTGCCCTATGAACTTGCGTATTTGCCCATTTTAGAGTCTGGGTATCGCCTTCATGCAGTTTCTCCTGCCAAGGCTGTGGGTGCATGGCAGTTTATGGCCAACTATTCGGCCCCCTATGGATTGATCATTAACCAGTGGCGCGATGATCGACGCGATATTGTGCATGCTACAGATGCAGCATTAAAAAAATTGCGTCAAGAAATTCAGAGTACAGGGGACTTGTGGTTGGCTGTGGCTGCATACAATGGTGGTATTACACGTGTGCTCAGGGTCAAAAGAGAGCTTGAGTCAATGGGCTATAACCCCAGCTACTGGACAATGGTCCAGCATCAAATGCTGCCCAAAGAAACAATGGAATATATACCAAAATTGCTTGCTATTTCGTATATTATTCGTTATAAATTCAAATTCTCTCCCAATAAATTACGCATCAATCAGGCGGAGGAAAATATTGTTTTTTTGAAAAATCCTGCAGAAATTGATCTGGTAGAGATGGCAGATAGTATTGGAGTGGATGAGACATATCTGAAAACTCTTAATGCCGGCTTGATACGTGGAAAAACCCCCCCACCCGCCAAAGACCGCTATCTCATCAAGGTTCCAGCATATGCAGCAGAGTCAGCAAAAGATTTTTTGGCAAGCTATGTTCCCACCAAAAAAGATGTGCCACCAGCCCCCACCCGCCAACAGGTCAATCGTCCACGCACCACACCTGCCTACAAAATTCATGTAGTACGCAAAGGTGACAATTTGACAAAGATTGCCACAAGGTATGCAGCTTCACTTAAGGCGATTCGTCGACTTAATCCCAAGCTGGTCCCCAACAGGATTTATCCTGGCCAACGCATTAGAATCCCTACCTAAAATTCAACTTTTTTCTATATGACAGGGCATTTTTTGCCGTTAAATAGATTGCTATGCGGAAAATAATCATTTTTTTGTTATTTTTATCATATAGTGTCGTTTCGCTTTCTGCACAGCAGGTTGATGTTGCCCGCTATGTTGATTGGCCAAAGCGCCACTTTGTCTTTGTTCTTTCTACCGCTGTAGACCCTGCAGGTTTGCCATCCTCCAAACAGCGTGCCGAGGGCTTGATCGAGCGCAGAAAGGTTTCAGCTATTTCAGAGAATCTGGCTAGCCTCTACCTAGATGACCTAGGGCCATTTTCATTGCCCACAGGTATCAAGCGCACCAATTTAAGCCTCAGCCTTAATATTGCTGTCACTGCTGCAGCCAAAGATTATGTAACTTTTTCTTCGAATATGCGATCTGTGCAGGTGACATATATTCTTGATTTTTCTGCACTCACGGGTATTATTGCCCGTTCTGGCTATAGCCATATTCAGCCATTACTCTTGCCAAACAAGCCATTTGAGTATACAGGCATTGTCATTGATGCGACAGAAATTTTGCCTATCAAAGGGAGTCAGCCGGATACAATCTTGCTCAATCCAGCGTTATTGCCAAGCCTGAATGCTGCTGATGGACGTGATTTAGTCACCCCCAGTTCTGTATCAGAGTCATTCTTTAGAAAATGGGGAACAATCGGATATTCTTTTTCTCTCAATGATCGTGACTGGCCTGTTGACCGCGTGGGTCGTAATCCATTAGTTATTCCTGCTCAGGGGATTTTGGGTATCAATCACACAAGTGTAGAGATTGCAGATCAATATGCCGACTGGATTCTTTCTAGTGAAAAAGGGCGGCAATTTTTGCTAGAAGGAAAGGTGATCTTCCTCATTAAAGATCAGCAACAAGTGATTGCCCGTCTCAATTAGTGTTGTTGCCCCAGTCGATATGCAGTAGTGGCTCCTAGTACAAGACACAAGATATTAATGATCATGGCAGGCATTTGATTCAGTGATGCAGGCCAAATCCAGACAATAGAAAAAAGCATTAACCCCAAAATAAAGGACATTGTCAAAGTTTGGTAATTTTTTAAAAACCAGTGCATAGATTTTGCACAAGAAACAATGCCCGCAATAATGCCCACGCCAAACAGGCTGAAAGCCACAAGACTATAGCTCCAATCCAATGCCCCCTCTAGTGAAGTTACACGGCTGATAATGGCTAAAATATTTGTATATTCCCCCAAAATAACAAGCAGGAGACTGCCAGATATACCAGGGATAACCATAGCAAATGCCGCAACAAATCCGCAGCCAATCATCTTTAGTTGAAACCAGATACACTGCAGTCGCTCATTCGTTAAAGGCAACAATAGGCTTGAGTGAGTATTTTTTTGCAAGCTGAGATAAAAAAATATGCCCATTACCAGTAGTCCCATCATCAAGCCTATTGCAGATGACCATGGATAACGCTTCATATTTGCCAACTGAAAAATTAAGGGAATACACCCCAGGATCAAGCCTACAAAAAAGAGCTGACTATTGATAGGTTGATATTGCAACAGCCAAGACATCGCTTTGGCAAAAAGGACAAATCCCATTCCCACCCCAATCAAGAGCGGCAATAGGAAGGAAAATAAATTTGGGCGTTCATTTTTATTTTTAATGAGTGTGGGCAGGTGGCTAATAGTATCGATGAGCGGTTGGTAAATCCCTAAAGAGACCGCAATAGTACCCCCAGAAACGCCGGGGATAATGTTGGCAACACCAATCATGATACCTTTGATGATAAGGTAAAAAAAATGCACAAAATTCTTAGGCATTTGGCCCTCCGGCTCTACGATCATTATTTAAAAATCTGTACATATAGTCCAAAAATATTTTTGAACCCACCCGTAAATTCGTCCTTGAACATCGCCACAGTATTCACTGAGCCATCGGGGTTTGTGACACGTTCTCTGCCATTAAAATCAAAGAACGTATGGGCAAATTCATAGCCTACACTAATTTTGAATGGCAGCCAAGGTTTCATGTAAGAAAAGTCATAAGATGCCCAAAGTCTGAATGAGTTGGTCCAGTCATAAATTCCATCATTCAAAAAGTCCTTGCGGGCCATAGAGCCAATGACTCCATAGTTGAGATAGGCACCAAGGTCACCATTAATAGCTAAGTCATTAAAGACAAAAACCTTTGTTGCACCGCCAGTGACCAGCGCTTCAGCCTCTGTATTATACAGTTTGCCATCATTGCCGCGCCATTTGCTAATCTTGAGGTTTGTTCCATGGCGAATCAGGCTGTACACAAGTGAGATCTCCATCCCGGGCATAGGAATGGTATCAAATCGCAAGAGAATTTCATCACTATTGGGTTTCAGGTAATAGCCGAGTCCACGTCCTTGGTTGGTAAATCCAGTATCTGTTCTGATTTGCAATCCTCCCGCACTCAGACCATTAAAACTATAGCTTTGTGGGTAATGTGTGTAGGTATAAGGCTCAATTTTGGTATATTGGCCAGTAATAGAGGTGAAAGGTAATCCTGGAATAGGGATAGTGAGTCCTGCTTGTACGGCAACTTCTGTGCGTGGACTTTTAAAATCATTGAGTACAAGTTCATCAAAAAAGAAGTCAAACCATAATTTTCCGATATTGGGCAATGTGAATGCACCACTAAAGCCAATTGCCATATTATCCACATCACCATTGAGGTTTTGACCAATTAAATAGGGAGCAAAAGGATTCAGATATGAAAATTCAAAACGTTTGCCCCAAATTAATGACTCATAAATAGAGAAGTAAATATAGTCATTCATGAAGAATTCAAGATTATGATAGGAGAGCATCTTGTTGTTTTGGATAGGCTGCCCATTGTGAGAGTCTGTGTTAAAATCACCCAAAGACCCCACCACAGTATAGAAATTCATCCACTCCATAGGGCGCATATTAAACTCAAAAGAGGGGAATGGCGTAGCATGGCGAGAAAGCATCAAGCCACCCTTTCCGTGTCCTATCTCAATATCTTCTAGAATACCAGTCCTAAAGACTAGTCTCCCATCATAAAAAGATCCCACAAGCTCTGGCCGCATATCATAGCCAAAAGCAAAACCCTCGTATGTAAAAATGTTGGTAATAAAGTCATCACCCAAACTCTGGTGAAAACCCATGCCAGAGGGACGAAAGAGGCCTGGGTGTGTATAGGGCTGCTTGCGCAAATGATCAAAGGTCAGGATAACATTGGCGTTGTATGAGACATAGGGGCCAAAGAAGTCTCCACGCACATACACATTCACAGGTGCACTCATATAATAATTAGAGAGGTCACCCAGATCCGCCCTAAAATGTGCACCAATATGAAGTCCGATACTGGCTGTACTATTCCATCCTGCAAAGTCAATACTACCACGTTTGAGAAAGCCACCTAGACCATTGTTTTCTGGCTCTACCTGTGTTTCAAATTCGGCTTTGATTTTTTCAATAATTTTGATTTCTCGTGCAGAGAGGCGATGTTTTTGGGCAGAGGCTTCTTCTAGCAAAATACGGATTTGATAGCGAGTATAGGGCTTCACCTGGCTAATCCTTGTTAGCACTCCGCGTGTTTCTAGGTTAGAAATTAATGAGTAAACAGGGTGATCCAGGGCAACAGAAAGATGTGTCTGACCAAAGAGGTCATAGGTAAAAAGGAGCAGCAATAGGCCAAAAATACGTGCGGCAAGGTGTTTCATTTACTAGTATCCTTTATGCAGAAGAATGACAAGCATCGTCTTGAGGGTGATTTTTGTATCAAAGAGGATATTGGCATGGTCAATATAGTACATATCCAACTGAACACGTTGTTCATAAGAGATGTCATTGCGGCCAGAGACTTGCCACCATCCTGTGATACCTGGGCGCACACTCAGCAATTTTTCAACCTGGTCTTTGTAGCGAAAAAGTTCTTCTTTTGTGACAGGCCTTGGCCCTATCATCGACATTTGTCCCAAAAGTACATTAAAAAATTGTGGGACTTCATCCAAACTGCTAAAGCGCAGAATTTGCCCGATGACGGGGATGATGCGGGGGTCTTTTTTTATTTTAAAATCGCGTGCGTATTCGGCCTGCAGGGAGGGATTTTTTTGCAAATAATGGGCAAGTTTTTCATCTGCATCAGGGACCATAGTACGAAATTTCCAACATTTGAATATCTCATGATTGCGCCCTACACGCATATGTCCATAAAACACAGGGCCCTTGGGACTCACAATCTTGATGCAAACAGAGATGAGAAGGAATAGGGGAGAAAGAATAATCAATAGTAGTAGAGAGAAGAAAATGTCATAGGGGCGCTTGAAGAATTGAGTGTAAATTGGAGAATGCGGAAATTTAGACAAAATCAGTTTCCTTTATTATTTTAAAATGACAAAACACACGATGCCACCCAAGCATTGATCAAATTTTGATATACAGCGCCTAACAATAGCACAAAAATAGAGTGCATTACTAGTGCTTGGGCTAAATCATATAGAGTATAGCAACTAGAGTGATGGCAATGAGAAGGATTCCTACCACGGTAGAGCTAGAGAAAAAACGGCGCCTGCGGGTAGGGGCACTGGGCTTGATTTTGAGAGGGCGTTTTGGCGGAGATTTTTTAAGGAGTGTCTTTTCTGGATCGTAATGACACTGGGGACATCCTTTTGCAAATTGTAGTGCACTGCCTTCAAAAAAACATTTGGGGCATTTAACGCCTGCAAAGCGCTTGCGACATTTTGGGCATTGGTTGTCATTCTCTGGCACTTCTGTGCCACAGTTTTCACAAAAGAAAATAGGAGAATCGAATTTGTTTTTTGACTTAAACATGAGATCGTTGATGGTCCCTTTGAGGTCTTTGTATCGAGGAAGACTAATGAAGTCCTTATAATCCCTCCCTATCATAGCCCCTTTTTCTTGACCAAGTCAACTTTAAGATGCTAAAGTATGCATGTGTTTAGAAAAATAGCTCGCATTTTTTCATTAATAGTCTTGGTCTTGGTGTTTTTAACGTCATGTCAGCGCCGCTTAGGATATGGTGTTGTCTTGTGGAGCCCCGATGAGGTGATGGTTTCTACAGGAACAGTTGTACGTATTCGTGGCAAATCCGTGCGCAGAGAAGTCTATCGGCTTACTGTGGATGGGCGATATTTTGATTTGCCAGTGGGGCGCATCAAGGTCTTTCGTTCACGCAGGGGGGCCCTAGAGTATGCACAGGAATTTTCTCCATACATACGTAATTTTGTGGAAGTGAAACAACGCCAGAGCTTACCTGTGCGCACACGCCCAGATGCCAATGCTGCCAAGATTTACAACTTTCCTGCCAATCGTACGGCCAAAGTTCTTTCTCGCAGCAAAAACCGCGAAGAGATTCCTCCCTACAAAGGATATTGGTACAAAATTTTGACAGAAGATGGTGTGCAGGGATATGTTTATGGCCGGTATCTCTCAGAATTTTTGCTCACCGACACTGGTGATACGGTGTATGATGAAAAAGATTACTTTGGTGATGCAGCATTTGAGAGCCTTTTTGAAGAGGGGGTCACCTGGCGCCCTAGTTACTATAAAGACATGATCGACTCTGGACATATCGTATTAAGCCTCTTTAATCCGGAGTACGGATTATTTTTGAAACCAGAACAAAAACGTATAGAAATCTTGACGCGTGAAACGCCGGCAGCCATTTTTATTTATGAAAAAGTGATGCCTACTGGCCCTGGGCGCTACTTCTTTTATGATGAGAGTGTGACACTGACCGTAGGAGATACCCTGACCACAGTTTTTTATCCATATGAAAATCGTATTCACCGTGTAGATTTTGTGCCTATGGATAGTGATCTTTCACCACATATACAAAAAGAAATTGATAGACGAGAAAAAGAATATAAGAAATTTATGGCACTGGGTGAGGACTTGTCATCACAATGGGGGCGTATTCGTTTTACTGGGGATGGGGCATTTATGATGACACCGAGTGATTTTTTGAGTGCACTTGGTTATGTTCATATAGGTGATGGACGCACAGGTCAGGTCAGTTTTGACATTCACTTGGGGGGAGAAATGTCCTCAAAATATGATGGGGCACTCACGCTCAATTTTAGAGAGAGCAAGAAAGTCTTACCATTTTTGTATGCATTTACTCCAGATGGAGTACGCCTGACACTCATTAATAATGTGCCTGCCGGGCGCGTCATTCGTGATGAATTCGCGGCAGGTGGCCTGGGTGATTCTGTCGAGTATCGTCGTTACTAGGAAATGGGTAATGAATAAAGTCAGCCTAGGAATTTTTATTCTATTTTTTGTGGCAATATTTCCCAGTGTGGCCCAAGAAGGGGAGTTTGTCTTTGGGGAAACTCAGCAGGGTCAGCTACGTCTTATTAGCCATGGATCCTATGTACTGCCCAAGAGTAATCAGCGTTATATTAGTTTGCGTGTGCGTATCAAAAATGTGGCAAAAAATGATCAGTCACTTTCTGGAAAAAGCCTGATCATTGGTCAAAAAAAACAGTACTTTTTTGATCTTAAAAATGGGGATCGTGTATACACTGTACGGCCCAAAAAAACCCAAATTCAGGGATTGTCCCCTGGGCAAGAGTATATTTTCACACTTGATTTTGTTGTCGATGCATCAGACCCAATGGCCAATTTCATCCTACAATATGCCCCTAAATCTGGGCCACAGGTGCGAGATCAACAATTAGCCTTGGGCCACTTTTTTGCTCAGGGTCCTGCAGATACTCAAACAATGGGTCGTTATGGTTATTTTTCTGTCCTAGACTATTATATAGGAGAAGAGGGTAAGAATAAAAAACGCAGACTGACGCTCAGGCTAAAACTCGGAAATGATCGAGATTATTCTAGTTATTTTTCAACAGGATTTTTGCCCAATGCCATGTTGGTTTATGCAGGTCAACATTATTATTTCGAGATGAATGATGGAAGTAATCGCATGTATATCCCTATTGATATTGTGCCTGCACGATCTAATGAGAGAACTGGAAAACAATCGGGAAAAAGTACAGAAACGCAACTTATTCCATCAGATGTGAGAGAAATTACGCTCAATTTCATGCTAGATGCAGATGTGCAACTCAGTAAATTACAACTACGTTTTAAAGATCCACACGGATATATTGCCCCCAGCGAGTGGTTGGATTTGGCCCAATATATGCAACAGGTGCCACCAATTCCTGTGCGTCTAAAAATAAGGCCCGCTGCTGAAAAACTAGCAGAATAATGTCTATCAGATGAGCAAACACAGTCATCAATATAAATTTCTACAGGGACTCAATTCGGCCCAATATGAGGCAGTTACAACTGGATCACGCTCTGCGTTGGTACTGGCGGGGGCAGGATCGGGCAAAACACGTATTCTCACCGCACGTATTGCATGGCTTTTGGCAGAAAAAAAGCTTGACCCTACACAGATTTTAGCATTGACTTTTACTAATAAGGCAGCCAAGGAAATGCGTATGCGTGTGCAGGAGTTGGCACCTAATGCCTCAGAAGTTCTTTTGTCAACTTTTCATAGTTTTGGTGTGCAATTTTTGAGGGAATATGCCGCTTTAATTAAATTTCCATACTATTTTTCTATTTATGATGATAATGAGTCTTTGCAATTGATAAAGAGTATTTTGCCAGATAGGGATATGCCAGAGTTAAAGCATATTTACTATCAAATTCAGCGATGGAAAGATGGATCTTTAAATCTTGCAGATCAAGTCGACGTGCAAGATGTTTTTGAGAAATTTAATCAGGCACTGCGAAAAAGCCGTGCAGTAGACTTTGGTGATTTAATCTATTTGCCTGTACAATATTTGCAACAATATCCATCTTTAGCTGAAACTGTGAAGAAGCGGTGGAAGGCAATTTTGGTTGATGAATACCAAGATACAAATATGCGTCAAGCTCAATGGTTGGGCAATATGATAAGTGAAAAAACCTATGTCACAATTGTGGGGGATGATGATCAGTCTATTTATAAATTTCGTGGGGCAGAGCCCACTAATATGATAGATTTTACACATCAATTTGCACACACGATCACTATCAAACTTGAAGAAAATTATCGTTCTAGCCAGCCTATTTTAAACTGTGCCAATATGCTCATTAATCATAACACTGGTCGTATCGGCAAGACGCTGTATAGTCAGCGCAAGGAAGGTCCACCTCCTGTATTTCATGGCTTTGATCAGCAAGAAAGTGAAAATGGATTTATTTGTGAATTAATAGAGGCTTCACCTGGGGTGGAAACAGCTATTTTGTATCGAACCAATGCTCAAAGCCGATCGATAGAAACAGCACTGACACTCAGGCAAATTCCTTATCGCATCATTGGCGCACTGCGTTTTTACCAACGAGAAGAGATCAAGACGATATTGGCATGGTTAACATTTTTGGTGAATCAGCATGATCAGGCCAGTTTTATGCGGCTTTGCGAAAAACCCACACGCGGGATGGGAAAAAAAACACTACAGACAATTTTTTCATTTTTTGAGGAATCCTCTAGTCTCTTAGATGCAATGAAAAGCGCTATGCCTGTACTCAGCCATAAAGCAAAGTTGAGCTGCCAAGCCTTGATAGCCCTGTTTCAAAAATGGCAAGTAGAGATAGAGTTGGCAGTTTTACCTGTTTTTGTGAAGCAGTTACTCATAGAAAGTGGCCTATTAGATTTTTATGATCAACAAGATAAGAGTCAGCAGAGAGAAAGAATCACGAATATTGAGAGTCTGGTCAGCAGTATGGCGACATATCCGGTGGGCAAGGCAGGGTTAGCACAATTTTTAGAGCATGTATTGTTACAGCAAGAGTTGACTCAAGATGGCATTGATGATAAGGAAATGAGGGTCAGTTTGATGACAATACACAATGCAAAGGGACTAGAATTCGATCAGGTGATCTTGGTGGGAATGGAGTCTGGATTGTTTCCCAGAGAAGATATATCTAATGATGAACTGGAGGAAGAGCGACGCTTGTGCTATGTGGGTATCACACGGGCTAAAACAGTGCTACACCTCACATATGTGAGAGAAAAAAATGTCTATGGAAAATGGGTACATCATGGCCCATCAAGGTTTGTCTATGAGATTGGCGAAGAGAATTTGATGAAAGAGCAAGTCCTGGAACGAGCAAAGACAAAGATTGTAAAAATACCAGTGACAGGGATGGCTGGGCAAAGGTTTGAGGAAGGAGAGTGGGTGCGTCACAAAGAGTATGGCAATGGTGAAATTATTAAGGTAGCAAAGGTTTCTGGGCGCTATATTGTAGAGATTATGTTTGAATCTGGACGTTATGCAAAATTTTTGCCAGAATTTATTATTTTAGAAAAAGTAGCAAAGCCTCAGTAGTAACAATAGAACTAAAGAGGGGTTGACCCCCTCTTTTAAATTCTAGTTTTAAGAGGCATAAGAGATTATCTCTTTTTGATAGAGCTCCCACCCATCATGCCAGCGGCATTTTGCTTAGCATTCAGCTTCTTTCTGTCGCTTTGCAGTTCTTTGCGCTGGATAGCGAGGGCCTGTCTTTTGACAGCAAGCTCTCTCTTTTGTGCTTCAAGGTGACTTCTCTCTGCAGAAACTTCTCTTTCTTTGGCGGCAATAGTGACACCTCTTTTTTGAAGTTCTGTTGCCTTGAAGGCTAGATCTTGCTCTTGCACTCTTAGCTCTTCTTCACGTGCATTGAGGACATTGTCCTGTGCACTAAGAATACCAAGCCTTGCGTCGTCAACTCTTCTTTGAGCTTGTACTGTTGCTTGACTCTGCCCATAGGCGGTCACAGTGACCAATCCCAAAACCACTAATAACAAAAATCTGTTCATAGATCCCCCTCCATGAAATTTTACTCTCGCCCATTCTACATGTTATACAATCAGAATGGCAAGGGCTGATTTACGGGTCATCAAAATCATCGTGAGAGAGTGCCAAAAAATGAACCCAAAAGCTAATTTTTTTTAAAAAAGTACTCAAGATGACAGGAAGTAGGGATTCAATTTATGATTCAGGCAGGCATTGCCAGAAAAATTAGCGAAAGAGGGGAATCGAACCCCCGGCATCAGCTTGGGAAGCTGAGGTATTACCATTATACGACTTTCGCAATGACATCTCATGCTACTTTTTTTGTCTCACAGAGTCAAGGTCTAAAAAAACAGTTTTCAGAATTAAAGTCTTGTGCATCCAGCATATAGATTGTACTATAAAAAACGTGATTTTTAATATTATCATTTGAAAGGAGGAATGATGAGTATGGCAGAAAAAAATGCGATAGTTCATAACCGTAGAGATTATGAGTGGGTACTGGGCCTCTTTGGCACAGCAGTGGGTGCAGGAATTTTATTCTTGCCTATCCGTGCAGGGATTTCTGGATTTATCTCCGTTTTGGTCATGACAGCGATCATTTTTCCTGCGGTCTGGTTTGGCCACAGAGCATTGGGGCATTTTATTTTGACTTCCAAAACCCCAGGCGGTGACATTACCGAAGCGATGAAAGATCATTTGGGTGCCAAGATAGGGCGCACAATGTCTGTTTTGTATTTCTTTTGTCTTTGGCCGGTTTGTATGGCTTATGGTGTGGGTATCACAAATACTGTAGGTAGCTTTGTTATTAATCAACTGGGATACAGGCAATTTTCACTTTCAGACTATGGTTTTCGCGCTATGATTGGCGGATTACTCATTACGCTTGTTGTGGTGATTTTGCTCAAAGGCAGAGAATTGGTACTCAAAGCGACGAATCTTCTTGTGTATCCACTCATTCTCACATTGCTCATTTTCTCATTGTATCTCATTCCTTCTTGGAAATCAGATTCTTTACTATTAATGCCCACATGGCAGGTTTTTTTTAGCAATATTTGGCTTACTTTGCCTGTGTTGGTTTTTGCCTTCAATCACTCCCCCGCACTTTCTCCAATGATTCAGGATTTGCAAGAAAGTAGCCCAGGAGCAGAGAGGGTAGAAAAACGTGTGGGCAAAATTGAATTCATGACCGCATCGTTGCTGACAGGATTTGCGATGTTTTTTGTCATTAGTTGTATTTTATCTCTTACCCCATCAGAACTGGCACAGGCACGTGCACAAAATATTCCTATACTATCCTATTTTGCAAACCAAAATAACAATCGCTTAATTGCGTGGATTGGGCCAATGATTGCATTTGTGGCAATTGGTAGCTCATTTTTCACACATTTGATCGGATGTATTGAAGCCATCCGTGGAAGCCTTGTCAGTAGTGTGGCACAGAAGTCTGCTGCACAAAAAAAACGCTTAGACTTGCTCATTGTTTTGGCACTATACATCACAATGATTTTGGCAGCGGTACTCAATCCCAATATTCTTGATTTTATGGAGAGTCTGGGCGGGCCTATCATGGCAATGATGATCTTTATTATGCCCGTGTATGCGTTCTATAAGGTGCCCGAACTCGCGAAATATAAAGCAAATCTTGCGGTAAATATTTTTATTTTTGTGGTAGGTATTTTGACGATTAGTAGTGTTGTCTTCAAGTTGCTGGGGGGTAGTCAATGATTTCTCAAGATACGATTCTTTCTTTACTCAAAGTCGGCATTGGGCCTTCTAGTTCACACACTATCGGGCCAATGGTGATGGGCAATATGTTTGTGCGTGCCTTGCTAGAAACGGATAATTTAGAGGATGTAGATACGCTAAAAATTACACTTTATGGATCTCTATCGTTAACAGGCAGGGGACATCTAAGTGATGTGGCTATTGTTCTGGGACTCTCTGGTTTTGAACCAGGGGCCATCAAAACAGTAGAAATTAAACAAACCTTAGATCGCATTAGGGGCTCACATCAAATTGCCCTGGGCGGGCACCATCACTTGCTGTTCAACATGGATGAAATTGTATTTTCTGAAGATTTTTTAAGCGATCATGAAAATGGCTTGACCCTATGTGCTGTAGATGCACAGGGGCAGATTTTGCTAGAAAAAACATATTTTTCTATTGGTGGTGGTTTTGTTCAAGAACAGGGGGCAGACTTTTCAAAATGCCAAGATGCGTCAACAAAGAAAGCTTTGGCCTATGACTATCAAAGTGCACAAGAGTTGATGCAAATCTGTAAAAAAGAGCAGTGTGGTATTGACGAAGTGGTGTTGCGCAGAGATATGCAATTTTTGAGTGAAGAAGAAATCAATAGACATTTGGATCAAGTGATCCGTGTGATGCGCGGGGCATTGTTAGAGGGACTGAGTGAAAAAAATGAGAATGGAATTTTGCCTGGACCACTAGAACTAAAAAGGCGCGCACCATCGTTATACAAGATTTTGCGTAAAGAAGCAGAAGAGGGTAAGAATGAAAAAGATAGCCTTTCTGCATTAGATTGGATTGGACTTTTTGCTATGGCAGTGAGTGAGGAAAATGCGGCAGGTCACAGGGTTGTCACTGCACCCACAAATGGTGCTTGTGGTATTATTCCTGCGATACTTGTGTATTATCATCAATTTCACCAACAGCTCAAACCTGAGCAATTTCGAAAATTTTTGCTCACAGCATGCGGCATTGGGCATTTGTATCGAAAGAATGCAAGTATATCTGGTGCAGAGGCAGGTTGCCAGGCCGAAATAGGGGTCTCTAGCTCGATGGCAGCAGCAGGGTTATGCGTTCTTTTTGGGGGTAGCGTAGAGCAGGTTTTTTCTGCTGCAGAAATTGCCATGGAGCATCATTTGGGCATGACATGTGACCCTGTGGGTGGACTGGTGCAAGTGCCATGTATAGAGAGAAATGCCTTTGGGGCGACCAAGGCGATCACTGCCGCACGCATGGCAATGAGAAGGGCTGGTAATCCACGGGTATCACTGGATGAGGTTATCAAAACAATGTATCTCACTGGCAAAGATATGGATCGGCGCTATCGAGAAACCTCGCTGGGTGGTTTGGCCACACAGGTACCATGTAGCGGATGCCGATAAAAAAATAGAGAGAACTGCAAATGGATGGCAATAGAAATGCACCAGAAGAGGAGGATTTTTCTACACAAGAAGTCTTGATTCTGGAACAACTAGAAAAAGAAGAAGCCAGTGCACGCACATTGGATGACTGGGTTGCGTTGGGGTTGAATGCATTTTTGGTGGGGGCCTATGCACAGGCGATTGGCTATTTTGATCAAGCATGTGAGATTGAGCCTGAAAACGCAAAAGTCTATCTACATCGGGCAGAAACATATCGTGAATGTGGTGAGTATGATGAGGCACTCAATGACTATGAATTAGCCCATTTTTATGGCAACAAACATGCATCCTTATTGCGCGATGAATTAAAAGAAGAGCTGAAAAGTCTCAAAAAATAAAATCTATATTGACAAAGAGTACAACATTCTTTATATTCTGGGTATCTGATATCATATTTTTGGAACAATGGCGGTTTCTATCAACAGAAACAATGGGGAGGGTAAAACAACGATGAAAAAGTGTTTTCCTGTTTGTGTATGGACTTACAATCGACCGAATCACGCACGACTAGCTATTGAGGCATTGCGTGCGAATACATTATCTGATCAGACGGATCTTTATCTTTTTTCTGATGCACCAAGAGCAGAGAAAGACGATGAGGGGGTAATGCAAACGCGTGAGTATTTGGATACCGTGAGTGGTTTTAGAAGTGTGAAAGTGATAAAGATGGAGAGCAATCATGGTCCATTCAAAATGTTGCACTATATAGGAAATTATATGTGCAATGTGGATGATGCATTTATCTCTGTAGAAGATGATGTGCAGACGCATCCGTTTTTTTTGCAATATATGAATGATGCACTTAATTATTACCGTGATAATAAACGTGTTTTTGCAGTATCTGGGTATACACATGAGCCAAGCCTAGAGGGTGTATTGAAGCACTATCCACATGATATGTTGTTCAGCTATGCATTTCATGCGTTTGCATGGGGCACATGGAGAGATCGTTTTCAGAGTGTAGACTGGTCTATGCCTGGTGTGCAGGAATATTTGGAAAATAACAAAGCGCGACGTCGTGGGCGTGTGATGAGCTGGGGGCATTTGCGTGCAGCTGCGGTGGCGGCAAAGGCCAATAGTGAGCTGTGGGATATCCGATTGTCATATCATTTGCTCAAGAATGATCTTGTTTGTGCATGGCCGCGTTATAGCTATGCAAATAATTTTGGTTTTGATGGCAGCGGGTTGCACAACTATACATTTTCTGAAAAGTGGTTTGTTTTTCCCCTAGAGAATGCACCCCTCAAGCAGGTTTTCACAGATGATATTAACATGGATATGCGGTTTCATTTTGGTATAGAGGTGGCAATTTCTGCTCAGTGGGTTTTTGCCTTTTGTGGCAATTTGAACCGTTTGATCAAAAAGCGCGTCAAACATTTGGTGAAGTCGGCTCAGGCGGCAATTTTTTAGAAAGAGTCTAGACATGTTTTTGTTAAGGTGTGATAATGTGGGGGGCAACTATGCTGTATCCTACATTACCTTTAGAGGGTCTTACATGTTCAAAAAATTATCAAATCTCAAGTTAAAAGAGCATTGGCCTTTGTATCTTTTTTATTTTCTGGCCCTTTGCACAGTCGTGGTGTCTATGATGATGGTGGTTATTTTTAGCAAAATTTTATGAAACCGACATTAACACGCATACTTCTTTTGACAGTTTTTTTCGCATCTCTTGCTTCTACTGCCATTACAGGTGCGTATTTCTTATTGTTTTCTGACTTTGCAAATGTGATTTCTCTAGAAAGTCTTTATGAAATCTATCCACTGGGATTTGAGTGGACACAGACATATCGTCATTTTTTTTTATTGCGGACTTTTTTTATACAGGGATATGTGTTTGTGATATCTGGGTTGATTTTGATGCTTTCTATCAAAAGAGAAGTTCCTGGACGTGGATATCTGGTGGGATTTTTGGCAGGGTGGCTACTAGACTGGCCAAGGATTTTTGTGGTTGTTTATACTAATGGGCTTTCTATTTCAAATATGTTGATTATTACGAATCTGGTTTATATTGGATATATGATTCGTCTTATTTCACTGCTTTTTTTAATGTTACAAGCTGTGGGGTCACTCAAAAAATCAGACCGCATGTTGCAGCTTTTGGTATTGGTCAGCTTTCAGATTATACTTTTGTGTTTCAAAATAGACATCACGGGCATTGAACCCGCAGCGACACTACGGCTCTTCAATGTTCCCATAATTTTGGGGTTGACGGCACTAGTGGGGCTTGTGCTTTTTTTACTTCCATTGACTGGGGTATTTTCTCGTGTACTGCGCACAAAAATGAGATGGAATCCGATTTCGATATTTTTTATCTTTTTGGCCAATACAGTGCTTTTTCTTTCGTACGAATGGATCGTATTGTTAAGCTTTTTACTGGTATTATTGATTGCGACATTGTGGCTTTTTTACGAGGTTTGTATCAAATATCTTTGGTTTACATCCTAGTGTCGCTTGATAGAAAAATTAAATCTATGCTAAAATGCCTTGCGAGGTTGACCAGATGGAAGATGTGGAGATTAATGATGAAATTTTAGCGGCACTTTTTGATCAAAGTCGCTTTAGCTTAGATCCAGAAAATCAATTAAAATGGAAAAAAGAACTAGGACATTGGATTGGATTTTTTTCTATGGATGATTTTAATGCTCCTCTCTCAGACTGCTTAAGGAATCCATTGGTCACAAAAATGCGCGAGGACAGCATTTCTGCAGGCCTGAATTCTGCTCAAGTCAGGGGAATTGGCCCGCGTTTGGTAGATGGATTTTTTGCCTTGCCAAAAGGGACCCAAAAAGGGGATACTGGTGGAAATTAATAAAAAAACAATACAAGAGCAAAGACGCCTTTTGGTTGCAAATGAGATACAGCCCATTGATCTCTTGGAGGCTGTACAAAAGTCATATGAATCACAAAAAGATCTCAATGCATATTTAGAATTTTTTGAGGATGCCAAAGATCAAGCTAAGGCCATCCCTAGGATCAATGCAGAGAGCCCCAATTTGATGGGCATTCCTGGTGGCATTAAAGATAATATCGCAATAAAAGACAGGCATATGAGTTGTGCAAGTCGTATGCTAGAAAATTACATTTCTCCCTATAATGCAACAGTCGTAGAATCATTGGATAAACAGGGATTTGTGAATACTGGGCGCCTCAATCATGATGAATTTGCGATTGGGGCCTCTGGGGCATACAGTGCGTTTGGTCCCACACTTAACCCTTTAGACAAAGAACGATTTTGTGGGGGCAGTAGTTCTGGTAGTGCTGTTTGTGTAGCTGCAGGTATGGCAAGTTTTGCGTTGGGCACAGACACGGGCGGATCAAGTCGCCTGCCTGCTAGTTATTGTGGGATTTATGGGTTTAAACCAACCTATGGTGCGATTTCGCGCTATGGGGTGGCAGAATATGCACCGAGCTTGGATACAGTGGGGATTTTGGCACGTTGTCCTGCAGATATTGAGATTGTTTTTGATGTCATTACTGGTGAAGATGTGATGGATGAAACAACGCAGGGCATTGCTAGGCAAATTGAAAAGCATCGTTGTATGAGTTTTAAGGGACTCAAGGTTGCCATTTTTGAAAAATTATTGCAACGTACACATCCGAGTGTGCAGGCAGCATTTCAAAAAGCTTATGATTGCTTGAAACACGAAGGCGCACAGTTTAAGTCTGTGGATTTGGGAATGGAAGACATTTTATTAAGTGTTTATTATATTACAGCTTGTAGCGAGGCTGCAAGTTCTCTGAGTCGATATGATGGCGCAAGGTATGGTTTTTGTCCTGACTTTAAAGGTAAAAGTATAGAAGAACTCTATTGTGAAGCCAGAACCCAGGGCCTGGGGCATGAGGTACAACGGCGTATCCTTTTGGGCAATTATTTTTTGAGTGAAAAAAACTATAACCAATGGTATGGCAAGGCTTCGTCAATGCGTAGGGCATTAATCGAAAAGGCTGATATTTTGGCAAAGGAGGGCTACGATATTTATCTTTTGCCCGGTTTTAATGAGGCGCAACCGATCAATGCCAGTGAAGAGGATACCTATGCAAGCGATTTGGTGGGTGTGTTTGCCAATTTGATGGGGGTTCCAGCACTATGTTTACCCCTACATAGTGGAGATCATGGCCTGCCTGTGAGTTTTCAGCTCTCTGGTGCACGTGGCAGTGATCGCAAGGTATTGGATGTGGGAGAGCAGCTTCATCAAAGATTAAACAGTCGTTCGTAGGCTGAGTGATAGATATTATTATTATGAGGGGGCTCTTGTGTCAGCTTATTTTTTTGTGAATGTATCATCTGGAATTTCTTCGGATGAAAAAAGTGCAGATGATTTATTGAAAAAGCTAAAATTAGCACTCAATGCACAGCCTATTGCCAAAAATCTCTTTGTGATGCGATCTATATGCGGAGCAGGAAAGAATGGTATTGTGGTGGAGACTTTTCCCGGCAACCTGAGTTATGAAAATGTGACTGTTGAGCAGATTCCTGAGATTGTGGAAGCCATTGGTAGCTTGGATGTCTCAGATTTTGACAATCAGAGGCTTATACAGATACTTTTGGACAATATGAGCTTTACCTTGCCAAAGATTTGTGGCAAGTGTTGCCCTTGTCGACTCGGTGGTCCAAAGATTGAAAAAATCCTAAAAAATCTACAAAAATCCAGCAATAATCAGTCCATTGATCTGTGTGAGCTGGATGAAACAGCCTTTGCTATGCAGCAGGCAAGTATGTGTGCGATTGGAATGTTTGGAGCGGATCCAGTACTTTTTGCGCTAAAAAATTTTTGGAAACAAGGGGAGGCGTAGCATATGGCAGAGCAAGAAATGATTTCAATCAAAATAAATGGAAAAGACATGAATGTCCCTGCAGGTACGCTTGTATATCAGGCAGCCAAACAGGCAGGGTTTATTGTGCCTACATTATGCTATCACCCTGATGTGCCACAGACAGGTAGCTGTGGAATTTGTATGGTACAGGTAGAGGGTGGACGTATGGTACGTGCCTGCAATATGAAAGCACAAGCGGGAAAAAATTACCTCACACATACACCAGCAGTTTTGGAAGTACGTCGTAATGTGCTTAAAGAGATTCTTGAAGAGCACCCACGCGATTGTTTAGGCTGTCGCCGCAGTGGTAGCTGTGAATTACAAAATTTGGCTATTGAGTTTAATTTGCGTGATCGCATCTCTGGTGGCACATGTATCAAAGAAGATGCTGTGGATGGTAGTTGTTCAGTTGTTTTTGACACCCGCTATTGTGTACATTGTACCCGGTGTATTCAGGTATGTAGTAAGATCCAAGGCGTATCTGCCCTAGAATTGGTTGGTACAGGAGAGGATAGTCGTGTGCGACCCGTGGGGGGGGGCACACTTGCAGAAAGTCCATGTGTAAAGTGTGGTCAATGTGCCGCACATTGTCCTGTTAATGCAATTCGCGAGCATGAAGACATTGTTCCTTTGCGTAAAATTCTTGCAGAAAAGACACACTATGTGACAGTACAAATTGCTCCTGCAGTGCGTGTGAGTTTGGGTGAAGCCTTTGGTATGCCCGTGGGAGATTTGGTGACAGGTAAGGTTTATGCGGCCTTAAGAATGCTTGGGTTTAATGCCGTATTTGATACAAGTTTTGGTGCAGATTTGACTGTGATGGAAGAGGCAACAGAATTTTTGAATCGAGTAAAAACCCCCGGCGCAGTATTTCCTATGATTACCACATGTTGTCCCAGCTGGGTTGAATATATGGAGCGATTCTATGATGATATGATACCACACTTTTCTAGTTGCAAATCTCCTATGATGATGACAGGAGCGATTGTCAAAACTTATTATGCCAAGAAAAAAGAGCTGGATCCAAAGAGCATCTTTAATGTGGCCATTATGCCATGCACCAGTAAAAAAGAAGAAATACAACGCAAAGAGATGAAGGGTAAACAGCCCTATGGTGATGATGTGGATATGGTAATTACTACTCGTGAATTAGCACGCATGATCAAAGAAGCGGGGATTGACTTTGTGAACTTGCCAGATGAGCAACCAGATGATTTTGCTGGAGATTATAGTGGTGCGGGTGTAATTTTTGGTGCAACAGGTGGAGTGTTAGAAGCTAGTTTGAGAACAGCAGCACACCTGGCTGGTGAGAAGTTGGAGAACCTGGAATTTCAGGCATTAAGAGGGCTTGAGGGTGTCAAAGAAACCACAATAAACATTGCTGGCAAAGAAATCAAAATTGCTGTGACGCATGGGTTAGGCAATATTAAAAAAGTACTCGACAAAGTGAGAGCGTGTAAAGAAAATGGTGAAGAAATGCCTTGGCACTTTATGGAAGTGATGGCCTGTGCGGGTGGGTGTATTTCTGGTGGTGGCCAGATTTATAGTTTGAAAAAAGAAACGCGACTAAAACGCATCGAGGGAATATATAAAGAAGATCGTATTATGCCCCATCGCTGCAGCCATGACAATCCATCGATACAGGAGCTTTATAAAAACTTTTTGCATACGCCCGGTAGTCATGAGGCACATGAATTGCTTCATACCCATTATATACCGCGGCCTGTGGCAATACAAAATAAAAAATAGGCTAAAAATTTAGAGATAGGTGGACTATATTGGTCAACCAAAGGGAGTGTGGGGTGAATTTTGTAGAGAGACAAAAATTTTATGCCAAAAAAAAGCAACAGCGGATTGTTCTGCCAGAAGGGGCAGAAAGACGTATTGTGATGGCGGCAAATATTTTGATTGATGAAGGCTTGGCCAAAGAAGTAGTGCTGCTGGGAAAGCAGACAGAGATAGAAGCCACAGCTTTTGAAGCAAAAATTGACTTGAGTAAATTTACGATCATTGATCCAGAGCATAGCGAGTATCGCAGAAAATTTGCACAAGATTATACTGAGCTGCGCAAACACAAAGGCATGAGTGAAGAGCTGGCGTATACAGAAATTGTTGATAGTTTAAAATTTGGGGCATTACTATTGCGCAATGACTATGTGGATGCGATGGTAGCTGGAGTAGAACGTACAACGGGAGATGTGCTACTGGCAGGGTTTACCATTGTCAAAACTTTACCAGGAGTCAAGTCGGCTTCTAGCTGTATGGTGATGGATTTGCCAGATAAAAAATGGGGTGTAGAGGGTAATATGATTTTTGCAGATTGCTCAACGATTCCCGATCCTACCCCCCAGCAATTGGCAGAAATTACGATTGCCTCTTGCGAGAGTTGTCAAAAGTTTTTGGAGACAGATCCTATCTGTGCAATGTTGTCTTTTTCGACAAAAGGATCAGCGAGCCATCCAGATGTAGATAAGGTGATAGAAGCCTTAAAAATTGTCAAAGAAAAACGTCCTGACTTAAATGTGGATGGTGAAATGCAATTGGATGCAGCAGTGATTCCTGATGTTGCCAAGAAAAAGGCGCCCACAAGCCCTGTGGCAGGAAAGGCCAATGTGTTAATATTTCCAGATTTACAATCTGCTAATATTGGTTATAAACTGACACAACGCTTTGGTAATGCAGGGGCCTATGGTCCATTTATGCAAGGTTTTGCTAAGCCCATCAGTGACCTTTCACGCGGGGCGACAGTCGATGATATTGTTAACACATGTGCAGTACTGTTGGCACAGGGATAATTTTTTATAAAATATCAAGGAGTGTATATGTTGAGAATAGCACTAGCTTTTACGATTGGACTTTTGACGATTTTATCACGATTTTATCCATTGATTATTGGGTTAATTCCTTTGATTGGCATAATCCTTGCTATCATGAGCATGATTAAGGCTAATAGGGTTGAGATATTTTTTGCCACATTGGCTATGGCTGTGTGTTTGGTGGGTATTGTTTTGGTGATATTTGTGCCGGGCGGATTGCCAGCTACCAAGTAAAAGTAAATAATTTTTTAACGAAAGGACTCTCTGGTGAGGGGGGTCCCGACGTAAATACCTTCGTGTAGGTAGTCCACCTGTTTGCCTTCTAGCAAGATTTGTACAGATTTGACAGAGGGAAATTCTGTTGCAGTATAGACAATTTGTTGCAATTGTGCCTGATATCCATCTGTCCCCAATGGGTTAAATCGAAAGTCTTCATTAAAATCTAGATATGCCACACCATTTTTTACACTTGCAGCGAGCAACCTAGAGCCTTCTGGGACGAGGCTGTAAACTCCTTGGCCCTTCTCTTTTTGAGATGGTCCTTTAAGAAGGTTTTGTATGGCTGTTGTCAAGGGCGCTCTGCGGTCATCGATTTCTACGGATGAGCCTTTGAGGCTCAAGTGTCCAGAGTCTGTGGCACGGACAAAAAAGATGCTAGTATTACGTGTTTTTTGTTTTGGGGCTGGTTTTGCCGGTAGTTCTACAGCTTCGGGTTGTACGGCATTTTCTGGCAAATCAGACACCTCTTCTGGTTGTGTCATTTCTGAGTCTGGGTTTGTATCAGAGGTGATTTCTCCCACTTCTGTGCCATCCAAAGGTAGTGGCATCGCCTCTTGAACTGAGTCTTGTGATTGTTCTGTTTGTGTATCAGTATTGGCCTCATCGCCTATACCAGAAGATCGTTGGACACGGACAACGCCTGCAATTTGGTCACTTTTTCTTTGTGAAAAATCACCATAGATATAGATGAGCCCAATAAGGGCTACAAATCCCGAAACTAAGAGCAACATCATGATAAATGACGAATTTTGACCACCAGAGTCTGCATCTGGTGAAGAAGGTCTTTCCATGTCAATAATTGTAGCATCCTTTGAAGGATTAGTCAAATTGTGGGTTATGGCCTAGTGAAAGAGCCCCCAATTTTTCCCACTTTCTACTTGTACACCAATTTTCATGGGGATGTTGATTTCTAGGGAGGCTTTGCGCATATTCCTCTCAACGAGTAGCGTTGCTATTTCTATCTCGACATCTGGTGCCTCTAGGATCAATTCATCATGCACTTGCAACAGAAGTTTGGTGGCAAGATTTCCCTGGTACAATTCATCAGAAATATGTAGCATAGCCTGTTTGATGATATCAGCGGCACTACCCTGAATTACGGTATTGACAGCCATTCTTTGGGCTGCGGCTTGCTCATTTTTATTTTGGCTATGAATATAAGGGATGGGGCGCCATCGCCCCAAAACAGTATGAACACCACCTTCAGCCAAAGCGGTTTGTGTAGTTTTTTGGATAAAATTTTCGATCTGTGCATAGCGCTGAAAATAGGCTTGAATGAATTGTTCTGCCTGTGCACGTGGGATTTTTAGCTCATTGCTCAGGCGAAAAGCACTCATGCCATAGAGAATTCCAAAATTAACACTTTTGGCTGCACGGCGTTGATCAGGGCTGACATCTTTGGCACTGATTCCAAATATAAATGCGGCAGTCTCCTGGTGCAAGTCACGACCATTCTCAAAAACTTCTAGCATGTGGTTTTCTTTTGCCAGATAGGCAAGGATAACCAATTCAATTTGGCTATAGTCTGCACTGATCAGCATATGCCCTGGGCGACTTTCAAAAGCATTACGAATGCGACGCCCCTCTTGTGTCCTCACTGGCAAGTTTTGTAAGTTAGGATTTTGGCAAGAGAGTCTTCCAGTGCTTGCACCTACCTGAATAAAATCACAGTGGATACGTCCATCTGCGGCACATAGGTCTATCAGCGCATCTGTATAGGTTGATTTGAGCTTGGCCAATTGCCGATAATCAAGCATTTTTTGAGGCAAGGGATGCAAATTAGCTAGGTATTGTAGTGTTTGTGCATCGGTGGTAAATCCACTGCTATTTTTTTTGCCAGTAGGTAATTTGAGTACTTCAAAGAGGATTTGTTGCAGTTGCTTGGGAGAATTGAGGTTAAAGGTAATGCCTGCCAGGTGATAAATATCTTGCTCCAGTTGTGAAATAGATTGGCCTAGCTCATAACTATAGGTTCTCAGAGAATCTTTATTGACCTGAATCCCTGCTAATTCCATCTCCGCCAAGATACTGATGAGTGGCATTTCTAGGGTATAAAAAAGTGCAGAGAGCGATTTTTCTTGTAGTTTTTTTTCAAAAATATGATAAAGTTGCAGGCACAAATCTGCATCTTCACAGGCATAGGGAGTCGCGATTTCTAGTGCCACATGTGAAAAATTACTCCCCTTTGGAACAATATCTGCAAATGCAATGGTCTGGCGATGAAGATAGGCTTTGCCTAAAAAGTCTAAATTGACACGCGACTCACTATCTAGTAGCCAAGCAGCAATCATGGTATCAAAATAAGGTGAGAATTTAATACCATAACGGCGTAAGATTTTCATGTCAAATTTAAGATTTTGGCCAATAATTTTTGATGCGGGAGACTCTAGCACAGGTTTGACGAGTGTGAGAATTTCGTCTTGGTTTTTGCTATCTATACCTATACCAGGAGCCAACAGGGGGATATAGAAAGCTTCACTGGGGGCATAGCAGAAAGACATTCCCACCAGCTGTGCACTAGTGGTGTCTAGGCCCGTAGTTTCACAATCAAAAGCAAAAAGGCTTTTTTTTTCTAATGTTTGCATCAGTGCGGCAATATCTTTGAGGTCTGTGACTAATTGATAGTCACAATGATCAATAGTTGAAGCGGTCATAAGAGTTTGTGAGGCAGCTGATGAGTGACTAAAAAGATCTCGCTGGGTGTTATGGGGTGTGTGGGAAGGTGTGCCTGTTTGTCCAGAGAATTTGAGGCAGTATTTGGCTAGGCTAGGAATTTCAAAGTGTGCAAATTGCTGGGCTCCTGCACCAAAATTAATAGGGGAACCCAGAGCCAAATCACCCATATGCAAAGGCACCTGATACTGCAAATCAACCAATTGGAGGCTCAATTGCAGTCCAGATTTCCCTTCTTGGAGTTTTTTTTGCAAAGAAGGTGGTGCGATCTCTGCAATGTGGGCATAAATGTTGTCAATATTTTCATAGGCATTGAGCAATTTGATGGCACTTTTTTCTCCCACACCTTTGATCCCGGGAATATTGTCACTACTATCACCTACCATAGCCAAATAGTCGCGAATTTGGTGGGGCCAGACATGTTTATTCTCAAAGACCCCTTGCGCATCAAAAAGGACAAAATCATCTTTTCCCGGGCGCAAGAGTTGCACATATTCATCCACAAGTTGCATAAGATCTTTGTCGGCACTCAGGATGCATGTTTTTTGATGTGTAACTTTGCGTTGTTGGGCAATTGTGGCAATAATATCATCAGCTTCGAATCCTTCACAACGCAGACTGGGGATCTCTAATGCTGCAAGAATTTCTTCAATGATTTGTGTCTGAGAATGGAGGTCTTGGGGCGTTTTTTGTCGATTGGCTTTGTATTCTGCATAGAGATCAAAACGAAAACTTTTAGACTTGCTATCAAGTGCAATCAAGAATAGTTGTGGCTCATAAGTACGAAAAAATGCAAATAATGAGCGAAAAAATGCCAGTACAGCAGCAATGTTTTCTCCGCGAGTGTTGTAGAGTGGGCGTGTGGCAGAAAATGCGTGATAGGCCCGATAAATGAGGCCATAACCATCCAATATGTAGAGTGTTTCATCAGTTTTCATAGGGTAATATCAAGAGACCAGGGCTCACTATGACTTTGAGTGAGAGCTTTTTTGTGGCCTTGAACGTGTTTATGGTGATGTGAAATCAAGGCGGAGAGTTGAGATTTTTTTTTGGCTAAAAGGGTTTGGCATGCGGGGATACGCTGTGTAATTTCACAAGAAAGATCCAGGATTGTTTTTTCTAGGGCCAGGTGATCTTCCTCAGAAATAGAAAAGGTATTTTGCTTTCTGATGAGATCTAAAAAGTCGTGTTGTATGCTAATGCGAGAGGAGAGAATTTTTTGAGTTTCTAAAAGCATAGAGAGCTGGTGGGGAAAATCTTTCTCTTGCAAAAGGTTAGAGATTTCTCGCAATACAGTGTCCAATTCCACCAGGTCAGAGATCAGTCTATTTGCACACTTCACATATATTTTGTGATGATTAGCCGGCAATGTTCACCTCATTGCGTTCGGGTTGATCTGGGCGATCATTTTCTACTACAGCCCAGGCTTCACGCAGACTAATCATGAGTTTTTTGACTTCTGGTAATTCTCCAATTTCTTTTGTCAGATTGGTTTGTGTGAGTTGTTCGCTAAAGAAGCGATATAGGTTAAAGAGATTGCTGGATAACTCACCACCTTTTTCAAAGTCTAGACTAGACATAAGTTCCCCCAAGATATCTTGAGCCTTATTGACATAGTCATTGACTTCTTTAATTTTTTGGACTTTATCCTGGATAGGTAGCTGCGTATTTTTATTTTTTTCATCGATAGTTTCTACAATTCTATCAATACAGCGCACAACTTCATCATACAACATGACAATGAGGCCAGTTTGACTGGCTGTACGAATCTTTGTTTCTTTATAGTTATTGAACGCTTTGTTATTAAATGCTTTGTTCATAGAAAAGATCTCCTCATTTTATATGGCTAAAAATTGCCCCTAAACCTATTGTACAATTATCTGACGATTTACTGTGCCTGTCAACATTGTTGGCTAGTTTCTCACATTAATTTAGAATTTTTATTTTTGACGGCTATAGACAGGAAATTTTGTTTGCGTTAGAATCAAAAAAATGGCAAAGAAAAACACTCAACAATATGATGAAAGCAAGATTAAAACGCTTTCGGCTCTTGAGCATATCCGCTTGCGTAGTGGTATGTACATTGGCCGTTTGGGCGATGGCTCCTCTTTTGATGATGGGATCTATGTTTTGCTCAAAGAGATTATCGACAACTCCATTGACGAATTTATCATGGGCCATGGCCAGGGTGTCAGCGTGAGCATTGGCGAGGATTTGATGGTACGTGTGCGTGATCATGGACGTGGGATACCTTTGGGAAAAGTTGTTGAGTGTGTATCCGTAATCAATACCGGGGCCAAATACAACGATGATGTTTTTCAATTTTCTGTGGGGCTTAATGGTGTGGGAACCAAGGCTGTCAATGCACTTTCTTCACACTTTTTGGTACGCAGTATGCGTGGGGGAGAATATGCTCAAGCTGCATTTTCCCAGGGAAAGCTCTTGAAAAAAGAGACAGGTAAAACTACCGAAGGTGACGGTGTCTATGTCGAATTTATCCCCGATACAGAAATTTTTGGCACCTACAAGTTTGATTTTAGTTTTATTGAGCAACGATTTTTTAGCTATGCATGTTTGAACCGAGGCCTCAAGATTGCGTTTAATGGGCAAGAGTTTTTTAGCAAACGTGGGCTCTATGATTTTATGGCCAAAGAAGTCGGAGATCAGGTCCTCTATGATATCATCCATTTTCATAGTACACGTCTAGAGTTTGCCCTTTCTCATAGCAGTGAGAGCTATGGTGAGAACTATTTTAGCTTTGTTAATGGTCAGTTGACCGTGGATGGCGGTACACATTTGTCTGCATTCAAAGAGGGACTACTCAAGGGTGTGAATGAATTCTACAAGAGTACCTTCACTGGTCAAGATGTGCGTGAGGGGATTGTGGCTTGTGTCGCAGTGAAGGTCAAAGACCCCATGTTTGAAAGCCAAACAAAGAACAAGCTAGGCAACGCAGATATTCGCAGCTGGATTGTGGGTGAGATGAAAGAGGCCGTAGAAGATTATTTGCACAAGAACCCTCCCATTGCAGCCAAAATGAGAGAGAAAATTCTTTCAAATGAACGTTTGCGCAAAGAACTCAATGATGTGAAAAAAGAGGCGCGTGCAGCAGCCAAACGTATATCTATCACCATTCCCAAGCTCAAGGACTGCAAATTACATCTCTGTGATGCTAAGGGGGGTGAGAATTCTTCTATTTTCATCACAGAGGGAGTCTCTGCTGCGGGGACCATGGTCACTTGTCGCAATGTGTATACTCAGGCTATTTACAGTTTGCGAGGCAAGCCTTGGAATTGCTATGGATATCCGCGTTCAGCGATATATCGCAATGAAGAGTTATACAACTTAATGATGGCATTGGGGATAGAAAATGAAGTAGAAAATTTGCGTTACGCAAAAATTATTATTGCTACAGATGCAGACTTTGACGGTTACCATATTCGTAATTTACTTTTGACATTTTTTCTTAGCTATTTTGAAGAGTTAGTTTTGGCCAATCGTTTATTTATCCTAGAGACGCCATTGTTTCGTGTAAAAAATAAAAAAGACACACGCTATTGCTATAGCGAGAAAGAAAAAGATCAGGCACTTAAGGTATTGGGACAGACTTCACTTGTGACACGGTTTAAAGGGCTTGGGGAGATCAGCCCCAGCGAATTTGGTCAGTTTATTGGTGAGCATATGCGTCTGGCGGGTGTCTCTATTGATACCTTACGCCAAAATAGAACCATGCTCGAATTTTATATGGGAAAAAACACCCCTGCCAGACGTGACTATATTATGGAAAACCTGGTGGAGGATCTTGGGGCATAGCCTCAAAGCAGCCCCATGGTAGAGGTTGTCTTGACACGGCCACAAGGGTCGGCAAATATTGGGGCTGTGTGTCGGGCAATGAAGGCTTGTCGCCTAGAGCATTTGGTGCTTGTGGCACCTGCGGCCATTGATGAACAAGAAGTCAAAAAGTGGGCACTCAAGGGATTTAATATTTATCAAAATGTGCAAGTCTTTGATACCCTTGCACATGCTATTGCTCAATCGCAGTTGGTGGTAGGCGTCAGCCGTAGGCATGGGCGGCAAAGAAAAACTTTTTGTTGGACACCCCGCCAATTTGCACAGCAAATACAAGACTATCCACAGTCAAAAATTACGCTGGTTTTTGGTAATGAGCAAAATGGCTTAGATGATACGGAGCTCAAGTATTGTCAGGCACTTGTGACGATTCCTACGGATGAGGAAGTGGGGAGCCTGAATCTCTCACATGCAGTGCAGGTCTGTGCATGTGCAATTTTTGAAGAGAGTCGTCCAGCTGATTTGGTGAAAAATCAGGCATGGGTTGATCAAGCAAAAAAGCAAGATTTTGTAAAAAAAATAGTACAACGCATGGATGAATGTCAGCTTTTTGCACAAAATAAGACCTATCTCAAAGATTTAACTTATCAAAGACTCTATGATATTTTGGGGCGTATCCCTTTGCATGAGGGTGAATTAAAATTTCTAGGGCATACGATGGACAAGATGATGTATATGAGTCAGGCCAAGATGCATAGGGTTTGTGAGAATGAAGAGGAGATAAAAAATGGGTGAAATAGAGAATTTCTTATCCATGTTGGGTGCTTTTGCTATGTTTATGTATGGCGTTAATTTGATGGGTGAGTCGCTTCAGCGTGTAGCAAGAAAAAGTATTGGTTTATTTTTTGAAATGGTTGGTGATAGTCGTACTATGGCAATTTTTAGTGGAATCTTTACCACATTTTTTGTTCAATCTTCTAGTGATCTTATTATCATGGTCATCTCATTTGTCAACAGCGGCATTTTGCAATTGGGCCAAGCATTGGGACTTGTATTGGGTGCAAATATTGGCGCAACACTGACGAGTTGGATTATCGCCTCTATTGGGTTCAACAATAGTTTGATGCGTTTAACATTGGTCTTGATGGCAATTGGATTTTATTTTATCTTTTTTAGTCGAAAGAAACGCACTAACACGATTGGAGAATTTATCTTTGGTATGGGGCTATTGCTCTTTGGTATTTTCTTGGTGACCAGTTATCTCAGCGACCGCCCAGAAATTTTGGGTTGGTTGTATGATCGAAATGGAGATACATATGCCAATTTAATTTATTTCTTTATTTTTGGTCTTATTTCGAGCATGGTTTTACGTTCCTCAAGTACAAGTATGGTACTGACGATGCTTTTTGTTTCAGCCGAAATTATTCCCTTAAATATGGGGCTAATAATGGTTTTGGGTAGCAATTTAGGCATCACGCTTCGTACATTAAAATCAGCACTACGCATTGGTAGTGCACCCTCTAGGCAGGTTGCCTATTGGAATATTCTTTTTAATATGATGGGTGGGTGTATTTGGCTTATTTTCTTTCATAAAATTAGCATAGCCTTTCAGGGGTGGGCAAATGATGGATTGAGTGGAGTTTTCTTGCTTGCACTTTTTGATACACTTTTTAATGTGACAACAGCGATACTTTTCTTGCCCTTTATCCATATTTACCAATATGCTATTTGTCCGCTTTTTTTGAATACAGAAACACGTATCTTTGGTCGCCAGCGTTATTATTTGCGTTATGATAAATCTGTGGCTGCAGATGTGCCAGAGTTGTCCTTGGCTATGGCCAAAAAAGAAGTTGTTCATATGATGCAACTCATAGAGAAAATGGCAGAAGACTATATAAAAATCTTTAATCGTCCGGATGAAAAAATGAGTAAAAGGGTGGCTAAACTCAAGGAGAAAGAAGAGCTAACAGATGAAATGTATATCGAGATTACAAAGTTTTTAATCGAATCTTCACGACATTCTACACTCAAAGAACATCATGTGAATGTCAATTTTCTCTCGCGTATTGTCAAAGAACTTGAAAGTGCTGCAGACTCTATCACACGTTTGACCGTTTTGTGTCAAAGACGCTACAAAGACAATATTTCCTATCGTGAAGAAGTACAAAAAGAACTCGATGATTATTTTCATTTAGCTATTAGTTTTTTCAAAATTGTCAAAGAAAAACTAGAAACAAGTTTTCAGCCTGCGGATTTTGAACAAATGGCCTACCTAGAAGACTGCATCAACCGTGAACGTAGTCGATTGCGCAAAGATGCGCAAAAGAACCTAGAAAGTGGAGATGTGAATGTGCGTGCAGAGATTATGTTTATGGATCATGTGCGGCATATCGAGCAGCTTGGTGATTGTTGTATGAATGTGGCTGAGGCAATTCGAAATTTAAAATAGGAAAGAAGGGGAGTATGATGAAGAGAGTAGTGTTAGCCAATGATCATGGTGGTGTTGCTATCAGACATGAAGTCTTATTGGCGCTGCAGCATTTGGGATATGAAGTGAATGATTTGGGTATCAGCGAAGATACAAGTGTGGACTATCCCAATATGGCATACTTAGCAACACAGGAATATCTCAAAGGGGGGTATGAATTTGGAGTGTTAGTCTGTGGAACGGGTATTGGAATTTCCATTGCGGCAAACAAAGTCAGAGGGATTCGCTGTGCATTGGTACATGATTGTTTTACTGCACAAATGGCCAAAGCCCATAACAATGTTCAGTTTATTGCATTAGGTGGACGTGTTAAATATACAGACTCTATTGAAGCAATTATCGCAGCATTTGTTCAAACAGAATTCGCCGCCGCTCATCATGATGTACGCTTGGCCAAAATGGATAGCCTGGAACAAACAGGGTCTTGCTAGTTTTTTTTGCGCAAAAATGGAAGCGGGTTAATGGGTCTGCCATTCTTACGTACCTCAAAATGTAGGTGAGGCCCTGTTGAACGGCCTGTATTTCCACTTTCTGCAATCATTTGGCCTGTGGAGACGGTTTGCCCGACTCTGACAATGGCTTTGGTCAAATGACCATACACAGATTCATAGTTGCGTTCATGTTCGAGTATAATAAAATTGCCCAAAACACTATTGTTGCCCACATGTTTCACGCGTCCAAAACGTGATGCATGCACAGGGCTGCGCAGGGGTGCACGGTAGTCAACCCCTGTATGAATTTCCCAGCGGCCAGGGCGAAAAGGATTTGTCCGTTTACCAAAACGTGATGTGACAATATGGCGAGACCCCTTTAATGGTGACAATAAAAAACTAGAGAGAAAAGTTGTGCGTTCTGCAGGACTGAAACGCTGATTGGGATAGAAATTTGCGGCCACACGCTGAATGCCTACTGTAGGTAAAGACAGTCCAAAGCTTGGTTTTCCACTAAGGCGTTCTTCTAGGCCACCCAAAAAGGGATCGTTTTCATCTGTGCGTGAGGTAAGACCCACCATGTTTGGCAAAAAGATCACTTCACCACGGGGAAACAATGAGGGGGAGGCGATACTATTCAGTGTAGCAATGGTATCATAGGGTAAGTTGAGCCTGGCAGCGATACTAAAAAGCGTATCTGTACCAGATGCTCGGTAAGTAAAAATATTCAATGGAGAGGGAGGTTTTCCTGCAGCCACACGGCGATAGTTCTCCATGATATCTTGTGTTAATTGGCTAAAATTTTGGTCATTATTGCGCAGGGTATGGATGTGTTGAAAATTTTGTGCATGCACAGAAAAAGTCGTAATTAACAAGAAATAATAAAGACATTTTTTTTTCATCAGATTCTAGCTTGTTAAGAAAGATACGCGGCCCAGTGCAATGAGTGCACCTAAGCTACTGCCTAGGCTACTACCCATCCAAATGATAAGTGCATGGCTAATCCGATTGCGATACCACGCACGTACACCCTCTAGGGCAGAGAGTCCTTCAAAGTCTTCGATCTTTGGTTTCTCTAACCACAACTGGACCAAGACAGTGATTGTGCCTGCATTGATCAATGGAATGAGGCTACTAAATGGAGAGACTAAGGCACTGATGAGAATGATCAGTGGGTTGGCCAATGCAATTGCGGCACCCAGCCCCCCCATCAATACATTCCAAAAAAGCCATTCTTTTGCAAGCATTTTTCCCGCTTCTATAGAGTCAGTACGTTGGGTTAGCAAGACAAACAATCCAATAAGGATCACTGGAATCAAAAATGTTTCTAAATGTGCAGTGGCTGTTTTTGAGGGGATTTTTTTGAGATCCTCAATAGGAATATCCATTCCGTCATCGAGTGTTTTTAGTGCACTGATAACACCCTGAAGATGGCCGGCTCCCAATACGGCGAGTTTTCTTTTGCCAGTGCTAGTGTAAATTTTTTTTGCTAAGTAGAGGTCACGTTCATCAATGAGGACTTTTTTGATTACGGGGGCTTCCTTTGCTAGAGTTTCTAGCATTTCAGAGAGTGCATCTCCCTGTTTGAGGCGTGTGAGCTCTTCTTCTGTGAGTTTTTCATTGCCCAGTCCACTAGCCAGTAGAGCAGAGAGTAGTTTTAATCTAGCCCAAAATCCACACCCACGCCAAGCACGCTTTAGGGTAGTTGTGATATCTCTATCACACACAGCAATAGGGATATTGGATTTTTCTGCCATTTGAATCGCTTTAAGCATTTCAGCCCCAGGCTTGACTCCAAGCTCTTCGCCCATGCGACGCTGATAGTTGGAAAGGATAAGATTTGCAAAAAGCAAAAATCCTTGCCCTTGACGAAATGCAGTAAAAAGGTTGATTTTTTTCCAACCATCTTGATCTTTAAGATTAGCAAAACGGCGATCATCTAGCTCGATACACATGCAATCAGGGAGAAAATGCTCGCTAGATATTTCTACATCTTGGACACTTTTTTGTGAGACATGTGCTGTCCCTAATAGAGCAATTTGATCTCCATTTTTGAGTGTAAAGAGGTGATAGGGGGGGGTCTGTGTGGATGGATTTTGTTGCATTTTTACAGACTAAACTTTTTTAAAAAAAATGTCTATCATTTTTTGAGTCAAGATACTTGTTTGATCACAGCATGTCTGGATATACTATGGGGGTGGAAGAGAGTTTTTTTCAAACTAATTTGGCTATCATCAGTGTGCGTTGGCCAATATTAGCCCATCGATTAAGCTGTGTGACGCCCCGCACTATTTCAGGGATTACTAGTCGTGATGGACATTGGATTTTACAATCTCACACAGGTCAAGGCGTGCATTCAAGCTATGCCCCCACCACAGAAACCCAGCGATTTGTTGAGGCTTGCCAAGCCCAGAGTATTCTTTTTTTGGGCCTGGGATGTGGCTATCAGATTTATCCTTTTATCAAAGAATCTCGCTTTGAACGATTATTGATTCTTGATGCTTCACTAGATTTGCTCAGGGCGCTTTTTGAAAAACTTAGCTATGCATGCATCCTTAAAGATCCGCGTGTAGAGCTGATAGTACCAGAGACTATACAGGAGTGGAATATATCAATTGAACAAGTATATCACCCGCTCTGGCATGGTCAGCTCATTAATTATCCACTGCGATCTTTAGTGGATGAGCACAAAGATTTTTATCAGCAGATACTAAGATCATTGGCAGACTTTTATGATCATATGAGTGGGGATTTATCGAGTCAGGCATTTTTTGCAAAAAACTGGTTCAGAAATATCTTGCGCAATTTATATTATCATAATGATTGTGTTGTGAAACCTCTGAAAAAGAAATCAAAAACAGCTTATTTGGCTGGTGCAGGGCCTAGTCTAGAGGTAGGAATAGAGGCCTTATTTTTTGCACAAAAAGAGGGGCACCTTATTTTGGCGTGTGATGCAGCTTTGCGCCCTTTGATTTTACAGGGAATTTACCCAGACTATGTGTTATCACTGGATGCACAACAGGCCGTGTGCCGGCATTTCGTAGGTATGGAGCAACATAGCTGGCGTTTAATCTGTGATCTATGCTCACCATGTGCACTAGCAAAAACCTATGATGTGCAATTCTTTAGTGGAGGCCACCCATTGGGGCAGATGACTGCCTTGCCTCAACTCGATACACGTGGGGGTAATGTGGGCTATGCTTTATTGTCTTTTGCTCAATCGCAAGGAATGAAAATCCAAGCAACATATGGTTTTGACTTTGCATTTCCACAGGCAAAACCATATGCGCGCGGGGTTTATGTTTACCCAGAATATGAACAAATTGCCCAAAGAACAGCAGGTTTAGAACAGGCAATTTTAGATTTGGTTTTTCGATATCAGGTACTCAATAAAATGCATGAGCATGATCAAATTGTTTATCAGCCACAAGTTTTCCAAATTTATGCACAATATTTTAAACAGTTGCATGACAATCCACAGCCACAAAATCATCAGATATTGCGCTTTCCAGAGCAGTGGAATGGGGCGAATTTTGTAAGAAAATATAAAGAAAATCTTATAGGATTTATCCAAGAGTATAAGCATCAGATCCCTGCCCAACAAGACCCAATTTCATTGACAATTGCACCTTTAGTCGCATATTTTTTAAAAAAAGATCTCAGTTTAGAAGAATCTTGGCTGGCAGCAGTAGATTGGAGTATGAAGTTTTTGGAGCCTTTTGAATAAATGGCTAAAATTTTAGTAGAAAATGTCCATGCACAAATTGAGGTAAAAAAGAGTCGCTTTTTGGCGACCTTAGGAATTCTAGAGAATGTCTCAAATCTCAAATCATTAATTCAGGCAGAACGTAAGGCACATCATAAAGCTGCACATGTTTGTAGTGCATATATTATGAAGAATGGGCATGCTGGATCTAATGATGACGGCGAACCACATGGCACGGCAGGGCGCCCGATGCTCGAGTGCTTGATCCATAGTGAATTGGTAAATGTGTATATCTTGGTCACGCGCTATTTTGGGGGCACACTCTTGGGTAAAGGGGGCCTAGTACATGCGTATCAAGACGCGGTCAAAGCAGTTCTATTGCAGGCAAAAACAAAGGAATTTGTGGCATTGGTAGAGGGTAGTTATTCTTTAAGTTATACTCAGTTTTCGCAGATTAAAGATTTTTTGGACAAAGAAGCCTTTATCTATGAGGTGCACTTTGATACGGGTGTACACCTCACCTATTCTGGAAAAAAAGAATCCTGCGATCTGCTGGGTCAAAAAATAAAAGCATTAGGATAGGCTTGCATCAGATAAGATCAATGGCAATATTTTTCATTAGGGGTTCATAACGAGAAAGGATAGGATCAATGTGTTGCTTGAGGAATGTATTTGTCTGTACATCAGCAAATCCAATGAGTTTGAGAGGGTCCATCAATGCATTGAGCAATGCTTTATCAACTTTCAGAGACTTTTCTTTGCACACGAGCTCAACAAAATCCACAGGAATATCTTCTTCTTTTTGAGCACGAATCACTGTCATGCTAATGCTACGAAGAATCTCATGGGTATCTTGTCTGTCAGCCCCATGTTGAACAGCATGCATCATAATGCGCTCAGAAATAAGAAATGGCAATTCTCTCTTCACGTTATTTTTGATGACTTTAGGATAAACCAATAGCCCATCAAAAATATGGATCATAATACTGAGCATACTATCTGCACCCAGCAGCGCTTGTGGGATACTGATACGACGATTAGCACTATCATCTAAACTACGTTCAAGCCATTGGGTTGCTGCGACCATTTGTGTATTGGCAAAAAGTGACATGACAAACTTGGCAATGCTACATGCACGCTCAGATTTGATGGGATTGCGCTTATAGGCCATCGCAGAGGATCCTACTTGTTGTTCTGAAAATGGCTCTTCGATCTCATGCATAGACTGGAGCAAACGGATATCTGTTGCAACTTTGTGAATAGTCTCTGCCAGTTGGGCCATGACACCCATGAGCCGACTGTCCCATTGGCGATCGTATGTTTGCCCAGTAATAGGTTGTATAGTTTGAAATTCAGCTTTTTGAGCACAGATAGATTCAATTTTATGATATAAATCATATTTTCCATTGAGTAAAGAATGAAAGGTATCTGCAGATCCAGTGGCACCTTTGATTCCTCGAAATGGGAGGATTTCAATAAGTCGCTCAATTTCTCTCAAGTTCTCCAACAATGGCTGCATCCACATGGTGATACGTTTTCCCAGGGTAGTCAGCTGTGCTGGTTGCAGGTGAGTAAAACTCAGGCATGGCATGTTGTAATAGCGCTCTGCACGTTTCTGCATTGAAAAAAGGAGCCTAGCTATTTTGATATTAATTATTTTTAGACCCTTTCTGAAAATAATTAAGTCTGCATTATCTGTGATATCAGCGCTGGTGGCACCTAGGTGGATAATCGCCTTGGCATTGGGTGCCACATCGCCAAAGGCGTGGATATGTGCCATGACATCATGCTTGAGTTTTTTTTCATAAGAACGCACGACTTGAAAGTCAATATTCTCAATTTGCTCACGCATTTCAGTGATTTGTTCATTAGAAATAGGCAGGCCGACAGTTTGTTGAGACTCGGCCAACCAGGTCCACATTTTTCGCCATGTAGAGTAGCGAACTTGAGGAGAAAGCAGATCCAGCATTTCCATGCTGGCATAACGTTCTGCCCAAGGGGTATCATATTGATCATTGTTTTTCATCATGGAAATGCCTTTATCTTCATACTGCCATTTTCTTCTTCTAAGATAAACACTAGTGGCTGACCAGGCAAGACATCTTTGCCCCAAGATTTTGTGTTGTTGCCAATAAAGAGGTAACTTTTTGGAGAAAGTTGCCATCCATTGACTTCATGGCTTTCTAGGTCATCGAAAAGTCCTGCAAACTGACTATAGCTGAAAACCTGTGGCTCATAATTGGCAAGGTATTCATCAAATGTCATTCCTGATGGCAACTTGAGCAATGGTACACGTGTATTGGCCATGGGGGTCAAGTCTGTCAAAGAAATAATTTGCTCCGAAAGGAAGGGCTTGGCTGCAGTGAGGCCCCCTGTGCTGGCTGCTCTCAAAAAATTAATACTTGCCTCAATAGCCTGCGCCGTTCCAGAGCGTTTTGCACCTTGGGCACGCAATGTGCTTGATCTTTCTGCAGGGTTAGCTACAGAGGCAATTTGTGCTCCAGTTCTTTGTTCTTGTGCGACAATTTCCCAAATTTCTAGCTCAACTGATTCTAAATAGATAGCAGCAGAGGGTTTTCCATCGTTGGATGGAATGAGATTTAGTGAAACAGGAAAACGTGTTGCACTGTCAAATCCTAATGTATCTGGCTGTAACCAATTCGTAAAAGCTTGGCGTCTTCCAGTACGCGCATCATCCCATGCTACACTGAATGTAGGACTTTGTGTTTGATTGAGATCTACGCGTGCCTGCAGGGCAAAACGGCTACCAGGTTGATCCACACGATAGGCAATTTTGAGGCGCCATTTTTGTTCTACTGGTGCAGATCCTCGCACCAGGGTGGCTTGTGGTAAGGAAAAGTTGCCAACGGGAACCCAACTGGCATTGCTATTGAGTGACTGATTGCCACGAAAGAGGGCAACTCGTGTCAACAAACGATCCCCAGAGGTTTGACCAACAACACCAAAACTGGTGGTGATAAACATCAGGCTGGCAAGTATGAGAAAAAATTTCCGGATTTCATGCGTCTTCATATCAAGTGGTATCGACCATATTCAAAAGAGCTTGAATTTTTTTTTAATCAATCCATTTATGATCAATGTTAGCAGAATGAATTCCTTAAGTTCATTCATGAGAGTCCGAAAATCAGTGTGTGGAAAATAAGAGAACAATACAAATTATTGATAGAGTTGTTGCACTTAAGGCAACAATGGAGCGTGAACTTGCACTCATTTATGAGTTCAACCGTAGCTATGATGATGTGCGTATAACCGTGCAGGCTAGAGACTGGAATGAATTGCAAAAGTTGCTCAAGGAATGTGGGCGTATTTCTCAGGATATCGTGATGGTTGAGCAACGCAGGCACCAGATCACAGAAGATCTGTATGCAACAATTGAATTGCCCACAGATCGAAACTTCTTAGAAATCGTGCCATACTTTCCCGCTGATTTACGCAATGAGGTAAAAAAGATTTACTTTGCCTTGCGTGCTGAAGTTTACCGCATGCGCTGTCGACTCAAGAGCTTAGAGGTCTATGCACGTGTGAGAATGGAGCTTGTGCGTGGTGTCATGGATAAGGCTCAGGCTGTACAAATGACAGGCAACCCTTATATGCGTGCTGGTAGACGTGCAATGCACGATCCAGACTCATTTCTGTTTGATTCGACAAAATAAACACCCGGGCGCGTTCTTTAGCGAGGACGCCCTTTTGCCAAAGTAGGAGATTATATCAATGCATTCAACATTTATGGGACTAGAAATTGGAAAAAGAGGCATACATGCACATCAGACCTCATTAAACACCACAGGTCATAATGTTGCCAATCTTAATACCCCAGGATACAGCCGTCAGCGTGTTAAATTGAGTACAGTTGATCCGCTTTATCAGCCCTCACTAGAAAGGGTCAACACTCCTGGTCAGCTAGGGCAGGGTCCCCAGGTTTCTCAGGTGGAGCGTATTTTTGATATTTTGCATGAAAATCAAATTCTATCAACATCTGACGATTTTGGTTATTGGGAAACACGTGAATTCTATACAAGAAAGCTAGAAATGATCTATGCAGAGCCCAATGAGACCTCTGTCCGCAGCTATATGGATGCTTTTTGGTCCAGTTGGCAAGATCTCTCAGCGAACCCAGAATCTTTGGCAAACAGAAGCATTGTCATTGAGCGTGGAAAAGCTCTTGCAGAGTCTATCAATCACCGTTTCAATAGTCTGCACGAACAACGTGTTTTGCTCAATGATGCAGTGAAGGTCACCGTGAATGATATTAATAAAAAAATTGAACAAATTGCTGCAATGAACAATAGAATTTCGATGGTCAGAGCCGTGGGTGATGAGCCTAACGACCTCTTAGATCGTCGTGACAAACTGGTGAATGAAGTGGCAAACTTGGTGCCTATCACTGTTGAACATCGTGATACAGATGAATTTCAGTTGCATGTCTATGGGCGTACTTTGGTTCAAGGCGATCAGGTCAAGTCTTTGACCCTGGTAGAAATCGAAGGTGATCCTGGTATGATGGCTGTAGAGTGGCAAGAGGGGAACCTTTTGCGCGACTATCTGGGCAAAACAGGAAAACTCTTTGGACTTTTGGAACTCAGAGATATCGATGTGAAACATGAAATCCAAAAACTTGATACTATGACAATTAATTTTTCTGATATGGTCAATTCCTTGCACCGCCAGGGCGTGGGTCGTGGAGGTAGTACCGGGATTGATTTCTTTACACAATTGCCCATTATTGAAGATGTGAATGGAAATTATGATAGTAATGCAGATGGCCAATATGACCAGACCTATCTTTTTCGCTTGACAGGAAATCAGACTCTTTCCCCCACACAGCCAGTAGGGATAGAGGGCGTGATGACATTTGATGGTCCACAAGGACAGGTGCAGGTGCCATATTATCCTGCAGATACAGTAGAGAATATTGTTGAGCGTATCAACTATGCCAATACCAATGTTGTGGCACGACTAGATAGTCAAGGTCGATTGAGTCTAAAGGGAACGATGGATCCTACAGGTCAATACCGTGATTTTGTGATTCGTTATGCAGCAGACTCTGGGCAGTTTTTGGTCGGCTATGCAGGACTTTTGCAGCAGGCTGGTGCAGA
This sequence comes from Spirochaetia bacterium, assembly GCA_051648825.1. GTDB lineage: Bacteria > Spirochaetota > Spirochaetia > WRBN01 > WRBN01 > JAHHUI01. The sequence goes on from JBOFFX010000059.1 coordinate 84,574, forward strand.
GGGTGCATATAACTATGATCAGATCAATGCTGCGCAGGTTGCACTACAGTTGGGGCAGGGTAGTACATATTCTATCACTCCATTAGCCAATCCTGCAGCATGGTTAGATGTCAACTCTCAGATCAAGACAGACGCCAATATGATTGCAGCCACAAAACGATTGCCCACAGGAGAGGCGGCTATTGGTGATAGTGGTATTGCCTTGGCTATTGCAGATTTGCGTTATGAAAAAGTAATGGTTGATCGCCTTACCAGCATGGATGATTTTTTTGCAGATAGTGCAGCACTGATTGGCGTGAAAGGCAGCAATGCCCAGGCCAGTTTTTTAGACTTTCAAGCAAGAATGAAAAATCTTGAAGATATTAAGCAATCTATTTCTGGTGTCAATATTAATGAAGAATTTGCAGATCTTGTAAGATTCCAACATGGATTTTCTGCTAGTGCACGTTTTATCACAGAAGTAGATAAAATGCTAGATACTATTATTCATAGACTAGGTGCATAATGAGGGTTCTTTTATTAATATTTTTGGTGTGTGGATCTAGGCTGGCTGTTGCACAACATGAAGCTCAGCTAATAGATAAAGAGGTAGGCACTGTTGTCGATCAAGAACAGCATGTGTTAAATTTGATCCTTTCTACACGCAAACAATATGGTATTGATGCACCTTTACTCATAGATCTTGTCGCGAGTGAAGTCTCTGATACATATGCGCAAACATTGTCTTTGGGAGAGCTCAGACATATGGATCCTTATGGCAGAAATTCTGTGGGTCGCTATCGTCAAGATGGTGGGTCTGCACTTTCAACTGGAGAGATCCTTGGCCGTGGGACCAACATTCAGAGTATCATTGAGTATTGGCTAAAAAGTCCCACACACCGGCAAATCCTTTTGGGAAGCAAATGGACCGCAGTAGGCGTTGGGGTACGAGAAAATGCTGGATTTTATACAATTGCTGTATTGTTTACCACCTCAATTAGCGAAGATCGTTCTTATGAGTGGCAGGGCAATCACCTTAGTATTTATGTCACTTTGAGAGATGGCATCACGCCGCAAGTTTGGTTGCAGTCTGGCAGTGCGCATGTCATGCCTAACCAGGTAAAAGAGGATAAATTTTTAGTTTTTAATGTACAGACAAATGGACCAGAGAGGGTGCTGATTTTTAATGCAAATGGACAGGGTGATGTGTTGGTTGTTCCTGCCAGGGGCAATTAACCCGCTCTATAGGAATTATGTGGGGAAATATGATCAACATAAGATTGGATATCAAGAGATTTTTTTTAGGCCTGTGTCTTCTGGTTTTTCCACTAATGAGCAGGCTATTTGCGTTGGATGTCCCCAATTTTGCTAATTTAGGATTTTCTCAGAATAGCAAATATTTTGCCTTTGCCCAATATGGGTATTCTGTTTCTGCATCAGAGGCGTATGGTACGCTGGTCATCGTCGATATTCCAACAAATCAGTTTGCACAAGGATCTATGCTCAAAGATAGAGCTAAACACCCCCTCACACCAGGAGACTCCGCAGACGGTATTTTTTATTTTTTGTTAGAGCGATATGGCACAATACGCAAGCGTTTTGGCATAGAATATACTAATCGGGGCAGACTTTTGTATTTGGCCTCTTCATTAACAGAGGATGCACGCAAATCTGGACTCTCTGATAATGTGGCGGGGTTTCAAAGTATTACTTTTCGTGATTTTCAGGCCAATACACAGTATAGTGTAGAGATGAACCAGAAAGTGAATAATATGGGGACGGCAGCCGTAAGCTCAACAGTATCACTAGACCTAGTTGTGCGTTTTTCTAGTGGAAAAATGGAGCGTTATAAAGTCGGGCATCCTTCTTTTGTTAGAAGAGGTGTGACAGGCTATGAGATTGAACGCATTATTTTGACCCCCAATGGTAAGGGGCTTATTTTTGTGATTGCAAGAAAACATCATCCTTCAACCAATATTGGAATAGACTATATGGTTGAGGCTGTGTTATTTTAAACATGATGGGGGAACACATGTATAAGACTTCTATAAGATTATTCATCACCCTCTGTGTGATTTTTGGGTTATTTTTGGGTGATTTTCTTATTTCTCAAGAAGGCCAAGAAACAAGCCAGCAAGAAATGACTGTTTCAGATCCAAACTCTCAAACAGAGGTGCCTGCAGGTTATCGTGACTATACATTTGGGCTTTCTATTGCTGATGTGAGAAAAAAACTAGAAAATGACCCACAGTTCTTTTATAAAGGTGAGCCAGATGTCACAATGATGGAGCCGCCAGACCGTACAACTATTGGTGTAGAGGGGAACCATCTACTCACTAATGGGTTCTTCCTCTTTCACGAAGACCAACTGTACGGAGTTATTCTAGAAATGAATACTCAAGGGCTTGATTATTTTGCTCTATATTCTCAGCTAAACAAAAAATATGGAACCCCTACCACACTCAACCCACAGCGCGCATTGTGGGAAACAGAAAATGTTTTGATGTCTCTAGAGCGTGCTTTGTTTATTAAGTATATTGATAGGGGTGTCTTTGAACAGATTAAGGAAAAAATGGATCTACAAAAAAATTATGAAGCAAAAACTAGGGAAGATTTTCTTAGTGAATTATAGACATCAATGGCTGGGGTTCTTTTTTATCATATGGCTTTCTAGTTGCAGCGCCCAGTCAAAAATAGAAATAGCATTGGGGAGCCGAATTTTTTCTCTAGAAGTTGCAAGGACACCTGCCGAACGAGAAAAAGGCCTGATGTTTCGCAAATTTTTGCACAAAGATGCAGGCATGATTTTCATTTTTGACGAAGATGAAATTCGTGGATTCTGGATGAAAAATACCAATGTAGCACTTTCTATTGCATATATTAGTGCAGAGGGGAATATTCTAGAAATCTATGATATGCAACCACATAGCTTGGCCTCTATTGTCAGTCGGCGACCCTTTCGCTATGCCATAGAAGTGAATCAGGGCGAATTCGAAAAGGCAGGACTCACGATTGGTACGCGTATTGACCTTTCTATACTTCAAACGCTAACTAATTATTAGTCCTCGCATGTATCCTAAAAAAGATGGCACCGATGGTACCATTTGTATGGTGGTTGCATTCAATTTGTAGTTGATAGCAGCTAGGGCAATATCTGTGGGTCCAGATGAAATGGAATTGGTATCTTTATACCTTGACATAGGACTAGAAAATCCAATATTTGGAGCGGTAAGTTTACTGTTTCGAAGGAGGATTTTGTTGTTGACAAAAACTGTGCCAGCAGCGTCAACAACAGAAAAGGCTGCATGGCTTCCTAGGGCAGCATATGATACTGTGATTGTCACAGGATCAACAACTGGCCCAGTGGGCACCCAAATATATACGTCTAAATCATTAGCACGAGTATAGCCTTTTGATGACAAAATACTTTCACCATCTGTACTAATATTGCCAAAATTCTCATCTACAGTAGATCCAGATGTGATAAAACGATAGTAGATAGCAACTGCATGACTTTCACGTACGTTGAATGTGACACGTGGACCCGTATCATTGATATTAAATGGAGGGGTAGCATAATCTGCAGCAGATGGCAGGCCACATGAAAAAAGGCACAAGCAGAAGCAATAGACTAGCTTTGTGTTTCTAGAATTAGAGTTCGGTTTTCTGCCAAAGATCTCCAAAAATTCCCATCCTCAACCTTATCAATTAACCTTTTATAAAGCTCTAAGGCGTTAGCTTTATCAATAGACTCTGTCATACGTGCCAAATGAAAAGTTGCTTCTTGTGCAAAACTTGTGAATTTTTTCTGCCTAGCAACACGTGTATACAATGTTGTGACACTAGGTATATCATTAATATTTTCATACGCACTTGCAGCATTTAATGCCGCCTTATTTCCCAATAGCGACTGCGTATCTTTTTTGTATGCATTTTCAAAAAAAACAGCAGCTTGTGCATGGTCCCTTTGTGTATGAAACAACATTCCCTTGAGAAACAATGCTTCTTGCGCCACGCCAGAGAAAGATTTTTTAGTCAACAGATCCAAGCTGGCAACAATTTGTTTAAATTCTTCGTTAGCAACAAGTTTCCCATCTTCTCCCACATCGGCATTATTCACATCAGCAGTGGCTATCCAGTCCAATGCCCGTAGTCGCTGGGTATATATTTCATCTAGATTTGAACGAGATGCTTTGAACCTAAAAATGCTGATTCCACCACCCACCACAAGTAGGACAAGCAGAATGCCCAGCACAGAAGGGATCCACCTTGTGAGATCGAGGCTGTGACCAAACACATTTTTTTTCATATCAGACTATTCCTCGTCCTTCATAACATCAGCCAACGTATATTTTTCATCATCAGCACCACTTTTGCTCAGGTATTGCCCCATGTCTGCATGTTCTTGTTTGTAGAGATGATCTTTGACAGAAAGTGCAAGGCGTTTTTTGTCAGGAATGACAGAAATCACTGTTGCAACAATCTTATCCCCCACATTGATCGCTGCCAAAGCCTCATCGGGGCTACCATTTTCAGGGTCTACTAGGTTGCTTTTGTGAATAAGGCCCTCTATGCCATTTGGCACACGGACAAAGATTCCAAAGTCAGTTTTACTGATGACTTCTGTTTCAAGCGCCTCTCCACGGTGTTGAAACCCAAGCATTTCGTCCCAAGGGTTTTCTTGTAATTGCTTGAGCCCTAGGCTAATACGATGCTCTTCTGGTGAAATTCTGACAACCACTACCTCGATAGAGTCGCCAGGTTGATACTGGGCAGAAAGATTTTGGACACGTTTATTCCAGCTCATATCATCGACATGCAGGAACCCATCAATACCTTCTTCCAACTCAATAAACATCCCTGCACCTGTGATTTTTTTGATAGGGCGTTGAATTTTTTGGCCTTCAGGATACTTCTTCATAATATCATCCCATGGATTTTCCATAGTTTGTTTAAGACCCAAAGAGATGCGCTCTTCGCTGGTATCATACCCAAGAATACAAACCTTAACCTTTTCCCCGATATTAATGACCTCTTGAGGATGCTTTACACGTTTGACCCAAGAAAGTTCAGAGACGTGTACCAACCCCTCTATCCCTTCTTCTATTTCAACAAAAGCCCCAAAATCTGCCAACTTAGTGACGTGCCCCTCTACGATATCATTAAGGTGATATCGTTTTTCAAATCCCACCCAGGGATCCTCTTGAAAATGCTTGAGGCCTAAGTTGATTTTTTTATTTTCAGGATCTAGGCGAATTACCTTAAGCTTGATCTTCTCATCCTTTTTTGCATAGTCTTTTGGACGTGTTGCATGGCCCCAGCTCATATCATTGAGATGCAAAAGCCCATCAAATCCGCCCAGGTCAATAAAAGCCCCAAAGCTGGAAAAACTCTTCACGGTGCCCTCTACAATGTCTCCCACACCCACCGTTTCAAAAAATTTAGTACGGGCAACATCTGCCACCTCTTGCAAATAGTCGCGACGATTGACCACGGGGTTTATTTTATTTTTTTCATATAGTCTTTCTAAAAAGAATAAAGATTTGACACCAATATAGGGTGCAGGATCTTCCACGCGTGCAATATCTGCACGAGAGAGCGGCAAGAATGCACGTATGCCTGCACCCAGGTCTACTTCAAATCCACCCTTGACAATTTTTGCAATTTTGCCCTGTACGGGCTCTTTTTTTTCAAATGCATCCACAAGTTTTTTCACAAGAACCTTTGAGTCTGCACGTCTTTTAGAGACAACAACTTCACCATTTTTTCCTTCTTGGTTCAGTAAAACACATGTGACAGCAGATCCAATTTCTGGAATCTCATCAAAATCCGCAATGGGAACACGGCCTTCAGACTTCATACCCACGTCTAGATAGACAAATTCTTTGTCGACCTGGACAACTATGCCCTCCAGAGTTGATCCCTCATCTTTTTTTTCAAAAATGGTTAGGTAGTCACTGAACTGATCTTCGCTGATGTTGTGATTGTCTGACATAGTGGCGGGCTCCTATTGAAGAGAATCGAAAACCTTAGTTCTTAGTTTCTCATAAACCTCGTCAAGTGTCAAGTCTGAAGAATCAATGTAACAGGCAGTTTCACTAATACGCAATGCGCCTACAGCTTTTGTCTTATCATTATGGTCTCTTTTTGCTATCAAGGCTTCTATTTCTTGCAGGCTCAATGTACTACACTTTTCATTGTATCGTCGCAAAGCACGCACCTGGATAGATGCATCTAGGTAGATCTTAATTTTTGCATCAGGAAAAATCACAGTTGTTGTATCACGTCCTTCACAGACAATTTTGTTTTTCCCCCCAGCCACAGTACGCATTTTTTCATTCAATACCTCTCTCACTGCAGGAAAAGCTGAAATCTCAGAAACAAAATTATCAATTGTTGCAGTGCGTAGGTGTTCTAAAATATCCACTTTATTGACAAAAAATCCATTCTCAGATGCTTCGTATTTAGTCATTTGGGCAATTTTCAAGAGTTGATCTGCATCCAAGATAGAACTATTTTTGCCTTTCTTGCTCTCTATCCATTGATATGTGAGTGCACGGTAGAAGAGGCCTGTATTGAGCAAAAAAAAGTCTAGTTCTTGAGAAATTCGCTTTGCTAAAATGCTCTTTCCTGTGCCCGCAGGCCCATCAATTGCAACAATCATCTTATTTTCCTCTCAATAATGACGCATTGTACCACTCATCACAATTCCTAACATCAACATGCTTGCCCAAATAGATGATCCTCCATAAGATACCAATAAGAGTGGAATACCAGTAATAGGGACCATGCCTAGTACCATACCCACATTGATAATTGTATGAAATACAAACATACCAAATGCACCGGCACACAAATAGCGACAAAAGTGATCGCGTGTGGTTCTCAGAATATTCAAAATACGCCAGAGAATAATAAAATATAATAGTAGCACAACCATGCCACCTACAAATCCTGTTTCCTCTAAGATAATGGAAAAAATAAAGTCTGTACTTTGTTCAGGCAGATATTGCAAATGCGACTGCGTTCCCTTGAGAAACCCTTGCCCCACAAGCCCACCAGCGCCCACCGCTGTAATACTTTGTGTGATTTGCCATCCTGCCCCCAATGGATCAATAGCAGGGTTTAAGAATGTCAATAGTCGTTGTACTTGATAGGGCTTGAGAATACTACGTATGCCCATGCTGCCCAAGATTGCCAAAATATTAGCGAGCGATACATAAAATACCGCAAAATAGAAGCTTTTTTTGTAATAAAGCCACCCTAGTCCTGCGACAACAAAAAGTATGCCAAAGACAATGAGGACCTGCCTAGAGAGCTGAGGATCGGTGAGTAAGTTTGTCAGCCAAAAATTCTTACTGGCAATGTGCTCATCCCATAACGGCAGGAGTATGTAGAACCCCAAAAGTCCAGCTAAGAGTACAAAAAAGAATAATAATGCACCCGATGCCTCTGCAAAAAGTGCAATAAAGAAAAAAATACTCAAAAATACACTTGCCGAACCCAGATCTGGTTGTAGCATGATGAGTGAAACAGGGATGAGCAAAATAAATCCACCAATGATGAGGTTGCGAAAAGACTTGCCAGACCCAGGCCCCTGACCATCAAAAAAACTGGCTAATGCAATAATGGTTGTCACCTTGGCTAGCTCTGCAGGCTGAATGCCCAAAAAGCTGAGTCCCAGCCAGCTGCGTGCTCCAGCCACATAGCGCCCAATTAATAGCACCAATATTAACAAGATCAGTGTGCCCAAAAATAGCCAAATAGATAAAAGATGCAGTTGGTTATAGTCAAAAAGTGCAGCGAGCAAAAAAAGTGTAAATCCTGTCAATACCCAGATAATCTGCCTGATATATTCAGGTGCCACACCCTGATTTGTCTGATTACCATTACTATCTATACCAGAGGAGTAAATAAAAAAAATCCCAATCGTTAATAGCCCGATCATGGACCAAAATAACAACCAGTCAAATCGAGAAGAGACAAAGCGTTGTTGTATTCTTTGGAGTAAACTCACCTAATTATTACTCCTGTGTGCCAATAATTCTTGAAGGAATAATAACATCTGGTGGAGGCGTGAGTTCTGGGGTAGCGCGCCAGTTAATATACCAGGGTTGTAGTGTACGCAAAACTTCTGCGTAGTTTTGATCGGCAAAAATCCCCTGAAAAATCATGTCTGCAATTTTTGTGCTCCACCATGCATATTCTTCATGGGCTTCTAGCATCACAGCCACGACTACCATATCATTGGGATTTGTTGCATTATAGGGTGCATAGGCTGTAAACCAGTCGTGGTAGCTACGATCGATGCCAGTTTCTGCAGTCCCAGTTTTTCCTGCAACAGGTACAATGCGATTGAGCATCCATCCTGTTCCATTCAAGACAGTAGATCGTGCATAACGCTGCAGTTTTTGCCAGGTATCTTTTTTAAAAGAAGAACGATGCAAGACTTCGCGCGTGGTCTCTGATCGCTCGCCAGTGAGCGGGTCGATGGTTGCACGAATCACATGTGGACGATAAATCACTCCCTCATTAGGCACAATAGCCATGGCATTTGCTGCTTGCAATACTGTACTGAGCACAAAACCCTGACCAATTACCATGTTTAATGTATCTCCACCACTCCAAGATGCATGATAGGTTTCTTCCTTCCATTCCCGTGTGGGAATCAGGCCGACTTTTTCACCCGTCAGGTCAATGCCGGTTGCCAACCCATACCCAAATTCCTTTGCTGCATTGGTAATAGGCTCGATACCAGGCTTGCCATTTGCATCAAAGGCCACATAGTTGCGCATCACATCCCAAAAATATACATTGCAACTATTGGCTACAGCCGAATTTAGATTTTGCCACCCATGACCAGCACGGGCATGGCAACGGAATCGCATGTTGCCTAGCACAATAGATCCAGAACAGTGGACCTCGTGAAATGGGCTCACACGTCCAGACTCCAATACAGCTGCAGCAATCGCCATCTTAAATGTACTTGCTGGGGGATATTCTGCAGAAATCGTTCTATTAATAAAGGGAAAATTACCATCAATGGCCTGTGATGCAAACCCCTGACTACCACGTGCACCAAATGTGTTGGCATTAAAAACAGGGTAGGAGACCATCGCCAGAATCTCTCCAGATGCAGGCTTGAGAACAACCACGGATCCTCTGCGATTACCCAGGGCCTCCTCAGCTAACCGTTGAATCTTCATATCAATAGTCAGCTCAATGTTTTTGCCATTGATAGGCGTGACAAAGGCCTCTTCTTTTTCACCAAGACGTCGACCTACAGCATCTACACGCACAGAGCGCTGCCCAGATCGACCCCTGAGAATACGGTCGGCATAGTGCTCTACACCAATTTTTCCAATACTGTCATTACTGGTATATCCTTGATTATACAAAATTTGCAATTCTTCAGATGTGATATCCCCAATATAGCCAATCACATGATTCACTGTTTTTCCATTCTCATTAATGAGGTAGTTTCTTTTGGCGCGGGTCGTCCAATATAGTCCTGGAAAATCGTCAATTTTTGTTGAAAAATATGTAATTTTATCCAACGGCACATCTTTCGTGAGCTCAATAGGTGCACGTGAATAGTATAGATTTTGAGGAATTTTTCTTTCAAACACAGCAGGAGAAAGATCTAATATTCCTGCAATCTTCCTTAATAGTGGAGCAATTTCTTCTTTTTCAATAATTTCTGCAGGGATAAGTTGTAGCGAAAATAACTCAATATTGCCTGCTAGTAGTTGCCCATTTCTATCAAAAATAAGTCCACGTTGTGAGGGGACTGTCACAACGTGCTCAGAGACACGTTTGGCCTGGTTTTGGTATAAAGATCCTTTGATAATTTGTAGGTTAAAAAGTTTCAAAACAAAAGCCCCAATGATAAGGGCCATCAATGAGATAACAAGATGGATCCGTTTCATCAAAAAACGTGTAGAATTCATGGTTGTAAACATAATTTTATCGACGCCTCCAATGGATAACAAATTTACTCATTGCGCAGCCTTCTCCACGAAGCAGTAAGCCCCATTTTTTTTGCCAAAAATTGCACCACAAAATAGAGCGGCAATCCTACAACGATATTCATGATTGTTTCTCCCCAAAATAGATGTGAAAGGAAATTCGCACTAATGTTGATGCTGAAAATTTCACCAATAATCAGTGCCAAAATCATATTGAGAATACTGGCAAATGTGACAAGAATAGGTACAGCTTGCAGGTTGTTAAATCGGCTATTTGCATAAAAAGCGCCAAAAATATAACCCATCACCAAATAGATTAGCGCATAAAAACAGACTGTTGTTCCTGAAAAAAAGTCTTGCAACAATCCTCCAACAAACCCCAGGACCTGTCCCCCCAGTCTTCCATATTGAATACAAAAGAGGCAAAAAAATATCATTGCCAGATTTGGCGTGATGCCCCATACATATGAAGAGAGTTTGATGAGCACTGTTTGTTGCAGAATATAAAACCCTACCAAAAGAAACAATGCAATAAAAAAATGTCTAAGCATAGGAGTTTACCTCTTTGTTACAATAATGACATGCTCAAGACTAGAAAAATCTACAGCACTGCTCATTTCTACTTGCAAACTGGCCTGATAGCTGATCAAATTGATAGCCTTGATACGCCCAATATAAATTCCAGATGGATAAAGGAGCTGTCGCTCCTCATAGGTTAAAGACGTGTCATCCATCCCATTGGTCACCACCAGGTCGTTGATAGCTAAATTTGCTAGATTATTCACATTCACATAGTTAAGAATGCCATATTTCACGGGGTCTCCACCCCCACTAAAAAGTCCAGTAATATTATTTTTTTCAACCTTGGCACCCACATGAAATTGGCTATCAAAAGAAAGGCGCACCTGGCTAGTTTTATCATATACTTCACTCACGCGTCCCACAAGTCCGTACAACTCTTGTTGTAGGTTATAGGCAATGACCACCATCCCCTTTTTTACACCATCATTCTTTCCCCGACTGATCACCAATGTGCCAAAAAAATTATTCAAATCCCGCGCAAGAACCTCTGCGTGCACCCCACCATAGCGCATTCTTTGTGGCAAGTTCAGTTGTTTACGCAAAATGTCATTTTCTTTTTGCAAATTCGTAATACGTCTTTCCTGCGCAACTAAATCTTTCATCTTTGCGGCCATGCGCTTATTTTCTTCTTTGGCAGCAAAAAGAGTAGAAAAATCTTTGACTCCCTCACTCACCGTGCGCGTGGTTTCACTAGCCCACAATTGCACATTCTGGAATGTGCCCGTGATTCTGGTAAAAAATGCGAGCGTACGATTTGTTTCTACAGAGATCACAATCACACACACAGAGAGGAGGATAAAAAAAACAATATTTTCGACACTCAGAATGCCTTTGACTTTCATCGTTAAAGCGCTTCCTTTTGACTAGTCATCAAAGTCTTTATAGATCTTTTTCACATTGGTGGTAGAGAGATACTCAAAGTATTTCCCTGCACCCAGCACCACACACAAGAGTGGATTTTCTGCACAAATGACAGGGACTCCTGTTTCCTTGGCCAACAACTTGGTCAATCCCTTTAGGTTGGCCCCTCCACCAGTCATCACTATGCCACGCTCCAAAATATCAGCAGCTAGTTCTGGGGGTGTTTGACTTAGTGTGCGTTTGACCTCTTCTATAATGGCCCAAATAGGCCCCTGGATAGCTTCACGCACTTCTACACTATCAATCTCTAGGCGACGCGGAAGTCCAGTAATTGCATCTGTCCCCTTAATTTCCATACTCTCAATTTTTTGGTCAGGGCTTGCATTGCCGATGCGCATTTTTAGCTCTTCAGCAGTTTGCTCTCCAATAATCATATTGTGCACATTGCGCGCATGCTTGATAATCGCCTCGTCTAGCTCATCTCCACCCAGGCGAATGGCATTGGTCACGACTGTGCCTCCCAAGCTGATCACAGAAATCTCTGTCGTTCCCCCACCAATGTCACAAATCATATGTCCAGCAGGATCAAAGATGGGAATATTGGCCCCCAGCGCCGCCGCCAAAGACTCAGTAATGATCTCCACACGCTGTGCCCCCGCCATCATGGCACTGTCTCTGACTGCACGACGCTCTACACCAGTGATACAACTGGGTACGCCCACTACCACACGCAAACGTGTAAAATAGCGCGACATTAGATTATTTGGAATCACTTTTTTAATGAAATAACTAATCATCTTTTGTGTCATTTCAATATCACTAATCACCCCGTCATGTAACGGCCGAATAGCCGTGACTGCACCTGGTGTACGAGAGAGCATCTGCTTTGCCTCTGTTCCAATGGCACGAATTTGCTTTGTTCCACGCTCTGCCGCAACCACAGATGGTTCATCGACAACAATGCCTTTTCCCCTCAGATATACCAAGGTATTACAAGTTCCAAGGTCAATACCCAGGTCGATATTAAAATTAAACAATCCCATTTATTTTTACTTCTCCTCTAACATAACAGGTCGTCGATATCACCAAAACGGCCACTTTACCATAAAGTCGGCGCATTTGAATTGTCATTTTAGCCTTTCTATCCTCCATACAGTCTCGTCAAGGCTTCGATATTCAAAGGGTCGAGGCGTACGATATTTTCCCACTGCCGCTTTGCCGCACCAAAATTCTTTTCTATATGATAGATTTCTCCCAAAATATAGTAGGCCTCGGTACTAGAAGGATATCGCCTGAGATGCTGTACAAGTAACGCTTTTGCCTCATCATACTTGAGTGATTTAAAATATGACTGGGCAATTTTTAGGCGCGCCTGATCCCGCAGGCTATCACTGGTACTATTTGCATATACATTTTGATACAATTTCAATGCTTCATCATAATTGTCGGCCGCAGTATAGGCATTCGCTATGTTATATTCTAATTCGTAGTTATTTTCACGATAGGCAGCTTTTTCTAGGTAGTCAATACCTTCTTTATATTCGCCTGTAGCAATGTATGCCATACCAATATATTCAGCAATGTCTGTATTTTGATACCCTAAGGAGATTGCCTTTTGTAAATGCTGCAACACAAGATTCATATAGGCCGCACCTTTCTCATAATAGGATTTTCCCAAAATATAGTGGGCTTCTGCTGCATAGGGGGGCGTGCGCTTGAGATCCAAGTAAATGCGCAGATTCAAAATGGCCTGATTCAAATACTGGCTTTGATTTTCGGGATTGCTACCAAATGTCAGTAGGTAGTAGCTGGCTGCCCCAGAAAAGAACAATGCACGTGCATCAATAGGATTGCGCTCCAGCAATCCCTCGCTATAGGCGAGAACACGTGCATAGTCACCACTTTCCCATAGCTGTACAATATTAGACTTTTGTTGAAAACCAGTAGGACTACTTGCCACTGTACGGCGGATCACAAAAATAACCAAGAACACTAGCAAAGAAAGCGAGAGCACGACCAAAAAGAGGCGCAATGTGATGCTATTAAATTTAACTGAAGCTCTCCCTTTCATGTTTCCCCTGAGCATATGCAAGTAAAGGCAGGCCGCCTAAGCTGGATTCTGTTTTTCATATCGTCATTAATCTTGGCTATACAATCACTTGTATGCATCTTTGCAACCTACCCGCACATATTTTTGTCGCACCTTAAGAATTAAAATGCAACAAAGCGTTCGGACAAACCATGTGCTGTTTGGTTTTGCTCCCGGTGGGGTTTACCCTGCCACGTGTGTCTTCACAAGTGCGGTGGTCTCTTACACCACCATTTCACCCTTACCACACCCGAGTGTGGCGGTATATTTTCTGTGGCACTCTCCGTCATACCTAACAAAAGGCATGCCTGGCTGTTAGCCAGCACTGTGTCCTATGGAGCCCAGACTTTCCTCTCTTTTGTGCGATGAGGCACAAACCGAGCGACGATAGCAAGCCTGCCCGAGAAAAGACTATCAAAAAACAAAAAAAGATACAAGCACGGTGAGGCTTTGAAAAACTCAATAATTACTATTGACAGATATGCATAACAGTGTAAATAATAATGGGTCTATGCCGAGAATTGTTGATCATCACAAACGCAAGGCGTCAATATTGCTACATGCACTTTCTCTGTTTGAGGAAAATGGCCTCACAGAGACAACGTTGACACAGATTGCCAGCCGCTGCAAAATAGGGCGTCCCACGCTGTATCAGTACTTCAGAAACAAAGATGAGATTTTTCAATATTCGATCAAATATTATACAGACAATATGTTTTTATACTATCAAAAGGTTTCCTCAAAAGAGGGGAGTCCCCTAGAAAAAATAGAGAAAATACTTGTAAGCCTGACACAGACAATGATACAAGAGAGACAATTTTTGCATGCGCTTGTCAGCTATTATGCAAGCTTGCAAGTAGGCGGAAGGACAAAGGAATTTCACCAAGGAATACGGCGCAGAACCATTCATTTTCGCCGTCTAATACACAGTCTTTTGCTTGATGCTGCACATGCAGGAGAAATACAAATACACAAAGCGCGCAGTGCAGAGTCTATCATGGTACTCATTCAGAACATTTTTTTTCAAGTAGGAATTTTTGATCTGGAGCTGGATCCAATCTTAAAAAATCAGATCAAGATGACAATAATGGCCTTGACTCTAGACCTATAAAAACTATAATAGATCCTAAATATTGCAAAAGATTGAAATAAAAGAATCAAAAACATGATAATTTAATGACGGCAGTATCCGATAGGTTATACTATCTGGACTCTTTGTTAAGAATTGATCCTTGGCTTTTTTAGCCTTGTATAATACAGTCCAATACTAGTTTGTTGCAGGAGATTTGGATGGCCAAACTAAGGTTTTCTTCAGCGGTTATTTCGACAGGTGTCATAGTTGTTGTACTCGTTCTTTCATTAGGATTACTTAGCGCATACTCTATTTATGGATACAAGGAAGCACGTGAGGAATTGTTGCTAGAACAATTTGCGGCTAGCCTGCAGGTGGTACGGGCAGACTTTGACTTGCAACTCGAGCGATTAGGGGTAGTTCTCACAATGATGCAAGATATTGCCATTGTGACTACCAACAACGATCGACGATCCCTTTGGCCAGATTTCAGGGCAATGGTAGAACTTTCCTATGAAACCTATCCATGGATGATGGAGGTATACTTTGGTTCGACTGTATCACGTGCCAGGGGAGGGCTTTTTCTCACCACGCTTACTGAGTCCTTGCCGGCAGACTTTGATCAGACAGTGCGTCCTTGGTATATTGCTGCGATCACAGATACGTCGGGGAAGATCGTCACAGCGCCCATTTATCGCACGGCAACTACTGGCCTTTCAGAGGAAGAGTCACTTGTGTTCACTATTGCAAGAAGAGTCGTCAGACCAGGCAGTTCTACCCCTATTGGTGTGGCTGGACTGGATATTTCTGGGATACATATCAATCGTATGGTTAATCAGTATTCAAATAAAATACCAGGGTCAAGCTTTTTCTTGCTGAATAGAAGGCTTGAATACCTAGCCGGCGATCAGGATGCATACAATAATTTTATGCTCAAGTCCGACTATCACGGCTTACGCAATGCAATTGGTGCAAATGAAGAGGCCGATGATATGCAAGAGAATTTGTTTGCATCTACACGTGCGGGTGATTTTGCCTCTGCATTGCCCTTGACTGCTGCCAATAACTTTATTGTTGCGGCAGGGCGTTTTGAGCAGGATTCTTTTCGTGCTCTTAGAACGGCTGTGACAGGTCATGGACTGACCATGATTAGTGCGTCATTGCTAATTTTGGCAGTGGCGGCATTGTTATCATACTATATATCTCACTTTATGAATAAGACCCTGTACTATTTACTTGAGGGCTTTAACAAGATGGCGGGGGGCGACCTCACCGTTGAATTTAGTGCAGAAACGATTAATAAAGATATGTATACTTTTATTAATGGGTTTAATCAATTTAGAGTTTCTCTTGTAGATACGATCTCTGCGGTCAAGAATAATTCTCTGGCTGTCAACGATAGTAGTACACAGTCAAATCAGGTCACTGATGTTGCGGTGAAAGCAATTCGTGCAATTGTAGACAATATCAATGTGATGACTGCGGATATTGGTAAAAAGATTGAAAGTGAGGAGAGCACAACCAAAGAAGTACAAGAGTTGACAAAAGAAGCCTCGGACCTAGACCGCTTGATTCAAGAGCAGGCTACAGGGTTGGTTGAGTCTAGTGCAGCTGTTGAAGAAATGGTTGCCAGCGTCTCTGCAATTGATCAGCGCATGGGTGATGTCTCAACAGCCATTGGTATCTTTAATCAGATCTCTGAAGAATTTAAGAATACACTTTCTGGGACATTACAGAATATTCGCAGTGTTTCTGATGCATCTAAAATGCTCGATGAGACAAATATGGCGATTGCACAAACAGCCAGCCAGACAAACCTCTTGGCCATGAATGCGGCAATTGAAGCAGCCCATGCAGGAGAGGCAGGACGTGGATTTGCTGTTGTTGCTGATGAAATCCGTAATTTGGCACTCAATACTGCGGGTCAATCTGAAGATAGTAAGCGTAATATTAGCTCTATTTTGGAAGCTATTGATGGGGTTGTGTTGCAGGCAGAAGAGATGGACACAGCATTTAATAACATGACAGAGCAGATTCAAGCCATTACACGTGCTTCAGAAATTACCAAGAATGCGCTTTATGAGCAAAATACAGGTGGAAAGGAAGTCTTGCGTGCATTGAATAATATTAATGTTATTACCCAGCAAGTGCGTGAGGCCAGCCATAGAATGAGTAATAGTAGCTCTTCGATTTCTAATGGACTGCAGGTTTTCTTGATAGCAAGCCGCCGATTAGTTGGATCGGCAAAGCAAATTGAGGATGAATGTTCTACTATGGATAATTCGATGATGGAAATTAGTACAACAAATGTTAAGAGTTTGGAGCTTGCCGACACATTGGTCAAAAATATTGATCGCTTTAAAGTGCGTACGTCTAATCCATCATCCTTGCTAGACAAAATTGAAACTCCTATTGATGAATCCCCTGCGGAGGATGGTGGAGAGGAAAAGGGCTAGTGTTTTAGATTCAAATAATATTATAACGTAACAAAAAGAGCGTCCTCATGAGGACGCTCTTTTTGTTACGTTATAATAGATTATGAAATTAACTACAGAGAATCTTCTGGAACAGAAAGAAGAATTGACATTTCTTCTGAGCTGACAGTATCCACCTGTGTAATGATTTTTTCATTCTCAGCTAAATGCTCAAGAATCACAGCATGCGCTTCTTGCAATTCATCTCGCAACTGCATGAGGCTGACTTCTGGACAAGAAAGTATGCTTTGTGCCATAAATGTGTCTAAGAGTTTTATCATCTCACTTTGGGTACTGCGTAGCATTTGTAAATAGTCGTTTAATCGAATCAATTGTGGTCGACTCATCAGTTCATCTTGGATATTGTGCACCAAGTCTGATAAAAAAACAAACTGTTTACCATAATATTGACTAAACTGACTGCGATGCAGGGTCAATTTTAGGCCATTGTTCAGGTGCTTGACCTGGGCCATCACAAAGAATAAATTATCATCATAAGAAATAAATTCTGCCATAATAACTCCCACTACAATATCGACATTTCCAGATGTGAATCGATACTGATTTTGGCAACAAATTAACAAATTTATAGTTTTACGATTTCATGCATCCAGTTGCCAGATTTATAACGCCTCCAGAGAATCAAATTGCGAATATTTTCTTCTATAAAAACAATGCACAGGATAGTAAAAAATCCCCATTTGAGGGCGAGCCCGCCCACAAGGGCAAGGGGAATACCAAATCCAATAAAGCTGAAGCTACTGGCAACAGAGACAAATTTTCCATCCCCAGCAACACGCATAATACCTGTAGACATCAAAAAGTTATAGCTTTTAAAACTTAAAAAAAATGCACAAATATACAGGCCTTGTTTCAAAAATATCGTTTCTTTTGGCCCCATGCGAAATAAATCAGGCAAGAAAAAACTGGAAAGTGCTAATAAAATACTCAATGGAATGGCCAAAATAAAATTTGTGCGGATAAAATATGATGCATACTTTCTGGCAAGAGGAACGTCAGGAACGCCCAATTTGTATCCCATCAATACACCCGCAGCATTAGAAAAACCAATAACACCTGCACTAAAAAAATTGATTAATGTCTCTAGTACAG
This sequence comes from Spirochaetia bacterium, assembly GCA_051648825.1. Classification (GTDB taxonomy): domain Bacteria; phylum Spirochaetota; class Spirochaetia; order WRBN01; family WRBN01; genus JAHHUI01. The sequence continues at coordinate 102,712 of JBOFFX010000059.1, forward strand.
TGTAGGCTGCCAATGGAGAGATGCCCATGCGCGCAAAGACAATTTTATACACCCCCTGACCCACGGCCCATAATAGCTCTATCAAAACAATTGGTAGCGCTATTTTGACAAAGGCATGAAAGACCTTGATATCTTCTGCCTTATCCTTGCTAGTGATAGAAAAATAAGCCTTAAATGGCCCACGTGCTGGGTTGCGATACAGAAAAAAATAAATGGTGATACAAGTTTCGATGGCACGTGCTGTGAGTGTGGCAATAGCAGCGCCGGTGAGACCCATTGCTGGGACAAATTCGAAGGGACCAAAAATAAAAAGGTAGTTTAACAAAGCATTCACAAGCAGGCTAGATCCTCCCGCCCACATGGCTAAATGCCCTTTTCCCACACAGCGCAATTGCACAGCCAGCACAATGGTAAATGCGGTGAACAAAAAACTAACGGATGTAATCTCTAGGTAATTTTTTCCATAAACGCTCAAAAAGGGATTAGCAGAGAAGAAGTAGAGAGTGTCATAAGCGCGCAAATAACTGGTGATACCCAATAAGATGGCTAAAAACAAACAAACAAAGAGGCTTATCGCTGTAAATCGCTGAATTTGGGAAATGTTTTGGGCACCCCAGGCACGCGTAATAAAAACAGCCCCCCCACTGGCAATTCCAAAAATAGCAACACAAACCATGAAAAAGACCTGGTTGGCGATGCCTACAGTAGCCAAGCTTTCATTGTTAATTTGGCCAACCATCAGGACATCTACAATACCCACGCATGACTGAATGAGGTTGTGCAATGCAATGGGCGCAGCAAGGATGATAAGTTCTTTAAGAAGGCCCTTTTTGGAAAATGATGATGGATAATCGCCCATAAACTATTGATTTTCAATGAGCCGCCATGTTTGTTGATTGCCAATGCGAGCTTCTTGACCCTTTTCTGTAGATTGCAGGGAGAGGTTTTTTTTGTCGAGCCTTTTCAGTAAAAAGGGGCCATAGTTTTTTGTTGTATTCAGGATTCTGCCTGTGCCATGTTCACGCGTGATGGTGGCATTCAAATTATCAACAAGAATAGTAGATTTGTCATGAACTTTGACAAGCTTCCACTTGATATCGCCTTTTTGATAGCCAAAAAGGGCAGAATGCGCACTGACTTTGACGAGGACTCCTATGGGCTGACTTTTTTCATCCCTTTGTTCTATCTTTATAATATCTCCCTCTGATTCATCACCATAACGCTCCCACAATCCGGCAACTTGCTGTGCATATTGTGGGTCATGGGGACTAAAGGCCATTTTTCCACAAGAGACAAAAACAAGACAAAGAAACATAAATAGAGATAGGCGAAAAACAGGACGATTAATCATATCTATTAGCTTACACAAGAAGCTATTTTTTTTCAAGAGAGAGGGTAATCATGGAGTTTTTTTGACTTTTCTCTAGACATAGGTTCTTTTTGAGATTATGATAAAAACCATGAGTGCATGGAAAAAATTTGACTTGTATATCTTTGATTTTGATGGAACAGTTTGCAATACAGAGCCGGGCATCACACGAGCACTGGGTATTGTATTGGAACAAAATGGATATGCAAAAACACGTAAAGATTTGCAAGTTTTTATTGGACCCCCTTTAAAGACTAGCCTCCAAAAATACTTAGGAATACAAGATGAAACTTTGCTGAACAAAATTGTCAGCGAATACCGAGAGTTCTATATTCAACACAAGTGCACAGATGATAGCGCTTTGTACCCTGGTATGATTGAACTTTTTCAGGGATTGCGCAATCAGGGCAAGCGTCTAGCCATTGCCAGTTTGAAGCCACAGAAAGGGCTTGATTATTTAGCAAAAAAATATCAAATCGAACAATACTTTGATGCAATTTGTGGTCCTGACGAAAATGAAACACCTGCAACCAAGGAGGGTGTCATCGACCTTGTTCTTGCAAAAGTTGTAGATTATAAACAGCCTGTGCTCATTGGAGATAGTGAGTTTGATGTTGTGGGGGCACATTTGCGAGAGATGCCTTCTATTGGTGTTCACTATGGATTTGGTGATGAGGCGGCATTGGCAAAGGCAGATGCACATGCGCAGAGTGTGCAAGAACTCAGCAATCTCATTCTCTAGACTCCTGTAATTCTGCCGACTCTAAAACTATAGAGTTCTGCATCAGGCAGTTTAATCCATACAAGGAGTGTGTTCATTGTTGAGGTTTCCTTTCTTTTCAAAGCAATCCAAAATCATGCTTTTTATTTTTTTAGCCAGTACACTCAGTTTTTTGGTTTATGCCAATCAAATAATACGTTTTGATTTGCGTAGTATTGCTGTAGAGGCAGAAATATTGCCCCTAGAAATACCCCCTGTCCCGGTTGAATTTGTCCCAGATTTGAAGATTCCTTCGATTACTGATATTCCTTTGGATGATCAAAATCTGACACATTTAGAATTTTTGCATACGCTCGCTGAGGAAGAACGAGTGGCAAGGGGTAAAGATGAGTCTTAAAATTCGTGTTTTATCAAATATTTATATTTTATCTAGCATATTGTTTTTTCTTGGTTGTGCACGTGTAGAAAAAATCGAGCAAAAAGATCTCCAAAAGTCGATAGAGGCACGTGAAAAACTCTACGAAATGCAGCCCAAGCGTGGTATTGTTAACTTGCACAACCTGTCTTTTCGCAAAAAATTAGAGGCTGACATTCGAAAGACTAGTGATTGGTGGACGCCCCTAGAAGTGGGAGAAGAGGTGTTGATTCTCTCGGAGGCAGTCAATGATGCTGGGGGGATTGCCTATATAGAGATTCAGCGTACAAATTTAAGTAAGGAAACAGGTTATGCCCGTGCAACTTTTATAGCCAGAGATGCCAGGCTAGCAGTGGTGCGCGAGCGTGAAGCCTTTCGTTATAGTAGCCCCAGCCTCACGCGGCTGACAAAAGATACCATTCCATACATGGCAATTATTGCTGTTTATCCACAAACCCTGGATGCAGACTTGATTCAATTTGACTATAATGATGGGGACGGAGTTGTTTTTCAGAAACAATATATAGAGGATCGTCAAATTAGTTATTTAGACAGGGATATTGATGCAGCAAAATTTTTCTTTTTATCAAAAATCAACCAAGATTTGGTACTCAAAATACGTTTTTTGCAAAAAGCTGTACAGTTCAAAAGTACGCTTTTTGGTGAACATCTTAGTGATTATTTGGCGATACTCAAGGGTGGGGTGCCTGCGAGTATTGCCAAGGATGCACTAAAAAAAATCAGCCCTAGTAAAAAAGTGAAAGTCTTACATAGTGTGACATACTATAGTCAGCCCAGCCTTGATGCACTGGCATTAGGCATGTCGATGACAGATGAAGTGTTGTCATTGGTATATGAAACACATGAGCGTATGTCTGTAGCAGGAAAAACTGCTAGCTGGTTTTTGGTCGAAAAAAGGGGATGGGTATTTGGTGGTGATATTCTGGAGGCAAAAGAAATCTCAAGCCGCAAAGAAGAAAGAAGAAAGAAGGATAAATCATGAAAGGAATTATTGTTGCTGCCGGCTATGGTACGCGCTTTTTGCCAGTAACCAAGAGTTTGCCAAAAGAAATGTTGCCATTGATTGACAAGCCATCTATTGCATTAATTGTGGAGGAATTTGTAGCGAGTGGGATTACGGATATCATTGTTGTCACTAGTCGCCGCAAGCAAAGTATTGAAAATTATTTTGATCGCGATCCCGAACTAGAGGTTGTCTTTGAAAAAGAAAATGCGCAAAAAAAACTTGATCTGATTAAGCCTTATCCAGGGGTAAATTTTTGTTTTGTACGTCAGCAAAAAATGGCAGGATCAGGGGATGCCTTATTGTGTGCACTGCCATGGTTGGGCCAAGATCCTGCAGTTGTGGCCTATCCAGACGATTTACATTTTGGTGATGTGCCATTGGCCAAACAAATGATTGATGCATATCAAAAAAGCAAAAATTCTATTTGTGCAGCTATGCATGTCACAGGTGATGTGAGTCGATATGGGGTGTTTTCTTTTGCCAAAGAGGGGAGTTTTCAGCTGGATGGATTTGTTGAAAAACCCGCCCCCGGCACACAGCCCAGTCAATATGCCTCTATTGGGCGCTATTTATTGACACATGAATACTTTGTCGCCCTGCAAAAGGCAAAACAGCTTTATCAGGGAGGAGGCGAATTTTATCATGTACATGGCTTGACGCCTCTGATCGCACAAGGCAAAGTTGAGGCACTACCCTTTAGTGGGTTGCGCCTAGATACTGGTGAGCCTGGGGGCTACCTTGAGGCAATTTTGCATTATGCAAATAAAAATCCTGTATATCAAGATGTATTGAAAAACTGGACAACCACCTATCTTAAGGGAGAATAATATGCTCATTCATAAGTCTGTAGCTGATTTTACGACCCAAGAACTTAAAGAGTTAGGCATAGAGGGTTTTTCTTTTGATAGCCGAGAGGCCCAGGCAGGAGATTTGTTTTGTGCATTGCCTGGGGTGCATACTGATGGGCACCACTACCTGGATATGGCACGCAAAAATGGGGTCAAGCATTTTTTGATCAGTGACAGTGCTTATGAATCACCTGATGGGTTGTATTTATTGGTTGCAGATACGCGCAGTGCCATGGCACACCTTGCGAGTATTTTTTATCAGACACCCAGTGACCGGATTAAGGTGATTGGCGTGACAGGTACAGATGGAAAAAGCACTACTAGCTATTTGATTCAACAACTGTTGGAGATGAGTGGGCACCCTTGTGGGTTGATGAGCACGATCAACTTTAAATTGGGTATGCAAATGCAAGATAATAATTTGCGTCAGAGCACCCCAGAGGCACCACAGATTGAGCAAGCCTTGGATCAGATGTGTCGCAATGGGCTAGAATATGCTGTTGTTGAGGCCACCAGTCATGGCCTCTCAGATAAAACAGGGCGCTTGAGTCACATTAAATTTATTGCGGCAGCCTTTACCAATGTGACAATTGAACATTTGGAATTTCACCAGACCTTGGAGCAATATCGTGCTGACAAAGCGAATTTGTTCAGACAGGTGGACCAATTTCACCGTGAAGATGGTTTTGGTGTAATTAATGGACAAAGTGAACATGCAAAAATTTATCTGGAAGCTTGTGGGCAGGCACGGGCCTATCAATATGGCCAAATAGGTCAAGATCTGTGGGCAGAAGAAACATGTGCACAGACAGCAGGCACACATTTTTTGCTATGTTGCAAAGAGGGTAAAGAGCAGATTTTTGTGCCTTTGCCAGGGTTGTTTAATGTAGAGAATGTCTTGTGTGCTGTGTTATGCGTCAGTCGTTTACTGCGATGTTCTCCTTTGTCTTTGGCTCAATATATTGGCCAGTTGAAGGGGCCAGCGGGACGCATGGTTGTGATCCAAGATCAGCCCTATACGGTGATTGTGGATTATGCTCATACGCCAGGATCATTTGAAAAGATTTTACCACAGATAAAGCAGACAACTGAGGGTAAATTAATTGTACTTTTTGGATCTGGTGGTGAGCGCAATCTAGAAAAACGGCCTATGCAAGGGCAGTTGGCTGATCAATATGCAGATATCGTGATTTTGACAGATGAGGATCCACGTTTAGAAAGTTCAAAGAAAATTCTTGAGGAGATTGCTACTGGCATAAAAAATAAGAAAGAAGGGAAGGATTTATTTCTTATCAGCGATCGGCGTGAGGCTATTTGCCATGCGTGTGCATTGGCAGAGGCTGGAGATACCGTGATGTTATTGGGAAAAGGTCATGAGGGCTGCATTATTGTGGGAGAGGAGAAAACCCCCTGGGATGAGGAGGCTGTGGCCAGAGAAGCAGTCAAATTGAAAGGTTAAAAATAGGAATGAAAGGAGATATGTATGCGTTGTTTTATCGCAATGGCGATTTTTTTGATTTATAGTTTTCCCTTATTTGGTCAGGTGAAATTATATGGCCCTGGTGGGCCTCATACAGCACTGCAGGCTGCTGCAGCTGAATTTGAAACCCAAACGGGCATCAAGGTAGAGGTGGTCTTTGGCCCCCATGTGAACTGGCGCGATCGTGCCAATGTGGATGCCACCATAATTTTTGGGGCATCAGAGCAGTCTATGGATGGGATTTTGCAGGCCCACAAGGTGCGGTTTAATGCAAAAAATGTTGTGCCACTTTTCTATCGTGATGCGGTTTTGTTAGTACAAAAAGGCAATCCGAATGGCTATAAAAATCTTCACGATTTTATCGTGCGCGATGGGCGTGCAGTGGTGAATGGTGGTGCGGGCTATAGCAGTACTTCTGGTACAGGTGTGTGGGAGGATATTATCGGTCGCATGGGCAGTATCAAGCTATTGCAACAATTTAGCCGCAATATTGTTCTTTCTACACCTAATAGTGGTGCTTCTCGCAAGGCTTTTGTGGAAAATAGTGATGTAGATGGTTGGATCACTTGGATCGACTGGGCTATGAGTAATCCTGAGTTGGGGACAGTCGTCCCTTTGGAGCCCAAAGCGCTGATCAGCCGCAGTATGAATATTGTGGTGGCAAACGATGCCAATGATGAAACGCAGCAGTTTGCAACATTTTTGCAAAGTGCACAGGCAGAGGTGTTTTTTGCGCAGTTTGGATGGTACAAAGAACGTAAAAAAAGATTCTTTTTCTTTTAAGCAAAAGGGGCCCTGATGGGCCCCTTTTTTATCGGGCTAGTCAATTTTTTCTCCATACAAGGTTTGACCCTTTCGTGAGGAGATTTGAACCTGGACAAATTTGCCAATGAGGTCAGGACTTCCAGCAAAGACAACATTTTCATTATATTCACTACGTCCATACATCTGGGTCTGGTCATGGCGAGAGGTCGACTCAACCAAAACTAAGGCCTGTGTACCAATCTTTTTTTGTAGTTTATTTTGTGTGATACTACGCTGTTTTTCAATCATTTTTTGAATGCGTTGAGTTTTGGTTTCTTCAGGAACTTTATCTGGGCGACGTGCGGCAATGGTTCCCTCTCGATCGTTGTATTGATAGGTGAATGCATCATCAAATTGGATAATATCTAGAAAGTCTAAGAGTTCTTCAAATTCTGCATCAGTCTCACTGGGAAATCCAATCATTAGGTCAGTTGAGAGACTCATGCCTGGCCAACGCTTGCGAATTTCGGCCACAAGGTTTACAAATTCTTGTTGGGTATGTTGGCGGTTCATTTCTGCAAGCAACCGATTGTTGGAGTGTTGGAGTGCAAGGTGAAGGTGGCGGGCAAATCGAGAATCAGAGTCTAAAACATCTAAGAGTTCTGGTGCAAAATCTTTTGGGTGACTAGAGAGAAATCGCAACCAAACATGACCGGTGAGTTGTGTGCTAATTTTTTTGAGCAGCTGAACGAAGTCGGTATTTTGGTGATGATAACTATTTACATTTTGACCCAAAAGTGTGATTTCTTTGACACCGTTGTCTACGTGTTTCTGTAGTTCTTGAATGATGTCTTGAGGTTCGCGGCTAATTTCTCTGCCTCGCACATAAGGGACAATACAAAAGGTACAAAAATGATTACAGCCATGCATAATAGGGACAAAGGCGGTCGTCTTTGTCAGGCTTTGATGATAATGAAAGAAATCATATTGTTCTGCAAGTACTCCGTAGGTGACAATGCCCTTTTTCTTTTGGGGAATGGGCTTGAGTGGGTATTCTGTGGCATGAGAAACTTTGGCATGTGGGTCCCGAATGTCCTCTTTGAGTCTTTCAATAAAGAGTTTTTTATTAAAATTACCAATAATGGCATCTACTTCATATGTCTTGGCCAAGACCTCTTTGATGCGTTCCCCCATACATCCCATGACAGCGATTTTGAAGTGGTGTTTTTTTTTCAAAGATTTGAAAAGTCCTAGCCTGCCAATGACTTTGTCTTCTGCAGTTTGGCGGACACTACAGGTGTTAATGATGAGCCAGGCGGCATCTTGGGGTTGATCAACTTTTTTATACCCCAGTTGCATCATTTGTGCGCACAGAGCAAGAGATTCTGCTTTATTCATCTGGCAACCATAGGTTTCTATATAAAATGTCAGTTGCATGTATGCATGATATGTGAAAAATATATTTTTTGACTAGCCCTATCCTTGCTATATTTTCATACCGATGTTAATATAGTAGAGAGGCTTTTTCCGTACATACGGTTTGCCTGGTGAAATACGCAAGTAAAACTTAGATTATATAAAAAATAAGAGGGGTAACTGTATGGCAGAAAAAAAGATGGTGACAATAGATGGGGGTACAGCCGCAGCACAGGTGGCACATGCCGTGAGTGAAGTCGTTGCGATTTACCCAATTACACCTTCAAGCTCTTTGGCTGAGGTTTGTGATGAACTAAGCGCACAGGGTGTCAAAAATATCTGGGGAACAGTGCCCAGTGTGACAGAAATGCAAAGTGAGGCTGGTGCCGCTGGTGCTGTCCATGGTGCGTTGGTGGCTGGGGCACTGAGTGCCACATTTACAGCAAGTCAGGGATTGTTGTTGATGATTCCAAATATGTACAAAATTGCTGGAGAACTTTTGCCATGTGTGTTTCATATTCCTGCACGTGCCTTGGCAGGAAATTCTTTGTCTATTTTTGGCGATCATTCTGATGTGATGTCTTGTCGTCAGACGGGCTTTGCGATGCTTTTTGCTAGCAGTGTGCAACAGACAATGGACTTTGCAGCGATTGCCCATGCAGCCACACTCAAATCACGTGTGCCGTTTATGAATATTATGGACGGTTTTAGAACCAGTCATGAAGTGCAAAAGGTTGAGGCATTGCCCAATGAGGTAATTCGTCAAATGATTGACGATGAATATGTCGCACAGCATCGTGCACGCTCAAATGATCCAGAGCATCCCGGTGTGATGGGTACAGCACAAAATCCAGACGTGTACTTTACTTCACGTGAAGCGAGCAACAAATATTATGACGCGACTGTGGGTATTGTACTTGAGTATATGGAGCGTTTTGCTAAACTGACAGGACGCAAGTATGATCTTTTCGATTATTATGGCCCCGCTGATGCAGAGCATGTCATTGTTGTTTCTGGTAGTGGTGCAGAAACTATTGAAGAGACGATTGCCTATATGAATAAGCAGGGAAAGAAGTATGGTATACTCAATGTACATTTATTTCGTCCTTTCAGTATCAAGCACTTTGTTGAGAAATTGCCTGCTAGTGTTAAGTCGATTGCAGTGTTGGATCGCACAAAGGAGCCAGGCAGTTTGGGAGAGCCTCTTTATGAAGATGTGCGTACAGCAATTGGCGAAATTATGAAAGGTGGTCAGAGTAAATTTAAGAGCTATCCCGTGATTGTGGGGGGGCGCTATGGTTTGGGTGGTGCAGAGTTTACCCCTGCAATGGTGAAGGCTGTATACGAAAACATCGAGAAGGCTGAGCCACTGAATCACTTTAGTGTAGGTATTATTGACGATTTGACAAACTTGAGCTTGAACTTTGATGCAAATTGGTCTATTGAGCAAGAGGGTGTGCATCAGGCATTGTTTTATGGATTGGGTAGTGATGGGACTGTAGGCGCTAATAAAAATAGCATCAAAATCATTGGTGATAATACCCCTAATTTTTGTCAGGGATATTTCTATTATGATAGTAAAAAGGCAGGAACTGTTACCACTTCACATTTGCGTTTTGGTCCTACCCCTATCAAGAGTCAGTATCTGATCACGCATGCAGATTTTGTGGCATGTCACAAGTTTAGTTTTTTGGAGAGAACCGATGTCTTGGCATATGCGAAGACTGGTGCGACCTTCCTTTTGGCTAGCCCCTATGGTGCGCAGCAGGTGTGGGAAAACATTCCTGTAGAAGTGCAACAAAAGATTATTGATAAAAAACTAAAATTCTATGTGATTGATGCATTAAAAATTGCCCAAGAATGTGGAATGGGTAGTCGTATTAATGTGGTGATGCAGGCCGCATTTTTTAAGATTTCGCAGATTTTGCCAGAGGCAGAAGCTGTGGCATTGATTAAAAAGGCCATTGAAAAAACTTATGCTAAAAAAGGTCAAAATGTCGTTGATCAAAATATTCAGACAGTTGACCGTGCGATTGCTGCGGTGCATCAAGTGGACTACCCAGAGAAGGTTGTGGGCAATTTGCATATGGCTGCACCTGTGACAGAGAATGCTCCGGCATTTGTGAAGGAAGTGACAGCAGAGATTATTGCTGGGCGTGGCCACTTGTTGCCTACTAGTAAGTTGCCCGTAGATGGTCGCTTTCCTACTGCGACAACACAGTATGAAAAAAGAAATCTGGCAGAGCGTATTCCTGTGTGGGATGAGGTGGCATGTATTGGTTGTGGGATGTGTGCGATGGTTTGCCCACATGCTGTTATTCGGGTGAAGGCATTTGATGAGGCGTTGTTGGGTGATAAACCTGCAACCTTCAAGCATAAAATGATGAGCGCAGGTGTGATTAAAGGCAAGGCCTTTACAGTACAGGTTTCGCCAGAGGATTGTACTGGCTGTGGAGCATGTATCAACATTTGTCCTGCCAAACCCAAGGCATTAGAGTTTGGAGATCAGATTTCTTTGCGTGAAGAAGAGCGCAAGAATTGGGACTTCTTCTTGAATAAAATCCCTGACCCAGATCCAGGGCTTGTGGCGACTTCTACGCCGCTGGGTGCAATGTTGCGCAGACCACTATTTGAGTTCTCTGGTGCATGTGCGGGATGTGGAGAGACACCATATGTCAAGCTTTTAACACAGTTGGCCGGAGATCGTCTGATGATTGCAAATGCAACAGGCTGTTCAAGTATCTATGGTGGAAATTTGCCCACAACTCCTTATGCACAAAATGACAATGGCAAGGGGCCTTCTTGGGCCAATAGCCTTTTTGAGGATGCTGCAGAGTTTGGTATGGGAATGAGGTTGACCGCAGACAAGTTGATGGAGCATGCCAAAGAGCTTTTGGATGTGGTAAAAATTGATGCAGGGCTTGCAACTGCATTGCGCAATAATGCTCAAAAAACTGAGGCTGAAATTGAGAAACAGCGTCAAGATGTCCTAAAGTTGAAAGAAATATTGGCCAAGGATTCAAGTTCAGATGCCAAGCAGCTTTTGGGTCTGGCAGACAACTTGGTGAGTAAGAGCACTTGGATTATTGGTGGAGATGGTTGGGCGTATGATATTGGCTATGGTGGTTTGGACCATGTACTGGCTTCTGGGAAAAATGTGAAAATTCTTGTTATGGATACGGAAGTTTATAGCAATACTGGTGGCCAAGCCAGCAAGTCTACACCCATTGGGGCCAGTGCCAAATTTGCCGCACTGGGCAAGGGAACGATGAAAAAACGCTTAGGACTCATGCAGATGATGTATGGCTATGTGTATGTGGCGCATGTGAGCATGGGGGCCAATATGGCACAAACTATCAAAGCCTTTAAAGAGGCAGAAGAATTTGATGGGCCTGCAATCATTATTGCCTATAGCCACTGTATCAGCCATGGTATTGATATGATGAAGGGTATGGATTATGGGCGTGCGATTGTTTCTTGTGGAATGTTCCCATTGTATCGTTATAACCCAATGCTTAAGGCGGAGGGAAAGAATCCTTTCCAGCTGGATAGCAAGGAGCCTTCGACATCTGTAGAGGCTTATGTTTCTTCTCAGGTGCGTTTCAAGAGTATGCAAAAGGCTAATCCAGAACGTTTTGCAGAGCTTTTGGCCGAGTTGAAGGCAGAGGTTGAGTTCCAGTATAAAGAACTAAGGTACTTGGCCGATCGCCCCTTCTAGTTTTTTCAATCTAATTTTAATTAAAAGAGCCAAGACTTTACTTCTTGGCTCTTTTTTTTGGACTTAATTGTTTTGGTATTGATTTTTTTGGTAGTTGGGTATACCCTTCTCTAGGTGTCACTTCTGCGTGCTTGGATAAGTATTCAGAAGTGACACTTGATTGTGATAGAGAGGGTTTCTTCCCATGCCAAAAAATTACCAAAAAGATCCACACACTCAGCCCGATAGATTGCAAACAGCATGTCTGGATGGGAGTGAAGCTGTTGCTAGAATCGCCTATGCAATAAATGACTTGATAATTATTTATCCCATTACCCCTAGTACTGCTATGGCAGAGCTTTCTGATGAGTGGAGTTCTGATGGGTATTGTAATATTTATGGTGATGTACCTGCTGTGACAGAGATGCAAAGTGAGGCAGGAGTAGCCGGCGCTTTACACGGGGCATTGACCACGGGTAGCATTTCTACAACTTTTACTAGCAGCCAGGGGTTGCTATTAATGATTCCCAACCTTTACAAAATTGCTGGAGAATTATTGCCTATGGTTTTGCATGTGGCGACCAGAAGTATTGCTTGTAGTGGACTCAGTATGTATTGTGATCATGCGGATGTGATGGCATGCCGACAGACGGGGCTTGCAATGTTAGCCAGTAATAGCCCACAAGAGGCACAAGATCTGGCCATGATTGCCTACCGCGCTACATTTCGCAGCTCTTTAGCCGTACTTCACTTTGTAGATGGTTTTCGTACCAGTCATGAGATGCAAAAAATTAATCTTCTTAGTGAAGAGCACATTAAAGCCATGGTTGATTCACAAGATATTAGCAAATTTCGTGCACGGGCATTAGATCCCGAAAAGCCCACATTGCGTGGCACAGCACAAAACCCAGATATCTATTTTGCTGGCCGAGAGGCTATTAATTCTATTTATCTAGAATTTCCAGAAGTCTTGATTGAGTCTATGAAAAAATTTGGACAATTGACAGGCCGCCACTACCAGCCGTATCAATATATTGGCGCAAAAAATGCAGAATTCGTGATGGTTTTGATGGGTAGTGCAGTTGATGTTGCCAGCGAAACTGTAGAGTATTTAAACAATGATGGTAAGAGCTATGGCGTTTTAGCTGTCCGCCTTTATCGGCCCTTTAGCGCACAACATTTTGTGCGTGCATTGCCCCAAAGTGTCAAAAAAATTGTTGTGCTGGATCGAACAAAAGAACCAGGTAGTCCCTCAGAGCCATTATGTTTAGATGTGCTCTCTTCCCTGCAGCAAGGGCAAGGTGATTTTAGTTTTGCTATGCAGCCACAGGTGATTGGTGGGCGCTATGGTCTTGGTAGTTTTGAATTTAGCCCCACTATGGTCAAGGGGGTTTTTGATGCACTGGAAGCAGGTACCTTGCAGCATGGTTTTACAGTCGGAATAGAAGATGATTTGACACATACGAGCATTGATTTTGATAGGAATTATGATTTGCCTGCCAGGTCTATTTTTCAGGCGTTGTTTTATGGACTGGGTAGTGATGGCACAGTCAGTGCAAATAAGAATACCCTCAAAATTATTGAAAAATATACAAATTTACATACACAGGGTTATTTTAGCTTTGAGGCAAAGAAGGCTGGAGGCATGACGGCCTCTCATATTCGTATCTCAAAAAATCCTATTCCTCGACCATACCTAGTTCAAAAAGCAGACTTTGTGGCATGTCATAAATTTAGTTTTTTGGATACCCATGCCATGGTGGATAAACTTAAAGATGATGGAGTTTTTTTGCTGGCTAGCCCTTATTGCGCACAGACAGTATGGGGCAAACTGCCACATGCGATTCAAGAGGTTATCATTCAAAAAAGGGCAAAATTCTATGTAATTGATGCCTATAACTTGGCAAAAAAAGCTGGAATTCCAGGAAAGATCAATGTGATTATGCAGGTCGCAGCATTCAAAATTAGTGATATTTTGGATGAAACATTGATGCGTGAGGGCCTCAAGGAAACTATTACTAATGCATATGCAAAGAAGGGCCAGAGCGTGATTGAGAAAAATCTGGCTGTTATTGATATTGCACTTTCCTCTATCGAAGAAGTCATCTATCCGGCTAAGGCAGATAGCTTGATTCCAATGCGTGATTTTTCGATGCCAGGTGCCCCAGAATTTGTGAAAGACGTGACAAGTTCACTACTAAAAGGATCCGCAGATTTGCTACCAGTGTCAAAAATTCCCCGTGATGGTGTGTGGCCAGTAGCGACGAGTCGGTATGAAAAGAGGAATATTGCAGAGATGATTCCTGCGTGGGATCCGCAGGCCTGTATTAATTGTGGACAATGTTCTTTTGTTTGTCCACATGCGGCCATTCGTATCAAGGCTTATGATAAAACGGCGCTTTCTGATACACCAGCATCATTTAAGCATAAAGAAATAAAAAAGGGGCCTATGGCCAATCTTGAGTTCACAGTACAGGTGGCACCTGAAGATTGTACGGGGTGTGGGGCATGTATCAATATATGCCCTGCAAACGCACTTTCTTTTGTGCCTCAACCACAGGCAAAGGAAGCCGAGCGTGAAAATTTTGCATATTTTTTGCAAATTCCCGGCAAAGATAACATTGAAAATGTTCCTATTGCCAGCATCCTGGGTACGCAGCTAAAAACACCACTGTTTGAATTTTCTGGAGCATGTGCGGGCTGTGGAGAAACGCCTTATATCAAGCTTTTAACGCAGCTTTATGGGGATCATTTGCTTATTGCTAATGCTAGTGGGTGTTCTAGTGTATATGGTGGCTATATGCCCACAGTGCCCTATACAACACGCAAGGATGGACGTGGGCCTGCCTGGAGTAATAGTTTGTTTGAGGATAATGCAGAATTTGGGTTGGGTATGCGTAAAAGCGTGGACAAGATGATGTGTGTTGCCAAGGATTTATTAAACAAATTGGCTAATCAATTACCGCCCTCCTTCAAGGAAATGATAGACAATCCGCAAAGCACATTAGAGGAAATAGAACAACAGCGTAGCTATGTGAGCCAACTTAAAGCCACTTTGAAGGAATTTCCTGATGATGCAGGCCAACGATTGTTGTCTATTGCAGATTTTTTGGTAAAAAAATCTGTGTGGGCTATTGGTGGAGACGGATGGGCCTATGATATTGGTTATGGTGGCCTAGATCATGTTTTGGCTAGTGGAGATCAGGTCAAAGTACTTGTGCTAGATACAGAGGTTTATAGCAACACAGGGGGCCAAGCAAGTAAATCCACACCTTTGGGTGCATTAGCTAAATTTGCCAACAGTGGCAAAGCTTTGATGAAAAAACCACTTTCGCTGTTGCAAAGTTTGTATGGCTATGTCTATGTGGCACAGATCAATATGGGTGCAAATATGATGCATGCGATCCGCGCAATCAAAGAGGCAGAAGAATATCCAGGTCCAGCACTCGTTGTGGCCTATAGTCATTGTATTAGTCATGGAATTAATATGATGAATGGGATGGATCAGGGGAAAAAAGCTGTAGAATCTGGCATGTGGCCATTGTTTCGTTATAACCCGCTTTTGAAAAAAGAGAATAAAAACCCGTTTTTACTTGATAGCAAAGCTCCCAATTTGGATATGCTAGAGGAGT
>JBOFFX010000060.1:0-1145 GCA_051648825.1 Spirochaetia bacterium
CCTATTCCAATGATCACCCACTGGCCACTTGCTGTAATTTGCCCTTGCACCAAAACCAGTAGCGGATGTACACTATTCGCAACTATAAAAGCTAATCCACACCATAAGATTGTAAAAGGAATGCAAATATAGCCTTTTACATTTCCCCATACCTCGCTATAATCCCATAGTTTTAGTCCCATCCGCTCATAAAGATACCATCCAACGCCATATTCCAAAATTGTAATCACAAGACCACTTGCTACCGCTGCTCCAATAGGCTGATCAACCTTTTGAAAAATAAGTATAATGAGTACACTACACAAACCATAGAGTGGCAAAAAATAATTGGTAAAAGCACCTCTTCGTTTGACCAAATGCCCTGTCTTTATCGCTGCAAAAGCGCATTCAAATACCCACCCCAAATAGCCATAGATCAAGAAATAAACTAATAACTCATTGATATGTTCCATACCAGCCCTCCTTTTGTCAAAGGCTAGTATGCCACCTACTCTCGCTATCTATTCATAACCTACATGACCACTCAGGTCCTAATAAATCCCCTTTGATATTGATAAGGCATATACTCTAGTTCTACCCCTTCTTTAAAGGCTTCGTTTAAAACCCACTGGGGATCTCTTAGCAACTCTCTTCCAATGAAGATGAGAGGCATCCTATCATTTTCTATGATTTCATGACCTTGAAGTGCATTTTTAATGAGTCCACCACCCATGACTGGAAGGTTGCACTTTTTGTAGATTGTCTCAGCTTCTGGGATCTGATACCCTGGATAAGGATCAATTGGCACATTAACTACTGCTCCCGTGCTGGCATTGATCAGATCTACCCCATAAGGTTTGACCAGATTGATTATCTCTACCAAATCCTCTACTGTATTGCCACCCTCCATATAATCTTTTGCTGATATCCTAAGGCCCACTACTTTTTCTTCAGGAAACACTTCTCTAATCTCTCTGACTATTTCAAGAAGAAACCTTGCTCTATTAGGGAGTGAGCCGCCATAATCATCCTCACGATGATTGGTCAGTGGTGATAAAAATTCTGAGATAAGATAACCATGTGCCCCATGTATTTCAACAAAATCAAAACCTGCCTCTTCGGCTCTTCTTGCCCCTTCTCTAAAGCTATGAATGACAGTTTGAATA
>JBOFFX010000061.1:0-1698 GCA_051648825.1 Spirochaetia bacterium
AGAGGAGGCGCTAGAGAATTTGAGTTTGAGACTTCAAAAATGTTGGGACCGTCCTTTATCAGTGTGCCAAATTTCACAACTTTCCCGCAAGCGGTTCTATGGGCTGCCATAGACTCAAGAGCGGAAGAAGAAGAAGAAGAAGAAAAAGAACGCTAACGAAAACAATAGGTGCCATCGCACCTTCTGTGCTTGGCCCCTAATTATGCCTTCGAATATTGACATGGTGGCAAAGCGATCCAAAGCCACCGTTGTTTCTTCAGTGAAAATGACATCGTGAAATGTCTCCTTCTCATCAATCCATTTGTGGACTTGTTGGAGAGGTACCTCCTCATTTTTGTCTCTGATCATGGGACAATGTTGAGTTTTCCCATACTTCAACCCAAGCTTTTGCCTTATCCTCTGAATAGATCGCTCGCTGATTTCCACTCCGCTGTCATGCCATAGCTGTTTTTTCACGGAACTTGCCACCAGTTCATCATTCTGGCGATTGATATTCTCTATGGGTACGACAATGTCCCTAAAACCAAGGGCAAAACATTAAGTAGCCAAATATTTGACACTTTATGCATAACCAGCACGTTCTAGCATTAGCCTATATTTAGCGTACTTTTGTGATCGCGTCGTGAAGTGGGTAACTTACTCATTTATTTTGCGAGGATTACGTCTGTGTGATGCTCGTTCTTTGTAGTGTCTTCTGATGATGCTCAATGTAGCATGTACACCAATGGAATTCAGATGTCAGTGTATTTCTCGAGTAGAACTTCCAGCAGACCTCATCATTCTGATGTCTTTGGAATGCAGTTTGCTGATCTTGGTCATTTTGAGATGACTTTACACATGGATGGGCTGTATTTATCCGTACAGGTACTGTATCAGTCTGTCAGGGGGTGTGGACACTAAGTGAGAATGGTTTGTGAATAGAGGGTATCCATAGGCGGAGCGTGTGTAAGGCTGAGGAAGGCTTAGCCTTCTCCTGGCCACGGGGACTTGGGGCAAAAATGCCACGAAATGCCCCTGTACAATTTAAATAAATTACGTCTGTTGTGAATAAAATGCAAATGAATGAAAAGTGTAGAATTCTGCATTAAATTTACATCTGCTCATGTTGCATCCTATTTCTTTTTACGTGATTTTACAGTGTAAAACACACACACTTTGCCATTGAGTTTAGAAGCGTTCAGATGAGTCATCTCTGAAACGCCAGAGGTTTGTTATGTGTGTGCACTTGCTGACAGAATTCTGCACTTCTCTCTCTTGATAAACAAGTGCAGATTTACCTATGATGTGAGAGATTCATTCATCATATATTGAACCATTTCCCAAATGAATAAACAGCAAACATCTGTCAAAAACATGGTGTTAAATTTAGTTTTATTAATGGGGGAGCGCGGGGCACAAACTAACATGGCGTTGTAACACACGTGGTTGAAATATTTCCACACATGCTAGCATAACCAAATTTATGGTATTTACTAGTTGCCATATCAACACTATATAGAGAAATAAGTGCGCCAAAATTCGAAAATCTTTTGAAGATATCGCTGAATATTTATTTTAACATAGCAAAAGTAAATTTCTGGCTGAAGTAAATTCTTCATCTCAGTTTTTAGTATTCATTTAAAATGAGACAAATCTGTTATTATCCCCCCATCTCTATATCTCCAATCTGTTATTTATCAGTTTTTTAATGCTTCGCTA
>JBOFFX010000062.1:0-1312 GCA_051648825.1 Spirochaetia bacterium
GGCCTGGCGATTTGATTCCAGCCACATTGATCCACGCCTGGGTAGATGCTGCATAGTCTATGATAAAATCACTTTGATTACTCACTGCACGATTTCCTGAGAAATTTCTTATGTTCTCCCTGTAGGCAATCTTTTCACAGGTTTTAGTTGCCATAGTCCTAATAAAATCAAGACTCTCCTGCGTTGTACTTACATCCTCACATCCTAATGTATCTGTTGCATCAGGTCCTACGATCAGGTTGCCATGGGCCGTGGGGGACACCAAGATTCCTTTTCCTTTCTCAGTGGGACACTGAAAAATAATTGTACTGACTAGGGTCCCTTGGGATTTATCTAATAAGTAGTACTGCCCTTTCTGAGGTGTGATCTTAAAGTCAACCACCTCAAGCATCCCCCCAACCTCGTCTGCATAGAGCCCCGCTGCATTGATCACATACCTAGTATCAATAACTTTTTTCTCATCTTGATGCTGTATTTCTATCTTAAATCCATCTTCAACCTTACTAGCCCCTATCACCTTATGGTTTAGTACTACCTCTACTCCACCCAGTACGGCCTGATCCATCAGTGCAATAGCCAGTTCATAGGAGCCGACTACTGCTGCCGACGGTGCATAAAGCGCCCCTTTCACCTTCTGATTAATATAAGGTTCTTTTGCACATACTTCTGTTGCCGAAAGAACCTGCAGATCTGGTACACCATTTTGAATGCCTCTCTCATAAAGCTTTTGAATATGTTCTATGTCCTCTTCTGAAAAAGCCAACACAAGAGAACCTATTTTTTTGTAAGGAACATCAAGTTCTTTGCAAATCTGCTCCACCAGCTTATTTCCCTCCACATTGTATTTTGCCATTAATGTACCCGGCTCAGGATCATACCCAGCATGAACAATTCCGCTATTTGCCTTTGTGGTCCCTGATGCCACATCATTTTCTTTTTCAACCACCAATACCTTAAGCCCATACCGTGACAACTCTCTTGCAATACTCGCACCACATATTCCTCCGCCAATGACCACAACATCATACATCTTCTTTCCTCCTCATATGGCAGACTTATTTTCATTGCTATGACTCTATTGTATGCACTTTCCTACTTGTTTTATAAGTTGACTCTTTACATGAATATGCTTATAATTCTATTATACAGCTTTGTACAGAAGACTAGTCGTTTTGCGCGAAAACATCTCTTTGTTTTGGCGTATTTTTTATATATACCAATCTATTATTCTAGGGGGTTTTATGATGGCAAACTATATTATGGCTTTAGATCAGGGAACCACCAGTTCCCGTGCAATTCTTTTCAACCAAAA
>JBOFFX010000063.1:0-3247 GCA_051648825.1 Spirochaetia bacterium
CTTTTCAAAAGGAGAAAAAGCGTCTTGGTAACGAATAGTTGGATCTAAATATTTGAAGTTAATCGGTTTATCACTCATCTGTTTTCCTTTTTTATTCATCTTTGCTCTGGCTGGTGGCCGTATATCAACAACCAACCAGAGCACAATTTGTATGCCATCAAACTATTTTGCTTTTGTCATGCTTCTGGGATAGAAAACCCCGTCATTCAGTGGGTTCAGCTTGTAAAGCTGAGCAGGCTTCGTGCTATGGGTCTTAAACATCCCTTCACAGGGGATTAGTAGCTCAGACACCTCGATACGGTCTCTCAGTCTGGCGTTATTCAGCTCAAACCCAAGCAGCTTTTCCGTCAGCTTCTTGAATTCAACAATGGTGAACATCTCATCCAGAAGGTTTGTCGCAATCGGTGTGTATTCCGCCTTAGCCCTGATCCTCTTCCATGCACAATCAAAAACCTCATAGTGATTGAATGCAAAGAGGTCTTTCTTCGCAATAATTTCATCTACCGTGAGCCACTCTTTTTCGTAGTGAGGATCACCAATCTCACTCACATCGGCGAGTCGAACAAGAGAGAAGTAAGTGATGTTCACGGTATTGATCCGCTCTGGGTCAATATAGTTGCCGCTAAAAGTATGCAACTGCTCGAAGTAGGGCAGTTCAATACTGGTTTTTGACAGCAAAGCGCCGATTGCCGCCTCTTCTGCGCTTTCTACGTTTTCTCTATCATAGAAGCAGTTTGGAAAGGCCAGCCTCCCAGGAAACACTTCTGCATCAAGGTCTCGCTTATAGGTTAAAGCCTTGATTTCACCTTCATCATAGATGAAAGGAATGATAGTAACCCCCACGTTAGGTCGCTTTTTGCTATAAAGCTCATCATTGTACATAAAAAATACTCCTGTATTGCTATACCACATCATACCATAGATAGTATCAAAAGCAAACTACTTTTCTTGTTGTTCACAGCTCATTTTTTTGTTTTTATTTAAAAACATTAATGTTTTCTAGTTGCTATGTTGATTTATTATCGAGTTAGTATGATAATTGCTTAAATAATAAGAAGAAAAGGATGTAAATCATGGGAACACAACAAGATATAATTGATAGAGCGGAAGAAATCAAAAAACTGGTTACCGAAGAATTTAAACCATTCTCAGGAAAAACAAGCCTTTTTTTTGAAAAGCTCGGAAACACAATACAAAACAAAATGGCAATTTTTGCATCAGGGTTGGCCGTTTTGATTCCTACAACCGCCTCCATGCTTTATGGTACAGCCCAAACAGCAGAGAATTTGATGTATAACAAAATCCCCAATATTACCATGAATAATGGTCTTGGGGACTCCCTATTCAATTACGACCAAACAGTTGGCCTTGTTAGTGCAGCAGGCGCTCTAATGATTGCTCACTTTGCGTTGCCGCCTATCGCAAAAGCAATCAGTAAGATTGCCACTCATTTTGAGCTAAAGCAGTATTTTGCAGAAAATGAAGCCGCCACCAATAAATTTGTAGGATTGATGGAAAAGATCGGTGATGGAAGAAGCAAGGAAGATCTTCACCTAATAGCACAGCATGGTAGGCATGGAATTGTAGAGGGCATTAAAAACTCTAGGCTCGCAGAAGATCCAAGCGTGAGAGAAAAAATCAATAACGTTCTTGAAGAGAAGGTTTTTGAAGCCTATCGAACATCAGTGGATAAAATCTACAAAAAACCAGAAGAAACCTCTTTGTCTAGATAATGAGCAAAATAATTAATGGGGCGTTATAGCTCCATTTTTTATGGCGCTTTTGGGTCTCTGGTAATTGTTTTTCAGATTTCCGAGTGATAACATTAATTTGTGACAAAAGAACAGATTTTTTTTGACTTTATATGTCAGAAACTATTAAATATGCTTAATCGCCAATAACTATAACAATGGGCGTAAAAATGAAAATATCAGATTTTAGTGATGCTCGTGCCTGGCAGATCTTTAAGGCATCAAAAGAACTAGAGAAAGTCGTTTCCGATGAAGTGAAGCCTTTTTCAGGCAGGGTCAGTGGATATTTTTCACAGATATCATCAGCCATAAAGTTTGATGTTAGCAGAAAAGATATTATTCAGGGCTCTGCTTTTGGAACCATGTTTTTTGCAACCTCATTGGGGCTGGTGGCCGCGCAGGCTTCTCTTGTTGGAGGAGCCGCAGTGCTAGCAACTGGAATGGCTGGTGGAGGCGCTGTTGCTGCTGCACTTCTGGTTGCTCATGCAGTCCTGCCGCCAGTTGCTAGTGCCTTTAGCAAAATAGCTGAAAAGATTGAAATGATTGGGTACATGAATAAGGGGAAATCCATCACTGAGAAGTTTATTGAGAATGCTGGTGGAATTAGCAAAGATCTAAGCATTAATGAATTCAAGCAGGCTCTTGAGGAAAGCAAGAAGAGCCTACTGAAAAAACTCGAAGAAACGCCACTTGGGCGAACTCCAGAGATGCAGAAAGATATTTACAGCGCCTTTGAAAGAAATATCAACAAAGGTTTTGAAAAGGCTGTCAAAGAGAGAGAGTCAAAAGATAACTCATCTTACTCTATTTAATTATTAAGCTAAAAACAAATACCGAGAGGCAAAAATGTATTTAATTCAGGATGTGGTCGATTTTCTCACTGAGCTGAAAATGGACATGGTAGACATTGAAGAGATCATCAGCAAGGGCTTCAAAGAAGACATCAAGCTTACAGATCCAGGCTTGGAATCAGTAAAAGAAAATGTTGATGCAATCAGCAGGGCCATGATCGAGGCAGAAGCGGTAATGGGTGTTGTTTTGGCAAAGATGGCAGACACCAGAACCTCAGCAATGATGGATATCGATGATGAGATTGAATTGCTGAAAGAGCACTCAGTCACACTCAAAAAGACCAGAACTCCATTGAAAAATCTTTTTGGGTGGTGAGTTTTCTATTTATTTCCGTCATAAGACTGACCATAAATGGTCAGTTTTTTATTGGTGCATTAGGGGAGGGCAGATGACTGGTAGGGGGGAGGGCATCTGCACTCAAGACAGTTCGTGTCGTAAAGAGGGATTATCTCTTTGGCCTCGCTTGCGCCCTGTGGCAAGATGCCTTTTGGACACAAAAGGAGCAAGCACAATGACACCTGAGAGGATGAGACAGTACGGCAGGGGGCTGGGGTTGTGGCAGGATAAGGCCCTGGCTGTAGGTGAGCCCATTTCTTATCTGAGGGGTGATGATCATGGGTCTGTAACTCTTTCCGAGGCTGCCA
>JBOFFX010000064.1:0-1073 GCA_051648825.1 Spirochaetia bacterium
GGGGCCGTTGTTTTCTAAACCTGAAAATCTCTCTAACCAGCCGACTTTTGCAGGCATCAGTTCGGAAGCATACACCCTTATGGTGCCTGCAGCTGCCCGATAGTGGCTTGCTCCAAAAGGTGGGTGTCCTAATCGGCCGTGGGGCCATCTATTGGTTGGGGGGGCGTATCAAAAGAAATTAAAGGTGTTGATGTGGAAGGTAACGGTAAAATTGGCAATGAAATATACAGGTACGAATTCAAGAAGGAGGAGTAATGAACACTTTTTTTGCATTTGGTATGGCATTTTTTCTCATGCTGCTTATATTTTGCCAGGTGTATTTTTACACTAAAACAAAAATAAAACTCAGCGATGCAAGGGGGGTTTTTATATTTATCAATAAGGTTGTGTTTCAGTCTGACCTGTTGGCAAACCTGTCTTCTTTGTTTTTCTTTCTATCATTTTCCATGGGGTTGGCTTTGTCATGGTCGATTGGGGAACCCCGTGAAAAGATGTTTTCTTATAGCGTCGGCTTACTTGGAGTTATTTTTATTTTCTATCATTGCAGAATTTCTTGTGTTAATGTGAAAAGAAACAATTCAAATGAGTTAGATTTTTTAAATGAACTTTTTTTAGGTATGAGATGTATAAAGCCACTGTTTTTATTTGGATTTCTAGATTATGTTATTTGATATCCTTCTCTATCCTTTTTTATTATGGTTGAAATCTGGGACACCCACCTTTTTGATATTGAACAAAAATTTTCGCAAAAGGATAGCAAGCAATGAGGAAGAACAATACGTTTACGCTTCTGATAGTTTTTATTGCGTTAAGTGCCACCTCTATTTTTTTGACTTATTTTACTCTATATGTGGCAGGCGAGTTATTGTTCTTTTACTTTAGAGGTATACCTGTTAATTTTACTATAGATAATGTATTTATAATCTGTCAGATTAGTTTGGGTGTTGGGTGTTGGGTGTTGGGTGTTGGGTGTTGGGTGTTGGGTGTTGGGTGTTGGGTGTTGGGTGTTGGGTGTTGGGTGTTGGGTGTTGGGTGTTGGGTGTTGGGTGTTGGGTGTTGGGTGTTGGGTGTTG
>JBOFFX010000065.1:0-1031 GCA_051648825.1 Spirochaetia bacterium
TCTCATTCAACAGAATGCATCTAATAATTTACGTGTGCGTTGAATACGCAATGGCATTTTTGATTTATATTTTCCGTAGTAGGGGACCAACCCTTTAATTCGTCCACAATTTTCCTCCAGCCTATAACGGTCACGTATGTAACTTGGATGTCTATCCCATGACAAGGAGATGAGCAGGGACTGCTTTCTCCTGAAGCAATAAATGTCTCCCGTAGCAATAAGGATCTCAATTGCGCGATCTAACCTGCCTAAATCACGCATGCAATAGGGGCCACTTCGTCTTATGTCACTTTTTAAAATCCACTTATTCCGCCAGTTATGCTTAATCCAGGCGAGTAATGTGTCAGCATCTTTTTGGTCTGACAGATCTTTTTTGTCAGGCTTTGTAAAAATTTCCAAGGCCTGATGCAAGTATATTTCTGTCAAGTGAATTGCCATATCCATAGTTTTGTAATTAACAGAGCGCTCTTTATAGTCAGTGTGAGTAAAAACATGAAGAACGGCTGCGATACGTGAAACCTGCTCCATAAACTTTGAACCAAAATCTGTATAGTCCATCAGGTATTCACCACGTTGCATATGAGCTTCAATCTCATTGAATTTTTGACGCCACAATATTTCGGCATTATCTGTCATTTTCAAACAGTGACGAGCTATACAAGCTTCCCCCTCTCTCAGCAAAGCTTCAATTCTTGTATTAAAATTGCACAATGCATTTAAGCCCTGGAATGGCAAGTCACTATCTACAGACTCATCCTCAAATCTATTGCCAATCTCAGATGTTGGTTCACAAAACAAAAAACGAGCATCAAGTCCAGAGCTTCTGAATGAAGCCCCACTTTTTTCTCTAAATGATGTGTATATATCAGGTTGAACCTGGATGCTTATTGTGAGGCGAGCACCATCAATTAGTATCTCAGTGTTGTTGGCCCTATCGATTCTTATCGTTTGCCCAGACCATAGCGAACAAAAAAGTGAATGGTCTTTTATCAGCTCGCTAGATAGTAGGGTCCCACCCTCATCTGAAGTCA
>JBOFFX010000066.1:0-1808 GCA_051648825.1 Spirochaetia bacterium
AATATTTAAAAAAAAAAACTTTTTGCAAGTGATGCTGGTTATTTTCTACTTTTGACATGGCAATATTCATTTATTTGGTTTGCAAAAAATGAAAGATAAGAAACACACTCTTTCATTAGAAAAAAATATCCCACCTTTAATAGTTGAGTATATTTAGAGTACAAACCTTTAATGAACTAAGAGGGCAAAATAAGTAAATGAAATAGTCGTTCAATGATCATAATCAAGGTAAAGTGTTCAATTTATCCAATTTATCAATTGTTTTGCTTTTAGGTCATATTGCCCAGCCCTAATTCACAACATAATCATCTCTTAAAATACTTTTACAATAGGGTTATGATAAATTAAAACAGTCCTGAGCTAGATCAAGCTTTGATCTCTGCAAACCAAACTATCACTTTAATAATTGTTTTTTCCCCCCACTAATATCATTAGCTAGCTCCACACTGGAGTGCTGCTTTTTAACAGAAAATCAAGCTGTAATTCAAACTAAAAGCGACACTGACTCTGGTTTTTCATGTTTAAAGGGATAGTTCACCCAAATATGAAAATTATATCATTATTTTAATTATCCTCATGTCATTCCAAATGTGTAAGCCCTTCGTTCACCTTCAGAACACAAATTAAGATATTTTTGATGAAATCTGAGAATGAATTGATTAAATCTGATGTCTATGTGACATCAGTGGTTCAACTGTAATTTTATGAAGCTACAAGAATACTTTTTGCGTGCAAAGAAAGCTAAAATAACACATTTATTCAACAATTCTTATCCTCCACGTCACGGCACCCCAGCCATTTTGGAGAGTATCACGACATATGTGCGTGCTCTCCTCTGAATGTAAACAAGTCGTAGGGCATGTGTGTTCAACGTCCGCTGCACCACACGCATGCGTTGTTTACGTGCAGGAGAATCACATGCATGCGTTGTGATACTCTCCAAAATCTGCATGCATTTGTGGATTTTGAAAACGTGATTGGCTAGAACATGCTACGATTGGTCAGCGAAACGTGGCTGATTGGCTTGAGTACATGGTGGGTGGAGTCTACCTATTTGTGGATTTGGCAGCACGTCTTGATGCTAGAAATGTTTCAGGATCCACAAATGCACTAGGGTTGCGCAATGTCTACCAAATTGGCATCAGATGATGTCTACAGTGAAACATCGTGATGGACGATGACATCAGGGGGTGGGGTTAGGGGTGTGCCCAAAGCGTGAAACAAATAACGCGTTCTACGGAGTCACTAAAAGGTTAGCCGCTTGCTAGCGGTAGCCTGTTGCATTACAGTACATGAAAGTTCACTTACCACATACACAGAGTAAAGAGAAATGTCTGATAGCTATTTATTCCCTTTAGGGTTTCCGTAGTACACTTCATTTCCTTTCCGAACACGGAACTGGGATGCGGCAGATTGCGGGAGAGGGGGTGGGGGGGAAGGAATCACGATGTCAGCTTAACATCGTGATGTCTGTCAGCCATCGGCGATGGACGATGGCATCATCTATCAGCCCAACCCTAAAATGCACAGAAAGCCATTCACAAATGTACAGGAAGCAATCCTTAGATGGGAATAGTTAATATTGAAATGTACAATTATTAACCCCAGTTTTAATGGGCAGGATTTATCTTGGGCCCTATTTTAACAATCTGAGCACAAGGTCTAAAGCGCACTGCGCAGGTGCACTTAGGGCATGTCCGAATCCACTTTTGCTAGTTTGACTACGGGAAAAACGGTCGGCCTGCCTGGCGCATGGTCTAAAAGAGTTGTCCCTAATCTCTTAATGAGTAATGGGTGTGTTTTGGGCA
>JBOFFX010000067.1:0-1842 GCA_051648825.1 Spirochaetia bacterium
AGAAGCCATGATGATGTCATGTGCCATAGATGCAAAAGAGACCAGGCATGTGGCAATAGCAGACATCCCAGGTGCTTTCCTACATGCTGACATGGATGAGGAAGTATACATGTTACTTGAAGGAAAAATAGCTGAATTGATTGTGAAACTTGACCCAAGACTATACAGGAAATACATCTGGGAGAACAAGAAGGAAAAGCCCATGTTATATGTCAAGCTGAAGAAGGCTCTTTACGGTACGTTGCAGGCAGCACTTCTATTCTGGAGGCTATTATCAGATACACTGATTGAATGGGGGTTCGAATTAAATACATACGACAAGTGTGTGGCCAACAAGAAAATCAATGGTAAGCAATGTACAATTATCTGGCATGTGGACGATCTCAAGATATCACATGCAGAAAAGAAAGTTGTTGATGACATCATTGCACGGCTCAACAGTAAGTTTGGTAAGGAAAGTCCACTCACTGCTACAGGGGGCAAATTGCTTGAATATTTAGGCATGACACTAGACTACACATCAAAGAATAAGGTGAAAATCAGCATGTACGAGTACGTGGACAAGATGCTGACCGAATTGCCTGCAGACATGAATGGCGCGGCAAAGACACCTGCTGCAAACCATTTGTTTAATGTTAGTCCGGATGCAAAGAAACTGCCTGAGGCTACTGCCCAACGATTCCATCATTTGGTAGCAAAGCTGCTGTACTTATCTCGACGCACCAGGCAGGATATTCAAACAGCAGTTGCATTTTTATGCACACGTGTACAATCGCCTGACGAAGACGACTACAAAAAACTGACAAGGGTAATGCAGTACCTACGCTGTACAAGGGAGCTAACATTGACAATCGAACCAGGTGTGGATGCAAAATGGTGGGTGGATAGTTCATATGCAGTACATCCTGACATGCGTAGCCACAGTGGCATCATGATGACACTAGGCAAGGGTGTAGCATACTCAACATCTTGCAAGCAGAAATTGAATACCAAGAGCTCTACAGAGGCAGAACTTGTGGCTATTGATGATGCGATGGGACAGATCCTGTGGACCAGACATTTTCTAGCGGCACAAGGAATGCCGGTACCCACAACAACTATCTACCAAGACAACAAGAGTACTATTCTGTTGGCAGAAAATGGCAGTACGTCCAGTGGTAAGCGCACAAGACATCTCAACGTGCGATACTATTTTGTGACAGACAAGATAAAAAAAGGTGAAGTGAAGGTTGCATACTGTCCTACAAGAGATATGTTGGGAGATTTCTTCACCAAACCCCTACAGGGTAGCATTTTTGTGAACATGCGTGCTAAAATACTTAACCTGCCCAGCAGCGAAGGCGCTGCAGCGCACAGGAGTGTGTTGCGTAATGACAAAAATATTTCAACTAGCGTAGCGCGAAATGTAAAATGGGCCCGCGGGACAGAGGTCCATACACGACAGCCAGACAACAAAGTTGAAAATAGTGCGATGCGACGAGGTGAAAATAGTGCGACGCAACGTAGCTCATAATTTCTAATTTTATTAGAGTGCACTTTAACTTTGGTTTATCCTAGGTTAATTTTGCATTATCAACATAAAATTAGAAATTACAATCAAAAATGGAAGAAACTGAAGTCAAGAAAGAGGTCAAGAAGGGGCGAGGTGGCAAGAAGCAAGGTTTCAGGAAAAAGAGTTCAGGAGGGGCGAAATTCAATCGAAAACAACAATCATCCAATGCCGATGAATATTTCGATGGATACTGTTTCTGTGTGGGTAAGGAGGGTCCAGAGATGTATGTGAAGACCATTGAGAAATTGGGTCTGTATGCAAGTACACATTTCAAGAATGGGTCTGACATA
>JBOFFX010000068.1:0-1007 GCA_051648825.1 Spirochaetia bacterium
TAAAATGCCAAGAACAACTACTCAAAGCCCCATGCATTTGCCCACAACATCCTCTACGGTTCAAACGACAACCGATTTGCCATCAGCTTCTACAAGCACAAGCAATGATGCTGCAACAACATCTGAAATGCCAATAACAACTCAAAGCCCCATGCATTTGCCCACAACATCTTCTACGGTTCAAACAACAAACGTTTTGCCATCAGCTTCTACAAGCACAAGCAATGATGCTGCAACAACATCTGAAATGCCATTGACAACAACTCTGCAAAGCACTACGCTTTTGCCAGCAATATTCATCTACTGTTCGAACAACAACCATTTTGCCATCAACATCTAAAATGCCAAAAATAACAACTCAAAAAAGCACCATGCATTTGCCAACATCATCTACTGTTGAAAAAACAACAGTTTTCCCATCAACTTCTACAAGCACAAGCAATGATGCTGCAACAACATCTGAAATACCAATAACAACATCTGAAATACCAATAATAATTCAACCAAGCACTATGTTTTTGCCAACATCATCTACAGTTCAAACAACAACTGGTTTGCCATCAGCTTCTACAAGCACAAACAATGATGCAGCAACATCTGAAATGCCATTGACAACAACTCTACAAAGCATTACGCTTTTGCCAAGAACATCATCTACTGTTGGAACAACAACCATTTTGCTGTCAGCATCTGCAAGCAATGATGCTGCAACAACATCGGAAATGCCAAAAACAACAACTCAAAGCTCCACGCTTTTGTCAACAACAACATCTACTGTTCAAACATCAACTTTTTTGCCATCAACTTCTACAAGCAGGGGCGCATTAATGCACGGGCTTCAAGGGGTTGAAGCCCAGGGGCCTACACTGGAAAGGGGGCCCACTGGCTGCAGGGAAATTATATTTTTCGAACAATTATTTATATGAGAGTTTGCAGCAGTGACAACAGCGTTCTGTAAACAAACTCACACACTCATTTTTAGCGATGCCCTGGTTGTAGTAGCCTAT
>JBOFFX010000069.1:0-1127 GCA_051648825.1 Spirochaetia bacterium
TGCGATGATAATTTGCTCTGGTTGCTGCCAGTCCATCATATTTGGGGGAAGACAAATCAGTTTCCCCTGCTGTCCTTTTGATTCAAATTTTTGGTCTACTAGCCAATCGACTCGGCAATAGTTGATAGCACTTAGTTGATTTAAAAAGCTCTTGCTTATCTCACCAGCACCATAAATGGCAATAGTCGCACCTTTATTTACTCTATCAAAAGGAAACATTATTAAATTCATTATCTCATCCTGAAAAATTATGTAGCAAAAAATATATCATATACAAACTAGACAAGACCCCTCACCAATTTCATCTATGATTTCATCCCGATAAGGAATTGAAGCAATTATTACTGCATCAATATCCGCCACCTTTACCAGATGATTATTTATTTCCACCCCCATGAACTCGCCACTTACACTCTTATCAACAATGTATTCTATTAAATATCCATCCATATTTCTTATAATTTCATAGCAAAGACGCCGCCCTCTCTGACCTGCCCCCCAAACTACAATGCGTGCCCCATCAGGAAATTTATTTTTAAGGCGGGATAAAATGGTCATATCATCTTGATCGAGATATGTTTGAAGTGGCTCACATGCATACTCAGTCTCAGCACGACTTACCAGATAACTATTTTTGAAAGGATGAGTACAATATACATGCCAAGGCTTTTCCTGACCACAGAAATGCACCAAAACAGGTTCGGAAATATCCTTTTTCGCAAGATGATTGGGTTGAGCATTCCACTTCTCATCAAGATAAAGAACCTTATTTTGCAAAATAATGTTTAAGGCATCCTGATCATTGTGCTCGAAACCATTATTATCTATAAGCAGTTTCAATGCCTGCTGACTGATATTATTTTCCCGCCATTTCCCAAGGTCCATCAACATGAAACCTGCGTTGAAATACCTTCCAGATGATATTCCACGTACTTGCTGCTTCTCTTTGTCACATCCCAAGATATGGTCTGACACAGCAGCAACAATTGAATCCATCATATCTATCGACCAAAGTGTACTAATATCTCCAATCGCTATCATGTCCGCATCGATGAACACGACCTTTTCAACATTGTGCAAGACTTCAGGTATGGCAAAACGATAATAAGTAACTTCGTTCAATCTAT
>JBOFFX010000070.1:0-1394 GCA_051648825.1 Spirochaetia bacterium
ACTTGGGAGACTTCTTTCGAGTCTGCAGTATTTAGGGACAACAATGCAGATAATGCAGGACTCCCGATAAATGAAATAGTGATAACTTAGGAGGAGTAATGGCATTTATTCCATCAGTGGGTGGACTAGGCTCTGCCACTATTGCAGGGGCATTGTACAGCAAATTAACGCCCGCAACAATTATGTGGCAACCTCAAGGAACACGAGGACAAGTTGCGCCAAGCAGTAAAAATGAAGTAGCTTCAAACTCTGCAGGTGCAACAAGTCCAGGTTCAGAAACTAGGGACGCACCTATTAGAGACGCTTGGAATGATGTAACAGATACAAGAGCTGCAGCAGTGCAAAAATTAGTGTTTCACTGTGTTGAAAAAGAGGGCTACACCGTAAGCAATGCTGTAACAGAGTTTCCAGTAGACTCTGGCTTTGCTGTATCTGACCACGTAATCAGGCAAAACCCAATCATATCTATTGAAGGCGTAGTTAGTAATATGCCTATGGAAGCAGCAGATTTAACTTCACTAGAGGGGATCATCCAAGTTGGTGGGGCTATTGTAGGCTCACCATTGGCAGGAATCTTTGCATCTTCAATTGGTCTGGGTAAAGCCCTAACAAATGATCAACAAGCAAACGTAGATCATTTTCACACACAGCTAGACATGCTAGTGAAAACAGGGCAGCTTGTAACTATTTCAACCTTGCGTGGACTCTACCACAATTGTGTAGTGATTAATTACAACACAAGTGCAACAGCAGACACATCAGCCTCTTTACATTTTTCAGCAACATTAAAACGCCTGAATATTGTAAATGCAAAAGGTGAAAAGATTCTGCAAACAAACCAATCCCTAACTGAGCTACCTAAACTTGGAAGGGAACGAGTTGAAGGGTTTGCTAAATCTATTGGTATTGGTGTGATAGGTAGTATCCTATGATTGATATTTCAAAGATGAATACCAGCTACCCAGCAAGGATTGTCTCCTTTGATCCAGCAGATCAAACAGCAACTATTCAGATTGCTATCGAAGCTTATGTAAGTAATGCAGACTCTATGTACAATAAAATGGAATATTCCAATGTAACAAGAGTACCTGTGCACTTCCCCCAGTGTGGAAAATATGCAATAACTTTCCCAATCGAAGTTGGGGATGACTGTCTGGCCATGTTTACTCAGAAAGGTTTTGAACATTGGCTGTATGAAGCTAAACTGGAAGCAGGGTTGAATCCTATTGGAATGCCTACTGTAAACCACATGAGGGCATTCTCTAAAAATGATGCAATGGTGTTTGTAGGTTTTAACCCAATACCAAAAGCAATTGAAGATTTCAGTCCCACAAACTTAGAAATTCGTAGCAAGTCTATGGATCAATTCATTTCAATACGCCCCAATGGGGATA
>JBOFFX010000071.1:0-1100 GCA_051648825.1 Spirochaetia bacterium
TATATATTTTTTCTTGGATGCTTTTTCAAGCACAAACACAAGTGCATAACTACAACGGCGTGAATCTGCTGCTATGAGTCTCAAACGCTGTTTTTCGCTTGCAAATGACAAGTTTCACACTCTCTCCCTTTTGCACCACATATCTGTGTGACAAATGGTGCAAAAGTGATTTGTGCATCTGTAGAGGCAACGGCGGGCACCGCTCAGAGAGCAGAGAATTTCGGCCAATCAGAAGAGCTCATTTGGGCGCCTATCAGTTGGTGCCGAAACACACCCCCTAGTTTTAGCCACAACCCTGAAAAATCACGAGCTGCGAGCATCTTGACAGCGACTAGTATCAAAAAAGGTACGTGTTTTTTTTTCTTTCATTTTTCTGAGATCATTTGTTTATAGCTTAAATATAGCTACGTTGGTAAACTTAGTTAGGTTAGCCAGTCTTATTTCACGAAAGGTAAGCTAACGTTAGCCTACATGCACTGTTAAGTTTGCTATTGAATCGTCTCGTATTAAATTACACTGTCTAATATAACGATTTATTCCTTGTATTCTGTTATGCTTTACCTTATAGAAAAATGACAGATCAGGGTGCATCTTCGCAGGTGAGTAAAACCAAGGGTACCATGTTTTTTTCTTTTTTTCTTTGGTGAATAGTAATTTTTATTGGAATACTTTAGTAAACTAAAGGTAATTTACAGCGGGCAATCTATAGTAGGTAATTAATTAGCAATTAATTAGTCATTTACTGGACAGGCTCTACATCAGACTATCAAGTTGCCTTGATCGTGCCCCTCTGGACCTAGATTATTTGGAGTTTATATGCTCACAAGAGCTTGTTGTACTCAGCACACTATCAAACCAGCTTCAGATCCCTCAAGCAGTCTGTGATGCCCTTACTGAGGTGCATCGCCTTGTCTCTAGGCAAAATGGCAAGGAAACATGTATAACAGTTTCCCTGGAGAGGGGAAATAGTGGCCGCCCCACAGTTGTAGTATCCAAGGAATATGTGTATGAACTTCTTAATATGGGCCTGTCTGTGAAGTGCATTGCAAATTTTGTAGGGATTTCTAGGTGGACTCTGCAGAGACGTATAAATGATTGGG
>JBOFFX010000072.1:0-3937 GCA_051648825.1 Spirochaetia bacterium
GTGTTGATATTTAATGCATGAGCAAGTTCATTGTCCATAATATGCACTAGTGGAATTTTATGTCTTTCTAGTTCAACCATGGCATTTAGATACGGCACCATGGTAGACATCATAATTTTGTAGCCATCACAAAAGTAAGATATCCTAGCGCCATCCCCTAATTTAATTCTATGTTTAGGGCAGCCTCCATTGCATATTGACGAGTAATGACATTGTTGACATTCCCGAGCTAGTTTTTCTTTTTCTTTAGATAATTTTTCACTGTGAAAGTGGTTGAGTGAATCTTTCAATACATTACCGATTTTGTAATTTGGATAAACGAAATGATCACACTCATAAATATCACCGTTAGATTCCATTATGAAGTTGCCATGGCATTTCGATTGAAAAATACAACTGGTATGATCATTACCAAGAACGCGACTTATAAAAGTCTCAAATTGTCGCACAAAGACAGTACCGACATCTTTGGTTACCCATGATTTAAATATTTTAGCCATGAAATAGCCATATTTATCAGATGGTACTGAAAAATCAACAACATTGACATTTATTGGAACATCACCAAAAAGTATATTCGGCTCTGTCGTTTCCAATAACTCAATAAATTGTATGTGATTACTACCTATGGATTTAAGAAAATCATAAACTTCCAATGGAAAATTTACATTGTATTTATTTACCACTGTCAGTGTATTAAAAGGGATTTTGTACTGTTTCAATAGTTCAATGGATGACATAACTTTATCGAATGTCCCCTTACCACTGCGATTTTTTCGATACATGTTATGCAGCTCTTGTGGGCCATCAATAGATATCCCTATCAAAAAATTATTTTTTTTGAGAAACTCACACCATTCATCATTCAACAAAAGACCATTTGTTTGTAATGCATTGAAGATCCTCTTGCCTTTCCCATGACATATCTGAAACTGAATGACTTTTTTAAAGAAGTCTAGTCCAGCCAAGGTAGGTTCTCCTCCTTGCCAAGTGAAATAGACTTCTGGCCCTGAAGCAGAAATATAGGTTCGGACAAAGGCCTCCAGAGTCTCATCATCCATCCAGGGGGTATGCTTGAACTGAGTCTCTTTCTCCAGATAAAAGCAGTAATCACACTTGATGTTGCATTGGAAGCTGGTGGGTTTGGCTGTAATATGCATATTTGTTCCTAGGGAGTAACTGCGACAGGAAACCCTGCCGCAGAGATTACTCACGGTATTACTGTGTCTTGTTCAAGGTTTTGGTGACGTTGTCAAACTTCTCCTGATTGACCTTGTTCAGGGGGGGGTGGCTGTTGCTCACGAACTCCTTCATGGAACCTTGCATCTGTTTGATGATCTCGGGCTTGTCCTTGGCCAGGTTGTGTTTAAGTTGCAGATCATTGAGTGCGTAGAGCCCGAGTTGCTTGTCCTCGTAGTTGTAGATCAAAGCGTATTCGTTGTTGCGTACAGCATAAGAGAACTGACTTAGATCTTCTGTATAAGGGTTTTTTGGATACTCATCACTTTCATGACGAACAAACTTGTGGTAGTTATCCCAAAAAGGAATATTTTGCTCATCCCACCAATGAACATACGAGCCCAACCAAACTAGGTTATCATGTATAGTCCCTTCTTTTTTTCCGGTTACATAGGGAAGCAAAGAGTGGCCGTCTAATTTTAATGTTGATGGTATGCTAATTTTTGCGGCATCCAATGCAGTGGGGAAAAAGTCCATAGCAGAAACAAGTTTATCAAATTTGCCATTTTTAAGCTTGCCATTCCACCACATAAACATAGGTGTGTGTACTCCACCAGGAGCGGTCATCTGTCCCTTGAAGCCCTTTTGGTTGCCATTAAGAGGGAGCGGGCCATCTATTACAGCACCATTGTCCGACGTGAATAATATTATAGTGTTATCAAGTTGACCATTTTTTCTGAGTGTTTCAAGTATACGTTTTACCCCCTGATCTACTGAGTAAACAGATGCGTAGAAATTATCCGCAGTGGGGCTGCCTGTATTGAACTTGCTTTGATATTCGCTTGGAGCAGCAACATCATTAGGAAGGTGTGGTGCACTATAAGCTAAATAGAGCATAAAGGGTTGCTCCAGCATTTTTGCTCGATTAGCAACACCAATCGCTTCATCTGTAAGCTGATCACTAATGTAGCCTTTAGCCTCAACTGGCTGACGGTTAATAAATAGTGATGGAGAATTGTACCAAGCAACCCCAGCACTATGATAGCCCATAAAATAATCAAATCCACGATTTTGAGGCTGCCACTCTTCAGCGGAGTATGTGCGATAGTTATCGTGATAATCTCTAGTTTGCTTTTCTTCTGGTACTGGCACATTACTGATTTTAGATAAATGCCATTTACCAACAGCTGCAGTATAGTAACCATGATTTTGGAATAGCTCTGACATGAATGTCTCAGTCAGAGGGATTCCATCTTGCGCATCTGAATTATTATAGACACCAAAACGAGCCGGCGCTCGAGCCGTCATTATAGCCGCCCGAGAAGGACCAGAAACACCATGTGCTACGTAACCATTAGTAAAACGAACGCCATCATTCATTAGACCAAGCAAAGTCGGGGTAGACTTCTTCGCGGCCTCAATCGCTTTATCAATACCTATCTTATAGGTATCAACAACAGGGCGATTTTTTAGTGCTTCAGGATTAAATGAGCTCTCATCAAAAGGCATCTGCCCATAACCTAGATCATCAACTGTGAGAACAATAATGTTAGGTTTATCTTGAGTGCTGTATTCAGTCGGGATGAAGTCAGCGAAGGCCACATTAGTTTTGGTAGCACTTAACTTAGTATTGTTCGCAAGAGAGTTAGATGCAAAGCCACTTGCAGCCAACGCAATAGTTATTGCGGCAATTAATTTCTTTTTTTGAAACTGTTCCATAAATTTTCTCCATGCCTATCGTTGTAATCGAGTAAAAAATTCAATTAATTTTCATAAATGCATCATTTGTTAAATAACTTAACAAATCACCAGCCTATTAACCCCTTTGTCTATAGATAATTTTGATTTCATGTCCTGTTACATGCCTGAATCATAGGACCAAGATATTTTGTCACGAGAAATAACTTTATTTGGCGAGATTGATCACAGTTTTAGTTATAAAATGTGTGACCTGGATCCATTATCAACTTTTGATTAATTAGTTATTATGAAAATAAAAAAAATTTAGCAATTAAAGATGATCCCAACCAACCTGGTCAAATGAATTGTATTTTTGCATATTTAATTTAATTTAATTTAATTTAATTATACATGCCGATTCATTTTTCCATGGCATAATATCGAAGCAATCAGAGTAAAGGTTGGTTGTGCTTTACTGTATTCACAACAATTTGTGAGCAAGCCACTCTTACAGTGGCTTTTTTTGCGCACTCCTTTTGATATCAATTTCACCCCTTCTTGGGTGTGTCGAAGTGGTCCTTCAGCCCTAGCGTGCAAACCCGGTGTGATAGCTGGCTTTAGTAGTGAACCTTGCCTGCATTAATTTTATGCCACATCTACTTTTCTAGACACTAGATTGGCCCCTTGAAGATCCAGACACTTCGCCCCTCTTAACTTAAGAGGTAGTCTTGGAACTGGTGTTGTTGCCCAAATCGATGCAGTTTGAAGGGAACTTACTGAGGACTTGATGACCTGATCACCACCCTCCTCTTCAAGTTTGCATAATGGGCTCGTCGCTTCCACCCATCACCAACTGGCCTCAATACAACAGGTCTTTGATTAACCGTGGTTCACTCACCTTCTGGGTTGATACCGAGGCCATGAACAACTGGTTTCACCACGACCATCATGGGCGGCGGGGCCGCAGCCAGCTCTACACCGACCAGACCATCTGTACCTTCCTGATGCTCAAGGGGATTTTCAACCTCACTCTGCGGGCCACTCAGGGACGACTCGACTCACTGTTCGAGTTGATGAA
>JBOFFX010000073.1:0-1185 GCA_051648825.1 Spirochaetia bacterium
AGCTTCGTATCGATAAACGGGTAGAATATGGCACCGTTGCTAAGGTTATGGCCGCAGCATCTCAGCATGGTCTACATAAGATCGCTTTTGTCAGCCAGCCAGAGAACAGATAATAATCTTCACTAAAAATACAGCTAATAATATTAATGGAAATTTAGGATGCAGAACGCTTCAATCAAATAAGGCCCTGAAAGAAGATACTGTTAGCCTCGTGGTAGAGATAAGAAAATTGCTGTGTTGTGTTTTCCCTCCCCCAATCGGCATAAGCAATTAGGGGAGGGCGCATTTTTTGAAGATAAAAAATGATTTGCATTTCATTCTCGTGACAATCCTTGAAATGGCACTACTTCCCCTGATTCCTTATGTAATAAAGATGTGGATGTGGATGTGGATGTGGATGTGGATGTGGGGAGTGAAACCATTTGTGCCTTTATCTCTTCAAGTTCAAAGAGCATTTTCTGATAAGATGAACACAGCATTTTGCTCAAGCGAACATAGTAATCCTCTGGGTTTTGGGATAGTTCTTTTTGACAGTCAATCTGAAATTGCCACCCCAGCAATTTCCGTTTTCGCTCTTGAGACATACCCTGTAAAATATTTTCTATCTCCGCTTGAAGCAACTTTTCAAGCTCACCATCTCCACGTTCAGCCATTGCTTTTAATGCTTCAAAGTCAGGTAATGACATTTGTTTCTCCTTGCCCAGACTGTTGGGGCATCGATGTCTATATAATATTAAAATGCTTCGCATAAATCATTTCATGCAAATCTATGCGCCACAAAATTGTCCACCGCCACACCAATTGGCATACCATGTAGGGATTTGGTCAATCGGTATAGGTTTGCTAATATAATATCCCTGTGCAATTTCACACCCTAGTAGGGTTAGCTGAACCCAGTCCTGCTCACTCTCCACACCTTCTGCTACTGTTTTTAGACCTAATTTTTGGCTCATGGCTATTGCGGATGTGAGGATGGCCAATTTTTTTTGGCTCAAATAGGCATCCCGCACAAACTCCTTATCAATCTTTATCTCTGTAAATGGGCAACGTGATAATTGCTGCATAGATGAATAGCCTGTGCCATAGTCATCCATTGCTATACCAAAGCCCCGTAATCTAAGGCGAGCTAGCGTACCTAGAGAGGCGGATAGATTTGACATGAAAGTGGTTTCAGTCACTTCAATT
>JBOFFX010000074.1:0-1171 GCA_051648825.1 Spirochaetia bacterium
GCCCCAAAACAGGAGAGAAAAAAAATGGCCTATTTACTTCTCAAAAAGAGCATGGGCAGCGCATTGGAAAAATAGAGGGTGACCTACGTCACAATGTGACATGGCCAGGTTTTTTTAAGGGTATCATCACCATCGCAGGCGTCCTGACGGCGCTGGGGACAATTCTCACATTTTTCTTAAGGAGTTTACAATGAATCTACTACCTCAAAATCACCCAGCGAACAAAAAAGAGATCCAGCTATACGGGTGTAATTTTCGTTGTTTACAGGCGATGGCAGAGCTCACTTGTCAAGAATATCTAGGCACAGGAGATATTAATTTTTTGCATACAAAAAACAGCCGAAACCCGCAAGTTTTGGGTAAAAACTGCTGGTGTGGCCCTAGTTTACACCAGATTCCTGCAGCGGTTTTTGAGCATTTTGGCAAAAGGTATCGCTGCATCCAGGTGGGCGGAATCGACGCTCAAAATGAGGCTTGGGGGACCTTGGCTGGCGACTTTGTTGTCCTGCACTGGAATACAAAATACACCACAGGCCACTTTACACTCGCAGACTCTGCAGGTGTAGAAATCTGGGACCCACACTCTTTGGAATACGGAAAAGACTTGGGAAAAAAAGATATAAGAAAAAAATTATTTTACAGAATAAGGAGTTTATAAATGAAAGCAAATTGGATTAGTTTGACAGCAAAAATCATTGGAGGTGTCGTCATTTTGGCCGCACTGGTGTTAAAGGGATTTGGGATTTGGAATATTGCCATGTCCGAAGTCGTTGCGGGCGTTTTAGCTATTGAGGCCCTCGTTTTGCCTATTGATATTAGTAAAATTAAAGCTTCAGGTAGCAATTGAAATGGGTGAAATCATCGCCTTGGTGACTGGTTTTATAGCCACATTTTTAGCAGGCATTTTTGTCTACAAAGCACAAATGGATGCCCAAGAGCTCAAGAAAATAAACAAGATTGGGAGGGAGTATGATAAAGTTAAGGCGCCTGTGCGGCCTACTAGTGATGATGCTATTGATGACATCTTGCGCAAGTAGCCCTGCCATCATGATGTTGCCAGTGCCTCCAGAAACTCCTGCCCTCAGGCACCCAGAGCAAATGGACAGGCAAGACGCCCAAGACCTGGCACACTTTTATCAGGACTACGAGGTCTTTCGTAAGAAGCTGGAGA
>JBOFFX010000075.1:0-53555 GCA_051648825.1 Spirochaetia bacterium
CTTTTGTGACAAAGACCCCCAATATCCATGAAAGGTACAGTCTTTGCTACTTTTGCTATAATAAAAAATCGTATCTGTCAGGACTGCCACTTTTTTCTTGGCATCATTGTGCGCATTGTGGCGTTTCCATATGATTTCACCTCGAAAATTGTCATAGCCAAAAATAGGATCCAGGATGCCCACCCGAATATAGGCATTGGCATGCCAATCACAATGCAGATAAATACTGCCCGTATCTTTCAGCACACGGTACATTTCTTGCACACGCTCCTTTAGCCAGCCAATATAATGATCCATCCCCCCAGCCCATCGATCTTCAAATGAACGGACTTCCCCCTTATCTCCCCAAATCACTTCATAATTTTTATTAGAGAAAAAAGGTGGGTCTAAATAGACCAAATCAATACTCTTGTCCGGTAGTGATTTTAAGACCTCCAGGCAATCACCTAGATAAAGTTGGTTGGTTGGTTGGTTGGTTGGTTGGTTGGTTGGTTGGTTGGTTGGTTGGTTGGTTGGTTGGTTGGTTGGTTGGTTGGTTGGTTGGTTGGTTGGTTGGTTGGTCATTGTGCTATTGCTCCATCATTTGTCAAGTCTTGATCAATTAGTCATCTTTGTGTGCGGCCAGGGTCAGGGCATCCAGCACCTCATCCAAGTCACCTTCCATGATATTGTCTAGCTTGTACAAGGTGAGATTGATACGATGGTCTGTCAAGCGTCCCTGAGGGAAGTTATAGGTGCGGATACGCTCGCTACGGTCACCAGAGCCCACCTGATTACGACGGGCATCACTGCGTTCTTTGTCCTTCTTTTCCTGCTCCATTTCAAAGAGCCGGCTGCGCAAGACAGACATCGCTTTTTCTCTATTTTTGATCTGACTACGTGAATCTTGCATCGCCACAGCCACGCCTGTAGGAAGGTGGGTAATGCGTACAGCAGAGTCTGTTTTGTTAATATGCTGACCACCGGCACCACTGGCACGATAGGTATCTATGCGCAAGTCTTCTTTGCGAATGTCAATATCTGTTTCTTCGGCTTCTGGCAAAACAGCAACAGTGGCGGCACTGGTTTGAATACGCCCGCTACTCTCTGTGACGGGAATACGCTGCACACGATGTGCCCCAGACTCATAGCGCAAGCGTCCATAAGCGCCTGCACCCGAAATCTCAAAAACGACTTCCCTCATCCCACCAATTTCGCTTTCATTGGTACTGATCAGCTCAACTTGCCAATTTTTTCGCTCGGCATAGCGCACATACATACGGTAGAGATCTGCGGCAAAAAGACCTGCCTCCTCCCCACCAGTGCCAGCACGAATCTCGACAATAATATTTTTATTATCTAGGGGGTCTGGTGGGATCAGGAGTGTGCGCA
The DNA here is from genome assembly GCA_051648825.1 of Spirochaetia bacterium. Lineage (GTDB taxonomy): Bacteria > Spirochaetota > Spirochaetia > WRBN01 > WRBN01 > JAHHUI01. Next base: position 1,372 of record JBOFFX010000075.1, read on the forward strand.
AAGAAATATTTTGCTGCTCTAGGCTCTTTGCAAGATCCGAAACTTCTTCTTGCGCTAAACTCTTAAGCTCGGCATCGGTTTCACTATTGGCATATTGTTGTGCTTTTTCTAGGGCTACAGATGTCTTTTGAAAGGCCTCATAGGCCTGCATCACAGTCTGGACTTGGGCAAATTCTTGGCTCAGCTTCGTGTATTTTTTGACATCACGCGTGGCTTCCGGGTCACTAAGTAATTTGCCTAGCTCATCATATCGACGAATAAAAAACTTGATTTTCTCTTCCAAATTTTGCATAATTATGCTCAATATTGTATCATCAAAGCCTACAACAAGTCTATGGGTAGATGTGCCTTCCTCAAAGGAGTTTATATGCTAAAAGTGATCCTTCTGGGAGATATTGTCGGTCAAGCTGCTCTACATGCTGTATTGGTGTCTTTGTCTGAAATCAAAAAAAATTACCAGGCAAATTTTCTCATTATCAACGCAGAAAACACGAATGAGGGATTTGGCTTGTTGCCAGAACAGGCCCAACAATTGTTTCATGCAGGAATCGATGTGATCACCACAGGCAACCATATTTGGCAACGTCAAGAAATTTTTGCGATGCTAGACCAACACGATAGACTTTTGCGTCCAGAAAACTACCCACCAGGATCTCCTGGGCATGGCTTTGTCGTAGTGCCCTATCATGACTATAAAATTGGGGTAATCAATATCCAGGGGCGTATTCGGATGGGGCACATTGTAGACTGCCCATTTCGTAGTATCAAACAAATTCTAAAAAATATGCGTCAAATCACGCCCATCATTTTTGTTGACTTTCATGCTGAAGATACCGCTGAAAAGCAAGCCCTGGGCTACTACATTGATGGAAAAGTCAGTGGAATAGTAGGAACACATACTCATGTGCAAACAATGGATGAAAAAATTCTACCAAAGGGGACTGGTTATCTCACAGATCTGGGACTTTCAGGTTCATACTCAGGTATCATTGGTAGTCAGATCGAAGGATCATTGACGCGTTACCTCACCCAGCTCCCATCTCGCAGTACTCCTAGTAGTGAAGAACTTGTGATTCAAGGTGTCTGCATGCATATTCAGCCTGATTCTGGTCAATGTATAAAAATTGAACGTATTCACCATACAATTTGATACACGATAGTCGTTATTTATGATAAAAACAACCTCAACACTTGCCTCTTGTGTTCTGAGCATGCTAATCTATAAACACGTGAGTTTTTTGTCTCTGATGATAGAGAAAACAAGGGAGATGTTGAATGAGCCGCTACGATGATCTTGAGCGTTTGGCAAAATTACACAATGAGGGAGTCCTCACAGAGGATGAATTCTTGCGAGAAAAAGCAAGGTTGCTGGCACAAGGCGATGACGCAACAGCAGTGCCCAGCCCAAAAACAGGTATTCCTGTTGTGGCTGTCTCAACAAAAAGTCGCCTGGTCAGCCTATTACTATGCCTATTTTTTGGATCATTTGGACTGCATAGAGCCTATGTTAAACGTACAAAAAGTGCACTTTTGATGGCAGGGTTGGCATTCATCTCATTTTTTTCTTGTATCAAAAGCTTTAAACCAATAGATCTCTCTAGTGCAAGTGGCTTTGATTCTGGTTGGGAATACTTTGGTGAGCTTAGTCTTGAAAATGGAAAGATTTTTACAAACACACAAAACATCAAGCCTCTAGCCTCTGTATTTTTTATCAATATGATCTTGCAAGGTTGGAAGTTATTTGATCTGATTATGATTCTCTTTGGACAATTCCGCGATATCCGTCGCCGCCTTGTTTTACGGTGGTAAAGCCATGAATTTGTCATTGAAAAAAAATTTTATCTTCATTCTTCTGATCCTTATATTTGTCGCACCATTGTCTGCATTAGAACGACTCCTAGAGTTGCCATCTCGTGAATTATTTCTGAGTCAAGGATATCCAGATGACTTACTCACCATGCGTGGTGATCGAGATACAGAGGATATGATCCTTGTCCAATATAATATGGGAATGGCATTTCTTCTACACAAAAATTATGTGTGGCAAATCCGTTTGGATAAACGCTACAGGGGCACAGTCTTGGGCTTGTATATGGGAATGAACTACACCGAAGTGGCTGCTGCATTACAAAATTCTGCTGCCCATGACACTTCAGCCCCAGAAATGATTGCCCAAACCACAGATAGTACAACAGGGCAAATACTCATAATACGTGCTTTTTTTTATGAAAAAAAACTCACAGATGTTTACTTGCAATTCAAAAAATAGGTCTTAGGAATTGGCCTCTTTCACATGGGGCTTCAACCCAAAATCCAGCAACCTTTGATAAAAAAAATGTTCTACAAGATCGTTTTTGACAACCCTGCTAAAAGATATGACCAAATCATCTTTGTAGCTAAGAACAGAGCAATCCCGTTTATTTGTCCACTTTGGTGCAGGCACAAATGCCAATAGATCAATACAATTTTCTAGCTGATCGGAAAGCTGTATCTGCCCTAGATTTGAGAGTACACTTGTTTCTCTTTTCATTGCATCTTTATGAATCATACGTACAATAGGTTTTTTGATAAATAGGGGCACACTGGCAATAAGTCCCCGATTTGCATTGCGGACACTGGCACCAATAAATGGTTGAAAATGCTTTGCAACTAATTCACGCCGCATGGCATAATGTACCTCATGCAAAATCTCATCAAATGAGAAAACTCCCAAACATGGATTAATCTCTAGCGAAAGCAAGGCTATAAAATTGCGTAAAGTTTTTGTGGGGAAAAAATTGCGTAAATCTACAGGTGTGGTGATACGAATAGGGCGACGGTAAATTTCCTTTGGGGGATAGGTAAACATCATGTCTTGGTAGGCACTGAAATAGAGTGCCAAAAGCCATTCTGTGACTGTGACCTGGCAAGCTTTAGCCATTTTTTTTACATCTTCAACAGCCACCTTGATACGGATGATTTTTAAAAATGGACTCATAATACGCCGGGCTGGTTCTATAAAAGCATATCCAGTACGCCTGCGGGGGTTAGAGGATGAAAGCGTCGCATCACCATGACGTTTGTAGGCATCAGAAACCTCCTCTTTGTTAAAAACTGTATGAGGATGAATAATAGAGTCTAATCTTCTGTCGATTTTTCCCAAAAGAAAAAAATATTCCCCTAGTAATGATTGAAAAAAAATCATAGCGCCATAACCATCTGTGATGATATGACTGGTCTCTAAAGAGATACAATTGGCATGCACGACAATACGAAATGGGTAATGCCCTGCACGATCTACGCGATAGTTTTGACAGGGCGTCTCATCCGCAGACAACCTTGGCAAGACAAAATTTTCTTCTAGATAGGGCCAAAAAATCCCACTTTTTACTTGTGTACGAAAAATAGGAAATCTGGGTAAGATATTTTCTAGTGCACGTTGCAAAATGGAAACACGGGTGCTCTCCTTGATTTGGGCAGAAAGGCGAAATAACGTTGTATTATTTTTTCTGACAATCGCAGGATAAATAAGTCCTACATTGTCTAATGCATAGGATAAATTTTTTCTCACCCATTCCCCCTATTTTTGAGGTCTGTCTGCTGTGTTGACCTGATCAGCATCATACCTGCGCAGGTGAAAAATCCGATCAATATGCCAGTCGTATTTCACATAATAATGAAGATAAAAACAATAAAATGCTAGGGCTGTCAAAATTCCTGCTACAACAATAGACCACCCAGAAAATCCAAATCTTTCTCGACTACTGCTGGCTAGATCGATAAGTCCAAATGAAAAAGCAGCAGAAAAACACACCACACCAATAATGTTAAGCCCTTTAAATTTCATCAATTTCCAAGTGAGAGTGGGAACAAAAAATGGAACAAACACGGCTAAAACAATGGGCAATGCACGATAATAAAACCACTGTGCCTGTCCATCTGCAACATCCAGCAAAAATAAATACATCAATGTGCCTATAATTAAACTCAAAAGAAAAATTAAGAACCTTCTAGCATAGCCCAAAAATATCACAATAAGAATAGCATAGCCCAAACTCAGCGTTGTATAGGCATATTTTAATGGAAAAGTATTGGTGCGTTCTTTATTGAGCCAGGTCAGTCCCAAAATTGCTAATAATGCACTGAATAATCCAAAGATAATAAGTATCATAAAACGTTTAAAAATTGCATGAAAATTGGCCCGTGGGGCCTGTTCCCAAAAAGACTCATTTTCTTGCGCGGTAGGAGGTAGCTGGCTATAAAAAGGGAGATCTTGTTCATGGTGAATCAACTGCCCGTAGCACAAAGGGCAAGAAGCCTCTCCTTGTTCAACATAAACACGACAACGCTGGCAATAGTTAAGCGACGACATGCACGAAGTATAGTCATATTCAATAAAAAATACCAGTATTATATTAAATTATTATCAATCAGAGGGCATCTGGCCAATTTTCTAGCAAAGCTAAAAAATAGGCTTCAGCCTCTTTTGTGCTGCCAGAAAATGTATGCTTGCCTTTTTCATAGACAAAAACTTGCTTGCCCGTGCCTGCAATCGCGACATCTACTTCTCCTGCCTCTCCTGGGCCATTGACCACACATCCCATAACTGCCACTTTGATATCTTTTTTCATTGTATAGGCTATTTTCTCTAGCTCCATTGTAAACTGATGTGTATCAAATGTGGCCCTGGCACAGCGTGGACAAGAAATAATTGTGGGCATGGGGTTGTGTTGATGCCCTGTATATGCCAAAAGTTGTCGTCCAGCCATCACTTCATATTCAATCTCATCACTAATACTGATCCGAATAGTATCACCAATCCCCTCTTCTAATAGTTTGCCCAAAAATAGACTACTTTTGACGATAGAAGGGATTAGTGGGCCGGCTTCTGTAATACCCAAGTGTAGAGGATAATCTGTTTCTTTGGCCAAAATTCGATTTGCTTCGAGCACGCTATGAGGGTCAGAATCTTTCACAGAAATCACAATGTCTTCAAAATTGACTTTTTTTAAGACCTCTACTTGATCCATGGCACATTGCGCCAAGGCTTGCCCACGTTCATTTTGGTCTCGATAATACCGCGCAATAGATCCACCATTGACACCTACTCGCAATGAAATTTTCTTATCTTTTGCTTTTTCTGCAATTTCATGCACCATCCAAGATGCCCCAATATTACCAGGATTAATTCTGAGTTTTGCAATAGAAAAATCCATACAACGCAATGCAATGCGGTAGTCAAAATGAATATCTGCAATCACGGGCAATATTACTTTTTGCGCAATCTCACCCAGCCTGACTGCGTCTTCTTGTGTGGGCACACCAAAGCGAATTGCCCCACATCCCATCTTACCCAGTGCATTGATACGTGCAATGAGTGCATCATCAACACAATCAATAGGTGCATCCCACATTGTCTGAATCACCACAGGGTAGTCTGACCCAATATATGTCTCTTTTAAAGGAACTTTACGTGTTTTTCTACGCATTGAGCAAGCCTCTTACAATCAACTGTGACTGCGAAGCCGCCTTGGTCAAAAAATGCTCATAGCTATCTTTGGCACCCCCATCTGATGCATCGGAAATTGCGCGGATGACCAGAAACGGCACATCACAACGATATGCTACCTGGGCCACTGCTGCTCCTTCCATTTCTAATGCCAGTGCTTGGGGAAAGGCTGTCTTGATCATTTTCACCTTTTTATCATCTTGCACAAATTCATCGCCAGTCACAATTTGTCCAATATGCACAGGGATATTATTTCTTTGACAAATACTTTTAGCAGAATCAATAAATTTTGCTTGGGCCTTATATTGGCTTGGCTGGCCAGGAACCTGGCCCAATTGGTAGCCAAATGCACATACATTCACATCATAATAAGCTAAACTCTCAGAGATGACGATATCACAAGGTGTCAATGCAGCCAATGCCCCCGCTACTCCAGAATTGATCAATAAACTGACCTTTTGGCTGTGTGCTTGCAATGCTAATGCACATGTCATGGCTGCATTGACCTTACCAATTCCTGCCTCTATGAGCGAAAACTCTTGGCCATCAAGAACTCCCTGAAATAGCTGTGTGCCATTAATTAATGTTGTTGTTTTGACGTCGTGCATGGCGGATAGAAGGCCTTGCTTTTCAATTTCCATTGCGGTGAGAACCAATATACTCACTTTCTACTCCTCAATGAGCATTCGTATAGCATTTTACTATTTGTACTATGCTCTCTAATTTCCTAGTTTGGCACTATCAAGGCCCTGTGCATCAGCTGTAGTAAAGACAAATTCATGTGGCAATTCTGAGAAAAGTGTGAGATCCAAACGTGCAGGAGGATATGTGAGAGCACGGAAATTTGTTTGTGCCAAATTACGCTCTTTCAAGCGTGATCGTGTCTCTGGGTCTCTGGTCAGATTATCCCAATAGACAACCGATTGCCCCAGGTTTTTCTCTGCCATAGTCCGATAGCGACTGACTTCTCGGCTAGATTCACTAATCCAATAACGTACCACCCCCAAGTTATTATAGGTTTTAGCGAGCATATCTTCAATCTTTCTCTTTTGTTGTGGTGTCATAGAACGATCCTCTGTAACATCCACATTATTGAGTCTCACTAGAGCCATACGCAACTGATCATAGATTCCCTCGGCAGTAGAGTAGCTACCACCCTCTGCCAACGCTGTGGCATAGCTAAAGAGCACATTCACATTTTCCTGAGAGTTCTCAAATGAGAGATATAAATTATCTAGCGCACTATCATAGTTTTTTCTACCAAAATAGACATAACCCATCTTATAGCGCAACTCAGATGTATCATAAAAATTTGCTAGTGATTTGTCAAAATAAATCAGTGCAGAATCATAATCATGTAATTTGTTATAATATAGATCACCAAATTCTTTGTAAATTCGACCGAATTTCTCCCTGGGGACCAATACTTTTCCACGCACAGCATCTTCATATGTGGTGATAGACTTTTGGAAATTTTCTTCAGAGACTGCTGTTTTATTCTCAGACATATATAAAAGCCCCAAACGACGATACACATCCACAAGGATTTCTGTTTGTTGCCAGGTCAAAGACTTATACTGCATCAGCCTATAATGAGTTCTTTGTAACATCTCCTCTTCTTGGATAGCACTGAGCCCCCCATCACTATAGTAGCGTGCCATTTGATACAAGACATAGGGATTCTGTGAATCTTTTTTCATCGCCATATCCAGTATTTCTCTGGCAACACCAGGTTCATTATTATCCAGATACCAAGAGGCAAGCTCTGAAAATGCTACTGGATCAACATTAAAATTCCTCTTCTTACTCATATATGAGAGGAAATATCGAGACCAACGTTCAATCTCTGCTCTATTATCTACACGAATAGCGTATCTGAGAAAACGAATCCCCAATGTGGGCGTGAGTTTACCAATTTTATACTGCAGGTCTGCATATAGCTGCCTGGCTTCTTCTGTTTTTTCTGGTAAAATAGCACCCCATTCAAAGAGATTGTCCCCCGCAGCCAGTAGCACATCATGCGCAGATGGATCAATATTTGTTAAATAGCGTGTATAAATCCGATGTGCCTCTGCATAACGACCATGCACTCCACCTTCAAAATGTGCATACGTCATATAGGCTTTTTTAGAGTTAGGGTAATATTGCAAAAGGCTTTCATATTTGTTGACTGCCAGGTCAAACTGTCTCTTTTGCGCATAAGCCTCTGCATATTTGTAGAACCAAGATTGACGACGTACACCACGCACATCCAAAAATCCAAGTTTCCACCCATTAAAGGCCAAGTCAAAATTTTGCTCTGCCTTTTCGTAGTTGCTCGCTTCAATAAATTTATAGCCCTTGGTATAGTAGTAATGTGCCATTCCGGGTCGATATAACAAATGAAATCCCGTAATTAACAATCCTGCAGTAATAAGCATTGTCAATGCAATTTTCTTGAGCACCGGCCAGGCCTGTGTCATAAAAATATGCACAAATCCCCGGCGGCGTTTTTGTAAAATTGCACCACTGCCTTTTTGATAAAATAAAGGAACAATAATTGTACGTCCAGTAATACTGCGTATTTCATCGGCAATCGAACGTGCAGAGGATCCACCAATGAGTTTCTCTGTCAATTTTTTGACAGCACTCAGCGATGTCTCTGGAGACGCAAGTACTTCCTCTACCCCAATCTTCAAATTTCTGGGCAGTTTATTGAGTGTTTTTTCAATTTGATCAATATCGTATTTTCTAAATCTTAACTCGCCTGTAATCTCATCATCATCATCATCATCATTAGCAGCACTACTAGAAACAGGGGCTTTTTTCTTTTCTGTAGTCGCAATTGCATCGCCAAAGTCTGTGAGATCAAAACTAGAGGATACCTTGGGTGTTGGTAATTCTTGTTCCTCATCCTCACTTTCACTACGTGATGCTGGGGCCTCCTGTGCTGCTGCTGGGGCCTCCTCTTCCTCTTGCCTGCTATCAACACCTTTTGCAGGTTGTTTAGCAATATTATCCATGGTCAGCTCTATAGCAGGGGTTTCTAATTCAGCATAAAAATCCTCTTCACCTGAGCCCTCATTTTCAAATGAGAAATCCATACCCCCCATGCCTTCTGGGGCACTCAACAGCTCATCCACATCCGGCAGATCTAGATCATCCAAATCATCATCACTACCACTCACAGGGATGCTTGAATCCCCTTGCATTGTAGGTGTATCACTTGCCGCAGACACAGGCGTATCACTATTTGCAATTTCTATAGGAGCCTCAGGCATCTCAAAATCACTAGGTGTATCAAAATCTTCTCTTACACTCTCGGGTGCTGCTGGGGTGCTTGCGACTTCTGTAGGAGCCTCAGGCATTTCAAAATCACTAGGTATATCAAAATCTTCTCTTACACTCTCAGATACCGCTGGGGTGCTTGCGACTTCTGTAGGAGCCTCAGGCATTTCAAAATCACTAGGTATATCAAAATCTTCTCTTACACTCTCAGATACCGCTGGGGTGCTTGCAACTTCTGTAGGAGCCTCAGGCATTTCAAAGTCACTAGGCATGCTGAAATCTTCTTCAACACTATCCAAAGTTGAGGGGGGAAGATCAAATTTTGATTCATTTTGTGCGGAGACACTTTCTGTAGGTACAGTACTGGGGTTCGTTTCTGCCTGAGCCATATAGGCGGCATCACCAATGGCTTCACCCCTTTGAGCACGCCACTCAGGTTCACCCGAAAGATTGGTGAGGATGTTTTTGAACTTTTCAAAATCTTTTAGTTCAGGCATTGTCTACTCCTTTCCCCCATCTTTTATCAAAAAAATATTGATAAAATTACAACGACCTTTATACCATTTTAACACTGACCAACGACTCCTAAGCACCTAACTGGCTAGCAGCTTTAATTTTGCCAATCTTGTAGTGATAATTTCTTTCATTAATTGCAAACTTGACACTTTGACCTGTTTTTTTACCCAACATAGGCTCTGCAAAAGGCGCCAAATATGAGAGTATCCGTGCATCAGGATCACTCTCCCATGGGCCCAAAAATGTGTATTCTTCTTCTGTGCCACCCTCTGCATCTTTGAGCAATACAGTGACCCCAAATCCCACAAATTTTGTATCCAAAGTCGCAGGATCAAAGACGCGATATGTATCAAGCTCTTTCTGAAGTCTTCCTACTTCCACCTGAAGTTGCTCTTGTTTCTCTTTACCAAAGATATATTCAGCATTTTCTTTAAGGTCACCCTTCTTAATAGCCTCTCCGATTTCTGCAGAGTTTTTAGGGATCTCTACTTCAATCAACTGCTTGAGTAAGGCACTCTTTTCATTAAAGCTCTTTTGTGTGGTCCAAATATGGCTACTACGTCCAGGCTTGCTCGCCACCTGCTCTTTTTGGCGCTCCTCTTCACTGAAATCCAAATCCGGAAATCGACTGCCAAGGATTTTTTGTGTTGCATGGCGATGCACCATATCCAAATTCTTAATATCCTTGAGCAAACTATACAAACGCACAGCAGTATCTTTGCTACACCCTTCCAGGTAGGCAACCAAATGCCCTTCCTTGAATAAGGCATTCATTGCCTGGCGCAGAATACGTTTATTTGTGACCAAATCTTTGCGACCATTGATATTGCGATGCGAAATATCCACTAAATGTAATAATGCAAGATAGACCTTTTCCTCATCCACACCCAGTGCTTCATACTGTGCAGTCTCTCGCAGATAGCTGACTAACCAAAAAAATGGCAGGGGATTGCTACGATATTGACTAAGGATCTTTTTGAAAGCCTCCTTAATTTCATCATTCATATTGAGTGCCAATAGCTCATCAATCATCATTTTTTGGGGAATATGTGGTAGTAAAAGCAAATAAATGTTCTGCCATTCCTCTAGGTGTTGCTTCACCTGCAACAAAAATGCCTGACGTATATCATTGTTTTCTAGGCGTACAAAAACTGTTTCAGGGCTATTAATTGTAGCAAAAAATTCACCAAAAGGCATGGCTGGGGCAGGAATGCCCAAGTTGATTTTTGAGAGTTTTTGTACCAAAAGATAGCTAGCCACCACATGCTCATTTGTCTGTGGAAGCTTGAGATATCCCAAAAAGTAATTAATCATGTCACTAAAAAATTCACTTGTCAAATCTGCAGAATCCAAAAATTCTTGCATAATAGCGAGTCTTTTGAAGAAATTTTCCTCACTACGAAAACTATTAGTCAGTTTTTCTTCATAAGAAACAGGTGTAGTACGCAACACATAGACGTCTGCATGATTTTGATCATTGCCAAAACGTGAGTCTGTCTTGATAATTTGTCGTGCCTTTTGGCTAAAATCAGACCACTCACTCGCTGACAATAGTGCCCGTTTCGCCGCATCTCCAGAGGGTGACAACTCCGCTTTGATTTTTTTGAGATCTGCACGACCACCAAAACTGTTAGCCAAAATCTTTAACGCCCAAGGAATATCGGCACGGATTTTTTCTTTCAGTTTATCACGCGCAACAATGCTCTTGAGCACCCAAATATGATCATCTGCCAAGCTGACTAAAGAATTGACCGCCATCTCCAGCCCCATCGAGTGTTTACGTTTTTTAGCAAAATCAATCTCCACCTGATCTTGGTTGATGCTGCGAATACGCCCCACCCCATACATACGGTGAAACACAAAACGCCCCGTATCCAGGCTAATATGTTTTTCAAAAATCTTAATTGCTTCTTGCACATTTCTAAACCCATGCGCAATATCTGAAATATGCACACACTCTGCCAAACGGCTGTGGTTTTTGTATTTTTCCTCATAACACTCTAGCAGATCTTTGCGCAACCCTTGATCGCGCGGGTTCACCTCCAAGATGTCCTTGAGTAAGGTAATACTTACATCGACGCGCCCCTCTTTGCGCATCATTTTATATAACATCTTTTTTAGCTCACTCGCACTTTCTTGCCCCATAATCTTTTCAACTTTCATCAAAATTGAATCAAAGACATCTTCATTCTCTACACCATGTTCGAGAATTTTTTGCCACACTTGTTGGATACTGTTAAATTGTTTGCGATTAATGAGACGATAGATTGCTTTTTTGTAAAACGCCAAAGAGTCCTGTGTTCTCCCCTCTTCTTCATAGCGCTTGGCCAATGTCAATGCCAAGTCTGCATCTTCATAGTCAATGCGAGAGAGTCGTTCTAGTGCACTATAGTAAAGCGCATCATTGCCCTGGTGCTCATAGGCCCGTACTAAATAGGTCAAGGCCATTTTGCTTTCTGCTGTTTCTAGCATCTTTTCACACAAGTACTCGATAATCGTCCATTTACTATGGCTTTCAAAAAGTGCCAAAAGACTACCTATAGAGCTATCGTCTAGCTGATTGTCTTGCCAAGACAAAATGCCCGCCAAATATTGGGCAACCAAACTTCCCTTGCTATTTTGCAAAGTCTCCTGGCAGTGTATTTTGAGCTCTTGTCTAGCGCCTTCTTTTTCTGCATCATCCAGCACATCCTCAAGCTCCCTAAACTGGCTAACGGTGTAGTTGGACAACGCAGAACGGGTCCATTTATCCTCATTAATAAAACTATCTACACGGTTTAACAAGACTTCTGTCATACCCTCATGCTCCCAATCTCTCTCTGCTTTTCTATTGTTGTCTTTCTTAATTATCGTTTATATTGCCCAGATCAAAAAGCCAAATTTACAAGCGATACTCTTTTGCGATTCTTTCATCCAAAAATCGGATGTCCAAGAGCGCACTGCGTATGCGTGTTTTTGCATCTTCTGTTTCACAACTCAGATTCTTGTAATAGTCAATCAACCAAAAAAGTCGATAGATGAGTCTGGGCACCAAAACCTCCCTACGCACGGGAATATCCTCGATTTCACTACGCAACATATGTATGGATTGGTTCAAACGTGCATATTCTGCTGGCTTGAGTTCTCTGCCAATTGACAACAATCCCCACAATACCCCATAAACCCCCAGCCACTCCGGAGAATACTTATCCTCTGGCCTAATCTCTTTCACTTTTTTTTGCAAATTGACAATCATCGCAGACTCTAAATAGTCAAAATCAATCTCCATGGCCCCATGAAAGAGTGCCTCTCTCAAAAATAATCTTGCATTTGCCTCTTCATCTACAATGGCATAGCAATCTGCTAATTCAGCGAGCAAAACAGCATCTGTCCTGTTGATGCCTACACCCTCCGAATATGCCTCAATCGCCAAATCATAGTCTCCACGCATTTTGTAGGCACGCCCCAACTTCAAATACAATTGTGCTGATTCTTTCTCTTTGAGTTGTAACTCAATATAGTAGGCCATCTGTCCAAATAACCACCCACGAATAGCAAATAATGCACGATCTGGGGTAAACTCTAGGCGAGAAAGTACCACATCACAAAAATTTTTCCAGCTTTCTAACAAAAAATCCACACGATCAATTTGTGATAAAAAATTATACCGTTTCGACTTTTCTACCCAATAATCTGTCATCTTGAGCATACCCTGGGCATATTCATGCTCCAAATCCATAAACACCACTTTTTGAAAAGCACTACCAGCACGCTCAAACAAACCCTCCCGCAAAGCATCTATCCCCTCATCCAATATATCTGCAATGCTGGTATTTCCTGGCTCCAGTTGCTCTTGAACAATAGGCGGAAGATCTAGGACAGGCGCAGAAACAAAAAGTGGCTTCTCCTCCTGTGCCCCCTCATTCTCAGCAATATTCTCCTGTGCGACTTCTGCACGTTGTGCCGCTGGGTTTGTGAGCATTTGAAAAAAATCAACACGGGCCAAATTACCCTTATATGTAGGGCTTGGCTTGGCAAAGCTATGCATACGATCTCGAACTTTTTTCCTTCCAAACATATTATTTGCCTACTACTGCTCCCCACAGCATGTCAGAACTCTACTTACCTTTATCGGCAAAAAATGAGGTGACAATACATCTCTTTATAGTATCCTTTTTTCCTTTTTTTGTGCAAGACACGACATTTGACTAAACAAAGCGCTTTATCACACCTCATGCCATAAATATTGATGATAAAAATATCTATTTTCACTGCATTAATCTCTAGATTTTTTTTTCTGGCAGGTCTATAATGCATTATGCTGGTCACCGCAAATATTTTTGAAGGAAAAAATATCTATATTGTAGGCATCAAAGGGACTGGCTGTGCCGCTTTAGTTGAGTTACTCAAAGACTGCGGATGCCACATCACTGGCAGCGATACACCAGAACATTTTTATACAGATGTCATTCTTCAAGACTTGGGCATTGCCTATTTTGAAAGCTTTTGCCCCTCTCATCTGCCATCAAATCTTGATTTCCTTATTCACTCTGCCGCTTATGGCCCTGACAATAGTGAAATTGCACATGCATTATCACAGGGCATTCCAGTCCTCACCTATCCCCAGGCATTAGGCCAGTTCAGTCGCATGCACTATTCTGTGGCAATCGCTGGCGTACATGGCAAAACTACCACAACGGCGCTGTGTGGCATGATTGCACGTGGTCTTAACACTGCATTCAATCTGGGCGTGAGTATTTTGGTTGGCTCTGCGGTACCCGCCTTTGGTCATCGTGCAGTGCTCTCTAGCCCAGGTAAATTCTTTATTGCAGAAACATGCGAGTATCGTCGCCATTTTCTTGAATTTTCACCGTATATCGTCCTACTCACCTCTGTCGAGTGGGACCATCAGGACTTTTTCACCACCCCAGAAATGATATTTGAAGCCTTTGTTGATCTGTGTCTTCGCCTGCCACAAACAGGTACAATTGTTTACGCCTATGAGGATGCTGGTGTGCAAGAAGTCATTGCACAAGTGCAAAAGAAGCGCCCTGATCTAGTGCTTGTGCCCTATGGAGAAACTGCACCGGGGCCATGGAAAATCACTGATTTTAAAATTTCTAAAGAGGTCACTCCTCCTCTCTCCACCGCATACATACCTTATGCAAATACACACATTGCCTTGCAGGTGCCTGGCACTCACAACCTCCTTAATGCCGCAGGTGCATTGGCGATTTTTTCTGTGTTAATGAAAAAAAATTGCCCGCATATCCACGAAAATCAGTGGCTACCTATTGCACTTGCACAGCTAAAAATATTTACTGGCACAAAACGCCGTTCTGAAATCATTGGCCAATGTGCGGGTGTTTTGGTCATGGACGACTATGGCCATCATCCCACAGCTATTCATACGACCCTAAAGGGTATCAAAGATTTTTATCAACCCAAACGCTTGGTTGTCAGTTTTATGAGCCATACCTTCAGTCGTACTGCTGCCCATTTAAGTGAATTCGCCCAAAGTCTGGATGCTGCTGATGTGCTGATTTTGCACAAAATCTATGCCAGCGCGAGAGAGGTGTATGATGGGGGGGTGACTGGATATAGTCTTTTTGATATATGCCAGCAGCGATACCCTGATCGACCCACATTTTATATTGATGCACCCATGGATGCCTTAAATTTGATAAAAAAAACCCTCCAAAAGGGTGACTTATTCCTGACATTGGGAGCAGGTGATAATTTTCATCTTTCTCATAAATACTACCAAGAGGTCTCATCATGTACAGCATGACGGGATTTGCTCAAGGGCAAGCCCAAAGCCAAACCTATTTACTTGACCTAGAAATACGCGCATACAACAATCGTTATGCCGAAATCGCACTGCACCTCCCCCCCTCCCTTTGCACACAAGAACAATGGTCGCGTGATCAATTGGCCCAAACTATTTCACGTGGAAAGATCAGCTTTTCTTGCAAAATCAGCTTTAATACTCAAAATCTTGCGCCGGTAAATCTAGAAAAGGCCCATGCTTTTCACCTCTTGGTCAATACACTCCACGCACAGGGACTCAAGCCTTATTATGGGTTTGCAGAGCTCAGACATTATGGCGTATTTGAAGAACAAACAGATACGACACTCCCCACTGTCTACCAGCAGGCATTTACCACTATTTTGCAAGAATTTCAAAATGCACGTGCCAGTGAGGGGCTCAAGCTGAAAGAGGATATCCTCTCACAACTCTCAGAAATCCAAAAAATTCTACAAAAAATAGAAAGCCTAGCACCACAAGTAGAGACTGAATATACAAAAAAAATCCAAGACCAGTTTTTCCATATCACCCAAAATCAAGCCAGTGAGTCACGTATTTTAGAAGAAATCGCAGCATATCTGATCAAAATCAATGTGCATGAGGAAATTGCACGGCTCAAAATTCATGTGCAAGCTATGCTTGATACATGCACACATGGGTTCAATTGTGGGCGTAAACTCGATTTTTTATCTCAAGAAATTCAGCGTGAAATTACAACTCTCTCTAACAAGACCCCACTCATTGATCTACAGTTATTGGCTGTAGATTTGAAAAGTAGCCTAGAAAAAATTCGGGAGCAAGCCAGAAATGTTGAATAAAACTGAACAAGAAGATTCAGAACAAAAAATTTTACGTATCGCTATCTCTGGCAAATCTGGGTGCGGCAATACCACCGCCAGCCGATTGGTTTCAGAAAAACTGGGCATACGTATGGTGAATTATACTTTTCGTAGCTTGGCAGAAGATGAAGGTGTTTCATTTGAGGAAATTCGCCGTCGTGCCGAGCTCAACGATGAAATTGATCGACTTGTGGATCAGCGCCAAATTGAGATGGCCATGGATAGTAGTTGTATTCTGGGTAGCAGATTAGCCATTTGGATGCTCAAAGAAGCAGATTTGCGCGTGTATTTAAATGTGAATTTAGAAGAACGTGTACGCCGTATACACAAGCGTGAAGGGGGAGAATTGGCTCAACGGATGCAAGAAACTGTAGAGCGCGATCAGCTAGATCATGAACGCTATCTAAGAATTTATGGAATCAATAACGATATCTTTTCATTTGCAGATATTATCATTAACAGTAGTCGCCTGGAAGCAGAGCAAGTGGCCAATCTTATCATTGGTGCAATACCAAAAAACTATCTAGAAAAAATGAAAGTGAAGAAAATCTCCTCGACAAAAAAATGAGCCGCAAAGGGTTCGAACCTTTGACCCACGCCTTAAAAGGGCGTTGCTCTACCGGCTGAGCTAGCGGCCCGTTTGTTTTCACAAAACGTCTAAAAACATACAAAAAATGGGCAATCAGGACCATGAGTCACAAAAAACAACCCATGGTGGCGAAGGGACTTGAACCCCTGACCGAGCGGATATGAGCCGCTTGCTCTACCGACTGAGCTACGCCACCCTCATATACCCCGTATGCTTTTACCATTTATCGTATTGATTTGTCAAGTTGTTTAGCAGAAAAAGCATGCACAACGTCTATTATACTAGGTAAAGCTACCTTTTTTTTCGTTTTTTGTGCGTGACAACACGCCAGCCAAATTCAGAAACTAATGCGACTGTAAAGAAAAAATAAGGAGTAATTGCAAAAATTCCCCACAATGGGCTCTCGATAGAAATCAAAAACCAAACCGCTAGTTTAGGTTTGAACATATCTAGCGCAATCATGATGAGCAGTCCAATACTAAACAAACGCGTGGCATTTGTTGCACGTCCCCATACCCATACGATCAACAATAGCACAATAAGCGAAAATGTATTTTCTGCTGCACTTAATATGAGATCTAAACTCATCCCAAAACCTCCTTAAGAATTTTTTCCTCACGCTGGGTGAGCACCATAGGTATCGCCCCTACTAGTCCCACTGCAGGTGGTATTAGTATGTCATTTTCTAACAAATCATTATAGATCTTTTGATGATTTTTTTCATCATCTGTAAAAAAGAAATAAGGGCCAAATATTTGGGCCTGCCTAGCAAAAGCATGGGCGATGCGTGCCATGCTACCCGTGGGACTTTCATGTAGTGTTTTCTGCCAAAAACCCAAAGCTTTGATAAGTAATCTGGCCTGCATACCCGTTGTGATCACTTGTGAAAAGTGAGAAATTTGAGCACCGGGGGAACAAAGAATGATACAAATACCAGAAATTGGTACAGGCAATACGAGGCGCACAAATGGTGCATAAGGTCGTAAAAAAAGTGGGCGCCACAAAACATAATTAGCCTGCTGTTGATTCCATGGTTCTTGCCAAACTATTGATTGCTGACGCATCGCTGACTCACAGCAGATAAGAACCTGTTCTGTAGCAAACATTTTTGAAAGCATACGTAAAAGGCGTTGATGCCACAGATTGGGATAGGGCACCATCATTGCCTGTTCGATGGCATTTTTTGCGACCAAGGTGTATCCCGGGGGGGTATGCCCCAAGATAAGTTTTCCTTCTGCCAAAAAGAGATCTCGATATCGCTGCCCCTGGGGTGTATACAAAAAGTATTCGCGCGCACGCCGGACCAGAGGAATCGAAGAAACAGTCGGTTGTGAAACATTGTGCATAAGCTTGGTATCGTTATAATAACAAAAAGAAAACTTGAAAGTGCCCGTGTCCAGGCATTCTAAAATTGAAAAAAGACTCCCCCGATTGGACTCGAACCAACGACCCGGTGATTAACAGTCACCTGCTCTACCAACTGAGCTACAGAGGAATTAAAATCGCTTCGTATTATGTGCTTAAAAGAATATGCATGTCAAGTATTATTGCGTAAAAATAAGAAATTTGACAAAAATGAAACCCTTAATCGCACTGTGTAGACTTGACACAAACAATGCAAGAGTATTAGATTAAAGTTTGCGTTTTCTTTTTTGAAAAAAGCGCTATTTTCATCTAAGCAAGACTTGGGTAATCAAAAACACGTCAATGATGCTTTGGGGGTTTTTGTTATTTTAAGATTTAAAGACCTTAAGGAGGGTTGTGTTGTCTACCAAAGAAGAAGCCATCGAAGTTGAAGGGATTATCAAAGAGGCGCTACCAAATACCGTTTTTCAGGTTGTATTGGACAATGGTCACATTATCCGTGCGCATCTCTCTGGCAAAATGCGCAAACATTATATTCGTATCGTACCAGGCGATCGTGTGCGCATTGCACTCTCTCCCTATGATTTGACCCATGGACGGATTGTATTTCGTGAACGCTAAACAACAAATCTTGGCAGCATTTTTGCTTATTTTTTTGGTCTCTTGTGTTCAGGGTGGGCTTGTCTTACCAGAAATGAATGACGCTGAAAATGAGATCATTACTCTTGTGCGCAAACAGAAAGTGCGTGGCATTGCCTATCACCATGCGTCTATCGAAAATAACGATGTCATTTTTATTGTCTCCTATCCTGTATGGAGCCAAAAACAAGTGGAGCTCTTGGGTCAGGTTGCCCTAGAAAATGCCCAGCCCATTTTTAGTCAATATCCCTTTGTAGAACAGTGCTCCTTTTATGCAGCAAATGGGACGCAAGATCCAGAAAAAAAACACTTTCTTACCCTCACGCGTCCCATGTGGAATAATCCATCAGTGACGATTAGCCAGGGGCCAATCATGGCCTACGAAATTGCACAGAATTACTATGTTGGAACAAAGGTCAAGGGGACGTTGGGCTTTATGCGTGCAAATGAGTATGTCGCATTGCCACTACAAAAACCCATGCCATGATACAAATGATTCCATGAAGTGGCGTCATTAAGTAAAGCCCTTTGACTTGACAGCAAATCTTTAAAAATGTAGTATCATTGAAAATGCATGGTTTTTAACCTAGGACATGATGTAATTTTGAATATTGTCTTTGCAAAAATCTTTTTCTGCAACTCAGATGTTTGAAAATACATGATCTCTAAAAACATCACCCAAAAGTCATAGGTTGAAATTTTATGACAGTATTTAAAAAATGGAGGAAAACATAAAATGAAGAAATATCTGTGCGAACCTTGTGGCTGGATCTATGATCCTGCAGAAGGAGATCCAGACAGTGGCATCAAGCCAGGAACAGCATTTGAGGATATTCCAAGTGATTGGGTTTGCCCAGTTTGTGGAGCATCCAAAGATGCGTTTAGTCTGATAGAGTAAAATATTAGGTTAATTTAGTATCTTTTTATATTTTTGCGAAAGGAGCAAATAGTGAAAAAAATTTTGATTTTATTGTTGGTATCATTCGTATTTGGCTGTGCTGCCAAGCCGCTAGGCCATGACCTGCGTAAGAACCTGGGTCAGAAGAAGGACTCCATCACAAAGGCACTGGGAGAACCTGCCACATCTGAGCCATATGGGGGAACAACTCGTATTTCCTATGAAGGTGAATATGCAGGTGTTCCAGGAACATGGTCCTACTATGCCCTAGATAGTGATAGCTCTGTTGTAAGCACAGAGTTTACAGCCAAAGGACAACATCAAGCTGCATTCTTGGAGGCAATGGTGGCATCTATGGGCCAGCCCATGTCTGTAGAGGCTATGACTGCAGACATTCCTCAAGACGATGTGATGGGTGCGATTGTTATCGGCCAAATCAAACAGCGTTATGATGCAGGAATGCGCACTTGGAATGATCTCAAGCAAGGTGTGTCTTTCATCTTGGATGTGGCACCTGAGGGAAATGGCGAAGCATTTATGACCACAGTTGTTGCAATTGACGAGAAGAAACTGACATCTTTGCAACAAGAGCAAGTAGCTCCTGCGGGTGAAGCTATGCCTGCCGCTGAAGCCAACTAATATTTTTAAGTTTGAGAAAGCCCCTGAAAACATTTTACAGGGGCTTTGTTATCTACTTTTGTTTTTCAGGATTTAGCCCGATAATCGTATCATTAAACCCCATGTGCTCAGCTATGCTTTGCACAAGTGGGGATTAAATAAAATCTGGGGTGTGGGATAAGAGGTTTCTGTATGCAAGAATCTAGTTCTGTATTTGATGAACTGGCAAAGGAGTTGAGCAAGGACGAACGAGAGCAAATCCTCAGTCAAGTCAATAAAGACTTTCTCAAAGATAATAATACTTCAACTGGCCCATCCAGACTTTTTGACACAGAGACATCCCCCGGAAAAAGTGCTCTAAACATTAACCAGCAAGCCATCAAAAATGATCTGCGAGAAATTAATTATTTTTTGCGACTACTGCTCGTCCTGAAATCTATTTTCACCAGAAAAACCCTCG
Organism: Spirochaetia bacterium; assembly: GCA_051648825.1. Taxonomy (GTDB): domain Bacteria; phylum Spirochaetota; class Spirochaetia; order WRBN01; family WRBN01; genus JAHHUI01. Next base: position 21,839 of record JBOFFX010000075.1, read on the forward strand.
CCGAAGTCTACATTGATTACAAACTAAAATCCATGAAAGGATATATTCAGGCTAAGGGTGGATTTATCAATTTTGATAATGCCACTATTGGACCAAAATTGGCTGCAGAAGCACACAAGCTGTATACAATGGTTTTGCCAATCCGCAACCCACACTTAAGTATTTGGCACAACTCTGAAATTTTGAATCATGTGATTACAAGTTTGCTAAAGTTGCATAAAAGTGTGCCAGTTTTCAAAACAGCACCTACAGACTTTATTGGATTTTCTGAATTATTACATTTATTTATTCACACCTCTGATGAGAATGCCGTCAAACAAGCGGTGCTCAAGGCCCAGCGCGACTATTTTAATACAATTCCCTCCTTTGTGTTTCGTGATATATCAGAGCAATTACTTCCCTACTATGCCTTGTGTTCTTTGCTCAACTACCCCAGCAGAGAAATGTTGATTCTGATGGGAATTACAGAAGCAGCACATGGTGAAAATGCTATGGCCAATTACAAGCCTGCCCTCATTGATCCCGTATTGCCCGCAATAGAAGAGTTTTATAGTATTTTAGTAAGTATTTCGATGATTAATTTTGATAAGAAAATGTCTGAATTTTTCTTAAAAGAAGCGCTTTCTCACAAGAGTTTTGACCAACCAGCAGACAATATCAATAAATTGGTTGCACAAAATATCTCAAAAATTGAAGAACTTGTCTCTGCCGTGCGTGGATTTTTAGCACGTGTCCCAATGCAAGAGATTTTAGCATTTTTTCATAGGGATCCATTTTATAAACCTATAGATCATGTGGTCAAACTCACGATTAAGAATTTCTATATCAAATCTAGTGCAGTATTGATTGGGGGCATGCTTTCCAATACGCTTCAATCTTTGCGTTTGGCGTATGTCAACAATTCTATTGATACGTTATTCAAAGACACCACGCTCACTCCGCTCAAGTATTATAAACAAGAAGAAGGCAACAAAGTCTGGTCATCAGTGGGGTTGCATTCTTTTATTTATGCAAAAGCAATGATGCTTTGCTTTAATTTTTTAGAAAAAGACTATGCCGATCGTATTGCTAATATTAGAAATGTTCTGATGATGCAAATTTTGGCAAAGGTACCAGGAGTGCAAGCAAAATTTCAAGAATTTGCGACAAATGTAGAAAACCTTAAAATAGAAATTACAATTTTTGATGAAAAATTGTCTCCTAGTTCAGAACAGGGGAAAAATTTTGGGCATATTCAAACCAACCTAGCAGAAAACCTAAATCAAGTACGTCTGGTACAAGCCTTTATCGATCACAAAGATGCTGAAGCAAGCAAATTGCTCACTGAGGTGTCAGAATTGTTGGCTCATTTTGTCAAATTTATCAGAGAAAAAATTATCGATACCACTGTTGAGGCAATACAAACCCAGCTAGCTAGTGTCTATGTAGAAGTCGATCGCAGTAAGCCCTTACGTGCTATTTTAGAAGAATTTGTCACACATATGTATACATTTTCATTCACACTACAAGAATTACTGACACATGAAAAAATTGCACGTCATGGAGAAAAATCTCACTAGGATTTTAGATATTCTTTGATAGATTGTGCATCCATCCCAAAAAAGCGCAATTGTATGTCCCAATGCTGTGGCAATGGTGCCAGGATGTGATCAAAAATAGCTCCACATTGTGCTGACGGCTGGTCTTTTAGCGATACTGCATGCAAAAAATAGCCATCATTGGCATATGAGCTACCATATTTTTTATCCCCCAAAAGGGGCATTCCAGCAATAGATGCCTGGCTACGAATCTGATGGGTACGCCCCGTTTTCAGAATAAACAATGCTAATGTGCGCCCATTTTTTTGCACAAGAGGTGTGATCTGTGTGATGGCCTGCAGTCCATCAGGACTTTGAAAAGAACGGTGGTTTGCATAAACCAACTGATGCTTCCATAGAGTTTTTTTTTGCATACACCCATGAAGTATTCCTATATATGTTTTGACCAATGCATCTGATTCTTGTCTTTGGGAAAAACATCTAGCCCCATGAGAAGTTTTGGCAAAGACAATAACGCCTGAGGTTTGGCGATCAAGGCGATGACAAGGCCCAGGTGAAAAAGAAAGTGAAGTTCCCCTGCCTAGATATGAAATGACCCATGCTTGAAGACTTTCATGCCCATCATGTGTTTTAATGTTTTTGGGTTTATTTAAAATAAGGAAATTTTTATCTTCATAAAGAATAGGAATAGTAAAACTAGGTTTTGGTAGAAACTCGACCTTCACAGGTTCTTCTTTATAGATTCCCGCATAAGAGAGTAAGTCCCCTTGTGCAATACGCACCTGGGGTTTGGCTTTTTCACCATTGAGGCGTAATTTTCCACTACGAATTGCGCTGAAAATTTGTGAAAGCGGCAAATGAGGGAATGCTGCGCGTGCGACAACATCAAACCGTTTGTGTGCATCATTGAGATCAGCCCTTTTTTCTATCACTGAGCTGATCCTAATAAAAAAAAAACTTTCGAACAACCCTAAATCGTACGATAATCTTAAATTTACCTCTATTCAATATTGAAAGAAATGACTATACTGTCGAAGTTATTATTGTAGGTGATGGAGGAATGCGTTGATCAGCGTCGAAAATCTCACATTTGGATTTGGAGAAAAGCCCCTATTCAAGGATGTGAGCGTCAAATTTTTGCCTGGTGGTTGCTATGGTGTCATTGGCGCTAATGGTGCGGGTAAATCGACATTTTTAAAAATCCTCTCTGGTGAGCTTGAATATAATAAGGGCTCAATCAATATGGCCAAGGGACAACGTATGGCCGTACTCAAACAAGATCACTTTGCATACGACGATTTTAGCGCGATAGAAACAGTCATCATGGGTCACAAAGAGCTTTATGATGTGATGCGAGAAAAAGACACCATCTATGCCAAAGAAAATATGAGCGATGAAGATGGTTTGCGCGTGGCAGATCTCGAAGATCGTTTTGCTCAAATGGGTGGGTGGGAAGCCGAAAGCGAGGCACATACACTCCTAGATGGCCTAGGTGTTGATAGCCGCGATCATGAAAAAATAATGAAAGATATGGATGATGGCCGCAAAGTACGTATACTCTTGGCTCAGGCACTCTTTGGCAATCCGGATCTCTTGATCTTGGATGAACCAACCAATGGTTTAGATATGGAATCGATTAACTGGCTAGAGGAATTCTTGATTAAATTTGACAATATTGTCATTGTTGTCAGTCACGATCGGCATTTTTTGAACCAAGTTTGTACCCACATTGCAGATATTGATTTTGGCCGCATCCAACTCTTCACTGGAAACTATGATTTTTGGTATCATACCAACCAGATCTTAATGAAGCAAACAAAAGATCATGCAAAAAAGCGTGATGAACGTGTCAAGGAGCTCAAAGAATTTATTATGCGATTCTCGAGCAATGCCAGCAAAAGTCGTCAAGCCACTAGTCGTAAAAAAATTCTCGACAAGATTATGGTAGATGATATTCAACCCTCCACCAGGCGATTCCCGTATGTCAATTTTAAGGCCAATCGTCCCTGTGGCGATATGATTTTACGAGTTGAGGGTCTTTGCAAATCTAATGCTGACGGAAAAATTATAGAGAATCTAAATTTTATTGTGAATAAGGGTGACAAAATTGCCTTTGTCGGTAGTATGCACACCGCAAAATCAACCCTTTTTGAGATATTGGCCAAAGAGATGGCTCCTGATATGGGAACATTTGAATGGGGGCAAACCATTTCAATGAGCTATTTCCCCAAAGAAAATACAGAATTTTTTGATAATGATATGAATATGACTCAGTGGCTGCAACAGTATAGTGACAACGTAGAGGAAACCTATGTGCGTGGATTTTTAGGACGGATGCTCTTTTCTGGAGATGAAAGCATGAAGAGTGTCAAAGTGCTCTCTGGGGGTGAAAAAGTACGTTGTATGCTCAGTCGTATGATGTTAGCCAGTGGCAATGTCTTGGTTCTGGATGAACCAACTAACCATCTGGACTTGGAAAGTATTACTGCACTCAATGATGCACTAGTTGAGTTTCCAGAGGTTATTTTATTTAATTGTCACGATCATGAATTTGTCTCCTCTGTGGCTAACCGTATTATTGAATTGGCACCCGGAGGAATCATTGATCGGCAAATGAATTTTGAAGACTATATCAATGATGAAAAAGTCAAAGCCCTGCGGGAAGAGCTATGGCAAGGTCAAAATGTGAAGGAATTTTTGTAGATGAAAAAGGGTTTGTGGTCATATTTCCTTGTTCTCACTTTGGGCATTATCCTTGCAATAATTACCCTTTCTTTACAGCGCCACTCTTTTGCTAAAAAATCGCTCTTAGAGGTGCAAAATAAAATTAACAACCTAGGCAGACTTGTCCTCTTGGAGCAACAATATCGCAGTATTTTGAGTATTGAAAATACTAAGAAAATCCTTGGCATTCCCTTGCCTGGCAATAAAATGCTCTTGGCTGTTCCTTATCGTGTCACATATGGCATCGATCTCTCTAAAGGTGTACAAATAAAGGCAGGGATCGCTGGGTGTACTATCTATTACCCAGATCCAGAAATTTTTGAAATCCAAGTAATCAATTCTGAAATTGAAACCTTTTTGAGCAGTGGCCGTATCCGTATTGATGACTTTTTGCCTGTGATAGAAAAAAATAAGGCAGAATTATTTAACAGTTTATCTCAAGACTATCAAGGTAAAGTCCTCAAGAATCTTGAAGTTTTTTTTCTCACCACACTCTCAAATTTGGGTATAAAATCTATTGAACTAAGGGGGAAAAAGGTATGAAATTTTATCTACGATTAATGTTGTTCTTTCTACTCTTTGCCCTAGGTTTTGTTGTATTTTTAGGTTTTCGAAGCTATTTTCTACCAGTAATCTTAGGGTATCAGCAACGTTATGTGGCTATCAATCAAAGCGGTCTAGAGTTAAATGCAGAAAAACTGGAGGTTTTGCAAGTCAGTCATCAATATGTTTTTCCCTATGATTTTATGAAAAAACCCTACCCAGAAAACTGGGCAATTCTTTTATTAAAAAACCCAACTCACTATCAAATGCCTGCAGATGAGTTTAATATTAAATTTTATAAAGAATTAAAAAATATAGGGATCGATCTAGTCAAGCAGCCAGAAAGTTTTTTATTGTTAAAAGCAGAGGCACAAATGGGCTTTATTCTTGAAAAAGCCAAATTTGAGGTGACCTCATCTACAGAATTGAACCAACCCAAAAATCTGAATGTCACACTGGGGAGGCCAAGTATTTTGGCAATAGATTTAAAAATCAGCCCATCACCTGAGGGTTGGGCATCTATGTTGATGCAACCAAGCCATTGGGCATTGCTGAGTGATTTTTTGGAAAATAGAATTGAAAAAAATCTCCTCCATGAGGAAAATTTTGAACTGATGAAGCGGAATGTCGAGAGTTTAGTTAGTGATCTCTTTATAACTCAAGAATTCCAAAATATTAATTTTGTGTATAAAGAAATTTAGTTGAAAGGGGCCCTAACATGAAAAAATTATTTAGCTTGTTTGCCGTATTAGTTATTGTTTCTCCCATCCTTTTTTCACAGCAAAGCCAGCCATCTGAGATGGCCAGAGGGCATGTGCCAAGTGGAGATAATAGGATGATGGATAACTCTCTTGCGACTGGAAAGATTCCACTCTCGAGCATGCTCAGAACCATCGCAACAGATCTCAAAAGACCCAATCCTCGTGTCAGAAGTAAAGATGGGGAAGTAACAATCTATGCCGATCATGACAATGGATTGTATGGAAGATCTTTATATAGGACCGTGCTCCTTACTGTGCGTGATGCATTATACAAAAGAACCGATACTTATTATGTAAACAAAGACATTGGAAGCTACCTCACTGCTGTCACATTAAATTTTACAACATCAACTGCACTACAAGAAGTGATGAAGAGTGGGCAACCTGTTTACTTAGGAGATTATGAGATTTCTATTGATCAAACTTTCAAGTCTCCTGTAGCCTCTGATACAGTGGTCTATCGCTTTCGTAATAACAAACAAAATCTAGACATGAGTTTTAGTATTGAACCAACACCAGAAGATATGCTCTCTATCATTGAGCAATTTTATATTGATGATCCAAAAAATCGTGATATAGTCATCAACCATTATAAGAGTAGTTGCGTGATTCGTGTTTTTTCAGCAGAGAATTTTATTGATCCCTGGAATCATGAAATTTCTATTAACGAAGCTTTGGTCATGGCAACATATATAGGAGATCTAGAACAACCATTTTGGGGCATTGCCGATGGAAATGCCCATTTGGCTAAAGCACTGATCAAGATGATGTAGTGCTACCCACCTCTGATGCTCAAATGAAACGTCTAGTCATTGAAAAGCTTGTTCCTGGTGGGGCAGGCTTTTCTCGTCTGCCTACAGGAAAAGCGATATTTGTTGAGGGAGCCTATCCTGGTGAAGATGTGCTTGTAGAAATTACTCAAGAAAAGAAAGATTTTGCTAAGGGATCCTGTAATGATTTTTTTTTAACATCTCCTCACCGTAGAAAACCAAAATGCCCTTACTTTCATGATTGTGGTGGATGTCAATGGCAAAATATCTACTATGAAAATCAGCTCATATATAAAGAACAAATCCTCAAAGAGATTTGGGCGAAAACACACCTTGACTTTAATTTTGATCATTTAAAAATGAGGCCCTCACCCCAAGAATATGAATATCGTCATAGGATGCAGCTTCATCATGATAATGGCCGTCTAGGGTTGCTCGCTAAAAATAGCCATCAGATCATTCACCTTAGTGATTGTATGATTGCCCATGCAGGAGTGAGATCTTTCTTACAAAAGAATAGTCCTCAAAGAATTAGGCAACTACCCAATCGATTCAATATTTTTTGCAATCACCTGGGCCAGAATTTTATTGAATCGATAGATGAACAGGCCTATGTTGAAATAGGTAATAAATCTTTTAGTTTTGCTCCTTCACATTTTTTTCAAAATCACCTTCAATTATTGACACAACTTATTGATGTCATTTTTAAACCAGAACTGAAGGGACAATCTGCAATAGATCTGTATGCTGGAGTAGGATTATTTTCTGCATTTTTGGAAGACCGTTTTGAGAAAGTCTATGCCTGTGAAGAAAATATCAGTACTGCTTCTTTTTTTGAAAAAAATACAAAACATACACAATTTACTACAGTGAGTGTAGAAAATTTTCTCATGAAAAAATTTTCTGATATAGATTGTGTTATTTTGGATCCACCCAGAAAAGGGCTTTCTAAACTCGCTATAGAGCGGCTAGAAAAACAACACTTTAAACAGCTCTACTACCTCAGTTGTGACCCTGTAACACAGGCTAGAGATCTACAAATCCTCTCAAAATTTTATCAAATTGAAGAATTATATCTATTTGATTTTTATCCACAAACAAGCCATATGGAAATATTGGTAAAACTGAAACATCATTAGAAGGAGTCCTCATGCTATGCCATATTTGACAAGTCCACATGCTATAGAAAACTATCTTTACCACAGAAAGAGTGCGATTATACTCTATTTTTATAAAGAAAATGAACGCAATGCAAATATTTTGAAATTGGCGAAATCATTCAAAATAATGACAAAACAAGTAGATAAATCTTTTTTAAAAGACTTAGGTGCATTTCATTGTGCACTAGAGGTTAAAGAAGAAAATTTTTCTGGAGGATTTGACTGGCTCAAACAAAAAATACACTCATACAAAAATAAAAAACATTCTACAGTCATTTTTTTAGACTCGATTACAGACCCACACAATTTGGGAGCAATTTTGCGGAGTGCGGCATTGTTTAATATTGATTTGGTTTTGTATCCACAAAGACGATCAGCAAAAGGGGACTCAGAAACTGTACAAAGAGTATCTACTGGTGCAGCAAGTATCATTGAACATGGAGAGATCCCTAATATATTACAATGTTGTGAACTTTTTAAAGATGCAGGATTTTGGATCTATGCTGCAGATATGGGAGGAAAAGATCTCCGTAGTCAAGTGAAATTTGCAGAAAAAGCTATGATTATCATTGGGTCAGAAGGGAAAGGAATCAGTCCTTCACTAAAAAAAACATGTGATGAGATCATTGCCATTCCTACAAATAAAAAGATTGATAGCCTCAATGCTTCTGTCGCTGCTGGAATTATTTTTTATGAGCGTTTTGTGCAACTATAAAAAAAGGGGCCTTAATGCCCCTTTTTTTATTCAAAGAATAATATTATCACTACTCACCTACAGTTGGATCAATCTCACTCATGCCAGAATTTTCATTTTCTTCATAAGTATAGGTCTCATTCATTGTTTCTAAGATTTCCTGATTGGCCTGGGCAAATTTCTCAGTTTCCTCAATACGGCGTCTTTCTTCAACAAACTGCCTTGTTTGTTCATCTAAATCACCCTTCTCATCAAACAATCGCATCTTACGATAGCGTTTCATGCCAGTTCCTGCAGGAATCAAATGACCAATAATGACATTCTCTTTGAGTCCACGTAAATTGTCCACACGGCCAGCAATGGCCGCATTTGTCAACACATGTGTTGTTTCTTGGAACGATGCAGCAGAAATAAAGCTTGCAATATTTAAGCTAGCACGGGTAATGCCCAATAGTAAAGGCCGCGCATTAGCAGGCTCTCCACCCGCACGCATTACCTCTGTATTTGTCTTATGGAAGATATATTTATCTACTTGCTGACCATATAAGAAGTTTGTATCACCCACCTCAACAATCTCTACTTTGCGCATCATCTGACGAATAATGACACCAATATGTTTGTCGTTAATAATAACACCCTGCATACGATACACAGCCTGAATTTCATTGAGCAAAAATTGTTGCAATGCATGTTCACCTAAGATATGTAAGACATCATGTGGATCAGTATTGCCATCACACAAAGATTCACCTACTTCTACCTGATCCCCTTCTCTAACATACAGATACTTACTCATAGGCACCAAGTGTTTCTTCTCATCCCCAAATTGGTCTTCGATGATGATCAGTCGCTTGCCTTTAACAATTCCCCGAAAGTGTACAATACCAGAAATTGCAGCTAAAACCGTCGGATTGCGTGTATGACGCGCTTCAAAGAGCTCACCAACGCGGGGTAGTCCACCAGTAATATCCTGTGCCTTCATGCTTTCTTTGAGCATCTTTGCTAAATATGTGCCAACCTTTACAGTGCATCCATCCTCTATGCCAGAGGCCAAATATGCATTACCAGGTAGATAATATGTGCCCACCACCTCATCATTATTATTAATAATTTCTAGATGTGGCATCATGGTTTCATTAGAAAGATCCATAATACGACGCTCAATATTCCCCGTATCTTCATTAACTTCTTCTTTGAGCGTTGTACCCAAGATTACCTCAACAAAACGCACTTTTCCGTCTTGCTCTGCAATAATAGGATCGCTAAATGGGTCAAATGTTGCAAGTACGTGATTTGCCTCCACAGCCTCTCCCGCATTAACAAGTAGTGTAGAGCCATTGCGCACTGGAACCTTTCTTTCTTGTGCCAAAAGATGCACATGTTTGCCTAAAATTTTGACATATCCAATTTCATCAATCATGATGACTTCACCATTTGCACGTTTGATGAGCTCTTCACCTTTAATTGCCCGACGCCCATCTTCTAGTAAACATTGTTCACCCTTGAGCAGTTCATAAGATTTGAGAATGCGTTGCACAAGTAAATGACCCTTGCGAGTAAAAAGCCGCTCTTTATCTTCAAGGGTCACAATAGAACCATGCACATCTTGAATATATAGTGGGTATTTAAGTAAAAGCTTGCTATCTTCACTAACCGTACTAGCCGCACCACCAATATGGAAAGTACGCATGGTGAGCTGTGTGCCAGGATGCCCAATAGACTGCGCAGCAATGGTTCCTACAGCCTCACCAATATTCACCGTACGATCACGTGCCAAGTCATGCCCATAACATTTTTGGCACACACCCTGTTGTGCTTCACAGGCCAATACAGTACGTACTTTGACAGCCTCTACGCCTATTTCCTCAATTCTTTCAGCGATTTGATTGGTGATTTCGTGCCCTACATCAATGATGATCTCACCAGTGAGTGGATGCGCAACCCTTTCAAGTGCAAAACGCCCGGAGATCCGATCTGCAAGTCGTTCAACAATTTCTTCTCCATCTTTAATCGCTGTTACTACAGTTCCATTAATAGTGCCGCAGTCTTCCTCATTGACTACCACGTCTTGCGCAATATCTACTAAGCGTCTAGTCAAATATCCTGCATCCGCAGTCTTGAGTGCTGTATCTGAAAGTCCCTTACGTGCACCATTAGAGGAAATAAAATACTCAATAACTGAAAGTCCTTCTTTAAAGTTAGAACGAATTGGTAGTTCAATAATTTCACCCGAAGGCTTGGACATCAAACCACGCATGGCTGCCAGCTGACGAATCTGTGTACGGCTACCACGTGCACCAGAATCGGCCATCATATAGACGTTATTGAATCCATCTTTGTCTATTTCCAAACGTTTCATGAGGATTTCTGTCAAATCATCATTTGTTTTACTCCAGACTTGGATCGCTCGACTATAGCGCTCTTCACCAGTAATATGCCCTTTTTGATACTGCTCTTGAATACGCAAAACCTCTTTGTTTGCCTTCTCAATCATATCTTTTTTCTCTTCAGGCACAATGATATCATCCATACTAATGGTGGCACCAAAGAATGTGGCATAGCGATATCCAGTATTTTTGACTGCATCCAACATAGAAATAGTCGTGTAGGATCCATACTTATCATAGATTTCAGCAATAAGTTTTCTTAAGAGTTTATCGCCAAGTGTTTTATTGACGAACTCTACTTCTTTGGGCATGCTTTGATTAAAAATAACACGGCCAGGGGTTGTTTCGATGAACTCCCCATTAATACGCACAGCACATAAATCCTGATAACCAATGCTACCGCGCTCTGCCGCCATCACCGCCTCATCTCCAGTAGAAAAATGGCGAATCGTATCTAGGCGCGCACGCGCTTTTGTTAAATAGTAGATTCCCAAAACCATGTCTTGACTAGGAAATACAATGGGTTGACCATTGGCAGGGTTCAGCAAGTTATTGGTTGCCAGCATCAGTGTCCAACACTCAACTTGTGCGGCCTGCGTCAGGGGCACATGGACGGCCATTTGGTCACCGTCAAAGTCTGCATTAAATGCATGACAAACTAAAGGATGTAGCTGGATAGCTTTACCATCTACCAAAATAGGTTCAAAGGCCTGAATACCCAAGCGGTGCAAGGTTGGTGCACGGTTAAGCAAAACAGGATGCTCTTTAACAACTTCCTCTAAGACATCCCACACATCATGCGTCTCTTGCTCGACAAGTGTTTTGGCCTTGCGAATATTATAGACAATTTCTTTATCTACAAGTTTTTTCATAATAAAAGGTTTGTAGAGCTCCATCGCCATTTTGGCTGGCAGACCACACTGATGTAGCTTGAGTCTGGGGCCCACAACAATAACAGAACGTCCAGAATAGTCCACACGTTTTCCCAAAAGATTTTGACGAAAACGCCCACCCTTACCCTTGAGCAAGTCAGAAAGACTCTTGAGGGGACGATTAGAGGCACCCTTGACCACTTTTTTACGACGTCCATTATCAAAGAGTGCATCAACGGCTTCTTGCAACATGCGTTTTTCATTACGGATAATGATGTCTGGAGCATTGAGCGCCATCAACCTGCGCAAACGATTATTGCGATTAATAACACGGCGATAAAGATCATTAAGATCACTGGTGGCAAAACGTCCACCATCCAACTGCACCATAGGGCGTAATTCTGGGGGAATCACAGGAATTACATCTAAAATCATCCATTCTGGGCGGTTGCTAGAATCACGAAAATTCTCCACCAGCTCAATACGATTGAGCAAGCGTTTGTCACTCTTGACACCCTTTGTTACCATCTCACCACGCAACTCGGTGGCCAAGACATTCAGGTCAAGTTGCTCTAGAAGAGTACGGATGACCTCTGCACCAATACCAGCCGTAAATGACAACCCATAACGTCGTTTCGCCTCTGTATATTCTTCATCTGTGAGTAACTGCATCTTTTTAAGATCTGTATCACCAGGATCAACAACAATATATTTTTCAAAATAGAGGATGCTACGCAAGGCCACCATGGGTAAATTGAGCAATAATCCAATACGACTGGGCACACTACGATAGTACCAAATATGACTAACGGGGCTCGCCAACTCAATATGCCCCATGCGCTCGCGACGGACTTTAAAATGTGTAACTTCTACACCACAACGATCACACACAACACCCTTATAGCGAATGCTCTTAAACTTTCCACAATAGCATTCCCACTCCTTGGTTGTTCCAAAAATACGCTCACAAAACAATCCATCACGCTCTGGTCTGAGTGTGCGATAATTGACCGTCTCAGGCTTTTTAACCTCACCATAGCTCCAGTCACGAATTTTTTGTGGTGATGCTAATCGAATTGTAATACTATCAAAATCTGGAATCTCTCTCACTTTTCCACTATCCCCTATTTTTATTCACAGTGGCAATCTAGGGGGCAACAACATGCCCCCTGAAAGTTATTCATTAAAGGTCTGACCTTCCTGCTTCTTACTAATAATTTCTGCATCACGTTCAGTGAGAGGAATCTGATTTCCTCGCACATCTGAAAGCGACAAATCTAATGCTAAACTGCGCAACTCTTGCACCATCACATTAAAGGCCTCAGGAACACCAGCAGGATTTGTAGGCTCACCCTTAACTATCGCCTCATAAATCTTGGCACGCCCAGTCATATCATCAGATTTAATGGTTAATAGTTCTTGCAAAGTATTGGCTGCACCATAGGCCTCTAGGGCCCAGACTTCCATCTCTCCCAAGCGCTGCCCACCAAACTGCGCCTTTCCTCCCAGTGGTTGCTGTGTGACTAAACTGTAAGGACCTGTTGAACGGGCATGCATCTTGTCGTCCACCAAATGATGCAACTTCAAGTAATACATATAACCTACAAAGACAGGATTCTTAAACGGCTCACCCGTCAAACCATCATACAATGTCACAGTACAACTCTTATCTACACCCACATTCTCAAGCATTTCTTCAATCTGAGAATTCTCAGGAGACTGAAAAACCGGTGTTGTATACCATTCATTTTTCTTGGCACCCACCAGTCCCAATGCCGTTTCCATCACCTGCCCAATATTCATACGACTGGGTACACCCAATGGATTTAGACAAATATCTAAAGGGGTTCCATCCTCCATATAGGGCATATCTTCTACAGGCACAATTTTTGCAACAACACCCTTGTTCCCATGACGACCAGCCATCTTATCCCCCACACGCAATTTGCGCTTGGTGGTAATCAAGACCTTCACAACCTCTTCTACACCAGGATCAATATCATCACCTTGACCACGACGCAAACGCTGAATATCCACAACCACACCCTCAATACCATGGGGCAATCTGAGGCTACTATCTTGTACCTCTTTAGCTTTTTCACCAAAAATACTATTGAGCAATTTAAATTCTGGGGTTGTCTCTGTTTCACTCTTTGGGGTGACTTTTCCCACAAGAATACTACCAGAACGCACATGTGTTCCCACTGTGACGATACCCTCAGCATCCAAGTGCTCTAAACTCTTTTCACTGGTATTAGGAATATCACGCGTTATCTTTTCAGAACCCAACTTTGTCTCACGCACTTCAGTGACAAATTCATGAATATGAATGGAGGTATAAAAATCTTCCTTGATCACATTTTCACTAATCAAAATGGCATCTTCAAAATTATAACCATTCCAAGGCACAAAACCCACCAGCAAATTACGCCCCAAAGCAAGTTCACCGTTTTGTGTGGATGGTCCATCAGCAATCACATCACCTTCATCAATCTTTTCTCCCAGATCGACAATGGGCAATTGATTAAAACAAGTATCTTGATTTGTACGCTGAAACTTGGCCAAAAGATATTCATCTATGCCCGATTCATCTGCCTTGCGTACCAGGACCTTATTATTTGATACATACTCTACTACGCCCGCAGATCTCGCCTTGACCACCACGCCAGAGTCGTATGCCGCAATACGCTCCATCCCAGTACCCACCACGGGAGCCTCAGGAAAGAGCAAGGGCACGGCCTGACGTTGCATATTACAACCCATCAACGCACGGTTGGCATCATCATGCTCCAAAAAGGGAATCAACCCTGCAGCAGTAGAAATGATTTGCCGTGGTGAGACATCCATATATTTAATATCTTTGGGAGAACGCGTAATATAGTCGCCAGAACGGCGCACAGCCACCTGCTCCTCAACAAAACTCCCGTCCTTGTTCAATGGCGCACTGGCCTGAGCAATATAATGACGCTCTTCATCAAAGGCAGAAAGATACTCAACTTCTGCCGTAGCACGCCCATCAATGACCTTGCGATATGGGCTTTCTAAAAACCCATAAGTATTCACACGTGCATAATTAGCCAAACTGACAATTAACCCAATATTAGGACCTTCTGGTGTTTCAATAGGACACATGCGTCCATAATGTGTATAGTGAACATCACGCACTTCAAACCCCGCACGATCGCGAGACAGCCCCCCTGGCCCCAGTGCATTCAAACGCCTTTTGTGTGTCAACTCTGCCAATGGATTACATTGATCCATGAACTGACTGAGTTGGCTAGAACCAAAAAATTCGCGAATCGCAGAGACAATGGGCTTGATACTAATAATATCTTGCGGCTTGAGTGTTTCAGCACCCTTGAGCGTCATCCGCTCGCGCACAATACGCTCCATACGGGCAAAAGCAATCTTAAGTGAGTTACGCAAAAGCTCCCCCACACTACGTACGCGGCGATTGCCCAAATGGTCAATATCATCAACCATTTCTTCCCCCACATACACACGAATCAAATGCGCCATAGTCTTGGCCATATCATCACGCGTGAGTACGGCATCATTCTTTGTACTCTTATCAGGAAGCCCCAATTTTCTATTAAGCTTGTAACGCCCTACTTCTCCCAAATCATAACGACGGGTACTAAAAAATAGACTATGCAAATCTTTCTCTGCATTTTCCATCGTCACAGGGTCGCCTGGCTGCAATACAGAGTAGACGGCCGCCAATGCATCCTCACGACTAGGCTCATCAGCATCAGGATTCTCCTGATAAACACGCCCGTCTTCACGCTCAAAACAATTGAGAATAATGGGCGAATTCAGACTTCCTTCTGCATGAAAATCAATCACTTCCACACTCTTCACCTTAGCATGAATCAGCGCATCAATCTCATGAGGATAAACCTTGTCTCCGGCACGCAAAATCTTGCGCTCACTACCATCTGCCTCTTTTACACAGACCATCGCTGCCAAAGTCTGCCCAGAAAGCTCTTCCTTGTCTTTTGGAGAATCCACCACATTCATTTTTTTGCTTTTATAAAATGCATGAATGATTTTTTCTCTTGTATCAAATCCGACCGCACGCAAAAACAACGTACCTAATATACGCTTCTTTCGATCAATCTTTGCATAGATGAGGTCTTTTTTCTGATCAATTTCAAACTCTAGCCAGCTACCACGATAAGGGATAATACGACTAGAAAATACACCTTTTTCACAAGAAAACACAACGCCAGGAGAACGATGAATCTGACTAACAACAACACGCTCGGCCCCATTAATAATAAAGGTACCCCTCTCCGTCATCAGAGGAATATCACCAATATAAATATCCTTTTGGCGAATCTCACCAGTATTATGAAAAACCAAACTAATAAGTGCACGCAATGGCGCCTTATAGGTCAATCCTTTATACTTACACTCTGCCTCACTAAATTCCATGGACTTTTCGTCGATACTATAACCATAGTACTCAAGGGACAAATCACCGCTGGCACTCTCTATAGGAAAAATGCTCTCGAATACAGCCTGTAGACCCTGATTTTCTAGTGCATGACCAGAACGCAAAGCCTCCAACTGCAGGAAGCGTTCATAACTTGCTAACTGAATATCTATCAGATTAGGAAATTCTATAACTTCCTCATATTGAGTACCCACTGGCACCCTCTTTTTCGCCTTTTCTCGAACGAACATTATTTCACGGCCTCCTAACACTCACTCAACACATCAACTCTTTAAACCCCCCCCTAAGCGGGATTCTGCAAGCATCAGCCTTATTGTTAGCATGATTAAACAGCCTAGGGCCAAGAAGTTATTTGAAGAACAAAACTCCCTAGCCCTAGATATCAATAAATATTACTGAAGCTCAACTGTTGCGCCAACAGCAGTTAATTTCTCCTTAATCTTTGCAGCCTCATCTTTAGACACATTTTCTTTCACAGGTTTATCCCCGGCCTCAACCAATGCCTTAGCCTCACCAAGACCCAGGCCTGTAATTTCTCGCACGGCCTTAATTACATCAATTTTCTTCTCACCAAAGCCCTTAAGCACAACAGTAAACTCAGTCTTCTCTTCCTCTCCACCACCAGCGGCGGGACCTGCACCAGCCACCATCACAGGTGCAGCAGCTGTCACACCAAACTTATCCTCAATTGCCTTCACCAATGTAGAAAGCTCCATCGCGGTCATCTTCTCAATCGTACCCAAAATATCTTCTGTCGTCATGATTAACTTCTCCTTTTTCTAGCGACTAGCCACAACGCGCACGAAGACTAGATCGCTTTTAAATTTTTATCTTCCTTAAAAATTATGCAGATTTTTTATCTACTACTGCCTGCAATATTCTAGCCAACTGCGCTACAGGCTCATTAAGCACACGCGCAAACATTGCCACCAAATCGATCTTCGTAGGAAGGGCACTATAAGCAATCACCTGCGCCTTATCATAGACCTCCCCAGCAATCAATCCACCCTTAAGCACTAAAGATGGTGCTTCCTTCGCAAATGCTACCAATGCCTTCGCCGCAGCACCAGATTCACCCTTAACAAAGAGCAACGCTGTGGGCCCCTTCAAAAAGACACCCACCCGATCCTCTTGGCTCAACTCGCGATAAGCTACACGCAAAGAACTATTTTTTACCACACGATAAACGGCACCATGATTAGACAACTCCTTTCTCAAGGCAACCAATTGCGGCACTGTCAAACCACGATATTCAGTAAAAATCACATCATCATAAGACTGAATCTCACCAACCAACTTCTTGGCCACATCTATTTTGTACTGCTGAACTTTCTTTTCCACAAAAGCCCTCCTTAACCCATCAAGGGTGCCTGCTCAAGACGCACGCCAGGACCCATGGTACTAGAAATATAAACCGATCTCACAAAGTCACCCTTCAAATCTGCAGGCTTTTTACGCAAAAGCTCACCAATAAAAAAGCGCACATTTTCACTCACGTTTGCAGGGCCCATACTCAACTTCCCTACAGCTAGATGCACAACACCACCCTTGTCTGCACGAAATTCCACACGACCCCTCTTTAGCTCGGCCACCGCCTCTTTCACATCATTGGTCACTGTCTTTGTCCTGGGATTAGGCATCAAGCCGCGACGCCCCAATACCTGACCCAAACGACCCACATCTTTCATCATATCAGGAGTAGCAATACACACATCAAAATCCAACCAACCACCCTTCACTTTCTCCACCAGATCATCATCGCCCACATAGGCAGCACCTGCAGCACGTGCCTCATCTGCCTTTTCTCCCTTAGCAAAAACCAAGATCTTTTTCTCACCAGTAAACTGATGCGGCATAACAAATGTATCACGAATAGAATGACTCTTTTTAATGTTTAACGAAACAGAAATCTCAACACTCTCATCAAACTTAGCAAAGGCCATTGCCTTGACCAATTGCAACGCATCCTCTAGCCCATAGGCCCTAGAACGATCTAACTGCTTTTCAGCCTGTGTATACTTTTTTCCATGTTTCATTCTACGCCTCCACCGTCACGCCCATACTACGTGCCGTTCCAGCAATAATCCTCATCCCCGCTTCTACATCATTTGCACTCAAATCGGGCAGTTTTAACTGTGCGATTTCCTGCAGTTGCACCTTAGACAACTTGCCCACCTTTTCCTTGTGTGGCAACTTTGACCCAGACTCCAACTTTAATGCCTTTTTAATCAAAACAGCTGCAGGCGGCGTCTTAAGAATAAAACTAAACGTACGATCTGCATAAACTTCAATCACAACAGGAATAATCAAACCCTGCTCCATCTTTGAAGTGCGATCATTAAACTGCTTTACAAACTCTGGCGCACTCACTCCATGTGGCCCCAACGCGGGCCCTACTGGTGGTGCAGGCGTTGCCTTTCCCGCAGGACATTGCAACTTAATCATTGCAGTGACTTTTTTCTTGGCCATTTTACTACCTCCGTGGTCAAACACCCATCATTAAATGAGCTCCCACTAATTATGAAATCACCCTAACAGGGCAAAAAATTACAAACGCTCAACCTGACTAAAATCTAATTCAACCGGCGTATCTCGCCCAAAGATAGGCACCATCACACGTAACTTGCCGCGATCTGCATCCACACCCTCAATATCTCCAGTAAAACCATCAAAGGGCCCATCAATAATACGCACCTTCTCTCCCAGTCGATAATCTTGTCGCAATCGTACCGCTTTCTCAACCTTAATGTCTCCAGATTTTTGCAGAATCGTACGCGCCTCGTCCTGACTAATAGGATTGGGCTTCGCCCCACCCTCAGATTGGCCCACAAAACCCAAAACACCCTGTATATGCTTAATCTTAAGACAACATTCCTGCCAACCATTTTCGGGCAAATCCATATCCAAAAGCACATAGCCAGGCAAAAATTTCTTATTTACCGTGCGCCGCTTGCCATTAACAACCTCAACGACTTCCTCCATTGGGACACACACATCCAATAGGCCACTCACTTCCGATCGATCCATCATTGTACGCAAGAACTTCTCTATCTTACCTTCATGCCCAGAATACACGGACAAGACATACCAACCTCGTGCCATTACCTAACTCCCCAAAAGATGACTAAAAAACAAAATTGACCAGTCGATACATCACATAGTCAACCAATCCAAAAAAACACGCAAAAATTATCAAAGAAATAATGATGACCTTCATTTGACGAAAAGCCCGCTCAGGAGTCGGCCATACTACGCGCCTCATCTCTTGCCGCGCCGTACCCACAAATGCCCAGATGTTTTTGCGATAATACAACAGCGTCATCAAAAAAATAATCCCTATTATAGAGAGAACTATCATTGAAATTGACATTAACCAACCCCCCGCTCAATATCACACAGGCCAGGTAGGAATCGAACCCACATAAGACGGTTTTGGAGACCGTTGCCCAACCATTAGGCGACTGGCCTAAAAATTTACTTAATCTTCGCTTCCTTGTGATCAGTATGCTTGCGACAAAACCCACAAAACTTACTCAACTCAAGTTTACCCTGCATGTTTCTGCGATTTTTTTGTGTACTGTAATTTTTTCTCTTACAGTCTGCGCACTGCATAGCAATCAACTCAACTGCGCCCTTCTTTGCCTTACCCATTCGCTCTACCCCTACGCTATTTTATAAGCAGACGGTCAAATTTAAAAATCTTTCCGCCGAATACAGAAATGTAAACCGAGCCTTCGGCCGGGATCGAACCGGCGACCTCAACCTTACCATGGTTGCGCTCTGCCAACTGAGCTACAAAGGCATATCTTACTACGATGCCGTCTATCCTATCTCAGTAGCAACCCTTTTGTCAATAAGCACAACCATTTTCTCTGTTATGATTTTTTCAAACTCCGACTATATAACCAATATGCGACAAAACAAAATAAAATGGGACCCATCCCCAACATCACCGTATCAGCGACTCCATTCATCATATTTCCAGCACCTTTCGCCTGAATCATAGGTTGCAAAATTGTAAACAAATTCGCAAATCCCACAAAAAGAATCAAGAAAACACTAATAATAATTGCTAAATTATTATTCTTTACCATCAAAAAACCCTTCACAAGGCTATTGTTGCGACGAAATTGCAAGTATGCAAGGCCTATAAACAAATACGGCAAAGTCATGGCCACATTGGTCATCATCACCAAACGATTCATAAGCTCTGTTGCACCACTTCCGCCAAATGTGTTAATGGCCAGCATTGCAACTACTACTGAACCCTGCAAATAAATAGCACCCACAGGCATCTCATTCTTTTTGCGCAATAAAAATTTGGGCCATATACGCTCGGGCGTCCCCTCGATTAACTGCTTTAACGGAGAGTAGAAGTATGCAAAAAATGCGCCAATGTATGTCAGCAACATCGACATTGCCACTACCCCAGAAAAAATGCGCGACATCATTAATGCCCCAGCCTGCCGCATGCCCAATGCCATGCCCAACTGTGCCCCTAATTCTTCCATGACCACATACAGGGCATTGCCCAGATTTACCCCACCCTGATCCATGACACCAAGCCAATTGGTAAACATTCCCACAACAAAAATCATAACTGAATATCCCAGCGCAATAATGAGTGCAGAAAGAATCAACCCGCGGGGAAAAGTTTTTTCTGGTTTCTCTACCTTATCCACAATCCCAGAAACTACCTCTAGCCCTCCATAAGCAAAAATTGCAAATGTAATAAATGCCAAAAGTGAAAATGGACTAGAAGCCTTGTGCGGGTTCACTACAAAATTACTCATACTCGTGATAGGTTCTGCAAAGTTAAATTTATTCAAAAACAAAACCCAAAATCCACAAACAATCAGTAGGAGGTTCAAAAAAACTACACACATCCCACCAATACTGGCTACACGCCCCACAGATTTAAACCCACGTCCCACAAAGAACGAAACCTTCATTACAAAAATAATAGCACAAATCCCAATCACATAGCTATTTTGATTCAGTGCATCGATCAAAGGAGTCAGCCCCCCTCCAAAATTAAAAAGATTTAAAACCCTTGCCACAGGGACCCATAAAATTGTTGAGGTAGAAACAAACCAGGCAATATATGATGCATACCACATAAATACTACAATAAATGCATAACGCTCACCCATCGATTTATTCATCCACGAATAAATCCCACCTTTTTCCCGGCTAAAAGCAGAACCAAATTCCACCATCATCACCGCATATGGCAAAAAATACACCAATGCCGCCAATATGTACCAAAAAATTGCCCCATATCCCATCATCAAATAAGCCCGTGGCACATTGGCAAAACCATAGACCGTGCTAAACACCATCATCACCAATGGCAATGTTGTCAACTTATAATCTTTTTGGTTCATATACTCTCCTAATTTTTACAATCCATATCCTAACACTATCTGACTAGGAACCTCTTTTTTAAATAATGCCCCAACAAGTTGTAGGCCACAGCCAATAAATAAATTAAACCACAAAAAACAACGATAGTCGCACTGGTATTCAGGTTCAAATAGTAGGAACTAATGAGCCCCGCCACCCCGCTAAAAACTGCAATACAAACTGCAATCCAGTGATAACTGCGCAGATTTGGTGCAACAATGCGACTGGCTGCTGCTGGCAAAACAAGCAATGCATTGATCAACAAAACCCCCACCCAACTGATAGCCACAGAAACCACACAGGCCAATGCTAGTGAAAAAACCAATGCAGGCCTCAAGGGTTTGATACCATAGGATCGCGCCAACCCCTCATCTACTTGGCACAAAAAATTATGGTTTACCTGTGTTCCCCATAGCAAAACCACGACCACAAAAACACTCGCCAACGACCATAAGTTGCTTACAGAAATTGTCAATATATCCCCTGTCAATGCATGTGAATAACGAGAAAAATTTCCAAAACGAGAAAGAATAATCAACCCAATAGCTGAGGACATGGATGCAAAAACCCCAATCACTGTATCGCTGCTAGCACGACTGCGAAATCGTATAAAAGTAATAGAAAGTGCAAAAAAAACAGAAAACAATAATGTCGCAAGCCCGCGAGAAATAGAAAGCCCAAAGAGCATGCCCAGCGCAATCCCCGCAAAGGCCCCGTGTGCCAGTGCATCAGAAAAAAATGCCATACGATTGGCCACGATGGTACTGCCCAATAGCCCAAAAAGTGGTGCTGCAAGCAACAAGGCAATGAGAGCCCGTTTCATAAATAGTGGTTGGATCCACTCAAAATAGTCTAACACTCAATGCCTGCCCTAAAAAAACACAATTGACTCGGCAAAAAAATGTACAAATGCCATTGCACAACACACAAGCCCTAGTCTAAAAGATTTTTGAGATAAATACTGCATCCCCTGCAACAAAAAAAATTTGCGCCCCACAAAAAATGCAGGAAAAATTTCTAAAAAATATAAATACCCAAAAAGTGTGCCAACCATCACAAGCGTCAATGCTGGGAATAAATGCTGAAAAACCGGGATCCCATCATCGACCCAGACCAAGTTGGAAAACCCCACACTCAAGTCAAAAAAACTCAGTAAAATTAAGGCACGAGGCCCACTAAAGAAGTCTAAAATCTCATCCAAAAGATGATGCCGAGACCTTAGGCGAGGGCCAACCAAAACAAGCCCTGAAAGCAACAAACCAACAATAAGCAAAAGGTAAAACTGCTTCATATCAAAAGGATATCTTTGCTCATCGTATTTGTCAACCTATTCAACAATGAAACTGGATCAAAACAAACTATTCTCTATTCCCTTCATGCTGATACCCAGGTGCTCATAGGCCTTGATTGTAGCCATACGACCCCGTGCTGTACGCTGTAAAAACCCACCCTGCACCAGATATGGCTCATAAAAATCCTCCAAGCTATCCGCACTTTCCCCCACAGCCATAGCTAGTGTCTCCACCCCTACGGGCCCGCCCTGATATTTCTCAATAATTGCACGCAAAATTTCTCGGTCTTGATGCTCTAGCCCCATCGGATCAATTTTGAGCCGCTCAAAAGACGCCTGAGTCAACACTTTGTCTATGATGCTACGCCCATCGACTTGGCAAAAATCTCGCAGTCGGCGCAATAGGCGATTGGCCACACGTGGGGTGCCGCGTGCACAAGAGGCCAATAATGCGCAAGCCTCATTATCAATAGGAATATTTAAAATCTCACTGGATCGCATGATAATTTCTCTTAGCTCATCCACAGGATAAAAATCAATACGCAACACTATCCCAAAACGTGTATGCAAAGGACTTGAAACGCGCCCAGGTTTTGTCGTAGCTCCCACCAACGTAAAGGGTGGCACAGGTATACGCACGGTCCTTGCCCCTACGCCTTGGCCAATGACAAAATCTAACTCATAATCCTCCATTGCAATATAGAGCATCTCTTCAATCGCAGGTCGCAGACGATGAATCTCATCTATAAAAAACAAACTATGATCTTTGAGCGTTGTCAATAGTCCTGCCAAATCTTTGGGTTTGTCCAGAGCTGGGGCACTCGTCATCACTAAGTCTCCCCCCATCTCATGTGCCACAATCGATGCCAACGTAGTCTTGCCTAGGCCAGGCGGCCCAGAAATAAAAAGATGATCTAGTGGTTCATTACGTGCTTTGGCTGCTTCAATAAATACAGCCAAGTTATCCTTAATTGCTGCTTGACCCTGAAATTCTGAAAGTTTTTGTGGTCGCAAAGGGGTTTCTTTCTCTTGATCTTCGCCCAGATCTGGGTTGCCACTGAGTATGCTATGTTTCATTAATTTATAATACTCACTTTGTCTGTTCCAATTTCCTTGACGCTGAGGATCTCATTGAATAAAATATAATCAAGATGATAGCCTGGCTAGTGTTTTTTAATCAAGACAGCGTATCTTCTATTTCATCAAATAATCGGAGTGTAATTCTTATGTTTTTTCTACGCAAACGTTCTCTGCTTCTTTTTATCATATTCTGCTCACTCTTTTCTCGCCTATGGGCCAATACCAACCTCCCCCTGCAAAGCCTAACTCTATTGCCTGGATATCAAATTGAAGTATATGCCGCCGTCCCCATGGCCCGTGCTATGACAATGATCAAGGGCCATTTATTTGTCAGCACAAAAAATGGATCCATTTTTCATGTTTCTCCACAAAAAAAAACCAAAACAATTATCTCTGGTTTGGGCCTCAGCTTTGGCATCACCCATCAGGGAAATGATTTGTATTTTACCAATCGAGATCAGGTTTTTGTTGTCAAAAATATTCTTTCTAAAATAACAAATGGAGAACTCATAGAGAAAGAAGTGTTTGTTCGTAACCTACCAGATCATGGAGAACGTTATCACACAGGAAAATATATACGTATTTTTGGAGAGGAAATGTTTATCAGCATTGGCCGACCTGGAGATGTCACTGAAAGCCCTGGTGACCAGTTTGGTAAAATTATCCGTATAGACATGAAAACCAAGCGTCAAGAAAACTATGCAGTGGGCTTGCGCAATAGTGTGGGGTTTGACCTGCACCCAGTCACAAAGCGCCTATGGTTTTCTGATAATGGCCCAGATCGCATGGGTGACAATCTGCCTGCAGAAGAAATTAACGAAGTCAAATATCCTGGTGACTTTTTTGGATTTCCCTACACACATGGTGGCACGCGCATCAGCGAAAACCCCAGAGTAGCCAAGGCCATAGATCCTACCCTCTTTTTGCCTGCACATGTAGCCCCACTGGGAATTTCATTCTATCGTGGCAGTATGTTTCCTCAGCTACACAACAAAGCTCTTTTAATTGCAGAGCATGGTTCTTGGGCCTCAAAAACTCCAGTAGGATACCAAATTAGTATGTTTTCGTTTGAAGATAACGGCTTGCCAACTTTGGGCAAAAAGTATGAAATCTTTGCCACAGGCTGGATGAATCATAAAACGGGCAAAGCCTGGGGCCGTCCTGTAGACATCATCCAAGATGCGGCAGGTTCTATATTTATCTCAGACGATCACGCTGGGGTAATTTACCGTATTTTTCGCTAGTTATTGAGCTCTAAAAAAAAGACTTTGACTACTTGTCAAAAATGAAAATTGATCCTAGAATAGCAAAGTCTATATGGATGAATTGTTTTCAACCCACCCATATAGAACAATTTTGGGCGTCGGCAAGTGGTAAGCCAACGGGTTTTGATCCCGTCATTTCGGAGGTTCGAATCCTTCCGCCCAAGTTTTTATACCATTAAAAAAGGTGCCAGTTGGCACCTTTTTTAATCACAAAATTAAAACTTCTTCACATCCATCACCTATCTTGCATACTCCACAACACGTGTTTCACGCACCAGTGTGACACGGATACGGCCAGGATACTGCACTTCACTCTCAATCCTTTGTGCAATATCTTTGCCCATCGTTTTCATCTGCTCTTCGTTGATGGTTGTATTATTCACAATAATGCGCAAATCACGCCCTGCCTGCATGGCGAAAGCGCGCTCTACCCCATCAAAGCTGGTTGCGATTTTCTCAATACTCTCTAGTCTCTTGATGTAGCTATCCAAGGTTTCGCGGCGTGCACCAGGACGTGCTGCAGAGATTGCATCAGCAATCTGGATAATCACTGCCTCCACAGTCTCTGGTTCAATATCATTGTGATGCGCCAACACAGCATGCACAACCGGAACACTCTCGCCAATACTTTTGCATAACTCTGCACCAATCTCAGCATGGTTGGCATCACCATCTGCCTCAATCGCCTTGCCCACATCATGAAAGAGTCCCGCGCGTTTGGCTATCTCGCGATTGGCCCCAATTTCTGCAGCAATGCTGCCAGCCAAGTGGGCAACCTCTATGCTGTGTGCCAAAACATTTTGCCCATAACTGGTACGATAGCGCAACCGTCCCAGTGCACGAATTCCCTCGGGTCTGATATTAGGCAATCCCAAAGCAAAAACAGCTTTTTCGCCCTCTTCATAAATACGCTTCTCAAATTCTTTGGTGACTTTTTGCACCATCTCTTCGATACGGGTAGGGTGAATACGACCATCAGCCATCAGTCGCTCTAGTGTCTCTTTGGCTATCGCCTTGCGCACAGGATCAAAACAAGAGATCACTACCGCCTCTGGGGTGTCATCAATCACAACATCCACACCCGTTAGTGTCTCTAGGGTACGAATATTACGTCCCTCACGCCCAATAATACGGCCCTTCATTTCTTCGTTTGGCAAAGACACGCTTGTCATTGTCACATCAGAGTTGGTCTCTGCGGTCAGGCGCTGAATCGACTGTACCAAAATCTCTCTGGCACGTTTGTTGGCCGACTCTCTGGCCTCTTGCTCAATTTTTTCACTAATGACGCGTGCATCCCTTTGCGCCTCATCCCTCATCTGATCAATCAAAAATTGTTTTGCTTGATCTACAGTTAGCCCAGCAACACGCTCAAGCTCGCTATGCAAATGTTTCATTTTTTCAGCCAATAATAGGCCTTGCTCTTCGACTTCTTTCTCACTGTTTGCTAGAACACTCGCCCTGGTTTCCAGTCCGAGTATTTTTTTATCTAGATTATCTTCTTTGGTTATCAAACGACCTTCAGACCTTTTGAGCTCATTCCAGCGCTCACGCAATTCGCGTTCCTGCTGACGTCGCTCATTCTCTCTTTGCTCACGGGCCTCCAAAAGAATTTCTTTTTTTAACGTCTCTGCATCTCGCACAGCATTGGCTCTTAACCCCTCTGCCATACGTTCCAAACTTGTTAACTGATAACGGCCATAAACCCACTTAATAACCCAACCTAAAACCAAGCCAGTAAGAAACAACATAAATACCATGAATGTTGACATGCTGTTTCCCTCTCTATTAATAATCTGTGAAAATTTACCAGCCTTCACTATACTCTATGAGATGATCAGCTGTCAATAATTAAAATACCTCGTATACCGATCTCACCACCCTTGCTCAAGTACAAAAAAACCTCTAAAATGGTAGAATATGCAAGTTTTATCTGGAAAAATTGCCCTTAAAAAACTTTATCAGACACAGCAAGAAAGAATTGCAAAAAAAATGAGTCAGGGGATCGCCTTGCGCTTGGATATCATCCTCATCGCCACGTCTCTGGAGCAGTCTCCCTATGTCTTAGCAAAAAAAAGGGCCTGCGAAAACCTGGGCATCCACTGCCACATACACCGCCTTGATCCAGATATCACACAGGCTACACTGTGTGGACTCATTGATGCGCTCAATGCAGACCCACAGGTGCGGGCGATCATCTGCCAGCTTCCTTTGCCTGCCCATATCGACATCGAAAAGATTGTCTCTACTATCGATAAACACAAAGACATTGACGGTTTTCATCCTCAAAATTTGGGCAAACTGGCCCTTGGTCATCCAGAGGCCTTTATTCCCTGTACCCCGGCAGGAATCCTATATCTATTTGAATTTTACAATATTCCACTACTAAAAAAACATGTTGTCATTTTGGGGCGAAGTCGTATTGTGGGCCTACCTCTGCACCTCCTCCTCTCTCAGAAAAAGATTGGCTCCACCGTCACTCTGTGCCACTCGCAAACTCCCAATCTTCCCCACTATTGCAAACAGGCCGACATCCTCATTGCAGCAATGGGGCAACCAGGGTTTGTGCAGAAAGACTGGATTGCACCACACTGTGTGGTCATTGATGTAGGTATTACCCGTATTCAAGATCCAGATGATCCGGGGAAAACACGCCTAGTGGGTGATGTGTGCCCTGATGCGATGGATCACGTAGCTGCAATGACACCTGTACCTGGTGGAGTAGGACCACTGACAGTCGCCATGGTCATCGAAAACTGCCTCAAGGCCTGGGAGCGTTGATGTCAAAAGGACAAATCCTGTATGGAATCAACAACTTGTTCACCATACAAACTTCTACCGCTATTATCGAATCCCGTATCAAGGGCAAACACCTCAAGGGTATCAAGGATGAATATAATGTGTTGACCAGTGGCGACTGGGTCGAGTTGGATCAGAACAATCAGATTATTGCTAGATTGGATCGTAAAAATATTTTTGCAAGATTCAACTGGAAACAATGTCGCCCCCAGGCTATTGCGACCAACTTGGATGCGTTGCTATGTGTGGTAGCTGTGGACTCTCCACCCTTACATTTGCGGTTTTTAGACCGCCTGTTGATCAGTGCTCATGCAGGAAATATTGCCCCATCAATTGTCCTGACCAAAACAGATTTACTGGAAAAAGCACAACCACACCCCCTCCAGTACTACCAAGATATTGGCTATCACATTAGCTGTGTGAACCAAAATGATCCAGCCTCTATTCAGGCAATCAAAGATCAAACCATAGGCAGAGTCGTCGGCTTGGTCGGGGCTAGTGGCGTAGGAAAATCCACCCTCATCAATGCTTTACTAGATCAAGAACGCCAAAAAACCGGTGATGTGAATCGCAAGTTCAACAAAGGAAATCATACCACTAATTATGCTATTGTATTGCCACGCACAGAAGGTGGTAGCTGGGTAGACACACCTGGGGTGCGTGATTTGAGTCCTGCGCTACAAGGCCCACTAGATTCTTATTATCCTGAATTTCAACAGTATATGGATGGTTGTGAATTTCAGCGATGCCAACATGTGGATGAGCGCGCGTGTGGAATCCGTAATGCTGTAGAAAAAGGCCAGATTCTCTACGATCGATATGCAAATTATTGCAAACTTCTTGATGAAGAAACTTTAAAATCTCAAAAGATTTGCCGATATAAGCGTTGATGAAAAGATTGATCCTTCTTGCAACAGTATGTTCTCTCCCCCTCTTTGCCACTAACAAAACACAGTGGCAACCAGAGCATGTTCGTATCTATTCTGATGCAGACAATGCACGCTATGGTATTGCCAAAAGACGTATTTCGATTGCAGCAGATATCTATGCATTTGGCAAAGGTCGCACCTTGCCAGTTAACAATGAATTTGATGGCTATTTGACAGCTGTGACAGCGAGTGTTACTGTGAAGAATAACCTAGAAAAACTCATCCAAGATCACCGCAGTATCAACATAAAAGGCCGTGAACTCTTACGCGTCATACATGATACTCAAGGCAATGAACTCTTGAATACCATGTATGTCTATCGTGAAGTTGAACGTGGCATCTACATTGGGTTTTCCCTAGAAAAAGCACCCCAGGGTATGCTAGACCTCATTGAGCTCACCTATGCACGCTATCCTACTGTTGGTCAGGTGGTCAAAAAACATTATGAAGAAAACTATGTCATTCGTATCATTCAGGCCGACAACTTTTATACGCGTTCTGACCCCCCTGGCATGATTGATATTATGTTTGCAGCTACACTCATTGGTGAAAAAGACCAACAATTGCTAGGGATTCATGATGGTAACGATTATTTGGCAGACTTGCTCAATTTTTATGAAAAACAACGTGACTATGATGTGCTCAAGGATCAATTTAAATCTGATCCGCGCAGTGGCCAGGCATAGTTTCACCTGTATCACTTGACACAAAAACTGATTTCTGTTATTTTTGTGCTGACTTCTCGTGCATATAGCACGAGGCCCTTTTGGGGAGATTCCCGAGTGGTCAAAGGGATCAGACTGTAAATCTGCTGCCGTCGGCTTCGTAGGTTCGAATCCTACTCTCCCCATTGCTGTAAAAAGCAAATATGCCAACTTAGCTCACATGGTAGAGCGGCTGACTTGTAATCTGCAGGTAGTGGGTTCGATTCCCGCAGTTGGCTATTGAACCAATCATAAATCGTTATAATACAACGATTTAGAGCTTTTAAGATCCTGATGTTGATAAAATGTTGATCAAAAAAGGACTAACAAATGCAAGCGAAAGATGGCTATCACTATCGCAAGCGCAACCTTAAGTCAGGTGTTGTTTTTGAAGTCCTCATCAAAGGAAAGTGGAAATCTACAGGCCAAACTCGCATAGAGGCCGCACAAACCTGGACAAAGAAAAGTTTGTCATCAACAAAAGAGAGCATTAGTTTTTTTGAATTCACACAAAACTTTTATCAACCCACAAGTCAATATCGTCTTGTCCAAGAAGACAAGGGCAGAAACAGAACGACAAGCTACTGGCGACAGCAGCAGGCACGCCTAGACAACTACCTTATCCCCGCACTCGGAGATTTGACAATGTGTGAGATAAACACACAGACAATTGAAAATGTCCTGTTGACAATTCGGCTGGCGGGCAATACAAAGAATAAAATCCTCTATAGCCTCAAGACAATTTTTAATGAAGCCATCAGGCAAGGCATTCTTGAAAAAAGCCCCATTGATCGCATCGACCCATTTAACAACAACACGCAAGAACGTCAACCTTTTACACCCGAAGAAATGACACTATTCTTCCCTGATGACAGAGAATTGCTTTTGCAAATCTGGGGCGACCTTATGTGGGCGTGTTACTTTTGTGTGCTGCGAGATACAGGCCATCGACCAGGCGAACAATCCGTACTGCTGTGGTCAGACCTGTGGCAACAAGAAGGCCGCTTTGGATTTATCATAGACAAGTCGATGGACTCCACCACTAAAAAAGCGAGAGAGACGACAAAAACAGGCTATTCCAGGGCCACACTCATATCGGCCAACACGTATGCGCTTTTGCAAGAGTGGCGCGCATTGTCGACATTCTGTGAGGATGATGATTTGATTTTTACACTAGACGGCAGTAGGGGCATAATATCAGAAACGATAGCCAAACACTTGCGGCTGTCGGCTCCACGTGCAGGGGTCAATCTAGAGGGCCGTACGCCCTATTGTTTTAGGCATACGTTTAACACGCAATTGCTGCTCAAGCTGAATCCTAGCCAAGTGAGATTCCTGATGGGCCACCGTACCGAAAAGGAAACAGACAACTACAATCATCCAGACCGCCGATTGCTCATACAAAAGGCAGTCAAAATCTAAGGCCTAAGCCTTACCCCCGTCCCCGACTCTTCCTAATCCGTATAGGTCAAGTATTTACACACAGCCGTTATCGCTTTGCAATCACAATAATATTACAACAATAAATATATGTCAATATTAAAAAGAAATTAATTTGATTTCTTTATTTTTCTTAACGATATCTATATAATAGGAATATGGAAATACAAAAGGCTTTTAGATTAGATACAAAACTTTCAGACTTAATTCAACAGGTGGCCAATGAGGAAGAGCGGTCATGGAATGCACAAGCTATTTACCTGCTCAAAACGCATCCACTTTTGAAAGATAGACTAGAAAAAGAAGAAAAGAAACAAGATTAGTCTGGCTAATCACGCAACCGCAAAACCAACCACAAATGCCCACCCTCCTGTTTCTAGCTCCTTCACGCCTGGAAGGCTAAACAACAAAGAAATTTCAGTGCTGTTTTCAAAAATAGGCTCTATCTTTTTTTTTAATTGTGCCACCCATTTTAATGCTTCATCTTCATGTTTCATACTTATGACAATATACACCAAAGTGGCACCAGATGTGGCTTCCTCTTCAAAAAGAACTTCCCACCCATTTTCTTGGCAGGTTTCTTCTACTTTCTGCTTCCAGTCTTTTGCAAACAACAGCGTGGGCAAAAACATCATCAGCATGGCAAATTTTTTCATTTCTCTATTCTAATCCTCTTCTTAAAAAAACAAAAGCTATTTCTTTTTTTATTTCCTTTCTATTTCCTATATATAAAGGAACTGGACACAATGTCCATCAAACCTAGCCACTATGTCCACCAATGTTGGCCAATGTGTCCATCAAATTATTTATCACGATTTTTTATAAATTGCATTGTTTTATTAATAACAAACACTATGGAGGTCATGGATTTGAAAGACCACTCTTCCTCTGTCTCTGG
>JBOFFX010000076.1:0-1465 GCA_051648825.1 Spirochaetia bacterium
AGGGGAGCATCCCCTCCAAGGCCTGCACGAACAGCCGCTTGCCCAAGCCCAGGGTATGAAAATACTTGCTCAACTAACACAGAGCCACCAAAGACTTCACTAATTGAAGCAAACTGCAAGGTAAGGGCAGGCAAAAGAACATTACGAACGCCATGGCGCATAGTAATTGCAAACTCAGACAGTCCTCGTGAGCGTGCAAAAAGAACATAATCGCTTGCAAGAACCTCAATCATTTTTTGACGTGTATGTAAAATAATGGCAGGCATACCACTTAAACTCAAGGTAAGGGCAGGCAAAAAAGCATGATAGACAAGGTCTTTAAAAGACACCGCCGCTCTTTCTACACCAATGGGAGCACTCAAACCAAGCGGAAAGATTTTAAGCCATACGCCAAAGACCACAATTAACAGCAGTGCCAAAAAAAACACAGGAGTGCCTGCTAGCACAAGGGCAGCCTTACTAATAAAAGTATCAATCACCGTACCCTTATGAGAGCCTGCTATAATGCCAAAGACAAAACCAAACACCCCCGATAGCACCCATGCACAGGCTAAAAGCCACACAGACGTTGCCGTTTTTTGTGCAATCACACTCATAACACTGCGCCTATATAAAAGAGACGTCCCTGCATCCCCGTGTAAAAAGTCTTTAAGCCATGAAGTATAGCGTTTTATTGGTGGCGTATGTATTCCCCACCAGCTTTCAAGCTTAGCAATATGCTCATCACTCATTGAGCCAAGGGCAGCTTGCCCAATATTTGTTTGCAAAATATTTACAGGCGAGAGCGACAGCAACATAAAGGTTACAAGGCTTACGGCAAACAAAAGAATACTCAGGCGAAGCAGTTGCATGGTAAAAAACCGCAGACACTGAGGCAGGCTCAACACCAGATTGCCCATCTTCTGATAGCCTATCGTAAAAAAACGCATTAATCCCACGCCCATGTGTCAACATTATTGACAATAGACCAGCCATGACCGTGCGGATGAAGCTTTTGCTCCCCCGTATATAAGCCTTTTTTGCACCAGTATAAATGATCAATATTAACAAGCCAAATCCATGGCACATCCTGAGCAAAGATATCTTGTGCCGATTGCCATAGCTGAAAAGACTTCTCAAGATTACTTTGCCCAAGAGCCAAATCCATTACAGTATCAGCGGCCTCATTTTTATACGGCGAATAGCGAGCAAGGCCAGTTTTACTTTGCGAGTGATAAATAGTATATACTTCCATAGGACTGTGCGTTCCCCAGCCCCAGATTAAAGGATTGCTTTGTGCCTTTTTATAGCCACTGTCCCAGTCAACACCCTCAAAGGTAGAGACAATACCCAAAGCCTTTGTTTGATCAACAAGTTGTGCAGCGATTGCTTGACGAACAGAATCCCCAGACGGATACAAGAACGTCAGCGTAGCACGACTACCGTCTTTAGATCTCCACCCCTCAGCATCTTTTTGCCAGCCAGA